>NZ_CANMJE010000004.1 GCF_947498095.1 uncultured Shimia sp. | reverse complement strand
TGAACGGAGAAATCTTCTACTCGCTTAGGGAGGCTCAAATCATCATCGAAGAATGGAGGAAACACTACAACACCAAACGACCGCACAGTGCATTGGGCTACCGCCCTCCGGCTCCGGAAACCATCATACCAATGGAACCCAGGCCGATCATGCACTAACAATCAACTTGGACCCGTCAGATAGGGCTGCTCATCAGCACGAACTGGAAATAAGTGCGGGAAGCTGCCGTTCGCTGCGGGTTCACAACCTAGTTTCCTCTGACACCGTTGGCCGCTGGACCAGGCTTCAATCCGCACATTCGCCACACAAATTTGCCACATTCTCACCACAAAGGTCTCGAAAGATGCCATTAGGGTCAGGAGCGGCGATTACTGAGCCATAACCGTTAGGCTTAGCCTGATCCACAAGACGCCATATTCGTCGGAGGAGCAGTGAAGTTAGGTATTCTTGCACTGGTATTGTGTATAGGGGGCGCAGCCGCCATTACTGCGCTGATAGCCAGTCATTTCGCGTTCATGGCTCTTGCTTTGCTCTTGTTATCGTTTCCGGCAGCGGCCCCCTGGCGCCCAGTCCATCACCGCAGGCATACTTGCATTTTCGGCACTTCAGTCTTCACAGGCACCACATGTTCAACAGCCAGCGGCCTAACGTGTTTTGGCATCATATTGGTACTCCAACACTGCAGAAACGGGGCGCTCGGTGAGCCTAGAAAAGACAAGATCAAGTTGGAAAAAGATCGCGGCAATGTATCGAGATCATCCAGGGAGAAGGGAATAGGCAGTGATCGGAAAATTCGTAAGTGCACTCACGCGTGCAATATTGATGGCGTTGCTGATAGCGACGCCTGCTCTGATTCTTCCGCATGCGACAACCGATGCCATTCACATCGTCGTTCTACTGTCTTTGTTTGCTGGCATTTTAGTCTTCTTCGAATATCTGTCGAGCTACCCGAGTATTCTGGAATTTCGCTATGCCCCACCATTTAATCGGCTGCGCTTTTTGGCACTTTTCCTTTGCGTCTTGTCACTCTCATTCATTGCTCGAGGCCAGTTTGAGCCAAGTGCGCTGACGTCTTTCTTGCGCTCTTTGGGCATGGTGGTGGGAGATTGGATCAATTTTCCATATTCACCGGTGCGTTCTATCGCCATCATACTGCCAGAGAATGCCTCTTATGAGCTTGTGCTTTCGGTACGCACTGCCGCAGGAATGGCCTATTTCATCTCACTCTTGACCTTGACCGTTTTCTTCTTCTACGTCCGAATTCTTGGCTGGCCTGCACGAAATGGCGCGTTCAACGTTTGGGTGAACCTGCCATTGTTTGATCCAACAGCAGGGGGCGACGTACTGCCCCGCTTACAACGCGACGGACGTCTTAACATTGTGTTAGGTTTTTTGATGCCATTCTTGATCCCAGCGATTGTTCAAATGATGTCGGACGTGATTAACCCGATCTATTTGGATGATCCGATAACCTTGATCTGGACGATCAGCGCATGGGCATTCATTCCGGCCAACCTGATCATGCGAGGCATGACCATGATCCGCGTTGCCCAGATGATCGACGAAAACCGCCTTCGCGCCTATGCGACTGCGCTGTTCCTACAAACCGTCTGATCGGCACTGTCAGATTAAACCCGTCATAGCAGGCATTGGAAAATCATGCAGCGAATGGCTGCCCTGAGCCCTTAACCAACTTTGGTGATCACTGCAGCTAAGGTCAGGTTCGAGCCCAATAGGGGAGCGTTTATCTATCCGGCTAGAAGGTATAGGTATATCCGACGAATGGTCCAATTTGCTGAACCTTGTATGCAAAAACGCCATCTGATCTGACGGTAGAGTAATCGATACTGTAGTACCGGAGGCCAAATTTGAGTGTCCCGTGTTTACCGACCTCATACCCCAATCCTAAGGTGGCGCTCCATGCCAGGTCATTTCCCCCAGCACCAAAGCCACCTGCATCGGCTGCTGCAAATCCGTTCCAGAGAGCGTTGATTTGCCACAAGGCCCGTGCGCCAATGACTGGTTCCCACCAAGTTTCGGTACCACCCAAGGCTGCCCCAGTTCCTGGACCACCTGTGATGGCGACAGTTTGCTTCAAGCTATTGTACCTCGCGCCACCTTGAAGATCGATCGAATAGGTATTGCCTCTGCTATTGCTTCCTGATGCAACGCGATAGGCACCAAGCAATCCAAGCCAGGCTTGTTCAACGTTCACATCTGCCGTGATAGGCGGGGCCGGTTGAGCGTTGATCTCAAGTGCCAGGTAATTCACGTCAGCAATGAACCCCCAATCCCCTTTCCAAGCTTCAAAACGACCAGCAAAGGTAAAATCCAAGAGATCAAGCGCATCGCTGAGGCCAAGATCCAGTGGAACTGTTTGTCCGGCAATTGTAGAAGATCCCGATAAGGAACCAGGCAGGAATGCATAGGCTGTCAGGTCAAACTGCCAATCATCGGAATAGGTGAATGCTGCCTGCTCTGCATGTGCGGAAGTCGAAAAGGCTCCAAAAACCGCAATCGCGATCAAGTAACATCTCTTTGTGCTCTCAAAACTGAAGTCTTCCATACCAATTTTCCCGAAGAATAATTGTTTTGTGGGCCGAGTTTTCCCGGCCCAAATTCACTTTCATAGAGATTTACTCAGATCCGGCAGTTAAGCTCTGGCCAAACATGATATTTTCGACCAGTGCTTTGGTTTCTGGTCGAAGGTTCTCAATGCCACCATATAGCTCACCATGTCCGGGAGCCTGATCAGGGTATTGTTTCTTCATTGCCAGATGTCTTTTTGCCATAAGGCTGAAATTGGCGCCGAACCCAACTCCGACCTGGATAGAATCCTGAGGCCTGTCTTCCCGAGGGTTCTTGTAGAGATCATACATCGACGCAAGGATCGGGTTTCCACCCGGAGGCGGTAAGTGCATCTTGAACTGCTGCTTGACCAACGATTTCAGCACGAACCCCTCGTAGATGAAAACGTAGTCGCGCCGACCATATGTTTCGCCCTTGAGCCACAATGGCAGCTGGTCCACGCCATCGATGATGCGGTCGCGCGGGATGCCTGCCTCGGCGTTGCCAAGCCGTGCAAAGGTTGTGAACAGGTCGGACACATGGGTGATGTCCTTGACTCGCGAACCAGCTTCGATGAGTTCGGGCCAGCGGACAAAGGCATTCACGCGAACACCGCCTTCAAGATGCTCGGTCTTACCGCCACGATAAATACGATCCGACTGGCCGCTGCGGTCGACGAACTCCATGAACGGTCCGTTATCACCCATGATGACAACAATGGTGTTGTCAGCAATGCCAAGCTCGTCCACCCGTTCCAGAATTTCACCAACATAGGTGTCGATGTTGACGATGGCCTCAGCAATGGGCCCGCCATTCAGCGTCTTGGCCTGCACGATATCGGTCCGCGTGAAGCTGATTGGGATCAGCGGCCAGTATTGCAGGAAGAACGGCTTGTCGCCTGCTGCCATTTGCTCCAGCTGCTCCATGGTCTTGTCCTGGTAGCGCTGGCCCATCGCATTGTAGTCGGCCTGCGAGAACTTCTGGCCCGGTTCCATGTCGACCTCGCGCATCTTGCCGCCCTTCTCGCCGGCGATACCGTAGACCATGGCGAAGGGATCGATACGGAAAGTCTCATCCAGCATCAACTCGCCGGAACGAAGGCGCATGTCCACGCCGGCTATATGGCCCTCGTTCAGCGCGGTTGTGTTCATCAGGGCGAGTTGCGCCTGCTGGTGGATCGGATGTTCGGCGTAGTCGAAACCCTGGTTGATGGCATAGCTCTGCTCGATGTCGCCCAAGTGCCACTTGCCGATATGGGCCGTGGCATAACCGGCATCGCTCAGGACTTCGGCGATGGTCACTTCGCGCGCCGCCAGCCCTTCGCCCTCAGGTACCGCCTTGGCCTCGTCAAACCCGGTGCGCACCGGGTGGCGCCCGGTCATCGCGGCAACGCGAGTGGGTGTGCAGCTGGGCTCGGAGTACATCCGCATCATCGACATACCCTGTTCGGCAAAGTCTGAGATATGCGGGGTCGAGTATCCGCGAATGACATCAAGGTCCGGCATTCCGAACTCGCCAAAGCCGATATCATTCAGCAGGATATAAAGGATGTTGGGCGGCTTGCCGCCGTTCTTCTCGCGGAATTCGGCCAGCTTGGCATCAATCTCTGTGTCTTCGGCAGTCCAGCGATCACCGTGCTGGCGTTCGAGGATCCGGTACTCCGCGTCACGGACGATCGGCGCTTTTTGGGCTATGGCGAATGGCGCTGTCGTTAGCACCGTGACGGCACAAGTGGCCGTCAGGAGCGAGGTTCTGATAGTCATGATATCTCCCAATACTCTTGTTGGTTGTGCGTCTTCATTCAGTGGCTCCGTTGCACAGATGGGTGCCGCTGTTTCTGGTTGGTTGTTCTGCCGCCTGAACACCGTTCAGAGCATTCGCAGCTTGGCGAGGATCTCCTCTCGAAGACCTTTGAGGCTGTCGCGCAATTCCACCTGACGGCCGTAGTCTAACCGTCCCTCAGAGCGTTCAGCCTTCTGCAGATCGATCGATAGCGTTTCGTAGTCTCGGCAAATCTCGTCCAGTACCGGGTCCACTCCACGGCCATAGCGAAGTGAAGCGGCATGCTCAGGAAAGCTCTCCTCCATGATGTGCATCTGGTGTCCCGTTCGTTTGGCTATTTCCGGGGATCAGTTTGCATCAACAGGTTTCCAGCGCGAGTGTCACACGGTGTAAAAGGGGGTAAAACCCTTTGAAATCCTGACCTTTGCGGGTAGTGAGGATAACATGGGAAGCGCAGAGAACCACTCCGAGTTGAACATTCAAAACACTGCCCTCGCGTCGCGAACAGAGATTCTGGATGCATTGGAGCGGATAAAGTCGGACGAGTCGTTTGCAGGGTCAACTCGGCTGGTGGATTTGCTCGATTACATCGTAACCAAGCATCTCGCCGACCCAGAACGCAAAATCCTTGCCAAGATCATTGCCGAAGATCTCTACGACCGGGCGATCGACCAAGATACCGACAGTCACAACATTGTTCGGGTTGATGCTGGACGACTGAGGCGGCGTTTGGCTGAGTATTATGTTGGCCCAGGTCAGAGCGACCCGGTCCTTATTCACGTCGACCCCGGTGCCTATGTGCCCCGTTTTGAGGTTAGATCCCCGGAGACGCCACCCCTTGATGCCGCGCCGAAAGCCGCCGATGCCGACCTTCGGCGCAGCAAGGGTTCGATAATCATAGTGGGCGCAGTTCTGGTTGCATTGGGCTGCGGTTTCTTGCTCGGGACCATCACATCTTTGCTCGGGCGCCCCGACGCCCCTGAAGCTGCAATAACGCCTACTTCAGGCGACCCAAAGCTTGAAGCAGAACGCCGCGCCAGGATGAGCAAATCACCCTCCAGCCTGCAGGCCGTGACACTCTCGGATCAAGCGCGGAATCTGATCTTTCCAATGTTCGAGAGAGAGCAGTTGAAGCTGTCGTTGGCCATGTTTCGGCAGGCAATCCGAAAGGATGACACCTACTTCGGCGGATATGCCGGCGCCGCGCAATGCCTTGCCGCAATGGCGCTGCTCTTGCCCGATGGCCCGGATCGGAACAGCCTCCTGGCCGAGTCTCGCAAAATGGTCGACCGCGCCATTGAACAATCGCCGACAAACTCATGGACTCAATCTGCGCTGTCCTGGACACTTCTTATCGAGGGACGCGACGCCGAAGCAAGAGAACACGCCGAACTCGCGCTCGACCTTGCGCCAAAGGACGGAAACGTTCTGGATTTCTACGCCGTGGTGATGTTGCTGACCGGCGAATTCGACGCCGCCCGAAAAGCCGCAGATCCAGACCGTAAACGAACATCAGCGTTGGGTCGCCACGCAGATCAAAGTTTCTATGGGGCCGCGAGTTTTCACCTTGGGCATTATCAGGACGCCATCGACACCCTGATCGCGGCCAGCCTGTCAGGTTCTCCGATCTCAGCTCCCAACTATGCTTATTTGTCGGCCTCCTACCAAGGACTTGTAGAGGCTGACAAGGCCAGGAAGTATGCGTTGGAGCTTATGGAAAACTGGCCAGAGTTCAACCCATCCGTCGTGTTTGATCAGATTTACTCGAACCCTATTTTTGCGAAAGCTGTAACCGACAAGCTTTTGGAGGCTGGATGGCAGGGGCGCGAACGATAGGCTTCCAAACCGCCTACAAACAAATAGGTCGCCGGACGAATTCAGGTATCGCAGAAGCATTTCGAAAATCGGCACAAAGGTGGCTCCGCAATAGAAGCGCGCGCCTGCTCCAAAGTCGTGAACGGAAAACGTTCCGCACATCCGACCTTGGCGCGACCCTCTAGTCCTGCGCCCTCTTTATGCCAAAGCCGCCGCAGTATGGTCAGAGGATGCCGTAAGCCGATGTTACGTACAGGAACAAAGCCCAAGCAGGATTATCCTCTTCCTTCCTCAGCCGTTTTAAACATCATGATTGTTATGAAAATGCCAGCTATGACCAGCACGTGACCAACTGCTGTAACTCCAAATACCAAAAAACTACCAACTGATATTGAGAATACTGCACTCCACATCCATGCGAGCAGTTGCATGAGCATATGCGCAGTCGGTAATGACAACGTCTTAAATGGGTTTTTAGTCTCGTCCATCACCGCGTCCCAATCACTTTTATATTCACTAAATCCAGACATGTTGTTCTCCTTTTTGTTCAACTAATACGCGTCGGATAGATGCTTGGATCATAATTCAGTGAGCTTTCTAAATTTCACTACGGTGGCTCCCCGCCAAAATACGGTAGGGGTAGTCAGCTATGGGTTGCCGTCAGAATGGGGGGCGTTGGCTGTGCCTTTGAAGTGCTGGTCTCGCCGAAAAACCCTCGGTCGCGCGAAGGTAAAGTCCGGCTACTAGGTCGTCCGGGATCGATGTCATAACCGGCGCCGTATGAACCTACGACTTTTTGAGATAGGGTCGCGTGCGGATAGCATTTGGGGCGAGAGAGATCGTCAGGCGAACGGGGTGGACGCGAGGTTGTTATAGCACCGGTGGCCGTGCCAACACCTTGACTAGAACATCGCTTACTCCGCTCCTTCTACCTGCGCCTTCATTACTTATCCCTATGCCCAAGCCCTGCTTACTATACTCAGACCTAACGCTGACCTCCCAATGTCTAGCCCCCAATTTCAGTACCAGTAATTTTTGATTTCTCTAATAAGGTTTCAGGTGCCGGCGGGCGCATGTTCAATGCGTGATAAGGCCTGACCTGGTTGTACTGCTTGAGCCAAACATTGATTGCAGACTGGGCTTGTTGTGTGGTGTGGAACCGGGGCTGTAGCGCATCTGGCCGAAAACTTGAGCTCTCTCGAAGGGCCCATTGCCGGACGAGACACTGGAAAAATTGCACGCAATGTTTGGCTCTGTCGATAGCGTTTCAGAAAACTGACAAGATAGGGAATAGTGGCTGTTCTCCTTGCATTTTAGGCGGGATCTGTTCCCTAGTGTGCGGGTGGTCTGGACGCGCCAAAGGGAGGGCATTTTTTGATCGCGTTCTAGAGGGGAGATAGAACTGGGCATGCAGTATCTGGAGTATACCCATAACTACTGGCTGGTCATTGCCTCTCTGCTGGTGGCAATTTTGGCGGGGTTTACCGGATTGTCTCTGACGCAAGGTCTGTCGAAACGAAGTTTTCCTCAGCGATCGGGTCCCAGTCCTAACGTCAGCGGGCCTCTCCGTGGCCAGCCGTGGTCCCGGAAACCTGCCATGAATGGCGTTGGACTGGGTTCTGTTGCTTCTCTACTCACGTATCGACACAAGGGTTAAAAAATTGACTTTTTCTGCACTTGGCACGGAGTTCGCCTTTGGTCCGATGTGCCAATCCAACCGAGAAGGTTTGATCCCCTCGAAGCCGGTGATTTAACCCAGCGACGCAAGCAGAGTCGGCGATGGGTCTCCCGTCGGTTCAGCTCCAATGCTACGCTGATAGTCAGCAATTGCGCCGCGCGACTTTGGGCCCAACACGCCATCTGCGCCGCCGGTGTCAAACCCACGTGCCGTCAGGCGAGACTGTAATGCGATGCGGTCGTCCTTGGTCAGCCCATACTGATCGGGAGGAAAAGGAGTACGCAGTGGCCCTGCACCACCGATGCGATCCGCCAGGTGACCAACGCCAATCGCATAGCTGTCGGAGTTGTTGTAGCGTTTGATCGCGTTGAAATTGCCGGTCACCGTAAAACGCGGGCCGCCGGTCTGAGGTTGGATCACACGCGACGCTGTTTCCCCGGGGCGCAATTCTCTGCCCCATTTGGTGCCGCGGCTCCAGCCATTCTTCTGCAAGTACGCGGCCGTTGAGGCAAGCGCATCTGTCGGATCATCAGACCAGATGTCCCGGCGACCATCGCCGGTAAAATCTACCGCAAAAGCCAGATAGCTGGTTGGGATAAACTGCGTGTGCCCCATGGCGCCCGCCCAACTGCCCGTCATGCGCTGCACAGAGATGTCGCCGTTTTGCAGAATCTTGAGCGCCGCGATCAGTTGCTTTTCGTAAAAGCTGCCCCGGCGCCCGTCAAAGGCCAGCGTAGAGGCGGCAGAGATCACCGGAATGTCGCCCTTGCGCTCGCCGTAGTAGCTTTCCAGCCCCCAAATGGCGCAAATGATTTCCGCATCCACGCCGTAGCTCTGTTCCAGACGGCTCAGCGTGTTGCCATGCCGGGCAAATCTGGCGCGGCCCTTGGAAACGCGCTCATCCGAGGCTGCAATAGACAGATAATCTTCAAGCGTGCGGGTGAACTCTGTCTGGTTGCGATCCCGCGTGATGACACCCGGCAAGTAGCCAGTATCGCGAAACGCGGCGGTTAGGGTCGTGTCAGTGATGCCCTGCGCCCTTGCACGGTCCTTGAAACTGGCCACCCAAGCCGAGTAGTCGCGATTTGGCGTCGGGCGCAAATCCGCCGACAACCCCTGTGAGCTGGGTGCAGGCGATGTTGATCTGGGGCCAAGGGAGCTTTGGCAGGCTGCAAGAGACAGGGCCGAGAGCCCGAGAACAAAGCTGCGACGTGACGAATTCATTGAAACTACTCTTCTTTGCCTGTGTTGCTTATCGAGAGATTGCCAGAGAATTGCGAGAGAGGCGAGGTATAGTCGCAAAGGGGTCCCGTACCCCCAAAGAATTGTCGTAAAAGCTTGAAATGGACCGAGTTGGCTTTTTCCGAAATATCACGGTGTTGGCAACTGTATTTGCTGGTTTGGTTAGCAAACGTCTGGTTGGCCTAGCGATAGAGCGTGGTGTATCGGCAGGACCATCGCACAATCACAAAATTTACCAGCCAGCGCTTGCCCGTCTGCCTGAAACAAGGAATGCTTAGTTGGTCAAAAACACCACTTTTGCCAAACAAATCTGGGTGATCCGAGTGCGCCTGGAGATTGCCGAGAACTGTCGTGATTGAGTGCTGTTCAATCTCACCATAGATAACAATTTACGCGGATGCGATCTGACCAAAGAGAAGGTAGCAGATGTCTTTGCGGCAGGTCAGATCAAGGAGTTTGTTTCTATGTTTCAGAGCAAGACTCAGAAAACACTCGGCTTCAAAATTGCCGAAGGTACGCGAGTAAATAGCTGCCGCGCTGGCTGGAGGAACTGCTTGTCGTCGACTTAGAGTACCTCTGGCCCCGTCGATTCCATGGCAATGCCAATAGCTTAACTTAAGAACTGCTCCTCGGCCAAAATACCGAATACTCCGGGCAAACTGGCCGGCTGCTTAGTACTCCGATCGCCATCAGTTCCACACGACACCTCGGGCAGCCCAAGCAATCGGGTCTCAGTCGTGCCATCAAAGGAGCTCGCCTTGGTGGTAGTGGCACCTGAAATACCCCAGCATCTGCACTAATTCGATCAGAAATTGCCGTAAGTCGATGTTACCTATGCGTCGACAGAAATTCCTACCATCACATCCAACAACCAAAACGATTGCGTTTCAGTACGAGTTTTGGGACTTGCTTGAATTTTCTTTGGGGAACTTCAGGTATACCTGAAGTTCCCCAAACTCGGAACGTTCCGTAGTTCGGAAGGATTCTGCCAAAGTCTGGAAACTAAATTTGCGCGGTTAGGAGATTAGTGTTTTTGACGCTGTTGGGATCGCGTTGCTCTAATTTGATCAGGATCCATGTTTTTTGGGATGCGGAACGTTTCTCTATGCTCTTTCCAAAGTACCAGCAGGGCTTGGCGCGGCAACCTTTATATCGTCAGGCCGATTGTTTGAGGACCCGTAAAAACATCACACAGAACATCCAGCCTCGCCAAAATCTAGTAACGTTCATCGAGACACAAGGTTTTTCTCGGCAAAGGAACTGAATCTTTTCCTCTTTTACTATTACTAAGATTTCTATGGTTTAGAAAACCTTCCAAATGCTCGACGTGACGTGAAATGACCATAAAGCTAGTTACGTCTCCTTCAAAACACATACAAATACAAACGTGCCGAGAGAGCATAATGAAAACAACCATCCGAATTCTCGTATTTGTCGCAATGGCTCTGATGATCTGGTATCTCGCCGCTGATCGCACGACACCCTTCACAAGCAACGCGCGGGTAAAGGCTGTGGTTACCCAGATTGTCCCAAAAGTCGCAGGTGATGTTGTCGAGCTTAATGTGGTCAACGGTCAACGCGTTGAAGCGGGTACGATCTTGGCACGTATCGATGCCAGAGCCTACGAGATTGCGCGAGACACGGCACAGGCAAACTTACAGGCAGCTCTGCTCAACGTAGGTGTAGGCTCGGCACAGGTTGAAGCCGCCCAGGCTGCTCTTGCGCGGGCGTCTTCGACATTGAAAAACACCCAGCTTCAAACCGCGCGCGTATTTGAAATGGAAAAGAAGGGTTTGGTTGCCGCGGCGCGCGGCGATGATGCCCGCGCCCAATTGACCGCAGCAGAAAGCGCCTTAGCCAGTGCCGAGGCAGGTCTTGAGCGAGCCAAGCAACAACTCGGGCCTCGGGGCGAAGACAATCCGGTCGTGAAGAAAGCGCTCGCCGCACTTGCAGATGCAGAACTCAAGCTGTCATGGACCGAGATCAAGGCGCCCGCATCGGGTGGCGTAAGCAATCTGGATATTGCCCCTGGTGCGTTCGCAGCGGCCGGACGTCCTTTGATGACCTACATCGACGCAGAGAACATCTGGATCGAGGCATACATGACCGAAAACAACCTGAGCAAGGTTGCCATCGGAGCGCCGGTCGAAGTCGTTTTGGACATTCATCCAGGGCGCATATTGAAAGGCAAAGTCGAGAGTTTTTCTGCGGCGGCATCAATCGGAGGTGGCTCTCTTGACGGATTGGCGATGCCTCCGAGAACGGTTGGCTGGATGCGGGATCCTCAACGGTTTCCCGTGCGGATCATCCTGCCCGGTTATGAAAGTGGTCGAAACGCAGATGACGACGTCTATTTTCAGCTGAACGGTCAGGCTGATGTCATCATCTACACGGGTGACAACGGTTTTCTGAACACTTTGGGGGCGGGGTACATTCGCCTAATGGCCTTCCTGTCTTATGCCTATTGATGTCGCCTCTGAAACAGCATCACCTGCTTTCGTGAAAGACGAACGAAAAGGCGTGCGGCTGGCCATTGGTGTGGCTGGCGTCTTCATCGCCGGGATGTTGTTGCAATGGCCTTTTGCGTTTCTTGGCGCTGTCTTCGCGTCAATGTTCTTGCAAGGGCCTGCCGCGCCGTCGTTTGGAGCGGGCGTTAAGACCGTATTGACGGCGGTTTTGATGCTGCTGTTTGGTTTTGCACTGTTTTCAGTGCTCTTACCTTATCGCCCGACCTTCATGATTGCGCAGGTCTTGATGCTCATGTGGGCCTTCTCCCTATCGGTCACGGGCAAACCTCCGTTGATCGTCATTCTGGCTCTGATTGAGGCGGTTCTGATGCCGTTTCTCGTTCACTTGTCGCTGGATATTGCCTTGATCTTCGCGATTGCACTGCCTCTGAACATGGCAGCCGCTTTGTTGGCGACCTGGGTGGCCTTTGGCCTCATTCCGGCACAGGTGATGTCAACACCGGCAGAAGCGGTGCCGACGGTCGATCAACCCAGCTTTGACGCTATGCGCCGGCTATTGCGAATGACGCTGGTCACCGCGCCTTTTGTCGTCCTGTTTTTCATGCTGGATGGCGGAGCCGTGATTACCTTGCTCTTCGTCGGCATTCTTTCCTTTCAGCTGGCTGCCAGTACCGCTGATGGGCCCAAGGTGGCCACAGCCATGCTACTTGCCAACTTGATTGGTGGTTTCATGGCTTGGGTGGCCTATCAGTTGATCGTCATCAACACGCAGTTCGGGTTCATGGCCATCATTGTTTTGCTGAACTGCTTTATCCTGTCGAACTGGCTGATTTCCGGCAAACCGTCCTCTGCGCTGGCTGGCACGGCGCTGAGCGCGAGCCTGATCTTGCTCGGGGGCTCTATGGCGCCGTTTGGCGATGATGTGGATGTGAAAATGCTGGACCGTCTGTTGCAATTGGGCGGGGCGCTGGCTTGGGTACTTCTGTCCTTTGTGACAGTTGACCATCTCCTGCCTGAACGGCGGTTAAACACCCGCTTGGATCAATCCGACACCAACGAAACAGAACAGGGCGCGCAACAGGCGTAGCCCGGCAAAATCGGCACTTGGGGACAAGAAAAACATGGAACACTATCTCGTATATATCGCGCTGCTGATGCTGCTTTACTGCATGTTTTCCGCAAAGATCGGATCGTGGGGGATTACAATGCCCATGGCCTTCCTCGCGCTTGGGGTTGCCATAGGTTTTGGTGGCCCCGGTTTGACGTTGGAAGGCGCTGGCGTGTTCCATGATCTGGCCGAGGTTACGCTGGCCTTGTTGCTGTTTGCAGATGCCACAACGCTGCGCAAAGATGCGCTGGAAAAGATCGGGACGCGCACCTTTCGAATGCTGGCGATGGGACTGCCGATTGCCATCGGTTTAGGGGCCGTAGTTAACATGCTCCTGTTGCCAGACTGGCCCCTATGGGAGGTGTGCCTTCTGGCCGCGCTGCTCGCGCCGACAGATGCGGCGCTGGGACAGTCAATTCAGTCCAACGAGCGTATTCCCCAGACATTTCGTGACGCTATGAACGCAGAAAGTGGTTTGAATGACGGTTTGGCGCTACCTTTCGTCATCTTCTTTGCCGGTCTCGCCATTGAAAGCACCGGGGGTGGAGACGGCGGCGAAGGATTGATGTCTTTGATCGCGTCGCAGATTGGTATTGGGGCTGTTGTCGGCATCGCAGGGGGCTTTGCTATTGGCAAGCTGCGCAACTTTGTCGTGGACCGTGGTTTGATGGATGAGGGTCTTGGGCAGGTTGCTTCGCTCATCATGGTGGCCTTCATTTTCTTTGGTGCAGAACATGCTGGCGGCAACTCATTCGTCGCAGTGTTTGTCGCAGGCATCGCCTACGCCAATGCCGCCTCGGGGTCCGTGCATCATGCCCGCCACTTCCTTGAAGGTGACGGGCAGTTCCTGGCCATGCTCAGTTTCTTCTTTATCGGGGCGCTGTTTGTACCGGAAGCGCTGTCCCATATGACGCCCATGGTCCTGTTGATCGTGGCAATGTCATTGCTTGTCGTGCGCCCGATTGCGATCTGGTGTTCGTTGATCGGGACCGACACAACGGTGAACGAAAGATTGTTCTATGGCTGGTTTGGCCCGCGTGGCCTCGCGACCGCATTGTTTGCTGTGCTGGTGGTGATGGAGTTTGAAGGCGTCGAAAAAATCGATGGTATTCTGGTGATTTCAATCACTGCAGTATTGATTTCGGCTTTTGTTCACGGGATTACAGCCAAGTACGCGCCGGAAATCTTCCGGTTCACCAACGATAAATCAGGCGACTAACCCTGTTGCCTTTTGGGTTTTGAAAATAGGGGATCGCAAAAATGCCAGCAGCACCGTGGTTACTCCGATGGGAAGTTCTATTGCTTCTGCTTCTTGTCGCAGTGGTCGTAGAACCTCTGTTTGGAAGCGCGACTTGGGTAACCCTTGTTGGCGTAGCTTTGATCGAAGTTGTTGTCGTTGCCGCAATCCTCAAAAGCCTCAATCGAACATTGCACAGGGGATTGGGGTTGGTGATTGTCGTCGGATGGTTTGGCACGACGTTGCTGGCACTTGTGACCGACGGTGTTCAGGGCATGGTCGCGATCTTTTCTGGTGCAATGCTCGTCGGCGCGCTGGCTGTGACGTTTCGAAACCTAATGGAGCGCGAGGCTGGGGATTATGACGCTCTGCTTGGCGGTATTTTCGGATATGTTCTTTTGGCGATGGTCTGGGCCATGTTTTATGTCCAGATCGAACGCTGGCACCCGGGATCAATCGCTTTCGGAGAAGGCGCTGAACTGTGGACCTCGTCGATTTACTTCAGCCTTGTGACCCTGACGTCACTGGGCTACGGGGACATCCTGCCAATCTCTCCACTGGCTCGAATCTCAGCCGGAATCGAAGCGGTTGGGGGAGTCCTGTACATGGCGATTATGATTGGCAGCATTGTTGGGACGTACCGGCAAAACGAAAGCTAGGCCCTGGGGCGAAAAATTCCAGCGCCTGCCGAAAGGCAAAGGGGATAAGGCATGATCGCGCCCTGGTCAGGTTCGTTTCAAATCTCGAAGGGCTTTGTTTTTCTTCAGGCCGCGGCGGTACATTGCCGGCGAAATTCCTGTCATTTTTTTGAAACTGCGCCCAAAGTTTGATTGGTTTTCATAGCCCAAATGCATAGCCACCTGGATCAGGTTTAGGTCTTCGTTCGCCAACAATTCCGCGGCCATTTCAATGCGAACTTCGTTCACCAATTCTCTGTATGACGTTCCCTTGGACAAAAGCCATCTCTGAAACGAGCGTGGCCTTTTGGCAGCCATTTCAGCCATTACTTCGATAGGTGGTGGGGCAGCCAAAAGATACGGACGGATAAGCTGTTTGATCGTCTTGATCTGACAATGGGATACGGGTGACGTTTGATGGCTTGAGTCAAAGGCACCACCAAGGTTGCAGCAGTCCAGAAAATCCGAGTTGATGGTCATCGAAGTCTTGGGTTGTCCAAACTTGAATTGCGTGTTCGGAAAAGCCGTTCGAGCATCATTAGCCGGTTTAAACGTGGTTCTGAAATTTAGGGAAACTGGAGTCCATTGAGGACCAACAACAGAGCGAACAATCTCGATCATAACTGCCAATTGCACCCATTCGCTGCAGCTCATTCCAACAAGCTCAGTTGGCAAAAGCATATCACAAACCACCGTGGCAAATTCGCCGTGTTTGTTAAGGTCGATCTCTAGATGCGAGTCTTCCAGAGATGACAGTTCTTTGAACTGCGCTATTTTCCCGGCAACGCTTGCTCGTGACTTGAGACCCTCCGTAACCTCAGCGGTAAAGCTTGGCAGTGCGAAATGGCTTGCCCCAAGCCAGCCCAAATCTTCTACACCTTCACGCCCGCCACAACGGCCAACAAATTCTGTTGCAAGGATGTTGTTGACCAAGGCATCTGGCATCTCAGCCAGATTCACTGGCAGGCCAGCCCGTTCGATATCTCGATCAACTGGCGTTCCAATATCACTGAGGATATCGCAATAGAGCAAGAGGTGCGCTGCTCTTGTGGTTGGAATGTTCTCCTCGATCAAAGTTCCCCCCCCCGAAAGTTTGATGATTGAAGTCCTCCATCACACATTCGTGCCGACCCCAAAATGATACAAGTCAAAGGCTCTCTCTAGAGATTGGTCGCCAAAGATGTCAGCTTGCGGGTTGATAGCCCAGTCAGCGGTCCCAGAATTTCATGGTCAGGATCACGATGGGGCGCAACAGTAAGTCCCACGGCGAGATTGCAACCACAGCTGCCGCCCTCGCTTCCGTAGGGGCTGCTTACACCACTGGCCAAAACAAGCGTGTCGACGGTGGCATCACTCGTTCGGTGTCGACCAGCGCGGCGTAGAACCAAGGCAGTCAGTGGAGTTCACTAGCCGTATTTTCTGCCTAAAGAGCCAGCGTTTCAGTCGGCAAAGCTGCGCACGGTTTGAATTGCCCCGTCCAGCTTCTCACCATGTTCATCGCGCAAGGCTGCTTCACGCAGGCGCTCGATCCACTGGGGCGCGTCTTCGCGGTCCGCGACCAGACTTGCCGCATCCATGACCCGAGAAAACTTGGACAGGCCACGGGCGTGGGTGTCGGAGTAACCTTTTATCAACCGTCGACATTTCAGCAATTCAATCGCCAAGGGCACGTTCTGCGAAGCCGCCTCCAGACAGGTCGCCTGCCATGCGTTCAGATGATCCTGCTCAATCTTGTGCCGCAGGCTTTTGCGGCGGGTACGGCGCAATCCACCAAGAAAATAGAGCGTTAGAAAGCCCCTTAGTCTATGGGTGCGCAGACGACGCCCTTTGTTCACTCGGCGGTCGATCCAGGCGGCCAGGCGTGGTCGCGCCTCGATCCATACGCCAAGACCCGCTGGTAAGAGGCTGATGATCTCTTCGCCACGGGGATGAAAGAATTCGGTCAGGTTGATCGGCGCGTCACCCGGCGTCACCTCGGCTTTGATCCTGTTGAACCGTCCCTGCCGCGTCTTTAGGTCAGCAACTCGGATGATGTCGTCGTAACACATGGCGTTGGCGACGTGTTTGGCAGCGGTTTCACACAGTTTGGTGTCCCCGGTGTCATGGCCTGAAAACTGTTGCAGCCGATCAAGGTATTCGCGCCCATAGGTCAAATCCTGAAAATCCACGACCTTGCGCAAACCCAGCGTTGCCATTTGCGGCGCGGGCAGGGCGAGGGCCTCAGCCTCAAGCGCCTGCCAGTCGCTCAGCACGCTCGCAGGTCCTGCAACGTGATGATTGTTTCTCCTGGGCGCTGACAAAACAGGGTCTGCATCGCTCTCACTTGCTTCAGTTCGGTCAAAAGCCGCCGCGAAACTACGCAGGCTGGTGTCCACCGCTTTTCCAGACGCGCGGATCGCTTGCTCAAAGGCATCGCGCGAGAACGGCAAGGCCCCGGAGGCAGCGAGGGCCCCGAACAGCGATGATGAGATGACCGAGCCATTCTCGGCGGCCAATTGGTCCATATCGAACATGATCAGGCGGTCAGACATCAACTTTGCGGCCTCCAGGACATCCTCGGGCGCTGAAATGCCGTCGCCCGGAACCATTTTCTCCGATACGGCCAAGGCGCGATGTGTAGAGGCGATGAGGGTTGTGCGATCGGGGGTCACAAAACCCCGCATGATGGCGCGACCGGCCTCCATCATTTCGGCGGCGATCATGATGTCGACGTCGCCGCTGGTGGGGGCCAGAGAAAAGACGGGTTCAGTGTCACCGGCCGGGGCCATTTCGATGTAATAGATCGTAGCCCCAGTGCGCTGGGCGACACCCGCGACGGATGTGGCTTGCACGACATAACCTTCTGCACGCGCAAGACTCTCGATCCAGTTGGTCAGAACGCCGCCGCCCTGTCCGCCGACCGCGAGGATCGCCAGCTTGATGATGCTCTGCAATTTGTCGTCGCGTGGCCCCGCAACGAGGTCGATAGGCGCGTTCATTGGCCTGCCTCCGTAAATGTCAGTCGTTTTGAGGCGCGTCTGACCTGTAACCAACTGATCACGCGACCTGACCATCCGGCCCACCAGCGTTCCAAACTGCCGGGATTGTGCACCACGTCGGCACGGTAAAAGCTGGGGCAGAGGATGGCGGCATCTGCCACCTCTCCGCAGTTACCACAGCCCACACAGGTTTGGTCAATGGCGGCTACTGGATCATCCCGCAGTGGATCGTCCAGATGTTTGACAGACAGGGACGGGCACCCCGACAGGCGGATACAAGCGTGATCGCCGGTACAGATGTCCTCATCCACACCAAAGCGGAGGACCTCGATGCGTTTACCATCATTGATCGCCTTGTTGCGTGCCGGTTTTTCCCGACGTTGACGGTTCAGCATGCATTCCGAAGAAGCGACGATCACCTTGGGGCCGTCATAGTCTGTGGTCAGTGCCTCAACAAATGTCTCGCGCATTTTGCCCACATCGTAAGTGTGGTCGATCTGGCGAATCCATTTCACCCCAACGCCTTCAAGTGCCTTGCTGATTGGGTTTTGCGTCGCCTTGCTCGGGTTGTCTGCACGGCTTGAGAGAACATCCTGACCGCCCGTGGCCGCAGAGTAATAATTGTCCACGATCACCGCGACCGAGTCGGATTTGTTGAACACCATGTTGCCAATCGAAGAAGACAGGCCATTGTGCCAGAAACCACCGTCGCCAATGATTGAAATGGCGCGCTTTTCACCACCGCCGTCAAAGGCAGCGTTTGAGGCCGGACCCAACCCATAACCCATCGTTGCGCCACCGATTTCAAACGGGGGCAGGGCTGCAAAGAGATGACATCCAATGTCGGCGCTAATCTGGTGCGGCCCCAGCTCTTGCTGAGCGAGCTTTAGCCCCGCAAATATTGGCCGTTCAGGACAACCAGTGCAAAACCCGGGCGGGCGGATGGGCACAGTTTTGCTGAGGTCCGGAATGGCGGGGAGGGGTTGATTGGGCGCGCGCATCTGACCTGGCAAGTCTTCGGGAGCGTACTTGCGCAGGAACGCGACAATACTGTCGAACATGATCTGGCCTGTATATTCGCCAGCCATTGGGAAAACATCTTTGCCATGAAGCATTGTTTGGAGGTCCGAGCGCAACAGGATCGTCGACAATCCCTGTTCAATGAACTCTGGCTGACCTTCCTCTACGATCAACACGGCCTTTTTGTCTGTGGCAAAGCGGATTACTTCTTCATCGACAAGGGGATAGGTGACATTCAGACAATAGATGGGGATGTCCGTATTGCCATAAAGATCCGCGAGGCCAAGGCGCTGCAAAGATCGGATAACGCCGTTGTACATGCCACCCTGACATATAATGCCCAACTCTCCACTTTCTGGACCAAACACCTCATTCAGGCCGCGCTCCATGATGTGGTTCTGGGCATTGGGCCAGCGCGTGGTGATTTTGTCCTGTTCATGCGCATAGGACATCGGGGGCAGGACCACGCGATTCCAATCCCGGCGTGGATTGCTCAGCGCGTCCTCGACCGTCAAGTCCGGCCGCTGATTGTCGCGGCATTCAAAGCTGCCGGTCACGTGGCACGCGCGGATGCGCACCATCAACATCACCGGTGTGTTCGAAGCTTCGGACAGCTCAAAACTGTCACCCACGGATTTCACGATGGAGGGCAGATTGGGTCGAGGGTCCATGAGCCAGAACTGAGACTTCATGGCAAACGCATGGCTGCGTTCCTGCATGATGGACGAGCCTTCGCCATAATCCTCGCCGACGATCACGATGGCGCCGCCCGCTACGCCAGAGGACGACAGGTTGGCCAGCGCGTCTGAGGCTACGTTGACACCAACAGGGCCTTTAAAGGTTACGGCGCCACGGATCGGATAGTGCACTGATGCGGCCAGCATCGCGGCGGCGGCAGCCTCCGAGGCGTTGGCTTCATATCGCACATCCAGCTCTTGCAGCAGTTCCTGTGCATCGGCCAGCACATCCATCAGGTGCGATATCGGCGCGCCCTGATATCCGCCGACATAACCAACCCCGTTTTCCAACAGCGCCTTGGTCAGGGCCAGAATACCTTCACCGGTAAAGGTCTCTCCCGCCCCGGCGCGAAGCTCTTCAACTTCTTTCTTAAATGAACGTTCGGCCATGTCTGTCCTTATCTGGATTGAAAGCGCCCGGAGGATTTCCGGAAGGGGTCAAAAGTCGTGGTGGCGCACGTTCTTCAAGACGCGCTGTAGGGTTGCCACAAAGGCCGATCGCTCCTCGGATGAGATGCCGTCAAACATCTGCGCGACCGACCCTTCCATGCCGGGCCAAAGGCGATCAAAGGTTTCGCGACCGGTTTTGGTGAGAAAGACGCGTGTCGCGCGCGCGTCTTCCTGATCTGGGACGCGGCGGATCAGTTTGTCTGCCGCAAGCCCGTCCAGCGCCCGAGACAGGGTCGAGTGTTCAACAACTGCATAGACCGCAAGCTGCCCGATCAGGATGCCGTCGCGCGATGCCAGCACAGCAAGGGTTCTGACCTTGGGTGTCGTGAGGCCAAGCTGCGCCATGTCGTTGCGCATGGACGCATTGTAGCGCCCCATGATGCGGTTCATCAGATAGGGGGCAAAACTGTCCAACTCGATGTCTTCCAGCCGGAGGTCTGAGGCGGTTTCGGTCATGTAGTCTCGCGATGTAAGCCGTGTTAACGGTCTTGGGCTCGCAGAAAGTTACCGAAAATTATTTCCATTTGCAAATAATTTCATGCAAATACATATTTTCGCCATCCAAGTCCCCATCGGGATGTCTGCGGCATGATAGAAAATGGGCCGTGTGCCCGGTGGTCTGCGCATGCACGCTTGTCCTTAGCGCCGTTTCTGAAAGTGCCCCTGTTTCCCCGGGCTGCAAGAAATTCGGGCATGGTTGCGACCTCTTGGGCAGTGATGTGTCCAGATGGCTTTTCATTGTGAGTCCAGAAATCTTTGGGATGAGGCATTTTGAAGCAACGCTATTCCAATAGTGTGTTGAAAAAGAACGACTAATGAATGGCATGAACCTTTGAATTCGTCTGAGGAAGGTGTCGTCGCGGATTGGGCCGTGAAAAAAATGATTTGCTTGCACGTGCTTTTTTGCGGCTCAATGCATGGTCAGGAAGGCGTGGGGAGCAGTCCGAAGTCAAAAAGCTAAATAGGCCTGTTCCAAAAACCGCGCACCTGCAAAGACCAACTTGGGAGACTACAATGAAATTTAAACAGAAATTCGCCGGCGCAGCAGCCGCATTGGCCCTGCTGACAAGCGCTCAGGCGGCGATCTCGGAAGAGATCACTGTCGCGTATTTCCTCGAATGGCCGATGCCGTTCCAGTACGCCAAAGTTATGGGCACCTATGAAGAAGCAATGGGCGTCAAGATTAACTGGGTCAGCTTTGACACAGGTACAGCCATGAGCGCAGCAATGGCGTCAGGCGACGTGCATATCTCGGTAAGCCAAGGTGTGCCGCCCTTCGTGGTTGCCGCATCTGCTGGTCAGGACATTCAGGTTGTCGACATCGCTGTCAGCTATTCCGAGAACGACAACTGCGTCGTATCAGAAGCGCTTGAAATCGACAAAGACAGTGCCGGTGAACTGGCGGGTAAGAAAGTGGCCGTTCCACTCGGAACCGCAGCGCACTTTGGCTTCCTGAGCCAGATGAACCACTTTGGTGTGGATGTCAGTGGTCTTGACGTGGTTGACATGGCGCCTGCCGAAGGTGCTGCTGCACTTGCACAAGGCTCGGTCGACATGGCGTGTGGCTGGGGTGGTGCTCTGCGCCGCATGGTCGAGCACGGCAATGTGTTGCTCACCGGTGCAGAAAAAGAAGCTCTGGGCATTCTCGTATTTGACGCGACCACGGCACCTGCCGATTTTGTCGCTGAAGAAGGCGAATTGCTGGCTAAGTTCCTGAAAGTCACGGCAGATGCCAATGACATGTGGAATGCTGGTGGTGATGCCGCGGCCAAAATGCTGCCGGTGATCGCGAAAGACGCAGGTATGGACGAAGCCGATGCGGCAGCGACCATGGCGACCTTTACGTTCCCAAGCGCAGCAGATCAGCTGGGTGACAAATGGCTCGGTGGTGGCGCTGCGACATTCATGAAGGGTGTCGCTGACGTCTTCGTGGGTGCAGGTAGCATCGATGCTGCGCTGGACAGCTACGAAGGTGCTGTGAACGCCGCACCTTTGACCGCCGCAAGCAGCATGTAATTGCACTATGGACGGGGGCGCACGACGATGCGCCCCCACTCCTTTAGACGTACTCGGCGGGTGTGCCGTCAGGCCCTGCCAAAACAACAATACATAGTGAAAGGCGGACCATGACCGGACTGTCGATCGAGAACCTTTCCATGCGCTTTGATTTGCCCGACGGTGGGCATGTGCAAGCGCTGAAGGATGTGAGCCTGCATCTCAAAGAAGGCGAGTTGCTAAGCGTGCTGGGGCCTTCGGGCTGCGGTAAGACGACCTTGCTCAACATCGTTGCTGGCTTTCTTGCTCCGACCGAGGGCCAGATCGTAATGAATGGTCATACGGTTCAGGGACCCGACGCAGAACGCGGCATGGTGTTCCAGCAGGGCGCATTGTTCGAATGGATGAGCGTTCGTGAGAACGTAGGCTTCGGCCCGTCGATGAAGGGCATGCCCAAGCTCGACAAAGCCGAAATCGTTGACCATCTGTTGGATATCGTTGGTCTTCAGGACTTTAAGGAAAAGGCGGTTTATGAGCTGTCAGGTGGCATGCAACAGCGTGTCTCACTGGCTCGGTGCCTCGCAAACGACCCTGATGTCATCCTCATGGATGAACCGCTCGGCGCGCTGGATGCGCTGACCCGCGAAAAAATGCAGAGCCTTGTTCTGAAACTCTGGAAAGAGACAGGCAAGACCATCATCCTCATCACCCACTCGGTTGAAGAGGCCCTGTTGCTGGGGGAACGGTTGATCGTTATGGCGCCGCGTCCAGGGCGTATTCACAAAGAGTACCAGCTGCCATTTGCTGACATGGGCGTCGGGCAGGATCTTCGCGACGTCAAAAAGCATCCCGAATTCGCAGAACGGCGCGAGGAGATCCTCGGCATGATCTGGGATATGGAAGAAGAAATCATGGGACGTACGGAGGCCGCGCAATGATACCGTTTCTCCTCTATGCCGGTATTTTTATCGGCGCATTCTACATCGTCCGCTTCATCCATCATCGCACCGCGATTCAGGATTATACCTCGCTGAAGACTGTAACCTTCGGGGACGAAAGCGCTGTGCGGTCAAACCGGACGGCTTCGATCATCTCGATCGTGACGATCTTTTTCATGTGGGGCACATTCACGGGGTCGGTGTTGTTGCCATCCTTCTTGCACATGCCCGGGCCTTATGTTGGCGACGGACAGTTTGAAATCACGGTTCAGGCACCGGATGGCACGACCGATGATGCCACAGTGTTCTGGCGTGTCTCTGACACCGAAGATGGCGTCGCCCCCGATGCCCCCGAAGGTGATGGTGCGGCTCTGAACGACTCTGTTCTGATCCGCAAGTATCGCAGCGGGCAGCTCCGCTGGGACAAGAACGATGCTACGTCTCGCAAAGACGGCGCTCTTATTGTCGCGATCAACGGGCAGCCGGTTAAGTTCGATCACAACCGTCGTGATGCCAATGACAACATCATCGACACCAAGCCTGAAGTCCAAGTCGAAAACGGCACTGTGACCTTTACCGACAAGGGTGCGCTTAGCATCTCACCCTCCAAGGGTATGCAGATGGAGCCGATCTGGCTGCCGCCCCCTGAAGCTGTCTGGTACCGCTTTATCGAAATCGCTTCTGACGGATATCAGGGCTCGACCCTGCTGGAACATCTGGGCTACTCGCTGTTTCGTGTGATTGTTGGTTTCTTCTTTGGCGCGCTTGTTGGCATTCCTTTGGGGTATGCGATGGGTCTCAGTGACTGGTTCCGCGGTTGGTTTGACCCGATCGTAGAGTTCATGCGTCCGGTACCGCCACTTGCCCTGATCCCGCTGGTGATCATCTGGGCCGGGATTGGAGAGGTGGGCAAGATTATTCTCTTGTTCTTAGCTGCTCTATGGATCATGGCGATTGCCGCGCGATCCGGGGTGTCGGGTGTCAGCATCTCCAAGGTGCATGCGGCCTATAGTCTGGGGGCAAACAAGCCACAGATCATGCGCCACGTGATTATCCCCAACTCGCTACCGGAAATCTTTACCGGTGCCCGGGTGGCGATGGGGGTCTGTTGGGGCACGGTTGTTGCCGCCGAACTGGTCGCCGCGTCGCAAGGCACGGGCATGATGATCATGGTCGCGTCCAAGTTCCAGCTGACCGATATCGTCATCATGGGGATCATCCTGATCGGCATAATCGGCTTTGGCATCGACATGCTGATGCGCTGGGCCGAGCGGGTGCTGGTACCTTGGAAAGGCAAAGGCTGATCCAAGCCCTAAAAGTCACAACAAAAAGGCCCCCGCAATTTTTGCGGGGGCCTTTTGCATCCAAAACGTCAGAGGTGGCATCAGCCCTGCAGGCTGCGGACCTCGATCTCACCTTCTTCGCGCGCTTTCATGGCGCGGGCAGCGGCGTGGCTGGCTGCGGCGGTGGTGAAATAGGGGATTCTGTCCATCAAGGCGACCGAGCGGATTTCACGGCTGTCATTGACCGCCTGCGCCCCTTCGGTGGTGTTCATCACCAACGAGACATCACCGTTTTTCAACTCATCCACGATGTTTGGGCGGCCTTCGTAGACCTTATTGACGCGTTTGCAGGCCACACCTTGCTCGCTGAGCCATTTGGCCGTGCCCGAGGTGGCGACAATGTCAAAGCCCATGCCTGTCAACGTGTGAGCGGCTTCTACCATTTGATCGGTTTTGTCCGCATCCTTGATCGAGATGAACGCTTTGCCACCGGTCGGCAGGATCATCCCCGCGCCCAGTTGTGCCTTGAGAAAGGCGCGGGCAAAGGACCGATCCCAGCCCATGACTTCTCCGGTTGAGCGCATTTCCGGCCCAAGGATCGTATCGACACCAGGAAAGCGGTTGAACGGCATCACGGCCTCTTTAACCGAGTACCAGGGCATGATCGGGTCTGCGAGGGTCATCTGGTCAGCAATGGGCTGCGGTGTCGTAATGTCGGCACCTTCAGAATAGGGCGCACGCAACGGGAAGTTCGACAGGGGCTCTCCGGCCATCAAGCGCGCGGCAATCGAGGCAATCGCGCTGTCAGTTGCCTTCGCCACGAAGGGCACCGTACGCGAGGCGCGCGGGTTTACTTCGATCAGGTAAATCTCATCGTCCTTGATCGCGAACTGTACGTTCATCAGGCCAACGACATTCAGAGCCAGCGCCAGCGCGACAGACTGTTCCTTGATCCGGTCTATCATCTCGGCTTCTAGCGAGTAGGGCGGCAGCGAACAGGCGCTGTCGCCCGAGTGCACGCCAGCCTCTTCGATGTGCTGCATGATGCCTGCGATATGCACGTCTTTGCCGTCACACAAGGCGTCTACGTCCAGCTCTACTGCGCCAGCCAGATAGCTGTCGAGCAGAACTGGGCTGTCGCCCGACACCACAACTGCTTCAGCGATGTAGCGTTCCAGTTGCGCCATGTCGCGCACGATTTCCATGGCGCGGCCACCCAGAACATAAGATGGGCGGATCACCAGCGGAAAGCCGATTTCTTCTGCAATATGAAGCGCTTCGGCGTCGGTGGAGGCAATGCCGTTCTTGGGTTGCTTGAGCCCCAGCTCATTCACCAGCGCCTGGAAGCGTTCACGGTCTTCGGCCAAATCGATGGCGTCTGGCGTGGTGCCGAGGATCGGAATGCCCTCGTCATGCAACGCGTTGGCGAGTTTCAGAGGGGTCTGACCGCCGAACTGCACGATTACGCCGTGCAGCGTGCCGTTTTCCTGTTCTACGCGCAGGATCTCCATCACGTGTTCAAAGGTCAGCGGCTCAAAATACAAGCGGTCCGAGGTGTCATAGTCCGTCGACACGGTCTCGGGGTTACAGTTGACCATGATGGTCTCGTAACCCGCATCGGTCAGCGCGTAGCAGGCGTGACAGCAGCAGTAGTCAAACTCGATCCCCTGGCCGATCCGGTTCGGACCACCGCCCAGAATGACGACTTTCTTGCGGTCGCTGGGGCGGGCTTCGCATTCGACGTCACCCATCATCGGGGCTTCATAGGTCGAGTACATATAAGGCGTCTGCGCCTCGAACTCGGCGGCACAGGTGTCGATGCGTTTGAAGACGGCGGTGACGCCTGCGTTGACCCGTTTGTTTCGGATATCGCGTTCGCTGTAGCCGGTGAGATGTGCCAGTCGCGCGTCGGTAAAGCCCATCATCTTCAGCTTGCGCAGGCCGCGCTCATCCGAGGGCAGCCCGTGTTCTCGCACATATGCCTCGGTGTCGACGATCTCGCGGATGCGCGACAAGAACCACGGGTCGAACATCGTGACATTGTGGATTTCGTCGTCGGTCAGCCCGTGGCGCATGGCTTGCGCGATGGTGCGCATCCGATCTGGAGTCTGCTGGCTGATCGCCTTGATAACGGCGGCCTTGTCCGGTGCGCCTTTGATCTCGATTTCGTCAAAACCGGTCAGGCCTGATTCCATCGAGGCCAGTGCTTTTTGCAGGCTTTCGTGGATCGTCCGGCCAATCGACATGGCCTCACCCACAGATTTCATTGCTGTGGTCAGATAAGGCTCAGATCCCGGGAACTTTTCAAAGGCAAATTTCGGGATCTTGGTGACGACATAGTCGATGCTGGGTTCGAACGACGCAGGTGTCACCTTGGTGATGTCGTTGTCCAGCTCGTCCAACGTAAAGCCAACGGCCAGTTTCGCGGCAATTTTTGCAATCGGGAAGCCCGTTGCCTTCGAAGCCAGCGCGGACGAGCGTGACACCCGCGGGTTCATCTCAATCACAACCATGCGGCCATCTGCGGGGTTCACGGCCCACTGTACGTTCGATCCGCCTGTCTCCACGCCAATCTCGCGCAGAACCGCGATCGAGTGGTTGCGCATGATCTGGTATTCTTTGTCAGTCAGCGTTAGGGCAGGGGCCACTGTGATCGAGTCCCCGGTGTGCACGCCCATCGGGTCAACGTTTTCGATGGAACAGACGATAATGGCGTTGTCGGCCTTGTCGCGCACAACCTCCATCTCAAACTCTTTCCAACCCAGCAGGCTTTCGTCGATCAGGATCTGGTTGACCGGGCTGGCGTCCATGCCGGTGCGGCAAAAGTGGATGTAATCTTCGCGGTTATAGGCAACCCCACCGCCGGTGCCGCCCATCGTAAAGGCCGGGCGAATAATGGCAGGCAGACCAATGTCTTCCAGTTCCTCCAACGCCAATCGGATGCCTTCGTCCAGATCGTCCTCGCCATTGTCCTTCTTCGGAGCCGTCACGATCGAGGCGCGCGGGTTCTCAATACCAAGGCGATCCATCGCTTCGCGGAACAGCTTGCGGTCTTCGGCCATTTCGATCGCGCCCCGCTTGGCACCGATCATCTCAACGCCGAACTTGTCCAGAACGCCCATTTCTTCCAGCGCGAGCGAGGTGTTTAGGCCCGTCTGCCCACCCATTGTCGGCAATAGTGCGTCGGGGCGCTCTTTCTCGATGATCTTGGCCACCACTTCGGGCGTGATCGGTTCGATGTACGTTGCGTCTGCCAGTTCCGGGTCGGTCATGATTGTGGCCGGGTTCGAGTTGACCAGAACCACCCGGTAACCCTCCTCGCGCAGCGCCTTACAGGCTTGAGCGCCCGAGTAATCAAATTCGCAGGCTTGTCCAATCACAATGGGACCAGCCCCGATGATCATGATCGAGGAGATGTCGGTTCTTTTGGGCATGGCAGACCTCGGGTTCAGGGGCGAGCCGCAGCAGAGAGGGAGTCGCCCGAAATCGCAAATTGTCGTGGGTTATAACTATCGCGGGGCAAGGTGCAAGGGGGATCGGTTCAGTGACACAAATTGCCGCTTTCCAATATAGGCATTTTCGCAGATCAGCCTACACAAAACGCAGATTCTTAATCGGGGGCTTCGTTGGAGATTCGTTTTGATCAGGGACCACGGCAAGGCGGCATGTTTTTTCATGCTGCCAAGAGGTTTATCGTAGCCGAAACTCAAGCGGATGTCCCCGCAGCACTTGAGCGCCTGGACCAGACGCGGCAGGACGGTTTCTGGCTGGCGGGATATGCCAGTTATGAGATGGGCTATGCGCTGGAGCCGCGTCTTTCAAAGAGAATGCCGGCACATCGGCGCGTTCCTCTGATCTGTTTCGGAGCCTTTGATGCGCCCGAAATCATCCCGCAGTTTCATGAATTGCCTTTTGACCTTGGAAGCTTTGCCGCCAATTGGAGCAGCTTGGCCTATGAGCAAGCCTTTCAAAAAGTGCGCGACCTGATCGGGCAGGGCGACATCTATCAGGCCAACCTGACGTTTCCGATGCGAGCCGCCTTTCGTGGCGATCCCTTGTCGCTCTACAATGCGCTGGCGCGGCGACAACCGGTCGGCCATGGCGCCTACATCCAGCAGCCGGGGCTTCCGACCTTTCTGAGCCGCTCTCCGGAATTGTTTTTCCGCACGGATACGTCCGGGCGCATCGAGACCCGCCCCATGAAAGGCACGCAACCCCGTTCCATTGATCCGCAAGAGGACGCACGTCGCAAACTCTGGTTGGTTCAGGATGAGAAAAATCGCGCTGAGAACCTTATGATCGTTGATCTTTTGCGCAATGACATCAGTCGCGTCGCTATGGCAGGCAGCGTGCATGTGCCCGATCTGTTCAGGATTGAGACCTACGCGACGGTGCACCAGATGGTTTCAACCGTCGCAGCCCAATTGAAACAGGATGCAACCCTGTCCGACATCTTCCGCGCACTTTTCCCCTGCGGGTCGATCACTGGAGCGCCCAAGTTGCGCGCCATGGAAATCCTGAACGACTTAGAGCCATGGCCGCGCGACATTTATTGTGGGACGATCGGATGGGCCGCGCCAGACGGCAGATCCGAATTCAACGTCGCCATTCGCACCCTGATGATCGAAGATGACACCGCCACGTTGAACGTAGGCGGGGGTGTTGTGTGGGACAGCACAGCCACATCAGAATTTGAGGAAGCTCTATGGAAAGCCCGTTTCGCGCGCCAATTCCTGCCGGAACCCGCCTGATCGAAACCTTTCGGTTTTGCGCGGCGACGCAATCGGTGCCCCGATTGGATTTGCATTTGGCACGGCTAGAGCGATCCGCGCGCGTTATGGGCTTTCCAGTCGACGCCCAAGCGCTTCAGGCCTGCATTATGGCTTTGAGTGGGCAAATTGACTTGCGGTGTCGACTAACGCTGTCTGAGGACGGTGCCAGTGAAATCACCACGGCGGAACTCTCATCTCAGACCGCCGCGATCTGGCACGTCGCCATTGCGGATCAACCCCTGCACTCGGACGATCCTTGGTTGCGTTACAAAACCACGCAGCGCGCGGTTTATGATCTGGCGCGCAAGGAATTGCCGCAGGGCGTGGATGAGCTGTTATTTCTCAATGAGCACGGTGAGCTGTGTGAAGGCACAATCACCAATCTCTTTGTCACACTGGAAACAGGGGCAAGGGTCACACCGCACCTGTCCTGCGGGCTTTTGCCGGGTGTCTTACGTCAGTCTTTGCTCGAGACCGGGGACGTACAAGAAGGCGTCATCGACCTGCCCATGCTGCAATCGGCCAAGGCCATTCATGTGGGGAATTCCTTGCGCGGGTTGATCCCAGTCCGGCTTAAGCGCTGAAATCACCGCCTTTGCGGCAACTTCGACCCAACCTCCCTTGACTTTGCCCCCCTAAAGAGGTGTATCGGCGCGACTTCACACTTCACCCGTCCGAGGGAGCTATCATGCACGCTTTTCGCAGCCATACTTGCGCCGATCTGAACAAATCCAACGTCGGCGACACCGTGCGCCTTTCGGGTTGGGTACACCGTATCCGAGATCATGGTGGCATCCTGTTCATCGACTTGCGCGACCACTATGGCATGACGCAGGTTTTGTGTGACCCCGATAGCCCGGTTTTTGCCGAGATGGAAAAGGTGCGCTCGGAATGGTGCATTCGCATCGACGGCAATGTGAAGGCCCGCGATGAAGACCTGATCAACCCCAAGCTTCCGACCGGTGAAATCGAAGTGTTCGTTCGTGATCTCGAAGTGCTGGGCGCCGCGGATGAATTGCCGCTGATGGTGTTTGGCGATCAGGAATACCCCGAAGAAACCCGCCTGAAGTACCGCTTCCTCGATCTGCGCCGCGATATCATGCAAGACAACATGAAACTGCGCTCGGACGTTGTGATGTCGATGCGCAAACGCATGTGGGAGCAGGATTTCCGCGAGTATCAGACACCGATTATCACGGCTTCCAGCCCCGAAGGTGCGCGCGACTTCCTCGTGCCCTCGCGTCTGCATCCGGGCAAGTTCTATGCCCTGCCTCAGGCCCCGCAGCAGTTCAAACAGCTGATGATGGTCGCAGGGTTCGACAAGTATTTCCAAATCGCGCCGTGCTTCCGCGACGAAGACCCGCGCGCCGACCGCTCGCCGACCGACTTCTACCAGCTCGACATGGAGATGTCCTTTGTTACCCAACAGGACGTGTTCGACACGATCCAGCCGGTGCTGCAAGGCGTGTTTGAAGAGTTCGGCGAAGGCCGCAAGGTCGATCAGGAGTGGCCGCAAATTTCCTATGCCGATGCCGCCAAGTGGTACGGCACCGACAAACCCGACCTGCGCAACCCGATCAAAATGCAGGAAGTCTCCGAACACTTCCGTGGCTCGGGCTTTGCGATCTTTGCCAAACTGCTTGAGCAGGAAGGCACCGAAGTGCGCGCCATTCCCGCCCCAACCGGCGGTGGTCGCAAGTTCTGCGACCGTATGAACAAATTCGCGCAAGAACAGGGTCTGCCCGGCATGGGCTATATCTTCTGGCGCGATAAGACTGCCGATAGCGTGGCGCAGGAACTGGGTATTCCGGTTAAGGAAGCGCAGGCCAAATTGAAATCCGGTGAAGTCCCCGGTGGCATGGAAGCTGCAGGCCCACTGGCCAAGAACATCGGCCCCGAGCGCACCGAAGCCATCCGTCAGCAACTGGGTCTGGGTGTCGGCGACGCGGCCTTCTTCCTTGGCGGCAAACCCAAAGCTTTCGAAGGCGTTGCAGGCCGTGCCCGCGACGTGATTGGCAAAGAGTTGAAGCTCCTGGACGAAGACCGCTTTGCTTTCGCATGGATTGTCGACTTCCCGATCTTCCAGAAAGACGAGGAAACCGGCGCGGTCGACTTCGACCACAACCCGTTCTCGATGCCACAGGGCGGCATGGATATTTTGGAAAACGATCCGCTTTCGGCGACAGGCTTCCAATATGACCTTGCTTGTAACGGCTATGAACTGGTGTCCGGTGCGATCCGGAACCACAAGCCAGAGATTATGTTCAAGGCGTTTGAGATTGCCGGTTACGGCGAAGACGAAGTGCGCAAGCGTTTCGGTGGCATGGTCAACGCCTTTAAATACGGCGCGCCGCCGCACGGTGGCTGTGCTGCCGGTGTCGACCGCATCGTCATGCTGCTCGCCGATCAGCAGAACATTCGTGAAGTGGTGATGTTCCCGATGAACCAGCGCGCCGAAGACCTGATGATGAACGCGCCTTCTGATCCGACCTCGGATCAGTTGATGGAGCTGGGACTGCGGGTCATCCCGCAAGACTAGGCGATCAAAAATCCATTGTAAGGGCTGCCAGACTGGCGGCCCTTTTTTGTTTTCGCACGTTTTGGCCAATGTCGTGGATGTGACCACCAAAGCAGCCTATCCTGCGTTAGAATGGGTGGTAGGCGTAAACGAAAGGGCGGTCACGTGGCTTTTGATCCGATCATTGCGGAAACCCGCTTTGGATGTGGGCTATCTCCTGTGGTCAGGCCGCCAGAAACGATTGCGGAGATTCTGGATGGCACGAGCCAACCCAGTCACGTAGAAACCCAGTATCCGATTGCAAGTTTTGACCACTATCTGACGCGTGTTTTAGTGCTGGGCGAGGCGCGCAAGAAAATTCGGGCAAAGAACGGACCGGATAAGGCTCAAGAGCTTCGAAAACAGCTTCGTGTGTTTTTGCGCGCGAGTGCTGTGGATCAGAGGCATTGGCTTGTGCAATCCATGCTACGTCGTAGTTCAACGGATGCGGGGTTTCGCGAGAGATTGGCGTTTTTCTGGGCCGATCACTTTACGGCCAAAGGCAAGAGGCAGGCGCTTCGCTATTCGTCGGCCCCCTATGCCGAAAGCGCAATCCGCCCTCATCTAACAGGGCGGTTCGAGGACATGCTGATCGCGGCGGTCACACATCCGTTGATGCTCAGTTTCCTGGATCAAGAGAAGTCGGTTGGCCCCGCCAGTCCTTTTGCCCTCAAACGTCAGGCAAAACAGTTTGGTTTGAATGAAAACCTCGCCCGAGAGGTTCTTGAGTTGCACACGCTGGGGGTTGCAGGCCCATATAGTCAGACTGATGTACGCCAGTTGGCGGAACTGTTTGCGGGGCTGCAATGGAAAACTGATGTTGGGTTGGCCTACCGACCTGAAATCGCCGAGCCAGGGGCAGAGCGGGTTTTGGGAAAATGGTACGGATCCCAGCAAGGGCAATTGGCGGATATCCATGCAGTTCTGCGCGATTTGGCACGACATCCGTCCACGGCGCGGCATATTGCGCATAAGCTCGCCGTGCACTTTGTCTCTGATGCGCCTGACGACGCTTTGGTGCGAGCCATCGAAGCCGCATATCTTGATACAGACGGGCATTTGCCAGCGGTCTATCACGCCATGCTGTCCCATACTCTGTCCTGGCAAGGCGCTGGCAATGTGAAGCAACCCGTTGAATTTGTAGGATCATCTTTGCGAGCGTTGGGGTTCGCACAAAGTGATGCCACTGCGCTTGAAGACAAAAATGTCAAAACGCAGTTTCTGGCGCCTCTCCTCCTTATGGGGCAGCCTTGGGAGGGAGCAACTGGCCCTGATGGTTGGTCCGAGGACGATCAGCAATGGGCCTCACCGCAAGGGTTGGCCGCGCGGCCGCAATGGGCGTTGAGCTTGCCTGAGATCCTTCCTCAAGCAAGGCCAGACCCCCGCGAGTTTGTCCGTGTTGCGCTTGGTCCGGATGCGCCCGAGCGGGTTGTCTTTGCAGCCGGGGCTGCCGAGAGCCGCCGGGAGGGCATCGCGCTTGTTTTGATGTCACCGGCGTTTCAGAGGCACTAGGAGAGCGAGAGATGACACATATCCTGTCACGTCGAGGGTTCATGATGCGGAGCGCCGCAATCGGTTGCTCTCTTGCCGCCAGCCCCTTGGTGACGCCTATGACGTTCGCATCGGCTCCATGGGACAACCGCTTGGTGGTCATCATCCTGAGAGGCGGGCTCGATGGCTTGGACGCGGTGCGGCCTTGGGGTGATCCAGATTTCGTTAACGCACGGCCCAGTTTGGCTACAGAACGCGATCCGGCGCTGGCGCTGGACAACTATTTTGGTCTGCACCCCGCGCTCGCACCACTTATGCCACTATGGCAGGCGGGTGAGTTGGGATTTGTTCACGCGGCCTCGCAACCTTATCGCGACAAGCGCAGCCATTTTGACGGCCAGGATTTGCTGGAGGCCGGTTTGGCCTCACGCGAAGGAGGTTTGCGTGACGGGTGGTTGAACCGCATGTTACAGGGGGTTCCGAACGTCACCGCAGACACCACCTATGCGATCGGACGTGAAGACATGTTGCTGACCCGTGGTGCAGCTCTTGTGCTAAGGTGGACACCCGAGGTGGATATCGGACTGAGCGCGCAAGGGCTAATGCTGATGGAATTGACCATGCAGGATGATCCCATGCTGGCCCAAGCGATGGCGCAGGCTGTGAACCTGGCCGATCAGGATGGTGATCCGGTGGTCATGGCCGACGAACAGGACATGATGGAGGGCATGGCGGCCGATCAAAAGGTCCTGAAAGGCTCCAAAAGTCACGAGCGCATTGCAGACTTCGCAGCCCAGCAGCTGAGACAGGACGCGCGGATCACCTCGTTTTCCATCGGAGGTTGGGACACACATGCCAATCAATCCCGTGTCTTGGCAAAACCTCTCAGCAAACTGGCAGATACCATTCTACGATTGAAAGACGGGGTAGGGGCGAACGTCTGGGGTAAGACCACGGTCATCGCCATGACCGAGTTTGGCCGGACGGTCCGCGAAAATGGCACCAAGGGTACAGACCACGGAACGGGTGGGGTCATGGTTTTGTCTGGTGGGGCGTTGCGGGGTGGCAAGGTCTATGGTCGCTGGCCCGGGCTGTCTGAGGCAGCACTTTATGACCGCCGCGATCTGATGCCAACGGACGATGTGCGGCGCTGGGCGGCCTGGGCAATGCGCGGCAGTTTCGGCCTGTCGCGCGATCATCTGGAACGAGTGGTTTTCCCGGGGCTCGACCTTGCAGACGATCCCAATATGCTTCTTTGAAATCAGGGTCTTGGAAAGTTGACCAAGTTTGTGCAACTCTGGGCACAGCGTTGGGAGATTGACAATGGCAGACGCAAGACCTTTGGGCACTGTGCTGGAAAACTGGACGCCGCCTCCGGTGCCATCCAAGGATGTGATTGAAGGGCGGTATGCCCGGCTCGAACCTTTGAACGCCGAGAAACATGCCGCGCTTTTGTTCCGGGCCTATGAGGGACAGGACGCGGTTTGGGACTATCTTCCCTATGGCCCGTTTCATTCCGCTGCGGCCTACCACCGTTGGGTTCGCTCAATCGCTGAGCAACCCGATCCTTTTTTCTATGCGATTTATGACAAAGACAGCGGCGCGTGGGGCGGCGTGGCAACGCTGATGCGAATCCAACCTGAAGTCGGCAGCATTGAAACCGGGCATATCAACCTCTCACCACAGCTACAGGGGACTCGCGCGGCGACCGAAGCGTTTGTGTTGTTGATGAAATGGGCGTTTGAGGCGGGATATCGTCGATTTGAATGGAAGTGTGACGCGCTGAACAAACCCTCGCGCCGTGCTGCACAGCGTTTGGGGCTGAGCTATGAAGGCGTGTTCCGCCAGCATGTCGTGGTCAAAGGCCGTAATCGTGACACCGCATGGTTCGCGGCGATTGACAAGGATTGGCCAGCCTTGTCCACGGCCTATGATGTATGGTTATCGCCTGCAAATTTTGACTCAGATGGACGTCAGATTGAACGGTTGGGCGATATGACTCAACTGGCCCGCGTCAGCGACGATCCCTCACTGTTCTGATCTTGTTTCAGATGGCGGGTTCGCGCTCTAACCGGTCTTGAACCATCTGGTTCAGTCTTACGACATCCGCATTCAGAACTTTGCCTTTCGCATAGGCGTTTGTGATTGCTTCGGCCGCGTTGGCAAGTGACATGTCTTGGGCGCTCCTTGCAATGCCCGCAAGGAATTGCGCCACATATTCAATGACTTCGTCCTGCTTGCCTTCGGAAAGCGTGTCAGCGGCATGGCACAGGTCATCACGATAGGCGACCGGATCAGGTTTGATGGTATCATCCGGCAGCACGCGGGGGCCTGATGGTTGTTGGTCGGCGGGCAGGCGGGTCAGCACGGCTTGCTGGAAATCTGCGAGGCTATTCAAAGGTTTGCTGAGGAAACCATCGGCCCCGGCAGCGATGGCGATATCTTCGACAAAACTGTCACCGGAAATGCCCAGCAACACGCTGACGCGCGGGGTTGCGCCTGCCAGCTCCTCGATCAGTTCCGCCCCTGAGCCATCTGGCAATCCCATATCGACGATCACAACTGATGGGCGATAGAGCTGCAGGTGACGTCGCGCGGACCGCAGGCAGTCGGCCCGTCTGATCCGAGCGCCGCTGCGCAGGCACAATAGTCGTAGCGCGTCGCAAGCATATCGGCTGTCCTCGACCACAAGGACCGTCAGGCCCAGCAGCGGGCGCGTTGGCGTTGGCAACCGATGTGCGGTCATGCGGTCAAACTCATCCATGGGGATCTCCTTCAGGCAGCTTTGTCCAACGCTAGTGCAGAGATGGTGAACAAGAGGTTAAGGCATACCGCCGCGTTCCCAGCACAGCGCGACCCCCTGTCGCTTGCATCACGTTCAGGCCTTGCCCATAACGGCAGGAAATCAGGAAACCCGAAAGGACAGGACATGATCGGACGTCTTAATCACGTGGCCATTGCCGTACCGGACCTCGAGGCCGCCTCGGCCCAATATGCCAACGCACTGGGCGCCAAAGTTGGTGCACCTCAGGACGAACCCGATCACGGCGTCACCGTGGTGTTCATCGAATTGCCCAACACCAAGATCGAACTCTTGTACCCACTAGGCGACGACAGCCCGATCAACGGCTTTTTGGAAAAGAACCCCTCGGGCGGTATTCACCATGTGTGTTACGAGGTTGACGACATTCTCGCCGCCCGCGACCATCTGCAGGAAACCGGCGCGCGGGTTCTGGGCTCGGGTGAGCCCAAGATTGGCGCACATGGCAAGCCCGTGTTGTTCCTGCACCCTAAAGATTTTAACGGCTGTCTCGTGGAACTCGAGCAAGTTTGACCCATATCTGGCACATTAGGTGTGCGGGCGTGTTCGCCGCCCGCACCCTGACGTGTTAGGACACAGGAGACTTACACATGTCGATCACTTCCGCCATCGTGCTTTATGCCGTCCTGTGGTTCCTGACATTTCTGATCGTGATCCCCATCCGCCTGCAAACCCAAGGTGACGTGGGCGAAGTGGTGCCCGGTACGCATGCCGGCGCGCCGCACAATCACAACCTCAAGAAAAAGGCCAAGATCACCTTTGCCCTGGCCGCGGTGATGTGGGTGATCCTGTGGTGGATCATTACCTACGAGATTATCACCGTGCGTGATTTTGACTGGATGGACCGTCTGCCGCCTGTATCTGGTGAAACAGGTGAGTAAAGGTCGCAGCACCTAAGATCGGCACCAACAGGTTTACCAACGGGACCGACAGTGGCATAGCCATCAATGTGCCAGCGATCCAAATCGTTCCGGTATGCCGCTTGCGCAGAGCCTTGGCGCCCTCGCGGCCGATCCTGCGCATGGCGGCCAGTTGAAAGTACTCTCGGCCCAGCAGATAGCCGTTGAGCGCCCAAAAGATAAACAGCGAGAACATTGGTAAGAACGCGTAGATGATAAAGGCCAAAAGGTTGGCCCCGATCAGCACGCCGAGAAACCCTAGTGTGTCGCGCAGCGCATCTGAAAACGGCACGCGCGGTACGTCAGGTAGCTGCGGATAGTGCCTGTCTTCGACTGCCTGCGCCACGTCGTCCAGAAACATCGAGGTGATCGCCGAGGCGACCGGCACCATCAGAAACACGGACAAAACCATCATGAAAATGAAGCTCGAAATCCCGAGCAGATCGTTAAGCCATGTCACCTCGCCCAGTATGGGCACGTAGGCTTCTGGTCCGACAAAAAAGTCGATGATCCATAACAATCCGGCATAGGCCGCGACCAACAGCGCAAAGGTCAGGCCAACACCCAGCCATAAAACACGGCGAAAACGCTTGTCTCCCAGCTGCCCGATGGCGCTAAAAAACGAGGACAGGATCAGCGTGATACCCATGTGACCTTTTTCTCCATGTCGGGCCGTGGCCGCTCTGGTGGTGCCGATTTTTCGGTGCCGATATGAATAATGCCGGCGATGCGTTCATGTGGGGACAGTCTCAGACCTTCGGTTAAAAAGTCTCGGTCGTGCGACACCCAACCACTCAGCCAGTTTGCGCCCCACCCAGCCGCCAAGGCTGCATTGAGCAGTTGCAGGCACACGGCACCCGCGGAATAGGTTTGTTCGATTTCGGGAACCTTTTCGGCAATCACCGGGCTTTCCACGACGACCACGGCCAGATTGCCCATGTCAAATTGCCCACGGCCCTTGCCGATTTTTTCGTCATCCAAACCCAGCGCTTCACCTCGGGTCTGCGCCAGAGTTGCGAGGCGATCCATTACGGCGCGGCCTTCGATCACGATCAACCGCCAGGGTTCCAACTTGCCATGATCGGGCGCGCGCAATCCCGCCTCAAGGATTGGCGCCAGTTCTTCACGGCTGGGCACCGGCGTGGTCAGGGTCTTGGCTGGGCGCGAGCGTCTGCTCAGCAAGAACGCCAGCGCCTCAGGGTTGGCTTCGGGCATGTTAGGTTCCGTCACTCAATTGCGTCGCAAGTGATGTCGGCCATCGCCGGGTCAGTTTCAACCGCCCTCCGGCATTTTCGCGAAGATTTCCGCCATTTCATCAATCAATTCGCTGACAAAGCCATCAAAGCGCGCGTCTGGTTGGCGGATCGCCAGAGTCTCGGCCATGGGATCTGGCACGTGAATCTGGCTGCCTGACAACTCTTCCATCACGGCATGACCACAAAACGGCACATAGGCCTCGGAGTATCCTCCCTCGTGCACCAGAACCAGTTTGCCGTCGCACAGCGCCTCGGCTGCCTGCATCACCTGACAGGTCATAACCCGAAAGGTCTCGGCCGTTGCCAGCATGCGGCTCAGAGGATCAAAGGCTGCCGCGTCATAGCCACAGGCAACGATGATCAGATCCGGCTGGAACCGTTCGAGTGCGGGCAGCACAATCTTACCCATCGCCTCGATATAGGCATTGTGACCGGCACCCGGTGGCAATGGCACGTTGATGTTGTGGCCCTGACCATCGCCGTCACCACGATCCGCGACGCCCCCTGTGTCCAGCGGATAGTTCCGCTCTTGATGCAACGAGATGGTCAGCACATCATCGCGGCGCAGAAACACGGCTTCGGTGCCATTGCCGTGATGCACATCCCAGTCAATCACCGCGACTTTCCGTGCCGTTCCCGCTGCCTGCGCGGCCTCAATCGCAATGCCGATATTGTTCAACAGGCAAAACCCGTTTGGCCAGTCTGGCAGACAGTGATGCCCCGGTGGTCGCGACAGAGCATAGGCGTTCTGCAACTCTCCGGCCAAGACCGCACGCACGGCCTCCTTGGCCAGTCCCGCCGAAAGCGTTGCGGCCTCATAGCCGCCTTTGCCAAAGGGCGTGCGCAGACCCAATTCTCCGCCACCGGCATCCGACATGTCCTTGAACCGGTCAAGGTACGCCCCGGGATGCACCCGCTCCAGATCTTCCCGAGTCGCTTCCGGCGCAGACCGCATCTCCAGTTCCGCTGCCAATCCGCTTACGTCCAGCAGGTTCTTCAACCGCCGCTTGGTTTCGGGGCTTTCTGGCAGCCCCCCTGCTGCCAGTGGCTGCACAAAGTCCCCCACCGGCAGGGTCAGCGCGTAATTGCCGCCTGAATGCCAGAAACACCGCTCATCCCAGAAAAAACCCGTCGCCATCTGACCTCTCCCTCGTCTTCATCTTTTCCCGAAATACTCTCGCCGAAGGCGCTCAACCCCGCAAGAGGTCATCACCTAACCGATGGTGCTCAGCGAGCGCCAATACTTTTGGGCCAAGGTGTCGCGATCAAAAATCTGTTCCCAAGTCGCCTCGACACAATCATAATGTTCTCAGATCATCCGGGAGATTATGAGATGCTTCGTTCCATTTGTATTGCCGCTTTTCTGACCACCACCGCGTTGCCCGCCGTCGCGCAGTTCGTCCCTTCCAAAGAGTCCCTTGACGGTCTTTATCCGGGCAAAGCCTACTCGCCTTATGCCCAACGGGGGTTCCCGTCTCAGGTGTTCTGGGGGGATACCCATCTGCACACCGGCTTTTCCGTCGATGCGGGCCTCTTTGGCAACACCACCGGCCATGACACGGCCTACCGCTTTGCCCGCGGCGAAGAGGTCATGGCTGCCTCTGGCCAGCCTGTGAAACTGTCGCGACCGCTCGATTGGATGGTTCTGACGGATCACTCTGATGGCATGGGCATGATCTTTGACATGGTCGATCAAAAGCAAAACATCATGGCCTTTGAACAATCACGTCGCTGGGCCGAAGGGCTGGCCGCTGGCGGTGAGGACAGTGCTGCCGCCGCTCTCGACCTGATCACGAATTTTGCCCAAGGCACAATCGATCCAGAGCTGATGGCGCAGTATTCCCCCGGGTCGCCGATCTATGCGTCGGTCTGGGAAACCACAGTGGAAAAGGCCGAGGAATACAATCAACCCGGCGTGTTCACCGCCCTGATCGGCTATGAATGGACCTCGCTTTTCAAAGGCAACAACCTGCACCGCAATGTCGTTTTGCGCGACAATGGTGACAAGGCGCTGATGGTCGAACCCATGGTGACACAAGAGCCTGTTGGCTCAATCGATCCCCTGGCTCTTTACCAATGGCTTGAGAATTACGAAGCCAAAACCGGGGGGCGGGCGTTGGCACTGGCCCATAACGGCAACCTGTCCAATGGTATGATGTTCCCAACGGAACAGCAGTTCACCGGTGCGCCGATTGATGAAAATTACGTGCGCCTTCGCGCCAAATGGGAGCCACTTTACGAGTTCACCCAGATCAAAGGTGACGGCGAGGCTCACCCGGTACTCAGCCCCGAGGACGATTTTGCCGACTATGAGACCTGGGACGCAGGCAACCTCGACCTGACCGAGGCCAAGACGCCTGAAATGCTCAAGGGCGAATACGCTCGCGAGGCGCTGAAACAGGGGCTGGCACTGGAGCGCAAACTGGGCGTGAACCCCTACAAGTTCGGAGCCTCTGGTGCGACCGACAGCCATACGTCGCTCGCAACGGCCGACAGCGACAATTACTTTGGCAAAGCGACCAATGCGGAACCGTCACCCACCCGCATGGCGCATCCCTTTACCAAAACAGATCAGGGAACCTTTGAAGGCTACGAATTGGTGGCGTCCGGTTACACCGGCGTCTGGGCCGAAGAAAACACCCGCAAATCGCTCTGGGATGCGATGAAGCGGCGAGAAACCTATGCCACCACCGGGCCACGCATGGCCGTGCGCTTCTTTGGTGGGTGGGATTACACTGAAAATGATCTGCGTGGCCGCCAGCCGGCTTTCGCGGGGTATGAACGGGGCGTGCCCATGGGCGGTGACATGCGGAGCGCGCCCGACGGTGCATCGGCGCCCACCTTCATGGTCTATGCCCTGCGCGATCCGATTGGCGCCAACCTTGACCGTATTCAAGTCGTCAAAGGTTGGATCGACGCCGACGGGGGGCTGCATGAAAAGGTCTACGACGTCGTCTGGTCAGACGGTCGTGACAGGACGGCGGACGGCAAGGTGCCTGATGTCGGCAGCACCGTTGATCTTGAGGCCGCCAGCTACACCAACACCATCGGCGCGCCCGAACTGGCCACGGTCTGGACGGATCCAGATTTCGACGCGAGCGAGAATGCCTTTTATTATGCCCGTGTGATCGAGATCCCAACCCCACGTTGGGTCGTCTATGACAGGCTGCGCATGGGTGTTGAAATTCCTGAAGGTGCACAACTCACCCATCAGGAACGTGCCTATACATCGCCCATCTGGTATTCGCCCAAAGGCTGATCCCGAACTCTGTAGGTCGGACAATCTTGTCCGACCTGCCACCTCTCGAGGCAACATGACTGATCTGACACACTTCGCTGTACCCGGATCCGAGATTGTTGTTCGGGTGACGCCCAAAGCCTCACGCAACAAAGTCACCGTCGATGACACGCAAATTCGCGTCTATGTCACTTCAGCGCCGGAAAACGGCAAAGCCAATGCCGCGGTACAGAAGCTTTTGGCCAAGGCGATGGGGATTGCAAAATCGCATATCACGCTTGTTCGAGGGCAAACCTCGCGAGACAAGGTGTTTCGCATCAATTCTTAGTCTTTGCCATCCAATTGTAACTTGTAGACCCCTTCGGGCAGATCCAGCGCAGCCGCCAGTTCTTGAACCTGGTGCAGGGAAAAGGTGATCTTGTGGACCTTGTCCGTGCGCGGATCGTATTGCTCGACCGTCACGCAGTCTTCGAACATGTTGATGGTGACATCTTCGGTCAGGTTCGTGCTGCCCTCGTCAACGAGGGTCACAACCGTGGCGTCAAATTCGTGCTCTATGCTGAACATGGTTTCAGCCTAGCGCCTTACACGCGACGTGCAAGCATTAAGGCTTGGACTCTTGGCGTGCAGGGCCTAGGCTAAGTGCCTGTATTTGCCATAGTTCAAGAGCTTACCCATGCGTGTTTCCCTGATTGCCTTGTTATCTGCTGTTTTTCTGGCCGTTGCCGGATGTGAAACGACGACCACAAGTCCCACGCCACAGGCCGCGCCAAAACAAAGCACCGTCACACGCTTGAGCGTGTCGCAAGCCAATGCCCGACTTGCGCCGATCAAAGCGCGGATGGAGCCGATTGCCGAGCGCGAATGCCGCGCCCGCACCGAGGGTATGAACTGTGATTTCCTGATTCAGGTGTACAAAGACCCCAATGCGCCGCCAAACGCGTTTCAGTCACTTACCAAGGCCGGCCGCCCGACGATCACCTTTACCTCGGCCCTGATCTCCGAGGTCCGCAATAACGACGAACTTGCCTTTGTGATGGGCCATGAGGCCGCGCATCACATGATGGGTCACATCGGACGGTCGCAGAATGACGCGATGGCAGGGGCCGTGATTGTGGGCATTCTGGCCGCAGCAGCAGGGGCGGATGCCTCAGTGATTGATGCGGCAATGGATGTTGGTGCCACGGTGGGGTCACGGGCCTATTCCAAGAACTATGAGCTTGAGGCCGACCGTCTGGGAACCGTCATCACGCACAAATCAGGTTACAATCCGATACGGGGTGTCGAGTATTTCAATCGTATTCCTGATCCGGGCAACCAGTTCCTCGGAACGCACCCGCCAAACTCGCAACGTATAGCCGTGGTCAAGAAGACAGCGGCGGGTCTCTGACGCGCATGCTGCAACTGACAGGGGTGGTTTCGGATCGCGGATCGAAATACGCGGTTTCTGGCGGTCCGGTGAAAAACCGCTCTGATGTCGACTCATTTCTCAAGACCCTCAAACGGGACAAGAAGTTTGCCAAGGCGACGCACAATACTTGGGCAGTTCTTTGGTCTGACGGGACGCCACTCAAGGGCGATGATGGCGAGAGCGGTGCCGGAATGGTGATCGTCCGCATGCTCGAACGCGAAGGCTTGTACGATCAAATTGTTGTCGTAACCCGTTGGTATGGAGGAACAAAACTCGGTGGAGATCGGTTTCGCCGAGTGCAGGATTGCGTGCGCGCCTACGTCGAGGCGGTCAACGCCTGACCGGCGGTTGATGCAGGTCAAAGGGAATTTCCCGCGCCCATGATAGCGTTCACACCGAGAACGCGAACTGGAGCCTGCCAATGACGATGCCTCTTAAGAATTCACGCCCGACGATCCAGCCCGATCGCAAGGGGCGGGGGCCGACAACACACCAACGACAGTCTGCCAGTTCGGCACGCGCTTCGTTGAATGATGCGGTTGAAGCCGTGATCAGGTGTCAAGGCTGCGGACATTCCGACGATTGCGCATTGTGGCTCAAGCGCGTGGACGTGGCGACAGCGCCCCCTCCGGATCATTGTACCAATCCCCAATTGATCCGACGGCTGCAAGAGGCACATGGATGAAACCTCTCGGTGATCAGAACGCACATTTTTGGTTGGTACAGCGTATGGCGCAGCTGACTGAAACTGATCTGGTCGCCGCCATGGACGCCGCAAAACTCACCCAAGAGGACTGGGCCGCGATGGTTCAGGAATGCCGAGGGTGTGACTGGACCAGCGAGTGCCGCAAGTTCCTCGCCCTGCGAGAAGGCGTGCCGGTTGAAGAGGCGCCCGACACCTGCCGCAATCAAGAACGTTTCTCCGCCCTTCGGGCGGCCCTAGAGGAGATTGAGACATGAGCAACGTGTTGCCGTTGGGCGATCCAGCGCGCCACTTTTGGATGACACGCAGTGTCGCGCGGGCAATGGGTGTATCGCTGAGCGAGGCTATGGCCGAGGGCAACTTGTCTCAAAAAGCCTATGCCGATTTGGTCACACGCTGTCGATCCTGCCATTTTGTGCATGAGTGCGAAGCCTGGCTTGGCCAACAAAGCCACCGCGCCGACGCCGCACCGGCATGTTGCCAGCATGCCGACTTGTTTCAGGCGCTTAAGCATCCGACACCCCCAGCCGGGAGGAGAAAACCATGAAACTGTTTAAGAAAATTGACGATCATTCGAACCTGATGGGCACTATGTCAGGTAAGGTCGGCGTGAACTGGTCAGAGGTTCTGGTTGAAAACCCGGAAATGGTCAAAGAGTACAGAAACGCCGTAATGACCTGCACGCACTGCAAAGATGTGGGCGAATGCAAAGGTTGGTTGGCCGAACATGACAGTGCTCCGCAAGCCCCGGATTATTGCCTGAACCGAGGGCTATTGGGCAAACTTGCCGAGGGTTGACGCCCCGCTTGCCGCTTGAACCGCGCGCCGCTCCGGTCCATCTTGTGCCGGAGGAGGCGACATGCGGTATTTCTTCACGCGATTGTATCATCGGATCATTTGGAGTTGGGCAGGTATCGTGCATGCCTGGCGCCAAGAGCATTCGTTCCGCAGTTGGGTTTGGGCCAACCTCATCTCGGCCGCTCTCGCCCTCGCGCTCCCCCTCACACCCGGAGAACGCGCCCTGATCCTGGCACTGGGTGTTTTGGTTATGGCCTTTGAACTGGTCAACACCGCGATCGAAGAGGTGGTCGACTACATCTCGGATGAACAGCACCCCAAGGCCAAGGCTGCCAAAGATTGCGGCAGCGGAGCGGTCTTCGTAAGCGCACTGGCCGCCGGGGTTGCCTGGGTGGTGGTGTTGATACGGTTAGCATGCGGTTAGGTCTGATTGTTGTTTGATCGTGTGCACACCGTCCTTGAGATCACAAACATTGGCACCATGGTCGTATCAGCATGAGTAATTCCGTGCGCCATCACCAAAAACCTGCAGGCGGCGGCGCGCCCGAGCCAATCTCGGTCGAGGTATTTGTGCAACCGGGGTTCTCTGAATTTGAGTTGTCGTCCATCCTCACAGTTCTGAACTATGCCAACAGGATCTCGAACACAGTCGCGTTTGGCTGGAACGTTGTGTCTGATGTTCCGGGCTTTGTGACCGCGGCCTGCGGGACTCTCGCACGGGCAGAGCCGGCTATCTTTGACCACGCGCTCGCAGATATTCTGATCGTTGTCGGCGGCGAAAACTGCGATCCAAAGGGGTGGCTGGGCCGCGTGCGGGCGATGCAGCGCCATAGACGGCCCATCGCGGTTCTGTCCGATGCGGCGACGGCCTATATCAAAGCCGCCAAAGCCTTTGATCTGCCGGTGACAACCCATTGGCGCGATGTCACGCTCTTGAACGAAGAGGGGTCATATTCAGCCCTGAATACCAGCTATCTGGAAACCGCGAATGGCGTTATGACCTGCGCTGGGGTTGGGTTTACACCAGAGTTGACGCTGCATTTGGTCGCCAAACACTTGTCGCGCAACGAGATTGCCGAACTGGCGAGCCTTTTGCAGATTGAAACAATCAGAGACACCGCCGCTGAGCAACCCAAAGGCACCAGCTTCCTGACCAACATGTTTAATCCTCTGGTCGAGCACGCGATCCGCGTGATGGAAGACAACCTTGCCGAGCCCTTGTCGACAACTGAGATTTCCCAGCGCATTAACGTCTCAATTCGCCACCTGGAACGTCTGTTCCAAACCGTTTTGGATACGTCCCCCGCCCGATACTACAAACAGCTTCGGGTCAAGAAATCGCATATCCTGATCACCAGCACCAAGATGCCTCTGATAGATATTGCGCTGGCTTGTGGCTTTGGGTCGACCGGCACGCTCTCGAGCGCTTACAAATCGCAATACGGCCTCTCGCCGAATAGAATCCGAACCGGTGGTGTGTTCCGTGATCGCTCGGACACCGGGTAGAACGGTCTCAGACCCCCTTCACGATCACCACATGCCCGGTTGAACAGCTCTGCCGCAGGGCTTTTAAGGGCACTTGTCGATGCGATGGAAACAAGTGGTTTCACGAAGCTGAATTGGATTTTTTCGCCAGATCATCGCTGGTTCGTTTTTGTCGCCGGAGGTGGCGGTTGTATAGAGCCGGGGCGAGCGCGTGATCATAGAGTCAGCTAAACACGTAGTAGAGGCCGGGGAGACCGGTGATCCACGCGAGAGGGCGATAGCGGGGCATCTGCGACCAGAGGATGCGGAAGGCATCAAGGCCGGCGTGGATCTCACCGTTGTGCATCACGTGCAGACGTTGCGCGGCGGTGGTGGCGTCGACGCCCCATGCCTCGCGGGCCTCAGTGTTCAGATCGTCATAGCGAACGGGAAGGTCGCGTTTCGAGGTGTAGGCCGCGTAATGGCAGATCTCGGCGTCGCAGACGGGGCATTCGGCATTGTAAAGGACGCGGGTTTCGGTGGGCATGGGGGCCTCTTAGGTGAAGGGTCCTAGAGGATACGTATGGGGTGGGAGATTGGATGCAAGGTTTTGGTGTGTCAGGTAACTTGTATCGTTGTGGACGATACGCTTTCGCTAGCTTGGTTGTTCAACGGTAGACCTGCGATCGTCGTTTTTTTATTGATCTCTGAAACAAGTGAGACTCCACCCGCTCGTTACTTACATGGTCACCCAGATCATTTGCCTGACGTTGTCAGGGCCGAAGCGCACCCCACAAATCATACTCTCCTGCCTCATCGACTTCAACCGAGACGATGTCGCCGACTGACAACCCTTCGGTTCCCACATCAATGAACAGGTTGCCATCAATTTCGGGCGCGTCAGCTTTTGTGCGGCAGGTGGCCACGCCGTCGGCGTCTATGTCGTCCACGATCACGTCCATTGTCTGACCGACCTTGGCGGCGAGTTTGGCCTCGGAGATACCTTGGGCTTTTTCCATAAAGCGGTTCCAGCGGTCTTGTTTGACTTCGCCCGGCACATGATCCGGCAGATCGTTTGACCGCGCGCCATCGACGTTTTCGTATTGAAAACAGCCGACGCGATCCAATTGTGCCTCGTCCATCCAATCCAGAAGGTGTTGGAACTCGGCCTCTGTTTCGCCCGGATAGCCGACGATAAAGGTCGAGCGCAGGGTGATGTCCGGACAAACCTCGCGCCATTTGGCGATCTCGTCCAGCGTTTTGGCGCCAGCGGCGGGCCGGGCCATGCGTTTCAGCACGTCCGGGTGAGAATGCTGGAACGGGATGTCGAGGTAGGGCAGGATCAACCCCTCCGCCATCAGCGGGATCAACTCGCGCACATGCGGGTAAGGGTAGACATAGTGCAGCCGCACCCAGGCATCGAACTGGCCCAGCTCGCGGGCGAGGTCGGTGATGTGGCTGCGTACCTCGCGGTCTTTCCACGGATGGGACGAATACTTGCGATCGAGGCCATAAGCCGAAGTGTCCTGAGAGATGACCAAGAGTTCTTTCACACCACTTTCGACCAGTTTCTCTGCTTCGCGCAGCACCGCGTGAACGGGGCGCGAGGCCAGCTTGCCGCGCATGTCGGGGATAATGCAGAACCGGCACTTGTGGTTACAACCCTCGGAAATCTTGAGATAGCTGTAGTGGCGCGGGGTCAGGGAGACGCCCGAGGCGGGCAACAGGTCGACAAAGGGGTCGGGGTCAGGCGGTACTGCCGCGTGCACGGCGTCCAGCACCTGTTCGTATTGATGCGGTCCGGTGACGGCCAAAACCTTGGGATGGACGCCGGTGATGTATTCGGGTTCTGCGCCCAGACAGCCGGTGACGATGACCTTACCGTTTTCATTCAGCGCTTCCCCAATTGCCTCAAGGCTCTCGGCCTTGGCGCTGTCGAGAAAGCCACAGGTGTTTACGATCACCGCATCGGCGCCGGAATAGTCGGGCGAAACGCCGTACCCTTCGGCACGCAAGCGCGTGAGGATACGTTCACTATCGACCAGCGCTTTGGGGCAGCCAAGGCTGACCATCCCCACGGTCGGCTGACCGGGGCGGGCGGTGTCACGGACTTGGGCTCGGGCGAGATCGGGGCGCAGATCGGGCGGGTTCTGGGTCATGGGGGCCGTATAGGGGATCGGTGGATTGAAGGCAAAGAGAGATCGCGCCTCACCACCCCGTGACCCAATCCCCATTGCCTGACGACCCCGGGCGGGTCTAGGCTGGGATTGAGCAGTATACGTTGAGGTGTCCCATGCGTTTGATCCGGGTTTTGTTGGTTGCGGTTGTTCTGTTGGTGATCGGCCTTGTGGTGCTGGTCGTGGCCTTGCCCGGCGAGCGGATTGCGAAAATTGCGGCGGATCAGGTGAAATCCTATACGGGCCGTGATCTGGTCTTTGATGGGGCTGTCGGGATCAGCTGGTATCCGGTCTTTGGTGTGGCGACGGGGCCGGTGTCTTTAAGCAATGCTGAGTGGTCCGATGCGGGCCCGATGTTCCGCGCCGAAAGTGCTGCCATCGGTGTTGATGTGATGAGCCTGATCGGCGGCGACATCCGGGTGACGCGCATCGAGGCGGTCAGCCCGGATGTGCTGTTGGAAGTGGCCAAGGATGGTCGCGCCAACTGGGAACTGTTCGGCAGCGCGGCTGCCACTGATGCTCCGGCAGAGGCCGGGCAGAACGAAAGTGGTGGGGCGCTGATCCTTGAAAATCTGGTGATCCGCGACGCGCGTCTGCGCTATATCGATCATGGCGGAGACAGTTTTGAGATCGCCGATGTGGATGCGCGGTTGAAATGGCCGGATCCGCGGAAACCTGCGGATGTGGCATTGATCCTGCGCCCGGCAGGCGCGGATGTGTCCGTGACGGCCACTGTTGCCGATCTTGAGACGTTGTTGGCCGGGAAAGTATCGGGGATCGTGGCCAAGATGGACGCGGCAGGCGCAACCCTCTCGTTTGACGGGCGCGCCGGCATTACGCCACAGCTGGGGGGCTTGCTGGATGCGTCCGTGCCGAACCCGGACAAGTTGATGGCCGCCCTTGGCCTGCCTGCGGCCGGGATCGAGGGACCCGCGTCGGTGCGGGGCCAGATCACCTATACCCAAGACGGGCGATTTACCTTGCGCGATGGCAGTCTGACAGCACTGGGCAACTCTTTAAGCGCCCAGGCGGATGTGCTGATAGCAGGCGCGAAACCCGTCGTGACTGCCCAATTTGTTTCGGGAAAACTGGACCTTAGCCAATTCGGTGAAAGCGATGGATCGAACGCAGACACCAGCGGATCAGGAGACAGCGGATGGTCCAAGGCGCCGATTGATGCCAGTGGGCTGGCCGCATTTGATGGTGAGATTGTTTTGGCGGCCGAGGCAATTGACCTTGGCAACCTAAAGCTGGGCCGCTCGCGCATGGCGGTCAATGTCGACAATGCACGTGCTGTTTTCACTTTGCGTGAAATTAACGCTTATGACGGGCAGATCACCGGGCAATTCGTCGCCAACAACCGCAGTGGCCTGTCAGTGGGCGGCAAAATGACAGCACAGGGCATGGCGCTCAAAGGTCTGCTGACTGACACAATGGACATTGACCGATTTACCGGCAAGGCGGGGTTGAGCCTGTCGTTCCTCGGGGTTGGCCAGTCGGTGCATGCGATCATGAACTCGCTCAAGGGGGATGCGTCGGTTGAGGTCGGGCAGGGCACGATAGATGGACTTGATCTTGATCGCCTGCTTCGTGGCAAACCTGGCGGCGGCACAACGGTGTTTGACGCGCTGACAGGAACCGCGACCATTGCGGCAGGTGTACTGAGCAATGACGACCTGTTGCTCGAGTTACCCAATGTCTTGGCCAAAGGCGAAGGTGTCGTGGGTCTGGGTGAGCGGACCATCAACTATCTGTTTACCCCGCAAATCCGATCGTCGGATGAACAGGGTCTGGCCATTCCCGTACGCATCAAAGGCAGCTGGGATGACCCCTCGATCCGCCCCGAGCTGGACAAGGCTCTCGGCGTTGATCTCGAGGTGGAAAAGGAAAAACTGAAAGAAGAGGCCGACCAGTACTTGCAAGAAAAGGTCGAAAAAGAACTGAACCTTGCGCCGGATGATACGCGCTCGACAGAAGAAGCTGTTCAAGATGCGGTTGAGGATGAGGTCAAAGACCAACTTCTGAAACTGTTTGGCGGCGACTGATAATGCGACAACTCTCATGCTGAAAGCCGCGACCTCACCGCCGCGGGTGTCAACGCTGGTCCTAATGACGGCGGTGTCAGTTCTCTCGCTCAACATGTACTTGCCGTCGCTGGCCCATATCGCCCAGGATTTTGAGGTCAGCTATGCAATGGCGAACCTGTCGATTTCCGGCTATCTGGCGATCACCGCATGTTTGCAAATCATCATGGGACCGCTTTCGGATCGCTACGGGCGACGCCCCTTGTTGATGGCGGGGTTGCTGATCTACACGGTTGCGTCGTTTGGATGCCTGTTTGCGCAAGATATCTGGGTTTTTCTGGTGTTCCGCATGTTTCAGGGCGCCATCGTGGCAGGCATGGCGCTGAGCCGCGCGGTGGTGCGAGACATGCATGACGAACGTTCGGCGGCATCCCTGATGGGCTATATCTCTCTGGCGATGGCGGTGGCGCCCATGACCGGGCCCATGTTTGGCGGCTTTCTGGATCAACTGTTTGGCTGGCGGTCGAATTTCTTGTTCTTTGCGGTGGTCGGCGTGGCGCTGACAGCCTTGTGTTGGTGGGATCTGGGCGAAACCAATATGAACAAGTCCAAAACCATCCTCAGTCAGTTCCGCACTTACCCAGACCTGTTTCGCTCACGCCGTTTCTGGGGGTATTCGATCTGCCAGACATTCTCGCTTGGGGCTTTTTACGTCTACGTGACTGGCGCCGCGCTGGTTGGGGCCGCCGAGTTCAAACTGTCCACCTCATCCATCGGTATTGCGGTTGGCGCGATCACCGGAGGTTTTGCGCTGGGCAGCTACCTGTCCGGGCGATTTGCCAGCCGTGTGCCACTTTTCTGGATGGTCATCGCAGGACGCGTTTCGGCGATGTTTGGCGTGATCCTCGGGCTTAGTCTTATGGCATCCGGGGTGTTGCACCCTGTGACTTATACCGGGGCGATCATGTTTGTTGGGCTTGGCAACGGGTTGACCCTGCCGTCGGCCTCAAGCGGCGTCATGTCGGTGCGACCTAACCTTGCAGGCAGCGCCTCGGGATTGTCGGGGGGGATGGCCGTGGCAGGAGGGGCGTTGCTCACCAGCCTCACAGGCGCGCTTTTGACGCCGGAAACCGCAGCACTGCGATTGCTTCTGATTATTTTGGGGTCGGTTCTGGTGTCGTTTCTGGCTGCGCTTTATGTGCGTCACATCGATCTGCGCGAAGGCGCAACCTATTGACACCATCGCGCCCATCGTGACATCTGGCCCCATGACACGTACATGCCTCACCTCAGTTGTCTATTATCCCTTGATCACATAAGTGGCGGGGCTTTCAGCATGTTTAACCGCCGCGTGACGGCGGGTTGAGCATCAAGAGGCAGAACATCCATCCAAACACGCGGCCCTGATGACGGAGCCACACGATGGGCCATTCACACCCGCCCAGTTTGGGCCTTTTTGGATTTGGTGCTTTTGGGCGCCTTGCCGCGCAATCCCTGATCGCGCACTTTGATCTGCGCGTGTTTGATCCCGCCTATGGGCAGGCCAGATTGCCAGACGGTCGCGATCTTCCCATGGGATCGTTGGAAGAGATTGCCGCGTCGGACATTGTTGTGCTGGCTGTACCGGTGGCAAGGATGCGGCACCTTTGCACCGAGATCGCACCTTTCTTAAAACACGGCGCCGTGGTGATTGACGTCGGCTCGGTCAAACTTGCGCCGATTGTGGCCATGCGTGACGCCCTACCAGATCATGTTCAGATCGTTGGAACCCACCCCTTGTTTGGGCCACAAAGTGCCGCTGAGGGGATCGGGGGACGTAAGGTGGTAGTCTGCCCGGTCCGAGGTGCGGCGTGGCGGCAAGTGGCGGCCTTCCTGCGTTGGCTGGGGTTGGACGTCATTGTTGAGAGCGCAGAAGCCCATGACCGAGAGGCGGCCATGGTACAGGGGCTGACGCATTTGATCGCCAAGGTTTTGACCGGGATGGGCCCCTTACCACATCGCATGACCACCGCCAGCTTTGACCTGTTGGCCGAAGCTGTGGGTATGGTGAAGGATGACCCACCCACTGTGCTGCACGCCATTGAGGCGGCCAACCCCTTTGCCGCTGTGGTGCGTGAAGCGTTTTTTGCAGGTGCTGAAGACTTGCGAACACGGTTTGAGGCCGAAGAAGGCAGCTACCAAAAGGAAACCCCCGCGGCCTGAGGACCACGGGGGTTACAGGTTTTAGTGATTGAGTCTTAGCGTTTGCGGTCGCGTCGTGCGCTCATGGGCTGGAACGCCACGCCGACATGGGCATCGCAATAGGGTTTGCCCGCTTGAACCGGTAAACCGCAGAACCAGAAATCATCGGTTGCAGGGTCTCCGACCGGCCACTTGCAGGTGCGCTCGGTCAGTTCCATCAGCGACAGCTTCTTGGCCGATTTCTCAATCTCGCTGACCTTGGCAAGCGCCTCGGGGCTAATCTCATTGGCCGATGGTTGCGGCGGCAGGGGTTGGCCGGCGGGAATGATCGCCTTGCGGGCTGCAGACATCACCGGTTTGGCCGGTGCTGGCTCGGGCTTTGGCTCGGCCTTGGGCGCAGAGGGTTTTGCCGCTGCCTTGGGCTTGGGGGCTGCCTTGGGTTTTGCCTCGGCCTTGGGTTTGGCGTCAGATTTGGTCGCGCGGTTCGACAGGCCCAACCGGTGGACTTTGCCAATCACCGCGTTGCGGGTCACGCCGCCGAGTTCCTTGGCGATCTGGCTTGCAGACTGGCCTTCGCCCCACATCTTTTTCAAAAGCTCTACGCGCTCGTCGGTCCAGGACATCGCAACTTCCCTAACTAATAAAGCGGCCCCGACGGACCGCCCTTCATTTCTTGGTCGAGGGCCTATTGTAGTCACCCCTGTCCGAGTTACAAGGCAGAGAATCAGCGAAACGGGGCAGGGACGCCATGAATCAGCTTGAAATGGGCGTGCGCCGCTTTGGTCGGGTGAACTGGCTGGGGCTATATACACTGGCTTTGCGCGAAATTACGCGTTTCGTAGTGGTCTGGACGCAGACGCTTTTGGCACCATTGGTCACAGCCGGATTGTTCCTGATGATCTTTACCATCGCTGTGGGGTCGCGGCGGGGCGAGGTCATGGGCGTGCCATTCATCGAGTTTCTGGCCCCGGGCATTCTGATGATGACGGTGATCCAGAACAGTTTTGCCAATACATCGTCGTCGCTGGTGATCTCTAAGGTGCAAGGCAATATCGTTGACACGCTGATGCCGCCGTTGGCACCGCTGGAACTGGTGCTGGGGTATCTGGCGGGCGGTGTTGTGCGCGGCACTTTGGTGGCGCTGGCCATTACGTTGGGGCTTTGGCTGTTTCTCGGGATCGGCGTTGCGCATCCGCTGTGGGCGCTGGCGTTTGTTGGTTTGGGCGGTACGCTGTTGGGGATCGTGGGCATCATCGCCGGATTGTTTGCCAACAAGTTTGACCAGATGGCCGCGATCACAAACTTTATTGTCACGCCCTTGGCCTTTTTGTCAGGGACGTTTTATTCCGTCACAGCGTTGCCGCCAGTGTTGCAGACCGTCACCCGCTTCAACCCAATCTTTTACCTGATTGATGGGCTGCGCTTTGGTATGATCGGTGTGTCAGATAGCGCGCCTCAGTTGGGGCTGATCGTCGTCGTCGCGGTGATACTGGTTTTGGGCACGGTGGCTTGGGCCATGCTGAAGACTGGCTTTCGCCTTAAGAGTTGACGCCTCAGCGACGTCGCGATTCCCGCCAGGCCAAGACCGCGGCACCCGTCAGGATCAGTCCCGCACCTGCCCATGAGACCGGATCGGGCACCACCTGAAAAGTCACCGCGTCATAGAGCGTTGCGAATGCCAGCGTTGTGTAGAAGAACGGAGAGACGAAACTGGCGTCGGCCAATCGCACTGCGTTGACAAAACAAGTTTGGGCAAGTGCCATCAAGCCTCCGATCCCGGCCAATGCGACCCATTGTGCAGGGGTGGGGGCAATCCAAACGAAACTCGCCGCAGCGCTGGACAGAAACACGCCCAAAAGGTTGTTCACCCACAGGATCTGGAACGGGCTTTCCCGGGAAGACAGGCGTTTTATCAGGATCAGCTCAGCGCCCAGAAGCATGGCCGAGGCCAGCGCGATCAGGGCTCCGACTTGCAAGGCACCTGCACTCGGGCGCATCAGGATTGCAGCACCCAATAGGGCAATCACGGCGGACAGCCAGCGCCAAGGACCGACCCGCTCGCCCAAAAAAGGGATCGCCAGCATCATCGCAAAGACCGGGTTTAGAAAGCTGATGGCGGTGGCATCCGAGAGAGGGATAAAAGCTGCGGCTGCAAACATCATGGTCACGCCGCCCCATCCCAGACTCGACCGGCCCAGATGGAGCCCCCAATTCGGGTGCTGCAATCGGGGGCGCAGAATGATTGCGCTTGTCGAGATGAGCATAAACGCAAACAGGAACCGCCCCTGACTGATTTGCAATGCGTGCAGCGGCGCGCCGAGTGCTCCTGTTCCGAGCGCTTTGGCCAAGAGGGTTGTCCCAGCCACAAAGCCCGAGGCCAGCACCGTCAGCGAAGCGGCAAGAACAGGGTTTTGGGGCGTGCGCGTCATGTGCTGACGATTGGCCCCTGACACTGGGTCGCACAAGGCTAAATATGTCGCTGTCTCAAATTTGGGGTTCTCAAGGTCATCCAAGGCCGCTATGCACGCCGCATGGGAAACCAGTACGCATATTTCGGCGCTCGACGCCTACGACGCAACCGACGCCGATAACCCGGCAGCGGTTCGTTTCGTTGCGCCCAAGGCGCAGCATCTTCCCATAAATTGCGCCGGATGCGCGCATCTCACTTTCACATTGTTGACTTGATCGCTCGCGTGGGGCAACCACGGGGCTTCTGAATACGAGGACAGGACCATGATCCCATCTGTTTTACCGACCTATAACCGGGCACCGCTGACCTTTGTCAAAGGCGAAGGCGCATGGATGATCGAGGCGGATGGGCGACGTTTTCTCGACGTTGGTGCAGGCATTGCGGTGAACGTTCTTGGCCACGCCAACCCGGTGCTGGTTGATGCGCTGACAACACAGGCCAATGCGCTGTGGCATGTCTCAAATCTCTACAACATCACCCAACAAGAGGCATTGGCCGACAAGCTGGTCGATGCAACCTTTGCTGATACGGTGTTCTTTACCAATTCCGGCACGGAAGCCTGCGAGTTGGCCGTCAAAATGGCCCGCAAATACTGGTATGAAAAAGGCCAACCCGCAAAGGTCGAGATCATCGGCTTTGACGGGGCCTTTCATGGTCGCTCGTCTGCTGGCATCGCGGCGGCGGGTGGTGAAAAGCTGACCAAGGGCTTCGGGCCCCTTCTACCGGGCTTTAAACACCTGACATGGGGCGACGTTGCCGCGGTGAACGAAGCGATTACGCCGGAAACCGCGGCAGTGATCGTCGAGCCTGTGCAGGGCGAGGGTGGTATTCGTCCGATGGACGATGGCGACCTGCAAGAGCTAGCCCATATCTGTAAGGAAAACGACGTTCTGCTGATTTTGGACGAGGTGCAATGCGGCGTGGGCCGGACTGGCAAGCTGTTTGCCCACGAATGGGCGGGTATCACACCGGACATCATGATGGTCGCCAAGGGCATTGGCGGCGGCTTTCCCTTGGGCGCCGTACTGGCCAGTGAAGAGGCCGCGAGTGGCATGGTCGCAGGCACGCATGGGTCGACCTATGGCGGCAACCCGCTGGCCTGTGCCGTCGGCTGCGCCGTTATGGACACCGTGGCGACGCCTGACTTTCTGGACGACGTAAACCGCAAAGCGGGGCTGTTGCGTCAGAAACTAGAGGGGCTGGTTGCCTCATATCCAGACCTCTTTGAAGAGGTGCGCGGGTCCGGGCTTATGATGGGGCTGAAATGCTACGCATCCAATATGGATATTGTGACTGCGGGCTATGACGCCGAGATTGTGACCGTGCCTGCTGCAGACAACGTGGTGCGCCTGTTGCCGCCACTGAATATTTCCGATGACGAGATTTCCGAGGCCGTCAAACGGCTGGAAACTGCGGCCGCAGCTGTTGCCGCGAAAAAGGATTAATCCGATGAAACACTTTCTCGATATCAACAAGACCGAGGTCGCCGACCTGCGGGGCATGATTGACAGCGCACTTGCAATGAAAACGGCGCGTCTGGGGCGTCCCAAAGGGGCACTGGACGACGAGCAGCCGCTCAAGGACCACATGGTGGCGTTGATCTTTGAAAAACCATCAACCCGGACCCGCGTTAGTTTTGACGTGGGCGTACGTCAGATGGGTGGTCAGACGATGGTGCTGTCGGGCAAGGAAATGCAGTTGGGGCATGGCGAGACCATTGCCGACACCGCGCGGGTTCTCAGCCGCTATGTCGATCTCATCATGATCCGGACGTTTGAGGAACAGGTCCTGTTAGAACTTGCCGAGTATGCCGACGTGCCAGTGATCAATGGCCTTACCGATCGCTCGCATCCCTGCCAGATCATGGCGGACATTCTGACTTACGAAGAGCATCGCGGCCCGATTACAGGCAAAAAGGTTGTCTGGTCGGGGGATGGCAACAATGTTTGCTCTTCTTTCCTGCATGCCGCTGGCCAGTTCGGGTTCGACCTGACGTTTACCGGGCCTGCGGTGCTGGACCCCGAAGATGTCTTTGTCGCCGAAGCGCGCAGCAAGGGCGTGACAGTCTCAATCGAGCGCGATCCGGTTAAAGCTGTCGAAGGTGCCGACCTCGTGGTCACCGATACCTGGGTCAGCATGCATGACGCGCAATCCGCGCGCGAGCGCCGCCACAACCAACTGCGCCCTTATCAGGTCAACGAAGAGTTGATGTCGCATGCCAAGCCCGATGCTTTGTTCATGCATTGCCTGCCTGCGCACCGCGACGAAGAGGCCACCAGCGCCGTTATGGATGGTCCACATTCGGTGATTTTTGACGAGGCCGAAAACCGTATGCATGCGCAAAAAGCGGTCATGCGGTGGTGCCTCGGTCAGTAACACACAGCCAAAAATGCAAGATATGAACGGCCTTGCCCTGGGGCAGGGCCGTTTATATTTTGCAGAAATGTCAGGGTGCTTGCGGCTTTTTCGAAGTAAAAGACACAAAAATGCCCTATTCTCTACCCAATCTCGCGAGTCGCGAACTGCCGCGGTCTTGTGACTTTTGTGACCAGTGTTTTGTTTCTTGGTTTTCTCTTTTGTGAGGCTGATGTGTTTGGCTTCTGGGGACAGACATGAACGACGCACCGATGAACAAACATGGGGGCCCACAAATTGTCGTTGCGGGGGCCGGCAGCGTTGGCTGCTTCGTTGGCGGGCTTTTGGCCCGAGGCGCCTATGACGTAACTCTCTTGCTCCGTCCGGCTTTGGCCGAGACCCTTTTGCGGCAAGGTCTGACACTCACCAGTTTTACGGGAATGGACGAAGAGTTGTCTCCGGACATGTTTGGTATTCAGACTGACCCGTCCTGTCTGGCCAAGGCTGACATCATCCTTGTCACCGTCAAAAGCGGTAGCACAGAAGAGATGGGGCGCTTGATTGCGCAATACGCGTCCGAAGATGCCGTGATTGTTAGCCTGCAAAACGGCGTGGGTAATGCCGGTATCCTCAAAGACATGCTGCCCGAGCGTGATGTTCGCGCTGGCATGGTTTCCTTCAACGTTGTCAACCTGGGTGGGGGCCGGTTTCATCGCGGCACCAGTGGTGACATCCTGATCCAAAAGGGTCCAGGGCACGTGGCTCGCACGCTGAGCGTGATGGATTTGACCTTTCATGAGCGCAAGTCCATGATCCAGATTCAATGGGGCAAACTGCTGATAAATCTCAACAATGCACTGAATGCCTTGTCGGGATTAACCTTGCGCGAACAGTTGGATAGCATGCCTTGGCGACGATTGATGTCGGACCAGATGGCCGAAGCGCTGCGCGTACTGGAAAAGGCAGGGATTGAGACTGCCCCACCTTTGGGCACGCCCATTCCCATGCGGTTCATCCCCAAGATACTCCGCCTGCCGTCGCCGCTGTTTCGTCGGATCGCGCGCTCAATGCTGACGATTGATCCGCAGGCGCGCAGTTCAATGTGGGAAGACCTTGAACAGGGACGCCCAACAGAGATTGAGGAATTGCAGGGGATGATCGTTGAGCTGGCGCGCGAAAACGGCATGACCGCCCCTCTAAATCAGAACGCGGCGGAACTGATCCGCGAAGCCGAACGGCGGGGGGACGGACCACCGGGGCTGTCCGCACATGAGATCCGCCATCACCGCTGAGGCTAAGCTTGCAGCTATAGCCAATCCAGCGCAAAGTTGACCTCATAAACAGCTTTGCGAGTGGGTACATGACGAAAGCGGACATCGGGATCTATGGGCTTGGCACAATGGGCAGCGCATTGGCGCTAAACCTGGCTGAAAAAGCCTTTGATGTCGCGGTCAGTAACCGTGAAGCTGAGTGGCTTGCACCCTTCGTGGAAGAGGCCGGGGGCCTTGCGCCGCGTATTCACGCGCATGCGGACCTCGCAGAGTTCATCTCAGCTCTAAAGCCGCCAAGGCTGGTTCTGTTCATGATCCCTTCGGGAGCCCCATTAGATCAGATGATTGCCTCAGTGGCGCCGCTTCTTGATGCAGGGGATACGCTGATTGATGCTGGTAATGCCGATTTCAACGACACGCGCCGGCGTTTCAAAGACCTCAGCCAAAAAGGTTTGCATTTCGTCGGGATGGGAGTTTCTGGCGGCGAAGAGGGTGCACGTCACGGCCCTAGCCTGATGATTGGCGGCAGTGCGCCCAGCTGGAAGCGGCTAAGTCCGATGGTCGAGGCCATCGCCGCGTCATATGAAGGCCAGCCCTGTGCAGCGCATCTGGGGCCGGACGGTGCCGGGCACTTTGTGAAAACTGTGCACAACGGCATCGAATACGCCGACATGCAGATCATTGCCGAGGTCTACGGCCTGCTGCGGGATGGCGCGGATTGGGACGCGGCGCGCATTGGTCGGGTGTTTGACCGATGGAACGCTGGCCCTCTGCAAAGCTACTTGGTTGAGATCACCGCGCAGGTTTTGGCTGCGACGGATCCAGAAACAGAGGTGCCAGCCGTCGATGTCATCAAGGACAAGGCGGGCCAAAAAGGCACCGGGCGCTGGACCGTGATTGAAGCGCTTAAGCTTGGGCAATCAGCCAGTGGGGTCGAGGCTGCGGTTGGGGCTCGGGGGTGGTCTTCGGACATCGCCTTGCGCGATACGGCCTCAAGAGTTCTGGAAGCAGGCACGTCCGCGCAAGAGTTGCCGACGCTGGATGATCTTGAACGTGCGTTCGAGGCCGCCCGGATTCTGTCGCACGCACAGGGGTTTGCGGTTCTGCAAGCGGCGTCCGAGGCGTTTGAATGGGACCTTGATCTGGCGCGGGTGGCGGAAATCTGGCGCGCGGGTTGCATCATCCGATCGGCCCTTCTGGATGATTTGGCCGAGGCCATCCGAACCGACCCGCCGCATGGCGCACTAGTACTTGCGCCAGCCATCTCACAGCGTTTAAACGCCGCGATCCCGTCCTTGCGCCGGGTTGTGGCAGCTGCGGTGACGGATGGTCTGCCTGCACCCGCAATGAGCGCGGTTCTCAGTTGGTACGACAGTCTGCGGCAGGCCCGCGGCACGGCCAACGTCATTCAGGCACAGCGCGACTTTTTTGGTCGTCATGGATTTGAAAGATTGGATCAGCCCGGTGCCCATCATGGACCCTGGGCTGATCCCGAAGACCCTGTTAGCTGACCACAGCGTTGATGATCAGGAAGATCACGCCGGACATGATCGCGGCAGCAGGGACCGTGATGACCCAGGCTGCGACGATGGTCATAAAGTGACTGCGGCGCACCAGCTTGCGGCGGCGACGCTCCTCAGGGGCAATCCGTTTGGTATCAGGGCGCGTGGCGGCCGATTTGCGCAGGCGGCGCTCGGCATGCCATTCCCGGAAGAAGCCAACCCCAAACACACCACCAACGGCGATATGGGTTGAAGAGACCGGCAGGCCCAGCCACGACGCCACAATAACTGTGATTGCAGCTGAAAGAGCCACACAATAGGCGCGCATTGGGTTGAGCTTGGTGATTTGTTCACCGACCATGCGGATCAGTTTGGGGCCGAACAGGAACAGACCAAACGAGATGCCGAAGGCGCCGATAATCATCACCCATGTCGGGATCGAAACCTTGGCAGCAAAGTCACCAAATTCCGACGCGTGCACGATGGCCGCCAGAGGACCAACCGCGTTTGCCACATCGTTGGCGCCATGCGCAAAAGACAACATCGCCGCCGAGAAGACCAAAGGCAGGCCAAACAGAACCTTGAGCGACTTGTTGCGGTTCTCCAGCCCCTCGGACTGTTTGCGGATCAGCGGTGCAGTGATCACATAGGTGATGGCACCAACCACTACACCGATCATCAGCGCTGTCGTGATGTCGATCTTGACGATCCGCTTCAGCCCTTTGAGCGCCAGGTAAGAGGCAAAGGCTGCGGCCATGATACCAACGAGAACAGGCACCCATTTTCGGGCAGCGGCGATCTTGTCGTCCTGATAGATGATCTTGGCTTTGATGAAGGCCAGGAATGCTGCGGCGATGGCGCCGCCCAGAACCGGAGAGATCACCCAAGAGGCCGCAATCTTACCCATCGTGGGCCAGTTCACGGCGGTAAAACCTGCCGCCGCGATGCCAGCGCCCATAACGCCACCAACAACCGAGTGCGTCGTAGAAACTGGTGCGCCAAAAACGGTGGCCAGATTGACCCAAAGCGCCGAGGAAATCAGCGCCGCCATCATTGCCCAGATAAAGATTTTGGAATCTGCAATGCCTGCCGGGTCGATAATGCCCTTGGAAATTGTCGACACCACGTCTCCGCCAGCCAAAAGCGCACCGGCACTTTCGCACAGGGCAGCAATCACGATGGCGCCGCCCATGGTCAGCGCGTTGGCGCCCACCGCAGGGCCCATATTATTGGCAACATCATTGGCGCCAATATTGATCGCCATATAGGCGCCAAAGGCGGCTGCAGTGATCACGATCATGTTCGAGGGGTAGTCGCCGTAGAACAACCCGGCGACAAGCCCGGCTGAAACGATAAAGATCAGGGCAATGCCCAGACCTACCAGCGGGCGCGACACATATTGTGTGGCGGTTTCCAGATGAGAAAAGCGGTGCAGGTCGCGATCAAGTGTTTCCAGATGATCGGCATCGTTGGGTTGATTGCTCACAAGTTGTCCCCCTCGGCAGCAGAATTGAGCCCGCACTAGGCGAGCCGCTTCTGCATAGCAAGCGGGTTGTCATAAAAACATTACAAAAGTGTCACAGACTACGCAGTAATTCCTGTAACTGCGGTTCGTCGACCATGTTCGCAGCGATTTGCGGCGTGACCCACTTACGCGTACGTTCATTGGCCTCGGGGTATTTGTCGCTCAACCGATCAACTTTGACCGAGAACACGACGGTCTCAACTCGGACCGGCAGGCCGCTCTTGAGTTCCTTGTCGTAGTCATAGGTGCCAAGCGCTTCGTCCAGAACTTCTGCCTTTTTCACGCCAGCCTCTTCCCAGGCTTCTTGCAACGCGCTTTCGGCAGCGTTTTTGCCATCGATTGGCCAGCCCTTTGGAATGACCCAACGGCCTGTGTCCCGGCTGGTGACAAGCAGCACTTTTTTGGTGCCAGCTTCGGTGCGATGGCACAGTGCCGCGACCTGTAGCCTTTTGGGGCGACGCAGCAATGGCGTCACCACGCTTTGCAGCGCATTTATCAGTGTATCTGTCATCGGTTTTTCCGACTGCTCGTATTGTTCGCGTGATGTCTGTGCTTTGTATATACAATGCTGTCGCAGAAAATTCAACCCTAGCCTTTGATTCCAAAGGAAATCAGCTTTTTCGGCGCTTTGCGCGAAGCGTGGGATCGGCCTGTGTCGGGTCTTCGGGCCATGGATGTTTCGGATAACGGCCACGCATGTCCTTGCGCACATCAACATAGGATGTGGCCCAGAAACCGGGGATGTCCAAAGTGGTCTGCACCGGGCGCCCGGCTGGTGATAACAGCGTCACACGCAATGGCGTGTTGCCGACCATCGGGTGGCTGGTCTGGCCAAACATTTCTTGCAGCCGCAGCGAAATCTCAGGGTGTTCCCCCGCGTAATCAATTGGAATTCGCCGGTCGAGCGGCGTCGTGAAATGCGCAGGTGCCAGCCAGTCTACCAATTGCATTTGGGACCAGTCCAGCATGCCGCGCAACGCATCCAGTACGTCATACCGCTTCCAGTGTTCCGCGGTTTTCACCCCGCCCAGATGCGGCAAGAGCCAAGTGTCGATCGTTGTGAGCAACGCCTCATTAGACATGTCCGGCAGATCATGTCCTGCTTCGCGAAGCAACGTCACCCGCGCGACAAAGCGTCGTGCCGCGTCAGACAAGGATAAGCCGAGATCGCGCACGCCTTCCAACATCGCCGAGGCTATGGCGCTGTCCGGGGCGTCGTTCCACGCGCGATCATCCAGGGCTATGGCGCCAAACATCTCTTGGCGGCGCGCCACCACACGGCGCTCGCGTTTGGACCAAGCGCATTGATCTACCCAAGCAATCTGATCGCCAAAACGGTCGCGGATTTCGCTTTCGGTGATCTGGATGGCCTGTCGAATGCGGGCTTCGCGCGGGTTGCCATCTGTATCAGTGACCACGATCAGCCGGGCACCGGCCAAAGGATCGGTGTCTTGCATCACGGCGCCTTTGCCGCCAGACAACACAAAGCGCGCAGCATCGCCTTTGCGGTGCAGGCCAACGCGATCAGGATACGCCAACGCTGCCATTTCAGCCGGGCTCATGGGTGCCCCTGCCGGGGTTTTGGTGGATTTGGCCAACCTCCGGGCCTCGTCACGAATGGTGTTCAGCGCCGCGCGGTTCAACTGGTAGGGGCGTCGCTCGGCAAAACCCTTGGGGTCGCGCAAGGCCTCCAGTCGCAAGGACAGGTCCACGGGGGCCGTGCGACCCAAGGGGTCGCGGGCTGCCAACAAAGCCGCGAGCGGCGCGGCCTCGGGGCCCGCCAGTTTCAGCATGTGAGACAGGCGCGGGTGCAGGGGCAGGGCGGCGAGCTGGCGACCATGGGCGGTGATGCGGTTGTCTTTGTCCAAGGCATCCAACATCCGCAGCACGGTCTGGGCTTCAGCAAAAGTCCCGGCATTGGGAGGAGACAAAAACCCGAGGTCTTCTGGCTTGGCACCCCAGAGGGCCAGTTCCAATGCCAAGCCAGTCAGGTCTGCGGCTTCGATTTCGGCGGGCGGATAGGGCAAGAGCGCGCCTTCTTCGCCCTTGGTCCACAGCCGGTAACACGTTCCTTCAGCAACCCGGCCCGCACGGCCCCGGCGCTGGGTGGCTTCGGCACGGGTAACGCGCTCGGTGACAAGACGCGACATGCCCGAACCTGGGTCAAATCTGGCGCGGCGTGCGCGGCCTGCGTCAACAACCACGCGAATGTCCTGAATGGTCAGCGAAGTTTCCGCGATCGACGTGGCCAGAACCACTTTGCGTCCCGTTTCCGCGGGTCGGATGGCAGCTTGCTGATCTTTGAAGGGCATTGCGCCAAACAAAGGGCGCAGGTGGCAGTCTTCTGGCAGGGACAAGAGAGATTTCACCCGGCGGATCTCACCTTCACCCGGCAGAAACACCAGCACGCCCCCGTTGGTTTCCTGCACCGCCTGTTGCACCAGCCGCGCGGTCGCCTGTTCCAACCGATCCTCTTTGCGCATGGGTTTCTCAAGCCAGCGCGTTTCAACCGGATAGCTTTGCCCTTCAGAAGTGATGACGGGGGCGTCGCCCATCAACACGGCCACCGGCTCGGCGTCCAAAGTGGCCGACATTGCCAACAGGATCAGGTCTTCGCGCAACGCGTCGCTGATCTCAAGACACAGGGCCAGCCCCAAATCAGCATTCAGTGAGCGTTCGTGAAACTCGTCAAAAATCACCACACCGATGCCTTTGAGTTCGGCGTCAGACTGGATCATGCGGGTCAGAATGCCCTCGGTCACCACCTCGATGCGTGTATCGGCGCTGACCCGGCTTTCGCCTCTGACGCGATATCCGACGGTCTGGCCTGTCTTCTCACCCAAGGTGCTTGCCATCCGCTCTGCCGCCGCGCGGGCCGCAAGCCGTCGCGGCTCCAGCATCAAAATGCGCTTGTCGGTCAGGTTTGCCTTGAGAATTTCCAGCGGAACAACCGTGGTTTTTCCGGCCCCGGGCGGTGCCTGCAAGACGGCCCGGCCGCGCGTTTTCAGCGCGGTCATCAGCGGGGCAATCACATCGTGGATCGGCAAAACACTCATGTGACCCTTATCTGGCAATGGGCAGGGCGGGTCCAGTGTGCTTCAGCGGCCTGTTCCCACCGCAGAGCTACGTCGCACGCAGCGAAGGATCCATGCGGTGACGCATTGTGCAGGACCCGTGTCGGTATCACGGTGCTCCACAGGAATGCTTCGCGATATTCGTGACCAGTGCTCACTGCACAAAAGTCGATGCAAGCGATTGGGGTGCGACCCGGACGCTCTGGACTTTTGTAGTGCGGGCAAGGCATGTAACCACCGCAGAGACACCAAAGCGCACGCGCCGGACAGTTTGGAAGTTGCCATGAATATCGAAGAGCTGCGAGACAAGATATTGAAACAGGACCGTCGGGCGCTGGCCCGGGGGATCACACTTGTCGAAAGTGCCCGCGCGGATCATCGCACACAGGCGGCCGAGCTGCTCGAAGCCTTGCGTGGTGAGGGCAAGCAGGCGTTGCGAGTCGGCTTGTCAGGAACACCCGGTGTCGGCAAGTCCACCTTTATCGAGAGCTTTGGCATGATGCTGACAGCGCAAGGCAAGCGCGTCGCTGTGCTGGCGGTTGATCCATCCTCGACGCGGTCTGGTGGCTCCATTCTGGGAGACAAAACCCGGATGGAGCGCCTCAGCCGTGACAGAAACGCATTCATTCGCCCATCGCCCAGCCAATCGCATCTGGGGGGCGTGGCGCGGCGTTCTCGCGAAGCCGTGGCTTTGTGTGAAGCGGCTGGGTTTGACGTTGTCCTGATCGAAACCGTGGGTGTTGGGCAGTCTGAAACCGTTGTCGCAGAAATGTCCGATTTGTTCCTGCTATTGCTGGCTCCGGCGGGCGGTGATGAATTGCAGGGTGTCAAGCGCGGCATCATGGAAATGGCTGACATCATTCTGGTGAACAAGGCCGACGGCGACTTGAAGCCTGCCGCCATGCGCACCTGTGCCGATTATGCAGGCGCCTTGCGTCTGCTGAGAAAACGACCACAAGATCCAGTTGGGTTTCCAAAGGCGATGACTGTCTCTGCCGTTGAGGAAAATGGTCTGGATACAGCCTGGGACGAGATGACCGCATTGACAGACTGGCGGCGTGAAAACGGCCATTGGGAAAGGCGCCGCGCTCAACAGGCTCAGTTCTGGTTCCACGAAGAGGTCAAGCAGGGCTTGCTCGCACGGTTGCAACAAGGTGACGTACAAGAGGCGTTGGCGGCCCTCGAAGGCCGCGTAGCTGCAGGTGAGGTGACGCCGTCGAGCGCGGCAGACAAGGTCTTGTCCATTCTGGACGTCTCCGCTCACTAGAGCTTCGTATTGCCAAAAATACTCCGGGGTGTGCGCCCATGAGGCGCGAGGGGCAGCGCCCCTTGCCACAAATCAGGTAAACGGCAGTGTTTCGCCAAAAACCTTGCCTTGAATCACTTGACGCCCCCTGTTTTTCGGCCTAATCACCCCGAACGAATTTCCGGGCGCTGCCGTGACGGCGCCCTTTAGTATTGTCGGGGTCTGACCCCGTGGACCGAAAAACGAGGATGAACCCATGTCGCGTCGTTGCGAACTGACCGGAAAAGGCCCGATGACTGGCAACAATGTCAGCCACGCAAAGAACCGTACCCGCCGCCGTTTTCTGCCGAACCTGAATGACGTGACCCTGCAGTCCGAAATTCTGGGTCGCGGCGTTAAGCTGCGCATCTCAGCAGCTGCTCTGCGCACCGTCGATCACCGTGGTGGTCTGGATGCCTTCATGGCGAAATCCAAAGACGAAGAGCTGTCGGCAAACGCGCTGAAAGTGAAAAAAGAGATTGCCAAGGCACAGGCTGCAAACGCCTGAACCACTTGACGATCGGACAGTGAAGACAGCCCCGCGCGGACACTCCGCCGGGGCTGTTTCCTTTTGTCGCTATGGCTTCCTGCGGAGGAAGGTTTAGATTGGCGACATGATACGGCTTCGCAAGCAAATCGCGATTCTATTGGTGGCTGTCTTGGTGTTGACTGGGCACAGCATGGCCATTGCGCGCGGCATGCCGACGGCCTCGGGGGTGATGGAACTGTGCACCGGCAGCGGCCCCGTGATGATTGCGGTCGATGCCGAGGGCAATCCGACCGGCCATACCCATATCTGCCCTGAATTCAGCCTGTCTCTGATGGACGCCGTAGCGCCTGTCCCTGCGCTGGCGGTTCCGGTTGAGACGCGCGGGCAGAAGATAACCAGTGTTCATGACGTTTCGCTCGGTGTGATTCGAGCCGTCGAGGCGTCAGCCCGCGCACCGCCGCGCGCGTCCTGAGTAATCTTGCTCTGATCTCGACGAACCCCCAACACACGACGAATTTTTACAGGAGTGACACTGATGTCGCTGAAATCCATTGCCGCCATCGCTGCGGCGACCCTCACCTTTGCTCTGCCTGCTTTTGCCGATGGCATGATCATGGTCGATGACCCCTATGCCCGCACGGCAGGTAAATCTGCCAAAACTGGCGCGGCGTTCATGACGCTGATGAACCATGGGGCAGAGGACGACCAGTTGATCGAGGCACGGTCCGATGTGGCCAAGCGCGTTGAATTGCACACGCACAAGGAAACCGCAGATGGCGTGATGCAGATGATGCACGTCGAAGAAGGTTTTGCCATCCCCGCGGGTGGCTCGCATATGTTGATGCGCGGTGGAGACCACGTGATGTTCATGGGACTAACCCGTGCGCTGGAACATGGTGACACGGTTAATGTGACGCTGGTATTTGAAAAGGCCGGGGAGGTTGAAGTGTCGATCCCGGTCGACCTTGAGCGCAAGCCAATGCATGGCAAGATGAATCACTAAGGGGTGGGTTCCACCTCAGGCTCCCGCGGGAAGCCCTCATTGAAACGCAGGCCGGGAGATTTTCCGGCCTGTTTGCATTGTGCCAGCCGTTACCGGGAAAGCTCTTGAGCGACCCAAAGGGGGACAATTTCCGTGGCGGGTCCGAAACTGGTCTCTGCAAAGTCAGAAACCCGTGAAGAGGGTTCCAGATTCAACTCGATCGTATGTGCGCCTGCGCGTTGGGCTTCTTGCACGAAAGCTGCGGCGGGATAAACCTCGCCCGACGTCCCGATGGCCACAAATAAATCGGCGCTGTCGAGGTGATCCCAGATCACGTCCATGAAATAGGGAATCTCACCAAACCAGACAATATCTGGCCGGGTGCTGGTGCGCTGGCAGGCTGGGCAGCTGTCTGTCTTGTGCATGTTCGCGGGGGCCTCCCATCTATGCCCACATGAGCCACAAAGTGCGCCCGCGAGATGCCCGTGCATGTGCAGGACAGATTGCACGCCCGCCTTTTCATGCAGGCTGTCGACGTTCTGGGTCACGATGACGACCTCACCGGGGTGGTCGCGTTCGAGTTCTGCCAATGCGTGATGGGCTGCATTTGGTGTGGCCTCAGCCGCTTGAACCCGGCGTGCATTGTATAACGCATGCACTAGATCGGGGTTGCGGTGAAATCCTTCGGGTGTGGCGACATCTTCGATCCGATGCTGCGCCCAAAGCCCGCCCTCGTCGCGAAACGTACCCAGCCCGCTTTCGGCCGAGATGCCTGCGCCAGTCAGGATGACGATCTTCTCATGCGCCATGTGGTCCTCGTTGCTTGGTTTGCTCCCAAGGTGGCAGGTCTCGCACAGAGCGGCAAGCGGGCTTGACGCCTGTTTGGATTGGGCCAATACCGGTCGTACGGGATGATGAGAGGTGTTCAGTGAGAGTTCTGTTTGTCTGTCTTGGGAATATTTGCCGATCACCAGCCGCCGAAGGTGTCTTTCGTACGATGGCTGCAGATGTGGAAACGGACAGTGCTGGCACCGGAAGTTGGCACGTCGGTGAGCCGCCTTATGGACCGATGCAAACGGCAGCAAGGGATCGCGGCTATGATCTGACAGATCTGCGCGCGCGCCAGTTTGTAGCAGCGGACTTTGACCAATTTGACCTGATCATTGGAATGGACGCGAGTAACATCTCAAACATCGAACGGTTGCGCCCTGCCGGGAATGAGACGCCAGTACGTCTGTTCACGGACTATGCTCCGGAAAGTGGCGCCCAGGAAGTGCCTGATCCCTATTACACGCGCGACTTCGACGGGGCGCTTGATCTTGTGGAGCACTGTTCGCGGGGATTGGCGGCTGCGATCACGTGAGATAGCGCCGAAGGCAAGAACAGGGTGCCTCCGGCGGGAGTACTTGCGCCAAAATGAAGACCTAGCTGCGCACTAGTGTATTGTCCGGATCATAGCGGCAGGCCGGGACGATCTCGGCAGCGACGGGTTGGCCGAGAATGTCGACGGTAAGGGGTGCATCACTTTTGTCGATAAAGCCCATGGCGAGGTTTTCATTGACCCGGTGACCCCAGTCCCCAGAAGTGATTGTTCCGACGATTTGACCGCCCGCACGAATAGACGCGCCGGGCTGGGCCGGGGCTTCCGTGGTGGCGAGCCGGAGCGTAGCAAAAGTCTTGCCTGAGGGTGTGTCCAGCCGTTTCTGCAGCGCGGATTTGCCGATAAAATCAGCTTTGCCCATTTTCACGAACCGGGCCAAATCAGACTCAAACGGATCAAATTCGGTGATCAGGTCTGCCTTCCAGTGGCGATAGCCTTTCTCAAGGCGCATCGACTCAACCGCCCGGGCTCCGAACAGGGTCAATTCGTGCTCGGCTCCGACCTCACGCAGGGCGGTGTAGGCCGCATAGAGCGAAGCGTTGGGGACGTGGATTTCATAGGCCAATTCACCCGAGAAGCTGACAGCCATGACCACGGCCGGGGCATAGCCGACAAAGGCATTGCGAACGGACAGCCAGGGGAAGGCCTCGACAGACCAATCGTCGCGAGAAACCGCGCCAAGCACGTCTCGAGCGCGAGGGCCCGCGAGCACAAGGATGGTATGTTCGTTGGTCAGGCTGCGAATGCTGACGCCTTTGGGTGCGTGCGCGGTCAACCAATCCATGTCATGCAGCTCCGACGCTGCGGCAGAGCCATACCAGATGCGCCCGTCAGGCAGGTTAGCGATGGTGGCCTCGGATTTGATGCAGCCGTGGTGGTTCAGGAGGTAACCCAACCCCACGCGCCCCGGTTTGCGCGTGACAAATCCGCAGAACATGGTGTCCAGCCAGTCGCGCGCGCCGTCTCCTTCGATCTCAAAACGGTTAAAGCCGTTGACCTCGGTCAGGCCAACGCCTGATTGCACGGCTTTAACCTCAGCCGCGACCACGTCGAATGCTTCGTTGAAGCGATAGCCGTGGGTCTCGTGGAAATCCGGTGAGGGCTTGATGTAATCCGTGCGCTCCCAGCCGTTGACGGGTGTGAATTCCGCGCCCTCGGCCTGCAGAACAGGGGTCAGGGGCGTGGTTTTGGCAAAGCGCCCGGCGGGGCGATGTTCATGCGGGAAGTGAAAGCGGAATTCGTTCTGATAGTCTTCGATGGCCTTCAAGGTACATAGCTCGACGTTGGTGTGCCCGGCAAAGCGGCGTGGGTCGATGCACCATGTATCATAGCAAGCTTCGCCATGAACGATCTGTTGCGCCAGCATCCAGCCATGCCCGCCGCCCTCTCCAAGGCCTGCGCGCAGGCCAATGATGCAAAAGGCATTCTTTTTCCCTGGGATCGGGCCAACCAGAGGCGCGCCATCAATCGTATAGGTGATGGGTCCGTTCACGATTGTGCGAATACCGGTTTCAGCGAGGGCCGGCATGCGGGCAAAAGCCCCTTCCAGAACGTCCATCACACGGTCAAGGTCATCCGGACAGAGCGCATTGACAAAGTTCGGATCGATACCGTCCATGCCCCAAGTCTTGCAGTCTTGTTCGTAAAAGCCGACCAAGAGGCCGTTCTTTTCCTGACGGCTGTAATAGTCGCTGATCGGGCAGCGCAACAATGGCATGCGGTGGCCAGCTTCAATGATTTCCGGGATATCTTCGGTCAGGAAGTACTGATGCTCCATTGAGGTCACCGGGTGATGTACGCCCATCATGGCCCCCACTTCGTTCACACGGTAGCCACAGGCGTTGACCACGATTTCGCAATCGATATCGCCGTGTTCGGTGTGTACGGTCCAGCTGTCATCGGGATGTTGGGTCAGGCCAGTGACGGGCGTGTTGCGATAGACTTCCGCGCCTGCCTTGCGGGCGCGTCGGGCAAGTGCCTGGCACAGCTGAGCCGGATCGATGTCCCCATCATGCGGGTCCCAGAGGCCGCCAACGAGGTTGTCGGTTGAGATCAACGGATGGCGGCGGGCGCATTCTTCGGCGTCGATCACCTCAAACTCAACGCCCATGGCGGCAGCTTGGCTGACAAAGTGGCGGTAGCCGTCCATCTGTGCCTCGGTATTGGCAAGTCGGATGCCGCCATCGCCATAATGATAGCCCACCGGGTAATCCGGATCAGCGGCAAGATCGCGGTAAAGCTCGATCGAATGGGATTTCAAACCCACCATGGTTTGGTTCATGCCAAAATTGGTGACCTGCGCCGCTGAATGCCACGTTGTACCGCTGGTCAGTTCGTTGCGTTCGACCAGAACGACGTCGCTCCAGCCCTCTTGTGTGAGGTGATAGAGCGCGGAACATCCGGCAATACCGCCGCCGATTACAACAACCCGAGTGGTGGATTTCATGGAAGCCTCCTAAATCTGTTCGGATGATTTCAGGGATTGGCATGACCCGGCGCAATGGTGATTTTGCAGATTAAGGAAATCAAAAATGATGGATTTGAGAATTTGAAACACGTCAAATGAGCTTGCCCGAAGGTGCTCGAGTGCTTTCTGAATTGCAAAAAAGGGGCAACGGATCGGTCATGGATACGCCAAGGAATGCTAAACGCCGGTCGGGGCGTAAAGAAAAGCTGGCTCAGCGGGCGGCGCCTGTTGCGGTGAACCCTTGTCCGCCAGGGCAGGTCGGCGGCACCTACAACCCACTCACAGAACGGGAATGCCGTGCGATCTATGACACGGCGTTGCGATTGCTGGATGATCTCGGCATGGGCGAAGTCCCGGCAACTTTGCAGGGCCAACTGGTGGCCCATGGCGCGAGGTTGAAAGGCGAGCGGGTGCAATTGCCGCCGGCACTGGTTGAGGCAGCGATTGCAGCGGCCCCCAGCGCGTTTACTCTGCATGGCCGGGATCCCAAACGCGCCATTCAAGTTGGCGACGACCGTGTACATTTTGGCACCGGTGGTGCGGCGGTGCAGGTGCTGGACTTGGACAGCGGCGACTATCGGCCAACCACGCTGCGCGACCTCTACGACTTTACCCGGCTTCAAGACGGGCTGGAGAATGTCAGCTGGTTCACCCGCTGCTGTGTGGCGACGGACATGCCGGATGAGTGGACACTGGACGTCAACACGGTCTTTGCCCTGCTCAAGGGCACGACAAAGCCGGTCGCAACGTCCTTTACTCTGGCCGAACATGTCGCGCCGATTATTGAGATGGTCGACATGGTCGATGGGGTGGGCAGTTTTGCACGCAATCCTTGGATCAAGGCGCATATCTCGCCAGTGATCTCTCCGATGCGTTATGGCGAAGACGCGGTGGACGTGACGTTGGAATGCATCCGGCATGGCGTGCCGATGAGTTGCATCACTGCCGCGCAGTCGGGAGCTACGGCCCCTGCAACTCTGGCGGGGTTTCTGGCGCAATCCTTGGCCGAAACGCTGGCCAGCCTTGTGATGGTGCATGTCTATGAGCCGGGCTATCCCATGGTGTTTTCCAACTGGCCGTTGGTGATTGACCTGCGCACCGGGGCCTTTTGCGGCGGTGGCGGCGAGATCAGCGTGATGAACGCGGCATCGGCGCAAATCTCAAACTGGCTGGGGCTGGTGTCCGGGGTCGCGTCTTCGATGACCGATGCCAAGGCGCTCGACGCGCAATACGGCATGGAAAAAGGGATCTCGGCCATGGCGGCCGGGTTGGCCGGTGGCAACCTCATCTACGAAAGCGCGGGCATGACCGCGTCATTGTTGGGCGCGTCGTTCGAGGCCTTTTTGTTGGATAACGACATGCTGGCGCATATCTACCGCGCACTGCGTGGGGTCGAAGTCACGCCCGAGACCTTGGGGTATGACGACATCGTGCAGGCGGTCACAGGCGAGGGGCATTTCCTGGGCGGCGCCCAGACCATGGCGGCGATGGAGCGCGATTACTTTTACCCAGATCTTGCCGACCGCGATCCCCCCATCACGTGGTCTGAAATGGGGCGCAAGGCTGCTTGGGCTCGTGCCAATGCACGCGCCAGAGAGCTATTGGCAAAACCTGACCCCGGCTATCTGGATGCCGCATCAGAACGCGCCGTCCGCGCCCGGTTCGACATCCGACTCTGAAGGTTTACCCATCCAGAACCCGCAGATCGCCCTCAAGCCAAGGCAACCGTCGCAGCGCCGGGTCGATCATCTGGCTTTGCACCAGGCGCCGCACCGTTCCCGCCACGTCGCGCGGCACACGGTCAGCCCAGTCCGCGCTGGCATAAAGCGAGATGTTGCGACTGAACGGGTTAAAGGGCAGGGGGTGCGCCTCGATCTCGTCGTGAAACCGCGTCGCCCGCATGTAACCCAGTGGCGTGGTCACTGCCCAACCGATCCCACGGGCGACCAGCGCCATCAGGGAGAGGTGGCTGCCGATCTCAAAGCGCTCCGAAAAGTCAAGCTTTTGGCGGGCCAGATGCGCTTCGATCTGGCGGCTGATTAGTTGTTCCTTTTCATAGCGCAACAACGTGATGTCATTCAGCAGAGCCTTGTCAAAGGGGCCGGGCGGCAACAACCCACGTGGAGCGACGATGATAAAGGGGTCGCGCACCAAAGGGTATTCGGTCACACCATCCAGCATCTCTCCGGTCGAGGCCGACACGCCGATATGCAGGCGCCGCGCTTTCATGGCGTCTGTGATCTCATGGCTGGGGGCGGTGATCAGCTTGAACCGACAGCGGGTCAGGCTCTCTGCCAGAATGGTTACCAGACGCGGCGTGAGATCGTTGTCGAAATCATCGATGATCCCCATGTTGAGTGTGCTGAGGTGCGTCAGGTCCATCACCGTCAACTCAGACTGTGCCAGTCGTAATTCTGACAGAACACTGCCTGTTCGCGTCAGGAAACTACGCCCAGCCGGGGTGAGCTGCATGGGGCGCTTGCTGTGATCCAAGAGGTCGATCCCCAGCGCGGCCTCGAGATTACGGATTTGCTGGCTGACAGCGGGTTGCGACAGGCCGGTGACTTCGGCGGCCTGAGCCACCGAGCCCGACGCCGCAAGCGCTTCGAATACTTCGAGACCACGCAGGGTTACGCCCTTCATCAGCATGTGTCATTCCCAAACAGTTTTGCTTTTTGTGAATTTGACACAGAGAGACGTCAAGGGAAAGACTGTGATATGTAGCTATGCAGGTAAGCGTTTTCGGGGTCGAAACGTCACCTGTGTTGGCTGGGTAATTTTCAGAGATTGAAATGCGACGTTGTTTTACTTCAGATGCGAACAGGACGCGGCAAAGGTGTTCCCAAAGGCTTTGTACCGTTTCCAAAATTGCTCTTGGCTGCGCTTGTCGGATTGTCTGGTGTCCTGCGCCTTTTGCGGATCTTTGAAAAAGCTGGCTGCCAGTTTTTGATCGCGGCGCGACAGTTCCCTGTCGGCGACTTGCTGCATGCAGCGGCACAGTTTGCGGGATTTGGCCTTGCGGTCTGATTTCATACAGGCGTTGGACATCGTGCCGGCTGCGGCTGGCGCCGGAGCGATGGATACCATCAGGCCTGCCATGAGAATGGCGCAAAAAACTGTCTTCATGGATCTGCCTCGATCATGTGGCGCGACTTGGTCCCGTGTTGTCACGATGTAGTGCCGCATTCTGGTGCCTTGGTGCAAGTATGGCGTAGCTTGGCGATGATTTCAATTCACAGTGACGTGGTGTTTCGCGTCAATACTCACGCCATAGCCCCAGCTTTAGCGCCGAGCTGCTATCGCTGCGCCAAATCACCCCGCCAACCAACTGTATCTGTTCGCTGATGCGCCACGCGAGGCCGGGGGTGACGGATACAGTAATGTCGACGCCATCTGTTTTTTCAACCGTTATCTGGAGCAAAGACTTGATCCTGTTTCCGTGATTTAGCCCAAGGGTCGTTTCTAGCTTGCTGCGCCCCAATCCGGTTTCGATCAGATAGGCATATTGCGCGTCCACCATGATCCAACCGCCCTGCCAGAAATCCAATCCGCGCCCCCATGACAGGCCGGGACGGATCACCCAATCAGAGACCGTCGTACCCGTGTAAGGCCCAAGCGCAATCTCGGTCGCGATCACGTGGCCGGTGTCACTTCGAAGCAATGGAAATCGCGCAAAGGCCAGGGTGCTGGATTGCCCCCAGCTGTCGGCCCCGGCGTCGATACCAAGAGTGATGTTTGGCGTAAGACCCAGTTCATAATAGGCCAAGCCCAAGGCTTCGGCGCGATCCCCTTTAAGATCGGCCTCAACACTGAGCGACAGGAATTGCTGACCGGGCGCGCGCAACCAAGGGCCAGCGGACGCGGCGGTACAAAACAAAATAAACACGATAGCCAAGCGCATTCAAGAAAACCTCTCGTTAACTAATTGAGAGAATTCCTGAATTTTCGGTTAATTTTAACGAACAGCCGAAGTGCCGGCGCCAAAGACACTGGTCAGTCCGCAAGGGGCTGGTCTAAGCTCAATGCAAAGGAGGACGCCATGCCAACGATTTCCAAGGATGCCACCCTACAGACCGTCATTACGACATTTGAGATGACCCCGGGCACGTGCCAGGATCTTTTGGATGCCCTGACATCCGCCTATGAAGACTTTATTTCCAAACAGCCGGGGTTCATCGCTGCCGGGCTGCATGTCAACGACGCGCAAACGCGCATTGCCAACTACTCGCAATGGGAGCGGCGCGAAGACTTTCAGGCAATGCTACGCACCCCTGAGATGCGCGAACGCAACCGCAATATCAATCAACTCTGCCGCAGCTTTGAACCTGTGATGTATGATGTGGCCGCTGCATTTTGACCGATCCGGTCTGACTTGAATCAAGGTTCTGTGTTGCTACCTCTCATAAGGTGAGGTTGTGAAACAGGAGGATCGATATGTACGACCATGTCCTTGTACCCGTGTCTTTTGATGATGACCGAAATGCCACGCAATCCCTGGAAATTGCGCGCAAAATGGTGTCGGCCTCCGGGCGGATTACCCTGCTTCATGTCATGGAGCAAATCCCATCTTACGCGGTGAATTACGTCCCCGAAGGGTTCCATGACAATGCCAAGGTGGCCATCGCCGCGTCGATGGATGCTATGGCAGGCGACATTGGCAATGCCGAAAGCGTGGTTGTTGAAGGTCATTCCGGGCGCACGATTCTGGATTGGGCCGAAGAGAATGGCCCGGATCTGATCGTGATCGCTTCGCACCGCCCCGGTTTGCAGGACTATTTTCTGGGCAGCACTGCTTCGCAGGTCGTCAGACACGCGCAGTGCTCGGTCCATGTATTGCGCTGATGCGCGAAAGGAGAACTCTCATGTATAAGAATATTCTGATCCCAGTTGCGTCGGACCATGACCCCGAGACCGAGCGCGCGTTAGATGTTGCGCGCCGGCTGGCCAGCGATGGAGCAACACTCACAGCTCTTACCGTGGTTGAAATGATCCCGGAATACATCGCAACACAACTGCCAGAGGGCCAGATTGAAAAGAATATGAAGTCCATCGAGGGCGGACTACATTCTGCCTTGGACGCGGCAGGTGACATCAAAGTTGAGGTTGTTTCGGGCCATTCTGGTCGGACGATCCTTGACTGGGCCGAGGAACACGGTGTTGACTGCATCGTAATGGCTTCGCACCGTCCTGATCTCAGCAACTATTTTCTGGGATCAACTGCAAGTCGCGTTGTGCGCCACGCGCAGTGTGCGGTGCATGTTCTGAGGTAAGGAGCGTATCACTTGGTCAAAACCAGGAACGTGTTAAGCGGGGCCGTGTTTGCGGCCCTTGCCGCCTTTGGCGGTGCCGGCAACGCCCAAGACGGGGATGGGATGGGGTTATCTGACACCCAAACCAACCGCGTGCTTTCGCAGATGGCGCCCGGTCTTGAGACCTGTGCGGGAGTCGAAATTGCCTATCGACCGGATTGTTTTCAGCAGGTTTATCGCAGCGGCGCACGGTTGCTCAGCAACAACGCGGGCTACTGGGAAGCAGAAGTGGCTTTGACCCGGGTGGGTCGCAATCTCTACAACTTTGTACGGGCCAACGGCGACAGCAGTGCGGACCGGATCAGAGAGGGCGGGTTTCGCCTTAAGGCAGTCACCGCAAGCAGCCTGCCAGAGGCGGGCGCGCTTTATCGGGACAATGCGGCCAAGGCTGAGGACATTTTGCGCTCCGGGTCCGCCGCGGAAACCAAGTACTTTGAGCCGATCGCCGAACTGGTAGGCAAGTACAAAGACGCCATACCGCAATAACGCTAGGGCTCTGAGCAAAACACTGGGAGGTGGCATGAGCGATTTACCCGTTGTCGGCGCGCAGCTAACAGTCCTCGATCTGGATCGTTACCGCGACTGGCTGTTTGAGAAAAACCGCGATCTCGAACTGCCCGAGTTCTGCATGGCGGACATTTTGCGCAGCCCGGATGTGTTCATTGACATGGCCCGCGAGAAACTGGACGGCTGGGACGGTCGTTTGGGCATTCACGGGCCGTTCTCCGGGTTCGACCTGCATAGCGGGGATCGCGACATTCAGGCCGTCATCCAGACCCGCATGGATCAGGCACTGGACGTTTGCGACAAGCTGGGCGCGGTGCAAATGGTGATCCATTCGCCCTATGATCCATGGGATCGTGACAATCTGGATCTGCGTCCTAAGACCCGTGAAAACCGCGCGGCGGCAATTGTTAAAAACCTGAAACCCGCGCTAAGGCGTGCGGAAGATCAGGGTGTGACGCTGGTTCTGGAGAACATCAAAGATTGCGAGCCACGTGACCGCATGATGGTGGTCGAGGCCGCCGACAGCCCGGCCTTGCGTCTGTCGGTGGATACCGGTCATGCCCATTGGGCACACACGATGTGCGGTGCACCTCCCGCGGATCGCTTTATTGGTCTGGCAGGGGACAAGCTGGGGCATGTGCACCTGCAAGACACTGATGGTTATGCGGATCGCCACTGGCATCTGGGCGCGGGCAATATCCCGTGGCACGGGGTGATGGAGGCGATCAAGGACACCAAGGCCAACCCGCATCTGATTGTCGAGATCAACGATTTTGACCGGTTGATTGAGAGCGTGAGCTACCTCGAAAGCCTTGGGCTGGCACAATAGCCGACACCGCGATGTTGATCGTCCGGATGTCACGCGACATGAGCCTGCGTGGACGCCTTAAGACACCGCCGGGGCTGCACAGTCGCGAAACTTCTGCACCTCGGGCGCGGCCCCGTTCAGGGGGAAGCTGACCCGCTGATCCTGCGTAAAGGCCAGCGCAGTTGTGTTGAAAAACAAGCCGTTCAGCACATTGCCAAAACCGCTGTTGGCGACGTTCAGCGTTTTGTTGTCATCCGAGAGCCTATGATACTGCGTCGAGATGGTGATCTCCTGCCCTCCCTCAAAGCGCATGGCGAACCACTGCGCGGGAGTCCACGCTGTGTCCTTGCGGGTGATCGCGAGGGTATAGAGCGGTTTCGCAGGATCAAAGGTCAGAAAGATATGCGCGGCCTCTGTGTCGTGCGAAAGCGTGCAAATCTCGCCTACGGTGGCCTCCCACGCATGGGCAGGGGCGGCGAGAGTGAGGGCGAAGAGGAGCGTGCGCATGAAGGGGAGGATAGGGCGGTGAGCGCGATTGGCAAAGGCCGGCTTGCTAGCCGCGCAGATAGGCAAAGCGATATGACAGCGCGACGCCGCCAGCCCCCCCGATGATATTGCCCAATGTGACCCAGAACAGGTTGCCGACAATGGCGCACGCAGTGACATCCGACCCAGCCGCGATGCCTTGGGGGAAGAGATACATATTGGCGATGGAGTGTTCGAGGCCAAGCATCACAAAGCCCGATATGGGAAATAGAATGGCGAGGATCTTACCGGCCGCTGTTCGGGCGGCAAAGGTCAGCCAGACCGCGAGACAGACCAGCGCGTTGCACAGCGCACCGCGCACCAACGCCTCAATCGGTGTCAAGGTTGCCTTGCCATCGGCAATGGCCCGTGCGGTAGCGCCCATCGGCCCGTCCAGTATCCCGGTCATGCCAAAGGCAACGGCCAGCCCGACCGCACCGATCAGGTTGCCCACAAACACGATGCCCCAATTCCTGAAGAGTGCGGCGCGCGTGATCTTGCGATCCACCGCGGCCATGACCATCAGTGCGTTGCCGGTGAACAACTCGGCCCCACCGACGACCACGAGGATCAACCCAAGTGAGAACACCACGCCACCCAAGAGGCGCGCAGGTCCAAAACCCGGATCGGCCCCGGTCATCACCATTGTGTAGGCGGCCCCGCCAAAGCCGATGAAAGCCCCGGCCAGCACAGCCAGACACAGCGTCTGCGCAAGCCCGAGTTTCGCCTTGGCCACACCTGCAGTTTCAACCAAATGCGCGATCTCGGCGGGTTTATAGGCGTCAAGCCCGGTGGGGTTGTCCTGCGTCATGCCACAAGGATGACGGATTTCGTGGCACACCGGATTGATCCGGATCAAGGTTGAATGGGTCCCCAACATCACCCCGAATGCATGATGCCCCGCATCATGCACGCGCCCGACCCGCCCCACTGGGCGGGCGTGTTCCGCACCCACCCATCGGATCGGGCGCAGTTTGGGGTTGAACCTATAGTCTTGGGTTACCATTCTGATGCTAATCAGCATCAGATTCGAGGGTCTAGTGGGTTACACGGTTCTTATTGACGAAAGTGGCGAAGCCGGGATTGCCAAAGTACGTACTGAGACGACTGGAGGTTCGTCGCCGTACTTCGTCTTGGCAGCGGTTGTTTTTCCCGAAGAAGAGCTCAAGACGGCTTTGGAAACGTTGGACTATGTAAATAAGGTTATTCCTAAGAAGAAGTGGTCACATGCGACTGACTTGAACCACGCTCAAACCGTCTTCTGGTCGCGCGAGGCCGCTAAGCTGAACTGCCGGATGTTTGCTGTCGTCTCAAATAAGGAAACTCTCGGTGACTATTCGATAATGATTAAAAACAACCCGGATAAATTCTATAATAAGTGCACAGTCTACCTTTTGGAAAAGGTTGGAAAGTACTTGATCGGGAAAGGGTTGGACCACCACATTCCAAATGTCATTTTCGAAAGACGCAATCATAAATACGACGCGCTTCGCCGATATGTAGTGTCCATCAAGGACAACCCCTTACATGAAGAGGCAAAGAACTTGAGGGTATTCAATCCATTTGCGTTTTTTGAGAAAGGAAAAGATGAAGAGCCATTGCTGAAGTTTGCGGACTTGGCCGCTCACGCGACCTACCAATGTACAAACAAGACGCGAACAAACATGAATATCCCGGAGCCACGGTATTTCACCGAACTGCACAAGCGTTTTGGCGCAGACCGTTACGGCAAAATCATTGAGAATGGACTGAAGTGTATCCATTCAATAGACGACTTAAAGTTAGACGAAGACGTAAAGGAGCAGTTGGAGACTCTTCGGGCTTTTCCGTTGCGCAGAGGCTAGCCTGCTTACCGCCCCCGCCGCTTCACATTCCCACCGCGCATGCCGCCACGCCCGGCGGTTGACCGACCACCGGCCTTCTTGGCGGCGTCGCTTGCAGCCTGAACGGCGTATTGCCGAGCCATCGGATCATCCGCGACGGCCAAGTCGACGGCTTCCAGCCGTTTGACCTCGTCCCGCAAGCGGGCGGCTTCTTCGAATTCGAGGTTCTCAGCCGCCTTGCGCATGTCGGCGCGGAGGCCGTCGAGGACCGCTTCCAAATTCGCGCCGTGCAGGGGTTTGTCGACCTTGGCCGTAACGCGGTTCATGTCGGTGTCGCCCTGATAGAGCCCGGCCAGAACGTCCTCGACGTTCTTTTTCACCGTTTCCGGGGTGATGCCATGTTTTTCATTATAGGCAATCTGGCGGGCGCGGCGGCGGTCGGTCTCATTCAATGCGCGCTCCATCGACCCTGTGATGCGGTCGGCGTACATGATGACGCGACCCTCGGCGTTGCGCGCCGCACGGCCGATAGTCTGGATCAGCGAGGTTTCCGAGCGCAGGAAGCCCTCTTTATCCGCGTCGAGGATGGCCACCAGCCCGCATTCAGGAATATCCAGCCCTTCGCGCAACAGGTTGATGCCGACCAGCACGTCAAACGCCCCCAGCCGTAGGTCGCGCAGGATCTCAATCCGTTCCAACGTGTCGATGTCCGAGTGCATGTAACGCACGCGAATGCCCTGTTCGTGCAGGTATTCGGTCAGATCTTCGGCCATGCGTTTGGTCAGCGTGGTGACAAGCGTGCGGAAGCCATCAGCGGCGACCTTGCGAACCTCGTCCAAGAGGTCATCAACCTGCATCTCAACCGGTCGGATTTCGACCTGCGGATCAAGCAGACCCGTGGGGCGGATCACCTGTTCGGTGAAAACACCGCCGGCCTGCTCCATCTCCCATTTGGCAGGGGTGGCGCTGACAAAGACCGACTGCGGGCGCATGGCGTCCCATTCCTCAAACTTCAGCGGGCGGTTGTCCATGCAAGACGGCAGGCGGAACCCGTGTTCGGCCAGCGTGAATTTGCGCCGGTGGTCGCCTTTGTACATTCCGCCGATCTGAGGCACTGAAACGTGGCACTCATCCGCAAACACAATCGCGTTGTCGGGGATGAATTCAAATAGCGTTGGGGGCGGCTCACCGGGCGCGCGCCCTGTCAGATAGCGCGAATAGTTCTCGATCCCGTTGCAATGACCGGTGGCCTCGAGCATCTCGATGTCGAAGGTGCAGCGCTGCTCAAGGCGTTGCGCCTCTAGCAGTTTGCCTTCGTTTACAAGGATGTCGAGCCGCTGACGCAGCTCTTCCTTGATCGAGATGACGGCCTGGTTGAGCGTCGGCTTGGGCGTCACGTAGTGAGAGTTGGCGTAGACGCGGATTTTCTCCATCGTGCCGGTGCGCTCGCCGGTCAGGGGATCAAACTCGGTAATGCTCTCCAGTTCTTCGCCAAAAAACGACAGTTTCCAGGCGCGATCTTCAAGGTGGGCTGGAAAGATTTCCAAACTGTCACCGCGCACCCGGAACGACCCGCGCTGAAACGCCTGATCGTTGCGGCGATACTGTTGCGAGACCAATTCGGCCATCACCGCGCGCTGATCGTATTCTTTGCCGACGACCAGATCCTGTGTCATGGCCGAGTAAGTTTCAACCGATCCGATGCCATAGATGCAAGAGACCGAAGCCACGATGATGACGTCATCGCGTTCCAACAATGCCCGCGTGGCCGAGTGGCGCATGCGATCGATCTGTTCGTTGATCTGGCTTTCTTTCTCGATATAGGTGTCGCTGCGCGCGACATAGGCCTCGGGCTGGTAGTAGTCGTAGAAGCTGACAAAATATTCCACGGCATTGTCGGGAAAGAACCCTTTCATCTCACCATAAAGCTGCGCCGCAAGCGTCTTGTTGGGCGCGAGGATGATGGCAGGGCGCTGAGTCTCTTCGATCACCTTGGCCATGGTAAAGGTCTTGCCCGTCCCCGTGGCGCCCAAAAGCACCTGATTGCGCTCGCCTTCAGTGATCGCCTCAGAGAGTTCCCGGATGGCGGTGGGTTGATCGCCTGCGGGTTCAAACTCGGTGGCCATAACAAATTGCTTGCCACCTTCCAGCTTGGGACGTGCCGGGATGGGTTGCGTCATTGGCAGTGACGAGTCGGTGTGGACATGGGGCATTACGGGGATTCCTTGATCTTCCCTAGATTTGATCTCTTTTTGTTCTGGTTCAAGCCCTGTTTCCAAGGTCTGCTGTCATTAATTGTCAGGAGGGCCTCAATTCGTCTTTATGGCCAGAAAATGCGATCGGGTTTGTGTCAATTGACTGTCCGAAACTGCCGCGATTTCGAATCTCCTTGACCCTAGGTCACTCAGTGGGGCGAATAAGCGGCGCTGCAGCTGCCAAAATCGGTGGTTTTGTCCCTTGGATTTCGTGAAATTGGTCAAACTATCTGGCCGGTCCGGTAAGAATTGCAAAGAAATCGCACCAAAGATGAAATAAATTGACTTGCCCGCTTGCTATCGAAATTGCTGGCTCGGTATGGTCAAGGGGCAAGCAGCAGACTTGGCGACGGGCTGGGCCGCATTCACACCCCTCGCTCCCCGTGGTTTGATCTGTCGTCAAGGCTGCTTGCGGCACTTTTGCCCACGCAAATTGCCGAAAACCTCACAATCCAGACTTGCCCGCCCGGCTTGAATCCCGGATAAGGTTCTCAGACCCTAGGAGATTGCAATGATCGCCCGTATTTATCAGCCCGCTCGCAACGCCATGACGTCTGGTCAGGCAAAAACTAGGAACTGGGTTCTGGAGTTCGCCCCTGCCGAGGCACGCGAAGTGGATCCGTTGATGGGATGGACAGGCTCGGGCGACACGCAAAGCCAGATTAAGATGCGCTTTACAAGCAAAGAGGCCGCGTTGGACTATGCCAAAGAAAATGGCATCGACGCTCAGGTTGTTGATCCCAACAAGCGCAAGCCCAACATTCGTGCCGGTGGCTATGGTGAAAACTTTGCTACGAACCGCAAAGGTCCGTGGACGCATTAAACCGGCCTGATAGCCGACCTGATGGACCTGCCCTGGCGGGTCTTTTGTCTTTTTGACATGTGATTCGCACTGCACTATCTTGTTCGCAAGACCCCACCAAAAAAACGGGGCAGGCAGGTACATTGAGCATGTCAGCGAAGGCGACGCAAATGCAAGGCGTCGGACCGACAGAGTCCGACTTGCTTTCCATTGGAAGGCTGCAATTCCTTGCGGGCTATTGTCCGCTGCATCGACAGCTACCTGCCTTTGCCCTCGCACGCATCTTTCACCCGGCAATCAATAGCGGTTGTGTTCGCTTCTTTGAAAATGAGCATGGCAAGACGGCTGCGGCGTTGATTTGGGCGCGCCTGTCTGACGACGTCAGCGAGCGTATGCTCTACGAGCGTATCCCGCCAACCGAAGCAGATTGGGTCAGTGGAAAAAACCTCTGGTTTCTGGATCTGCTGGCGCCTTTTGGCCATGGCAGGGTGGTTGCCCGGAACATTGCCCGCAATCCGCCGCCAGAACCCTTTCAGTTTGCCCGCATAGATGCATCCGGACGTGTGCGCCGCGTGGTCAGGGGGGATGCTCGCAAACCCCGGGGGCAGCGCTTGGACGTGTGGTCAGACCTTTCTGGCAAGGCGGAGGGCTAGGCGATGGGTTTTCCTCTCCCAGACTCTGGTGAAGTTACGGAAGACTCCGGCGTTGTTGGCGGTCTGATCTCCACCAGCGGTGACGTGGACTATTTCCTGACTGACGATACCGGCCAGTGGACAGCGGAAACAATTTCCGGGGCCTATGGCAGTACACTTGTTATTGATGACGATGGTGTGTGGACCTATTCCGCGACCAATGACCATCCCTCGATTGCCGAGTTGGACGATGGCGAGACGCTGACCGAAGTTTTTACAGTCACTTCGAACAATGGCACGACAACGATCACGATTACGATCAACGGTGCAACAGATCCGCCCTGCTTTGTTGTTGGCACGCTCATCGATACACCTCATGGGCCGCGACCGGTCGAGAGCCTGATTGCCGGGGATCTAGTGTTAACACGAGATGGTGGCGCGCAAGCCATCCGCTGGGTTGGACGAACCGAAGTGGCGCTGCACAACCCCGAGACCGCACAAAAGTTTCAACCCATCCGGATTGCTGCCGGGGCGTTTGGGCCTGGTGTTCCAGACCGCGATATTTTGGTCAGCCCGATGCATCGTATCCTGATAGAACACAGGGATGCGGAACTGTTGTTTGGCGAGCCTGAAGTGTTGTGTTCTGCCAATGCTTTGATCAATGATTTCTCAATTCGACGCGAGGCGGTTGATCGTGTGGGTTACATCCACCTCTTGTTCGACACGCATCAGGTTGTCACCTCAAGCGGTTGCGCCAGCGAGAGTTTCTATCCCGGCACGGTCGGAATGGATGGGCTGGACATAGCGCAGCGCGAAGAGCTCTTTACTCTCTTTCCCGACCTCAGCACCTTGCCTCAGAGCTACGGACGCACCGCCCGCGCCGTTTTGCGAGGCTTTGAGGCGCGCGTCATGCGAGACCGATTGTTGCCCGAACCGGATGCAGAAAGCATCTGGGCAAAGCGGAATTCTTCGATTAGGTAACCGACAAGCGGTCCCGTAGCTCAACTGGATAGAGCACCTGACTTCTAATCAGGGGGTTGAGGGTTCGAGTCCTTCCGGGATCGCCAATTTCCTGAGTTTTTCTGCTGCCAATGGGGCACAAGCGTGCAAATTTCCCATGTTTCGTGCAAATCGGCGTCAATGATTTTTTCAGGTTTTTGGGCTTTGACGACACGTGTGGTCTGCAAGATGGGGACACCGACACACAGCCATATTCCTGCAATTCTGCGCTCGATGCATGCGGCCTATGCAGAAGAACGAGGTGTAGATCAATGGATGATCCCGCTTACGATGGAGGCTTATGAAGTGCTGGCTGTTGATTTCTCACGGTGTGCCAGCTTGCGCCGATCAAGAGAGTTGATCCGGATTCTGGTTGATTTTGGGCAGAGTGAAATTGACCACTCCTAGGATGGGTTGGTGTTTTGGCAATTTGTTAACTCGAACTTGAGCTCATCCAGTTGTTTTAAAAGGTTGATAGCTTAACTCTGGTAGCGAGTTAGTGTGCAGCGCGGATAGGAAGAAAAAAGGCGTCTACCGCTGAAATACCTTTCGATGGCGGCTTGGTTTACGTCAGCACCATGTTTGTGAAGTATTGTAATTTGGTCAGAAGTTGTTTGTGGCTCGTCGTGTCCACTGGGGATCGAGGCATAAGACAGGCAATTTTTTCGCGCTTGTTTTCTACTGCGATTTCTAATCTTGAGCCTAGTGTTAAACCATTGTCCTCCGTGTTGGTTCGCCGGATTTCCATTTGACACTCTGCCCAAATAGAGAGCACCCTGACTATTTTCCAACTAATGAAATCTGTGGGTTACTAATGAGCAAGAAAACAATTCTTCTTTTGAATAGAAAATCCGCAGCCCGCCCGGAAGTGCGCGAAGTCCTGAAGTCCATTCAAAAAGATCTGGATATCGATGTTTGGGTGCCATGGTCGCGCAAGCAACTCCGCAAGATAATGCGCCGCTCGATAAAGAGCGGAACGAAACGCGTGATCGCAGCCGGTGGTGATGGCACGTTAAACAAAGTCACAAATGCATTGCTTTCTTGTTCTGCTGGCGTCGAAGTCTCGCTGGGATTGGTGCCGCTCGGAACAGCCAATGATTTTGCGCGAGCTTATGGTGATTTTGGGCGCGACCTGGGCCATTCAATCCGGGTAGCCGCCACAGGACAAGCCAACCCCATTGATGTGGGCAGGATCAACGGCACGCATTTTGTGAATGTCGCCAGCGGCGGGTTCGGTGCCATGATAACGGCGACAACGCCGCAAGAAGTAAAACGCAGATTGGGAGGCTTGGCCTATACGCTCTCTGGGCTGGCGCGGATCTCCGAATTGCAACCTGCACAAGCGTCAATCAGTATCGATGGAGGGCCAGCTGTTCCAACGGCCGTCACCGCCTTGGTCATTGCAAACAGCCGCTACGCCGGTGGTGGATTTGATGTGGCTCCAGCGGCGTCTGTTTCAGACGGCTTGTTAGACCTTGGCCTACTTTCGACAGAAAGCCTGCAAACCGTTTCAACTGGGTTTGCGGGATTGCTGGAGAGTAAGGATCCCGCTTCGACAATCGTAAACAGGTCGCAGGTAAAATCCGTGGTTCTGAAAACCGAGAAGCCGTTCCATCTGAACCTCGACGGAGAGCCTATGGTTGAAACAAAATTCGAAATAGATGTTTTGCCAGGACGCCTGTTGTTTGTTGCGCCTGCTCCAAACTAACGCAAATGAGTTTTAGGCCCATTTTACAAGCCCTCTGGGCGGCCTTGGTACGGTTTGACGGAAACCATGGCTGGAGCAAAAGCAGTCATATTGCCATGTCCATGATGCTGGCATTGTTTCCCTTTACGGTATTTGCATTGTCCTTGACCCAAGCCGTGTCGTCCGAATTCTCAAGCTTGGATGTCGTCGAATTCATCTATGGAACTTGGCCGGATAGTATAGCGGAGCCCATCGTTATCGAAGTGAAGGCTGTTTTGCGAGACAGCGGTGTTAAGGCAATGACCGTTGGGGGCCTCTTAGCGGTATTTTTTGCCTCAAATGGTGTGGATGCAATCCGGCAAGCATTGACCGATGCCTATCGCGAAAATGATCCCCGGCCGCTTTGGAAGTCGCGAGTGCTATGTGTTGTGTTTGTCCTGTGTGGATCTGCAATTCTGACAGTTGCCGCCCTTTTGACCTTTGCTGTCCCGCTGTTTTTTGACTTGTTGAAAACGAGTGATGAAACGCATATCGCGACATGGTACGGCCACGAAACCCTACGGCTCGGGGTTTCATTTGTGCTGCTAATTTTTTCGGTGTTTGCGTGCCACCTTTGGTTGCCCGGCACCCATCATACTTTGAAACAAGTCGCTCCAGGTGTGGTTTTGACGGTGGTACTTTGGATAGCCTCAGGACGTATTTTTGCTCTCTACGTCACAAGCTTTTCTTCTTATAGCGTGACCTATGCTGGATTGGCCGGCGTCATGGCGGCCCTGGTGTTTTTGTATTTGATGGCCACAATATTTGTTATCGGAGCTGAGGTTAACGGACGCCTCATTGCATTCGGTGGTGATGAGATCGACGACGCGTAGAATCCTTCGGAAGTATCCTATCACCTAGAACCCGTGCGAAGTAATCGATAGCTAAGAATGCGAAGCCTTCTTACCCACTTGCCTAATTGGCGCTTTGCGGTTCCTGCGTTTTTAGGAATATGGATGGAGACATGCCCTCCCATCCAGAGAAAGCTTCGGAAAAACTCTGCCGATGGTCAAAGCCGAGTGCTTCGGATGTTTCTTCGATACTTCTCCCGGCCAAAAGAAGGCGCTTGGACATGATGTGGCGTTCGGCCTGCACGATTTCACGAAATGAGGTCCCTTCAGATTTTAGGCGATTTTGCAGGGTCCTTTCGTGCACTTGCAATGCCTGAGACGTGTTGACCAGTGTCCAAGGGGCGACGCCAAAAGACGCGCGAACAAGACCACCGACAACGTCCTTCAAAAGTGGTTTGTTCTCAACCTTTATGGATCTATCATTCAAGTACCGCGACAACACCTCAGCACCCAGACTATCCGTTCCTGTCATCTTCGATTTCAGCAGTCGTTCGTCGAAAGAAATGTAGCCTTGTTTTGAGTTTCGAACCTGTTTGATAGGGCTTTCAGGCGGAAAATGAGACGTTGAACCATTTGGGTATGCGATCAAAATGTCAGGGTCGAACCGAAGGTGGCTTAGGCAAATCACGTTGGCCAATAGGCCCATTGTGTACTGAACGTCATGAATGCCTTGGCGTTCGTTAAATGGGTTGAAATACCAAATATGACAGCGCTTGTTGTAAACCCTGATCACCAGCTCTGAGTCACTCTGATAGTACAACAGTGCCGATCTTGCGATCTGCAACGCATCCCACAAGGTTTCGGCAGAGATGATGGCACGACCAAAAAAGCCCAACTCCTCTACTTTTTGAACAAAGCCGGCCCATACAAAGAAATCCTCGTCCCCCGCCAGCCGGGTTATTGACCGCATGCCTTTCAGATAGGTTGAAACATCAACAATCTGTTCGGGGTCTGTCGGCAACTGAAGAGATTGAAGAGTCGTTTGGGATTTTCGAACGCTATCGGCCAGCAACAGCGCAGGCCCGTGGAAGGCACCCGCTCTGATAGTGAATTCATCGGTTTTAGTGGTCATGTATCTGGCACACACCCAGCGAAGCACGCCGGATATCCTTGCGTTTGATCCGCTGTTTTATCGTTACTCTCAAAGTGAAATTGCTACTCTTTTTAAGAGTAGCATACATATTTTTTTAAAAGATATGCCCTAAATGACTCTTTGATTCGCGTTTGCCGACATGCCGGGGTCCAACTTTCGCTAAAATTCAATTCTTCGCGGCGACTGACAGTCTGATCGCGTTGCCGTCAGTCGCGGGATTGATGTGCGGTTTTTTTGAGAATTTTGGGAGAACTCATGAAACACAGATTTAGTTTAACAAAGACAGCAAAACTGGGCGCGTTTACCGCCGCTGTCCTGTTTGTTGCGGCGCCAGTTTGGGCCCAAGACAAACCAAACATTCTGGTGATCTGGGGCGACGATATTGGGCAATCCAATATCTCTGCCTACACCCGTGGTCTGATGGGCTATGAGACGCCCAATATTGACCGGGTTGCAGACGAAGGCATGATGTTCACCGATTACTATGGTGAGCAGTCCTGTACCGCTGGCCGCTCGTCCTACATCATGGGTCAATCTGTCTATCGGACAGGTCTGTCAAAGGTCGGCCTTCCTGGGGCAGATCTGGGGATGCAGGAAGAAGACCCAACGATTGCGGGCCTTCTGAAACCTCTGGGGTATATGACTGGTCAATTCGGCAAGAACCACTTGGGTGATCAGGACCGGATGCTGCCGACGAACCACGGATTTGATGAGTTCTTTGGCAACTTGTATCACCTGAACGCCGAAGAAGAGCCGGAAAACCGGGATTATCCCGGTGATGCTGTATTGGCCGACGGGCAAACATTTCGCGAGGCGTTTGGACCGCGTGGGGTCATTAAGGCTTCGGCCGATGGAAAAATTGAAGACACGGGTCCGCTCACCAAAAAACGGATGGAGACGGTCGACGATGAAACTGTTGCTGCCGCCATCGACTTTATCAAGCGCGCCAATGAGCAAGGCAAACCCTTCTACGTGTGGTGGAACGGCACGCGCATGCACTTTCGCACGCACGTGAAAGACGAGCATTTCGGAATCTCGGGACAAGACGAGTATGGCGACGGCATGGTCGAACACGATATGCATGTCGGCCAACTATTGGATGTGCTGGACGAGTTGGGCATCGCTGACAACACCATCGTGCACTACTCAACGGACAATGGCCCCCATAAGAACACTTGGCCTGATGCCGGTTCTAACCCTTTCTACAGTGAAAAGAACACCAACTGGGAAGGTGGATGGCGCGTGCCTTCGCTCGTGCGTTGGCCTGGCAAAATCGAACCAGACTCGGTGTCTAACGAAATTATGCACCACATGGATTGGCTGCCGACATTCCTTGCTGCGGCAGGTAATCCGGACATCAAGGAACAGCTGAAAGCAGGTGGCGTTCAAGCGATTGGCCGCGAGTACAAGGTTCATCTGGACGGTTACAATTTCTTGCCCATTCTGACTGGCGAGACAAAAGACGGGCCACGCCACGAGATTTTCTATTTCGCGGATACAGGAGAACTGACGGCTCTGCGCTATGACGATTGGAAACTGATCTTCCTGGAGCAGAAAGCGGTTTCGACTCTGCGTGCATGGATCGAGCCTTGGACAGCCCTGCGCGTTCCTTTGATCACCAACCTACGACGTGACCCGTATGAGCAAGCTCATCTGACTTCTAATACTTACTACGACTGGATGATTGATCGGATCTATTTCCTGGTGCCGGCGCAGAAGTATGTGGGGCAGTTCCTGGGGACATTCCAGGAATTCCCACCACGTCAGAAACCAGCCAGCTTTTCCATCGATCAGGTCATGGAGCTGATGGAGGCAAACAACGGGAGCAAGTAACCCCGAGTTTGCAGAACTCTTAGCCATGCGCCGCGACAAGAAGATTTCGCGGCGCATGAGCCTCAGGACTGAAACACATTCACAGTTTAGCTGGCAGCGCATGCGGATTTTCATCGCTGAATTGCACTCTAGAAAATCATTAGGAGAGACCATGACTGACTTAGTCGTAATTGTTTTTGAAGGCCGTCACACGGCCGACGAAGCACTGCTTCGCTTGCAGAAAATGAGCATGGATTGGGAAGTTGATCTGGACGAGGCCGTCGTGATGACCCGTGACAAAAACGGTGTCGTACGAACGCGCAACTCTGACACGCTGACTGCGGCAGGGTTCCTTGGAGGGACTTCCATTGGCGCGCTGACCGGAACATTGATTGGCGCCATGGCTGGTAACCCGGCGGCTGGTTTTGTTGCTGGATCGGCTCTTGGAGCGGGGTCCGGAACCTTGGCTGGAATGTTGGATCAGGCCGACGAAGAAGACGCCCTGGCGGCGCGTGTGGGGTCAAAAATGGGCCCCGACTCTTCGGCATTGGCCGTGATTGGATGGTCGAGTCGCCCTACGAAATTGTTAAACGAACTGGAAGGAATGAAGGGCGAAGTTATCGAGACGTCTTTGTCTGTCAGCGATGAAAAAGAGCTTCGTGCAGCCTTGGCCGGAGGTTAATCAAGTCGATTTCTTTTCCGGTAGTCAAAAAATTTTTGGGCGCCGGAAAAGGTCTGAACCTCGAGTCGAGTTTCTGCGGGTGGAGCTTCTTGGCGAACACCAAACCAAATTTCCAAAAGAGAGAGAAGCAAATGGGAAACACTACTAGCAAAGTTCAAAACAACTGGGGCTGGTTTTTGGCGCTCGGGATTTTGATGATAATCGGCGGTAGCACTGCGTTTTTTGCGCCGTTCATGGTGTCTTTGGTCGTTGAAGTGATTGTTGGTGTGTTTTTTGTAGTTGCCGGTATCACAATGCTGGTTCAGGTTTTTACGACAGACGATGGCTGGGACGCTCGGATCACTTATTTGATCCTTGGGGTTTTCAACACTTTCGCCGGCCTCATGCTTCTTTTCCGCCCGCTTGAGGGGCTGATGGCACTGACCTTAGTGATGATCACGGCATTTTTTGTGAATGGATTACTCCGGATCGCGGTGGGCGTAATGGCCAGACCGGAAGCTGGCTCTGGTTGGGTGATTTTTGGTGGCGCAATCTCGGTGCTCGCCTCGATCTACCTAGTCACAGTTTACCCGGAAGTAAGTGTAACTTTGTTGGGAATTGTCGCAGGTGTGTCGCTTGTCAGCGAAGGCGCGGGGTACGTCCGCTTTGCATTTGGTTTGAAAAATGGCGTGTCAGTCGCTGTCTGAACAACAGCGGGCGACTGTGATCCACATAGTTCAGCCACCAATGTACTCGCTCTTGAAGGGACGAAATGATGCCCAGCTCTAGCCTTTCTCCTTCGGTGTTGAAACTTGTCTCCATTTGCCTGGGCTTCGCAATTCCATCTGTTTTAAATGCTCAGGAAAAGCCCCGACTGGTACTTCAGATAACCGTAGATCAGTTGCGGGGAGACCTAATCGACAGATACAGTGCCCACCTGGGCGATGGTGGGTTCCGATACCTTCTGGAAAATGGCGTTAACTTCACCAACACCCATCACCGCCATGCCAACACCGAAACAATTGTTGGTCACACAACACTCGCAACTGGTACGGATCCAGCCATTCATGGCATGGTCGCCAATCTTTGGTTTGATCGAAAGACAGGTGCGCCGTTTTACAACGTGCAAGATCCAGATTACCCGCTGGTTGGGGCCTCTGGAATTGACGCCGACAATGAAATTGATCCAACCCAGCGAGCTGCGACAACGGATGGGCGGTCGCCACGCAATATCATAAGTTCAACGATCTCCGATGAAATCGCCTTACATTTTGGCCCGACGCCCAAAGTGTTTGGGGTGTCAGTCAAAGATCGCGGGGCAATTGCGATGGCGGGCCACGCTGGTAAAGCGTACTGGTTCTCAAAGTCAGAAGGCCGGTTTGTTACAAGTACTTTTTACAATGACGCCTACCCAAGTTGGATCGGGGAATGGGATGCCAAGGGCCTTGTCGCGTCTTATGCCAACCGCGATTGGACGCTTTTGGGGGACGCCTCGGATTATGCCTTTGCCGACCGGGATGATCAGCCATGGGAAACAGCATTGCCGGGATTTGGCCGTACATTCCCGCACAACTGGGGCCCGGCCGACGGAAGCTACTTCACGACCTTTCTAACCCTAAGCCCCGCAGGGGATGAAATTACTGTCGACTTTGCCAAGGCCCTGTTGGACGCAGAACAGCTCGGTCAAGACGCGGTGACTGACTACCTGTCCGTCAGCTTGTCATCGACGGATTATGTTGGCCACATATTCGGCCCATCCAGCCTGGAAGCCGAAGACAACTTTGCCCATCTCGACAGGCAAATTGCCGGCCTGTTGCAATATGTAGACTCCGTTGTGGGGCTGGAACACACATTGATCGTGTTATCGGCGGATCACGGTGCTCCTGAACACCCAGACTACCTTGCAACACTGGGCATTGAGGCGGGTTTGTTCGATTTTGAACGCGTCGACACGGAACCAGGATTTGTGCGGCTGCAAATGGATTTTGGCGAGTCCAAAGAACTGGTTCAAAACTTCTCCAACCCTTACGTCTATTTGAACAAAGACCTCATTTCCGAACGCGATTTGGATCCATTGGTTGTTGAACGGGCGGTTTCTGATGAACTTCAGAAGCTCCCAGGAATTGCCTATGCCGTCAGTAGCTCGGACTTGCGAAAAGGGGCGTTTGCCAAAACCAAGATTAGCGATGCAGTCTTGGCAAACTTTAATCCAGATCGATCCGGAGACATCTATGTGGTGTTTGAACCGCATTGGTTTGTAGCTGATTTCGACGGGTTGCACGTTGCATCCGCACATGGCTCGCCGTGGACATACGACACCCATGTTCCCTTGATTATTTCCGGAAAGAATATTGCAGCCAAGACAGTCGTACGACGTGTCGAAACTGTAGATGTCGCGCCAACGATTGCGGCCATTTTAGGCACCAAGCCGCCTTCCGGCGCAGTGGGCGCTCCCCTACCTGAAGCGATGCCAAGGATAAAGGACTGACCATGAGATCGTTACTGAAGCACTTCGCAAAAATAGCCGTTTTATGCACAATTGGTGCGCCGGTTCTGGCCCAGTCAGACGCCGCCCAAGCCAACAACCCATTGGCGGACATAACTGCGTTTAACATCCAGAATTACTACTTCGGAGAGTTTACTGGTCCTGGTGATGCCACTGGAAATCAATTTGTTCTGCGATACGCGAAGCCGGTCACAATCGGTGATTCAAATTGGCTAATCCGGGCCTCTTTACCGTTTAATACGTTGCCTGTAGGTGCAGGTGGTCAAGAGGTGAGCGGGATCGGAGACTTCGACGTTTTTGCAGCCTACCAATTCGATACAGGCAATCCTGGAGTTAGTTTTGCACTTGGCCCGCAAGTGGTGGCCCCAACGGCCTCTGATGACCGCCTGGGAGCGGATCAGTGGCAGCTTGGGTTGGCAAACGTCTACTTCAATGCGACATCGCCTGTGTTTCAGTATGGCTATCTTTTGACGTACCGCACAGGTGTTGGGGATACGAACGGCCGTCAACGCGCAAGTCTTGGCGCCATTCAGCCATTTGCTTTTTATCAGCTTGGTGGTGGGTATTACACAGGTGGTGCCCCGATCTGGACGTACGATTTTGCCACTGACAGTTATGCGGTTCCACTGGGTCTTAGGCTCGGGAAAGTCACCAAGCGCGGCAACACCGTCTACAACTTTTTTGTTGAGCCACAGTACTCGGTTTTCACTAAGGGCGCCGGCCAGCCAAAGTGGCAAATCTACATGGCGCTCAACATGCAGTTCCAATGACCCGTGGGGCGCGTGGCTCATGCCGGCCCTAGTTTTGAAACACATCAATCAATCTAACCCAACAATCAGGAATGCTATTATGGAAAAATTTGTCGCTGTTGTTTTTGAAAATGATGACGCTGCTTTCAAAGGCGAGACAGCCTTGCGAGGGCTGCATGCAACAGGAGAACTTGCTGTGTATGCGGCTGCTGTGATCGGGAAAGATCTCGACGGAAAAGTCGAGGTCAAGAAGGTGGAAGACGAAGGGCCATTGGGAACCGCATTGGGCCTTGTCATTGGCGGCATGGTAGGTGTTTTGGCTGGCCCTCTGGCTGTTGCGTCCGGTGCTGCAATCGCCGGTTCTGCGGCCGCTGCGTCTGCCGCTGCGTCAGGAATGGCTGTCGGATCAATGACAGGAGGCCTGTTCGGTGTTTACCGTGACCTTTGGGTGGCCGGAATTGACTCTGCGATGCTTGATGAAGTCAGTGTCGAACTGCTTCCAGGGAAGTCTTGCGTGGTGGCGTCGGTTGATGAAGTCTGGACCTCACCCTTGGATGTCAAAATGGGTGAAGCTGGTGGGGTGGTGTTCCGTAAGCCGCGCATCGATTCAATTGATGAACAATACGCAGCAGACATGGCCGAGCTTGATCGGGAGATCGCAGAGCTCAAGGATGAGTGGAAGCAATCAAGCGATGAGACCAAACAGGCAATCCACGACAAGATCGATGCTGCAAAGTCCAAAGCAAACGCAGCCATGGAGAAAATTTTAGATCGCATTGATGAACTGGACAGCCAAACAGAGGCGAGGCTCGAAGCGATTGATGAGCAAATTGCAACGGCCAAAGAAAACACCCGCCAAAAATTTGAAACGCGCAAAGCTGAAATTCAGGTTGACTACAAAGAACGTAAATCCAAGCTAGATGCATCAATGGCTCTGGCTAAAGAAGCTCTGACCTGAATCAATTATTAAGACGCTGAAGAATAGCATTTTGCGTCTTCCAAAATAGCTGACGCAGATTAGTCGCAAAAAGTGTTGCGCCAATCCAATCTAAAGAAAGGAAAAGAAATGACAGATCTAAAAAGTATGATGGCTGAACTTCAACAAAAACGAGACGAGATCAAACTTCAGTTGCATCTCGGATCAATGGAAGCAGAGGAAGAGTGGGATTCACTTGTATCTGAATGGGACAAATTCCTTTCAAAATCCCAATTCGACCAAACTGCTGACGAGGTTGGTGAAGCAGCCCGTGAACTTGGGCTCAAAATGAAAGCTGCCTATGACAACGCTAAGAAGGCAGTTGGTTAACAGGCGGGCCAGAATGCTCCAAAATCAGTTTTATTGTTTGAGGGTCGTTTGGGCTTAGGCAAACGTCGGGCATGATTGCAGGCGGCAAAATGATTGAACGCCATTTGGTAGAGGTTGGCTCGATTCACGTGCTGACCTCTACTTTGAAACCTAAGTATGTTAGTCACTATTAGAAACAGGTGCCTCTAGGGCCTTTTTTTGCCGCATTGCGCGTTCCATTTTTGAAATTGCACCACTTCCCAAGATGCAAGGGGTCAAGACGAATGACTGATGATGCCGATGACTCCGCAACTGAATTCAGAGAGCCCGCTGTTGCCGTCTCGCGTCAGACAATTGCTTTGGCATCTTTTGTAATCCTGGCACTTTTAGTCAGTGTTGCCTTTGTAGAGCTCGTTCGTCCATTTCTGGCAGCGCTGGCACTGGCCGCGATTTTTGCAGCACTTGTCCAACCATTTTACACATGGGTTCTGATCCGAACCAGAAAACGAGAAGGCCTAGCCAGTACCATTACCGTATTGGTTGGCGTGCTGCTTGTAGTGGGACCGCTCATTGGAGTGGGATATCTTGCGACGGTTCAGGCTTCCGGGTTGGTGGCAGGCGCGGATCAGGTCATTGAAACGCTATCCGAAGATGCCGCCGCCCTGAAAGGCGGAACGTTTGAATTTCCGAGCTGGGTTCCGTTTGCCAAGGAGCTGACAGAAGCGGGCCCTCTGGTTTTTGAAAAGGCAGAAGGGCTGCTAGGTTCGGCGGCTTCGTTCCTAACGACTGAACTATCTCACTTAACCAATGGTACAGCAAAATTCTTCCTAAGCCTTTTCACCTTCTTGTATGCGATGTTCTTTTTCTTACCGCTAAAAGACACTGCATTTCGCCCAATCCTCGAGAACTCCGGGCTAAGCGTCGATCTTCAGGACAAACTGCACGAAAGAATTGTGTCCGTTAGCCGAGCGACGATAAAAGGAACTTTGTTGATCGGCGTGATACAGGGTGCACTCGGGGGCCTTGGTTTTTGGGCGGCAGGGATCGAGGGCCCTGCTTTTTGGGCCGTTGTGATGGCGATTGCAGCAGCTATTCCAGGTATTGGTGCAACTGGCGTGGTATTTGGTGGGGCAGCCTATCTGGCGTTTCACAGCGAATTTCCGGCTGCAATTGGGCTGGCGCTTTGGGCTGGCTTGGTGGTCGGGACAATAGATAATGTTCTGCGGCCATCGCTCGTGGGACGTGATGCACAAATGTCGGATCTGATGATCTTTGTCAGCACCTTAGGCGGGCTTGCGTTGTTTGGCGCATCCGGGCTGGTTTTTGGCCCGGTCATCACTGGAGTGTTTGTTGCGGTTTGGAAGGAAATACCGAGTTTGTTGCAGCAGGCAGATGAAAGCCCTGGCGATGACCAAACTGTCTCGGAGATCCAGCAGTTGGTTGAGCCAGATGAGCAGCATTCCGTCGACGCACCTTCAGCCAGTGGGCAGGTAGGAAAGTTCACGGCATCAAAGGCCGACCTGGAAAAAGAGGTAGAGGCCTTGAAACGCGAACTGGCGAGAGACGACACTTAACGCGTGAAATCTCGCGTTGCATCAGAAAACAAACTTACCGTTTAGCGTAGCTGCTTGGTCTCACAGTACCGGAGAGAACAGCCGTGCCACGGGCGCGCCAAGCCGGATATGCCTCGGTTGCTCTGAGAGCTCTTTGTCTAACTTGAATGCCCGCGCAAAATCTTTCTCCAGAAAGGCAGCGGTTTGCTTTGCGGCCTCGGAATCAAACATGACGGCCATGGCTTCAAAGTTCAGGCGGAATGAGCGGTTGTCCATATTAGTCGTCCCAATCGCCGCCAAGCTCTCATCCACAAGAACCACTTTTTGATGCATGAATCCTTCGTCATAGCGCCAAACTTCTACGCCCGCTTGCCGGATTTCGTTGAAGTAGGCAAAAGCCGCAAGCCAAGGGATTTTGTGGTCGATAACTTCGGGTACTAAAATACGAACATCAACACCTCTAAGCGAGGCATGTTTCAAAGCTGTCAAAACATCGGTGTCAGGCACGAAGTAAGGCGACGCGATCCACACGCGTTCTTTGGCAGCACAAATGGCCGAGAAGAAGAAAAGCGCACCGGTTTCCATTTCATCGCCTGGCCCGGTCGGGACGATCATGCCGGTCATATCCTCGGATGCATGAGGGGCTTCCCAGTTCAGAGGGTCTACCATCAACTCACCTGTAGCCCAGTGCCAGTCTTCTGCAAATATGAGCTGAAGCTGAGAAACGACTGGGCCCTTTAGCTCTACATGCGTGTCTCTCCAAGCTCCGAATTTGGCGCTTTTGCCCATGTATTCGTCGCCGACATTCAGCCCACCTGTGAAGGCTACGGTTCCGTCCACAACAACAGTCTTTCGGTGATTTCGAAAATTAAGCTGAAACCTGTTTTTCGGGCCTCGAGTGCTTTTGGGATCAATGGCCAAAACGCCAGAGGATCGAAGCTCCTCGTGATATTCTCTAGGCAACCCAACGCAGCCAACAGCATCGAACATGACCCGGACAGTGACACCTCGTTGGGCTGCCGCTATCAGATGCGTCTTTAACTCACGTCCAATCTCGTCGTCATGGATGATGTAGAACTGTAGCAGAATGTAGTCTTTAGCGGCGTCGAGCGCATCGAAGATAGCCGCAAATGTTTGCGCCCCATCGATCAAGATCCGCATGTTGTTTCCTCGAACAGCGGGCAATTCTGAAATTGCCTCAAACGGCTCTACAGGGAAATCCGGGTTTGAAACAGGGGCGTTGGCCAGTTTGTAATTCTGAACACCTTCGATGATTTCTTCACTGTCACGGCGCGCAATCAGGTAATCCTTGAACTTGTGATGCCCCAGAAAGAGATACAAAGGAACCCCGAGATAGGGGGCAGTTATCAAGAAAACGACCCAACCGACGGCGCCTTGCGACGTCCTTGATGACGACACAGCGCGCCAAGCAAACCAGATTGCAATAATCTCGAGAACGATTAGGGCCGCTATGGCGAATGACGCTATCATCTTGGCAAAACCTCCTAAGGAGAACTGAATTATTTCAAGAGCATGACACCACAATTATCAATTTTGTTCAGAGTGAACCCGCAATACAAAACAAAGATATTTCAAAATTTGCATTTAAGATACACGTAAGATCCATTGCAGAGGCAGGCACTGCAAAAAATTGAAAAAGCTGCATTTTCTTTTACTCTGTCGCTGTAAAGTAAAGCGCATCCCAGTCAGATCCACATAACCGCTGGCGATAGTTGGTTGCCAGAAAAAGATTAACAGCGAACGGTAAAACCAAATGCCCTTTAAGGAAGCAGTTTCTGACCTTGTTGCGAGAGTGCAAGGTTGGCTTTCATCCGCGGACCAGATTGGCGTTCTCATCGCGATTGTTTTTGTTGCGATTGTTATCTGGCTACGCAAGCCGTTGGCCAAAATGGTTGTTGGGGCGTTGGATAGTTTAATGACCCGCCTTGCCGTAGGCCTATCGGATGAAACGAAAACCGAGTTAACTGTACCAACGTCGATCTTGATCGTGACTTTATCAATCTTTCTGGCGTTGGATGTTTTGCAACTTCCTGAGTTTGCAGATGGTCTCGTGCGTCGCGTCCTGACATCCATCGCCGTTTTGGCCGTGTTTGCTGGCTGGTATAATCTATGCGGCCCCTTTGTTTCTCTTCTGAGCGGCGAAACACGCTTAGGCGTGAAAATGGAAAGTGGTTGGATGGAGCGGGTAGCCCGTTTTGGGGTCGTTTTGTTCGGGATCACGGCACTGTTGACCGTCTGGGAAGTGGACATTTCATCTGCTTTGACGGGTGTCGGTGTTTTGGGCGCAGGGCTGGCAATTGCGACACAGGATCTTATCCGAAATCTGGTCGCCGGTATGAACAACATCAGTGAAAAGAGGTTTTCTGTTGGGGATGTGGTTCAGATCGAAGGGGTTTTTGTCGGCACCGTTGAACAAATTGACCTGAGGTCGACATTGCTTCGGGGCTTTGACCAAATTCCTAGATACATTCCCAACTCAGAACTCGCCAACGCGGTGGTGCTGAATTACTCGCAGCGACGCAATCGTCGTGTAAAACTGAGCATACCTTTGGTTTTAGCGACGACCCAAGCTCAGATTTTGGAGTTCTGCGACACCTTGAGAAAGCACTTGAAAGAAAGCGGTGACTTTGACGTTTCTGAGGATGCGCCGCAGTATGTGCACGTCGAAGGCCTGTCGGACAGTGCGGTCCTCGTGATGTTCTATGCTTGGACAAACGATCCCGATTACGCAAACTATCTGGAAGTAGCCGAGCGTCTGACCCTGAAGATTATGGAGCTGGCGAGTGCTTGCGATACTGCACTCGCCTACCCGACGCAAACGCTGAACATGCCGGACAGTACATCCGACCTGTAACTCTGGTCTTCAGGTCAACTCTTCAGGTTCTTGATCACGGCCTTGGCAACTGTCCCGGCAACTCCAGGAGCAATGGCGCCAAACGGATCGCTCGCCATTTTCTTGACAGCTTCGGCCGTTGCCTTCGCCTCACCAGCAAATCCGCGCATTTCGGCTTCAATATCCTCCAGTGCCATGTCGCGCACTTCTGTGACGGGGGCGGTTTCCTGTTCAACATTGGATTTGTTCGCCAATGACACCAACAGTACCGCCAGCGCCATATTGACGAGCGCTACAATCAAAGCCGCCGAGGGTTGGGGCATGGTTTGTGACAAAGCCAGATAGGCTGATACGTTTAGCATAATCAGGCCGACACCTGCGGCAATTCCGGCGGCCGCCATCAACCCGGTTTGGCGCCGAAGAACTGCAAGATGACGCTGGGCGATCAGGCGCTCTGCGCGCAGCACGATAGAGATGTTTCTAGAAATACGGTTCATAATTTGGTTCCTATCTTGCGCGGCCAGCTAAAAAGCCAATAGCGAAAGCGCCGAGCGCGATGAGCAGCTGTTGTTTGTGGGGAAGGTCATGAAGTTCAGCCATGATTTCAGAAACTTCTTTATCCCAATCCATTTGGTTACTAGGCGTTTCCGCCTTATCCTTGTCTGGCAGCGCTTCGACGTCTTCATCTTCGCGTGCTTCTTCCTGTTGCGAAGAGCGTTCCGCCAACTGTCTCCTGAGGTCTAGAAGCTCTGCTTCCAGTTCCGCTTTGGTCGCCATAAATCCCCTCTTTCTAAGCCTTAATGCATAAAGTCCGGCATTCTTATCTGCTTGCTTCGCGGTCTGTGTCATTCGGCACATCATCCAACAAATTACCGTCGCCTGACATGAGAATGGCAATGGTTCGTGTTGCCGGGATATGAGACATCACTATTAAAAAACAAACTGTTATAGGCACACTCAAGAGCGCTCCTGCCATGCCCCAAATGGCCGTCCAAAACGTCAAAGCCAGGATGACCATCAGGGGCGATAAATTCAAAGAGCGCCCAGTCAAGGCAGGTTCAAGAATGTTGCCGACCACAAATTGAACCCCGCCACATCCACAAAGAATAATCAAAAACGGTGTGACTGTATCGAACTGTACCAAAGCGACCAAAGCCGGCACTGCAACACCGAGAATGGAGCCAATTGTCGGTATGAAATTCAACATAAAGGCCAAAACAGCCCAGGTTTCTGCAAAATCCAATCCAACCGGTTTCATAAAGGCATAGCTGCCAAGGCCCGTAATCAGGCTCACGAGCGATTTAATACCGACGTAGCGCTGGAGGCTGACTGACATGCTGCTCAGAATTTTGCGCAACTTTTCCCGAAACTCGGCATCTCGTGCCACAAGCTCCAGCTTTTTGTTCATTGGGGCACGCTCGACCATCATGAAGGGAAGGTAGAGCAACACCAGAAACAGCGCGCTTAGAAAGGCTCCTGCTGAAGAAATAGCGCCGCTAGCCAAGGCAGAAATATCAAGGTCGGACAGGGCGCTTTCGGCAGCCGCGTAATTTTTGTCCCCGACCAAGGCAACAACACGGCTCAGAATTTGAGAGAAACGCTGCTCGTATCTGGGAAATGCTTCAGCGACGTCACCGGCTTGATTTGAAAGAATGGAGAGCACTCCAAGAAGGCCTAGGCTGACGATACCCAAGGAAATGATGTGGGCAAGCCAGCTGGGCATTCTGATCGAGCCGATCTTCAGAAGGCTCACTCTGTCGACAATTGCAGTAATGAGGACGAAAAGGAGAAGCGCCAGTGCAAGCGGTATCAAAATGCTGGCAGCATACGCGAGGCCGGCAATCAAAAGGAAAGTGATCACGATAATCTGAGTCCAGAAGGTTAGCCCAAAACGACTGCTGCCGGAGAGTTGATCGGTTTTTTGAGGTTCGTTTTTCAAATCCACTTCAACACGCCCTTAGCTGTTTTACTGAAGGGTTAAAATCAATAAAAAATTCGCGCACCAAGTGTATTCTTGAGTTGTTTCCCATCGGGACCAATAGTCATCAAAATACGACAAAAAGCAAAGTGAAGTTTAAGATAAATCATTAATTAAGTAGTTACTGGCTTAAAGCGGAGAGTATGAAATTCCTATCGACACGGTTGAGGACACTCTGGCCCAATTTCGTCACTTCAATATCCAAAAACCGGCAATCACCTTTATCTTTCGAAGGCTTTCGATAGACAGCCCCTTTCACAGCCCCCGATTTTATAACAGCATTTGACTTGAAAAAATCTTTGAGCTGTACGAATAACTGTGTCGGTTGCATTAATCGTATCAAGAAGAAACGGGCTCGCCATTCGGTGGGCCTTTTTCTTTTTCCACTTGTGCACACTTATGTTCCTGGCGTGCATGCTTATGGTGTGCGGAAATTCTTACAAATGCTTAACATCTTGATTTCATATGGATTATTTGGTGTATATTTGAAACAATTTAGTGAGCCGTGCACGCTTATGCCCCGTTGGCAGCAGATTTGTCTGAATAGACTTGGCGCAGTTGTCAGTCTGGGTCACAATGCACGAGCACTTTCGCGGAGGTTAGCGTGCAAGCATTGAAACACATCATGATCCGGGGCGTGTTGTTCCTGGTCCCGGTAGTCATTTTGGGCTTCGTGCTGGTTCAGGTGCTCAATGTCACCTCAGCGGTGGCAGAAATAGCCGAGCAGTTTATCCCGATTGAGCGCGTCGCTGGTGTAGCGGTGGTCAATATTTTGGTCATCCTGTTGGCGGTACTGCTCTGTTTCGCTGCCGGGTTGGTTTCGTATCTGTCTGTTATCAATGACAAAGTCATGGCGCTGGATCGAATTCTTGCTGAAAATGTCCCTGGCTATTCGATGGTCAAAGGTGTCTTTGGTAGCGCGACCAAATCCGAATATGTGGTCGACCACTTGAACCCGATCTTAGTGCGGTTCGATGATCACGAGGCACTCGCGTTCGAGGTTGAGCGCACGGGTGACAAAGTCACGGTGTTTCGCCCGGACATTCCAAGCATGCTTGCCGGAGAGATTTTCCTGTTTAGTGCTGATCGGGTGACGACAATCGATCTACCGGCGCATCAGGTCATGGGTATTTTGCAATCACATGGGCGTAAGATGTCCAAAGTGCACGAGGCAATTGCCAAGGCCGCCCAGGGATAGGTTCAGGCTTTGGGGTGAGTCTTGTTGTAGACTTCCATCAAACGCGCCGTGTCGACGGCTGTATAGGCTTGTGTTGTCGAAAGCGAGGCGTGGCCTAACAATTCCTGAATGGCGCGAAGATCGCCACCGGCTTCCAGCAGATGCGTGGCAAAGCTGTGGCGCATTGCGTGGGGTGTTGCCGTTGCGGGCAGACCCAGTTGCATCCGTGTTGCCTGCATCGCGCCAGAGACAACGCGTGGTGACAAACGCCCACCACGAGCGCCGCGAAACAGGGGGGCGTCCGCATTCATTGGGTAGGGGCAGAGACTGAGATAGACGTCTACCGCTTCACGTGCGGCATCGATCACTGGCACAACGCGTTCTTTGTCGCCCTTGCCAAGGATGCGCAGAACGGAGGGCAGAGGGGCGTCGGACCCATTAAGACACAGAGCCTCGGAAATCCGCAAGCCGCACCCGTATAGCAGAGTCACAACGGCCACATCCCGCGCGCTGATCCACGGGTTTTCGTGCTGCAGCTCGATCGTGTCGATCACCGCCTTGGCCGCGTCAGCAGCCAGTGGGCGTGGCAGTTTGCGTTGAAACTTCGGGGATCGAGTGGACAAAACAGCGGTCGCATCAAAGCCTTCGCGTTCCGATAGCCAGCGAAAAAAACTTTTGACGGCAGAGAGTTTGCGCGCAAGCGACCTCGCGCCGACCTCGGTTGATCGCGTGCGGGCCATCCACGCGCGCATGTCAGGAACACGGATGGTTTTCAGCGCGTTCAGGCCCTGCGCCTCGCCTTTGTGTTCGGTCATGAAAGACAGAAAGTCGATCAGGTCGGCCTGATAGGCGCGGATCGTGTTCTCAGAGGCGCCCCCAAGAGCAGAGCGGCTGGCCAGCCAGAGTTGAAGAGTTTCGGCAGCAGCCGGGGTAATCAAGACAGCCAGCGCCGCATGGCGCGTTCAAAGACGCCCGCAAAAAAGGCCAAAAGGTCAGTGCCTTTTTGCGGTGTGAACTGGTGCGGGTCTTCGGCGCCCATGACCAACAGGCCGGGCAGGCGGCCCTCGCCAAAGTCGAGCTTCAGGCAGGCTTCGGAGCGGATGAACTCGGCCTTTTCGCCAAAAATGCGGTCGTCTCCAGACTGGATTTGGCGCAGCGTGACCTGACGCAGCGGGATATTCCGTCCACCAGTGAGATAGGTGTCGATAAAGCCCGGCTCAGCGACCGACAGCACGTCGCCCAAACGCTGAATGGCCGGATCGTCTTCGGATTGCACGGATTCCAGAACCAACCGCACTTCGTCGACTCGCAGGATTTCGGCCACTTCACCGCCAAGGTCATGCAGGAAGGATTCAAATTCAACCGGGTCCAGCATCCGCAGGATGGCCCGGTGAACCTGATTGGTGCCCGCAAGGTTTTCATAAGCGGCGGCGATCACGCTGCGGTGCGTGTCTTCCAGCCGGTCGAGGCGGGCTTCGAGCCGTTCCATTGCGATGCCGCGCAGGTCGACAATATTGCCACCCATAGTCTTTTCATTGGCGGCAATCAGGGCCTGCATCAGGTCCTGATCTTCAAGGATCACGTCCGGCTCGGAAATGATCTTTTCGCGCAGGGCGTCGTCAATTTTGGGCTGGCTGCTCATGCGGGCCTCTTTTTGTCTTTGGCGCGACCTTATCAGAGCCGTGCGCAGATTTCTTCTGTTTTTTTGTCGAATGAGGGGGCTTGCCAAGGCCACTCAGGGCTGTGGCGGTAAGTCCTTGGTCATAAAGATCGAGGTCTTGTTGGCTGCGTAATCGCCAAAGGGGCCACAATCAACAAACCCATGCGCCTTGTAGAGACTGTGGGCCTGGGTCAGCTTGTCGCCTGTCTCCAGCTTGATGGTGGCCAACCCTTGCGCACGCGCTTCGGTCTCGACCTGTCGCATCAGGTGGTGGGCAATGCCTTTGCCGCGGGCCTTTGGGTCGACAAACATCGATTTGACCTCGCCATAGTCGCCCTTGTTGGCCAGCGCCACGCAGCCAAGCGCGGTCAGCCCCTCGCGGGCCACAAAGAATCGGATCGAGGGAACGCACAACTCGTCGATGTCCAGTAAGTGGTTCTCTTCCGGTTCAAACAGGGTTTGCATGAGGGCGTGGCTTTGCCGCAGGAGCTGCGTGGCCTGCGGGTCGCGCGGGTCGCCGGGGATCACCTGAATACTGGGCATGGGCTTGCTCCTTATGCGTGCGGGTGCTTGTGTGGCAGTCAGAGGCGGGATAGTCCAGCCTCATGAAAGGGCACGACATGGGCCACAAGCTGTTCATTTGCGAAACCTGCGCTGACCAGAGCGGCGACGTGCCGGGACCGGCGCTGGCTGAGGCTGTGCGGACCAAAGTGACGCCTCAGGTCGAGGTGATTCTGACGCCCTGTATGAACCTCTGTGACGCGCCGGTGTCACTGGCGCTTCGCGCGCCGGGCAAGATGGCCTATCTGTTTTCAGGGGTCGAGGCGGGGGATGTTGACGACATCGTCGCCCTGTCGCAGCTGTATGAAAACACCAAGGACGGCATCATCGAAGATGCGCGGCCTGCCGGGCGGTTGCGGTTCTGTCTGAAGGGTCGCGTGCCGGCAGAGTAGGGACCTTGCCCCTCTTGGCCTCTAGCGGCCAATTCACCCGAGAGTATTTCCGGCAATACGAAGTGTGGTCGCCGCCCCCCTTGAGAGGGAGGCGCAAAAGGGGTCAGGCCTCTTCGCCGCTGGCAAAGAAGTGGCCGCAGAAGTAGCCCAAAGTGGCCCATCCGACCATGGCGACACCCATGCTGAGGGTCGCAAATTCGGCCGACAACTCAGGCGGTGCGACACCATAATAGGTATCAAGATGGGGGGCGCCGATCAGGTGCGGAACCAAGATCAGCACGAGGCCGATGGCCTGTTTCCACACGGCATCTGTAAAGGCGATGATCGCCAGTCCAAGGGCCGTAACAACGATCGTTGAGATCCACCAGATCTGGCGCGGCGCCAGTTCTGCAGCTGGCGTGCCAGGCAGTTCCGGGGGCAGGCCTGCAGCGGGGGCAAGCTGAACGGCGATAAAGCCACAGATACCCCAGATCAAGCCATTCTTAGCAGAGATCGTCGTGCCCGTACGGTCGCGGGCAAGGCCCATCGCCACGATGATCAGCAGGCCATAGCCCACGTACGTGACAATATTGAAGCCAACGGTCATCAGATGGCGGCCCCATTCGCCGCCGAGATCTGGCGCGCCCTTGTCGGACTGTGCGGTGCCATCAACAACAAAATGAAGCCGGGCACCGGTTTCATACAATTCGCCCTCCAGCAAAAGCGGGATGACGAAAACGAACTGAAGCAGGGCGGCAATCAGCCCTGCTATCAGGCCAGCGAACGCAGCGCTGGACAACAAATTTTTGGTCATTGTGCCGTTAGGCGCACGCTTAGTGGCAGGGGAATGCCATTGCGTGACGCTGATCGTGCGCGGCGTCATGCAGCACAGTAGCTTGCGCCATGCCTGACACGGTCAACAGACCGAGACCCACGAGGGTCACGAGGATGAACGCGGCGGTGTTCGTGCGGACTGCGGTGATTTGTGCAGTTTTGGTCGTCATAGTCACTGTCTCCTTGTCCCGTCACACCCGACGGGTGGGGGTTACGTTATCTGCGCGGCCGGTCTCCTGGCTCGTGGGTCGACGCGGTGCATTCCCTTCCCAGAGGTTGCCCTCCAGTGGTTGTGAACGCGCGCTCGCCACTTACAGTCGCGGGGGCGGCTGTGGCTCAAGGCGCAGGCCTCTTCCACATTCCCGTTTATCCGCCGGTTGACCCGATGGATACCACACAGCTCCTGTTTAACGCGCAGACTCAGCAGGTCAAGACGGATTGCGACCCCTGAACGTCATCCAGCGCCCCGTTTGATTTGAAAATTCAAGGCACGGAGATCAATATCTTGTGGATAACTCTGCCGATTTGGCCATATTCTGTGGATCGTCGTTGACTTGAAGGGCTGGGCTTGGGCAACCTGACTGGACAACGAGAATCACGGGACAACAGGCAGCTTTTGCGTTTTTCGAAACTCAGACTGACAGGCTTTAAGAGCTTTGTAGATCCGACCGACCTGATCATTGCCGATGGGCTGACAGGCGTCGTCGGGCCAAATGGCTGTGGCAAGTCCAACCTTCTGGAAGCGCTGCGTTGGGTGATGGGCGAGAACCGCCCCACTGCGATGCGCGGCGGCGGCATGGAGGACGTGATCTTTGCAGGTGCCGCCACGCGGCCCGCCCGCAATTTTGCCGAGGTTGCGCTGCAAATCGACAATGGTGAGCGGCTTGCTCCGGCGGGCTTCAACGAAGACGACAATCTTGAGATCGTCCGGCGCATCACCCGCGATGTTGGCAGCGCCTATAAGGTCAACACCAAGGATGTGCGGGCGCGCGACGTGCAGATGTTGTTCGCGGATGCGTCAACTGGGGCGCATTCGCCAGCCTTGGTCCGTCAGGGCCAAATTGCCGAGCTGATCAACGCCAAACCGAAAGCACGCCGCCGCATTCTGGAAGAGGCGGCCGGGATTTCAGGGCTTTATCAGCGTCGCCACGAGGCCGAGCTGAAACTGAAGGGTGCTGAAACCAACCTCGCGCGGGTTGATGATGTGATCGAACAGCTGGCCTCGCAATTGGCGCAACTGGCACGTCAGGCGCGTCAGGCGGCGCGCTATCGCAGTATTGGAGAAGAACTGCGCCAGTCCGAAGGTCTGCTGCTCTATCGCCGCTGGAAAGAAGCCGACGAGGCGCGGGCCTCGGCGGATGACACGCTGCGGGAACGCACCACGCTGGCAGCGCAGGCTGAAGGTGCGGCACGTGCCGCGGCCAAGGAACGGGTGGCGCGAGATGATGCCTTGCCGCCCCTGCGTGAGGAAGAGGCGATTGCGGCGGCTGTGTTGCAGCGGTTGCAAGTGCAACGCGACACCCTGAACGATCAGGAAGCCCATGCGCTACAGATCATCGAGACGCTGCAAAGCCGGATTGAACAACTGTCCAAGGACATCGAACGCGAATCCGGACTGAATCGGGATGCGGGTGAGACCATCGAGCGGCTTGAGTGGGAAGCCAAAGAGTTGGCCAAGGCGGGCGAAGGCCACGACATGCGGCTTGAAGGTGCGTCAGAGGATGCCCGTAGCGCAGCCAGCGTGCTGCAAGAGCGCGAAAGCGATCTGTCGCAACTGACCGAGGACGTCGCGCGACTTGCCGCACGTCACCAATCCGCCCATCGCCTGCTGGAAGACAGCCGCAAGACACAAGAAAAGAGCGAGTCCGAGGCCGGCAAAGCCCGCGACGCTGTCGAGACATCCAAAGCCGCGCTGGTCAAGGCGTCTGAAGACTTTGAAACTGCAAAAAACGCAGAATCTGGCGCTGTTCAGGCGGCTCAGACGGCAGAAGAAACACTGGCACAGGCTGAAACCGATCGGGCTGAGACGCAATCACGTGAGGCGGATGCGCGGGCGGAACGTTCCGAGGCCGAGGGTGAGTTGAATGCCTTGCGCGCCGAGGTAACCGCGCTTGCGAAACTTGTCGAACGCGACACGGCCGAAGGCGGGCAAATTCTGGATCGCCTGCAGGTTCAGCAAGGCTTTGAAAAGGCGCTGGGCGCGGCGATGGCCGATGACCTGCGCGCGCCCGAAGTAGATGAAGATGGCCCGTCGGGATGGCATGTGTTGCCCCCCTATGATGCTGACCAGCCTTTGCCAGATGGCGTGACATCGCTTGTGTCACATGTCTCGGTGCCAGAAGTGCTGCAGCGCCGGATGAGTCAGATTGGTCTGATTGCCACCGAAGATGCCATGCGGTTGCAGCCTTTTCTGAAACCAGGCCAGCGGTTGGTATCGCTTGAGGGCGATCTGTGGCGCTGGGACGGTTATCGGGCCTGGGCCGAAGACGCCCCAAGTGCGGCGGCGCTCCGATTGCAGCAGCTCAACCGTCTGGAAGAATTGAAACAGCAGATGGCACAGGCCACCGCGCGGGCGGATGGGGCCGTACAGGCCCATGAAACCCTTCAGGCGCGGCTGCGTGAATTGTCTGAGCTGGACAAGGCCGCACGTTTGGCGCGCCGGGACGCGGATCGTGCTGTAGCAGATGCCAACCGGGCGCTGAGCCGGGCCGAAGCAGATCGCAATCTGGCCGAAGGGCGTTTGGAATCCCTTGGTCTTGCCGTGGCACGCCATGAAGAAGAGGCAATGTCGGCGCGCTCGCAAGTGCTCGAAGCCGAACGGGCCGTGGCTGATCTTGGTGACCTGGATGCCGCGCGGTCAGGTGTCGAAGACGTCAAGATGACGGTTGAGGCGGCGCGGATCACCATGATGACCAAGCGCTCGTCTCATGATGAGTTGCGGCGCGAGGGTGAAGCACGTCTGCGCCGCGCTCAGGAAGTCACCAAGGAAATCAGCGGTTGGCGCCACCGGCTTGAAACCGCAGAAAAGCGGATCGGCGAGCTGGCCGAGCGCAAGGCGACGTCCGAGGCCGAGTTGAAAGACGCCGCCAGCGCGCCGGAAGAGATTGCTGCCAAGCGCGAAGAACTGACCGGGGCCATAGAAGAGGCCGAAGCGCGTCGCCGCACAGCGGCTGATGTGTTGGCGGAGGCTGAAACGGCATTGCGGGCAGCTGAGACCGGCGAACGGGACGCTGAACGCGCTGCTAGCGAGGCGCGTGAGGCGCGCGCACGGTCCGAGGCACGGGCAGATGCAGCGCGCGAGACCGTGTCTTATGCGGCAGAGCGGATTTACGAAGAACAACAGGTGTCGCCGGCGGCTCTGTTGGAACGGCTGGACGTGGTGCCGGACCAGATGCCCGACAGCCACGCGATCGAGGCGGATGTAAACCGTCTAAAACGTCAGCGCGATGCGCTGGGGGCCGTGAACCTGCGCGCCGAAGAAGACGCCAAAGAAGTTCAGGAAGAACATGACCTTTTGGTCACCGAAAAAGCGGATCTGGAAGAGGCGATCAAAACCCTGCGCAATGGCATCGCCAGCCTGAACCGCGAAGGGCGCGAGCGCTTGCTGACCGCCTTTGAGCAGGTGAACTCTAACTTCTCGATGCTCTTTAAACATCTCTTTGGCGGTGGAGAGGCGAACCTTGTTCTGGTCGAAAGCGATGACCCGCTTGAGGCGGGACTAGAGATCATGTGCCAGCCTCCGGGCAAGAAGCTTTCGACCCTCAGCCTTTTGTCGGGCGGTGAGCAAACCCTGACTGCGATGGCGCTGATCTTTGCAGTGTTCCTGGCCAATCCTGCGCCGATCTGTGTTCTGGACGAGGTCGACGCCCCCTTGGACGACGCCAACGTCACGCGGTTCTGCGATCTGTTGGACGAAATGTGTCGCCAGACCAACACGCGTTTCCTGATCATCACGCACCACGCGGTCACGATGGCGCGTATGGATCGTTTGTTCGGGGTCACGATGGCCGAGCAGGGCGTGTCACAACTGGTATCGGTTGATCTGAAAGCCGCCGAGTCACTGGTGGCCTGACGGATTTCGGGGGCGCTGCCCCCGCCGCCTGTGGCGTCTCCCCCGGAGTATTTCCGGCAATACGAAGCAAGGGGTGGCCTCGCGCCAACGTGAGACCGCGTGTTCGGTTCCCGCGTTAGGGTGAGACATGAGGGAGGCACCGATATGCGCTTGGGTTTGGTTTTAGCACTGATGGCGACACCGGCTTTGGCCGAGGACTGGAAAATGCGCGGCGGTGATAACCTGTTTGACGAAGCAGGGCTGCAAGCGGCACTGACCGGTCAAACGCTGGTGTTCTATGATGACGGGCAATCGGTCTATGGCGACGACGGCAGCTATAGCTACACCTATGGCGGGGGCGGCACTTGGGAAGGTCAGTGGCGCGTCGCCGCAGACAGCGTGGTTTGTGTTACCTACGTTACAGAGGTGACGCGCTGTGACCGGATTGTTGAAAACGCCGGGCGGTTGGTGGTGCTGACCGAAGACGGTCAGCGGTTCCCGGTGAAACCCTAAAGCTTGCCCAATAGGCTTGGCGTCGGCCAGGCATCTGCGGGCAGGCCAAGGCGCACTTGTTCTGCCTGAACCGCGGCACGGGTTTTCTTACCCAAGATGCCGTCGACCTTGCCAACATCGTGGCCGCGCGCTTTGAGTTTCTTTTGCAGCTGTTTCATCTGATTTCTGGACAATCCCGGATCGGGGTTGCCCGCATTGTAGGGTTTGGCCCCTTCCAGACGGGTGGCGAAATAGGCCGCCGTGGTCACGTAGACAAAGCTTTTGTTCCACTCAAAATGGACGCGATAATTTGGGTAAGCCAGAAAGGCCGGGCCTTTGCGGCCCTGTGGCAGAAGCAAAGAAGCCTCAAGGTTGGCCAATTGCCCCTGGCGCGGTTTGACACCCATCTTGGCCCATTGTGAGGCCTTCATGCTGTGATCCAGACCCGATTTCGACCAATCGAGGTTTTTGGGCACTGTCACTTCTTGCAACCACGGCTCGCCCTTGCGCCAGCCAAGATGGCTAAGCATTTTACCGCCAGACATCAGCGCATCCTGTGGTGACGTCTTGAGGCTTACCTTGCCGTCACCGTCGCCATCAGTGCCGTTTTCGATGATATCCGCGGGCAGCATCTGGACCATGCCAATTTCGCCGGCCCATGCCCCCGTGGTCTTGGTAGGGCTGAAATCGCCCCGTTCATAAAGCTCCAATGCGGCAAAGACCTGTGGTCGGAAAAGCCCGGGGCGGCGACAATCATGCGACAGGGTGACAAGCGAATTCAGCGTGTTGAAATCCCCTTGAAATGCACCGTAGTCGGTTTCAAACGCCCAAAAGGCCAACAGCACGCCGCGCGACACGCCGTAGTCGCGTTCGATCCGGTCGAAAGTTGATTTGTATGTCTTGGCCTTGGACCGGCCAACATCAATGCGGTTCTTGCTGATCAGGCGCTGGGAAAAGTCGAGAAAGGGCATCTGGAACACGCCTTGCGAGCGGTCCGCCTTGAGCGTTTTGGGGTCTTGCCGGGCGTTGGCAAAAAAGTCATCCACGTTGGATTTTTTGTGACCTTTGGCGATGGCCTCTTTCTTCATGTCGTTGATAAAACCAGAAAAAGATCCGCCACAGGGCACGTTGGCCAGAGCGGTGGTTGCAGACAGGGACAGGGCAGCAAGGAAAAGGGGCAGACGCATGGAAACCTCGAAATACAATTTCGCCAGAGGTTAACAGGTCCGCGGCAGGGGGCAAGCGGTCAGAACAGCGTGCACACCAGCGTGATCGCCAGGAATGCGGCCCATGTTTGCCAAAGAGCCGTGCAAGCTGCGTCAATGTCGTCCGGGCCCAGGTTTTTGCGGCCATCAGCGTTTACATAAGGAAAGTCGCGCATTTCACCGTCATAGGCGCGCGGACCTGCGATTGCCGCATCCAAGGCCCGCGCTATGGCCGACTCTGGCCAGCCAGCATTGGGCGAACGGTGCTTTGAGGCATCTCTGCGGATGGCCCGCAAATCCTCAAGGCCGCGATGGGTGGCCGCGATCAGCACAGCGGTCAGGCGGGCGGGGATCCAGTTCAACACATCGTCTAGTCGTGCGGCTGCCCAGCCGAACTGCTCATGGCGCGGCGTGCGATAGCCAATCATGCTGTCGGCTGTGTTGACGATCTTGTAGGCCAGCAGACCCGGCAGACCCGCGATCAGGAACCAAAAGGCAGGCGCGATCACACCATCTGAGAGGTTCTCTGCTGCACTTTCGATAGCGCCCCGGGCAACCGCGCTTTGATCCATCTCAGCCGTGTCGCGGCCCACGATCATGGCCACGCTGCGCCGCCCACCCCCCAGAGACAAGCGCAAGGCATTGCCCACGGCGCGCACGTGATCGACAAGCGAACGCTGCGCCAAAAGGATGGCCACAATCACCAATTGCGGCAGCCATCCAAACAGCGCGATAAGCTTACCCAACAGCGCCATGGCCAGCACCAGCGTGACAACCAGCACAAGACCTTTGAGCTTTTGAGAAGGCGCGGCATTGAAACGGGCGTCTGCCCAGCCAATGGCCCGCCCCATCAAGACAGCGGGATGCGGCAGGTTTTGCCAGAGCCAGCGAGGTTCTCCCAAGGCGGCATCCAACAGCAGCGCCAGAACGAGGATCTCAGCGGTATTCACAGGGCCTCCTCAAGCTGGGCCCATCTGTCGGGTGCGGGCAAGCCCAAGCGCAGGTAGCTTCGTGAATAGGGAAAGATACGCGACCAGACATGTTGGCGGGCCAGTCTGTCTTGCCAGTCGCCGGCATCCGCGACCTCATAAAGCCGAAACAGCGTTGTGCCACCGATCAACTTGGCGCCCTTTGTGGTCATCAACGCGTCCAATCGCGTGGTGTCGTCTTTCAGCCGGGCACGGGTGGTATTGGCCCATGTTACGTCGCTGAGCGCACGGGCACCAATTTCCAACGCAGGACCCGAGACTGACCAAGGTCCGGTCATATCCGCAAGCCGCGAGATGGTTTCGGGCGCGGCGATCACGAACCCCAACCGCAATCCGGCGAGGCCCCAGAATTTACCAAAACTCTTCAAGACCACGCGCCCCGGCTGATCTGCGACGTCGATCAGACTGGCGTTGGGTGTCACGTCACAAAAGCTCTCGTCAATCACGGTGAACGGGGCGGTCAGGTCGGCCTTGGCCCAAAGGCGCCCATCCGGGTTGTTTGGATTCACCAATACACGAGCGTCAGGCGCGGTTTCGGACTGGTTCCAGCCTTGCGCCTCAAAAGCGGCGGCATGTTCGTTGTAGGTGGGTGCCGGGATGTCCACGGTTCCGGCTGGCAACAGTGCCGGGATGCGCGCAATCGGGGCCGAAGCGCCGTGCGTCGCAAGAATAGCGGCCCCCTCAGGCACGTTCCAGAACTGGCGCGCGGCATGGATCAAGGCATCTTGCGCTGTCCGATCCGGGAGTGCCGTCCAGGCGCCCGCAGAAATCTCTCCCACTGGATAAGGCACCGGGTTGATCCCCGTCGACAGGTCCAGCCAATCTGCGCGCGCACCTCCGAACTGCGCCCGCGCAGCGTCTAATCCGCCGCCGTGGTCGCGGGGTGTTTGAGAGGGCAGCAAAGGCAAATCTAGGTCTCCGGATAAGGTGTTTCACCTTCAAGCGGAATTCCACCGTTTTGGCAAGGATCGGGCTGCTTTACGCCGACGTTAAGCAAACATTAACCATTTGTTAGGATTTTGGGCAGATCACCAAAATATCGAGTCAAATTGTTTACGAGTGGGATGACGAGGGGAGTCATGCAGGTATTGATCGTTGAAAGCGATCCGGGTCTTGGAAGGATCTGGAGTCGCCATATGCAGCGTCTGGGCGCTGTGGTTGAGTTGGCCGAGGATCAGGCCAGCGCCATTCACGCGCTCCGCATGCAGAGTTTTGACATTATTGTTCTGGATTTGGTTTTGTCCGAAGGCGCAGCGCTGGCGATTGCGGATTTCGCCAGCTATCGTCGGCCTGACGCCCGGGTGATCTTTGTCACCAATACGTCTTTCTTTTCAGATGGATCCATCTTCAACATCAGCGCAAATGCATGCGCATTTGTCCAGTCGGGCACGCCGCCCGAAGATCTGGCCGCGATGGTCGAGCACTACGCCGAGGCGCGCTGAAACCAGTTCAACGCGCCCGCGCAATCTTAGAGAATCTTGATGCCAGCGGCTTTGATGTCGGCAAGGAAGGCATCCAGACCTTTGTCGGTCAACGGGTGGTTCACCATCGCTTTGATGACATTGGGTGGTGCGGTCATCACGTCGGCGCCCAAGAGGGCACATTGCGTCACGTGGTTCACGGTGCGGATCGACGCGGCGAGAATCTGTGTCTCATAGCCATAGTTGTCATAGATTGCACGGATGTCGGCAATCAGATCCAAACCATCCAGGTTGATGTCGTCCAGACGCCCGATAAACGGCGAGATGAACGTCGCACCGGCCTTGGCGGCCAAAAGCGCCTGGTTGGCCGAGAAACACAAGGTGACGTTGACCATGTGGCCATCATCGCTCAGGGCTTTACAGGCTTTCAGGCCATCCCAGGTCAGCGGGACTTTGACGGCGATGTTTCCGGCGATCTCGACCAGCTTGCGGCCTTCGGCGATCATTTCCTCTGCGTCCGTGGCGGTGACTTCGGCCGAAACCGGACCGTCGACCAGCTCACAGATTTCCTTGGTGACTTCGATAATGTCACGGCCAGATTTCTTAATCAGCGAGGGGTTAGTGGTGACGCCATCCACCATGCCAAGGTCATTCAACTCGGCTATGGCATCGATTTCGGCGGTATCTACGAAGAATTTCATGAGAGCGCGTCCTTTGAAGGTCTGAACATGGGTTGGCTTGGCTTTACCTGATTGCTAGCCTTGCGGAAAGCCCGAACTCTAAATGATGCCGGGGAAATGTTAGCGGAAACATGGCTGCACTGTCTATTTTGCAGCACTTTGGCTTTGGGGGCGCGGGTGCAGGACCCGGAATTCTTTGAACAAGGACAGTTGGTGGCTGTGCTGACCACGCAGCCGCTGGACCGATTCCTTGACTATAAGGCGCCTGAAGGCGGCTGTTTCCGCGGGAGCTTTGTCGAAGTGCCTTTGGGACCGCGCAAGGTATTGGGCGTGGTCTGGGGGCCGGGGCGTGGCGATTTCGACATCGCCAAGATTCGACCCGTGAACCGCGTGTTGGACGTCGCCCCGATGCGGGACGAAATGCGTGCCTTTCTCGAACGCGCCGCCGACTATACGTTGACACCGCTGCATGCGATGTTGCGGCTGGCGACACGGGCGCCGGGTCTGTCGGATCCACCCTCGATGCGCAAAGTCTATCGCCGTGGTGACGGGGAACCGGATCGCCAAACCGATGCGCGCCGCCGCGTGCTTGAGGCATTGAACGACTATGGCGACCTTGCCTTTACTCTGAAAGAGCTCAGCGAAATGGCCGGCGTGACCTCGTCCGTCGTCAAAGGGTTGGTGAAACAGGGCGTCGTGCGCGAAGAGGACACGCCGCGCGATCTTCCGTTCTTTCGACTAGACCCAGAATATGCGGGCAAAGACCTGACCGACGAACAGGCCGCCGGGGCCGAAGCCCTTTGCGCCGGTGTGCGCTCCGAAGCCTATGGCACGACATTGCTGCGCGGTGTCACCGGTTCGGGCAAGACCGAGGTCTATCTGGAAGCTGTGGCCGAGACTCTGCGCAAGGGGCGACAGGCGCTGGTTCTATTGCCCGAAATCGCGTTGACCGCCGAGTTTCTGTCCCGGGTCGAAGAACGTTTTGGCGCCAAGCCTGCCGAATGGCATTCCGGCGTCACCATGACCGAACGCCGTCGCATCTGGAAAATGGTCGGGCAGGGCGGTGCGCAGCTGGTGATCGGCGCGCGATCTGCCTTATTCCTTCCCTACCAGAACCTTGGCCTGATCGTGGTCGATGAGGAACATGATACGTCTTACAAGCAAGAAGATGGCGTTCTTTACAATGCCCGTGACATGGCGGTTTTGCGGGCCAGCCTGTGTTCTGCGCGGGTGGTGCTGGCCTCAGCCACGCCGAGCCTGGAAAGCTGGGCCAATGCCGAGGCTGGAAAATATGAGAAATTGGAGCTGACCGCGCGATTTGGTGAGGCCGTGCTACCCGACATGCGCGCCATTGATATGCGCGTCGAAGACCTGCCCGGCAGTCGCTGGATTTCGCCGACGTTGCAAAAGGCGGTTGAGGCGCGGGTAGAGCGCGGCGAGCAGGCCTTGTTGTTCATCAATCGGCGCGGCTATGCCCCGGTGACGATTTGCCGGGCCTGCGGTCATCAGGTGGGGTGTGATGATTGTGATGCCCGCATGGTCGAGCACCGGTTCCTCAAGCGGTTGGTGTGCCACCAGTGCGGTGAGACCAAGCCGATGCCCGAAGAATGCCCCTCGTGCAAAGTCGAGGGCAAGCTGGCTCCGGTCGGACCCGGTGTCGAACGGCTGGCCGAAGAGGCGCAGGCGCTGTTTCCCGACGCGCGGCTGGCGGTGCTGAGTTCCGATCTTTTTGGATCGGCCCGTGCGTTGAAAGAGGGGATCAATTCCATCGCTGAGGGCGGGGCAGACATCATCATTGGCACACAACTGGTGGCCAAGGGGCACAATTTTCCTCTTCTGACGCTGGTGGGGGTGATTGATGCTGATCTTGGCCTGCAAGGCTCTGACCTGCGCGCCGCCGAGCGGACGTTTCAGCTGATGCGTCAGGTGGCAGGGCGCGCGGGGCGGGCCGAAAAACGCGGTGAAGCGATGCTGCAAACTTTTCAGCCAGAGCACCCGGTGATCCGGGCGATCCTGGCCGGGGACGAGATCAATTTCTGGAAAGCCGAAGCCAATGAACGCCGCCACGCTGGCGTGCCGCCTTTTGGGCGCATGGCGGGGATTATCCTGTCCTCGCCGGATGTGCAGCAGGTGTTTGATCTGGGTAATGCCTTGGCGCGTAATGACGGCGCGTTGCGCGAGGTCGGCGCGCAGGTTTTTGGGCCCGCGCCCGCGCCGATTGCGCGTATCCGCGGTCGCCATAGGGTGCGCCTGTTGGTCAAAGCAGACAAGGGCGTGCCGATTCAGGCGGCGGTGGCCAAATGGATTGGGCAGTTTCGTCTGAAAGGCGACATCCGCCTCAGCGTCGATATCGACCCGCAGAGTTTCTATTGAACAAAGGGGGCCAGCCCCCCAACGCCGTCTTTTGACAAGGACGGCGCTCCCCCCGGGATATTTCTGGCCAAAAGAAGCCAGGGTGCAGGGGGGGTCAGGCGGTGGCGGTGGCACCGCCACGTTGGTCGACAAGGAAGTCGGTCGCCATGGCGCCGATCCACATGGCCAACAGCGCTGCCCATGCGGTTCCGGCAAAGATCGATCCACCGGTGACGCCCGCGCCAATCGCGCAGCCGCCCGCCAGCATCGCGCCGAAGCCCATCAATACGGCGCCGGTCATCGAGCGGCGCATGTTGCTCTCACCGTCAAAGCCCTGAAACTTGAATTCGCCCGTCAGTATGGCCGCGAGAAATGAGCCGATGACCACGCCAGGCACAAGGCCAATGTCGAATTCCAGAACCGCATTGCGATCCAGGAAGAACATCAGCGTATGAGCCGAGGGACCGGAGAATGTGGCGCTTTCGATCTGCACCGGGTCAAAGGCCACCTGTGCCAGCCCGTAAGTGAGCACCCAGCCCACGGCGACTGCAAACCCCACGCCCGAGGCAAAGATCAATCGCGATGCACCGATGCGGTTCTTACGTGCAATCACCAGCGCGAGACACGCCATGACAGCGCCAAAAATCAGCCCTGAGAGGTCCGGCAGGCGCAGCGCTGCGATCAGGTCCATGTTCCGTCCGCCCTCGGTGATCCAAAGGCTTGCCAGCTTGTCACGGGGGGCCGAGAGGATGCCAGACAGGCTCATCTGGGCGACAACAGCAAAGATCAGGCCCGAAACAACCGAGCGCAGGTTGCCATTGGCTGCCAGAACCAACAGTCGACCGGAACAGCCGCGCGCCAGCACCATGCCGACGCCAAAAATCAACCCTCCAAGTATAGCGCCAGACCATGACCCCGGCACGGCCATCATACGTGCGTCCGCCGTGTGCATCAGCCCCAATGCCTGCGCGCCCTGCACCCAGACAATCGCCGTTGAAATCGTCAACAGCCACACTGCAACCTTGTCGCCCATCTGGCCGCGCGCAAATTCGACCGTGGCCGCGCGCAGGCAGAACCGAGAGCGCTGTGCCGCGACGCCAAAGATGATGCCGGTGATCAGGCCCAGAACCGCCGCCGTCGGCGCTTCTCCAATGCTTTCAACAAGGGTGAGGATGTCCATGAGAACCCCTTCAAAAATATGAATGGGTCGATGTATGAATGGGAATGTCGTAAACGACTTTGACTCAGATCACAGTTTGTCGCGTTTCGGCTCGCCAATCCCCTTAAAAAGGCCTAAGTCCGAAGCATGTTAAGTAAAATGACCCTTGCCGAGGCCGAAAGCCTGCCGCTTTGGCGGCGTCCGGTTGGCTTGTTGTTTGTCATGGCGATCGCCATGCCGATCGCGTTTTATGTCTGGTCGGCGCTCTTGAACAACTTCGTCAAGGAAGTGGCGGGCTTTGACGGGTTTGACATCAGCGCACTGCATTTCGTGCGTGAGATCCCTGGATTTCTGGCCTTTCTGGTGGTGTTCATCATCATCTTTGTGCGCGAGCAGGTGCTGGGGCTCATTTCGCTGGTTATCCTCGGCGTGGCCACCGCCTTTACCGCGTGGTTTCCCAGTCTTTATGGCCTGCTGATCCTGACGTTCATCAGCTCGCTTGGGTTTCATTATTACGAGACCGTCAACCAGTCGCTGCAGTTGCAATGGCTGAGCAAAGAACGCGCGCCACATGTCTTGGGATGGCTGATGGGCGCTGGTTCGGCGAGCATGATGCTGGTCTATGTGCTGATCGTCCTGATGTGGGACAGCCTGAACCTGAGTTACAACATCGTCTATATGGTCGGGGGGCTTGTGACCGCCGCCATCGCGGTGTTTTGCTTTGTGGCCTACCCTCAGTTTGACTCTCCCACGCCGCAGACCAAAAAGATCGTTCTGCGCAAACGGTACTGGCTGTACTATGCCTTGCAGTTCATGTCCGGTGCACGGCGCCAGATCATCACGATTTTTGCAGGCTATATGATGGTGGCCAAGTTCGGTCTTGCCGTGCATGAAGTCACCGGCCTCTACCTGATTAACCTCTTGGTCAATACCATCGCCGCGCCTTTTGTCGGCAAGGCGGTGGCCCGGTTTGGCGAGCGTGCCACGCTGATCTTTGAATATGGCGGCCTTGTGCTGGTTTTCTTGGCCTATAGCGGGATTTACTGGTTTGGCTGGGGCATTCTGATGGCCTCAATCCTCTATGTGATCGACCATATTCTGTTTGGCTTGGCGCTTGCGCTGAAAACCTATTTTCAGAAAATTGCCGACCCCGAGGACATTGCCCCGACAGCTGCCGTTGCCTTTACCATCAATCACATCGCGGCGGTGATGCTGCCGCTGCCACTTGGTCTGTTGTGGCTCTATTCGCCTGCCTTGGTGTTTGCCTCTGCGGCGGCAATGGCGACGGTATCTTTGGGACTATCGCTGCTGGTGCCACGCCATCCTGAGAAAGGTAATGAAACCCGTCTGGCGCGTTACATCGCGACCCCGGCGGAATAGGTGGCGCGCGGGATGCAGCAACGCGGGCGCTTTCTGACCGGGTCTATCATGGGTCATGTCGTGCGCATGACGCTGACCGGGGCGACAGGCATTACCTTTGTTTTTCTTGTGGACCTCGCCAACCTGTTCTGGTTATCGCAATTGGGCGACCCGGCGCTGGTCGCCGCGATTGGTTATGCTTTCGCGGTGCAGTTCTTTTCGGTCAGCACCGGCATTGGCCTGATGATCGCGGCCACCGTCATGGTGTCGACGCGCATCGGCAAGGGCCAACGCGAAGGGGCGCGGCGCGAAGCCACCAGCGCCATGATCATGACCATCGGTTTTCAGACTTTGGTTGCGGCGCTGATTGTAGGGTTCCGGCATGATTTGCTGGCCTTGGTCGGGGCCGAGGGAAAAACGGCAGAACTTGCGGCGCGTTACCTCGCCTTTACGGTGCCATCGCTGATTGTCATGGCCATTGGGTTGATTGGCTCAGCCGTGCTGCGTGCCGAAGGCGACGGCAAACGGGCGATGTACGTGACGCTCACTTCGGGCACTATCTCAATGGCGGTAGACCCATTCCTGATTATCTATCTCGGACTGGGACTGGACGGGGCGGCCTATGCGCTGATCCTGTCGCGTTTTGTCTTGGCAGGGATGGCGTTGCGGTTTGTGATCGGCACGCACAACCTGTTGGCCTTGCCGCGGCTACGCACCTTCAAACGTGTATGGAAACCGTTCTTTTTCATTGCCTTCCCGGCCATGCTGACGCAAATTTCCACGCCCTTTGGCAACTATCTCTTGACCGGTGTGATTGCCGGGTTCGGCGACGACGCTGTGGCCGCCTGGGCCGTGGTCAGCCGCCTGACGGTGGTGGCATTTGGCGGTATCTTTTCGCTCTCCGGGGCGATTGGCGGCATCTACGGGCAAAACTTTGGCGCACAGCAATATGACCGGTTGCGACAGACCTTTAAGGATTCCCTGATCTTTTGCGCCGCCTATACCACGGTGGCCTGGATCTTGCTCAGCCTCTCGGCCAATTGGATGATCGGCGTCTTCGGGCTGAGCACCGAAGGGGCCGCCGTTTACAAAGCCTTTGCCTATATCGGGTCCGGGGCGTTTGTTCTTGTGGGCGCGTTGTTCGTGTCCAACGCCACCTTTAACAGCCTCGGTAAGCCGACCCGTTCAACCCTGTCAAACTGGGCGCGGGACGGGGTGTTCATGTTACCAGCGGCTTGGTTGGGGGCCGCATGGTTTGCGGCGCCGGGCGTCGTCTATGCCCAAGCCGTCGCTGGTGGGATCGCGGGGGCGCTGGCCGCGATGTGGAGTTGGCATTTCCTGAAAAGCATCGGCCAGAATCGATGATCGCAGAGGTCGTCTCCCTGCAAAACCTGGTGTTGGTGGGAATGGCGTTTGCGCTGGGCGGCATCTTGAAAGGGGCGGTCGGGGCAGGGGCTCCATTGCTGGCGGTGCCGTTGTTGGCCTTGCTCTACGATGTACCGACGTCGATCGCTCTGTTTGCGGTGCCCAACATCGTGCCGAACCTCTGGCAAATCTGGCAGTACCGCGACGACAACCTGCCCAAAGCGTTCCGCTGGCGGTTCTTTCTGGCTGGCACGATTGGAACGGTGGTGGGGACCTTTGCACTGGCCTCGGTCAAGTCAGACAACCTGATGATCCTTCTGGCCCTGATCATCTTTGCCTATGTCATTTTCAAAATGGCGCGACCGGGGCTCAAGCTGGACTACTCGGTAGCCGAGCGGATTGCCGCGCCGGTTGGGCTTACGGCGGGTTTCTTACAGACGCTCGCGGGCATTTCGGCCCCTGTGTCATTGACCTTCCTGAACGTGATGCATCTGGAACGGCGAACCTTTATCGCGACGATTTCGGGGTTCTTTGTCGCGGTTGGCGTGCTGCAAATTCCGCTACTCGCTGCCTTTGGCATCATGACCTGGCCCCTGTTCCTGCTGGGCTGTGCCGCCGTAGTTGTGATCTTTGCGTTCATGCCCGTCGGCGCCTTTCTTGGGCGCAGACTGTCTGCGGACACCTTTAACAAAGTGATCCTCGTTGTTTTGACCCTTCTGGCGATCCGGCTCCTTGCGCCCTTTGTGGTTTCCGCCTTTGCATAATTCGCCGCAGGCTTGACGCCCCGCGCCCGACCGCTTAGGCCGCACCGATACCGTTCAGGAGAGCCAATATGCCCACATTCACCGCACTGACGACCCTTGCCGGGAAAGACAACGCTGACAAACTCGGTGCAGCGATGGAGCATCTGAACCCAGAGCCGACTGGCGTTGGCGTGTTCGAGATCGAGGACGGGTCGGGCCTGTGGGAAATTGGCGGCTATTTCACCGAAGCGCCGGATGATACAGCTTTGGCCGTTCTGGCCGCGGCTTTTGGCGCCAAACCGTTTGCGGTGTCCGAATTGCCGGATGTTGATTGGGTCGCCAAGGTCAAACGCGAATTGTCACCGGTCGAGGCCGGGCGCTTTTTTGTTTATGGCAGCCACGACGCGGATCAGGTGCCTGATGGCAGTGAGCCGTTGTTGATCGAGGCGGCAATGGCCTTTGGCACCGGGCATCACGGCACCACGCTGGGATGTCTCAAAGCACTGGACCGTCTGGCCAACGCGGGCTTTGTCGGCAAGAGCGTTGCCGATATAGGCTGTGGCACCGCGGTTCTTGCGATGGGGGCTGCGCGTATCTGGCCTGATACGGTTCTGGCCAGTGACATTGATCAGGTTGCGGTCGACGTGGCCGAGGCCAATGTCAAAGCCAACAATCTGGAAGGCCAGGTGCACTGCGTGGAAGCTGCTGGGTTTGGGCACCCGGATCTTGCGGCAAAGGCGCCGTTTGATCTGGTCTTTGCCAACATCCTCAAAGCGCCGCTAGTCGTGCTGGCGCCCGAGATGGGGCAGAACATCGCGCCGCAGGGGTACGCCATTCTATCGGGCATCCTGAATGAGCAAGCGGATGACGTGGTTGCCGCCTATGACACAGCCGGGTTTGGCGTTCACACACGCGAAGAAATTGGTGAGTGGACGACGCTGACCCTACAAAAACGCTGAGCCAAATAGGGCAATTCTGCCTAAATTGGAGCGGTCTGCCTTATTTTTGCCACAATTTTACGGCAACAAAGTCACGTTCGGTGGGGGCCGAGCCTGAGTGTGTTGCTATGAGCGATTCGTATTACGAATTCCAAGACCGCGTTGCCCGCATCTATAAGAAGCAGGGCAAGAAATCCCTATTTCGTAGGAAAACACGTGCCGTTTATGTCCAAGGACAAGATGGGTACACGGTTATTCGCGCGCGTGCGTCGCGCGGCTCTTTTCCATGGTCAGGTGTGGTTCTTGTGTTTTTCGCCTTTTTCAGTGTCAAAGGCGCGATTATGGCCAATATGGGCCCCGAAGTTTACAACGAGAAGGTATCAGAACTGAGCACAGCGACGGTTCTTGAACGCTTCCGTTTCTGGACGATGAGCCCCGATCCGCTCTCGTCCTGGGTCGCAAAGACCATCAAATCACTTAGCTGATCCCTCCAATTCAGCGCAAAGCGGCTCCGGACTTCTCTCCCGGGGCCGTTTTCTTTTGTCCGCCGATGAGCAGGGCACAAAAAAACCGCAGCCGGGAGGAAGCTGCGGTTTTCTTTGATCTTACGATCCGAAAACAATGGGCGGTAACGAGGTCTTCGTCAGCCGATGTTTTCGATGTCTGCGCGCGACAGACCGATGTCTTCCAGCTCGCGGTTGCTGAGCGCCGAGAGAGCAACGCGGGTTACGCGCTTGTCGTTCCAGTCGGTCACTGCGCCGGCGAGGGCTGCGAAGGCGTGGCCAATACGGCCAGCAAAACCAGCAGTTTCAAACTGCACGCGGGTGGTGTCAAAAGCGGCCATATCAATCTTCCTTCTGTTTTGGTTGATGGTCTGCGTTTTCGTATTTCGGCATTTAGGGCCAGTTATTGGGCCGCGCAAGGAGCAATAATCGCATAGGTGATATGCAATTTCTGCATAGGTGAAATGCGCTGTAACCGCCCGTTACTTAAGGGTTAATTCCGGGTGTGTAAGTGTCGCAATTCGACAGTTTCGGTGTCGTTTTCAGGTCGTGCCTTGCTGCCATTGCATACCCGGTCAAAACATATGCTCAGTGCGCAAAGCTCTTGGTGTTTGTTCTGGGTTTGTGCTAGTGGGTCTAAAAAGCAACAATTTGAAGCAGGCGGGCAGAAAAATGCGCATTCTGGGAATTGATCCAGGGCTTCGCAACATGGGCTGGGGCGTGATTGATGCGGATGGCAGCCGGATTCGGCACGTCGGCAACGGGGTTTGTCACTCGGTCGGCGATGATCTGGCGACTCGTTTGTTGTCGCTGCATCAGCAGCTGAGCGACGTGATGAGCCAGTTTCACCCTGAACAGGCAGCGGTTGAAAATACCTTTGTCAACAAAGATGCGGTCGGGACGCTGAAACTGGGGCAGGCCCGCGGTATCGCGCTCTTGGTGCCGGCGCAGGCGGGGCTTTCGGTTGGCGAATATGCCCCCAACAAGGTCAAGAAGACGGTTGTGGGTGTGGGGCACGCAGACAAGCGACAGGTTGAACATATGGTCAAGTTGCAATTGCCGGGCGTCGAGATCAACGGACCAGACGCGGCGGACGCCTTGGCCATTGCCATCTGCCACGCACATTACACGCGGCCCGGTACAGGACTGGAAGCCGCACTCAAGAGGGCAAGCGTATGATCGGAAAAATCTCAGGCCGGATTGATTACCGCAGCCACGACCATGTGCTGATTGATGTCCGGGGTGTGGGCTATGTCGTCTATTGTTCGGACCGCACGATGGCAGCGCTGCCCGCAAATGGCGAGGCCGTGGCGCTTTATACCGATCTTTTGGTGCGCGAAGACCTGTTGCAGCTTTTTGGCTTTACCTCGCTGCTGGAAAAAGAGTGGCACCGTCTGTTGATGAGTGTGCAGGGGATTGGTGCCAAGGCGTCGTTGTCGATCCTGGGCGCGCTTGGTGCAGACGGGGTTGGCCGCGCCATCACATTGGGCGATGTCACCGCGATCAAGGCTGCCAAGGGCGTCGGCCCCAAGACCGCGCAGCGCGTGGTGATCGAATTGAAGGACAAGGCCCCGGGCGTTATGGCGCTGGGCGGCACCCTGGCCGAAGCCACCGGGGAGGCGCCGGCGTCTGAGGAGGTTCTGGAGGCGCCAGAGCCCTCGCCGGCGGCGGCACCCTCAGCGCGCGGGGCGGGTGGCGCTTCGGCGGCCTCGGTGCAGGCCGAGGCGCTTTCGGCGCTTTCAAACCTTGGCTATGGTCCGAGCGAGGCAGCTCAGGCAGTTGCGCAGGCTGCGGTTGATGATCCGGATGCCACGACTGCCACATTGATCCGTGCGGCGCTGAAACTGCTCGCACCGAAAGGCTAAGACATGGACCAGCCTGACCCAACCCTGCGCCCACAGCCGCGCCCCGAAGATGCGGATCGTGCATTGCGCCCGCAGGCGCTGGAAGAATTCATTGGCCAGGCCGAAGCCCGTGCCAACCTGCGCGTTTTCATTGAGTCGGCCCGCCGTCGGGGTGAGGCGATGGATCACACGCTGTTTCACGGCCCGCCGGGGCTGGGCAAGACCACGCTGGCGCAGATCATGGCGCGCGAGTTGGGGGTGAATTTCCGCATGACCTCGGGGCCGGTTCTGGCCAAGGCGGGCGATTTGGCGGCGATCCTGACCAATCTTGAGTCACGTGATGTGTTGTTCATCGATGAAATTCACCGCCTGAACCCTACGGTCGAAGAGGTGCTCTATCCTGCGATGGAGGATTTTGAGCTGGACCTTGTGATCGGGGAAGGCCCTGCAGCGCGCACCGTGCGGATTGAGTTGCAGCCCTTTACGCTGGTGGGCGCGACCACGCGGTTGGGATTGTTGACCACGCCCTTGCGTGACCGTTTTGGCATTCCCACCCGATTGCAGTTTTATACCGAAGACGAGTTGCACGAGATTGTCTCGCGCAATGCGCAAAAGCTCGGGGTGCCGGCCGACGATGGTGGCGCGCGCGAAATTGCCCGCCGCTCGCGTGGAACGCCGCGTATTGCCGGGCGCCTGTTGCGCCGTGTTGTGGACTTTGCGCTGGTCGAGGGTGATGGACGTGTGACGCAATCTCTGGCGGATGGAGCGCTGACCCGACTGGGAGTTGACAATCTGGGGCTGGACGGGGCGGACCGGCGCTACCTGACGTTTATTGCTGAGAACTACGGCGGTGGCCCGGTTGGCATCGATACGATCTCGGCGGCGCTGAGCGAAGCGCGGGATGCGATTGAAGAGGTGATTGAGCCGTTTTTGTTGCAACAGGGTTTGGTACAGCGCACACCGCGTGGCCGAATGCTGGCGCAAAAGGCTTGGGCGCATCTGGGATTGCAGGCGCCGAAGAGGCCCGACCAAAACGACCTGTTCAAATAGGGGCGCGGCCCCTCTTGGCCGAAGGCGGCCAATTCACCCCGGGATATTTTTGGCCAAAAGAAGGGGCGGGCTTGCGCTTGGGCATCCAACGGGGGAAATAGGGCGCGCCTGATGAGGAGAGTGCCATGACGCCTGAGGCCGTTGAACAGCTGTTTACCCGCAAAGACGGGTCGTATGTCTTTGCCCGTTGGGGTCGCCCCATTGTGCCGATCGTGTTTGGTGTCGAAGAGCACACTTTAGCGACAGTGAAAGGCGCGATCGAAGCCGTCGCGGTGCTAGCCGGGCACCAGATGGCCGAAACCGACCCAGAGTTAGGGGCCAATCTGATGGTGTTCTTCTTTCGTGACTGGGACGAATTGCTGACGGTTCCCGATCTGGACCGGCTGATTCCGGGGCTGGCGCCTTTGGTGGGGCGGTTGTCCGGGGCGGACGCCACGCAGTACCGCGCCTTTCGATTTGACGAGTCCGGCGCCATTCAGGCGGCCTTTGTGTTTTTGCGGATGAATGAGGCCATGCAAGAGCTGCCAGCGGAAACCTTGGCGTTGTCGCAAGCGGTGCAAACGATCCTCCTGTGGTCCGATACGGCTTTTGCCGAGACATCGCCACTTGCTGTGCTACCCGACAGTGGTGCGACCGTGTTGCGGCCCGAAATCGCCGCCGTGATCGCCGCGGCCTATGATCGGATGATGCCAGTTGCCGCAGAGGATTCCAGCCACGCGTTGCGGCTGTTTGCCCGTCTCACGCCATCCTCTGAAGGCTGATGCGCGCCTTTCTCGCGATAGATTTGCCGGATACGGCGCGGGAAGCGATCTCGAGGCTGCAGGATGATCTGAAACCGGGGCGCAAGGTGCCGGAAGAGAACCTGCATTTGACGCTGGCCTTTCTGGACGATCAGCCACAATCGGTGCTTGAACATCTGCATGGCGCACTTGGTGACCTCACCTTTGCGCCTTTTGACCTTACGCTATCCGGGCTTGATCTCTTTGGCGGCAAGCGCCCGCGACTGATCTACCTCAAGGCAGATGGTGGCGCGGCATTGACGGGCCTTCACAAGGCATTGCGAGGCGTGGCGCGGGTTGCCGGGATCGACCTGCCACGCGAGAGGTTTCGACCACATGTGACGCTGGCCCGGTTTCGCCGTGACCTTGAGCCTGGGCAAGTGGCGCAGATCGGCAGTTTTCTCGAAGCGTACCATTCTATCGCGCTAGCTCCGTTCACGGTGACTGGGTTTTCTTTGTTTGCGTCGACCCTGCATCCCGATGGGGCGGTTCACGAAGAACTGGCCTGCTATCCGTCTCAGACGTGACGTCCGGGGTTGCGCCGGCGCGGCCTTCTTGATCTTGTGGCGCCAGATCAGTTTTCGAGGCCCGACATGACCCACAAACTCCCGATCCGCGTCTATTACGAAGACACCGATATGGCGGGCATTGTCTATTATGCCAACTACCTGCGCTATATCGAGCGGGGGCGCAGCGAATGGGTGCGTGACAACGGTATGGACCAGAATGCGATGAAGGCCGAAGGCGTGGTCTTTGCCGTGCGCCGGGTCGAGGCGGATTACCTGATACCGGCCAAGCTGGATGATGAGCTGATGGTTGAAACCGACGTGCTCAGCGTGACCGCGGCACGCATGGTTATGGAACAGCACGTAAAGCGCGGTGAAGAGGTCTTGTTTCACGCCATCGTCACGGTTGTTTGTATCGGCGAAAATGGGCTGCCGACGCGGTTACCGGCCAAAGTTCGCCAAATGCTGCACTAAAATCCGGCTCAGACGCGCGCGAATTCGCGCATATGACGCCAAATTGATAGCGTTCCCCCTGCCTTTCCTGTAGGTTTGCTGCAAAACATGGCCTGAAAATGGGCCCAAACAGAGCAGGCAGATTACATGGAAGTCGAATTTTCGATGTGGAGGCAGATTGCCGAAGCGTCCCTAGTCGTACAACTTGTCATGGTGATGCTGGTGGGCGCGTCCTTTTGGTCGTGGTCGGTCATCATTCAGAAAATCATCTCTTATCGGACCGCACGGGTCGAAGCTGCACGGTTTGACCGGTCGTTCTGGTCGGGCGAGCCGCTGGATGCGCTGTTCGATGAGATTGGCACCACGCCGTCAGGTCGGTCCGAGCGTATCTTTGCCGCTGGTATGATGGAGTGGCGACGCAGCCACCGTCAGGACGGCGGGCTGATTGCCAATGCCACCAGCCGGATAGACCGGTCGATGGATGTCGCGATCGCCAAGGAATCTGAAGACCTGCAAAAGGGTCTGCAAATCTTGGCCACCATCGGGTCGACCGCGCCCTTTGTGGGGTTGTTCGGCACCGTCTGGGGCATCATGAACGCATTTATCGCCATCGCGGGTGAGCAAAACACCAACCTTGCCGTCGTGGCGCCGGGTATTGCCGAGGCGCTCTTGGCGACGGCCCTGGGTCTTTTGGCGGCGATCCCTGCGGTGATCTTCTACAACAAGCTTAATGCCGACAGTGACCGGATCATTTCGGGCTATGAGGCGTTTGCGGACGAATTTGCCACGATCCTCAGCCGCCAGTTGGACGCCTGATCGATGGGGGGCGGTGTCGTCAAGAAACAAGGTGGGGGGTCGCGTAGGCGCCGCCGCAGCCGGGCGCAGCCCATGGCCGAGATCAACGTCACGCCCTTTGTTGACGTGATGTTGGTCTTGCTGATCATCTTCATGGTCGCGGCCCCATTGCTGACCGTGGGTGTTCCGGTGGAATTGCCCAAGACCTCGGCCAACCCGTTGCCTGCCGAACAAGAGGCGCCGTTGACAGTCACAATCATGGCGGATGGCTCGGTCGCCATTCAGACCACACCCACCGCGCCGGATCAGCTGGTGCCGAAACTGCGGGCCATTGCGGCTGAGCGGTCTTCCGACCGGGTCTATCTGCGCGCTGACGGGGCATTGCCCTATGAGATGGTTGTCCAGATCATGGGCGCGCTTAACGCGGGCGGGTTCACAGATATTGGCCTTGTGACGGACATTGGCGGTCCGGCGTTGGACGCGGAAGAGAACTGAGGGCCGGGTGCATATCGGGCATTATATCTCGGGGGTGGCCCATGCCAGTGTAATCGGCTTGGCGCTCTTTGGCGTGGGGTTTCACTCTGATCCGCCACCTTTTGAGGTGGCAGGCGTGTCGGTGATCAGCACGGCTGAGTATGAGGCAGCACTTGCGGCTGAACGTGCGCCCTCAACCGCGACAGACGTTGAGGTTCCCGTGGCGCCAACCGTCTCGGATGATGTCCCGAACCTGTCGTCAGAAACAGATGCTGCACCAGAGCTTGAAACGCCGCGAACAACCGACGCTGTCACGCCGGACGAACAGCCCGACGTCAGCGACCTGACCACGCCGGAACCCGCCGACGTTACAGATACTGCGCCCACCCTGACGCCACCGGGCGAGGAAATGGCCGTGCTGATCCCGCGCGAGACCACGCGGCCGATGGTGCGCCCCTCTGAGCGCGTGGCGCCCGAGCCTGTGGCCCAGCCAGATCCCGACACTGTGATTGACGATGTGACCCAAGAGGCGACAACGCCGGATGACAGCGCCGGTGAAACCGCCGAAGACCCCAAAGAAGCCACCGCACCCGAAGCCGCCTCGACCGAGATCGTGACCGAAGCCAAGGAACAGGTGGCCCTGGCGCCCAAGACATCGATACGTCCAGTTCTGCGACCGGGCTCGCGTTCGGCACAGCGCCCCCAAACCAATAGTGGCAGCGCGTCGTCTGCCGCCAGCTCAACGGATGCCGCCGTGGCTTCGGTGCTGAGTGAAGAACCCGCTGCGCCCTCTGGCCCGCCGTTGACCCAAGGCGAAAAGGACAGCATGCGCATTTCGGTGCAGAATTGCTGGGTGGTGGATGTTGGCGGGCAGTCCTCGAATGTCACCGTTACGGTCAAGTTTGAACTGGACCGCGAGGGCAAAGTGGCCAGCGCTATTGAGATGATCGACTCCGAAGGCGGCGACGCCAAGGCGGTGGATACGGCGTTCCAATCTGCCCGGCGGGCGATCCTGCGCTGCCAAAAAGGCGGCTATAAATTGCCGATCGAGAAATATGACCATTGGCGTGAGGTCGAAATCACGTTTAATCCTGAGAAAATGAGGCTGAAATGATGCGACTACTGGCGATCCTCTTGATGGGACTTACGGTGTTGGGCCAGATGAGTTACGCGCAAAGCGGCCCACTCAGGATTGAAATCACAGATGGCGTGGTCGAACCACTTCCCTATGCGGTGCCTGACTTTGTCGCCGAAAGCGCCGGGGCGGACAAACTGGCCGCCGACCTGTCACGCGTTATTGCCGCGGATCTGAGCGGCACCGGCCTGTTCCGGGAAATTCCCGCCAAGGCGCATATCAGCCAGATCACCAATTTCGCTTCGCCGGTTCAGTATTCCGACTGGAAGGCGATCAACGCGCAGGCACTGATCACCGGGGCCGTGACGGTCTCGGGCGACAGTCTTGAGGTCAAGTTCCGCGTCTATGATGTGTTTGCCGGACAGGAACTGGGCAATGGGCTGCGCTTCAAGGGCACAACCGATGGATGGCGTCGCATGGCGCACAAGGTGGCCGACGCGGTTTACAGCCGGATCACCGGCGAAGGAGGCTATTTCGACAGCCGCGTCGTGTTCGTATCCGAAACTGGCCCCAAGAACGATCGCCGCAAACGTCTGGCCGTGATGGATTATGATGGCGCCAACCTGCAATATCTGACCGACAGCAATGCCATTGTTCTGGCCCCCCGTTTTTCGCCCAGTGGCGACCGGGTGCTCTATACATCTTATGAAACCGGCTTCCCGCGCGTCTTTGTGCTGGATGTGGGCAGCGTCAAGCGCAAGGTCCTGCAGGATCAGGAGGGCACGATGAGCTTTGCCCCGCGCTTTTCTCCCGATGGAAACAGCGTACTGATGTCGATCACCCAGAACGGCAACACCGACATCTATTCCATGCCCATCAACGGAGGCCAACCCCGCCGGTTGACCTCGTCTCCGTCAATTGACACCGCCCCCAGCTACAGCCCGGACGGAAAGCAAATCGTGTTTGAAAGTGACCGCTCTGGGAACCAACAGCTGTACGTCATGCCTGCGAGCGGTGGAGAGCCCAAGCGCATCAGCTTTGGTCAGGGCCGTTATGGCACACCGGTCTGGTCGCCACGCGGGGACCTGATCGCCTTTACCAAGCAGAACAAAGGCCGCTTCCACATCGGCGTGATGCGCACGGATGGCAGTGAAGAACGCCTGCTGACGGCCTCGTTTCTGGATGAAGGCCCAACCTGGGCGCCCAATGGCCGCGTCATCATGTTCACCCGCGAAACCCAAGGGTCTGATGGGTCGGCCTCGCTCTATTCCGTGGACGTATCAGGGCGTAACCTCAAGAAAGTTCCAGTGCAGGGCGGGGCGTCGGACCCGGCCTGGTCACCTCTGCAGTAAGGACGGGTTTTGCTCTGTGGCGTGGCCCGTGATACAAATAGAAAAAAATGAAAACGCGAAAGCGAGGCATTGAGATGAGTGGTTTTACCAAAGTGGCCCTGTTGTTGGCCAGCCTGGCCCTGTCGGCCTGTTCGAACACCGGTGTATTCGGGGGCGACGATACCCTGGGCGGAAGCACAACCGAAGCCAACTATGAACTGGGCAGCGTCGACGATCCAAACTCGGTTGCCCATTTCCAATCTGTTGTTGGGGATCGTGTTCTGTTTACCGTTGATCAGTCGGACCTGACCGAAGAGGGCAAGCAAATCCTGCTTAGTCAGGCCAACTGGCTCTTGGCGAACACGGCATTTACTGCCGTGATCGAAGGGCATGCCGACGAACAAGGCACGCGCGAATACAACCTCGCCCTTGGCGCGCGCCGTGCCAGTGCGGTGAAAGAGTTTATCGTGTCACGCGGCGTTGCCGGTAGCCGGTTGCGCACGGTGAGCTACGGCAAGGAACGTCCGCTTGAGGTGTGCTCGGCAGAGGCGTGTTACGCCCAGAACCGCCGTGCTGTGACCGTGCTTCAGGCTGACCTGAGCGGCTGATAGGAACACTGTGATGCGTTTTACTGCGATTTGCTTGTTGACCCTGACCCTGATGCTGCCGCGCGCCGCCGTAGCGCAGGATGCGGATACTCTGGCCGATATCCGCCAGCAACTGACCGTGCTCTATGTTGAGATCCAAAACCTCAAACGCGAGTTGTCAACGACGGGCGCGCCTTCGGGGGTGTCGACCAGCGGCACAACACTGGACCGGGTCAACGCGATCGAAGACCAGTTGCGTCGCCTGACGGGGCGTACCGAGCAGTTGGAAAATCGCGTGCAAAGCGTTGTCGATGACGGCACCAACCGAATTGGCGATCTCGAGTTTCGCCTCGTCGAGCTAGAAGGCGGAGACGTCAGCTCTCTTGGTGAAACCACGACGCTAGGGGGCGATATTGAGGTTCCGTCTCTATCAGATGGCAGTCTCACAGACGCACCGACGCAAGATACAGAACTGGCGGTCGGGGAAGCTGCAGATTATCAGCGTGCCGTCGCCGCCCTTGATGGCGGAGATTTCGTCAGTGCCGAAACCCAGTTCGCAACCTTTATTGACACCTATCCCGGCAGCCCTCTGGCGCCCGAGGCCAATCTGGGGCTGGGGCTTTCGTTGGAGGGCCAGAACCCCACAACGAATGACGCTCGCGCCGCAATCGCCCGCGCCTTTCTTGAAAGCTATTCCAGCGACATGAACAGCGCGGTGGCTGATCAGGCCCTGTTTCACTTGGGCAAATCGCTGGCTGCGCTGGGCAAGACCAACGAAGCTTGTGTGACACTAGGCGAGGTGAGCGTTCGCCATCCCGACTCAGACATGGTCATGCAGGCGCAAAGTGAGATGCGCAATCTTGGATGTCCGTAAACGAGACATCTCCCATCGCCGTTCTGACAGGTTTTTTTGAGTCCCATCCGCCCCAAAGTCTGGGCATTGCTGTCTCAGGCGGCAGCGATTCTCTGGCGTTACTGATGTTGGCCTTGGACTGGGCCCGCGCGCGGGATGTTTCGGTCTTTGCGGCAACCGTAGATCACGGGCTGCGTCCCGAGGCCAAGGCCGAGGCGCAACACGTTGCCGATATCTGTCGCGACCACGGCATCCAGCACGACATTCTCGCTTGGCAGGGCTGGGACGGGCAGGGGAACCTGCAAGCCGCCGCACGCATTGCCCGCTATCGATTGTTGGCGGAATGGGCGCAAACGCGAGACATCGACGGGGTTGCTATCGGCCACACGATGGACGACGTCGCCGAGACGTTTTTGCTACGCCTGTCCCGCAAGTCCGGGGTCGATGGGCTGGCAGCGATGCAACCTGCTTTTGACCGCCACGGACAACGCTTTGTGCGCCCCTTGCTCGGGGTCAGCCGCGACGACCTGCGCAGCTTTCTAAAAGCCAGCGATGTTACATGGTGCGACGACCCCTCGAATGAGGACCTAAAATTCGACCGTGTGCGCTCCCGCAAGGCGCTGGAACATCTCGCGCCGCTTGGCATTGATGTCGCGTCTCTGGCGTCAGTCAGCCAGAACCTTGCTTCGGCCCGCAAGGCGCTCCAGGCTTTTGCTGTTCATGCTGCCCAGGACGTCTCGGTACAGGATCGCGGTGATCTGATCGTGACCCGCAAGGCGTTTCTGGACCTGCCGATGGAAACCTACCGTCGCCTGCTGAAAGAAGCGTTGCTGTGGATTTCACCCGCAGACTATGCCCCCCGCCAGGAGGCACTGACTGCGCTGCACTTGGCCATTTCCGAGCGACGGACGATGACACTGGCGGGATGCGTCATGACCTGCGGTGATCATAGGTTCAGGCTGACACGCGAAGCCAAGGCCGTGGAGGGCGTGATCTCTGACCGACCAAGCTGGGATCGTTGGCAGTTGAACGGCCCGTGGCGAGACGGCATGGAAATCCGGGTTCTGGATGGCACGACGCTGGCGTCGATTGCCGATTGGCGCGACTGTGGAATGCCGCGCCAAAGCCTGTTGGCCAGCCCCGCCGTCTGGCATCAGGAGAACTTGGTCGCAGCACCTCTGGCGGGGCTCTCAAATGGGTGGACTGCTGATCTTTTGCCCGAACACGCGTTTTTCCCGCTTCTTTATGAATGACATGCGAAATATCGCATTGAACATGTTGTCGTGATGTCTATTTAACAAGACAGACTGCTGTGATAGTGACAGCACTGACCGACGACAGGGAGAATTTGCCTTGGGCAACGCACGAAATATCGCATTCTGGGTGGTTCTGTTTCTGCTGATACTGGCCTTGTTCAACCTGTTCAGCGGTGGCAACAGCACCATGCAAAGCCGCGCGGTTGGCTATTCTGACTTTGTTGCCTCGGTTGAGGCCGGGCAAGTTGCCTCTGTCACGCTGGATGGCGAACAAATTCGCTACAGGACCGCAGATGGCAGCGATTACGTCTCGATCATGCCGCAGGATGCTGCCGTGACCGAGCTTTTGCTGGCCGAAGGTGTTCCGATCCAAGCGGAAAGCCAGCAGCAATCTGGCTTCCAGTCGTTTATTCTCTCTCTCTTGCCCTTCCTGTTGCTGATCGGTGTGTGGATCTACTTCATGAACCGCATGCAGGGCGGTGGCAAAGGCGGCGCGATGGGCTTTGGCAAATCCAAAGCCAAGATGCTGACCGAAAAGCAAGGCCGGGTCACCTTTGACGATGTGGCTGGTATTGATGAAGCCAAGGAAGAGCTGGAAGAGATTGTCGAATTCCTGCGCAACCCGCAGAAATTCTCGCGTCTTGGCGGCAAAATCCCCAAAGGCGCATTGCTTGTTGGCCCTCCAGGTACCGGTAAAACCCTTTTGGCGCGCGCCATTGCAGGCGAGGCCGGTGTGCCGTTCTTCACCATTTCGGGTTCTGATTTTGTCGAAATGTTCGTGGGTGTGGGTGCAAGCCGTGTCCGCGACATGTTCGAGCAGGCCAAGAAAAACGCGCCTTGCATCGTTTTCATCGATGAGATCGACGCCGTGGGTCGCCATCGTGGTGCCGGTTATGGCGGCGGCAACGACGAACGCGAACAAACGCTCAACCAACTGCTGGTCGAGATGGACGGTTTTGAATCGAACGAAGGTGTGATCATCCTCGCCGCGACCAACCGCAAAGACGTGTTGGACCCCGCATTGCTGCGTCCGGGCCGCTTTGACCGTAACGTGACCGTCGGTAACCCCGATATCAAAGGTCGCGAGAAAATTCTTGGCGTGCACGCCCGCAAGACTCCGCTTGGCCCTGACGTCGATCTCCGCATCATCGCACGTGGGACACCTGGCTTCTCGGGTGCTGATCTGGCCAACCTCGTCAACGAGGCCGCACTGATGGCCGCGCGCGTTGGCCGGCGGTTTGTCACGATGGAAGATTTTGAGCAGGCCAAAGACAAGGTCATGATGGGCGCCGAGCGCCGCTCGATGGTGCTGACACAGGACCAAAAAGAGAAAACCGCTTATCACGAAGCTGGCCACGCCGTCGTGGGTCTGGCCCTGCCGGAATGTGATCCGGTGTATAAGGCAACGATTATTCCGCGCGGTGGTGCGCTGGGTATGGTTGTGTCCCTGCCGGAAATGGATCGCCTGAACTATCACCGCGATGAATGCGAACAGCGTCTGGCCATGACCATGGCGGGTAAGGCCGCCGAGGTCATCAAATACGGTGAAGACCACGTGTCGAACGGCCCTGCCGGTGACATCATGCAGGCCAGCCAGCTGGCCCGTGCCATGGTGATGCGCTGGGGCATGTCCGACAAGGTTGGCAACATCGACTATGCTGAGGCGCACGAGGGTTACAGCGGCAACACCGCCGGTTTCTCGGTCTCGGCCCACACCAAAGAGCTGATCGAAGAAGAAGTGAAGCGCTTTATCCAGACCGGTTATGACCGTGCCATGGAAATCCTTGTCGAACGCAAGGAAGAGTGGGAGCGCTTGGCCGAAGGCCTGTTGGAATACGAAACGCTGACTGGCGATGAGATCAAACGTGTCATGCGGGGCGAACCGCCCCACGCCGAAGACGGCGACGATGACGCCGATGAGGGCAGCGCGCCCAGCGTGACCGCTATCCCTAAAACCAAGCCCCGCAGCAAGCCTTCGGGCGGTGACGGTGGAATGGAACCTGAACCCTCGGCATGACACCCGGACAGACACAAGATTGGAACCCCGAAGCCTATGAACGGTTTCGGGGTTTGCGTTTGCAACCCGCGCTGGATCTCTTGGCTCGCGTAGGCCCGGTGCCAGACGGCAGTATCGTAGACCTTGGGTGTGGGGCCGGTGTGATGGCAGGGGCGCTGAGACAGCGGTATCCCGACCGCCCGCTCATTGGCATCGACAACTCGCAAACTATGTTGGAAAAGGCCGCCCCGACAGGGGAGTACGCAGAGCTGCAAGCTGCAGATGTTTCGGATTGGCAGCCCGGATCACCCCCGGCGATGATCTATTCCAACGCCGCCTTGCAGTGGTTGGGCGATCACACCGCACTGATGCCCCGATTGGCGGCGATGCTGGCGCCGGGCGGTGTTCTGGCGGTTCAGATGCCACATCAAAACCCGGCAGCATCGCACATCGGCTGGGGCACAGCCTTTCAACGCCTGTTCCCCAACAAAGTCCCGCAGGACAGCCCCGGTATCCTGCCCGCCGAAAACTATTTCGACCTGCTTTCGGACTTGGGCGAGCTGAACCTCTGGCAGACCGAGTATGTTCAGCATCTTGCGGCATCACCCGAGGGTCATCCGGTGCGCCACTTCACTCAGAGCACCTATGCGCGACCCTATTTGTTGTCGCTCGATCAAGACGACCAGCAGCGCTTGATCGCGGCCTATGAAAGCGATATCGCTCAGGCCTATCCACTGCGGTCGGATGGGACCTGTTTGATGCCCTTCCGCCGCCTGTTCTTTACGTTACGCGTTGCCTAGACGCCATTCGGAGATCTGACATGCCAGCCCTGATGCCGACCGAGTTTTTTGCTGAAATCCTGTGGTTGGGACGTGTTGAGGACAGTGTGGATGATCTGAGCGCCGAGCCGCTTGATGCGATGGACCTGAGCTTTGAAGGTATCCCCGACGACTGCCACAACGGTCTGACCCGGGCGTCCTGTAGCCGGGTCAAGGCGCAGCATCCGCGCGGCACGACCATCGCCAACACCCGTCAACTGTCGATCCTCTCTGCCGAAGAGCTGGAAGAAATCGCCGACACGATGGGGATCGAAGAATTTGACCCCGCATGGGTCGGGGCGTCGATTATTTTGCGCGGCATTCCCGATCTCACTCACCTGCCGCCCTCATCGCGCTTGCAAAGCGACAATGGCACCTGCCTTGTGGTGGACATGGAAAACCGCCCCTGCGTGCTGCCCGGTCGCGTGATTGACCGAGAGGCTCCGGGGCACGGCAAGGCGTTCAAATCGGCGTCCAAGGACAAGCGTGGTGTCACGGCTTGGGTCGAGCGCCCTGGGCGTCTGTCCGTTGGCGACATTCTTCGTCTGCACATCCCTGATCAACGGCCCTGGGCAGCGTTTGATGCAGCGCGTGCTGCAACTGCACAATAGCCTGAAAAATAAGGGGTAAAGGTTTCCAAAAAGAAACCTCGCCGCCGTTCCCGACGCTATAGGCTTGGAAAATGTCGGAAATGCTACCCGACTCGGGGGGCGTTGTCGCTATGCCTAGGCCCAGAGTTTTCCGCGCAGCTGCTGGATTAGGGATTATCATGAGCTACAAAACTGACATCGAAATCGCCCGCGAGGCAAAGAAACGTCCGATTCAGGAAATCGGCCAAAAGATCGGCATTGGGTCGGATGATCTGCTGCCCTACGGCCACGACAAGGCCAAGGTCAGCCAAGAGTTTATCAACTCGGTTCAGTCTAAAGACAACGGCAAGCTGATCCTCGTGACCGCCATCAACCCCACCCCGGCAGGTGAAGGCAAGACCACCACCACCGTGGGTCTGGGCGACGGTCTGAACCGCATTGGCAAGAATGCCATGGTCTGTATCCGCGAAGCGTCCTTGGGACCGAACTTTGGTATGAAGGGCGGCGCCGCAGGTGGCGGTTATGCTCAGGTCGTGCCGATGGAGGACATGAACCTCCACTTCACCGGCGACTTCCATGCGATCACCTCGGCGCACTCGCTGTTGTCGGCAATGATCGACAACCACATCTACTGGGGCAATGAGGCCGAGATCGACATCCGCCGCGTTCAGTGGAAACGCGTTGTCGACATGAACGACCGCGCCCTGCGTCAGGTCAATGTCTCACTTGGCGGTGTGGCCAACGGCTTCCCTCGCGAAGGTGGCTTTGACATCACCGTGGCCTCGGAAGTTATGGCGATCCTGTGCCTTGCCAAAGACCTGAAAGATCTCGAGCAACGCCTCGGCGACATGATCGTGGCCTACCGCCGCGACCGCTCGCCGGTTTTCTGCCGCGACATCAAGGCCGAAGGCGCCATGACCGTTCTTTTGAAAGACGCGATGCAGCCAAACCTCGTGCAAACGCTGGAAAACAACCCTGCGTTTGTGCACGGCGGCCCGTTTGCCAACATCGCTCACGGCTGCAACTCGGTCATCGCCACGCAGACGGCTCTGAAAGTCGCCGACTACGTTGTGACCGAAGCCGGCTTTGGCGCTGATCTTGGTGCTGAAAAGTTCATGAACATCAAATGCCGCAAAGCTGGCCTCGCACCCGATTGCGTTGTGCTGGTGGCCACCGTGCGCGCGATGAAGATGAACGGCGGCGTCGCCAAAGCAGACCTTGGCGCAGAAAACGTTGATGCCGTGAACGATGGTTGTGCCAACCTTGGCCGCCACATTGGCAACCTCAAGTCGTTTGGCGTGCCGGTTGTGGTTGCGATCAACCACTTTGTTACCGACACCGACGCCGAAGTTCAGGCCGTTAAAGACTATGTTGAGACCCAAGGCTCTGAGGCCATCGTGTCGCAACACTGGGAATTCGGCTCGAAAGGCTCTGAAGCACTCGCCACCCGCGTGGCCGAGATTGCCGACAGCGGCGTCAGCCAATTTGCGCCTCTCTACGCCGACGACCTGTCGCTGTTTGAAAAGATCGAGCGCATCGCCAAAGGCATCTACCGCGCCGATGAAGTGATTGCTGACAAGAAGATCCGCGATCAACTGCGCCTCTGGGAAGAACAGGGTTATGGCAATCTGCCGGTCTGTATGGCCAAGACTCAGTACTCCTTCTCAACCGATCCGACATTGCGCGGCGCGCCAACCGGCCACTCGGTTCCGGTTCGCGAAGTGCGCTTGTCTGCGGGTGCCGGTTTCATCGTGGTTGTTTGCGGTGAAATCATGACCATGCCGGGTCTGCCACGCAAACCTGCGGCGGAAACCATCTGCCTCAATGACGCAGGCGAGATCGAGGGCTTGTTCTAAGCCAAAAAATGCGCTTTCTGCGGCCTTGGGGAACCCCGGGCCGCAGAAGGACATCTCATGACCACGCTGACACCTCCGAAACAATGCGAGAGCATGCAGGCGCTGCGCGCCGAGATTGATGCTCTGGATCGGGACCTTGTCGAGATGCTGGCCACGCGTGCGGGCTATATCGACCGCGCAATTGAGCTCAAGCAAATCAACGGATGGCCCGCGCGTATTCCAAACCGGGTCGAAGATGTCGTCAGAAAAGTGCGCCAGACGGCCTCGGAACGCGGGCTTGATCCCGATCTGACAGAGACCCTGTGGCGCGAATTGATAGACTGGTCCATCACCCGCGAAGCGAAAGTGATCCAGGCCGACTAAGAGGGGCGTCCATGCGGGCTGCAGTGATCGACGGCAAGGCCATCGGGGCCGAAATGCGGGCTGAGGTGAAAATCGAGGCCGCAGAGCTGGCCGGGGCAGGGTGGCAACCCAAGCTGATCTCGATCAGTGTTGGCGATGCGGCAGCCTCAGAGATCTACGTGCGCAACCAACAGCGCCAGGCTGAAAGTGCCGGGGTGTCGTTCGAGGCACGCAACTATCCAACCGAGACCTCGCTTGAGCAACTGATTGGCATCCTGCAGGGCCTGAACGGTGATCCGCGCGTCAACGGCATTATTATCCAGCGTCCGCTGCCCGACCAAATTCCGGTAAAAGTCCTGCAGAAGGCAGTGCATCCGCTGAAGGACGTCGAGGGCATGCACCCCGCCTCCATCGGCAACATCGTCTATAATGATCTCGCCCTTGGCCCCTGTACGGCCGTTGCGGCGGTGGAAATTCTCAAGACCCTGCCACTTCAGACCGAAGGGCTGAACGTCACGGTGATCGGCCACTCTGAGATTGTCGGCAAACCCATCGCCTTTTTGTTGATGGGTCTGGGCGCGACGGTCACGGTATGTCACCATATGACCCGCTCGGTAGCGATGCACAGCCGTGCTGCGGACGCGGTCTTTGTGGCGGTGGGCAAGCCCGGGTTGGTGACGGGCGAGATGTTGAAACCCGGCGCAGCGCTGATTGATATTGGCATCAACCGTGTTGAAACCCCCGATGGTCCCAAGACCGTTGGGGACGCGGATTTTGACAGCTGCGCCGAAGTCGCAGGTTGGATCACCCCTGTGCCGGGCGGCGTTGGCCCGGTCACGGTTGCGACACTGATGAAAAACGCTGTGCTGGCCACGCGCCTGCAAATGGATCACTACCGGGACGCCTATGCCCGGACGGATATGTAAGAGGAACAAAGATATGGCGGCGACAATTATTGACGGTAAGGCCTTTGCGGCCACTGTACGCGAAAAAGTGGCGGGGCATGTCGCCCGTCTGAAAGAAGAAAACGGCATCACCCCCGGTCTGGCCGTGGTTCTGGTGGGCGAAGACCCGGCAAGCCAGGTCTATGTGCGCTCTAAGGGCAAGCAGACCGTTGAAGTCGGCATGAATTCTTACGAGCACAAAATGGACGCCGATACGTCGGAAGAAGACCTTCTGGCGGTCATCGACCAGCTGAACAATGACGCTTCAGTGCATGGCATTCTGGTACAGCTGCCGTTGCCAGGGCATCTGAACGAAGACCTGATCATCAACTCGATCTCACCCGAAAAAGACGTCGATGGCTTTCACATCTCGAACGTCGGCCTTTTGGGCACCGGCCAGAAATCCATGGTGCCCTGCACGCCGCTTGGATGTCTGATGATGCTGCGTGATCACCACGGCTCGCTTTCGGGCCTGAATGCTGTGGTCATCGGCCGGTCAAACATCGTGGGCAAACCGATGGCGCAATTGTTGCTGGGCGACAGCTGCACCGTGACCATCGCGCATTCCCGCACCAAGGACCTGCCAGACGTGGTGCGCGGTGCCGACATCGTCGTGGCTGCCGTAGGCCGCCCAGAAATGGTGCCCGGCGACTGGATCCGCGAAGGGGCCACAGTGATCGACGTCGGCATCAACCGCATCGACGCGCCTGAAAAAGGCGAGGGCAAAACCCGCCTTGTTGGGGATGTGCATTATGAAAGCGCTGCTGCTGTGGCCGGTGCCATCACACCTGTTCCCGGTGGTGTTGGTCCGATGACCATTGCCTGCCTACTCGCCAACACCGTAACCGCCTGCTGCCGCGCCAACGGTCTGGCCGAGCCGGAAGGGCTGACCGCTTAAATAAAACCACCTCGTAGGTCGGACAGTTTGTCCGACCTACCAGTGCCTATTGATAGGGGCCGGGCAATTGCGTCCGGCCCTTTGTCGTCAGGCAGACAGCAAGGCGTCGAGCTGGCCGTAGCTCGCTTCCATGCCTTCTTCCATGCCCATCGCAATCGTTTCCTCGCGGGCCTGGGCATCGGGCATATCGATAACCACCCGAAGCAAGCATCCGTCTCCTTCGGCCTCAAAATGCGTGGTCACGGTGTTAATTGGCGAAGGCGCGCCAATCTGGAATTGCTCCGTGTGCACGGTCTTATGCGGTGGCTCCAACTCCAGGAAGGACCCCGTCAGCGCGAGTTCGCCTTCGTCGGGATGGGTCCAGACCAGATGGATTTTGCCATTTGGCCGCGCGTCATAGGATTTGACCGACAGGGCCCAACCCGGCGGCCCCAGCATCCATTTCGCCACCAGGTCAGGATCTGTATGCGCCGTGTAGACGGTTGCAGGGGGTGCCGCGAAAAATCGCGTGACCAAGATCTGGGTCTCGCCCAAAAGCTCCATCTTTAATGCCATGTGATCCTCAGTTCTGTTTGTTTTGCATGTCGTCCAGAAGCGCATCCAGCCGTGCGTAATTGGCCTCAAGCGCCTGACGTAGACCGCCAAGGTAGCCGTCGATGCCATCTAACGCGCCCGGTGCAAGACGGTATATGCGCTGTTGTCCGCGTGCCTCGCGTTCCACCATGCCAGCCTCGATCAACACCTTAAGGTGCTGTGATACGGCAGGCTGGCTGATCGGCAGCGGTGCCGCCAACTCCCCGGCATTGGCCTCTCCAGCCGTCAGCCGGGCAAGAATGGCCCGGCGTGTGTGATCCGACAGGGCTGCAAATTTCTGGTCAATTTCTTTCATAGTGAATCACTTATATAATGATTTACTTAAATTACAAGTCTCCAAATGCAAACCCGCAGATGGGGATGCCGCATTCAGGTGTTTGTGGGGACCGGCACCATTGTTCCTGTCAGCACCGCGATGTGTTTGTCGCTGCCATCCTGTTCTGCATAAACGTCGGCTTGTACAACAACCAGACGCCGACCCGGCTTGATCACACGACCTTCGGCCCGCAGCCGGTCACCCGCCGCAGGGGCCAGAAGGTTGATCTTAATCTCTGCCGTCAGCACTTCCATGTCTTCGGGCATGACCGTCAACGCAGCAAAGCCCGCCGCGGTGTCTCCCAAAGCAAATGTCAGGGCGGCGTGGCCAAAACCCTGTTGTTGACGGCACTCTGGCAGGATCGGAGCAGCCAGGGTCACCTGACCCGTCTCGATCTTCACGATTTCGCTAGAAATTGTCTTCATCATCGACTGCGCAGAGAAGCTGGCGCTAATCTTGTTCTTGATAACAGGTGACAAAGCCATAGGAATTCCCCTTTGCCTTAACTGGCGTCCGCTTCACAATTGGGGCAGCCCGAGCCGGCACAGCGCCGCAGGCAGGCCCCACATGTGCAGGAGAAAGATCGGACATCGCGTGGTAGATCGCAAGGCAGATATTATTCGTGACAGCTTTCGGACGCTGCTGTCTCCGATCTGCCTGACGATCTGGGCCGTGGCCACCATCGTGGCCATAGTTGCAGGTCCATTCGGAACTTTTACAGCCCTCGGAAGTGGCGCGCGCGTGGCCTATTGGGGGTCCATTTCGATCACGTCCATTGCGTTGGGCTATAGTTGCGTGGCCTTCGTTAATGTTCTTTGGCAAAACAAACCCAGCCGCCAGCGTGAACTTGGCGGTACGGTTCTGGCGGTCTTCGTGATCACGGCAGACGTCTGGCTCATCTCGAACTCTACCCTTTGGGGGCCGGGAAACGCGGTCGGCTATTTTGAAATGCTGGGCTATGTGACGCTTGTCACGATCGCCGCGACCCTGACCAAGTATCTCGCGGTGAGTGCCTTGCCAGGCTGGGCTTCAACGCCGCCACAGACAGCGGACCTTGGCAGCAAACCTCGCCTGTTACGGCGTGTGCCAGAGGCACAGGATGACGTCATCCTGCATCTGTCTGTTCAGGATCACTTTGTTGAAATCACGACATCTTCGGGAACCCATTCCCTGCGGATGCGGTTCAAGGAAGCTCTGGAGGAATTGGACAATGTTGCGGGTTTCCGGGTCCACCGCTCTCACTGGGTTGCAAAAGAGTCTATCGCGGGAATTGAACGGGATCAGTCACGCCATTTTCTTTTGCTGAGAAATGGGATGCGCATCCCGGTGAGCCGCAATTACAAACCAGCCCTGGAACAAGCCGGTATTCTTTAGCGCGGCATCGCCACAAGCCGGGGTGTTTGCCCGGTCATGATGGCCCGCGATTCCGGGCGCATCAGTTGGGCCAAGGCCTCGTCGGAACTGCGCAGACCCCCGGTATAAGTGCCATAGGCTGGCAGGATTACGCGATCTGTATCAAACAAAAAAGCCGGACGCGAAACCGTGCGCAGACGGGTCTGCACTTTGACTTTTGGGTGGTAATGGCCTGAAATTTCGCCACTTTTCCCCGGCTGCGCGATATGGCGAAAGGTCAGCGGAGGCAGGGGGAGCTCGGCCAGATGACTGCCGCCCAACCCAATCGGGCCGGGGTCATGGTTGCCCTCGATCCAGACCCAACGCCGACCAGCTTGCAGCCGTGAAATCCACAACCGATCCTCTTCCGGCAATGCGCCAGCGGCGGCCATGTCGTCAAAACTGTCACCCAGACAAATGACTGTGCCCGCGTTGGTGTGTTGCAGGTCATGTTCCAACCGCAGCAACGTGTCTTGAGTTTCATAGGGCGGCAAGGGTGCGCCACCTTTGCGCGCCATGCGCTCTGACTTGCCCAGATGCAGGTCGGACACACAAAGAATGCTTCGATCTTCCCACCAAAGCGCACCACTGCCCATTGCAATGAGCTGCGCGCCGGCAAGGGTAAAAGGAAGACCTGTCATGGTCCAATTGGTGACGCATATTGGCGTTCTGGGCAAGAGAAAGGCGCCTGTGCCCCATGAACTTCAGGCAGAAATTCAGGCCAGGATCAGGGTGTCAGCCCAGCATCCCGCATCAGGGCCTCGCTTTCTTCCGCCAACAGCCGCTCTTCGGCCTCGCCATCAATGCGCTCTTTGCCGACCTCCAGAAACAGCGGCGCAGACAGGGGCGTCACATGGTCGACGCGCACCAGGTCGATCCGCCCATCAATCCGGGCGAGCATTTCTTCGATCCGCGCAAAATCCACCAGCCCGCGCATCGCCTCTTCCCGCGTGATCTGCATCAGCAAATGCCCTGGGTCATACTTCAGCAACGTGTCATAAAGGATGTCGCTGGAAAAAGTCGCTTGTCGTCCGGATTTGCGGGCCGATGGCGTGTTGCGCTCTATCAGCCCAGCGATTGTGGCAGCGCCGCGAAAAGTGCGCTTCATCAGAGAGTTACCGGCCAGCCAGCCATCCATCCCCTCGCGCAGGGCAATTGGGTCAAACAGCGGCGTGGGATCGCCCGGCGCGTCCAGGCCCCAGATCAGCGTGGCGTAATCGGTGGCGACAAACCCCATCGGCGCAAGGCCCAATTCTTCCATGCGCTTGGTTAGCAATAGCCCCAGTGTCTGTTGCGCGTTTCGACCCGCAAACCCGTAAACACACAGATTTTCCCTTCCATCTCTTGGAAAGCTTTCAACCAACAGCCGGTCCGGCTCTGGCAGGCGCGACAGATCGCGTTGCAGCCGCAGCCAGTCAGCAGTGTGGTCTGGCAACTCGGGCCAGTCGTCTTGTTGAAACAGCCGCAGGATACGTTGTGACAGCTGCGTCGAGGTGGCGAATTTCGTGCCCATAAAGGTGGCGATCTTGGGCTTTTTGCTGGCATTGCGACTGACCTCAACCGTCATCTCTCGCAGACCTTCATAGCGCACGATACGGCCGCCGATCAGGAAGGTATCACCGGGACCGAGCGAGGCGGCAAAGCCTTCTTCGATCTCTCCCAATGGCCTGCCGCCGCGCGACCGTTTCAGCCGAACTTTCAGCGTGTCGGTGTCCTGAATGGTGCCTGCGTTCATGCGGATGCGCGCCGCCGCGCGCGGGTCGCGCAACTGCCACTGCCCATCGGCGCGCTGAACCAACCGTTGCCAGCGATCATAGGCGCGCAGGGCATAGCCTCCGGTGGCGCAGAAATCGAGACAGTCATCAAAGGCTTCACGCGCCAGCCCAACATAAGCCCCAACGCTGGTCAATTCGGTGTACAGGGCGTCGGCCTCAAAAGGTCCCGAGGCCGCGCGCAGCATGATATGCTGACACAGAACATCTCGCGGCCCGTCGCCGCGTGTTTCGCCATCCAGATCGTGGTCGCGAACTGCTTGCAGCGCGGCAACGCACTCAATGACTTCAAACCGGTTGGCGGGCACCAACAACGCCTTGGACGGCGCGTTATAGCGGTGATTGGCGCGCCCGATCCGTTGCACCAGCCGCTTGACGTTCTTTGGCGCGCCTACTTGGATCACCAGTTCCACATCACCCCAGTCGATGCCGAGATCCAGACTGCCGGTACAGACAATCGCCCGCAGGTCGCCGCGCACCATCGCGGCCTCGACCCGTTCGCGCTGTTGGCGGTCCAGGCTGCCGTGGTGAATGCCAATGGGCAGGCTCTCGTCATTGGCCAGCCAGAGATTGTGAAAGAATATCTCGGCCTGCGCGCGGGTGTTGTGAAAGATCAGCGTGGTGTTGTGTTTGCGGATTTCCTGCATCACCGCAGGGATCGCATAGGCCGCGCCACCCCCAGACCACGGCGGGTGTTCTTCGGTCTTCAGCATCGCGATGTCGGGGTCCGGCCCCGGATCGGCCACCAGAACGTCGCAAGGGTCTGGGTGGCGTGCCAGAAGACCTGCGATCTGATCGGGCTTGTCGACCGTCGCCGAGAGGCCAACCCGGCGCAGGTTCGGGCAAAGGGTCTGCAGCCGCGCCAGTGCCAGCATCAGCTGATCCCCACGTTTGCTTTCTGCCAACGCGTGAATCTCGTCGACAATGACTCGTTTCAGCCCCTTGAACATGCGCGGCGCGTCTTCGTAAGACGTAAGCAGCGCAAGGCTTTCGGGTGTGGTCAGCAAGATATGTGGCGGGTCCACCCGCTGTGCTTTCTTGCGGGTTTGCGAGGTGTCCCCGGTGCGGTCCTCAATGCGGATCGATAGACCCATCTCATCGACGGGGGTGCGCAGGTTGCGTTTGATGTCCGCCGCCAGCGCCTTTAACGGCGAGATATAGAGCGTGTGCAGGCCCTCATGGCCGTTTTCTGCCAGATCGACCAACGAGGGCAGGAACCCCGCCATGGTCTTGCCGCCGCCCGTGGGCGCGATCAGCAATTGGCATGGGGCATCGGCGCGCGCCAGCATGTCCAATTGATGCGGGTGCGCCTGCCAGCCACGGCTGGCAAACCAATTCTCAAAAAGTGGGGGCAGGCCGCGCGGGGCCAAGACCTAGTCCTCGGCCGGTCCGCAGAACAACCGATAGAGCATACCGATCACCTCAGAGGTATTGTTGTCCGCAAGGCTGTAATAGATCGTCTTGCCGTCGCGCCGAGTTGCCACCAGACCCTCTTCGCGCAGGCGCGCCAGCATCTGGCTGACCGCGGCCTGACGGATCTCCAAAAGGCTCTCCAGCTCGCCCACCGATTTCTCGCCCGAACCGAGATGACACAGGATCATCAGCCGTCCTTCATGGGCCAGCGTTTTCAAATAGGCAGCGGCGGCAGCTGCACTGCGCGCCATTTCTGATGGCGGGGCCGGGGGTGTCTGCATGTTCACGTGCGCGTCTTTCTCGTGGTCTTTACCAAGATATAACACGGGATTTTGGATGTGGCGAGATCGGGATGTCAGTGTTGGCGGAAAGTCCACTTGTTACAGCTTGGGAACTGCGCGCTCTTAGTGTTGCTCGACGATCCGCGCGGGGTTGCCCACCACGACCGCGCCCGCGGCCACATCCTTGGTGATGACGCTGCCAGCCCCGACCACCGCGCCATCGCCAATCGTGACCCCGGCCAGAATGATCGCCCCGCCGCCAATCCAGACACGGTTGCCGATCCGAACGGGCAGGGCCTTTTCCAGACCTTCTTCGTTGCGCTTAACGGGATCTTTGTGGTGTTCAGCACAGTAAATCTGCACGTTCGGTCCGAATTGGCACTGGTTTCCAACCGTCACAAGGGCACAATCAAGGATTGTGCAGCCCGCGTTCAGGTAGACCTGATGTCCAAGCGTAGTGTTTACGCCATAGGCACAGTGAAAAGGCGCCTCGATATAGGCATCGCCGACTGTCAGTAACTGTGCGAGTGCTGGTCCCATCGCACCACGCTGGTCTGGTGCCAGCGAATTGTGCTGATGAACCGCAGACCGAGCCGTTTGGCGCATCGCTTCCAACTCGTCGTCAAGACAAGTGTACCACGCACCGGCCTCCATCTTCTCGCGCTCGGTTTTCATGTCACCCTCTTAGCCGTCACTCCTCAATCGGAGGAGCCCCGCCGACGAAATTGTTGCCGCCTGCATAGTCGCAGGGCGCGTCCTGCATTTCCAGATGCAGGCCAGTACCGGTCCAGGGATGTGCGCGGGCGAGGTCTTCGTCGACCTCAATACCCAGTCCCGGTGCCTCTGGGGCTTCGATAAAGCCATCCTCAACCCGGAAGCTGTGCTTGACCAAATTATAATGGAAATCGGTTTCGATGCTTTCCGCCAACAGGCAGTTCGGGATCGACACGCCCAGTTGAATGTTGGCTGCCCACTCAATCGGCCCGGCATAAAGATGCGGCGCCATCTGCGCGTTGTAGACCTCGGCAATCGCCGCGACCTTTTTCATTTCCCAGATACCGCCCGCGCGCCCCAGTGCGGGTTGCAGGATCGTCGCGGCACCCTGACGCAACACTTCGGCAAACTCAGCCTTGGTGGTCAGCCGCTCACCGGTGGCCACAGGGGTTGTGACTGCGCGGGCCACCTTGGCCATCTCGGCGTAGTTGTCTGGCGGGATCGGTTCCTCGAACCACAAGGGCGAATAGGGTTCCAACGCCGTGCCCAATCGAATGGCACCTGCGGTCGAGAATTGCCCATGCGTGCCAAACAGCAAATCGGCCTTGTCGCCCACCGCCTCGCGGATGGCTTTGCAAAAGGCGACAGACTTGGTGATGTCATTCATCGCAGGCATATGTCCGCCGCGCATGGTGTAAGGGCCTGCCGGGTCAAATTTCACAGCCGTATAGCCCTTATCGACCGCCGCCGCGGCACTTTCCGCCGCCATCTCAGGCGAAGACCAGAACTCGTTAATGTTCTGATGGGCCAGCGGGTAAAGATAAGTATAGGCGCGCAGACGGTCGTTCACCTTGCCGCCGATCAGTTGATAAACCGGGCGGTCGCGATCCTTGCCAACAATGTCCCAACAGGCCATCTCAAGCCCGGAATAGGCACCCATGACGGTGAGGTCGGGGCGTTGCGTGAACCCCGAGGAATAAGTGCGCCGGAAGATGCGTTCGATGTTTTCCGGGTTTTCCCCAAAGAAATAGCGCTCAAACACGTCGCGGATCACCGGCACCATTGCCTCGGGCGCAACCGAGGAGGCATAGCATTCGCCCCAACCTGTGATCCCGGTGTCGCTGGTGACTTTCACAAAGATCCAATAGCGTCCACCCCAGCCGGGGGCCGGAGGGGCGGTGATGATGACGTCTAAGTCTTGCAGGCGCATGTCAGGGTTCCTTGCAGGGTTTCCAACAACCTGCGGTGCGTCCTCTCTGCTTGCAAGGTTGTTTGCGGCGGTCAAGTGTCGGATTTGACGAATAAGGCGCCTTTTTTGACGCGAAGTAAATCGTGACTCGGCCGGGCGCCTTGGGCAAGTTTCCCGGTAACGGGAGGATTTTCAGATGTTAAAGCGTATTCTGTTTGGGGTTTTGCTGGTGATCGTGGCGCTGGTTGCGGTGATCGGGGTCAACACCCTGCGCTACAAGCCCGCCCCGGTGGCCGAGACCGAGCCATTTATCTTTGAGACTGACCTCACCAAGGCCGTGACCAACCTGTCACGCGCGGTTCAGTTCGAAACGGATTCGACCGACATGTTCCGCCCCGACTTTCGCGCTTACCTCGATTGGTTGTCCGAGGCCTATCCCCGCACACATGCCGAACTGGACATGACTGAGCTGCGGCCCGTCACGCCGCTGTTCAAATGGCAAGGCAAAAACCCTGATCTGCAACCTGTACTGTTGGCCGCGCATTATGACGTGGTGCCGATTGCCTCGCCCGATCAGTGGACCACCGACCCCTATGGCGGCACAGTGGACGACACCTTTGTCTGGGGGCGCGGCACACTGGATAACAAGGGCGCGATGATCACCATCCTGACTGTGGTCGAACAACTGCTTGAAAATGGCTTCACACCCGAACGCACCATCTATCTCAGCTTTGGCGGAGACGAAGAAACCGGCGGGCGCGGAGCGGTGGCCGTGGCCAAACACCTGAATGACGCAGGCGTACAACTCGCATGGGCGCTGGACGAAGGCTCTTTTGTGCTGGATGACATCATCCCGGGTCTTGATGTGCCTGTGGCCAGCATCAACCTCTCTGAAAAGGGTTATGTGACGCTGCAACTGGTTGCCACATCCGGGGGTGGCCATTCCTCTATGCCACCGCGTGACACCGCCGTGGGCAAACTGGCAGGGGCCGTGCACCGGCTGCAACAAAACCCTGTGCCGGGTGGATTGACCGGAGTCTCGGCCGAGTTCTTCGACGCTCTGGGCCGCCACTTTAGCCTCGACAAACGGGCAATTTTTGCCAACCGCTGGCTGTTTGATCCGGTTCTGGAGAGCATCCTCTCCGGGTCCGCTTCGACCGACGCCATGCTGCGCACCACCACGGCGCCCACCATGCTCGAAGGCTCGCCCAAGGAAAACGTCCTGCCGACCCGCGCCGTGGCCACCATCAACTTTCGTATCCACCCGCGTGACACAGTGGACAGCATCATCGAACATGTACGCTCTGCCATCGACGATGACAGCATCGAGATTGTGGTGAACCGTGACTTTACTTCGCCGGCCTCGCCCGTGTCGGATTCATCCGGCCCCGGCTACCTCGATATCGAAGCCTCGATCCGCGCCGCCTTTGGACCGATCACCACCGTGCCGGGCCTGACCATCGCCGCCACAGACGCGCGCCATTACGCCAAGGCCGCGGATGCCGCCTATCGCATCAACCCGTTCCAGATCACCGGTGACGACCTCACCCGGTTTCACGGCATCGACGAGCGCCTGTCGATCGAGAACCTGCAGGCGGGCATCAACTTCTACGCAGCGCTGATTGGGCGGCAGTAAGGTGCAACCTGCTGTCAGAAAACAATCCGCGTTCTTAACCCAAAGATCACCATGTCGTCCTGTGACGGGTCCAAGAGCGGGTTGTTGATGTATTGAATCGAAGGGGTGATGTAGAGGCCTGGAGAGATCGAGAACCGATAGAAGGCCTCTGCCGTGAACTGGCTGCCCGGCAAACCGCGCGCCTCGGCCCAGTTCAGGCCAAGCCCCGCCGCATCAGTGTTGCGCCCGTAATAGGCCACACCTGCGGACACCGAGGTCTCGTACAAAGCAGCTGTGGCCTTGGAGCGGCCCGCGCGAAAAAAGGGCATCCATTTGTTGTCCACGAACCATGCCGCCGAGACTGCAGCGCCATAATCTTCGGGCCGCGTGCCATTGTCCGCAGCATCTGCGTGCCAGAGCGTCAGGTGAACATTGTCAAAATAGATACGGTCAAAGCCGCTGGTATAGCCGATCTCCAGACTCTTGAAGAGATCGCCTTCGCTGAAAACATCCAGATCGGGGCTTGTCGGGTCCGCATTGGCGTCAGCAATACTGCCGACAAGATAGAAATTATCGTTTAACTTCAAGCCGCCGGCGATCCCTAACCCCGGATTGGGGGCATTGATGGTTGGGTTGGTGTTGAACGCCAGGTTTTGAAAGCCGCTATAGGGACTTACAGCGCCGTAAAGGTCGAGGAAATCGGTGACGTCAAGCTGACCGAATTGCAGTGTCCAGGATCCGTTTTCTGCCCGTTGCGTCCAGAACAGATTGGTCAGCATAGTCCCATTGTCATTGAACGCCGTGCCGGTGATCGACAATGCACCGCCGTCCAGTCCCAGGAACTGCGGCGCCACTGCCCCATATGCGTGCCTGTTTTCCAGCTTGAAGGTCAGCGACCCGAGATCTGTCGCCTGCCAACTGCCATAAAACCGCGCTATGCCGCCCCCGGCCTCACCTTCGCCAAACGTGGCGTTCGACCATTGGCCCAACGACAGGTAATCGAGGTTGAACCGAAACCCGCTCTTTGCCAGCGCGTCCTTCCATTGAAACCATTCGGGCGCGATATTGCGCGGAAAATCCGACCGGAACATCGGGTCCGTCAGCCCGTCACCCGGTGCAAGATCTGCCTCGACCGAAGACGGGCCAGAAAGGCCCTGCGCGGCTGATGCGGTGGCTGTACAAGCAAGCACCGCGCCCAAACAAATCCCGCGTGCAAAACCCCAGACCTTTGACGGTCCGGGAATTGGCTGTGTTTTCAAACTCATTTTTGCTTACTGAAGCGTGTTCTTATAGATCACACCGTCCTTCATGATGATGCGAATGGTTTCCGGGCTATCAGAGCGCGGTTCCGCATCAAACCATTTGTCGCCGGTGCCCACCACGCTGAAATCTTCCAGTGGGTTGCCGTCAAGGATCAACAGATCCGCATAGGCGCCAGGCTCAATCACTCCCAGTTTTCCAGCCGGGTAGGGGTTCATGAACTCACCGCTCATCGCCGCGATCTCCCCGCCAACCGAGGTCAAGGCTACCAAGGATGTGTAAGCTCCAAAAAACTCATGCGCGAGGTGCTTTTCGTAAGCAACCTGGATGTTACAGGCATCAACCGTGCCAACGCAGTCTGTGTGATGCCCACGCTTGGCCGGGCATTCCCGCATATTATCCAGATAGTTCGTAAAGGCAGCCGAAGCAGACATCGCCTTGGACAGGCTCGACGGATTGCTGGCAATCGCCGGGATCGTGGTCAGGCCGGGATCAAACGCTGTCAAATTGGTCGTGATAAAGGCGCCCTTTTCCTCCATCAGTGCACCGATTTCGCAGTCATACATGAACCCGTGTTCAATCGACCTCACTCCGGCATTCAACGCGCGAATAATCGAGTCTTTGCGATAGGAATGGGCCATGGCATAGCTGCCATACTGTTCAGCGATTTCCACCGCCGCTTCGATTTCGGATACGGTACGGCCTTCCATCTGCCAAGGGTCGAACGACGATACGACGCCGCCAGATTGCATCACCTTGAGCTGGTTGGCGCCCATGCGAAAATTGTTTCGCGCGGCCTTCAGAACCGCATCCACGCCATCCGCGTCCACGCCAATGTTCAACCGGTTCATGTTGGATTCTGCATTGGGCGGGCTGGTGAAGGATGCGAAATCTGCGTGTCCGCCCCGTCCTCCGATAAAGGCGGCCGAGATGTAAACGCGCGGCCCGTCAATTACGCCGCTGTCGATCGCACGGCGAATACCTGCATCTGCGCCACCTGCGTCCCGGACAGTCGTAAAGCCCTGCATCAGGTACATTTCCGCCTGTGCTGCAGCGTGAATTCCAAGATCCATCCAGGTCTTGTCGGTCTCCATCAAAGGAATCGTTGGTCCGGGTAGAGCCAAGTGCACGTGGTTGTCGATGAACCCGGGAGTCATGGTTCGCCCGCCAGCATCAATAACCGTTGCGCCAGCAGCCTCAATCGGATCGGTCGACACCTCCGCGATCAAGTTCCCTTCGATCAGGACGTTTGCGTTTTCTATCCGAGCTTCATTCACACCGTCAAAGATGTGCACGTTGGTGATAAGTGTGCGCTCTACGTCTTCTTGTGCGTAGGCTGTTCCAGTCGCAACAAGCGCCCACAAAATTACTGTCCAAAGCCGAACCGTCTTTCCCTCCAAATTTTTTTGAAAGGGTAGTTCGATCCAGGTAAAGGTCAACTCATCTTAGCTGGCACTCGCGTTTTTGCATTTGGGTGTTAATCTGCGAGATGTGCGTCCACCAATCTTTGCACCATCGGGGCAAAGTGCTGAAAATCGGGCGTCTCCATATCCGCGCGTTTGCCAGCTTCGTCCAAGTACCGCACCTGGATGATCTTTTCGAGGTTCGGGTTCTTCTCAAAAGCGGCCACTTCTTCGGCATTCATTGGCCCACCTTGCAGATCCAGCGTGTGTACCGAGGCGGGCGACAGACGCTTGAAGTACTCCGGTTTCGTCGCACAGAGGTAGCGTTTCGCGGCGACGTGGTACAAAACGCAATCGGTGATGACTGACGGAAAGAACGGCGCCAGAACCTCGGCGCCTGCATCCTCGTGGTGGCGATCTTCGGTATCGGTTGGTGCGTAAGTACCGAACTCGGATGTGAAATGCCCGATGTCATGCAGCAATGCACCGACGATCACATCCTCGGGCATGCCATTCTGTTCGGCAATCGTGGCCCCCTGCAGCATGTGTTCGGCCATTGTCACCGCTTCGCCAAGGTATTCCTCTCCGCCACGTCGATCGAAAATGTCGCCAAGAAAGGCCACGATATTGTCTTTGGTCAGGGGGCTGAACTCCGGATTGGTCATGCGGTTTCCTCCAAGGCTGCCAGTGTCGACAAGACACCATCTTTGTCCGCGTAACAGCCTTGCAACCAGCGGCTGCCTTCGCCTGAATAGCCTTTGCGGGCGTGCAGAACGCGCGTGTTATCCACGACAAAAGCCTCGCCCGGTTCCAGCTTGAAAATGACCTCCATCGCGGTGTCATCTATGATGTCCGAGAGCTGGCGATAGGCGGCGTAATAGGCTTGCATGTCGTCAAATGGGATATCCGTCAGCGGTGCAATCGAGCGCGAATTGAAGCGCACCCCGCGCAGCGTGCCATCCGGGTCGAGTTCGATCATGGGGCGGCGCGATTGCAGTTTAACGCCTGCGCTGCCTGTGTAAGAAAATCGCGCGGTGTACTTTGCCAACAGATCAAAACCCTCGGGGTTTTCGGCCTTTAGCCGCAAGGCACAGGCAAAGCCATCAACCACCATGTTTTCCCCACCCGCAGCAGAGTTATCGAGGCACGAGAGCACCTGAATAGATGGCACCGGATCGCGGTAGGGATTGTCGGTATGTGCCTGCAACCCCAGCCCGGTAAAGGCGAGATTGACTGGGTTCACCTCGGTGCGCACTTCAAAATGCCGCCCATAATTGGTCTCGCGGACATACCCAAACAGATCGACGATCTTGTAGAGATTGCCTTCTTCCACTGGCAGGTCCGTCAACTTGGCAAAGCCATAGCGCCGGAGTGCGCTCAGCCAGTCGCGACGCGCAGTCCCATCCGCCACAAGGGCCGGATACTGCCCGGTCGGAACCGCCGCGTTCAGGGCGCCATCCCAGGCTTCAACCCCATCCGCCAACTGTCCGGCATCGCGCGGTTGCGGTCGGTCATAGGCGTTCTCGGCAAGCCACCGCACATCATACGTCACGCAGTGTCCGTCGGGCTGAAAGGTCAGGGTCAGCTGATCTCCTGTGACCTCGGCGGCGCTGAGTGTTGTCTCGGGCGACAGGTCCGCCAGCGTGATCAGTCGTTGCCCGTTCGACGCATCCCGCGTGGCGCCATCGATGGCATTGTCGCGCAGCCAGATCGCGTGAAATCGCAGCGGACCCTTTGCGGTCTGCAGCGTCAAAACATCACCGTCCTGGGACAAAGAAACCTCGGTCATCATAGAAACGCCTTTTAAAACTGTTTTCTCACACAAATTGCCCATGTTAATTCATTATGGCAAATTATCCTTTCTGATCCTGAGAGGTCGATTCCATAATGCAAACGCCAAGTTTTGACCAACTTCCCTTGGAGTGGATCCGCGCTTATGAAACCGCCGCACGTCTTGGTAGTTTTACCGCGGCGGCCACAGAAACCGGCCTCACGCAATCGGCCATCAGCCAGCGCATCGGGCATTTGGAAACCCGCCTTGGCGCGCGGCTCTTTCTCCGGCAGGCGCGCCAGATCAGTCTGACACCCGAGGGTGAGGCGTGGTTGCCGCATGTGCAACTGGCGCTAGAAGGATTGCGTGACAGTACCGAGGCGCTGTTTGGTGTCGCGCGTAACCGATTGACGATCTCAGCCTCCAGTTCAATCACCGAGCTTTGGCTGGTGCCGCGTCTGGCAAGGCTGGCGACAGAAACCGGGGCCGAAATTCGGTTGCGTACCATGGTGGTGACCACCGGCGAGGCGCGCGAGGATGACGCCATCCGCATTCGTTACGGGGCAGGGGACTGGCCCGTTGCCTACCGCGCGCCGCTGTACGAAGAACGCCTCACGCCCGTTGCGACCCCGGCACTGCTCGAGCAAGGCCACTGGTCCGACCTGCCGCGCATCTCTGTTTCCGGACCGCGCCCGGAGTGGCGGCACTGGTCGGAACGGTTCGGAACCCCCACCACCCCGGTGCCGCATCTGCGCTTTGACACTTTTGGCTCGGCGCTTGCTGCGGCCCGTGCCGGGCTGGGTGTGGTTCTGTCGTCGTTACCGCTTGTGCAGGCTGATCTTGACAGGGGCGCACTCAAAAGGGCCAGTACCGAGGTGCTGACCCATCATGAAACCTATTGGTTGCTGGCGGCAAAGGAACGGGTGTCACGCCGACAATGGCAACAGTTGACCGATAGTCTGATCGCGCTCTGAGCGGCTTGCTGCCTCAAGATGCCAATTCAGCGAAAGTGGATCACGTTGCGCTTGGCTGAACCGGTTTTGGTGTCCTCGATCGCTTCGTTGATCTGGTCAAGCGACCAACGCCCCGAGATCAACTCGTCCAGTTTCAGCCGCCCCTGTTCATAAAGGTCGACCATCCACGGGATGTCGCGTTTGATAACCACATCGCCCATCTTGGAGCCCTGCATGCCCTGTCCAAGGGCTGCCAGGATCACCGGCTCATAGCTGGATTCCTGACCCGAGTGCGGCATGCCCACCATGATGACCTTGCCGCCGCCTGCCAGATAACGTGGCGCGTCGTTATAGGCCGGGATGGCGCCCACGGTCACGATCACCGCATCCGCGCCCCGTCCCATGGCGCGCATCGCCTTGACCCAAGGCTTTTTCTCGGTCGCCAGCACGCCGTCGGTGGCACCGAACTCTTTCGCGATGGCCAGTTTTTCTTCGCTCACGTCCACGGCCACGATGCGCCGGGCACCGGCAATTCGCGCGCCCTGAATGGCGTTAAGCCCAACGCCCCCGGTGCCGATCACCACCACATCCTGACCTGCGCGCAGGCCCGCAGCGTTGACCACTGCGCCAACGCCGGTGATGACGCCACAGGCGATCAGGCTGGCGGCCTCCATCGGGATATCACCGGTGAATTTCACCACCTGGCTTTGGTCCACGACGACCTTTTCCGCAAAGGCGCCACAGGCCATCGCCTGATGCAGCTTGCCACCGTCTGCCGTACGCAGAGGCCCCTTGTCGCCATCATAAGGTGTCTCGCAGCCCGTTGGGCGTCCGCCGGAACAGGATGGGCAGGCTCCGCAGGCTCGGATCAGGGTCACGATCACCGTGTCGCCCTCTGAGACACCCTGCACCCCAGCACCCACCGCGCTCACGCGGCCTGCGGCCTCGTGGCCATAGACTGCGGGCAGCGAGCCACCCCAGCCGCCCTCGGCAAACGTGATGTCGGAATGGCAGATCGCCACGGCTTCTAGTGTCACCTCAACCTCGCCCATTTCGGGCGCGCGCAGGCTGACCTCTTCTACAACAAGCGGCTGGCCAAACTCATGGCAGACCGCAGCTTTGATCTTTTGCACGTCGTTCACTCCCTAACGTTTGTAACAGGGTTGCGCGGCAGATTGAGTCGGCGCAAGGCAGAATGAGACAACGTAACGTCGCAAACAGGTTAAGATCGTTGTTTCGACCGCAGAAAGACAAAAATCCCAAACACCATGATCGCTGCAGAAAGCAGGAAGGGGGCGCCGGGCGCGTAGATTTTGGCATCCGGGCCTGAATAGGCGGCAAAGACCTGTGTCATGACCAAAGGTGTGACCACTGTCGCGAGAGAAACAAGGCTGGCCAGGACCCCTTGCAGCTCGCCCTGCGCATCATCTGCCACACGCCGCGACAGGATCGCCTGAAGCGCCGGAAAGCCAACGCTGGCCGTGGCCACAATCGGGATCATCAACAACACCAGAGTCGCGTTTGTGGCAAAGCCGAACAGGATCAAGAACGTCAATTCGCCAATCAGCCCAAACGTCACGGTGCGCCGGTCTCCCAAAAGGCGAATGGCTGGCTTGACCAACACCGCTTGGGCAAAGGCATAGAACCCGCCATAGATGGCCAGTGAAAAACCGATCATGCCGGGCGACCAGTCAAACAGCTCGGTGCCATAGTAAGGCCAGACCACCGAGTAGACGATCATGGCCACTTCATAGAGGAAATAGGTCACCAGCAGTAGGAAAACACCGGGCAGGCGCCCGATGGATCGAAAGGCGCCAAACGGATTGGCGCGTGCCCAGTGGAACGGGCGTCGCAGGTCTTTGCTCAGGCTCTCGGGCAAGACGAAATACCCGGCGATGGCTGTAGCGATTGCCAGAACTGCGGAAACATAGAATGGCGTCCGCGTGCCAAACTCGGCCAGAAGGCCGCCAAAGGCTGGCCCAATCACAAAGCCAACCCCAAAGGCAGCATGCACATAGCCAAACCGCGCGGCCTTTTCGTCACCTTTGGACACGTCCGCCATATACGCCATGACCGTGGCAAAGGTGGCCGCCGTAATGCCGCCAACGATGCGCCCGACCAAGAGCAGCCACATGCTTTGCGCCAGCGCCATCACCAGATAGTCCAACGACATCACCACAAGCGCGATCAGCATCACCGGGCGGCGTCCGAAACGGTCTGAAATGTTGCCGATAATCGGGCCAAACAGAAACTGCATCACCGCAAAGGCCGTGGTCAGAATACCCCCCCAGATTGCCGCATCCGCAAGCGAACTGCCCGAGACCTCTTGGATGAGGTCCGGCATCACTGGCAGGATCAGGCCAATGCCCATCGCGTCGATCATCGCGATCGACAGAATGACCATAAGGGGCAGGCGGGACGACATGGTTTCTCCGAGTCAAAAACAGGCCCAAGGGCTAACAGGGGCCGTGTTTTTTGGAAATCCACCCGGTTAGAGTTTTTTGACCCGTTGCACAAAAGCACGCGCGGCCTCTGGTGCGTGCCCCATCGTCTGCATGGGATCAAACACCGCCGCCTTGTCCAAATCGGGATAATCCCGAGCGATCAGGTCTTGCAATTGCGTGCCGGTTTCGCGCGCTTCCAGGCATAGCGCCTTGGTCACTGCCTGCGCCTCGGGGCGTGGCATCTGAGCGACCAGCGCATATGACAGCGTCTCGGCATGGATCAGGCCCAGAGGATCGCCCACAGTCTCAATGTGGGGCTCCAGCCTATCCAACACCTGTTTCGCCACCGTCAGCGCCGAGGCTGCCCCTAGGCATATCTGAGGCAACACCAACCATTCCGTAAACCACGCCGCACCATCGCGTTGATGTTTGTGCACACTGGCCACCTTAAGCGTTGCCTCAAGGCCCCGCGCCTGATGCCCCAGAGCGACGAGGCTCGAGGCGGCGACCGGATTCTGTTTCTGGGGCAGGGTAGAGGATGCGCCGCCACCGTCCAAGTTCACCTCATCAATCCCCGACAGAGACATGGCGATGACATCCTCACCGAGTTTGGCCAAGGCGCCATTGATCCGCACCAGCCAATCGGCAATGCGCAAGACGGGTGTTCGGTCCGTATGCCAGCTGCGTTCCGGGTCCCCCAGCCGCAGAGCGTCGGCCATCTTAGCGCGCAGTTTGGCGGCGTCTGGCCCATAGGTCACGCCGGTCCCCGTGGCCCCGGACAGCGAGACCATCAGGCAGGACTCCCGCAAGCCCGGAAACTCTTCCAATAGGGATATCAGGGGGTTACCCCACTCTGCCACCTGAGCACCAAAGCTGGTTACATTGGCATACTGCCCAAAGGTCCGCGCCGCCATCGGGGTTTCGGCGTGGGCTGAAGCCAGGGAGGCAAGCCGTTTCAAAACGGCTTGGGCATCGCCTGTCAGAAGGGTCAGCACTTGCCGCAATCGCAGCATCAGCCCGGTGTCGATAATATCCTGCGAGGTCGCACCCCAATGCACAAACTGCGCATGTTCCGGCGCTTCCATTGCTTTGCGAAACGCGGCCACCAACCCCGGAACGCTGACCCCGTTCTGGCCGGTCGCCTCGGCCAAGGCACCGGGATCAATCTGGATTTCCAGCGACGACCGATGAATGAGGGCGGCGGAGTCTTCCGGGATGATCCCCATCTCGCCCTGAACCTTGGCCAATGTCCCTTCGACCAGCATCATCGCCCGGATCTCGGCGGCATCGGTGAACAGACGTCCAGCTTCTCCCGTTGGAAACAGTTTTGAAAACAAGGGGCTGTCAAACACCGACCCGGCCATGATTATTCCTCTACGATCTTATCAATCATCGCGGCCAATCCTTTGGGGTCAGCGAAGAACGGTGAATGGCTGGTCGCCATCTCATAGACGTCCTCGCGTGGCCAATCCGCCACCATTTCCGCCTGAAACTCGGTCGGGATCGCGTTGTCGTAGAGCGTGCGGATGTAGCTGCGCTCCACCTTTGAATGCCCCGTTCCCAATCGCGCGGGCGTGGTCTGAGGCAGGGTGGCCTGAATGCTCAGATGCTCCAGCGCAAACTCGGTCGTGCCGGCCGGGCAATCGGCATAAAACACCTCCTGCGCATGTTCGGGATAGACACCATAAGACATCCCATCTTCACCGCGATCCACCGCCTTCAGGATTGGCTGTCTTGGCGCGAGCTTGCGCATATCCACCAGTGACAGCCCCTCGCGTGGCACATAGGCACAGAGATAGATCAACCGTTTGATCCGCTCTGGCGCAATATCCGCCGCCAAGGTCGCCGGGAACCCACCCCAACTGTGCGCCACCACAACGGTGTCGTCACCCAAGGCATCCACCACGGATTGGGTGCAGCTTTCCAGTGTGACCTGATCCAGCGGCGTCTCATCCGCGCCGTGACTTGGCATGTCCATCACACGCACGTCATGGCCCTTTGCTTCAAGCGCCGGGAGCAGATCGTGCCAACACCACGCCCCGTGACAGGACCCGTGCACCAAAAGGATGTCAGACATGGCCCGTTTCTCGCAGGAAATTGGTCAGAAGTTCGGCGTATTCTTCGGGCTTCTCGACGCACGGCAAATGCCCTGCGCGCCGGATCAGTGCAAACTGCGATCCCGGCACCAGATCGACCGTTTCGCGCACCAGATCGGGCGGCGTACCACCGTCTTCGGACCCGGCAATGCCCAGCACAGGCAGGCGCAGCGCGGCAGTCGGCGTATAGAAATCCGTGCCCGCAATTGCGTGGCTGCAACCGATGAATCCTTCAACCGGAGTGCGCGTCAGCATGTTGCGCCATATCTCCAGCTCGGGCGTTTTGGCAAAATCCTTGCTGAACCAACGCTCCATCGTGGCGTCTGCTACCGCCTCCATGCCGCCGTCTGTGACAGCCCCGATCCGCGTGTCCCACACCTCGCGCGTGCCGATCTTGGCGCCGGTGTTGGACAGAACGACGCTGCGCACCAAATCCAGCCGTTTGGCCGCCAGTCCTTGCGCGATCAGCCCGCCGATGGACAGGCCGACAAACATCGCCTCGCGCACCTCAAGCATGTCCAACAGCTGCTCAACATCGCGCACCAATGCGCCCATCGAATAGGCCCCACTGGGACAGGTCGATAACCCATGCCCGCGCTTGTCATAGCGGATGATCCGCAAGCCATCCGGCAGATGCGGCAGGACCGGGTCCCACAGTCGCATATCTGTCCCCAACGAGTTTGCGAACACGATCGGTGCGCCGTTTGGGTCGCCATCTTCGCGGTAATGCAGGCGCACATCGCCCAGATCAGCCATTTTCATCGCTTAGTCTCCGATTTTCATATGGGCCATCACCTGACCGTGGTCACTTGCCAGCTTGTTATAGGGCGCCTCTGCGTGGCTGCCATCGGTGATATGGTCGTTCAGGACGCTGAAATACTCCATCTCGCCAATGCGCTCATCGTTGTCGGGATGAAAGTGGCGCGACATGTAGATCTGGTCGAGGCTCTCATAAACACCGCCAAAGGCCGAAGTATAGACCATATCCCGCAAGGATTTGCGCACGAACAGCTTCTCGGCACTGGTCAGACGATGTGCGTCGACGGCCCCCTTGATGGCAAGGTTGTCTTCCTTGGAATAGCGGTCGTTGCGGTCTTTGGCGTTATGGCGCAGCATCCACGAATAATTGCGGAACGGCACCTCTCCGGCGATAATCTCCGAGCTGACCGCATGTTCGCCATCATTGAAATCGCCCAGCACCATCACCGGATTTCCCTTGCGCAGTTCGGCCACGATCTCGCGCCGCAAAACCCAAGCCTCAGCCATACGCCGGACAGCTGCGCGCAAAGACCCGAGCGCACGGCCCACCGGATCATAGCGCGTCAGGTCTGCCTCGGGGGCAAAGTCGGCGCCACCGGGCTTCAGATACTCGCCCAGTTTCGATTTGAGGTGACAGTTGAACACCGTCACCACATGTGCGCCGACCGGAATGCGGGCCTTGAGGATCGGGCGTGACAGGCGACTGAGCGTAAAGGCCCCCGCGTCTTCGCCGGTCAACTCCCGAAATGGAATGGTCAGAGGGTCTTTGAGTTCCTGAATGACCTCGGGCGTGCCGACAAAGCCATAGCGTGACAGGATCGCCAGACCGGGCCGCCGCTTTCCGGGCAGGCCGGTGTCATTCACATTGGGCGCAAAAGCCAAAGCCGCGTCCTTGTAAGGCGTGTAGCCCAGCTTGCGAAAGATCGCTTTCTTGCGATAGCTCTTGGTCTTCGACGGCAGCACCGCGTCATTGCTTTCCTGCCCGATCCGATCCGTCTCGGTAACAACATCGCGCAGGGCTTTTTCTTCGAAAATCTCCTGAAATCCGACGATGTCAGCATCCATCGAGAACATCTGCTGCGCCATCCAGTCTTCTTTCCAGGCGTATTCCTCGGGCGTGTAGGTCTGAAACTCATAGTATTCCTGATCCGCTCCGATCAGGTTCTTCACGTTAAAGGATGCAATCGTAAACCGGGTCATACCTCTTCCTTCCGAAACACCGGGGTGACAGAAACGCCCTCCCTTGCTTCGTATTGCCAAAAATACTCAAATTCCGACCCTACCACAGGCGGGGTCCTCTCAACCAAATCGCGCCAATGCCTCGCCAAACAATTCGGCATCCACATTGCCACCGGTGCAGACCGCCACCACGGCCTCACCCGCGATCTTGTCCTCATGAAACAACGCCGCCGCCAGTGCCACTGCGCCGCCCGGTTCCACCACGATCTTTAACCGCGAAAAGGCCAGCGCCATGGCCTGCATCGCCTCATCCTCGCTGACCACGATCCCGGGGCCGCACAGGCGTTTCATGATGGGAAAGGTGATCTCGCCGGGGCTGGGGGTCACGATTGCATCACAAATCCCGCCCGACTTGCGCGCGTTCTCTTCGATTTGTCCGCTGACCAGTGACCGTGTGGCGTCGTCAAACTCTTCCGGCTCACAAGGGCGCGCGCGCAAGCCGGGGGCCTCGGCTTCCAGCGCCAGAGCAATGCCCGAGGTCAACCCGCCACCGCCGCAACAGACCAGAACATCGCCGTTCTTAACACCCAGTTCAGCGGCCTGCGCGGCAATCTCAAGACCGGTTGTGCCCTGTCCTGCAATCACCTGCGGCTCGTCATAGGGTTTGATCATGGTCAGCCCGCGTGCCTCTTGATGGTGGCGCCCGGCCTCTTCGCGGCTTTCGCCGCCGGGCCGGTCATAGAGCACAATCTCAGCCCCCAATGCGCGGGTGTTGTCGATCTTCATCTGCGGTGCATCCGTCGGCATCACAATCACAGCCGGTGCGCCATGCTTTGCCGCCGCCAGCGCGACTCCTTGCGCGTGGTTGCCGCTGGAAAAGGCGATCACACCGCGTTTGCGGATATCTTCGTCCAGGGCCGAGACCGCCGACCAGCCGCCCCGAAATTTGAACGACCCCGTGTGTTGCAGGCATTCCGGCTTGACCAGAACCCTGCGACCGGCGATCTCGTCCAGAAAGGGCGAGGTCAAGAGTGGCGTGCGGCGGGCATGCCCCGCCAATCGCTCCGCCGCCGCGCGGATCATGTCGATGTTCATCTGTTCAGGTCCTCAATCCATGTGCGCAGAGCCGCCACCGATTCTGCCTCGTCCAAAAAGGGCACATGCCCGCGATCCGGCACCACCGCCGCGATCATCCCCGGCATTCGCCTTTGCATCTCGTCCAGCGTCGCGGCACTCATCAGGTCGGAATTGCTGCCGCGAATGGCCGCCACGGGGACACCCTTCAGTGCGTCAAACAAGGGCCAGAGGTCTGGCGCTTCGGCCGTAGGATCAAATCCCGCCAACACGGCATCACGCAGTTTCGGATCATAGTTTATCGTCAAACCACCGTCGGCCTCGATGAAGTGTTTTTCCACCTCTTCACGCCAGCGGCTTTGCGGCACGTTGGCAAACCCAGCCATCCGGCTACCAATCACCTCTACCGCCTCATCAAGCGTCTTCCAGATCGGATTACGGCCGAGATAATCCACAACCACCGCAAGTCCCGCCAGTTCCAGCACCGGCCCGACATCGACAAAGCACACACCCGCCACCCGGTCGCGCGCAATCGCCGCCAGGGTGAGGGCGATCAGCCCCCCCCGCGATGTGCCCAGAATGGCGGCACTTTCCAGACCCAGATGGTCCATCAGCTCCAGCACATCCTGGCTTTCGCGCGCGATGGTGTAAGTCATGAAATCCTCGGCCCAGTCCGACTGGCCACGCCCGCGATAATCCAACCGGATGATGCGACATCCCGCCAGCGCGGGCATCGTATAGCCAAAATCCGCGCCATTGCGCGTCAGGCCGGAAAGACACAAAAGCGCTGGGCCTTCGCCTTCGTCGGTATAATGCAGGGACAGGTTGTCCGAGGTGGTAAAGCGGGGCATTCAAGCTCCAGTCAGGTCGGGAATGGTGGTAAGATCGCTCAATACATGTTGTGGCGTCCACGGCAGCCGGTCCATCGGCTCGCCCGCGCGGTTGACCCAAGCCGTGGTGAACCCGTATCCGGTCGCCCCCGCTGCATCCCAACCGTTTGACGAGACAAACAAAACCTCGTCGCGCGCGCAGTTAAATCGTTTGGTGACAAGCTCATAGACGACATCTGCGGGTTTAAAGATGCCGACATCTTCCACGCTTAGAACATCATCCAGAACGTCGCCGACGCCAGCGCTTTGCACTGCACCGTCCAGCATGTCGGGCGAGCCATTGGACAGGATCGCCGTGTTCAGCCCTTTGGCCTTGAGTGCGTGTAGCATCGCTGGCACCTCTGGATAGGCCGAAAGCTCCCAGTAGAGTGCCAACAACCGTTCCCGCAGTTCCGCATCCCCGCCAAGGCCGCTGTTTTCCAGCGCCCAATCCAACCCATTCTGCGTCACTTCCCAGAAATCCGTATGCGCCCCGGTGATCGCGCGCAGCCAGGTGTATTGCAATTGCTTCAACCGCCAGTCGTTGGCCACCGTGGGCCAATGCTTCGCAAACTGCTCGCGTCCCGGTTCGCCGGCGGCTTCGCGTGCAGCAGCGGCCACATCAAACAATGTTCCGTAAGCGTCAAATACGCATGTGGTGATGGCCATGACAGTCCCCCTCTTTAATGTCGCATACTGGCAGGCTCATCGGCGCTGTCAAAGCCCATTTGCCACTTGTTTGCCTTTCAGGGCATCACGTTTTAGGGTGCGCCACTTTTTCTGCGGGGCCGCCCCGCCTTTACCACCAGAACTGGACATCTCATGACTGCTGCAAAATCGGGCGACACGGTCCGCATTCACTATACCGGAACCCTGAGCGATGGCTCGGTCTTTGACAGCTCGGACGGGCGTGAGCCACTGGAATTCACTCTGGGCTCTGGTCAGGTGATCCCCGGTTTTGACACCGGTGTGACCGGCATGGAAGTGGGCGACAAAAAGACCATCGAAATTCCCTGCGATCAGGCCTATGGCCCGATCAACCCAGAAGCCATGCAAGACGTACCGCGCGATCAGATCCCCGCCGAAATCCCATTGGAAGTGGGTCTGCAGTTGCAGATGCAATCCCCCCAAGGCCAGGTGATGCCGGTGACGGTTGCCAAGCTGACCGACGACACTGTGACGCTGGACGCCAACCACATGCTGGCGGGCAAAGACCTGACCTTTGCGTTGGAGCTGGTCTCGATCGGCTAAGCCGGTTTAGCAAGCAATCACGAATAAGCCCGCATTTTTTGCGGGCTTTTCTTTTGGTCTGACTTGTCGCAGCCTGCGGGTAAGGGAGGATCACGTCATGACCCATTGGCTGCATCAGCGTTTCGGCATTGAACACCCGATCATTCAGGCGCCGATGGCGGGCGTATCCAGTCCGGCCATGGCCGCCGCCGTGTGCAACGCTGGTGGCATGGGATCGCTCGGGGTCGGAGCGATGACGGCTGACGCCGCCCGTGATGCAATTCACGAGACACGGGCACTGACCCAAAAACCTTTTAATATTAACGTGTTTTGCCACGGAGTGGTGGCCCGAGATGCAGAGGTCGAAGCCGCCTGGATCGAAGCTATGGCGCCCATGTTCCAACGGTTCGAGGTCTCTCCACCAGATGCCCTGTCAGAAATCTATCAGAGTTTTCTGACCAACAACGCGATGCAAGAGATGCTGGTTCACGAGGCCCCGGCAGTTGTCAGCTTTCACTTTGGCCTGCCACCGGTGTCGGTTATCTCAGCCTTGAAACAGGCCGGGGTGACGCTCTTTGCCTCCGCCACGTCGTTGGATGAGGCAAGGGCCTGTCAGGCGGCGGGCATCGACGCGGTTGTGGCACAGGGCATCGAGGCCGGAGGGCATCGCGGCATTTTTGATCCTGCCGGGCCGGATGCGCAATTGTCCACGGGCGATCTTGTCCAGCAACTCGTGACTAAGATTGACCTTCCCATTGTTGCAGCCGGCGGGATCATGACCGGTGCAGACATTGCGCAAATGCTGTCGCTTGGCGCGTCGGCCGCGCAGCTTGGTACGGCGTTTATCGCTTGCGATGAATCTCTGGCCGACCCGGCCTATCGCGCCGCACTTCGCGCACCTGCGTCGCACCCCGCAACCCTGACGCCTGCGGTTTCGGGGCGTCCCGCGCGCTGTCTTCGCAATCGGTTCATCGACTGGTCTGAACACACCGAGGCCAGCATTCCGGCCTATCCGGTGGCCTATGACGCCGCCAAGGCACTGGGCGCGGCGGCCAAATCAGCAGGCGAGTCCGGATACGGGGCGCAATGGTCCGGGGCAGGCGGGTTGCAAGCCACTGACGGGTCGACGGGCGAGATCATGGCGCGGCTTGTCGTCGAGATGCTGCAGGCCTAGGGGCGCTGCCCCTCGCGCCTTGCGGCGCTCACCCCGGGATATTTGCGGCCAAAAGAAGTGTGGGGGATTGGTATAAAACGGAAGAAACCGCGCCAGAGGCGCGGTTTACCGTAACATCTGCAATTTGATTAAAATTACAGGTTCTCTGACTGCGGCATGCCCAAGACGTGATAGCCGCCATCGACGCGGATGATCTCACCGGTGGTGAAACAGCCTGCATCTGACGCCAGATACACCGCTGTACCGCCCACCGCCTCAAGCGTCGCATTGGCGCGCAAGGGGCTGTTGGCTTCGGTCTGACGGAAGGTCTTGCGCGCGCCACCGATGGCCGCGCCCGCAAGGGTTTTCATCGGGCCGGGCGAGATCGCATTGACGCGGATGCCATCGGGGCCAAGGTCATTGGCCAGATAACGCGTGGCGGCCTCAAGGGCTGCCTTGGCAACGCCCATAACGTTGTAGAAGGGGGTCACGCGGTTTGAGCCCTGATAGGTCAGGGTCAGGACTGTGCCACCGCCGTTTTCCTTCATCAAAGGGTGCGCGCGGCGCGCCACTTCGATCAGGGAATAACAGGAAATATCCAGCGAATTCTTAAAGTTATCGCGGCTGGTGTCGAGGAACCGCCCGGTCAGCTCGTTCTTGTCGGAATAGGCGATGGCGTGCACGATAAAGTCGATCGTGGGCCACTTGGCGCCCAGTTGTTCGAAAGCCGCGTCGAGCGAGGCGTCATCGGTGACGTCCACATCGACAAGAAAATCACTGCCCAGTTTTTCGGCCAAGGGGCGTACGCGCTTGCCAAAGGCTTCACCCTGATAGGTAAAGGCCAGCTCGGCGCCGGCTTCGGACATCGCCTTGGCGATCCCCCAGGCAATTGAGCGTTCGTTGGCGACGCCCATAATCAGGCCGCGTTTGCCCTTCAAAAGTCCACTCATGCCGCTTATCCTTTGTATTTCGACAGGATCATCGAGCCATTGGTGCCGCCAAACCCGAAAGAGTTGGTCATCACTGAGTCGAGTCCTGCGTTTTCGACCAGCGCCGTGGCGATTTCGCCGTCATTGATGGCTGGATCCTGCGTCTCGACATTGATCGAGGGCGTGATGAAGTCATTATCCAGCATCAACAGGCAGAAGATCGCTTCCAATGCGCCAGCCGCGCCCTGAGCGTGTCCAGTCATTGATTTTGTTGAGGAAATTGGCGGTTGGGTCTGGCCTTCGAACACCCGGCGCACGGCCTCAACTTCGCCGACATCCCCGACGGGGGTCGAGGTGCCGTGGGCATTGATATAACCAACCTCACGCCCCTCGGGCAGGGTCGACAGTGCCAGACGCATGGCTCGCTCGCCACCTTCACCGGACGGGGCCACCATGTCGTGGCCGTCCGAGGTGGCGGCAAACCCGGTGACTTCGGCATAGATTTTGGCGCCACGCGCCAGCGCGTGATCCAGATCTTCCAGCACCACGATGCCGCCGCCGCCTGAAATCACGAACCCGTCGCGGTTTTCATCAAAGGCGCGCGAGGCGGTCTCGGGGGCATCGTTATACTTGGAGGACATGGCGCCCATGGCATCGAACAGGCACGAGAGCGTCCAGTCCAGCTCTTCACCACCGCCGGCAAACATCACGTCCTGTTTGCCCATCATGATCTGCTCTGCCGCGTTGCCGATGCAATGCAGAGAGGTCGAGCAGGCCGAGGTGATCGAATAGTTGATGCCCTTGATCTTGAACGCGGTCGCAAGATTGGCCGAGATCGTGGACGACATGCACTTTGGCACGGCAAATGGCCCGATCCGCTTGGTCGCGCCGGTTTTGGCGACAGTTTGGTGCGCGGTCAGCATCGCACTGGTCGAAGGCCCGCCCGATCCGGCAACAAGGCCGGTGCGCACGTTCACGACATCGTCTTCGTCCAGCCCCGCATCCGCAATCGCCTGTTGCATGGCAATATGGGCATAGGCCGCGCCATCGCCCATAAAGCGCAGGGTGCGCTTGTCGATATGCTCTTTGGTGTCAATTTTGAGCGTGCCCGCAATCTGGCTGCGGAACCCGTGCTCGGCCATTTCAGGGCTGGCTTCGATACCCGATTTTCCGGCTTTCAGCGAGGCGATAACCTCTTCGGCATTGTTGCCGATGGACGAAACAATGCCCAGTCCGGTGACGACGACACGACGCATACGTGCACTCCCTTATCTGCTTAGGTCTTTAGTAGGCATTGCGGGGCAGGGGTGCAAGATGCGTTGGCCGAGTTGGGGGTTTCAGACCAGTTAGATAGGATGATCCGTGGAATTTCCGCTTTGCGGACTTAGCCATCATTCGGTTTCCAGCTGAAACTTGAGGAAGGTCTCCCCATCGTACTCCTGCTCACCGACAAAAACCGCGCCAAGTCGGTCGAAAGAACTAAAGTTCTTGCGCGACGGAGGCAGCAGAAACGTCACGAATGGAATGCGCTTGTCGGCAATGGCGAAATCGATCGCTTTTCTTGAAATGCGCGCACCAAGACCGAATGAGTTTGGCTTGAGAACCAACCCGAAATCCCACTCGTCCCCCTCTTTCTGAAAACCACCCCAACCAACATACTTGTCGTTAAACAATATAGCCCAATGGCCAAGCCCATCGCGGTTCCAGCATGCCTCTTTGGTGGCGACGAACTTGGCGACAGCGGCCTCATCCCATTCGAAATTCAGCAAAGGCATGTGTTCCGCCACACGCGGGTCGGACATGTGCGCGACGATCTCGGATGGATCGATCTCGGGCAGTCTGGTGAAACTAATCTCGTGCATCGCTTGGGTGTTCGTCCGGGCTTGTTTGCCTTAAAATATGAGCCTGCTACTCTCCGAACAACAGCAAATGGCGTATCGGACGCCGACGAGACATAGATTTGAATGTCTTGATCGGGCCCAAACCCGCCATTCGCGGCTTTGGCAACAAGACCAAAAAATAGGCCCGAGGGCCTCTTTTTACTGTCAGTTCTTCCGTCTTCGCCAAAGAGTCCGCTCGTTAGTGCCAGCTGGCGAAGTTTTTGCGCGCCAGTTCACTTTCGGGGCGCAGGTTTTCGATGCCTTCATAGGGCACGCCTGTGCCGAGTGGCAGGTGCGGGTACTTGGCGATGGTGAGTGCGTGGCGTTTGGCCATGTCCTGGAACGATGCCCCCGACCAGAGCGAGCCACCGATATCCGGGCTCATCTCGCGCGGGTCGCGCAGGATGTTGAACACAGGTGCCGCCGCGCCGGGAACACCCGGAGCCGGCATGTGCATCTTGAATTCCTGCTTCACGATCGAGCGCAAAACCGGGCCTTCGTAGATGTAGACATAGTCGCGGCGCGAGTTGCCTTCGCCTTCCAGCAACAGGGCGGTCTGGTCGACCCCATCGATCACCCGGTCACGTGGAATACCATCGGTCGCCCCGGCAATCCGCGCGAATGTGGTGTAAAGATCAGAGACGTGAATGATGTCGCCAGCATAGCTGCCTGCCTCGATCACACCGGGCCAGCGCACAAAGGCGTCGACGCGCACGCCACCTTCAAGGTGCTCAGCCTTGCCACCACGATAGATCAACTCCTGCATGCCTGAATTTGGCGAATACTGTTTGAAAATACCGTTGTCGGCCATGAAAACGACCAGCGTGTTTTCGGCCAGACCCAAATCGTCCACCTTGGCCATCAGGTCACCGAACCATTCGTCGATCACTTCCATCTTGTCAGCCATGAACCCGCCATTCCGGCTGGTTTGTTGCTCGGAATAGGTAAAGTTCAGCGGGAACAAGGGCCAATACTGCAGGAAGAACGGCTCTTCCTTGCCGGACAGGCGTTCGAGTTGTTCCATGATCTGGCGCTGGTAGCGGTCGTTCATTTCTTCGTAGTGGACCTGCGTCCATTCCTCGCCAGCTTCAAGCCCGACTTCGCGGGCTTGGCCGCCAACCTCGGCTTCAAGGCCGGTCACCAGCCCGTACGGCTTAAAGAACTGGTCCAGAGCAAACTGGCCGGACTGCGTTGATGGATGCCAACCGTTGAGGTTGGTCGCCTGCGCCGCTTCCTTGGTCATCAGGCTTAGTTGAACCTGCTGGTGGACCGGGAAATAGGCCACGTCAAAGCCCTGATTATGGGGAAAGGACTGTTCGATATCGCCCTGGTGCCATTTCCCGACATGGGCGGTGTTATAGCCGGACGCTTTCAGGACTTCGGCAATGGTCACCTCTTCGGCGGCCAGACCTTCGCCGACCAAAGCAACCTTCACCTCTTCCTGCCCGGCGCGCACCGGGTGGCGGCCGGTCAGAAAGGCCGTGCGGGTTGGTGTGCAGGATGGCTCGGTGTACATGCGCATCAGCGACAGGCTTTCACCGGCAAATTCGTTGATGTTCGGCGTGTCAAAACCAGCGACATAATTCATCGCACGGTTGCCCATAAGACCAAAGCTTACGTCATCGATCAGGACATACAGGATATTTGGGGGCTTGCCGCCGTTGGCCGCGTAAAGCTCGGACAGTTTGGCGTCGATCTCAACGTCTTGTGCATCCCATTTTTCACTGTACTGCGCCTGCAGGAAATTGAACTCTCCGTCTCGCACAATAGGTTCTTGTTGCGCATAGGCGGTTGACGCACATGCCGCCAGTGCCAGCATTGTCATTCTTCCAAGCATTGTTTGGTCTCCGTTTGCCGCTGTCTTTTTTGTCCTGTCGTGAGGAACGTCATATCACAGGAAGGTAGATATCGCGGCCAATTGATTTTGCCACTCCGAGCCAATTCGGATACGCTACGTTCACACGTGAAGAGAGACCCCCACACCTGAGAACGCAGATAGCTCATGGCGTCAAAAAGGCACATCATAATTTCGCCAGAACCACTCATACCAAAGCCACAGCACCTGGTTCTGCAAAACGCAAACCTGTTGTCTGAAATTTCGCCTTGGGAGACAGAGTTTCGGCAAACTCAACCGGGCAAAACGCACATTGCCGTGGCCAAGGTGCAGTGTGAGAACATCGCTATTCTGGATTTTAAATCCAATCTGGGCCTGCATCAGATGGGCAGCGGGCCAAAGGGCTGCGTAACCATCGGCGTGCCCATTTGCGGCGGGGTGGAGAAATGGAAAGACGTGCCTGCAAAGGTCGGTGCTTTGCTGTCTTTTGGCAGTGGCACGTCGTTCGAAGGTCTGTCGCCACACGGGTTTCAGGGGCTGACATTTGCGCTGCCAGAAGCCTTCTTCAGCGATCTGTGTAAAAAGCTGGGTGTCGTCAATAGCGCGACCTTCCGGCAATTTGGCGTGATTTCGTCGGCCAACGCGTCAAGGCGGCGATCTAGAATAGCTGCGCATGTTTTAGAGAGCCTCGCGGCAAACGGCGCCCCGTTCACCCCCCAGTACGAAGATGAAATCGCCTCTGCTTTGGTGCTTTCCATGACAGATGACGACGCCCAGCATGACGACAAGAGCACGCCCGCGCGTCGGGCCAAGGCGCGCCAGAGGGCGATCGAAGTGATGGAATATCTGGCGCCAGAAGCGGCGCGCATTAGCGATATTTGTGCTCAAAGCGGCAGCAGCTGGCGCACGCTCAATCGTGCTTTTCTTGAGTATTTTGGTTTCGGACCAAAGGTCTATTTTGAGCATCTCCGTCTGACCAAAGTCCGTGACGAACTGGTTCAGTTCGGACCGGAGATGCCCATTGTCGACGTGGCAAACCGTTGGGGGTTCTGGCATATGGGAAAATTTGCGCGCGACTATCGGCGGTTGTTTCATGAATTGCCTTCCGAGACGCGGGCCCGGGGCAAATGGAACTTGATCTGAGCCGAGCTTAGTCCCGCGTAGATCCTGCTTGGATCTCAAACGAAAAAGAGGCCCGCAGGCCTCTTTCAACTTAGCAATTGGAAACCGGTCACCGGTTACTCGGGCGCAAGGCCGACACGCATATCTTTGACCTGATAGATCTCTTCGCCATCGGCAAACACCTGACCATTGGCGACGCCCAACTTCAGTTTGCGATCAATGATGCGGGTGAAATCCACGTGATAGGTCAGCATCTTGCGATCCGGACGCACCATGCCTTTCAGCTTCACTTCGCCAACGCCCATCGCCATGCCTTTGCCGGGCATACCGCGCCAGCCGAGGTTAAAGCCGGTCAACTGCCAAAGGCCATCGAGACCCAGACAGCCGGGCATGATCGGGTTGCCGGGGAAGTGGCACTCAAAGAACCAAAGATCGGGCGTGATATCGAACTCTGCCACAACATGGCCTTTGCCGAACTCTCCACCATCAGCCGAGATATCGGTGATCCGATCCATCATCAGCATCGGAGGCAAAGGCAATTGTGCGTTTCCGGGGCCAAAAAGCTCGCCGCGCGCGCATTTCAGCAGTCCTTCTTTGTCAAAGCTCGTTGGATAATCGGCCATGAAGGCACGCCCCCTTTTTGATCTGATAGTCACCTCTCGACTCCTCTATCATCGTGCCCGCAGGTCCTGCAAGTGCGCCCATGCCACAGGGCCGTGTTGTGGGCGTGTTGCGCCTGCAAATGAATTTCAATTGAAAACCCCCGACCAAAGACGCTATATTGCCATGTGAACCAGAGGTCTCGCCCAATGAACCAGCAAGCAAACGACACCGGCGCCAAGTGGCTTTCAGATGCAGGCGTGCGCCCGACACGGCAACGTGTGGCGCTGGCGGCATTGCTTGTCGGCGACGGGATGGACCGGCATGTGACAGCCGAAAGCCTGTTTGATGACGCCCGTCATCACGGCGAAAGTGTTTCACTGGCAACGGTTTACAACACGCTTCGGGCTTTTTGCTCGGCCGGTTTGATGCAAGAGATCACGGTGGATGGCTCCAAGAGTTATTTTGACACCAACACCCACGATCACCCGCATTTCTTTTGGGAAGATCGTCGTGAACTGACTGATGCGCCCGCCGACCAACTGGAAATCCGCCGTTTGCCGGATGTGCCGGAAGGGGCCGAGATAGCCAAGGTCGACGTGGTGATCCGCCTGCGCGGCAAGTAACTCAACGTCAAAACTTGCGACACAATGAGGGGCATTGCGCCCCTTTTTTTGTCGTGTCAGCATGGCGCGTGAAACAACAGGTGATTTCCATGAAAGCAGCGGTCTATCGCGCCTTTGGTGCGGCCAGTGATGTTCTGACAATCGAGGATATGTCCCGCCCTGATCCCGGTCCGGGTGAGGTGCTGGTGCGCGTTGCGTTTTCCGGCGTGAACCCTTCGGACGTCAAAGCCCGCGGAGGCAGGCGCCCCGGTGTAACCAAGCCGGCGTTTCCTGCCATTATCCCGCATTCCGACGGGGCAGGGGTGATCGAGGCTGTGGGCGAGGGCGTTGACACGGCGCGCCTGGGTGAGCGGGTCTGGATCTGGAATGGTCAATGGCAACGTCCATTTGGCACCTGCGCCGAGTATATCGCTTTGCCCGCCGAACAGGCCGTGAGGTTGCCTGATGCCGTCAGCCTCGAGACGGGCGCTGTGCTGGGCATACCGGGCCTCACGGCGGCGCAGGTGGTGTTCGGTGCTGGCAGCGTTGCGGGGAAAACCCTGCTGATCAGCGGTGGTGGCGGAACCGTGGGCTATCTGGCGGTGCAGTTGGCGCATTGGGCAGGGGCACGCGTGATCGCAACCGGCTCACCACGGGACTTTGACCGGATCAAAGCGGCCGGCGCCAACGTGGTGCTGGACTACCGCGCCGAAGACTTGGCGGCGCAGATCATCGCGGCCAATGACGGCGCATTGGTCGACATGGGGGTCGAGGTAGAGTTTGGCCTGAATATCGGTTTGATGGCAGACGTGATGCGCCCCAACGGACGGGTGGCGGTCTATGGCTCGGGCCTGGATATGACCCCCACCATCGCCTTTGGACCGATCCTGTTCAAAGCCCTGACGCTGGACGTGGTTCTGATCTACATTCAGGAAGACGCTGACCGAGAGATGTGCATCGACAAATTGCACGCTGCGCTGGCCGAGGGTGGGCTGTCGATCCCAATCGCGGAGGTCTATGGGGTGTCAGACACTGCTCAGGCCCACGACGCCGTTGCGCGGGGCGGTCGGGAAGGGGCGGTCTTGGTCGGGATGTAGGGTCAACGCGCGGTCAATCCAGGGGGCTGTTTGGAGTCCATTGTGTAAAATCTTGCAGCGTGACCGAATGACCATTAGGCGGAATTATGGGTGGATGGGTATGCAGTCACCGTGAAACCGGCTTGATCATGAGCAACCATTCCTCGCCTTCACTTTCCCAGCCATTTTTCTGCATGGGCTGCCTTGCACAAACCTCGTAACCGTGTCGTTCATACAATTTGCGTGCGCCGGTGTTGTTGTCCGCCACAATCAGACTCATTCCACGCGACCCACGATATCTTTCTGCAAAGGTTAGTAAGGATGACCCAATGCCCTGGCCTCTGGCGTGGCACACCGTCGAGAGAACAAACACATAGCCTGTAGCATAAGCCTCGCGCTCAAGTACCATCAGCGGTTCAAAGAGCGGAGAGACATCACTTGCCAATTCTTCGGGAACTTCAGGCTTTTGGTATGCGATCAAACACCCTAGCGGGGGGCCTTCGATCTCGGCAACCCACGCGTTTGTATAGGATATTCCTGCGTCTTCACTTTGGATGCGCTCAAGCCCAAAGTCTTCGGCACTTTGCCCGACTTCTGCAAGCGTTGCCCATAGATGCGAAGCCAAACCTTCGGATGCTCTGTCCACCAATGGTCCAAGGAACGCAGCGTCTGACTTTCTCGCACGCCGTATTTCAGGTTTGACCATCAATCCATCCCTTCTTAAGCAAATCACTGCAAGATACTAGCGCAGCTATCAGCGCGATCTCGAGTTTTTCAGCTTAATGATGGACTGGTCTGGCAAATTACACAAGAAACCGGCCCTCGACCAAATCTATGTGAACGGCAGGTTTGTCCCACAATACAGACATCTGCCTTACCCTAAAACCACTGCCCCGGCTCCATCAGCCCGAGGTCTAGCAATTGACGCGAGTGCCATTCAAAGGGCACCGAGTTGTGCCAGGAAAACGAGTGGATGGCGTCGCGGCTGCCGGGGTTTTGCTTGAGCGCCTTGGCGGTGCGGAAGGAACAGACGGCCGCCGTCAGATTGTGGTGCCACTCGCAACTGTAGGTGTTGTACTCTTCGTCGTTAAACGTGAAGTCGGGCAAAAGCTTCAGGCCGGGTTTGCTGAGAAACAGTGAAATCCGGTCAATCTTGCGCTTCTCGTAAGGAACATGCTCTTCGAACCGCCAGCGCAGCCCTCCGTAGAAGTCCAACTGGCGTTCCTTGGGGTGGTAGTTGTTGTTGGCGTCTTTGCGCGCCAGTGCATAATAGCCAGAGCGATCCAGATGGGCGTTTTCCAGTGACACCGCCATCGGATGCGCCGACAGGTTTTCGGCATAGAGATCCACCACATAGGTCAGCATCGAGTCGCGCCGTTCCTCTGTGTGAAACGCGATCATCTCGCCCACGGTGCGGCTCTCGCAGAAGGGAAAGAAAAGGTATTCGGCGTTAAAACAATAGTATAGCCAGATGCCCGGCGCGGCATTGATCACCTGATTCACAGTTTCGACCATCGTGCCCGACGTCGGATTGTTCATATCCACGCGCAGTATCTCGGCCTCGAGATCTTCGTCCAGCTCGAACGCAGGCGGTATGAAACACACGACCTTGCGAAACCCCAATTCAAGGTGGTGACGCAGGGTGGTGTCGACTTCAACATCGTCCTCGACAAACACCATTGCCACTGGCCCCTTGGCCAGCTGGCGTTGTGCGTCCTTCAAAAGCTCGGATACGGATGCGTATTTCATGACTTGATCTGCCCTTTTAGGCGCCAGAGTCTTTCAATTTTGTGTGCATTGCAAGCCACACAGGTTTTGATGTAGTCAGGCGCCCTGAAACCGCGACGGGACCGGGCACATGGCCGATACGAAAAAGCTCTATATCAAAACCTATGGCTGTCAGATGAACGTCTATGACAGCGAGCGTATGGCCGAGGCTATGGGCGGGGCTGGCTATGAGACCACGGACAGCGCAGATGATGCGGATATGATCCTGCTGAACACCTGCCACATCCGTGAAAAGGCCGCTGAAAAGGTCTATTCCGAGCTGGGCCGCTTCAAGGGGCTGAAAGCTGAGAAACCTGACCTCAAGATTGGGGTTGCAGGGTGCGTGGCGCAGGCTGAGGGCGAAGAGATCATGCGCCGTCAGCCTTTGGTGGATCTGGTGGTTGGCCCGCAAGCCTATCATCGTCTGCCCGAAATGGAGGCCAAGACCCAAGAGGGCGCCAAGGCTTTGGACACGGACTTTCCCGAAGAGGACAAGTTCGAGAAACTGAAGCATCGCCCAAAGGCCAAACGTGGACCCACGGCGTTCCTCACCGTGCAAGAGGGCTGCGACAAGTTTTGCGCCTTTTGCGTGGTGCCCTATACGCGCGGTGCCGAAGTGAGCCGCCCGGTGGATCGCATCCTGACCGAGGCCCGCGATCTGGTCGAGCGCGGGGTGCGTGAGATCACCCTGCTGGGCCAGAACGTGAATGCCTATCACGGCGCATCCACCAGCGGAGATTCAAGGTCACTGGCCCAGTTGATCTGGGAGCTCGATAAGGTTGACGGGTTGGAACGTATTCGTTTCACCACCAGCCACCCCAATGACATGTCGGATGATCTGATCGACGCCCACGGCACCTGTGACAAGCTGATGCCCTATCTGCATCTGCCGGTCCAATCCGGCAGCGACAAAATCCTCAAACGCATGAACCGCAGCCATGATCGCGACAGCTATCTGCGCCTGATCGAGCGCATTCGTGCGGCACGCCCCGATATCCTGTTGTCAGGGGATTTCATCGTTGGGTTCCCGGAAGAAACCGAAGCCGATTTTCAGGATACGATGGACCTGATCGAAGAGGTGAAATACGGGCAGGCGTTCAGTTTCAAATACTCGTCGCGTCCCGGAACACCCGCGGCCGAGCGTGCGTTGGTGGACGATGCGGAAGCCACGGATCGGCTCTATCGTTTGCAGGCATTGATCACCCAGCAGCAGCGCGCCATTCAAGACAGCATGGTCGGTCGCGAGGTTCGCGTGCTGTTTGAAAAGCCGGGTCGCTTGCCGGGCCAGATGGTAGGCAAATCCGAGTATCTGCATGCGGTGCATGTTACCGGGTCTGATGCGCAGATCGGAGACCTCAAAAAGGTGAGAATCGCCGAAAGTGGGACAAACTCGCTCGCTGGCGTGCCGATTCGCGATTGATCGGTGTTTAGAAACAATTTGACGCTCATCAGATTGTTGTCTGCTTGGATTGGATAATGACGGCTTTTGGTCCGGGTATCCGCGCGCGACGCCACGGATATGACACATTCCGACACCAAGTATAGTGAATTTTCCTTCACACACCCGCCAAATTCGTTAGAGTATCGTCATATTTCATATTGGGCGAAGTGGCAGCAAATGCCCCTCTTGCACCTTGGAATCAATGGCAGAGGATGTTGCTGTGGCGAACAAAAAGATCAAGCGCGCCCGGGCCGTAGTTTGGGGGCTTGCTGCGATTTGTATGGCGCTGGTTTCCTTTGCCGAGCCTGTGGCAGCACAGACACAACGCACCGTTGTGGGGCAAGAGTACATTCCAACGATCTGGGTGGATCCTGATGGGTGCGAGCATTGGGTGATGGATGATGGCGCCGAGGGCTATATGACCCCGCATGTGACGCGTCAGGGTATTCCGGTATGTCGGCGCGGAAACGTCTGCGGCGTGATGAACTCGGACCAGTTCTTCGCAACGGATCGCTACGGGATCAACTCGGCCAACCGCCAAAAGCTGGCGCAGTTCTTTAACGACGCCACCGCGTCGGCCTTTATCATCGCGGGTCACACCGACAGCCGCGCTTCGGATGCATACAACATGCGGCTCAGCTATAATCGCGCCAACGAAGTGGCCAAGGTGGCACGTTCTACCGGCGCGCGCGTTATTGATGTCCGCGGGTATGGCGAGCGGATGCCGCGGGCGTCCAACCGCAGCGCCTCTGGCATGGCCGAAAACCGTCGTGTTGAAATCATCTGCATTCGCTGAGGGGAAACGCCATGAAAATTGTTCGAGGTATTGTTCTCCTGAGTGCCGTTGCAGCCATTTCAGCCTGCAGCGACAACAAAGTTGACAAGACGGTGGACCGCGGGTTCGACAGCGACCACCTGAGTTCGATGACAGCCGGTATCTGGGTGGACCCCAACGGCTGCGATCACTGGATCATCGATGACGGGCTTGAGGGATACCTCTCGCAGCGTCTCGACAAGTACGGCAAACCGGTTTGTTCCGGCGCTGCACCTCCGGGTGTCGCAACCGGACCTTTCAAAGAGAATTCGGCCTTCAAAGATCAGATCTGATCGTCGGCTCATGCCAGAAATTTGGACCGCGTGGGGTGACCGCGCGGTCTTTTTCGTGACAAGGGCGTGAAATTGTCCAACACACCGCTTGCACCTCTGCCTGCAACTTGGCACCATTTCCCAAAGAGACTCAGTTGAGCAGGAGAGTTGATTGGCCACAGGTGCCCTGACCCCACCGCCCGCATCGGAAAAAATCACGGAAACGCTGATTGAATTTCCCGATAACAGATTGCTGATCGACCTGTGCGGTGAATATGACCGCAACCTTGCAGATATCGAACAGAAACTCTCGGTCCAGATTGTCCGGCGCGGCAACCAACTGGCGATTCACGGCGAGACTGGAGCGCGGCTTGAAGCGCATGAGGTGCTACAGGCACTTTATGAGCGGCTCGAGGCGGGCAAAGACGTTGAAAGCGCCGATATTGACCGCGAGATTCGCATGGGTGGCTCTGAAGAGGGCACCGGTGCACGCGATGGCGATCAGCTTGAGATGTTCAAGGGCGGCACAGTCGAGATCAAGACCCGCAAAAAACTGGTTGAGCCGCGCACTGAGGCCCAAAAGGCCTATGTGATGTCGCTGTTCAACAACGAACTGGCCTTTGGCATCGGTCCGGCGGGGACGGGCAAGACATACCTTGCGGTGGCGGCTGGCGTCAGCATGTTCATTGGCGGCCATGTCGATCGCATCATCCTCAGCCGACCAGCGGTCGAGGCCGGCGAAAAGCTGGGGTATCTACCCGGTGACATGAAAGACAAAGTCGACCCATACATGCAGCCGCTTTATGACGCGCTGAACGACTTTCTGCCGGGCAAACAACTGGCCAAACTGATCGAAGAAAAACGCATCGAAATCGCGCCGCTTGCCTTCATGCGCGGGCGCACGCTGGCCAATGCCTTCGTGGTTCTGGACGAGGCGCAGAACGCCACCACCATGCAGATGAAGATGTTCCTCACGCGCCTAGGCGAAGGCAGCCGCATGGTTATCACTGGCGACCGCAGTCAGATCGACCTGCCGCGGGGCGTGCCGTCTGGACTGAAAGACGCCGAACGCCTGCTGGATCACGTTGACGGTATCAGCTTCAATTATTTCACCGCAAAAGACGTGGTGCGCCACCCACTCGTGGCGGCGATCATCGAAGCTTATGACGCCGATGCCCAACGCGCCTTGGCAAACAGGGCGGACAAACGCGCGCGGGATGACGGCTAAGTTTTCGCGACTCCGGCACCGCTGGTGGCGTCAGAGCCCAAGTGAAACTGGCGCAGCTGTAATGCTCTTCCGCAAGAGACCTCTTCTTCGGTGACGGAGGGGCTGGCCGCCCGCTTTGGACTGCGGTGCAGGGGCTGCCCCTGCCTTAGCCCGGCGGAACGTCGGGCAAACCGGATTGAGACTGACCCATCTGCAGGATACTGTGCCGACATGACGATCGAGATCACATATGAGGCTGCGGGATGGCAGGGCGCGGGGTTTGACGCTCTGGCAGAGACAGCGATTGGCGAAACCCTGGCACATCTTGCCTTGCAGCCGTCCGATTGGCTGGTCTCTATTCTGGCCTGTGATGATGCGCGCATTGCAGAGCTGAACACCGAATTTCGCGGCAAGTCCACGCCAACAAATGTCCTCAGCTGGCCTGCGCAGGACTTGGCCGCGCCGCACGAAGGGGACACACCGGCAACACCGGAACCCGACATCTTTGGCGACGACACCGAGTTGGGCGACATTGCCATTGCCCTTGAAACCTGCACACGCGAGGCGCTTGAGGCGGGCAAGCCCCTGGCCGATCACGTCCTGCATCTGGTGATTCACGGCGTCCTGCATCTCTTGGGGTACGATCATATCCGTGACAAGGATGCCACGTTAATGGAAGGCATTGAGGTGGCGATACTTGGCAAATTGGGCCTTCCTGACCCATATAGAGAAGAACATGGGGATTAACCCCTGAATGGAAAGGAAAAATGGGCGATAGTTCCGACGGATCCTCTAACGCAGCGCTGAGCGCGCAGGCAGAGGCCCCCACACATCACAAGACCGGCTTTTTCGGTCGTATTGTCAAAGCGTTATCTCCGTCCGATTTGGGCGAGAGCACCTCGCCCGAGACATCACACACGCCCCGTCCTCAGACACATGGCATGATCAACCTGCGCAGAATGCGGGTTGAGGATGTTGCGATTCCCAAGGCGGATATCATCTCGGTGCCTTCATCGGTGACCAAGGATGAATTGGTTAAACTGTTTCGAGAAACCGGTTTGACCCGTTTGCCGGTCTACGAAGGCACGTTGGATACGCCCATCGGCTTTGCCCACCTCAAGGATGTGGCGCTGAAACACGGCTTCAACGGCTCGGGCGGTGCCTTTGTGATGGACCAGATGCTGCGGCCGTTGCTGTTTGTGCCGCCCTCGATGCCGATTGGCGTATTGCTGACCAAGATGCAGTCCGAACGCCGTCACATGGCGTTGGTGATCGACGAATATGGCGGCGTTGACGGTCTGGTGACCATCGAAGACCTGATTGAACAGGTGATCGGTGAGATCGAAGACGAACACGATCTGGAAGAGGACCAGTTCTGGGTGTTGGAAAAGCCGGGTGCCTATCTTGCACAGGCCAAGACCCCGCTCGAAGACTTTGAGGCCGAGATTGGCCGCAACCTCTCGGACCATGCCGAAGTGGATGCCGAGGATATTGAAACGCTTGGTGGTCTGGTCTTTACCCTGTCGGGCAATGTCCCGGCACGCGGCGAGGTGGTAGCCCACCCCGATGGCACCGAATTTGAGATCGTCGATGCCGATCCACGCCGGATAAAACGGCTGCGTGTCAGGTTCCCCGAGGCACAGGATGCCTGACGGGCTGGCGCGCTGGTTTGAGGCGCGCGGCGTCTGGCGGCGCTTGGCTTTGATGGTGTGTTTCGGCGCAGTTGCTGCGCTGGGCCATGCGCCGTTTTCGCTGACAGCCATGACATTTGCCGGTTTTGCGGCGGCGTTTTGGGTTTTTCCGCGCCTTTTGACACTGCGGGCAGCGACTGTCGCCGGGTTGGCCTTTGGCTCTGGCTACTTTGTTGTGTCGTTGAATTGGATCGTCGAGCCCTTTTTGGTGGATCTGGCCCGGCACGGCTGGATGGCGCCCTTTGCCTTACTTTTCCTGAGTTGTGGTCTGGCACTGTTTTGGGGCGCAGCCTTTGGTGTTGCGCATAAGCTGAATGTCGGGCGTTGGGGGTTGGTTCTGACCTTGGCCAGCGCCGAACTCTTGCGGGCCTATGTGTTCACGGGGTTTCCCTGGGCGATGCCGGTCTATGCGCTGATCAATGGGCTCGCGGCTCAGATGGGCGCCTGGGTCGGTCCTCATGGCGTGAACCTCTTGCTTTTTGCCAGTGTCAGCGCGGTGCTCAGCTGGCCTCAGCGCCGGGTGATTGCCGGGGTGGGGGGCGTTGCGATCGCCGTCGCACTCTGGCCTATGCCCGCAGCAGAAGTATCCAAGAGCGACGAGCGGATCGTGCGATTGGTGCAGCCCAACGCGCCACAGCATCAAAAGTGGGACCCGGATCACATGCGGGTCTTTTTTGACCGGGCGCTGCGCTCGACCCGCTCGGGTCTGGCCATTCCGGACCTGATAATCTGGCCGGAAACCTCGGTGCCCACCTCTTTAGACCGGTCAACAAACACACGTGCTGCTATTGCCCGTGCCGCGCGCGGTGCCACCGTTGTGATCGGTCTCAACCGCTATGATGGGATGCGGATCTATAACTCGGCCGTGGTGCTGGATGGCACCGGGGTCGTGACGGATATCCATGACAAACATCATCTGGTGCCTTTCGGAGAATATGTTCCCTTTGGCGATGTGATGGCACGGTTCGGCATTCATGGCCTCGCCGCGCGCGAGGGCGGAGGGTATAGCGCCGGGCCAGGGCCGCGTCTATTGAACGTAGGGCGGTTGGGGCATGCCTTGCCGCTGATCTGCTATGAAGCTGTCTTTCCACAGGACATGCGCACAGATGGGCAACGTCCCGATTTCCTGATGCAGTTAACCAATGATGCCTGGTTCGGGCGGTTTTCCGGCCCGTTCCAACATCTCGATCAGGCGCGCATGCGTGCGATTGAGCAAGGGCTGCCGATGGTGCGCGCGGCAAACACCGGCGTGTCAGCGGTGATTGACGCACAAGGCCGCATCATCGCCTCGCTGGCGCTTAATACCGAGGGTTTTGTCGACGCGCCGTTGCCAGCGCCCCAGTCGCCAACGCTTTATTCAATGACAGGCGACTGGCTGGTTACGGGATTCCTTTTGGCAACACTGTTTGGACTATTTCTGAGGCGGCGTCGCGAAACCGATTGACCCTCTTAAATGCCGCGCGTAAGGCAGGGGTCATCTGTCGTCACAACGGCTTCCTGACGTGACGGCGTTACATATATCGGAGCACCTCATGGCCAGAAATAACTACACTTTTACCTCTGAATCTGTTTCAGAGGGGCACCCGGATAAGGTCTGTGACCGGATTTCCGACGCGGTTCTTGATGCGTTTCTGGCGGAAGAGCCCGAAGCCCGCGTCGCCGCTGAAACCTTTGCGACAACCAACCGGGTGGTGATTGGCGGAGAGGTGGGGCTGTCTGACAAGGACAAGCTGCACGAATACATGGGGCGGATCGAAGAGATCGCCCGCGCCTGTATCAAAGACATCGGGTATGAACAGGACAAGTTTCACCACGAAACGGTCGAAGTCACCAACCTCTTGCACGAACAATCCGCGCATATCGCACAAGGCGTGGATGCGTCAGGTGAGAAAGACGAAGGCGCTGGCGATCAGGGCATCATGTTCGGCTACGCCACCACTGAGACAGACGCGTTGATGCCGGCCCCGATCCAGTACAGCCACGCCATCCTGCGTCGACTGGCAGAAGTCCGCAAATCCGGCGCCGAGCCAACATTGGGCCCCGACGCCAAATCGCAGCTTTCTGTTGTGTACCAGGATGGCAAACCGGTGGGCGTCAGCTCAATCGTGTTGTCGACCCAGCACCTTGATGCGTCAATGACTTCTGACGATGTACGCGCAGTTGTTGAGCCTTACATCCGCGAAACCCTGCCCGAGGGCTGGATTTCCGCAGCAACCGAATGGCATGTGAACCCAACTGGCAAATTCGTCATTGGTGGACCAGACGGAGATGCAGGCCTGACAGGTCGCAAGATCATCGTCGACACCTATGGCGGCGCTGCACCACACGGTGGTGGGGCGTTCTCGGGCAAAGACCCGACAAAAGTTGACCGTTCAGCCGCATACGCGGCGCGCTATCTGGCCAAGAACGTTGTCGCCGCAGGTCTCGCCGAGCGCTGCACGATCCAGCTGTCTTATGCCATTGGCGTCTCCAAACCGCTGTCGATCTATGCCGATACGCATGGCACCGGACAAGTGCCGGATGCCGCCATCGAAGAGGCCGTGAGCAACGCGATGGACCTGACCCCGCGCGGCATTCGCGAGCATCTGGGCATGAACAAGCCGATCTATCAGCGCACCGCGGCTTATGGCCACTTTGGCCGTGAACCCTCTGCGGATGGCGGGTTTAGCTGGGAAAAGACTGACCTTGTCGACGTGTTGAAAAACGCTGTCTGACGCAAGCGGTTTCCAAACCGCTTGTTCACGACACAATCGGACCAGGCTTTCCGTAACGAAAGCTTTGGTCTTTTTTTTGTCTTGTGCCAGTCTGACCCGGCGAACTGGGAGGGATTTTTATGCTGATTGATGTGGCACTGCCGCTTTCGCTGGCGTTCATCATGTTTTCACTGGGCTTCGGGCTGACGTTTGCCGACTTTGGTCGGGTCCTGGCGATGCCGCGCGCAGCTCTGACGGGCATGGTCCTGCAAATCATCGCGGTTCCCGCGGTTGCTTTCTTGCTTTTGCGGCTGGTGAGCCTGCCTCCCGCGCTGGCCTTTGGGGTGATGATCCTTGCATTTTGTCCGGGTGGCGTCACGTCGAACATCCTGACAAAACTGGCAGGCGGCACCGTCGCTTTGTCGATAACGCTGACGGCTGTGGTGAGCCTGTTGTCGGTGCTGACGGTGCCGATCCTGATTGACTGGGCCGCCGGCGTCTTTCTTGGGGAGGCGGCTGTTGAGATCAACGTGACGGGCATTGCGGTGTCGATGTTTGCCATCACCGCCGTGCCGGTTCTGATCGGGCTGTTATTGCGGTTCGTGGCGCGAGACTTTGCTGATCGCACGGAAAACACGGTTTCGACCGTGGCCCTGGTGTTGTTCGTTGTGATCGTGATCGCCGCTCTGGCCACGAACTGGCAATTGTTCCTCGACAACATTGGTCATTTGGGTCCGCTGTTGGTCGGGATGAACGCGCTGTTGTTGATCCTTGGGGTTCTGATCGCCCGTGTGGTCGGGCTGTCGGGCGGCGATGGCTTGTGTATCTCGGTGGAAATGGGCGTGCAGAACGCGGCGCTTGGCATCACGGTGGCGGGACTGGTGGCGCAAAGCGGTGGCATTCCGGAGTTTGCAGTGCCAGCCGCACTTTATGGGATCACTATGTATATCGTCACCATTCCCGGCATGTTCGTTTTACGTAGGATCTTTGGCAAAACTTGACGCCGGACGCACAAGCAGGCACATGGCGCCGGATCACCAACGGATAGACCCATGACTGAAGACCACCATCCTTCCGGCGCGCCGTGGCGCAACTTTTATGGCCGCTTCAAAGGCAAGGGCCTGCGCAAGTCGCAAGAAGGCTATCTCGACGAAGATCTGGCCAAGTTCTCTCCCGGCGCGGTTGGCTGGGAGGAAAACCCCGAGCGCACGCCTTTGGACCTGACGGGTTTGTTTGGCGATCGTGATGTCTGGCTTGAGATCGGATTTGGCGGGGGTGAACACATGGTGCACCAGGCGGTGGAAAACCCCGATGTCGGCATCATAGGGTGCGAGCCTTATATCAACGGTGTGGCCATGTTGTTGGGCAAGATCCGTCAGGCAGAGGCACAGAACGTTCGGGTGCATCCCGGCGATGTGCGGGACATGTTTGACGTGTTGCCGGACCAGAGTATCTCACGTGCGTTTCTACTCTATCCCGATCCCTGGCCCAAAAAGCGCCATCACCGTCGCCGGTTTGTCACGCCTGAGCATCTTGAGCCGCTGGCACGTGTGTTGAAACGTGGCGCGATCTTTCGCGTGGCAACCGATATTCCCGACTATGTGCGACAAACGCTGGAACAAGTGCCGGGTCATGGGTTTGAATGGCTGGCGGAAGGCCCGCAGGATTGGCGCGCGCCGTGGGAGGATTGGATTTCAACCCGGTATGAGCAAAAGGCCTTTCGCGAGGGGCGTACCCCGCATTATCTGACCTTTCGCAAGACGTAAGGGCGTAAGGGGCGCTGCCCCTCTTGGCCCCGGAGCAAGTCCGGCACCAATTCACCCCGGAGTATTTCTGCCAAAATGAAGGGCAATTCGCGCATTTACGTGGGCGGGTGTCTGCGCTAACAGGTTTTGGCAATCTGAGAGGAAGTTTCCATGTCTGGCCACGGCACCCCGATTCCCATGACATCACAGGCCTGCGGCCCCCTGACGGGTGAGGCCCATGTGCCAGGAGACAAGTCAATCTCGCACCGGTCTTTGATCCTTGGCGCGATGGCGGTTGGCGAAACCCGCATCACCGGCTTGTTGGCAGGCGAAGACGTGCTTGATACGGCCAAGGCCATGCGGGCCTTTGGGGCCGAAGTGACGGATCATGGCGGTGGTGAATGGAGCGTGCAGGGCGTTGGTGTTGGCGGCTTCGCCGAGCCTGACAACGTGATTGATTGCGGCAATTCGGGCACCGGCGTGCGTCTGATCATGGGCGCGATGGCAACCACGGGCATCACGGCAACCTTTACCGGGGATGCCAGTCTGAACAAACGCCCGATGGCACGTGTCACTGACCCGATCGCGCTGTTTGGGGCGCAGTCCGTGGGCCGCGAAGGGGGGCGTTTGCCGATGACCATCGTCGGCGCGGCCAATCCGGTTCCGGTGCGCTATGTCGTGCCGATGCCCTCGGCGCAGGTGAAATCTGCGGTGCTGTTGGCAGGTTTGAATGCCCCCGGCCAGACCGTCGTGATCGAAAAAGAGGCCACGCGCGATCACACAGAACGCATGTTGGCGGGTTTCGGCGCCACGATCACCACCGAGGCCACGGACGAGGGCCGGGTGATTACCCTGACCGGGCAGCCCGAGTTGAAGCCACAAACCATTGTCGTGCCGCGTGACCCGTCTTCGGCGGCGTTTCCGGTCTGTGCCGCGGTGATCACACCCGGCTCGGATGTTCTGGTGCCCAACATCGGGTTGAACCCCACACGCGCTGGCCTGTTCGCCACGCTGCGCGAGATGGGGGCGGATCTGGTTTATGAAAATGAGCGTGAAGAAGGCGGCGAGCCTGTTGCCGATCTGCGTGCGCGCTTTTCGCCAGATCTGAAGGGGATCGAGGTTGATCCGGCGCGCGCCGCCAGCATGATTGACGAATACCCCGTTCTGTCCGTGGTTGCAGCCTTTGCCAAGGGCAACACCGTGATGAAGGGCGTCAAAGAGTTGCGCGTCAAGGAAAGCGACCGCATCGAGGCGATGGCCTCGGGGTTGCGCGCCAATGGCGTTGACGTGGATGAGGGCGAAGACTGGTGGACCGTGATTGGTCTCGGCCACGGCAATGTGCCGGGGGGCGCCACCTGTGCCAGCCATCTGGATCACCGCATTGCCATGTCGTTCATGATCCTTGGCATGGCCACGCAGAACCCGGTGAGCGTGGACGATGGCGGCCCGATTGCGACCTCGTTTCCGATTTTTGAACCCTTGATGGACGCGTTGGGGGCCAAGATCACGCGGACATCTGCGTGACACGCTATACCAAGACGCTAAGTGCGCTGACGGTGGTTACCGCGGCGACTTATGCGCTTTTGGTGGGTGTTGGCATGGCGCATCTGGTTCTAGGGCCTGAAAAACTGCAGCCATTTGACCTGAGGCCTTTGGGGTATTCGGTGCAGGACGCGGCGCAATATCTGTCACTGTTGAATGAGGACAAGGCCGCGCTCTACACCGGGTTGTTGCGCCGGGTCGACACCCTGTTTCCAGTGTTGTTTGGGCTTTGGATGGGTTGGGTGTGCTGGGGGCTGACACGTACCCTTCATCCCTGGTCGCGCGTGATCCTTTTGGTCGCCCCGGCGAGTTACACGGTTATGGACCTATGCGAAAATGCTTTGGTCGCGGACATGGTATTGGCGTTCAAAACACCACCGAATCCGACACTTGTAAGTCTTGCCAGCAGCTACACGGTCTCAAAGTTCGTCACGCTTTTTGTTGCTTTTGGCCTGCTCTTGGTCATGATGATCCGCAAGATCGGTCAGTCCAGATTGGACTGACGAGGCGATCCCCAAGTCAATCGGGGAGGGGACAATGCAACGCGCATTTTGGCTGAGTTTCATTACAGCCGCAGCGATTTATCTGACGATGGCGCTGTGGTCAGTGCCATTCATTGCAGATCAGGCCGCGGGCCAAGCGCCCTTTGACATGCGCCCGATGGGCTATTCGCTGAGCGATGCCAAGGGCTTTCTTGGCGCTTTGACCGAGGATGGCCGTGCCTTTTACCTGGATGTGCAGCAGAAACTGGATATCGCCTATCCGGCGCTCTTGGGTTTGGCGTTGGTATTGGGGTTGCAACTGGCGCTGCGCCCCCCTTGGGGCACGGTCTTTGGCCTTGTTGCCCTGATGGCGACGGCTGCGGATTACTTTGAAAACCACATTGTCGCCGGCATGTTGCAAACCCCCTTGGCGGACTTGGATTCAACAACGGTTCAGGTCGCCAGCTTTCTGACCATGAGCAAGTCGTTGGGGCATATGACCTGTTTTGTGGCGCTCTTGCTGGGGGCCTCGACCCATCTGATGCGGCGCGCCCTGCGTTAGGGCTTGCGAAGGGCACCGGCTCTTGGGATACAAAAGGCCGACACAACCCCGAGGCATTTCATGCGTTTTACAATCGCCATCGACGGGCCAGCTGCGGCTGGCAAAGGTACGATTTCCAAGGCGGTTGCCGCGCACTTCGGATTTGCCCATCTCGATACAGGGCTGTTGTATCGCGCCGTGGGCGCCAAGACACTGGATGGCACCGATCCAATTGATGCTGCAGGGTCTTTGCGGGCCGAAGATCTTGAGGGGTTTCACCTCAGAACGCCCGAAGTGGCACAGGCCGCCAGCAAAGTCGCGGTGATTGCCGAAGTCCGGGCTGCTCTGGTAGATTTTCAGCGTGCTTTTGCCCGCCGCGCCGGAGGGGCAGTGCTGGATGGGCGCGACATCGGCACGGTGATCTGCCCCAGCGCCGAGGCCAAGTTGTTCGTCACCGCCAGCGCCGAAGTGCGCGCGGAACGCCGCTATCTGGAATTGGCAGACAAGGGCATGGATGTGAGCCGGGCGCAGGTTCTCGCTGATGTCAAAGAACGTGATGCCCGAGACATGGACCGCGCTGAAGCGCCGCTGAAACCGGCCGAAGACGCTGTGGTGATCGACACCAGCACGATGACGATTGAAGAGGCGGTCGAAATGGCCGTGTCCGCGATCAAAGCTGCAAGAGGGTAGGTCGCGCGGCGCGTTTGCCTGCTCACTTTGACCTCACCACAGTGTGTTTCGCTTGTTTCACAGGACATGGCTAGCCTGAGATCACCTCATTCAGGAGTTCGCGCCATGCGCCTCATCGCTATTCTGTTTTCTTTGCTCGCTACTTCTGCCCTTGCCGAAGATACCGTGTCGGAGCCGCCGATGACCTACGAGAGGCTGGGGCGCATTGTTTTGACGCTTGATCCTGAAGCTCAGCCCAGAGGTGACATGTTTGAGCTGCGCATTTCCGGCCAGCATGTGATCGTGGTAATAGACCGGGTTGCAGATCGTATGCGAGTTATGGCGCCGATCCGCGAAGCCGATGGGATAGAGGCCGACGAGATGCGGCGTATGATGCAAGCCAATTTTGATAGCGCGCTCGATGCGCGATATGCGCTTGCCAACGGCGTATTGTGGTCAACATACATTCACCCTCTGTCACCGCTGGAAAGAGACCAGTTCATCGAAGGCGTGGCACAGACGGTGAATGCAGCCCAGACCTATGGCACGCTCTATACCGGTGGTTTGCTGCAATTCGGCGCCGGTGACAGTGGCGCATTGCAAAACGATTTGCTGGAAGAACTGTTGAAGCGCGGGCAAGACATCTAAGGCGCTTAACAAGCCGGAAAAGGATGTTCGATCACACTGTGAGTGCACAGGCCACGACAAACGAGTTGCGGCCTGACGGGCAGGGCAACCTGATTGTGGTGTGTATGCTATGGGTCTGAAAAATGGCGGCCGCCAAAGGGACGGATCGCGAGGCCGGGTGTCTGCCCGGTGCGAAAGCGGATTTCTCCGCAAAGCCAGCAAGATCGCAATGCCCCTTTTTATCGGGGCGGGATCCGTTTTTCAGTGGTTAACCGTGGGGCAGTCTGGCGCATCGGTGTTAACGTCGTCCTGCACCAGAGTGCGCTGCTTGTTATACCGGGCGCGTCACGGAAAGAACCCCGGTCCACCCGGCGTCGTTTAACTCAAAGGGCAAATCACGGATTGCCACGCGACCATGCGCAACACCGATCAAGCCTTCGCGCACGATCAGTTCCAGCGCTTGGGTCTCATCAACCGGAAAGCCCGCCATCTGGGTCGCGGCTTCGGTGGCGACGATGTCCGCAAGATAGGGCAGACCAGATTTTGGTCCCATATCCACAGCTTTCACCACATCGTCGGGCGCGACGGCGACGGTGCCAGATTCTCCTTCGGGACCGTTGAACGTAAAGGTCAGGCGGAAATCCTGTTCTCCAAGGATCGAGTCTCCTTCGGCCAACAGGGCAGAGGGCAAAGCAGCCAGGGCCGCAAGGCTGACCAGAAAGGTGCGTTTGGTAAGTGTCATGTGCATCTGTCTCATGTTTGTTCGTGCTTCCTCTTGCATAGAGCAACCCGCCTTGCGCGAACTTGTCCAAAATCAAGAGGTGGCCTTGCATCATTGCTCGAAACGGTCTAAATGCGCCCTGTCCAGAGACCGTCAAGAGTCGCGGATGTGGTGAGTAGGGCCCGAGGGAAATCCTTTGGCCCTAATTGTTTGTTTGTGACACCACACTCGTTTTCTTGGTCAAACGGCCCGGGACATAACGAAACCAAGACCGGCGGAGACAACCGCGCGGCCCGAAAAAATGTTTGTAAAGGAACCTGAGACCTCATGGCTCAAAACACATCGATGGAGGAATTCGAAGCCCTCCTGAATGAAAGCTTCGAAATGGACACCCCGAACGAAGGTTCGGTTGTCAAAGGCAAAGTCATCGCAGTTGAAGCGGGACAGGCCATCATCGACGTCGGCTACAAAATGGAAGGCCGCGTTGATCTGAAAGAATTCGCAAACCCTGGCGAAGCTCCTGAAATCGCCGTTGGCGACGAAGTGGAAGTCTTCCTGCGCGCGGCTGAAAACGCCCGTGGCGAAGCGGTTATCTCGCGTGAGATGGCTCGTCGTGAAGAAGCCTGGGATCGCCTGGAAAAAGCTTACGCAGACGACGCCCGCGTCGAAGGCGCAATCTTTGGTCGCGTCAAAGGTGGCTTTACTGTCGACCTCGGCGGTGCCGTGGCCTTCTTGCCCGGTTCGCAAGTTGACGTACGCCCTGTGCGCGACGCTGGCCCTCTGATGGGTCTGAAGCAGCCGTTCCAAATCCTGAAAATGGACCGTCGCCGTGGCAACATCGTTGTTTCGCGTCGCGCCATCCTCGAAGAGAGCCGCGCCGAACAGCGCGCCGAAGTTATCGGCAACCTCTCGGAAGGTCAGGCCGTGGAAGGTGTGGTCAAGAACATCACCGAATACGGTGCGTTTGTTGACCTCGGCGGTGTTGACGGGCTGTTGCACGTCACCGACATGGCATGGCGCCGTGTGAACCATCCTTCGGAAATCCTGTCGATCGGTGAGACTGTCAACGTACAGGTCATCAAGATCAACAAGGAAACCCACCGCATTTCGCTGGGCATGAAGCAACTGCAAGACGATCCTTGGGATCTGGTGGCTGCCAAGTACCCACTGGAATCGACACACACCGGTCGCGTCACCAACATCACCGACTACGGTGCCTTTGTTGAGCTGGAGCCCGGCGTTGAAGGTCTGGTGCACGTCTCGGAAATGTCCTGGACCAAAAAGAACGTTCACCCCGGCAAGATCGTCTCGACCTCGCAAGAAGTCGAAGTCATGGTGCTGGAAATCGACAGCGCCAAGCGCCGCGTGTCGCTGGGTCTCAAACAGACCATGCGCAACCCATGGGAAGTGTTTGCAGAAACACACCCCGAGGGCACCGAGGTCGAAGGCGAAGTCAAGAACATCACCGAATTTGGTCTGTTCATTGGCCTCGACGGCGAGATCGACGGCATGGTTCACCTCTCCGACATCTCGTGGGACGAGCGTGGCGAAGACGCGATCCAGAACTACCGCAAAGGCGACGTGGTTCAGGCCGTTGTATCGGAAGTCGACGTTGATAAAGAGCGTATCTCGCTCTCGATCAAAGCGCTGGGCGGCGACAAGTTCGCCGAAGCCGTTGGCGGCGTGAAGCGTGGTTCGATCATCACTGTTGAAGTCACAGCCATCGAAGATGGCGGCGTTGAAGTCGAATACGAAGGCATGAAATCGTTCATCCGTCGTTCCGACCTGTCGCGTGACCGTGCAGAGCAGCGCCCAGAGCGTTTCTCGGTCGGCAACAAGATCGACGTTCGTGTCACCAACGTGGACAGCAAGACCCGCCGTCTGGGTCTGTCGATCAAAGCGCGCGAGATCGCCGAAGAAAAAGAAGCCGTCGAACAGTATGGCTCTTCGGACTCCGGTGCGTCGCTCGGCGATATCCTGGGCGCAGCGCTCAAGTCCGGCGACGAGTAAACCTCGCACCAAGACATCAGAAAAGGCCCTCGCAAATGCGGGGGCCTTTTTTTGTGGGATTGACGGTTCGCGCCCCCCGGTGAAAACTGCAGTCATGGATCTGAGTGGTGACTGGACCGGTGTGTTTGACTATGGGCTTGAGGCCCAGGATGCGGTGACGTTCACGGCGACGCTGATAGATGTTGGCGGGGTGGTCTGGGGGAAGACGCAGGAACCCAACAGCTTTGCGCCGGGCGCAGGGCCAGAGCTGATCGCAGAACTCAGCGGAACCCGCAGTGGGATGGAAGTGCACTTTCGCAAGGCCTATCTGGGCAGTCCCCGAGGAGGGGAGTATCCAATTCACTATACCGGTCACGTGTCCGCAGGTGGCAAACGGATTGAGGGGCAATGGCGCATCAATAATCCGGGCGTGCCGTTCAGTGGGCCCTTTGTGATGACACGGATCACCGGCCTCGAAGTGCGGCGCGAGATCGCAATAGAAGCAGAAGCCGAAGTCTCTTAGACGCGGTTGAAATGAAGAGCGAGGCTAGGATGAGCAAAAAAGTGGCGTTGGTGACGGGTGCGGCTCGCGGGATCGGACTGGCAACAGCCAAGCGGTTGCAATCGGACGGCTGGGCCATCGGAATGCTGGATCGTGACCGCGAGGCCCTAATGGCGGCCGTGCGCGAGGTCGAAGACAGTTTCGCGCTACCTTACGACATTTCGGACCCCGAACAGGTCACCCGGGCCTTTGCCGACTTGCGCAGTCACCACGGGCGCTTGGATGCCTTGGTCAACAATGCCGGTGTGGCTGACTTTGGCCCCATCGCCGAGACCGATTTCCAGCGTTGGCGCGAGGTCATGGCAACGAACCTCGATGGCACTTTCTTGTGTTCGCAGGCCGCGACCCCGCTGCTCAAAAGCAGTCAGGGCGCCATCGTCAATATCGCATCAATCTCTGGGTTGCGGGCGTCGACGTTGCGGGTGGCCTATGGCACCTCCAAGGCGGCTGTGGTGCACCTGACGTTGCAGCAGGCGGCCGAGTTGGGAGAGTACGGCATTCGCGCCAATTGTGTCGCGCCGGGGCCGGTACGGACCAAACTGGCGATGGCGGTGCACACGCAGGACATCATTGATGCCTATCACGACGCCATCCCTTTGAACCGTTATGGGAGTGAGGGCGAAATCGCCGAAGCGATCGCATTCCTGTGCTCGCCTCAGGCCAGCTATATCACGGGTCAGGTGCTGGCTGCGGATGGTGGATTTCAGGCCACCGGCGTCGGTTTACCAGCGCTGCGAAGCTAAGGTCACGCGCCCCAAGGTCAGATTCTCATTCCGAATCAACAATTTCTCTGCGACGCGGCACAACGGCTTTGGGGCTGAACTCTTGCGCCAAAGACAGGCGAAGTTTCGCTGAAAACCCGGATTCCGACCGATTCACGCAGGAATTTTTCTGCTAAGGGCCTCAAAATGTTTCCGTTCTGCGGGATTGTTCTTATAGTTGCTTGGATGCAAGCGATAAGACATGCACGCCCAGGGAGACAAAAAAACATGATCCGTTCGGAACTCATTCAAAAAATCGCCGATGAAAATCCTCATCTCTATCAACGGGATGTTGAGCGGATCGTAAATACGATCTTTGACGAAATCACAGACGCCATGTCTCGCGGCGACCGCGTCGAGTTGCGCGGTTTCGGGGCGTTCTCGGTCAAGAAGCGTGATGCACGGGTGGGGCGCAATCCCCGCACCGGCGAAAGCGTTGAAGTCGAGGAAAAGCACGTGCCCTTCTTTAAGACCGGAAAGCTGCTGCGCGACCGTCTCAACGGAAAGTAACTTATGCGCTACATTCGCTATGCCTTTTGGGCGGTGGTGGGCATTGCCCTGATCTCGGTGGCAATGGCCAATCGCGGTTTTGTTCATCTCAAGCTGTTTCCTGATGCGCTTTCGGATCTTCTGGGCCTGAACCACTCCATCTCTTTACCGCTGTTCATCGTGATTTTGATGAGCGTGGCGGTCGGGCTGTTGATTGGTTTTGTCTGGGAGTGGCTGCGTGAGCACAAGCACCGCTCGGAAAAGAACCGCACCCAGCGCGAGTTGAAACAGACCCAGCGCGAAATCCGTCGGATCAAAGGCGGGGGTGAGGCCAAGCAAGACGACGTTCTTGCCATTCTGGACGAGGCCTCCTGACGCCTGCGTCGCTCTACAGTTTTTTGATCTTTGAAAGGGCAGGGGCGTTTGCGTTCCTGCCTTTGCGTCTTTATGGGGATGGCATGGATATTCGGGTGAAAGTATGCGGGCTGACCGCGTTGGATCAGGTGGCGGCCGTGGCCGAGGCCGGAGCGCATTATGCCGGCTTTAACTTTTTCCCCAAGTCGCCGCGTTTTGCTGATGTGGCACTGGCCCGAGATCTGGCATTGGCAGCACCCGTGGGGCTGGCCAAGGTTGGCCTTGTGGTGAACGCCGATGACGAGACGTTGGACCGGATCACCGGCGAGGTGCCGCTGGATATGTTGCAGTTGCACGGCCGCGAAACACCCGAGCGCGTGGCCGAGATCAAGCACCGCTATGGGTTGCCGATCATCAAGGCCATCGGTATCGCGGATGAGGCGGACCTGACGCAGATCGCCACTTATGGTGCGGTTGCGGATCAACTTCTGGTCGATGCCAAACCGCCCAAGAATGCCGTGCTGCCCGGCGGCAACGGTCTGGCCTTTGATTGGCGGTTGGTGAACCGCAAGTACTGGCCCTGTCCTTGGATGCTGGCCGGGGGATTGACCCCGGATAATGTGGCGGAGGCGATACGCATGACCGGGGCACGTCAGGTCGATGTCGCTTCGGGTGTGGAAAGCGCGCCGGGGGTTAAGGACGCCGCCCTGATCCGGGCTTTTGTCGACGCGGCCAAGGGCGTGAGCAAAGGTGCTCCAATCCTGCGCTAAGGCGTGCTTTCGCGACGCTTTACGCTTGCCGAGTCCTGTCCTGCGTTCTAGGTAAGTTCAGTGAAAAGGAAAGGCGACGACATGGCCGATGATCTGTTCAACAGCTTTATGAATGGTCCCGATGAAAAGGGCCGGTTTGGGGATTTTGGCGGGCGCTTTGTCTCGGAAACCCTGATGCCGCTGATCCTGGATCTTGAGGCCGAATATGAAAAGGCCAAGACCGACCCGACCTTCTGGGCCGAGATGGACGATCTTTGGAAAAACTACGTTGGACGCCCCAGCCCGCTATATTTCGCCGAGCGCACGACCGAAACATTAGGTGGCGCCAAGATTTACCTGAAGCGGGACGAACTGAACCACACAGGTGCCCACAAGATCAACAACGTGCTGGGTCAGATCATTCTGGCGCGCCGCATGGGTAAGACCAGGATTATCGCCGAAACCGGCGCCGGGCAGCATGGCGTGGCAACGGCCACGGTCTGCGCCAAGTTTGGCCTCAAATGCATTGTCTACATGGGTGCACATGATGTGCAGCGTCAGGCCCCCAACGTGTTCCGCATGCGCCTTTTAGGCGCCGAGGTGATCCCGGTGACCTCTGGCCGTGGCACGCTCAAGGACGCCATGAATGACGCGCTGCGCGATTGGGTGACCAATGTGCGCGATACCTTTTATTGCATTGGCACAGTGGCGGGGCCGCACCCTTATCCCGCGATGGTGCGTGATTTCCAGTCGATCATCGGCAAGGAAGTGAAAGAGCAACTCCCTGAGTATGAAGGGGAAGGCGCCTTGCCTGACACCGTGATCGCCGCGATCGGCGGTGGGTCGAACGCGATGGGGCTGTTCCACCCTTTCCTTGACGATCCTTCAGTGAACATCATCGGCGTTGAGGCCGGCGGCAAGGGTGTTAACGACGACATGGAGCATTGCGCCTCGCTGACCGGTGGGCGCCCCGGTGTGCTGCACGGCAACCGCACCTATCTGTTGCAGGATGACGACGGGCAAATCCTCGAAGGCTATTCGATCTCGGCAGGTCTGGATTACCCGGGCATCGGGCCAGAGCATTCATGGCTGCATGAAACAGGCCGCGCGCAATATGTGTCGATCACCGACAAAGAGGCGCTGGAAGCGTTCCAATTCTGCTGCGCTCAAGAAGGTATCATTCCCGCATTGGAACCCTGCCACGCTCTTGCCCACGTGATGAAAATTGCGCCGACATTGCCCAAAGACCATGTGCTGGTGATGAACATGTGCGGACGCGGCGACAAGGACGTTCAAACCGTGGCGCGGTTCCTGAATTTCGATATGTCCGACACCGAGGGCCGCAGTATCGATTGACGGCCCACCGGCCAATAGGGGACCATATGTTCCAACGTGTTCTGATTATTCTGTGTCTGGCCGTGAGCCTGTTGCCAATCCGGGCTTTGGCCGAGACCACCACCGTTGCGGCCATGCAGCAAGAGATGATTGATGACGGCGCCATCTGGATCCGTTTGAAAAAGACCCTGTTTGGTCGGGACAAGGTTTATGGCTACACAGATACGCACGTCCGAATTGTAGTGATTGACCCTAAGAGCGGACGCATTGTGAAGGACAAAACGATCCCCATCCCGGATCCAAATGACCTGAACACACCTGATGGAACCGGTTTATCGGTCTCGGGCGCAACGGACTAAGCGTGGGTGCTCGAGCTGTCCGTTAGAGGGTGCAGTTTCCGGGTTTGATTTTTACTTGAACAGGATGCTGGCGCTATGCAACCTGCGCCAATGCGTAAGATTACTGAACCCGCCCGCGACATTGATGTGATCCACGAAACCGATGTTCTGGTCGTCGGATCAGGGCCCGGTGGCCTGTCCGCCGCCCTGGCTGCGGCGCGTGCAGGTGTGGCTGTGACCCTGGTTGAACGGTTTGGCTGTTTTGGGGGCAACATCACGGTTGTCGGGGTTGAGGGCATGCATTGGTATCGACACGAACAAACCGTGGAATCCGATGGAATTGCACGAGAGTTCGAAGAGGCGGCCAAGGCAGCAGGTGCCGCCGTGCCTGAAAGCCAGTCCCTGAGTTATGAGATCGACAGTGAAGGGTTCAAACTGGTCGCCGACCGCATGGTGGAAGACGCAGGCATTCATCCCATGTTGCACCGGTCTTTCGTGGCGCCGATCATGGCAGGCGATATGATCACTGGCATCATCACCGAGAGCAAAGCCGGGCGCGAGGCGATTCTGGCCAAGCGGGTGATCGATGCCACCGGAGACGCTGACGTTGCCCACCGCGCCGGCGCGCCAACAACCAAGGCGCCACGCGAAGATCTGATGGCGGCCTCGGTGATGTTTCATGTCGCAGGTATCGACAAAGACAGGTTCATCCAAGGCGTCAAAGCGGACCCGCAGACCTATAAAGACTGGGGCGGTGGTGGTGAATGGAACATCGAAACCACTGGTAAAGAGGACGAGATGTTCTCGCCTTTCCTGCACAAGCCTTTTGCCCGAGCGATTGAGGCGGGCATGATCCCGCCGCATCTGAACACCATCGCTGGCACATGGGGGGCGGCCCATGACACGGGCGAGCTGACCTATATGAACCTGATCCATTTGGCGGGTTGTGATGGCACCGACCCTGACGACCTGACGGCAAATGAGATCGAAGGGCGGCGTCAAGCCATGCTGGCGATTGAGGCGCTGCGGGCCTTCACGCCGGGATGCGAGAACATCCGGCTGCGAAACTTTGGTATGACCCTCGGCATTCGAGACACGCGCAAGGTGACCACGCAGTACATCATGACCAATGAAGATGCGCGCGAGCAGGGACGGTTCGAGGATTCCATCGGCATCTTCCCGGAGTTTATCGATGGCTACGGTACTCTGATCCTGCCCACCACGGGGCGGTACTTTGAGATCCCCTATCGCAACCTCTTGCCCGGAAAGGTGAAGAACCTGTTGGTGTCGGGTCGGGCGACGGGAGGCGAAAAATATGCCCATGCCGCCACCCGCAACATGGCGTGTTGCGCGGTGATCGGGCAGGGCGCAGGCGTCGCGGCGGCCCTGTCGATCAAATCCAATCGTGAATTGGAAGAGATCGAGATCACCTCAATCCAGTCCGAGTTGAACCGGCAAGGAGCACGGGTCCACTAGGGCGCTACCTCGCGGCATTTTCCTGCAAGATCTCCAATGGTACGATCTCAAGGGTTTTCTGATGCGTCGCCTGCAGCCGCACCTTTGGCGCGCAGCCTTCGTCATGGGCCTGATAAAACCGCGAGGCGCAGAGACACCATTGGTCGCCCGGCTTCAGGCCCGGAAACCCATAGTCGGTTTGAGGAGTGCTCAGGTCGTTGCCCACGTATTTTGAGAACGCCAGAAACTCGGCCGTCATCACGGCGCATACCGTGTGCACGCCCTGATCTTCGTAGCAGGTGTTGCAATGGCCATCGCGAAAGAATCCGGTAACCGGATCGCGTGAACAGGATTCCAGGGCTGTTCCCAGCACGTTGACCGAGGGCTCCATCTGCATGGCCATGCTCCTTACATCTGCCCCTTCAATCTAGGGGCAGTCGGGCATTCCGCCAAGCCCACGGCCTTAGAGCGCCTCGGCAATCTGGCGGAACATGGCGATATTGCCGTCGGTGATGCCGGCTTCCTTGAACCGTCGGTCAGCTGAGTTCATCGCAATGACAACGCCAAGCGGGCGGTTGACATAGATGTACTGGCCGTAGATGCCGATGCCAAAGAACTCGCCTTCGCGGGCGTCTTTGGGCATCCACCACTGATAGCCGTATTGCAGCGCGCCGGGAGCGGTTTTGGCGCTGGGGATTGTGCTTTTCACAACCCAATCGTTGGGCACGACCTGAGCGCCGTTATACATACCGTTTTGCAGGAACATCTGGCCAAAGCGGGCATAGTCACGGGTGCGCAGGTTCAACCCGCCAAGCACAAAGGCGACGTTGTTGCCATCAACGATGTAAAGCGGGCTGGCCTCGAGTCCTAACGGTTGGACCACCTTTTCCGACAAGAGCCCAGCAATGTTGCGGCCCGTCGCACCACGGATCACCATGCTGAGGACATGTGTGTCGATCGACACATACTGCCATTGAGTGCCGGGTTCGATAAAGGTCTCTTTCAGCCCGGCTGCGAACTGATCCATTGACCCACCAAGGGCCAGAACCCGGCTCATCCGGTTGATGTCAGAGTTGAAATCCAGATAGTCCTCGTCAAAGACGATGCCGCTGGACATCTGCAGCACATCGCGGATTGAGGCACCGTCATATGCGCCGCCCTTGAGCGAGGTCGCGTATTTCACCACCGGATCATCCAGCGAGTCGATATGGCCTTCGGCCACGATCACCCCGAACAGGGCCGACAGGAATGATTTGGCGACCGAGAATGACATGCGACGGTCAGTGTCGGTGGTGTCTTGGTAATAGGATTCATGCACCAAGGCGCCATCCTTCAAGACGACAAGTCCGGTGATGGTGCGCTCCGCAACCCAAGGTCCAACCGCTTCGGGCAGGGTGGCCTCGGGGCCTTGTGACAGGTCAGAGACCGGGCCTTCGCCGCGTGGGACTTCGCGGGTTGGAAAGAGGTGCTCCATGCCAGAGAAATTGGCGACGATCTTGTCCTCGTCATAAAGCGTCACAACCGAGTAAAGCTGTTCGATCTCGGTACGTTTCCAAAATCCGACCGCAACCAACGCAAGGATCAGCGCCAGCAGGATGCGCCCCAGCCACTTTCCAAAAGTCCGCATGTGTTGTCTCTCCTAGTTTTATGTCGATTGCACCCTGCGCGGTGGTGTTTGGCAAGTGTGACGTCAGGTGAGCGTATCCGGACCTTGCCAGTCAACCCAGCGTCCGTGAAAATCGATCCGCCCCAGGTTTAGCCGCAGATCACGCGGCCAAAGACGCAAGGACAGGTGTGCTCCGGGCAGATCGCTGCCGTCGGTCTCCATGCGCAACCATGCGAGTGGGGATTGGTCGGTCGCCGTTGCACCTGCCGCTTCGATCAGGTCTGTGCCGCGGGTTTGGGCGCCCGCCGGGAAATACTGCCACGCGACCGTGTGATAGATCAGGTGCATCTGTCCCGGTGCGTGCGCAAGGCGGGCCTGCAACCAGTCGATGGCATCTGCCTTGTCGACCGGAGCATCCTGAACGGTGATGGCAGCGCTGATGCGGACCAGCCGCTCGGCCTGATCCGGCCAGAGATAGGCCATCAGCCGCAGTGCCCCCTCAGGGTCATGGGCATCCAGCGGGTTCAGATCGACGCCACGCCGCTCAACGATACTGAGCGCTGCAGGCTGCGGGCAGGGGCCGTGCCAGTCCGGATGAAGGGTAAAGGCGGGATCCTCCGGGCCGTATCTTTGTTCGCCTGTTCGCAGGCCAAAGCGATCGAACATCAGGTTCAACCCGCCGCTGGCGCCAAGTTCTGACAGTCTAAGGGGTAAATCATAGCGCGTGGCCAGCAGGGATGCGCCCGCGATCAGGGCCGCTGCACGACGCACTTCGTTGGTTTGCGGGGCATGGGTGACCCACTCAGAGAGAAACACGTCATGGGTGCGCAGGGCGGTACTTACAGCGTCCCACAAAGCCGCATCGCTGACGTCAGCCGGGGGATAAGTGGCCTCTAGCCCTGTATCCAACCCTCTGAGGCGCAGCGCATGCAGACCACCGGCAACGCGCAAGGGCAGGCTGTCGGCCATTGGGCCGATGTCGCCGGGCCAGTCAGCCAGCTTGTGTGCCAGAACGGTGTTATCGGGTCAGTTCGCCGCCAGCAGACGCAACAGGCGCCCCATGAAGGGGCTGTCCAGCCCTTCACAATGGCCAGCTTGCTCCAGAAATGTTGCTTTCAGGGCAGCGTCGCTCACCGAAACTTGTCCACGAGTTTTTGCAAGGCGCTGCGGGGCTCTTCCTGTGGCGTTTCAACCTTGGGCGCGGGCGCCTCGGCGGGTTTTTCTTTGGGTTTGGTGGTCGAGGAGCGGGGCGGCTTCACCCGCAAGGCAACCGCGTTCATGAACTTGCTATTGTCGCCGTCGGCCAGATATGACGCCCCGTCGGCAATGCCACGCAGCAGATCGTCCAGCCATTCCTGATCGGCCTTTGAGAAATCACGTAGCACATAGCCAGAGACTGCGTTCTTGTGGCCCGGGTGACCCACACCGATACGTACTCGGTCGTAATGCGGGCCGATGTGTTGGTGGATCGACCGCAACCCGTTGTGCCCGGCATGGCCGCCGCCCGCCTTGGCCCGGCATTTGCCCGGCGCGAGGTCCAGCTCGTCGTGAAACACAGTGATGTCCACCGAGTCGAGTTTGTAGAACCGCATTGCCTCGCCAACAGATTGGCCCGAGAGGTTCATAAAGGTTTCCGGGCGCAACAGCAGAACCTTTTCGCTGCCCAATCGACCTTCGCTGATCGTGCCCTGAAATTTGGACTTCCACGGGCCAAAGCCATGCTCTTCGGCAATGCGCTCAACGGCCATGAAGCCGACATTGTGGCGGTTGCCTGCATATTTCGCGCCGGGATTTCCCAGCCCTACAAAGAGTTTCATTGCGTCCTGCCCGATTGAGGTCTGTGTCACATGTATAAGATCGTGGGTCCCGCGGTGCAATCTCGCGTCGTAAGACAAGGCCGCGATCTCAAACAAAAAACGCGACCCCGAAGGGCCGCGTTTTCCAATCAGTTGCCAGCCAGAAGGCGCGAGGATTATTCCTCTGCTTCGGCTTCTTCTTCTGCAGCGACTTCGACCTCTTCGCCACCTTCTTCGTCTTCGCTGTCCGAAGAACGCAGGCTCGAAGGTGCCGAGATGTTGGCGATGACAAAGTCACGGTCGATGGTCGGCGTTGCGCCGTCCGGCAAAGTTACGTCCGAAATGTGCACGATGTCGCCCACTTCCATACCTGCCAGATCAACAACGATCTTTTCAGGGATGTCACCGGCGGTCACGCTCAGCTCAACCTCGGGACGTACAACGGTCAGAACACCGCCTTTTTTGACGCCGGGTGCTTCTTCTTCGTTGATGAACTCAACGTGGATGAAGAGAGCGATCTTCGATGTGCGGCGCAGACGCAGCAGGTCGATGTGGGTCGGCAGGTCTTTGACAACGTCACGCTGAACGCTCCGGCAGATGACGCGAACGTCCTCTTCGCCTTCGACTTTCAGGTTAAAGAGGGTCGACAAGAAGCGGCCACTCTTCAGCTTTTTCAGCAATACGTTAAAAGGAACCTGAATTGCCATCGGGTCGGCTTCGCCGCCATAAACAACACCAGGTACAAAGCCTGCACGACGTGCTTGACGAGCGGCGCCCTTGCCTGTCCCCGTCCGGACTTCGGCGTGAAGATCAGGGATCTGTCCAGCCATTTGAATTCTCCAATTTGATAAGGGCGGGGCTCCTCCAAGGCTGTAGCCCCGCGTGAAGCCGTGCCTTTACCCCAAGCTGTCACGTTTGGAAAGAGGATTCGCGGCAAAAGCCCCAAGTTTTTCAGGGTTATCGCCGTAAAAAGATCTTAAGGCGTGGGATAGTCCCGCAAGACCCCGCCTGCGTCGCGAATTCGCGCATAAAGATCAAACTCTTGCTGTCTCGCTGCTCGCAGTTTGGCCTCGACCTCGGGAGAGATCGGTGCCGGGATGTCGGGCGAGACATTCTTGTCCTTAAAGGTCAGGTCTTCTTCGAACCGATCCGCCAGAAACCCCTTGAGCAGGTCCTGTTGTTCGTAGGCAAATAGGTGGTGCACTGGCACGCTGCCATCGCGGATTGACAGGAACCGGTACTGTGACCCGATTGCCTTGCTGACCGTGGGGGTGTCGCTGATTGCGTCGAGCACAAATTCATCAAAGCTGACGCCGCGGGTGCTGGTGGCACTGTCGGTGATCTTTCGTCGACTGCGGTATTTGTACCAACTGCGCAGCTGATCCACCGGGTCGCGCATCACGGCGAACCGTTCCGGCGTCAGATCAAAGGTGCGGCGTAAAAAGGGGGCAAACTTGGAATGGTATTTGCCCACCGTCATGTGTTTCACGCGTCTGCCGAAAATGATGTCCGCATGCGGTTTCATGGCCATGGAATAGGCTGTGGTTCCGGTCTTGGGCACCGAAAAGAACGTAAGATTCTGTTTGAAAAAAACCAACACTGCCAATCACCTGCCTGCCTGCCGCACTATCGCGCGACAGGCCAGCCAAGTCAAAGGGTGTCAACCCTGCCAGCGCCCTTCAAAGTCCTCGGGGATCAACAGGATATCGCGGTCCAATTCCTCAATCCGGCGGCGCCCGCACAGCGCCATTGAGATGTCCAGCTCGTTGCGGATCACCTCAAGCGCAGTTTCCACGCCTTTCTGGCCCATCGCGCCCAACCCATAGACAAAGGCGCGTCCGATATAGGTGCCCTTGGCGCCGATCGAGACGGCCTTGAGCACGTCCTGGCCCGAGCGGATACCGCTGTCCAGATGCACTTCGACCTGATCGCCGACGGCCTCAAGGATCGAGGGCAGGGCGCGGATGGAACTCAGCGCGCCATCCAATTGCCGTCCACCGTGGTTTGAAACGATGATCGCATCGGCCCCGACACTCAGCGCCATCTTGGCGTCTTCGGCGTCCAGAATACCCTTGAGGATCACCGGGCCGCCCCATTCTTCCTTGATCTTGGCGATCTTGGCCCAGTCCAGTGACGGGTCAAAGCTTTCCTTAGTCCAGGCACCGAGATCGGCGGCATCGGAAATCCCATCAACGTGGCCGACGATATTGCCAAAGTTGCGGCGTTTGGCGCCAAGCATCTCAATGCCCCAGCTCCATTTGGTCATCAGGTTGGCAATGGTCGAGAGGGTCAGTTTGGGCGGGGCTGAAAGGCCGTTTTTCAGGTCCTTGTGGCGTTGGCCCAAGATTTGCAGGTCCAGCGTAATCACGAGCGCCGAACATTTGGCGTCTTTGGCGCGCTGGATCAGGCGGCTGACGTAATCCGTGTCGCGCATGGTGTAAAGCTGGAACCAAAAGGGTTTGCTCGTCGCCTCGGCCACCTCTTCGATTGAGTTGATCGACATGGTCGAGAGCGTAAAGGGCACACCGAATTTCTCAGCCGCGCGCGCCGCTTTGATCTCGCCATCGGCGCATTGCATCCCTGTCAGTCCCACGGGCGCCAGCGCCACCGGCATCGACACATCCTGACCGATCATATGGGTCGCGGTCGAGCGGCCTGTCATATCGACGGCAACACGCTGTTTCAGATAGATCTGGTCAAAGTCCGAGGTGTTCTCGCGAAAGGATTGCTCCGTCCAACTGCCTGACTCGGCATAGTCGTAGAACATGCGCGGCACACGGCGGTGGTAGATGCGTTTCAGGTCGTCGATGCAGGTAATGACGGGCATTTTGGCTCACTTTCCCTCATATTGGTAAATGTTCTTTACCAATATGACCTGTTTCTGGCAAGTGCGTCATTGCGCGCATCTGACCAATTCGCGCGGGTCATCACAAAAATTGGTTTAAAACTGCTATGATTTGGTGGTCAGCGGGACTTGTCGCCCAGATAGGCCATGCTGAGCGCCGTTGCCGTGAGCATTGCGGGCAGAATTGTCAGGATCGTGGCCAGCGTACGGAACAGCGTGCGGGGCAGCAAGCCATCGCCAAGGCTGCCAATAAGCCAGCCCAATTGCCCCAAGATCATGAACCCGATCAGGCTCAAGGCAATCGGTCCAATAACCAAGTTCAGGGCCGTTTTGCCAAACGTCGCACGGCCACGAGCCAAGGCTGATTTCAGCGAGGTATCACCGCGCTCTGCGCAGGCGGGTAGCGTGGTGCCAATAAGCCCAAAGATCAGGACAAAGGCCGGGACGGTCAGAAATATGCCCCACATCGCCATTTCGATTTCTGCCAGAAAGGCGTCGGGATCGACAATGCCTGCCGTATTCAACACCATAAATCCGCCGGTCATAACGAGGATCAGCGCAAGAAAGAACGCCACGAACCGCAGGACGTAGCCAAAGAGAGGAATGCGAGACTCGTCTTTGCCGCGGGTTGGCAGTGGGTCAGACCAAGGGAACACCTCGTCCAGCTGGATCATGCGATGTGTGTAGAGCATGGTCATGCCAGCAAAAACTAGCGTCACAACGCCCGCCGCCGACATCAGCATTTCCAGCATCACCACCACAACCACCACCACCGTGTAAAAGGCGATGTTGCGTTTCAGCGTGGCAAGGGCGAGCGCATACACAGGATCAGGCGCGATGCGCGCCGTCGGACAATGACTTCACAAAGGCCAGCACGTCGTCCACCGGCTTGCCCGCACCAATTTGGCTGACAATGGCCGAGCCAACGACAGCCCCATCCGCAACGCGTGCGATGGCCTCGGATTTCTCTGGCGTGTTGATGCCAAAGCCGACGATCACCGGCAGATCGGTTGAGGCTTTGATACGCGCCACTTCCGGGCCAACATCGCCGGCTTGCGCTTCGGCAGCACCCGTGATGCCGGTGACCGACACGTAATACACAAAGCCCGAAGTGTTCTGCAGCACCTTGGGCAGGCGCTTTTCATCCGTGGTCGGGGTGGCCAACCGAATAAAGTTCAGACCTGCTTTTTGCGCTGGAATGCACAGTTCATCATCTTCTTCCGGGGGCAGGTCGACGACGATCAGGCCGTCGATGCCCGCTGCCTTGGCATCGGTCAAAAACTTGTCGACGCCGTGGCTGTAGATTGGGTTGTAGTAGCCCATCAACACGATCGGCGTGGTGTTGTCGGTCTTGCGAAACTCAGTTGCAAGATCTAGCGTCTTTTGCAGGGTCATGCCCTGATCCAGCGCGCGCTGACCGGCAAGCTGGATGGTGGGACCATCCGCCATCGGATCGGTAAAGGGCAGGCCCAGTTCGATCACATCCACACCCGCAGCGGGCAATCCTTTGACCACCTCAAGCGAGGTGTCATAGTCGGGGTCGCCCGCCATCACGTAAGCCACAAAAGCCTTTTTGCCTGCGGCGTTCAGGTCGGCGAATTTCTGATCGATGCGAGTCATGGGCACCCCTTATGTCTGTCGCAGACCGATGTGCCTAAAACTTTGGGGGAAATCAATCCTCCGTCGCGTCTGAATTGGCTTTCCGTGCGCGGAATGCGATGCAGATGCGCCGGAATAGCGATGGGCGGTTGCTCAGTCCGCGCAGTCTGGGCTTGCTGCTCAGGCGGTCGAACTCGTGTACGTCGATCACCCGTTCCGCGCAGCCACAGCCCTCACCAAGGGCCACTTTGCGGTAATAGAACTTTTGAAAATCATGCTCTCGCATTTTGGTCACTCCTTATTCGGTCAGAACGCCGATCATCCAACTTGTGCCAAAGCGGTCGGTGACCATGCCAAAAGCCGGGGAAAAGAACGTTGTTTCATAAGGCATCATCACGGTGCCGCCCTCGGCCAGAGCATCGAACAGTTTCTGGCCTTCTGCCTTGTCAGCCACCGGGTGATTGACAGAGACTCCGGCCATGTCCTCGGCCGGCATGCCGGGAGGATGATCGGAGGCCATCAGGGAAGCGTCGCCCAGCATGATATGAGAATACATCACACGGTCCGAAGGCGGCAGGTCTTCGCCCTCTGGCGCATCTGTATAGCGCATGATCTGCAGATCGGTGGCGCCAAACAAGTCGGCATAGAACTGCATCGCCTCGGCGCAATTGCCGTCGAAATTGAGATAGGGAATGAATGCCATGGGTTTGTCCTCCTGGTGCCAGTTTAACACATGGCTTGCGTCGCCCGTAGTCTAACCCTAGAAGCACAAGCGAATATGACACTGGAGGCCGATATGGGCTTTAAAATGGGGATCGTGGGGCTGCCGAACGTCGGCAAATCCACGCTGTTCAACGCACTGACCAGAACCGCTGCGGCACAGGCTGCAAACTTTCCGTTCTGTACCATTGAGCCGAACGTCGGCGAAGTGGGCGTTCCTGACGCGCGGCTGGACAAGCTGGCTGCCATTGCCCAATCGAAACAGATTATCCCCACGCGAATGACCTTTGTGGACATTGCAGGCCTTGTGAAAGGCGCCAGCAAGGGGGAGGGCCTTGGCAACCAGTTCCTCGCCAATATCCGCGAAGTTGACGCGATTGCCCATGTCCTGCGCTGCTTTGAAGATGGCGACGTGACCCACGTTGAGGGGCGCGTTGACCCGGTGGCGGATGCCGAAACCATTGAGACCGAGCTGATGCTGGCCGACATCGAAAGCATCGAAAAGCGCATGCAGGGTCTGGTGCGCAAGGTGCGCGGTGGCGACAAGGAAGCAGTTCAGCAGGAACGTCTGTTGAAAGACGCGCTGGCGGTTTTGGAAGAAGGCCAGCCCGCGCGCGTGGTTGAGGTTGCTGAAGATGACGTCAAAGCCTGGAAGATGCTGCAGCTTTTGACCACCAAGCCAGTGCTTTACGTTTGCAACGTTGGTGAATCCGAGGCGGCAGACGGCAACGAACACTCGGCCAAAGTGGCTGAGATGGCGGCCGCTCAGGGCAATGGTCACGTGATTATCTCGGCGCAGATCGAAGAAGAGATCAGCCAGTTGGAAGACGACGAAGCGACCATGTTCCTTGAAGAGATGGGGTTGGAAGAGGCGGGGCTCGACCGTCTGATCCGCGCTGGTTACGAACTGCTGCATCTGGAAACCTATTTCACAGTCGGCCCGAAAGAGGCCCGCGCGTGGACCATCAAACAAGGCACCATGGCACCTCAGGCCGCGGGCGTGATCCACGGCGACTTTGAAAAAGGCTTTATCCGCGCCGAAACCATTGCCTATGATGACTTTATCGCCTGCAATGGCGAGCAAGGCGCCAAAGAAGCCGGCAAGATGCGTGCTGAGGGCAAAGGCTACGAAGTGAAAGACGGGGACGTTATGCACTTTTTGTTCAATAACTGATGCGGCGGGCGCTGGTCGGACTGCGAAAATGGGGCGAGATCGCCTGGTGGATGCGCCAGACCGGGTCCCCAATGCCGCAAATCCGCGTGCGCCACTCGGACGAGTTTACCATTCCCTGGGATGTGGTGATCGAGCCCAATGGTTCTGGCTTTGATGTGGTTTATGGCACAGCGCTACTGAACAGCCACCACAATCAGTTCTCAAACACCATCGCCAAGGTGACGCCCGCGCTTTATGCCCGGATGCTGTCCAGTGACGACGTAGGGCGCATCGTTGTGAACCTGTCTGACGGGGATTATTACGGCCAGGCCGGTTTCATGTATTGCACCAACTGGGATCGGATAACCCCGCTGCCTGATTGGTATTTCTTCCGCTCGAATGGGTTCGCCGAGATGCGGGCAAAGGTGGTGGATTATGCAAAGCCGTGGGAGGCCCGCAGCGACGATTTTGTCTGGCGCGGCAGCACCACGGGCAACGGCTATTTCACCGTGTTCCCGCATCTGATGACGCATCCCACCACTAAGCAGCGCATGCAGATGGCCGCACATGCGCAAGGCACCGAGCTGGATTTTGCCTTTACGGACACGCCCGGTAGCCACCAATATGCGGCGCTGAAACAGCGCGGGTTCATTGCCGACAGGGTGGTCAACACCACCTGGTTCACCAAGAAATACGCTTTCGATATCGATGGATATTCCTGCACCTGGGACAACCTGTTTCATCGCCTGCTGATGGGCTGTTGCGTGCTGAAAGTCGAAAGTACCTTTGGCTTTCGGCAGTGGTATTACGACGATATGCGCGCTTTTGAGCACTATGTGCCGATCCGGGCTGATTGCGCCGATCTGCAGGAAAAACTCGCCTGGGTGCGCGACAATGATGTCGAAGCCCGAGCGATTGCCGAAGCCGGTCAGGCGCTGGCGCTCGAGATGACGTTTGAGCGTGAAATGAAGCGCGGCGCCGAAGCTATCGAGCAAAACTGGGCACGCTATATCTGACCTCTGTTTTGCCCCGATTTTCCGCTTGTCATTCCCTGTCCGGCCCGGCTATACGCGTCGGCGGAGACGTGGCCGAGTGGTCGAAGGCGCTCCCCTGCTAAGGGAGTAAACGTTAACGCGTTTCGAGGGTTCGAATCCCTTCGTCTCCGCCAGCAATTTTCCTTAAATTCTTGAGTTTAAGCAAGAAAATTGCTTTGGTTTTTTTTAATTCCCCCAATTAATCCCCCAAGTAGTCGTGCCTCCTGACTGTTTTTCGCCTGTGAATTGCAGCCTAACAGGGAAATGAAGGCTAAAGACTTCCCATACAATTCCGTTGAAATCGAATGGGCCTTCTGCGGATGGTTCGGGAAATACTGAAAATTACGCTTCTGTGAATTGGTTGGAGATGAAACAGAACTACCGTAAGCTCTGGCCAACATCGCCAAAGATTGTCCCGGGGATAGGCCTAGCGCCTATGCGATGCACGGGAACTGCAAGCCGTTCTACCCTCAGCTGGTCAGGTTGTAAGGGGAAACTTTGTTTACGTATCCCCTGACGCCGCCAATACATCTCTTGCTATCATCTTTGTCGCTGGGTCGCCCCATTTAGGGCCCTGCAAATATACTGTCCCTAAGGGCGGGGTTTCGGCCCCGTCCTATTTTCTTTTTTGGAAGCCGCCACTTTTGAGAATGCGTCGGGTTTTGCCGACTAGGCGGCCAATGTCTGCCGTCAAAGGTATTGGAGATGACGCGTTACGAATGCAGATTTCTGCACCGGTTCAATCGGGCAATTCGGTTTGACCGGTTCTTGATAAATCTGGAGTAGTCATTGGTGTGGTCGTTTCGAAACTTGATGCCAAACTCATGGCTGACCTCATAGGGGAAATTCCACAAAATGTGAACTTTGCCGTGCGCGGCGAGATTGCAAAGTTATTCTTGTTCCAAGCAGGTGTCACACCAATGGAATCCAATCTTGCGGAAGCAATTTCTCCCACTGATATAGTGTAAACGGCCTCAAGCTTTGTGGTCCATATTATGTGTGATTGAACCAAACAGCCTACAAGAAACCTAAAAGCCTTGAACGTCCTCTACACGGTTGTCCGAAACGCTTGGCAGTTGGTTTTCTGTCGACAAAAGGCGAACCCACTTCTCCTGTCTCCCGCGCGCGTATTGGTCTCGTTCGCCCTATTCTTCCAAATTTGGCTACACTCTGATCGAAATTAGGTAACTGTTTCTGATGCCTGGCCAATTCCGCCATTTCTTTGACTCAGATTATGAAATGTGGCAATACTTAGGCACAATAAAATGAAATTCTTTGAATTCTGATTGGATCCATAATGACTAAATTTGTAGCGAAGCCCAATTCAAGCGGACTTATTCGAAATTTTTTGGCGGTGTTTGTCTTAGCTTTTTCGGTGGTTGGAACAGCCAATGCCGCGACGACAAACTTTGGACCAGTTTATACTTACAGTACGGGTGCATCCGTATCTGTTGACGTTGCCGTAGACTCGTCATCGACCATTTTGACAGGGTTTGATCTTATACTCCAAGGAGACTTCAGTTATCCTACGACCGAGTATCTTGGCATAACTATCGACGGGGTTTCTATCGGTACTATTTTCGACGGAAACACCTCAAATGATCCATTCAATTTTCTCAATGACACAGGAAACGATTTTGGAAACCCGCCTTTGTCTGGTTCTGCATCTCTAAACCTGGATATCAGTTCTTTGGCTTCAGACGGATTTTTGAAAATCATATTTCAAACGGGACCAGGAACTAATTTCAGTAGTTTAGGGTCAGGCGTTTTCTCAGGAGAAACTTTCTACGCGGCGTTTCAGGGAAGCTTAACTACAGATTCCATCTCCCCAGTCCCACTTCCAGCGGCAGGCTTCCTGCTACTTGCTGGCCTAGGTGGTCTTGGCGCACTTCGTCGTAAGAAAAAATCATAATAGCTACTTCGGTGTAGTTAGTTTAAAGGGCTTTTCTTCGGGGAGGCCCTTTTCTTTTCGGAGAGACAGAAGATGTATCTTCTCCATCGCTTCCAAGAGCGAACTTAACGCCAGCTCACTTCTATTTATGCAGTCATTCACGCCATGTGCCGCGAAAGCCCGCTCCCCGCCCCTAGTGTCGAGTTGAGCTTGGTGCAGCATAGGCACAACATCGGCCCCCAATGCGGTTGCTTTCGGCCCACAACCCCGCGCGCGTATTGGTCGCGTTCATTGTCCAGTTGGGCTCTCCCAACTGGTGCGTCTAAGCCTCGCTGCCCTCTTCCGGCACCCTTCACAGCAATACTTGGCATCCGCCCTACGCCACTCTGGCAAGCCATTGAGGCACCAACGGCAATACCAATCATTACGTAGAACTCTGAACAGCATCGCAACGGCGCGCTTCCGTCGATTGCCAGCATTCCCCGTCCAAAAGTAGTTTTCGTGAGTTACGGTCGGCCGCTGGCCTTCCTCTCGATTAATCCAAACAGCGTGCGGGTCAGGTCCTGGCATTCTGCGCTCTTTCTATCTCAGCACCCAAAGGCGGGCTAAATGTTTAGTTTTGTTAAGGTTGGCGCATATAACTCCTGCCTTCTTTCAGGCACCGTGGCTTGTTGGAAAGCCCGGCTTGGAAGTGTGCACAGTGAGATGCGCTTTGGTTTCCTTGTTGGCGATTTGCTTTTGAATTGATACGGGTGCCCCAAGCACTTTTGAGTGTCGCAGAGTGTATGCACCACGTCCCACAACATCTATCGCCACACCCCGCCATGACGGGCAGTCATCTGGAACTTTGTCACTGTTGCCACGTGGGAAGGTGCGAGCGTCGGCTTGGCTGATTTGAATGACATGCGGCTCGCAGTTGTTTTGCAGCATGACTGTGAAGGTCCTCTTAAGCAGAGCAACGGCTCGCGGGTGCTCGACGGGCACAAGGTTTCCTGTGGCATCGTAGTCGAAGCAGCAACCAGCCAGCACAGTGGCCGTGTGCTGCGCCTGTGACCGCATCTTGCGGCGCTGGGCGCGGTTCATGTCGCGTCCTCCCACTGTCGCGTCAGGCCGCTCCAATGCTTTCCTGTGTTGCCGTGTTTGTCCCACTCGCTGAGTTCCCGCCATTCTGCGAGGCTGACAACCTTGCCTGTCCACGTGCGAGGGCTGCCTGCAACTGCGCGGCCATAAGGGTACTTTTCGTCTGTTGCTTTTACGGCGCGGGAAAACTCTGATTGGCCGCCTTCCTTTACCGCGTTCGAAAACTCCTCGCCATCGCCGCTATCTTTCGCTGCTTTCAGTGATGCGGCCTGCGTTTCTTTTCCTGCTTTACGGAAAACACCCGGTTCAGACTCAGTTGCTAAAGTCGCTAAACTTGCTAAACGGCCATCGCCCATAACCTCGGTTTTCACACCGTCATGGGCTGCTAAACTTGCTAAACTTGCTAAACGGGGTGCTTGTTTAGCAAGTTTAGCAGGTGGTTCCGGTTCAGGATTTATTTCCTGCAAGGCGGCGTAGGCATCAAAGAACATCAGTCAGGCCCTCACGATTTGGTAAGCTAAACGTCGACCAATACCGTCAACCTCAGCACCCTCAGGGAGGCGCCGCACCCAACCATGGGTTTCAAGTATTGCCAGATAGGATTTGGCTGTCTTGGTCACTCGCAGCGAGTTCGGTCCCCTTTGGGATACGTCGCCAAGCAGGATGGTATCAGGAGACCGTTTCATGGACCTAGCGATGGCAGGCCAATCATGCAGCAACCAAAGCCGCAGCTGTTCTGCCTGGTCTATTTCTGTGGAAACCTCTGCCGCTTCTGCCAAGCGCTTAGCCTCACTCAGATAGTAACCTGCCAAAGTGAGTGCATGAGCCATCGTCTCCGGCGTCACTTCATTGGCACTGAGGTCATCCCACAGGGTCAACGCTCCGGCTATTCTTGCGGCTTGTTCGGGGCTTTTAGAAGCAAAGGCGGTGATGCCCGCAAACTCCCCTCCACTGGCCTGTGCCTTTTCTACTTGCTGATAGTATCGCCACAGGAGTTCCTTGGCCGCGGAGGACAGTGGCAACTGACGTGGCATAAGCTCTTGAGGGTTGTCATCTGCTGTTGGCTTCGGTGTGCACAGAATGGATTTCAGGCGCTGGGCGAATGCTAATTCTGCTAAACTGCTAAACTCGGAGTGCCCACGTTTCAATCTGTGGCCGATTGCGCTGGGCGGCTCCGTGATAAGAAAGCGCGCAAGAAAGCCCTGACCACTGGCAACCGGGTCTGAAAGCAGGGGGCGGGCCACAATGGGTTGCACCATCAAGTGCGCGGCCAGCCTGCGTGAATAGAGCGTGCTGGCACCGTCACCGGCACGGGTTCTGTTGATTGGGTCGCCTCCCCACAGTGCAGATAGCCCTGCCACGGTCTTCAGGCGGTTATCGCTACTCATGGCATGACCACCTAGAAACTGCCCGCCTTCATCCGAGAACACGCCCAACGCAGGTTGGCCGGAGGCATAAAGCTTATGCAGCCCCTCTAGTGTGGGCTCAGTAGACGTCAGGTTTGGTGACAGTGGCGCGGGAGGTTCCTCGCCCAGCGCATCCAGGTCAGCCTGCGCGGCAACGCGATTGCCCGACTTCTTTTTGAACTCTCCCATGATTTTATCATGGTCTGCCTTCCACAGCGCTTGAGCACCTTTCCAGGCATTCAAGTCGTCGCGATACTCCGCTGCCTGTTCCCTTTCAAAGTCCTTTAGACCTGCCATCAGAACCTTGTCAGTTGCGCTCTTGCGCTCGCCCGATTGTGCCACTGTAAGACAATACAGCGAGATAGGTGCAAGCCCGTGCATGGTCTCGACGTCGGCAAAGGCCTGCACGGCCAGAGAGGCGACGCTCAGGGCGCTTTGGGCTGCTATGGCGATTGGTGCCTGCGTGATGTCGTGAGCTGCCTCTACGGCGCTCTGAAGTGGGCCCAGCGCCGACACGGGATAGGTTTCGCTTTCGGGAAGTTCTCGCAAAAGGGGTTGCGGGCCTTCTGCGGCCAGCGGCGGAGAAGTCGCCACTTTCGCATGGCTATTGCGCAAGGGCATGGTTGCGTCGCGTTGCGCCATTATCTCACCCCAAATCTTTTTAGTTCTAGAAGGCCCCAAAGCTTCCTTCAGCAAGCCCAGCGCAGGAGCGATTGAGCTTACTTCACTCGGGCTGCCAGCACTGTTCCAAAGGACCTGAGCGTCCTGAAGGCTGCAAGGGGAGCCCCCTGAATACCGCAAGGAGAATGAGAGGAAGTCGCCTTGAAGGGCGCCCCCGAAGGCAACCCGCAAAGACATTGCCAGCTTCACCCAATCCTCGCGACCAAGAGTGTTCGGTGCCTCGGAAAGTAGCAGGCGAGTGGCTTCCAGGGTTTCCTCGTCTGTCGGGGCAGTGTGCCCTGCATCAAGCGACCAACCTTGCGACGAGGCCACCTGCAAAGAACTGGATTGAGTTCCTGCTTTGCGCGCTTTCGCTGCGGCAATCGCAGCGTTCACCGCTTCAACCGGGTAGGACGGTAAATCACCCGCGCTAAGCGCTTCGGCAAGACTGCGCCCTTCATAGGTATAGCGGGCTCCGCTGGCCATTACCGAGCCGGGTGCGATGATGTAGCCGCCATCTCCTCGGGTGTCGACGTGAGACGCCACTTGGTGGCTGCTTGTCTTGGCCCCGTCGACATGGGCAAAGAGCAGTTGAATGCCCATGCTTTGGGTTCTGACTTTCACTTCGCTGGGCGTTAGCAATCCGAGACTCTCCAGTTGGCTCTCCCCCACTGCTTCACCCGTCAGGCGGTCAATGTCGCCATCCAGAACCGATATTCCGGACACTGCTCCAGTAGGCATTCCTACAACCGCTTCAGGTTTTGCTTGCCACCATCGGTCAATCTGCTCTGCGTCAGTGGATGCTGCCTTGAAGCCATTCGAAGTTAGGGGCGACTTGGCTTTGGCTTTGCCCGCGTCCGCCGCCCTACAGGGAAACACGGGCAGCCCAGCGCTTGCCAGCCTTCTTGCAAGGTCGTGGTTGGCTGTGAATGACGCGACCAACTCTTGTGCTGCATTGCTCATTTCGAGGCCACCTCATTGGCCAGTTCTTTGGCAGAGCGAGGAAAGCGAAGCACGTGGTGGTGGGCGGAACTACACAGCTTGTAGTGTGCGATGTTTTCCGGCCCGCGATACTCAGCCAGAATTGGCCAATCGTACTTTTTTCGGAGGTTGTGAATGATGGCACCTAAACGCCAGCCCTTCACCTCACGGATTTCTGTTTTGTGGGAGATGTTGCGCCCATCCAGAAGCGCTTTGCAGGTCCAGTAGACCCGTGTTTGATTGCTGTACCAGTGACTGCTCATTGGGATTGCCCTTTGTGTCAGAGGCGCATCTAGGTTAGGGTGAGCTGAATCATTTTGTCCCCTGAAACCTGCGCCCGTTAAATTGGGTGCGGGTTTCTTTATGCCGCTTGGCGTTCTTGGAGCCACTTGGCGAGAACGCTTTCAGGCCACGCTACGGCGCTTCGACCTATCTTTATGGGGCGCGGGAAGCAGCCTTCGTCCATCAAGCGATAAATTGAGGAAGTGCTAAGTCCGGTCAGACTTTCGACTTCTGGGCGGCGGTAGTGTTTCTCCAGCATGGCGCGGAACCTCTTTGGATTGGTTGCGGTGTGCTGGGAATGAAACCTAAAAAGGACTGTAGAAATAGGCCTTCAGAATAGGCAAAATGGACTGTCAACTTTTGCAACGGGTTTTGCATCAATCTTGGCAACTTTTGCGAAGAGGTTTTGCTAACTTTGGCCTCGCTGAATTTCAGTTACCGCACGCCTGAGAGTGTCTACTGAAACCGAAAGGCCTGTAGATTTGTTCACTTGCCGAAGTACTACGAGCCATGGATCAGATCCATGTCCATCCGGATATAGCAAACGGTACGCCTCAATTGTTGCCAACCGTTTGTTGGCTGGGCGTCCACCAGTGGTGGCGAACTTGTCGTCGATTGCGAAATCTCTCCAAATTGCAAGAAACTGGTCTTCAGCATCTCCTGCTTTAACGCACAACGACCATCCTTCGAACGGTCGAAGCACCTCAACTATCCCATTGAGGTCTTCTATGTCCACGTAATCATACGACATGACAAAATCGTAGCTTTCAAAACAGATTGTGTATCCTTGTCGTTCATAGAAGAGGGGCATTTCGTGGTACCTATGGGCCATCCCCAGAGTCTCGGCAAACTTCCATGGCTGTAGAAAATTGGGGTTTGCCTTCTCGTTTTCGAATTCGGACCAAAATTCGTCGGTTGGCCAGTCTAACAGACGATATTTCGAAACAAAGGTCTTCGGAATCTGTGTGGGCTCAAGTGTTCTCATCAGTCCGCTAAGCTGTAGCCCAGAAAATTTGGACTGACTACTGATCGATCTTAAATCCAAATGCATCATTTGCCCACTTGGAGAACAAATCCAGGTTTTTTGATCAAAGTGTTCAAAAAGTCGGGCCTCAACATAATCAGCTGGAGAAATTGTGGAGAATACTTTTTTCGGGGTTGGATAGCTAAATTCCTCAACATCTTTTATAACCTTGTCACACAATTCGGTTGCCGTTTTGTAGGCAGATTCAGGAATTTCACTAAATATGTGAGAAAATGGTACGAAACCGACTGGCGCAAACATCACCCAATCCTCGCAATTTTTGGTTTCTCAGAGGCTAGGTAAGTAGCCCAGCTATCCATCATCTGTCGCCGCTTCTCGAATAGGTCAGAGCGTGCATATGCGGCTTCTGACTTATCCTTGATGGTGTGAGCCAGCGCGGCTTCAGCCACTTCTCTGGGGAAGTTGGTACGCTCTTGTGCCCATGTTCGGAATGAAGTGCGGAACCCATGTACGTCAGCGTCAAAGCCCAATTCTTTGATTAATTTGGAAAGCGTCATGTCGGATAGCGGCTTGCCGCGCTGATTGCCGGGAAAAACACAATCTGAATCGTCCGACATGGCTTCTGCCTCCTTAAGCAGTTCCAGTGCGCGGTCCGAGATTGGAATGCGGTGCTCTTTCTTCGCCTTCATTCGTTCTGGCGGAACAACCCAAGTTGCGATGGCTGCGTCGGAAACAGAAGTTGCTCCGTGAAAATCAAACTCAGCCCAGCGCGCCAGACGTGTTTCGCCGGATCGGGTTGCTGTAAGCACCAAGAACTCCAGTGCCAGCTTCGTGGTTGCACTTGCTTGCGAGGATTTCACTACTTCCAAGCAATTGGCTACCTCCGAGTAGGGCAGGGCCTTGCGATGTTTCTGTGTTTTGTCCTGCTTTGGAAGAGCCTGTGCAATCGCCTCGGCAGGGTTGTCTTGCCGCCACCCTTGAGCAACAGCCCACTTCATGATGGTGCCAATCCGCTGGCGAACACGGCGTGCGGTTTCAGGTTTCCGAGTCCAAATCGGAGTAAGCACCTTCAGAACGTCGGCGGTGGTCACGTCGGCGACCTTGAGGTTGCCCATGTAGGGAAAGGCATAAGTTTCCATTGTGCTGATAAACTGCGCCGCGTGTTTGGCGTTGCGCCAAGTTGGCTTGTGCAGTTCGTGAACTTTGCGGGCGGCTTGTTCAAAGGTGAGAACGGCCTGCGCCTGCTTCTTGGCGGCAAGAGGGTCGCCACCGGCCCGAGCGAGCTTACGATTTGCCAAAGCAACCTCCCGAGCTTCAGCAAGGGTGACAAGGGTGGGAGAGCCAAGGCCCAACTCGCAGCGCTTACCGCGAATGGTTATGCGCTGGACCCAGAAACGAGAGCCGTTTTTCTCAACCCTTAGGAAGAGGCCTTGTCCGTCGAAGTATTTGCCCGGTTCTTTGACGTTGCGGACAAACTGCGCATTCAGTGCTCTTTCCGGTCTGCGAGTGCCTTGCACGATGTGCTTCCCCCAATTCTTCCCCCATAACTTGGGGGAAACGGTAGGAATGTTCAAGACCTCTTGGCAAGATTATTCGGTTAATGTTTCTGACAGACAGTTACTTATGGAAATGTATAGGAACGGGTTAGAATGTAGGTAGGCGGACTTCGTCTCCGCCACCTACCTTTGTGTCAGTTTCCCCTGCAGAATTGCTTTGATAATGATCCGCTTTTCCGGTCGGGTGCATGATCGTGCTTTGAACTGAGACTCACCTTCAGTTGGAATTCCCTGTCTGGTTGCAAGAAGACTCACCGGTCTTGTTGTGCCGGTGGGATTTGTCAGAAAAGCTCTTGGACGGCTTCCCTGCCGGAGAGGAGAAGTCTGCCTGTCTGGGCAAACGCGGCCATTCCGATAAGGGTGTTCCGACTGCGGGCTGGTACAAAGCATCGCGAAAGCAGGATCAACGAGAGTAGAAGTGCTCCCGCAGTTTTTTGCGCATTGCTTTTCGCTTTGGCAGATCTGCGGCAAACTGCTCAGCCGATACACCTTCCCAGAGTTGAGACCAGACCCGCATCTTATTGCCACCATAGATCTTGGCAAGATCTTCATTGGTGTAGCCGCGTGCCCAGAGATCATCCGTAATCGCGGCAAGAATCTTGGAGAGCTCACCGGCGCCCGTTGCGCCCTTGTCAAAGGCGTTTGTCATGTAGCCGTCATCGGCATAAATATCTGCATTGGCCGTTGCAAAAGCGACAATCAATTCTTCGCTGAACATATCGTCCGTGGCGATGGCAACATGGTCAACGCCCACCAGATTGGCATAATAGTCGATCATATCAGCGGCCTGTTTCGGGCTGATATCATCGGGCCAAATACCATCCATCATCCATTCGGTGAACGTCGGCGACACATAGCCGCCAGACTTGGCGGCACGGATTGCCTCTTCGTCCGTGATGTTGCGATAACATCCGTTTGGAGTGGCGTTTGGTTCGTCCTTATAGAGACCCGCCGGAATTGAATGGGTATAACTGAACGGAACGCCCGGATAGTTCCCCTCCATGTAGTCCATTGCGTCTGTCGCCGTCTTGTACCCGGTATGGCTGAGATCCAGCATGATGCCATAGCGCACCATTTCATCAATCACATCCTCACCCCAAGGTGTCAGGCCAAGCACGGTGCCATTAAATTCGGCCAATCCTCCGGAACCGGTGCGAAACACATCGTTATAGGCAAGGATCATGCTCTTGATGCCCATGTCGGCGATCATTGCCATCTTGCGTAGGTCACCATCCAAAATCGTTGCCGTCTGGCTGTTCCAGATCACCGCTGTCTTGCCGTGCAAATGCGCGGACTCGATGTCGCTGATGCTGTTGACGAACTGATAGTTCTCGGGCTGTTCGGCCATTGCAGAGCGGAAGTGGTAGTGCTGTGTGATTAGATCGTTGAACGTCATGCTGGCAGCCGTCAGAGTCATCTCGTGACCGGTGATTCCATTTTCGCGAGCAAGAGCAAAGTAATCCAACAGTTGTTTGTTTTCGGTCCAACCTGTTCCATAGGGGCTGGCCAGCATCCCGATGACGATTGTGTCTTTCACAAACTGTTTGGCCTCATCTGAGGCAGGCCATGTTTTAGAGTTGTCACTTGCGAAAGCTATGCCCGCAAGAGCTGCCGTCAGAGCAAACGCCAATAATGTTTTTTTCATAAGAAACTCCCAGTTTTTCTTGCACCGCACTGCGGCCCTGTCGTCAATGTTCAGGTGCCGCTCCCGTCGAAAAGTAAACTGATAAACACAATGAGGTTCGCGTGCCTTACCCAACGATCCGAGAGTGATGTTAAGGGAGAAAACGCCGTGCTATCTCTGAAATAGCATTCATTTCGTAAGATGAGTCCATGTTGTTCATTTAAAATGACAGAAACACCTGATTATGATGTTACTTAACGCATAATGAAAAATTCTTTGATTCCAACGATGAGCGTTGCGTTTCTTCAACCGTTCTTCGATGAACTGTTACGGCGCGGCACAAAAAGATCAGAAATGGCGGCACGCGTCAGTCTGCAAGAAGATGCTCTGTTTGATCCCTCTGTTACCTTGCCCGCCAACACTGTCTACGCATTCTTAGGTTGGGTCGTGACCAGTACAAATGACCTGCTGATTTGCGACCGTATCGGGCAAAAAATGGCAAACGGCGATTGGACGCCTCTGCTTCCTCTTATGACCTCTGCAAAAACCGTTGGCGACTTCCTGCTGAAGTTCAGCATGATGTCGTCCGAACGAAGCCGAGCTGCGACTTACAAATTGGAATCCGAAGGGCCAATAGCTTTGTGGCGATTGCTCCGGGCAAAAGGGGCCAGCTCCGAGGCATGTTACGCTGATGCCGTAGCAACAGGCTTTTTTGTTGGGATCCTCAAGTCGGCGGCGGGACGCAACTGGGAGCCTTCGAAAGTTATTGCCGTCCTCCCTGACAGCTCACTTGTTTCGACGGATCTGCTGCCATCAACTTCCAAGTTATCTGGCCAGGCAGGTCTGATCCTCAGATTTCCATCCGCATATCTTGCCTTGAATATGCCTGCTATCTCCCCTCCCTCTGATTTTGTAGACGTAGACATACCCAGCAAGTTGGAAACAACATTTGCAGAGCGGGTCCGCCAATTGATCGAACTCCGTATCTCGGAACCCGACCTGGGCGTGGACACCATTGCTCAGGACTTGGGGCTGTCGCGTTGGAAATTGCAGTCTCTCCTCAAAGTCGAGGGAATGATGATTTCGGAAATTAGGGGAGAAGTTCGAAATAGGCTCGCATTGGAGCGCGTTGCAACCACGAAGGATTCTGTGTCCTCAATCGCTGCAAGCCTAGGATACACAAACAGCTCCAACTTTACGCGGGCATTTCGTGGGTGGACAGGCATGTCACCTCGAGATCACCGTAAGACGCGCTGAACTGTCTGTGGGCAAGATGTACTCTCGATCCGTAGCCGCCCAAGGGCGTTGTCATAGGAACTCTGAGTGACGTGGGCAGGGTGGTCTTCTAGCTATAGGTTTTGACCGCACCGCCACCCACCATTCTTTTGCAATGGCGTGTGGCGAGGCTTCGCCCCTGAGGGGCGGTGTTATTGTGAACTTACCAAAACCGTCACATTTCAAAGTCTTGCGAGCGCCCATACTTGGGCATCACCCGCGCAACTAGGCACTTGCGAGGGTGACGTCGAATTCGACATAAAGGAACGGTTCGGTCACTTTGCCAGACAGGGCCAACCCATCTGGAAACTCGGACGCCGGTTTTTGGTGATAGGTCATCACCAGGTCATCCCTGACACCAAACACGGTATCTTGGTCCAAGTAGGGGTCGTCTTCGGGGAAAATCTCGGTGACCAGTGTACGATGTCCCGGCGCTTTGATGATGTAGTGCAGGTGCGAAGGCCGCCAGGGGTGGCGTCCGCAGGCACTCAGGATGTCCCCAACAGGTCCGTCTGACGGCACGGTGTACTCGACCGGCTTAACGGTCGTGAAGCAGTAGCGACCATCATCCCCAACGGTCATCAGACCGTGGAAAGAATAGGTGTCCTGTTCTTCGTCCTGACTGGCGTACATGCCGTTGGGCGCGGTTTGCCAGATGTCCAGTTCGGCCCCGGCAATCGGATTGCCAGCCTCGTCCCTGATTGTCCCTTCAACCAACAGCACAGGGCCACCGTAGTGACGTTTCATATCACCGCCAATTTCCAGCGGTGGGGCGCCAGAGACATGGAAGGGCCCAAGCACTGACGAGCTGGTGGCCGAGGGGGTGGAATGCAACATGTCCACCAGCGATGACAGGCCCAGAACATCCGAGGCCAGCACAAATTCATGATGGTCTTCAGATTCCACCGCCGCGCAGCCTTCGAGAAAGGCAATCCCTGTGCGCCATTCGTCATGCGTCAGGTTTGTCTCGCGCGCAAAATCGTGCAGGTGGCGCACAAGCGATCCCATGACTTCGCGCATGCGCGGATCAGTGTCTTGGGACAGGTAGCCCATGAAAACGTCGGTGATGTTGTCTTTGGTTACAGAACGCATGGAGTGGCTCCTTAGATGAGAGCAAGGCTTAGAATTGGGAACTCGATCAGGATGAACAGGATGATCAGCATGACAAAGGCGAAGGGCAGGGCGCCCATGAAGACGTCTTTCAGCGATATCCGGTCATCGTTGATCGTGGATTTGATGACAAAACACGAGATGCCGAGGGGCGGCGTAAGAAGGCCGATTTCCGCGCCAACCACCGTGATGATGCCAAACCAGATCAACGACATGTCCAGTGCTTCGGCCAAGGGCAGGAACAGTGGCACAACGATCAGGATGATCGAGGCGGTGTCCAGCAAGGTGCCAAGGAACAGCATCAAAAGCACATAGAGCAGCATGATGGTCCAGAACGATGACGTGTTGCCGGCCAGCAGGTCTTGCAGTTGGTTGGGCAGCCCGGCAAGCCCCAGCATCCGGCTGTAGATTGATGCAGCCGTAATCAGGAACAGGATGGCAGCCGTGATGTGCCCGGTTTCCAGCAGGGCATCCCAAAAGGCGCGTCGCGACATTGATTTGCGAGCGACAGCGATGATCAAGGCCACCAATGCTCCGGTTGCTCCGGCTTCAACTGCGGTCATCCAGCCCGTGTAAATTCCACCCAACACGATGGTGATCAATCCAAGGGTTGGCAGGGTCTTTGATGCGACCTCGCGCGCTGACATCCATTCGGTGTCAGCCACCACACGCCCGCCGACAAAACCGGGGGTGAACCGGCCCATGAACCAGATGGCACCGACATAGGCGATGGCCAACAGGATGCCGGGAATGATACCGGCAAGGAACATGTCCCCGACGGATTGCTCGGCCACAAAAGAATAGATGATGAGCATGGCCGAGGGCGGGATAATCATGCCCAAGACCGATGATCCTGCCACAACACCCACGGCAAAGCGCGGATTGTAGTCCTGGGCCATCATCTGAGGCACAGATACTTTGGTAAATACCGAAGCGGAGGCGATCGACGAGCCAGTCACCGCCGCAAACACGGCGTTTGCGCCGACTGTGGCCATGCCAATCCCGCCTTTGACCTTGCGGAACCGCATGGTCATGACTTCGTAGATGTCCTTACCTAACCCCGCCTTGGAGACTATGAGCCCCATAAAGGTAAACAGGGGGATCGTGGCAAAGCTGTATTCCATCGCGCTGTCGCCAACGGCCACCTTCAACAGGTTCAGGGCCAGCGTGAAGTTGTCCCGCATCAACCAGATCGAAACAAAAGACACCACACCCAGCGCAACGGGAATATACACGCCGGCGTAGATCAGGAAGACGATAGCAAGGACCGAGATCAGGCCTATCTCGATCGGGGTCATTTCGGGGCCTCATCATGTTCGGGCATGCGGATCATCTCGGGTCGGTCCCGAGCGGTGATCACTTTCAAAACAAAGATCACACAGGCCAACCCGGTTCCGGTGGTAATGACCAGCTTCACCGGCCACCAGGGCAGAGTGAATAGGCCAGGGACGCCGAAATAGTCCTGCGTGTGCCACATGTGTAGAAATTCGGGAAAGGTCACATAGGCGATCAGCCCCATAAAGATGGCAGATACAGCATTGATGATGCGGCGCATGGTGGCCGCCAGCGTGGGGCGGCGGTGCTGCATGATGCTGAGAAAGCCGTCAGAGCGTGTCAGCCGGTCAACGCGAACCACATCAGCCAGTTGCAAAAAGACGATCAGCACGACCGAGAACTGCACCATCTCATAGGTGCCTCTCAGCGGTGACGAAAACAGCCCTCGGGCAATCACGTCGACATTCAGGATAATCACCAGCGCCAGAACGACCAGAGTTCCCAGGGCGTTCGTGGTGATGGCGAGGGTATTGGCGACCCAGGACAGGCCAGCAACAGCGGATTTCAGCATTGTTGTATGGTCCTTTTCAGGGTCGCCAGAGTTTTATTCAGCCGTCCAGTCACGCACGCCAGTATAGCCTGCGGCCTCAAGCTTGCCGAGATAGGCCGCCAGCATGTCAGTGCCTGCTTCGCCGTTGTCGTTCAGCGTTGTGGCCCATTCTTGTGCCACATTGGGCATCGCGTTGGCCCAGGCTGCGCGGTCCTCATCTGACAGCTCAACGATCGTGCCTCCGGCTGCAACATAAGCGTCGCGCGACGCAGCTGCGCGGTCCATGGCGATACCTGCCACGTGATCACGATAGTCGATGGCAACGGCCTTCAGAACGTCTTTGACGTCGTCGGGCAGTTTCGCCCAGTAGTCAGCGTTCACGGTCACGGTTTTCGAGTTCACCGCGCCAAGGTCTGCACGCAACATGTAAGGTGCAACTTCTGCGATTTTGAAGGTCTTGGCCGCTTCGGGCCAGAGCATCGCACAGTCCACCAGACCGGTTTGAACCATGTTGTAGAAGTCTGTCAGGCCGCCACGCACGCCTGCCGCGTCTTTGATGCCTTCAAGATACCGCAGGTTCAGACCTGCACCGGCGATCTTGCGCCCTTCAAGATCCGCAACTGATGACACTTCGGCTGAACAGAACACCTGATAGGTGTCGAGAACAACGCCGGTGGCCAGATACACTTGGTTTTGCGCGGCAAACTCGTTCTGCATCGCTGGATATTCGCGGGCGATCTCGTCTACGGCCTTGGCGACGGCACGTGCGTCAGAAGCCACAAACGGAGTTGAGCCGGAGATGCCCTGGCTGGGTAGTTTCGACGAGTGGAAAATCGTGGTGACGATGCCGATGTCGCCAAGACCCAGTTGCACGCCTTCCAGCACGCCCTTGGGCTTTACGATGGAACCGCCATAGTTTTCCTGCCAGTTCATCTTGTAGGCGCCGGACTCGGCCAGACGACGGTCTACTTCGGGGATAAAGAAGTTCGAAAACTCTTTGACCCAAAGCGCGCGGTCTGGATAGCCGTCAATGACAACAGCCGAAACTGTTTCCTGTGCAGCCGCAGGCAGGGCCATCATGGCCCCCAGTGCGGCACCAATAAGGCTGAATTTAGCGCGTTTCTTCATTGTTTTTCCTCCCAGAAAGACAGGCCATAAAGGCCCTTTTGATAGGTCTTAGTTGGCCTTGACCCAATTCACTGTCAGTTTTGTCCCGGCCGCTTCAAAAAGTTTGGCAATGGCACAGTATTTTGCCGTTTCTGTGCCCACGCGCGCCAGCTCATCCCCAATGGCGCGCGTGTCACAGTTCACCGTGAGTGTTACTTCAGGGAACGGTACATCAATTTCTTCTTGCATCAGCACACCGCGCCGATCGAATTGGCAATCGGCATCAATCGTGACGACGCCCAGATCAACACCCAGACGTTCAGCATTCTTGTGGCCGATCACATTGGTGCAGGCGATTAGCGCGGTCAGCGCCGCTTCGGTCGGCGAGGGGCCAAGATTAGTGCCGCCGCGCTCGATAGGTTCATCAATGGTGACATTCAGATCCCGCAACGGGACTTCCGTGCGCGAATGCGTCGGACACTGAGCAGTGGTCCGGTAGGTCACAACTGATTTCATCCGTATGGCCACGGCGATGCCTCCTCAGGCGTATGAGCACACTTTGTCGAACGGGAATCTCGGCAGCTTTTGGAACAGCGCCGTTTCATCCGCGTAACCAATGTTGCACAGAAAATTGGATTTGAGGGTCGTGCCAGCGAAAAATTCTTCGTCGACGATTTTGTTGGAAAAGCCTGACATTGCGCCAATATCCAGCCCGACTGCGCGGGCGGCGATCATGAAATAGGCCCCCTGCAAGGTGGCATTTCGGTCGGCGGTCTCTTCGACATAGTCCGGTTTGCCATCAAACAGATGGCGGCGGTCTTCATGTGGAAAGGTGAAAGGCAGTTCTTTCCAGAATTCCATGTCCTGCGCGATGATCGCCGTGACCGGCGCTCCCATCATCTTGGCCACGTTCTGCGGCTTCAGGGACTTGGCCAGACGCTCTTTACCCTCGGGGCTTTTAACGAAGACAAACCGCGCAGGCAGCGTGTTCATGCTGGTCGCGCCGTTGATGGTGATGTCGTAAATCTCCTCAAGCAGACCGTCGGGGATCGGTTTGTCCGTCCAGGCATAATGCGAGCGGGCGTCACGCAGGATCAGGTCAATCGCATCGTCCGACAAACGGCTGATGCGGCCGCGCAAATCGCGGTGATCTTGCTGTGCCTTGGCGCGCAGGGCGTCCAGTTCTGCTCCGGTTGGGGCGTTCATTCTGCGGCCACCTTTTTGCTGGCGTCTTTTTCGTCGATCACAGGGCTGGCACAGATGCCAATGCCTTCGATTTCAATCTCAACCGTTTCACCGGGCTTCAGCCAGCGCGGATTTGGCTTTTTGGCATGGCCCACACCTGGAGGCGTGCCCATGGCAATAAGATCGCCGGGCTCAAGCGTGGTGTATTCTGAGATGGTTGCGATGACTTTGCGCACGTCCCAGATCATATTGGCGGTGTTCGAGCTTTGCAGGATTTCTGACCCTACACGGCTCTCGATCTTGAGCCCTGCTGCACCTTCGGGCACCTCGTCCGGTGTCACCGTAAAAGGACCAATCGCGCCGGTGTCGTCAAAATTCTTTCCGGGCGTCCACTGGTGTGTCTTTCGCTGGTAATTGCGCACAGACCCGTCGTTGAACACGGTATAGCCGAACACGTGGTCCAAGGCGTCCTCTTCCGAGATGTGGCGACCACCTTTGCCAACGATCAGCATCAGTTCCGCTTCGTAATCCAACTGCTCTGAACACTCTGGGCGTACCATTGGCTGACCTGCGGCCATGATCGAGTTTTTTCCGCGCATGAAGAGAGCAGGGTACTCAGGAATATCATAGCCGCCTTCTTTGATGTGGTCGGTATAGTTCAGACCCATGCAAATAATCGTGCCCGGCGCCGCGACGGGCAGAGCCGGTGTGATGGAACTCACAGGCACGCTTGTTGCGTCCGCGATCTGGGATGCAACCGAATCGGCCAGCTCGGGGTGGGCAATCAGCCCCATCAGGTCCGGGCCAATGTCGGGGTTCAAAGCAGTAATATTTACGGCATTGTCACCGTTTACAACAAAGACCGAAGTGCTCTCCGACGTCTCACCCACCAGGTATTTCATTGCAGTCATCCTTGTCTGTTCTCTTGCTTTCTGCCGATTATTTTGTCATATGTCAAATAATATCGATATTTTTTAACGGGAGGCACCCATGGTCGCTTGGGCGGATTACAAATCAGAAGCAAAGAGCCGCGGGGCTTTGGCATTAGAGCTATTCGTGGCACACAGCACACCAGCAAAGGCGCCCGAGGACGTTAAGGGGAACCTGCCGGATCACCTGGCCTATCAGGCAGAGCTGGAGCGTTCCGGACAACTGGCTTTTGCCGGGCCGATGTCAGACGAAACCGGGGCGCACATGCAGGGTGTCGGCCTGATCATTTATCGTGCAGACAGTCTTGAGGCCGCCCGCAAACTGGCCGACGATGATCCGATGCACAAAAGTGGTGCGCGCAGTTATGTACTTCGGCGCTGGCTGATTAACGAAGGCTCGTTTACGCTTTCCGTGGGTTTGTCGACGGGTGGCTGCGATCTGAGTTGAAACCTGTCTTGGCAAAGAACAACAGTTTGGGGGACACGCCAAAATGAACGTCATGCTGGATACCGACGGCAAGGAAACGTCGGCCACTCATACAGCGTATTTGAAGCTGCGTGAGTTGATACTGACCGGAGAATTGCCGGCGGGGCAAAAGCTCAAGATCGAGCAGTTGCGCAAGCTGTTGCAAACTGGTGCAAGCCCGGTGCGCGAGGCCCTCAGCCTGCTGACCTCGGACATGCTGGTGGAGCGCCTTGATCAACGGGGCTTTCGCGCAGCGCCGGTGGGCAAGGCCAATTTTGAAGAGATCCTGCTGCTGCGCTGCAATCTTGAAGAGATTGCGCTTCGAGCTTCGATCGACAATGCAGATTCCGAGTGGGAAGACCGCCTGGTTCTGCGTCACCATCATATGAACCGGGCCAGCCAGCAAAAAGCCGCAGACTTTGAGGATGCGCATAAGGCGTTTCATATGGCGTTGCTGGATAATGCGAAGCTGCCCATGCTCGAACGCTACTGCGCACAGCTTTACGATCTCAATATCCGCTATCGGTATCTCGCCGCCGGCGGTGCAAGCTATCAGAAACGTAACATCGAAGCCGAGCATCAGAGCATTCTGGATGCCACCTTGGATCGCGATGCAGACAGTGCCACAAGCCATCTGATCGAGCACTACCGGCGGACCGGCGAGTACCTGAGCAGCCAGATGGACGGCTGACATGCAGCGCAATTGGTTTCTGGGGGACTTGCTGTCCCAACTGTTTGACCGTCCCGGACAAATCTGGGGCAAGGATGACAAACGCTCGATCACGGACCTTTGCGAAGCATTGCTGTCCGCCGAGGGCGAGGTTTCGGGGTATCAACTGGCTTCGACCGTTTTGGATCGCTATCGCGCCTTTGATGACGCGGAGAAACTTGGTTTTTTTCAGTATCTGAATGAGGCTTTAGAGTTTGATGCCGGGCGTATCTCTGAATTGGCGGGCCAGTATGCAGAAGATCGCAGCATCGAAGCATTTCAACGCCTGAGCAAAGCCGCCGAGCCACGCCGTCAGGAACTGCTCCGGCGCCTGAACCAACCCACCGGCGCCACCCAAGCCCTAGTGGCAATGCGGGTTGACCTCTTGCGCTTTGTGAAGACGCACCCTGAGTTGCGGCGGACGGATATTGATTTTGTGCATTTGCTGCGCAGTTGGTTCAACCGCGGTTTTCTGGTTTTGAAACAGATCAGCTGGGACACACCGGCCCGCCTTTTGGACAAGGTCGTCGCCTATGAGGCGGTTCATCAAATCAGCGACCTTGATGATCTGCGCCGCAGACTCTACCCACCGGATCGCCGGTGCTTTGCGTTTTTCCACCCCTCAATGCCGGATGAACCGCTCATTTTTGTTGAGGTTGCCCTGACCGCCAACGTGCCGGGCTCTATCGATGATCTGCTCTCCGAAGAGCGTGCACCGCTTGAGGCGGATCAGGCAAGAGTGGCCGCCTTTTATTCGATTTCGAATTGCCAAAAGGGCCTTGCCGGGATCAGTTTCGGAAATCTTTTGATCAAGCAGGTCGCCGCCGAACTGAAGCACGAGCTACCGGGGCTAGAGACCTTTGTGACCTTGTCTCCGATACCAGGCTTTAGTCGCTGGCTGGCCACCCAGCGCGAGATCGAAGATCACGCCCCGTTGGTCGAGGACATTCTGGCGGGAACTGCCACGCCCCAAGACTTGCGCATGATGGCGGCGCGATACCTTCTGAACGCCAAACGTGAGGATGGGCTGCCCCTTGATCCGGTGGCTCGCTTTCACCTTGGAAATGGCGCCGAGGTGCATGACCTCCATGCAGAGGCCGACACATCTGCCAATGGCATGGCGCAGTCCGGCGGTGCGATGGTCAACTATCTCTATGATCTGAGACACACAGAACGCCACCACGAAGAATTTGCCATGCATGCCAGCGTGGCGGCGGCTCGTTCGGTCCAGTCCCTGGCCAATGCCGCCCTGACAAGAAAGCCCAAGGAAAAAACCGCATGACCAACACCCTCTATGAAGCGCTGTTCGCGCCCCATGTTGGAAACTCCGCCGCATTTCTACAATGTGATGATGGCCGAACACTCTCATATGACGCGTTTCTCAAACGCGCCGCACAGGTGGCGCATGTTCTGAGCGACGCCGGGGTTCAACCCGGTGACCGGATTGTCGTTCAGGCACCAAAACTCAGCGATACTATTGCGCTTTATGCAGCGTCGGTTCAGGCGGGCGCGGTCTATCTGCCGCTCAACACTGCCTATACACAGGCCGAGTTGGTTTACTTTATCGGCGACGCAAGCCCGCGCCTGATCGTTTGTGATGTCCAAGACGAAGCCGCTATCAGCGAGCTGGCCAAAGCGCATGATGCAAGAGTTTTGACGCTGGGTGGCACGACAGGCAGCCTGAGCCTTGCGGCCAACGACAAACCCGAGAACTATGAGACGGTTGATCGCGGCCCCGACGATCTGGCGGCATTGCTGTACACATCCGGCACCACCGGGCGTTCCAAAGGCGCCATGTTGAGCCACAAAAACCTGTTGTCCAATGCCATTTCACTCACGGACCTCTGGGAGATCACGGACGGCGACCGCCTCATCCACGCATTGCCCGTCTTCCACACGCACGGGCTATTCGTTGCTTTGAACACATCGCTTCTCGCCGGAGCCGAGGTGCGCCTGATGGCGGCCTTTGATCTTGAGGTCATCCTGTCTGAGCTGCCCCACTCGACCCTTTTGATGGGCGTTCCCACGTTTTACACGCGGCTTTTGGGGGATGCGCGGTTCTCGCAAGACCTTGTGGCGTCGATGCGGCTGTTTGTGTCTGGATCGGCCCCCTTGTTGGCGGAAACCCACCGTGAATTTGAGGACCGCACCGGTCACCGGATTCTTGAACGATATGGCATGACCGAAACCAATATGATCACCTCAAACCCGTATCACGGTGACCGGCTGGCGGGTACGGTTGGGTATGCACTGCCGGGGACCGAGGTGAAAATTACCAATCCTGAAAGCGGAGAGGCCTTGCCCTCTGGTGACATCGGTATGATCGAGGTGCGCGGTGACAATGTGTTTCAGGGCTATTGGAAAATGCCGGATAAAACCGCCGAAGAGCTGCGCGACAATGGGTTCTTCCTGACCGGTGATCTGGGTGTCCAAAGTGCAGATGGGCGCGTATCGATCGTGGGACGCTCCAAAGATCTGATCATTTCGGGCGGGTTCAATATCTATCCCAAGGAAATCGAGGACGTGTTGAATGACATCGAGGGCGTCAACGAAAGTGCTGTCTTTGGGGTTCCGCATCCCGACTTTGGCGAGAGCGTCATTGCTGCGGTTGTCTTGCTGCCTGGCGCAGCTTTGACGGCAGAGGACCTGAAGACAACGGTTGAAACGCAGTTGGCCCGGTTCAAGCACCCGCGCCAATATGAGATTGTCAGTGAGTTGCCCAGAAACACGATGGGTAAGGTGCAAAAAAACGTCCTGAGACAAGACTACGAGACGTGAGAGCACCAAATAATCCGATCTTGTTTGAGGTCTGTGATTGCCAGCACGCGTGCGGGTTTCCGCGCGCGCTGCACAGCAGCGGGAATGCATGTTGAAATTTGTTATTTTATAAAATAACAATTCTTCCGAATCTTGGAGGAAGCCCATGCGCAAACAAGCCGCTGTTCGACAGGCCGATATTTTGAACGTTCTGAGGTCTTCCCAAGCGCCGATGTCGGCCTATCAAATCCTGGAACACCTTCAGAGCGACGAGCCGGACATAGCACCACCGACGGTCTACCGCGCTTTGGCGGCCCTGACGGACCAAGGTCGCGCACACAAGCTTGAATCCCTCAAAGCATTTGTGCCTTGCCGCTGTGATCACGGCAACAGCCTGCCGGTTCTGGCCATCTGCGGCGACTGCGGTTTGGTTGATGAACATGACGGCGAAGCCCTTTTGCCCAAATTGACCGCAATGGTGGCCCCAAGTCAGTTCAATCCGATCCGTCATGTTGTCGAAATCCACGGTCAATGTGGAAACTGCGCCAACTAATCTTAGTATTCTTTTATCCCGGAGTAATTCCCATGAAAAAATCTCTTCCTATTATGATGGCACTGCTTGCGACCCCGGTTCTGGCAGAAGGAACCCGTGAACTGGATAGCCATGAACATGGCGTCGGCGAGCTTAATATTGCGTTTGACGGCGATACCATCGCGATGGAGTTCCATGCGCCCGGCGCGGATATCGTTGGGTTCGAATACGAGGCCCAGAGTGCCGAGGATCGCGCATCGATCGATGCGGCAGTTGCTGCACTTGCCAAGCCGCTTGAGTTGTTTGTCATGCCTGCGGCTGCCGAATGCTCGGTTGTCCAAGCCAGCGCCGGGTTGGAGAGCGAAGACGCGCATGAAGAGCACGATGCCCACGAAGACGAGCACGAAGAACATGCCGATGACCACGCGCACGACCACGAGGATGATCATGACGACGATCATGCCGATGCAGATGGTCATACCGAGTTTCATGCCGAGTACGAACTGACCTGTGGCAATCCGAATGCACTGTCGGATATCACGTTTGCCTACTTTGGCACCTTCGAAAATGCCCGTGAATTGGAGGTCCAGATCGTATCTGCCTCTGGAGCACAGGCTTTCGAGGTCGAGCGGGACAACCCGAAACTTGATCTTCGCGGGATGTTCTAAACGTGACTGACGGTAGTATGATTGAGTTGAAGGATGCCGGTTTCCGCTGGCCGGGGCGGGGCGCTTTTGCCCTGACCGTCCCGGAGTTTTTCGTCGAACGCGGCGAAACCGTCCTGCTGCTGGGCGAGAGCGGTTCCGGAAAATCAACGCTTCTCTCGATGATCTGCGGAACGATTCTGGCGGACGTGGGGACCGTGGCCGTTGACGGCGTCGACCTCAAGACGCTGTCAGGCTGGTCCCGGGATCGGTTCCGGGCCGAGCAGATTGGGGTAGTGTTTCAGCAATTCAATCTTCTGCCGTTTGGATCTGTGGCCGACAACATCTTGTTGCCGTTGCGGTTTGCTCCGGGGCGCAGGAAAAGATGTGCCGCGCCAAAGCAACGGGCCGCTGAATTGTGTCAGTTGCTTGGCTTGCCGGATGGGATCACGGCCTCAAAGGCTGCCAACCTCAGTGTCGGCCAGCAACAACGTGTGGCCGTTGCCCGGGCGCTGATTGGTGAACCGCCGATCCTGATTGCCGATGAACCCACGTCGTCTTTGGATGAATTGGCGCAATCGAACTTTCTGGATCTGATGTTTGACCAGGTTGCCGCTCAGGGCTCGTCTCTCCTGATGGTCAGCCATGACCCGCAATTGGGAGAGCGGTTTGACCGGGTGGTTCGGATGACGGATATCGTGACTATCGAGAGGCAGGCCGCATGATTTTTCGACTGGCTGCTGGATCATTGATGGCACGCGCCATGACCGTAGGCATGACCGTTTTGGCCATTGCGCTGTCGGTCGCGCTGTTCCTCGGCGTTGAAAAAGTGCGGACCGGGGCCAAGGCCAGTTTCGCCGATACGATTTCGGGGACAGACCTGATTGTCGGTGCGCGCTCGGGGTCTGTTCAGCTGTTGCTGTATTCGGTGTTCCGCATTGGGAACGCGACGAACAACGTGACCTGGGAAAGCTATCAGGATCTGGCGGGGCGGTCCGAGGTTGAGTGGATCGTGCCCATATCGCTTGGCGACAGCCACAGGCAGTTCCGCGTCATGGGGACCAGCACAGAGTTCTTCGAACACTACAAATACCGCCAAGACCGCCGCCTCGAAACGCAAGCAGGCGTCGTCATGGATGACCTCTTTGACACGGTGATCGGTTCCGATGTGGCGCAAACCCTTGGGTACAGCGTCGGGGACCCAATTGTTGTCGCCCACGGACTGGCATCGTTCACAGAACACAAGGATCAACCGTTTCGGGTGTCGGGCATTCTGGCAAAGACCGGTACGCCGGTCGACAGAACCGTGATCGTGTCTATGCAGGCCATTGAAGCGATCCATGTTGATTGGCAGCGTGGCGCGAAGGTTGCCGGCCAATCGACACCAGCCGAAGTGATCCGCCAGATGGATCTGACGCCCAAGGCGGTGACGGCTGTGTTGGTTGGTGTCAAAAGCCCACTCAAAACTTTCGCGCTCCAACGGGCGATCAACGAGTATCCGGAAGAGCCGCTGTTGGCGATCCTGCCCGGCGTTGCGTTGCAGGAACTATGGGGCATTGTCGGTATCGCCGAGACTGCTTTGTTGGCGGTTTCAGCGATGGTTGTTGTCACGGCGCTGATTGGCATGATGGCGACGATCTTCTCCAGCCTCAATGAACGCCGCCGTGAGATGGCGATCTTCAGGGCGATGGGGGCCAGTCCAATTGCAATTCTGGGGCTTCTCGTTCTGGAAGCCATTTTGACGGCCGCCGTGGGGGCAATACTGGGTTTGGGGTTGCTATATGGGGGCTTGTTCATCGCGCAACCCATGATCGACAGCGCTTTTGGTCTCTACTTGCCGATTGATCCACCCGCACTACGTGAAGGGCTTGTAGTATTGGCGGTGGTCGCTGCTGGCGCAATTGTGAGCATGATTCCAGCACTCCGAGCCTACCGCTTGTCCCTTGCTGATGGTATGATGGTCAGAACATGACACACGTGAACAGAAGAAACCTTTTGGCGATGGGCCTTGCAGGGCTCTCAATTCCCCGGACTGGCTTTGCGGCCACGCCGCGGGAAATCACTTGGGATGACCTTATCCCACCGGGTGTGCCGTATTCCGAAATCGTCGGCGAGGGTGACTTGGATGAGGCAAACGACACATGGAACCCGATCTTTGATACGAACGCCACCAAGCTGAACGCCGAGCTGGATGGCGCCTACATTCGCATGCCAGGCTATATCATTCCGATCGAATTGGGCTCTGGTGGGGTGACCGAGTTCGTGCTGGTGCCTTATGTCGGGGCCTGTATCCACACACCGCCGCCTCCGCCAAATCAATTGGTCTTGGTCCGCACCGCTGATCCCTGGCCCAGTAGCAATCTTTGGGACGCGGTTTGGGTTGAAGGACGGATGCGCGCGCAGTTGATGTCAACAGAAGTGGCAGAAACTGGGTATGCAATGACCGCGGATCATATTGAGATCTACGTGTGGTAGGGCCAGCGCTGTCCCGTCGCGCTATGCTGGCTTTGACCGCCGCCGTTCTTGTTCCAAAGCTTGTGAATGCCGATGCGGTTGTTGACCTTGGTTGGGACGATCTGCTTCCAGAGGGACAAGTCTTTGTACCCAATTCCGTGCAGGGGCTTTTTCAGCATGACGAAACGGCGCTGGCCAGCCAGCAACCTCAATCGACCGGGGTAAGACCGGACTGGAACGGCAAGATCGTCCGTCTTCCGGGTTTTATCGTTCCGATTGAGCATGACGGCGCGGGTGTTTCGGCCTTTATTCTGGTTCCCTTTGTCGGGGCATGTGTTCACGTGCCACCGCCACCAGCCAACCAACTGGTTTTTGTGACGACCGAACAGCCCTATCAAAGCAAAGGCCTCTACGAGCCAGTGAATGTCACCGGAATGTTTGGAACGGCCTCCACCTGGACACAGTTGGCTGAAGTTGGGTATGCGCTTTCAGCTGATCGGATCGAACCCTACGACTAGAGCCGGGTTAGAGGTGCCCCAATTCACGGGGCAATCTCTTACAGCCAGGATCTGACCTTATCGAGGGTCGCCGTGTTGACGGCCACGCCCGCGTCACGGGCCTTGGCGGCTTTGCCGGTTCTGTTCTCGCCCGGAATACGTGCGCCATCTTGCGCATGGAACACGCCCAACAGTTGCTCAAGCCGCTCACGGAAATCACCGCCCGAGGTTGTGTCGGGGTTAATTGCAAGAAAGAACTGACCGGTTTTAGGCGGGCCGCCAACAGTGCCGGAAAACGGGCTGGCATGGGCGCCTAGTGTGGCCCCGGTCATGGCCGCGGCCATGGTCTCGACCATCAGCGCAATACCCACGCCCTTGTAACCACCAGACGGCGCCATGGATCCTTTGAGGCCCAGCTCAGGATCCGTTGTGGGGTTGCCATCTGCATCCAAGGCCCAGCCCAGGGGAATATCTTTGCCTTCGCGGGCGTGTTTCATCACTTCGCTTTTGGCAATGGCGCTGGCGCTTTGGTCGATCAAAAGGGCTGGCGTGCCGTCCGCATTGGGCGCCGCGATAGAAAAAGGATTGGTGCCGACCACAGGTTTTGATCCACCCGAGGGCGCGATGGACGCAGGCGCGTTTGTAAAGCCGATACCAAGCAGACCGGATTTCGCGAGCCGTCCGGTATGATAGCCAAGAACGCCGCAGTTATAGGAATTGCGGATCGCCAAGGCGGCCACACCCTGTTCTTTGGCCAGCGGAATAAGCGCGTCAAACCCTTTGTCGATTGCCGCATGAGCAAAACCTGTGCCCGCGTCGACGGTCACGACGCTACCGGCCGGATGTGTCAACACGGGCTTGGCTTTTCCATCAACCTTGCCGCACTGAACGTGCTCGCAATAGATCGGGATATAGGCAAGGCCATGGCTGGCGACACCTTCGGCTTCGGTTTCGGCAGTGGCCACGGCCAGCGGTCTGGCGTTTTCAGGGCTTGTGCCCGCCGCGACCAGCGCGTCAAAGGCCAGGGTTTCGATGTCTTGCAGTGTGAGCGTTTCAGTTTGCATCGTGTTCGGGTCTCCTGTGTCGACGCCGCGTCAGGGCGCAGTGTCTGTTGTCTCTGAGCCATGCGGGCACAGGTGATTTGTCAGGGGGTGAAGATAGAGGGAAAACCCATGCATGCCATCCTTTTCTGAGACTCTTGGGATCACTTTGTGGTTTTTCTGAAAAAGTAGCCCTCTGCGCGTTCGGTTTCCCGTGCAACCAAAGAAAGCTATGCCTCGGGAATCAAAACAAAATTACCGACATGGGACTTCTTCATGAAGTCGGTCTGGGCGGTCGCGATCTCGCTCAGCGGATAGGTCTTGGCCAGGATCGGTTTGATCTCTTGGTGCTCGATGTAGGAAATCAGGTTTGCAAACACAGGCTCGTCCCAAGCGGTGCAACCAATCAAAGTGATGTCTTTGAGATAGAAGGTCCGCATATCGAGCTGTACAATCGGGCCGCCAATCGCGCCGCTTGAGGCATATGTCCCACCACGTTTCAGGACCTCCAGCATGGCCGGGAACCCGTCGCCCGCGACGTTGTCGATCACCACATCAACGTTTTCCTTGCCCAGCACGTCCACAAGGTCTTGGCCGCGCTCAATGATGACATCCGCCCCGATCTCGCGCACCTGATCGATCTTGCGGTGTCCGGCAACCGCGATCACGGTCGCACCACGTCGCTTGACCAATTGGATCGTGGCCGAGCCGACCCCGCCCGACGCGCCCGCAATCAGAACCGTATCGCCAGATGTGACGCCTGCGCGATGCACCATGTTTTCGGCCGTGCCATAGGCGCAAGGGATGGTGGCCAGTTCGGCATCACTCCAGTCGCAGGTGACCGCAAAGGCTTCGCTGGCGGGGACGATCACATATTGCGCAAAGGCGCCGTCGAAATCAGAGGCCATCCAGATGTTATTCATAGAGCTGTAGCCATCAGGCCGCATGCAGGCGCGCACCAGAACACGCTCGCCAATCCGCGAGGGCGCAACCCCTGCGCCGACCTCGGCGATATATCCGCAGCAATCGGTGCCCTGAATGAAGGGAAACGGGGTTTCCTCGTTCCAGCCTCCGTCGCTGGCTTGCACATCCGTGGTGTCTTCGGTCGATGAGGACACGGACGAGGAATACCACCCTAGCCGGGTGTTGATCTCGGTGTTGTTCACACCGGCGGCGGCCACTTTGATCAGCACTTGCCCTTCGGTGGGGCTGGGGATTGGCACATCCTGATAGCTCAACATATCCACGTCGCCATTGCCCAGCGTCACAACCGCTTTCATCGTCGGTTGGCCTGAAGAAACCATGAAACGCTCGGGGTCTTTGTTGAACTGCATCGCTCTCTCCAAAAGGGCATGGCCGAAGTGCTATCTGTCCCGATCAAACAGTCCGCGGTCAAGGTTCAAAACGTCGGTGGCGTGCAGGCGCTGATAATGGTGCATTTCTCGGGGCCAACTTGTCGGAACCGATGTGGGTTGCGACTGTCAAAGTAATAGGCGTCACCGGGGCCGAGGATTTTGCGTTGGTCTCCGACAGTGACCTCAATGCGGCCAGACACAACGATTCCCCCTTCTTCGGCCTCGTGGCCATACATCACGCGCCCCGTATCTCCACCAATCTCGTAGGTTTCCGACAAGATCATCATCGCGCGCCCATAAAGGTTGGTGCCGACTTGCTTTAGCGATACCTTGCCTTTGCTGATCTCGGTCAGCTCTTCGGCGGCATAGAACACGGTCTTTTCGCCATCGGGTTCATAGGCGAAGAATTCCGACATACCCACTGGAATCCCTTCCAGAATCCTTCTCAGCGCGCCCACCGAAGGGTTCATTTTGCCCGACTCGATCAGCGAGATGGTTGAATTGGTGACGCTGGCCTTTTTGGCGAGCGCGCGCTGCGACAGCCCTGCATGTTCGCGAAAGGCCCGCAGTCTCAGCCCAACTTCCAATGCGTCTGGATCACTGTTGTTCATGTTTCCAATACTCAACGGTTTTGATTTCACCATATATATTTCAATAGCTTGCCAGCATCAAGAAACAGACTGTTTGGCGGTCTTGGGACGCTGTAGATTGCCGTATCAGGATATTTGGGCCATTGCCCCTCAGCGAAAGGACAGACCATGTCAAACGCAGAAATCTCTGCTCGCCGCTCCGCCGCCGTTGCACAGGGTGTGGGCGTACAAACGCAGATCTTTGCCGAACGTGCCGTGAACTCGGAAATCTGGGACGTCGAAGGCAATCGTTATATCGACTTTGCAGCCGGTATCGCTGTGGTCAACACAGGCCATTGCCACCCCAAGGTGATGGAGGCCGTGCAATCGCAGGCCGCCAGCTTCACCCACACCTGCCATCAGGTGGTTCCTTACGAAAACTACGTGCGTCTGGCTGAGCGCTTGAATGACGTGGTTCCTGGTGACTTTGACAAGAAAACCGTCTTTGTCACCACCGGCGCCGAAGCGGTCGAGAACGCCATCAAGGTCGCCCGCGCCGCGACCGGGCGCCCGGCTGTCATCGCCTTTGGTGGTGGCTTTCATGGCCGGACCTTCATGGGCATGTCGCTGACCGGTAAGGTTGCGCCCTACAAAAAAGGCTTTGGTGCGATGATGCCGGACGTCTACCACGTGCCGTTCCCAATTGATCTGCACGGCACCTCAACCGAGGATGCGCTGGGCGCACTGACCAAGCTGTTCAAGGCCGACCTTGATCCTGACCGCGTCGCGGCCATCATCATCGAGCCCGTACAGGGCGAGGGCGGGTTCTACCCGGCTCCTGCAGACCTGATGCGTGGTCTGCGCGCCTTGTGCGACGAGCATGGCATCGTGATGATCGCCGACGAAGTCCAGACCGGCTTTGCCCGCACCGGTAACATGTTCGCAATGGACGGCTATGACGTGGCCGCGGACATCACCACCATGGCCAAGGGGCTGGCCGGTGGCCTGCCGCTGGCAGCTGTCACAGGTCGTGCCGACATTATGGATGCGGCCAATCCCGGTGGTCTGGGTGGCACCTATGGCGGCAACCCGCTGGGCATCGCGGCAGCCAACGCCGTGTTGGACGTGATCGAAGAGGAAGACCTTTGCAACCGCGCCAACGAGTTGGGGTCGCGCCTGAAACAGCGTCTTGAATCGATCCGGTCCCGCACACCGGAAATGGTCGACATCCGTGGCCCCGGTTTCATGGTTGCAGCAGAATTTAACACCACCGATGGCCAGCCAAATGCAGCCCTGACCGCAGCCATTCAGGCCGAAGCGATGAAGCGTGGCCTGATCCTGTTGACCTGTGGCGTCTATGGCAACGTGGTGCGCTTTCTTGCGCCGATCACGGTGCAAGACGACGTCATGAACGAAGCTCTCGATATTCTGGAAGCGTCCATTGACGCTGCGAAAGGACACTAAATGCTGGACAATAAGGACATCACGGCGCTGGACCTCAAGGACGCGTCGTTGCTGGAAACGCGCGCCTATGTGAACGGGGAATGGATCGCCAAGGACAAGACTTTCCCGGTCTACAATCCGGCGACCGGCGATCTTGTCGCGCAGGTGACAGACATGGATGTGGCCGACACCACGGCTGCGATTGATGCCGCCTATGCGGCCAAGGCCGACTGGGCGTCCTGGACGGGCAAAGAGCGCGGGGCGGTGCTGCGCAAGTGGTTCGATCTGATGGTTGAAAACGCCGACGATCTGGCGACCATCCTGACCGCCGAGATGGGCAAGCCCTGGGCCGAAGCCCGCGGTGAGATCATGTATGGCGCATCCTTCATTGAGTGGTTCTCGGAAGAGGCCAAGCGTATCTACGGCGACGTGATCCCCGGTCACCAGCGCGACAAGCGCATCGTTGTGCTGAAACAGCCCGTGGGCGTCGTCGGCTCGATCACACCGTGGAACTTTCCCAACGCCATGATCGCCCGCAAGGTGGCCCCGGCGCTGGCGACCGGCTGTACCTTTGTTGCGCGTCCGGCTGAGCTGACACCCTTGTCGGCACTGGCGATGGCCGTGCTAGGCGAACGTGCGGGCATCCCGGCGGGTGTTTTGAACGTGATCCCGTCTTCGGATTCTTCGGGTGTTGGCAAAGAGCTCTGTGCCAATGACAAAGTGGCCAAGATCACGTTCACCGGCTCGACCCGTGTTGGCCAGATCCTGATGCGCCAATGTGCGGACACCATCAAGAAGATGTCGCTTGAACTGGGCGGCAACGCGCCGTTCATCGTGTTTGACGACGCCGATATTGATGCCGCTGTCGAAGGCGCGATGATCGCCAAATACCGCAACAATGGCCAGACCTGCGTTTGCGCCAACCGCATCTATGTGCAGGCAGTGGTGTATGACAGCTTTGCCGAGAAACTGGCTGCAGCCGTCAAGTCGCTGAACATCGGTGATGGCTTTGCAGAGGGCATCACCACCGGCCCGCTGATCAATGACGCCGCCGTTGCCAAGGTCGAAGACCATATCGCGGATGCTGTCTCGAAGGGCGCCGAAGTGATCGAAGGTGGCAAACGCTCGGACCTTGGGGGCACTTTTTATGAACCCACCGTTCTGACCGGTGTTACGCCCGAGATGAAAGTCGCGCGCGAAGAAACCTTTGGCCCAGTTGCACCATTGTTCAAGTTTGACGCCGAGGCGGATGTCGTCGCGATGGCGAATGACAGCGAATTTGGTCTGGCCTCATACTTCTACAGCCGTGATCTGGCGCGTGTCTGGCGCGTCGCCGAGGCCTTGGAGTCGGGCATGGTGGGCATCAACACCGGCCTGATCTCAACCGAGGTCGCACCCTTTGGCGGTATCAAGCAATCCGGTCTTGGCCGCGAGGGCTCGAAATACGGCACTGAAGACTTCCTTGAGGTGAAATACCTCTGCATGGGCGAGATCGGCTAACCTCAATTTCACTCCCCAATACTGCCGATCAGCAGGCGTCCGGTTCTCCGGTCGCCTGTTTCTTTTTCGGGGCAGGGGATCAGAAGTGATCTGGCAGCATGCGTGACAGGAAGGCTCGCGTCCCATCGATCGCGGTTTGGCGAGAGCAACTCTCGGGGAAAAGGTACATCCTCTGCCAGTAGCCATCGGTCAGCGTGTCTATCCACTCGGACAGTTCGCGGGCTTTCAAGTCACCATTCTCCGGGAAAAACTCTTGGCAAATCCGTTCAATTGCTTCGACGCGGTTGTTGTCGAAGTGTTGGGTCAGGCTGGCATATTGCGGCGTGAAGTTTTGCTCGCCCCAGAACGAAAACCAAACTGACAAGATGGCACGGTTGCAGACCTCTTCGGCAAAATCCGCCTCAACCAAAGCCAACAGGCGCGATTTTGGATCAGGCGCGGCGCCGGCCAGCGCGGCCTGCCAATGATCTTCGTAATGCTGATAGAGGTGCTCAAGTGCTGCCGTCAAAAGACCGTTCTTTGACTTGTAATAGAAGACGGCCACACCCTGAGACAGACCCGCCTCGTTCGCGACGGTTGCCAGTGTTGTTTTGGCCAATCCGTTGTGCTCAATCGACGCCAGCGCGGCCTCAAGCAGCTGCTTGCGGCGTTTATCGGCGTTTTCCTTGCGTTCCTTGCGGGGCTTTTTGGCCGGACGGTCCGTGGCGGTCATCCAAATTCTCTCTTACTATTCAAAGGTGTTCTTTCACAAATTCGGGTGTCTGTCAGCCCCTTTGAAAAATTTGTTTAAGCGCTCAAAAAAATTATGGACCCGATTTACGCACTCCTCTACAGTCAGGTGACACAAGGGGAGTCTCATGGGCCAACACGACACATATGATGCGATCATTGCCGGGGCAGGGCATAACGGTCTGACGACGGCCTGCTACCTCGCCAAAGCAGGCCTGAAAGTCCTGATTGTTGAAAAGAACGATTGGATTGGAGGGGCGTCGGTCAGCCGTTCGCTTCATGATGGCTGGACCTACTCAAATTGCTCTTATGTCTGCTCGCTTTTGCGCCGTGAAATCGTGCGTGATCTGGAGTTGCCGCGCTTTGGCCTGCAAGTGATCCCCTATGAGGGCGGCGCCAGCTTTACCCCGGATGGCGACTATTTTGCCTATTACTCGGACCATGACGCCCTGCGCCGCGAGATGTTCCGCCACAGCCCGGCCGATGTGGATGCTTATGAGCGGTTCAGCCAGACGGTGATCCGTCAGTGTCGTTTCATCCGTCCTTTCCTGTTGCGCAACGCGCCGGATCCGTCGTCATTGCGCCCACGAGACCTGAACGAATTGCTGTTCCTTCTGAAAAAAGCCCACGGGTTGGGTGCCAAGGAACTGGGGGAAACCCTGCGTTTCTGGACCATGTCCATCGGCGACTTTTTGGATGAGCATTTTGAGAACGACCTGATCAAGGCGCACATCGCCGGCGCCGGGATCATCGGGACAGGGCTTGGAGTGTATTCGCCCGGCACGGCTTATGTCCTGTTGCACCACTATATGGGTGACGTGGATGGCGCGATTGGGGCCTGGGGTTTTGCGCGTGGCGGGATGGGCGCGATTGCCAACGCGCTGGGCGCTTGTTTTGAAGAGGCAGGCGGCACCATTGTCACGGGCTCTGGCGTCGATCAGTTTCTCGTAAAAGACGGCAAGACGGTTGGCGTGGCTTTGGAGAATGGCGACACCTATCAGGCGCCTATCGTTGCCTCGAACATGGATGTCAAACGCACCTTCCTCAATCATACCGAGACCAAGCATCTGCCCGAAGATTTCACCCGCGCGGTGAAACGCTTCAAGATCCGTGGCTCGTCGGGTAAGCTGAATATCGCATTGGATTCATTGCCGGAATTCCCGGCTGCGCCAAAGGGGTCGCCTTTCTTGCGCGGCGACATGCACTGTTCGCAATCGCTGAATGAGCTTGAGCGCGCCTATGACGACTGGAAAGAGGGCCACTGGTCCAAGGATCCCTATTTTGACATGCTGATCCCCAGTCAGATCGATCCGACTCTGGCGCCTCCGGGCAAACACATGATGACCGTCTTTGTGCAATACGCGCCTTATGATCTTGAGGTGAACGGCGTGCGCTCTGGCGAGAACTGGAACGATGAGACCCGCAAAGCCTTTGCCGATTGTGTCTTTGACAAGATCGAGGTTGCGATGCCGGACATTCGCAAACACGTGTTGCATGCCGAAATTCGCACGCCTTGGGATATCGAGAAGGAAGTGGGCCTGACCGAGGGCAACATCTTCCAAGGTGAACTGACCTTTGATCAGCTGCTGTTTAACCGTCCGGTGCCGGGCTATGCCCAGTATCGCACGCCTATTGATGGCATGTATCTGGTCGGCTCATCGGCCCATCCCGGTGGCGGTGTGATGGCCGCCCCAGGTGCCAACGCGGCGCGGGAAATTCTGCGCAATATCGGCAAGGGCGACTTGATGCCCAAGCACGCGGCGTAAGGGGGCTATCATGAGCGTTTCAGCAACCTATGACGTCGTGGTGATCGGCGGAGGGCACAACGGCCTGACCGCCGCCGCAACGCTTGCCAAAAAAGGCAAATCCGTCTGCGTGATCGAAAAGGCGGAGGCCTTTGGTGGGATGGCACGTGAGGTCGCGCATCTTTTGTACAATCTGCACCCCAAGGTCGCGCGCGAGCTTGGCCTTGGCGCGTTGAACGAGGGCAAACCGCTCTCGACCATTTCGCTGGCCGAAGATGGCAATCATGTTGAGATCAGCGGCGACACTGTGCGATTTGCCGATGGCGCGGCCCATCCTGACGCCGCCGCTTATGCCGAGATGATCCGGCGTTTGAAAAAGTTCGCGGGCGTTCTGGGGCAGTTGTCGACCAAGACCCCTCCCAAGTTGGACGGAGGGCTGACCAGCCTTGCCACACTGGGCGAATTGGCAGGTCTGGCGAAAATGGGCCTCGATCTCAAACGCCTTGGCAAAAAGGACATGAACGAGTTTCTGCGCGTCATCCTGACCAACGCCTATGATCTTGTGCTGGACGAAATGCCCGATGGTCCATTGGCTGGCGCACTTTGTGCCGATGCCGTGCGTGGCAATTTCGTTGGCCCGCGCTCGCCCGGCACGGTGTTCAACCTGATGTACCGGCTGGGGCAGGGCGGTGACGTACGCCTGCCCAAAGGTGGCATGATTGCCGTCGCCCGCGCGTTTGAGGACGCAGCACGTAAGGCAGGCGTCGATCTGCGCGCTGGGCAGGGTGTGACCCGGGTTTTGATAGAGAACGATACCGTCAACGGGGTCGAACTTGAAGACGGGACAGTCATCAACACCCGCGCCGTTTTATCGTCAGCGGCTCCCAAGGCCACGATGGAGATGGCCGGAATTGAACATTTTGACGTCGAAGCCGCGCGGCGCATGCGCCATATGCGGTGCAAGGGGTCAGTGGCCAAGCTGACGTTGACGTTGAAGGATGCGCCTTCGATCAAAGGCCTCAGCTGGGATCAAATGAAATCCCGCTTTCTGATTGCACCTTCGGCGGCGGCGGTCGAACGCTCGTTCAACCCGGTGAAATATAATGAGCTGCCCACGGCGCCGGTTATCGAAGCCGTGATCCCGACGCTGTCGGACGTAGAGGTGGCTTCGGATGGGCGTCACATCTTGTCGGCCAACATCCAGCACGTCCCTCACACACCTGAAGGCGGCTGGGATGATGCAAAGCGCCGGCACGTGATCAACACTGTCGTAGCCCAGCTTGAGACACATATGCCGGGGCTTGCGGCCTTGGTCGAAAGCCCCGATTTGCTAACGCCTGCGGATATCGAGGCGCGAACTGGTGCGCCGGGCGGCCATTGGCACCACGCGGAAATGGGGGTCGATCAGATCCTCACCGTGCGTCCGGTCAACGGGATGGCGCATTACCGCTTTGCCATTGGCGGACTTTACCTCTGTGGCGCGGCGGCCCATCCGGGCGGTGACGTGACCGGCCTTCCGGGACGCAACAGCGCCCTGCAACTTCTGAAAGACGGGGTGTTGTCATGAGCAAGACGCCAACCGCTGTTCCGGTCGGGGCCATTCCAACACCGCTTTATGAGCGTATGGAGGCCATCAGCACCACCAAAAGCTGGGCCAACTGGGCCGGTTACATCTCGCCTCTGGTGCTGGACACGGTCGAGTTTGAATACTTTGCGATCCGCAACCAATCGACGCTGTTCGATATCTCGCCCATGCACAAATACCGCATCTCCGGACCTGATGCGCTGAAGGTGTTGAACCGTCTTGTGACCCGCGACGTGGCCAAACTGCGCGATGGTCGTGTGGGCTATGCGCTCTGGTGTGATGAAGAGGGCATGGTGATCGATGACGGCACTATTTTCCGATACACCGAGACTGACTTTCTGCTGTGCTGTCAGGAGACGATGTACAGCTGGCTTTTGGACTCGGCCTGGGGCTTTGAGGCTGACATCATTGATGAAAGTCACACGATTGCAGGGGTTTCCTTGCAGGGGCCTACCACCTTCTCGCTCCTGAAAGAGGCGGGCCTTGGTGCGGTCGAAGACATGAAACCTTTTGACCTGCGTGAGGTTGAACCCGGTCTTTGGGTGTCTCGCACTGGCTTTACCGGCGATCTGGGCTATGAGCTTTGGACCGCATGGGATGACATCGCCGCGCTTTGGGATCGTCTTTGGGCGGCGGGCGGCAACTGGGGCTTGCGCGCCATCGGTGCCGAGGCGCTGAACATGGTGCGGATCGAGGCGGGATTTATCGCCGCCGGTGTAGATTTCCAGCCAGTGCACACAGCGATGCGCTTGCATCGTGGCCGCAGCCCGCTGGAATTAGGCTTTGAAAAGCTCGTGCATTTTGAAAAGGGCCATTTCAACGGCCGGCGCGCGCTGTTGCAGCAGCGTGAAGATGGGATGAAGCACCACCTCGTCAAGATCGACATTGGCGGGTTCAAACCAGCTGATGGCTCGCTGATCTATCACCGCAAAAAGAAAGAGGTTGGCCATGTCACTTCGGGGGTCTGGTCGCCGACGATGAAGCAGAACATCGCGCTGGCCGAGTTTAAGGCACCCTATGGCAAGGCCATTCAGGACGACCTGTGGGTCGAGATTTACGTCAACGAAGAAGGCCAATGGGACAAGCGCATCGTGCCGCTGACCGTGGTCGACAAACCATTTTTCCAAAACGCCAGATCGCGGGCCACGCCGCCCAAGTCGTTCTGATCCAACTAAGGAAATGCGACATGACTGAGATGACAAACCTATCGAATGAACCCAGCCTCGAAACGCTTCACGAGTGGGACCGGGTGCATCAGCTCCACCCCTGGGCGGCGATGGACGACTGGCGCGGCTATGACAACATGATGGTCGACACCGCCGAGGGCATTTACATGTGGGATGCCTCGGGCAAGAAGTTCATTGATGGCCCGGCAGGGATGTGGTGCACCCAGATCGGTTATGGCCGCAAGGACATGGCAGATGCCATCGCCGCGCAGGTGATGAAACTGCCCTACACCTCACCCTTCAGCAATGCGACCGAACCCTCCGCAGTGCTTGCCAAAAAGATCGCCGACATGGCGCCCGGTGATTTGAACAACGTGTTCTTTACCACCGGAGGCTCCACGGCTGTGGATACCGCATTGCGCACGATGATGTACTACTTCAATCGTCGCGGCATGCCTGAGAAAAAGATGATCCTTGCCCGCGAAAAGGGCTATCACGGATCGACCTATCTGGCGCATTCGGTCACCGGTAAGGAGCGGGATAAATCCCACTTTGACCACGCCTCGCACATGGTGCATTTCCTGCCCGACGTGAACCCCTATCGCCGTGCCGAAGGACAGAGCGTCGAAGCGTTTTGTGACGAGAAAGTCGCTGACCTTGAGAATGCCATTGCCACGATTGGCGCCGATAAGATCGGGGCTTTTATCGCCGAACCGGTCTTGTCCTCCGGTGGTGTGATCGTGCCTGCGCCTGGCTATCACAAGCGCACGTGGGAAGTCTGCAAGGCCAACGATATACTGTATATTTCAGATGAGGTTGTGACGGGCTTTGGCCGCCTTGGCCATTGGTTCGCTTCCGAAGACCTGTTCGACATCGTGCCCGACATGATCACCTGCGCCAAGGGCCTGACCTCTGGTTATCTGCCGCTAGGGGCCTGCATCATTGCCGATCACGTGCTGGAGGCAATCAGCAACCTTGGAGAGCCGTCAAGCTACACCAACGGTTACACTTATTCAGGTCATCCCGTGTGTTGCGTTGCAGCTTTGAAGAACATCGAAATCTTTGAAAGCGAAGGCATTCTGGAACATGTGCGCGAGGTCAGTCCGCATTTTCAAAAACGCCTTAAGGCGTTGGAAAAATTCGATATTGTTGGCGATGCACGTGGTATGGGGCTTTTGGGCTGCATCGAGGGCAAGGCCGAAGACCTTGAGGCGGAGCGCACACTGGGCGCCAAGATTGATGAGGCGTGCGAAGCGCGCGGCCTGATCGTACGACCGCTGATCAACATGGCGGTGTTCTCACCGCCTCTGATCATCACGCTTGAGCAGATAGACGAGATGTTCGACATTATCGAAGACGCACTGGCAGAGGTTCAAAAAGACGTCAACGGCTGACGCATTATGCCCGACAAAGCAAGAAGAAAGCCCCCAGCGCGGTGCGTCGGGGGCTTTCTTCTTGGCGCTTGGCCTAATGTTGCCTAGGTCGTCTCAGACCGTATGTTCTCTGCGACCATAGACCTTGGCAAGATCGACCTCGCGACCCAAATCCATTCCAGCGCGGTACCCGGCATGGACCGCTGCGGCAATCGTGTTCGGCGCCTCGGCATCGCCTATGCGGGCGAGGGACTTGAGGCCAGAAGGATTCTCGGCTTGCAGCCCGTCAAACAGGTCCAGAACAGGCAGCCGTCGACAGACCGGGATCACCAGGTCGCAAGCAAGGGCGCTCGGGCGTCCGGCAAAGGTGCATTCCATCTGTGCCGATCCCGCTGTAACCGAGGTGATCATCTGGTTGGTGACAATCTCAACACCCGCCTCGACCAGTGCCGCGTTTGAGCTGTAGATCTCGGTCGTGAACACCCCAAACTCGCAGGGCTTGCCGGCGGGTGTCACCAATGTCACGCGCTTGCCCGCCTTGCGCAATTGCAGGGCCATAACCGAGCCGAGGTAGTAGTGGTCGTCGTCATAGATTACCACGTGATCGGCGTTGATATCCTCACCGTTCAGCACGGCTTCGGCGCTTGCGATCATGCCCGGAGCGGCCTCGGTCAGGCCAGTGGCCGAATGCCGGCCAATCGTGTCAGCGGCCCATTTCGATCCCGTTGCAATCAGCACATGATCGACGCCCAGATCCGGGATGTCTTCGGCGGTGAGGCGGCTTTCGGGGAACACCTCAACGGTGTCGAGCTTTTCAATCTGTCCCACGCGCCAATCGCGCACGCGGCCCCATTCGATCAGCCCGGGGAGCTTTGCCTCGCGGGTCACGCGACCCCCAAGGGTGCGTTCCGCTTCAGCCAGCATCACCTGATGCCCGCGTTCCCCGAGCACCCGTGCCGCCTCAAGCCCGGCGGGACCAGCCCCGACCACAAGCACTTTTTCCGACGCATCTGCGCGCCCTGTGCGTTCTGGATGCCAGCCCAAACGCCATTCTTCGCCCATCGTTGCATTTTGTGTGCAGCGCAGCGGGACGCCCATCGAGTCATGTGCGTAACAGATGTTGCAGCCGATACATTCGCGAATGTCTTCAGAGCGTCCTTCGGAAATCTTCACCGGCAGAAACGGGTCCGCGATTGAAGGGCGGGCGGCGCCGATCAAGTCCTGATGCCCGGCGCGGATCACCTGTGCCATCGTGTCCGGTGACGTGAACCGACCCACGGCCACAACGGGTTTCGAGGTCAGTGATTTGGCGTGAGAGATGCTGTCGACAAACGACGCCTCTTTCACGAAGCGGCTGGCGCCCATCTCAACGCCGTAATCCGGCACGGTCAGGTCCCAAAGGTCCGGCATGTCGGCCATCAAGGCAAAAGCGTCATAGGTCTCGGTATCATTCAAATCGACGCTGAACCGCGTGGCCACCGCCACCTTGTCGCCCACCGCTTCGCGGGTTTCCTCGATCAATTCACGTACCAGTCGGGTACGGTTTTCCAAGGAGCCGCCGTATTCATCGCTGCGGGTGTTCACGGCCGGGTCCATGAACTCGGACAAAAGATAGCCGTGGGTCGCATAGACATAGACAATGTCGAACCCGGCTGCGACAGCCCGTTTGGCCGCATCACGGTGCCAACGGCGCACCTCGCGGATGTCGGATTTGTCCATCTTGCGGGTCTGACCGGGATTGACCACGCCACTGTCGGTCTGGGGGCGGTTCCGCAACCCATAAGCCGGAATGCGGGTGCCCAGATTGGCCACCATACCGCCACCAAGCCACAGTTCGACACCTGCCAAGGCGCCATGTTCATGCACGGCCTCGGTCATCAGCGCATTGGCGCGGATGTCGTCGTCGTCCCACAGGGCTGCGTAAGGAAAGGCGTCGTTGTCCGAAGTGGGGTGCACCGAACAGAACTCGGTGTTGACCACGCCCCAGCCGCCTTCGGCCTTGACCCCACGCATGGCAGCCAGAGTCTGAGGGCGTCTCCATCCCATGCCTGTGCAATGCGGCACCTGATAGAATCGGTTTTTTGTTGTGACGGGCCCAATTTTCAGAGGCTCAAACAGAATATCGTGCCTTGGATCGCGCATTTTCTCTCAATATGCTCCTATTCGCATCAATTTTTATTTGAGCGCTCAATTAAACCTTGAGTCAATCCCATATCCCTTTTAGTTTTTCGGGGATGGCGACCAGTTTACCTTGTGTGACGGGTCCTTGCCGTACAACAGGGAGAAGAAAATGATTCACTTTACCAAGACGGCGACCAGCGTTGTCGCAGCGTTGGCACTGACGACGGGGACAGTGTTGGCCGCGGATCCAGACCTCACGATTTTTGACTGGGCCGGCTACGAGGACCCGGAGTTCTTCAAGGCCTATACTGCTAAACATGGTGACAGCCCGACCTACGCCTTCTTTGGCGACGAAGAAGAAGCGTTCCAAAAGCTGCGCTCGGGCTTTAAGGCCGACATCGCGCACCCATGTTCGCAGTCTGTGCCGAAATGGATCGAAGCGGGTCTGCTGGCACCGCTTGACACCAGCCGCATTGATCGCTGGGACGAATTGGAAACCTCGTTCCGCGACATCGAGGCCTTCCAGAAGGACGGAGAGTATTTCTTTGTGCCAGTTGACTGGGGCAACACGCTGGTCACTTATCACACAGAGCATCTGACCGAAGCGGACGTGCAATCACTGCAGGCCTTTACCGATCCGAAACACGCGGGCCGCGTGTCGATCGGTGATAACGTGGATGATGCCTATGCGCTGGGCTTTCTGGCCACTGGCGTGACCGACTGGACCACAGCCACCGACGAAGACTTTAAAAAGGCGTCTGATTTCCTTCGGGAAGTGCATAAGAACGTGCGCACCTACTGGGCTGACGGTGCGTCGTTGGCGCAGCTGATGCAGTCGGGCGAAGTTTACCTGTCGTGGGCGTGGAACGAGACATACTCGACCATGACCTATGAAGGTCACCCCATTGCCATCAACAAAAACACCGACGAAGGTGTGTCTGCATGGGTATGCGGCTACACGAAGCTGACCGACGCACCGGGCTCGGAAGACAAGTTCTACGACTTTATCAACGCATGGCTCGAGCCTGAAACCGCCAACTATCTCGTCGGTTACTGGGGTTACGGCCACGGCAACGCCACCGCCATGTCCGCGATGGCCGACGCTGATCTGGCCGCAGTTGGTCTGGACAGCAACGATCAGATCCGTGCCAAGACCTTGTGGCAGGCTCCGGTCAACTCGGATCTGCGCGAAAAGATGATTGCCGAGTTTGAGCTGATCAAAGCTGGTTTCTAAACCCACTCACGGAAGAAACTCGAATGAAGCCCCGGTCTTTTGGCCGGGGCTTTTTTTGTTGCCTGCTCAGACCTTGGCGAAGTGGGGTGCCGGGGCTAGGGTCGGGCGATGGAAGCGATACTCGGATTCACTCTCGCTGCGCTGGCCCTTGCGGGCAGCCCTGGCCCCAACACGCTTGCCCTTGCCGCCGTTGGTTCGGGTTTTGGGCGGGGTCGCGGCATGGGGTTCATGGTGGGCCTTAACATCGGCATGGCGCTTGTCATAGCGATCACAGGTAGTGGAATTTCTGCGGTCATACTGAGCTTGCCAGTGGTGCGGCCCGTGATCCTGATCGCGGCGGTTGCCTATTTCATCTGGTTGGCGTGGCGCATTGCGACGGCACCACCCCTCGGCAATGTCACTGGACCCGATCACGCGCCGCGCTGGCACGAGGGGGTGGTGATCTCGCTCATCAATCCCAAGGCCTATGCCGCGATGGGGGCCATGTTCGCGACCCCCGCACTGACCAGCCTGCCCCCTATGGGGGATGCGTTGCTCAAGGCCAGCTTGCTCTGGGCGGTGATCTGGTTCGTGAATATCTGTTGGCTGATGATCGGAGCGGCCATGACGCCGTGGTTCCGCGATCCCAAGACCAGTCGCGCCATCAACATCGCATTTGCCATCGCGCTTTTGATCGCGGTGAGCCTGTCGCTTTTGGTTTAAACAGGTTTTTGGCCGCGAATGTGATGCGGGCAATGCTCGCCCGATTGCAGAACCGGCATCATCAGGCTCCATGTGGCGATCTGGGATGCAATAAAGTCTGGGCCATGCGCCGCTTCCAGCGCTGGACGGTCCGCTCCGGTCAGTCGCGTAAGCTCATCACTTGCGACCTCCCGGTACCACGGATTGCGGTTGCGCAAGGTGATCTCGACAAAGCCCGCATCTGCCATCGCACGGTCATACCGAGCTGGTGACGCCATAGCGAAATCCAGATCTTCCGCGCGGACGTACTGCTGCATTTCGGGAGAAGGGGCGCCATCATGCGAGGTCAGCCAATCCGAGGCTGCGAACCACCCTCCGGGGCGCAGCACGCGAAAGGCATCCTGACACAGAGCCTCTTTGTCGGGGATGTGGATGATTGAGTCCTTGGAATAGACGACGTCAAAGGTCTCGGCGTCAAAGGGCAGGGGGCCCGGTTCGATCAGGCGAATGTCGATCCGGTCGGACAGCCCTGCCTTTTCGGCACGCGTCCGCGCTGCGTCGACCACGGGTTGCTCGACATCGATACCAATGACGCGATCTGCGCCCAATGTCTCGGCCAGCAGAACCGCAATCGCGCCTGACCCACAGCCGATGTCCAGTACCGTTTTGCCCGTCAGGTCCAGCCCTTCGACCACCAAAGCAGCTTCATCAGCGCCACCGGGGGACAGGAAGCCTTCACCCCACATGTCTTCGAGAAACTTGATGTGCTGGTCGTCATAAAGGATCTCGTCACTCATCTAAGGCTCTCCCGCGTTCACTTATTCGAACAGTACGATAGACTCGGCACCCCAACCTACAGAAACTTTGCTGCCGGCTGGCAGGACAGAACGCCCTGCAGTATTGCGCATGGAAATGGTCACGGGATCACCGTCACCGGGCAGTTTCACCTCGTAGTAAGTCATATCGCCGTAATAGGAGGTGCCGGTGATTGACCCTTCAACGGTTCGCTCGGCGGTGTCGGTGTCGTCCATCAGAACCGTCAGCATTTCGGGTCGGATGCCAATGGCGTCCACCTCGGAAGGGGTCAACCCTTCGGGCGCGATGTCGCGCGGTACTGTGATCTCTCCCAGCGCATCAATTTGGATCGTGAGTGTCTCTGCGTCTTCGCGGGTCAGCTTGGCCGACAGAAAGTTCATTACCCCAATGAACGAGGCCACGCGCTTGGTGCGTGGACGACGGTAGAGACCTTCAGGCGAGTCCAACTGGGCAATCTCACCCTCAAACATCACCGCGATGCGGTCCGACATGATCAGCGCTTCTTCCTGGTCGTGGGTGACGAGGATAAACGTGATGCCAAGGGATTGCTGCAACGAGCGCAGTTCAACCTGCATCTGGTCGCGCAGTTTCTTGTCGAGCGCAGACAGTGGTTCATCCAGCAGGATCACCTTGGGCTTCATGACCAAAGCACGGGCTAGGGCCACACGCTGGCGTTGGCCACCTGACAGTTCATGCGCGCTGCGGTTCCCAAGACCTCGCAGGTCAACCATCTCCAGCGCTTTGTCCACCTCTGCCGCGATCTCAGTCTTTGGCATCTTGCGGGTTTTCAGACCGTAGCCCACGTTTTCAGCAACGCTGAGATGCGGGAAAATCGCGTAGGACTGAAACACCATGTTCGTCGGGCGCTTGTTGGCAGAAATTCCTGCCATTGGTTTGTCGTCGATCTCAATCGCTCCGGTCGTTGGCTCATCAAAGCCCGCGATCATGCGCAACAGCGTGGTCTTGCCGCAGCCCGAAGGCCCCAAAAGCGAAAAGAACTCGCCTTCGCGGATTGTCGCATTGATGCCCTTCAGCGCCTGAAATGTGCCGAAGGTTTTGGTCACATCGCTCAGAACGATGATGTCGTTGGTGTCGGTCGCGGTCATTTACATGAATCCTCCGGCAGATGCTTCGATGCCTTGCTTCTTGGCCGATCGACGGCGGAACCATTCCGCCATGATCAGCAGAATGACGGACAAGGCGAGCAGGATTGTTCCCAAGGCCATGACCGAGGGCAATTTCGTAGGGAAGCGCAATTGGCTCCAGATATAGACAGGCAGGGTGACATCTGTGCCGGTCAGGAAAAACGCGATGATGAATTCATCCAGCGAGATGGTGAAACAGATCAACAGGCTTGAGACCACGCCGGGCATCACCAGCGGCAAGATCACCCGGCGGAAGGTGCCCCAGCGGGTTTCACCCAGATCGAACGAGGCCTCTTCGAGGCTGTTGTCCAAACCTTGAAACGCGCTGGACAGGATGGCGATAGAAAAGGGCGTGCAGATCAGGATGTGGCCCAAAATCACCGTCCAAAGCGACAGCGACATCCCAAGCTGCATCAGCAACACCAGAAGTGAGACCGCAACGATGATCTCGGGCAGCACCAGCGGCAGCATGATGAACCCCATCACAGGGCGCTTGCCCGGAAACTTGTAGCGCGCGGCCGCGCGTGCGGCGCAGGCGCCCAGCGTCGTACTCAGAACTGCGGTGGAGATCGCCACAATCGCGCTGTTGCGAACGGCGGCATGCAGCGCCTCGGTCTCCCAGAGAACTGTGAACCACTGCGTCGTGAAGCCTGTAAGAGGAAACGAGATGATGGTCGCATCGTTGAACGCAAACAGTGGCAACAGGACCACGGGTGCGTAAAGAAACAGCATGTAGACCACGGCATAAACCGCGAGCCACCGGGCAGAGAGGTATTTGCCAAGCCGGGTCATTCCGTGCGCCCCCCCATTTTCTTGCCTACAAGGTAAATCACAAGACTGATTGCCGCGACGATCACCATCGACGAGATCGCCAAAGCCGCGCCAAGGGGGGCGTTGTTGGCTTTGCCGAATTGGATCTGGATCATGTTGGCGATCATCAGACCATCGGTGCCACCCACCAGACGGGGCGTGATGAAATCACCCACGGTCGGGATCAGCACGATCAGCGTGGAGGCGATGACACCCGGCATTGCCAGTGGCAGGGTGATCCGAAAGAACCGGCGCACCGGGCCATCGCCCAGATCTTCGGCAGCCTCCAGAAGCGAACGGTCGATTTTTTCCAGCGCAACAAAGATCGGCAGGATCGCAAAGGGCGCCCAGGCATGGGCCAGCGTCAGCACCACCGCATTAGAGTTATAAAGGATAAACGTCAGCGGCTCATCAATCAGCCCGACTTGCATCAGGGCAGTGTTCAACACGCCGTTGAACCCCAGAATAACCTTCCATAGGAACACCCGCAGCAGGTAGCTCGTCCAGAATGGCACGGTGATCAGGAACAGCCAGAGCGCTTTGCGTTTCTTGACATGGAACGACAGGTAATAGGCGATCGGAAAGGCCAAGAGCACTGTGACAACCGTCACCATCAACGAGATTCGCAGCGAGCGCATCATCAGAACCTGATAGATCGGCTTGCTCCAGGCTTCGCGGTAATTGTCCAACGTCAGCGTGGTGTCGATGTCCAGATAGTTCTGTGTCCAGAAGCTGAACGTCACCACCATCGCCAGCGGTGCGGCCAGCATCAACAGGGCATAGAGCGCTGTCGGGCTGAGCAGGGTCAGGCCCTGCCGGGCTTCTTTATCGAGTGTCACGCCCATCGTCGGGGGATCCTCTTGCTGTTTTTGATCTTTGCATCGGGCCACGTTTGACGCATCCGGGCAAGATTTTGTTCATTTTTAATACAGGAGAATCTCGATCCGGCAACAAATTTATTTGAGCGCTCAAAAAAATATTGCCCAGAATGCGGACTTCCGGCTAGTCTGTCACGAACACAAATTCTTAAAAAATGGTCTAAAAGGATGCCGCCATGCGCCGTGGACGTGCCCGTAAAGTCGCTGAGCCAACAGAAATTCAACGCCCAAATACCAGTCACTTTGGACCGACACCTGCCTATGGGCCCATGTCGAATGCCGAGGTGACCAAGGTCATCGATACGGCGGTTTCTTTGATGGCAACCTCGGGCATTGTGTTTGAGCCGGGTACAGAGGCGGACGATCTATTGGCCGCTGTCGGATGTGAGCTGGGCGAAGACGGCATCGTGAAAATCCCCGAGGCTGTCACACGCAAGGCGCTGCAAACCGTGGCGCGGGAAACCGTGCTTTTTGATCGCAATGGCGACAATCCCGTCACGATCAGCCCGCATCACACCATCTTTATGCCCGGCATGACGAATATCGGCGTCTTTGACGAAGAAACAGGCGAACCGCGCCCCTCGACCCGCGAGGATCTGGCGGCGATCACCCGTCTTTCGGACGGTCTGCCCAACATCGATGCGATCTGTGTCTCGGTTAAGAATATCGCCGATTCCACGATGCATGGCGAAATCGATGAATTCGTCTGCATGATGGAGAACACCACCAAACCGCTCGAGTATCTGTGTGAATACCCCGAGTCTCTGGAGGCCGTGATCGAGATCGCCAGTGCGGTGCGGGGTGGGGCCGAGGGCCTGCGTGCCAAACCCTATTTCTTTCACCTTGTGACGCCGCTGCCGGTCAGCTTTGCGAGCATCCACATTGACCAGATCATTTCAGCCGTCCGCGCTGGCGTCCCGGTGGGTGTTGGCACGCTCTCAATCGGCGGCGCGTCTTCCCCGATAACGCTTGCGGGCTGTCTGGTGCATTGCCTGATGACCGATTTTGCGGCCATCGTTCTGGGTCAATTGGTCCAAGAGGGCAGTTTTTGCATGGGGGGCTCAGACGTCTTCTTTATGGAGCCTGCAACCGGCGCCATCGGCAGCTTTTCCCAGATGACCATGGGGGATATGGCCGCCGCTCAGGCCCGCCGGAGCCTCGGCTTTCCATCGCTCACCGCCTCGGGGGGATGCACGGTCGCGCGGCGCTTCAATCAGGATGCGGTCTGGGAAATTTCGGCCAGTACCATGAACGTCTTTTACCACCGCCCGGCCACCGTCGATTACCTTGGCTCGCTCGATCAGGGTCTGACATTCTCTGAGGTGTCGCTGTTGTTCAGTGACGATCAGGCCGGGATGCTGCGCAAGATGTGGGAAGGGATCACTGTTTCGGACGATCAGATCGGCACTGACCTGATTGATAGCCTTGGCCCCAAAGGACAATTCCTTGCCGAACAGCACACCGTCGATAATTGCCGCACACAGGTGTGGAACTCGCGGTATCTTGGACCCAACACCCCCCTCAGCAATGGAGGTTTGCCGGATCTGGACCTGTTTGAGCGCATCGAACTGGATCTCGCCGAACGCCGCGCTGCCCCACCACCTCCCGCACCAGCGGATGAGGTGATGCAGGTGGCAAAGGACGTGCTGTCGCGGTTCAGATAGGGTCTGATCAAACCTAGCGTTTTGCCGCATTCTCGGAATGCCTCAGCTTTGTTAGCCTGCATGCATTGTCTGGTTAGGAGAGTGTGTTGTGACCCGAAAGATTTCGAATAAGGCCTATGAGGCCGAACTCACGCGGCTACAGATCGAACTGGTGAAGCTGCAGGAGTGGGTCAAACACACCGGCCACCGGGTTGCCATCGTCTTTGAAGGCCGCGACGCGGCGGGCAAGGGTGGGACGATCAAGCGCATAACCGAAGCCATGAACCCGCGTGTGTGTCAGGTGGTGGCGCTGCCTGCGCCAACGGAACGCCAGCAAACGCAGTGGTACCTTCAACGCTATGTAGAGCATTTGCCAGCTGCCGGTGAGATCATCATTTTTGACCGGTCTTGGTACAACCGGGCAGGCGTGGAACGTGTCATGGGGTTCTGCACGGACGAAGAGTACAAAGAGTTCATGCGCAGTTGCCCCGAGTTTGAACGCATGCTGGTGCGGTCGGGCATTCAGCTGGTCAAATACTGGTTCTCGGTCAGTGACGAAGAACAGGAACGCCGCTTCCAGAAACGCCTGACCGATCCGACCAAGCAATGGAAGCTCAGCCCGATGGATCTGGAAAGCCGCAAGCGCTGGGTCGATTATTCCAAGGCCAAGGATGATATGTTCTCGCATACCGACATCAAACAGGCACCTTGGTACGTGGTGAATTCAGACGTCAAGAAACATGCCCGGCTGAACTGCATCAACCATCTCTTGTCACTGATACCCTACGAAGATGTCCCGCGCGAGCCTGTGGTGCTGGACGAACGCCCGCCACAACGTGGCTATGTGCGCCCACCGATGAGCGACCAGACCTTTGTGCCAGAAGCACATGGAACGCTGATGGCCTAGAAGTAATCAGGATGGCCGGCTCTTCTTAATAGCGGAAGGGGAAGGCGTCAGCCGGCCTTTCTCAGCACAAGCGTGTAGCTCATCGGCAATCCAATATCCGAGTGTTCGACATTCCACCACGTGTTGGAAATGTGGTTTGGCAATTCCTCAAAGTGTTCTACGGCCAACCCGCCTTTGATGGCGGCCATGAAAATGTCCGAGAGTTTATGGCTGAAAGACACGTTCGGTGTCGCGTCATAGGCCTCGCCGCCATAGTAGTCCAATCCTGACGCATCCACATAGGGGTCGGTTTTAAAATAGGACAACTCCCATTCAAACGGGTCGCCCACTTGCCCCGGTTTCACCATCACGAGAATGGGATGGTGTTCATAGATGAACACCGCGCCTCCGGGTCTCAGCAGTTTTTCGATGGATGCAAAGAACCCATCAATGTCGGGCATCCATCCCAGAACTCCGATTGTGATGACCGCCAGATCAAAGCCACCGTGAAACTCTGCGGGGATGTCATAGGCGTCACAGCAGACAAACTCGGCGTCGCTGCCTGCGGCCTCAGCCAATTCGCGCCCCTGTTCGACGAACCCTTCTGCGCCATCAAACCCGACACATCGCGCCGCGCCCATCCGCTGGACCGACAGCAACTCGATCCCGTTGTTGCAACACACCTGCGCGACGTCTTTGCCCGCCACGTCCAAGCTTGTCAGGGCCTTGGTGGCGGTTGCGTCAAGAAAGGAAAACTCGGGATCCTTGAACGCCTCGATGAGGCGCGCCTGATTGTGCTTGGCATGAATGGGCGCAACTTCTTCCCAGGCCGTACGGTTGGTGCTGGTATAGGCCGAGGTCTCGGATGGTTTTGTCATGTCGCGCCCTTCTTGCGATCTTCAGGGTTTGACCCAAAAGGAACAGCAGTCTCACGTCAAAGGCAAGGGTAGGCACAAGATTGCAGAGAGGTGTTATCCCACCCGCATTCGCGAGCGCTCCAGCTTAATCGGGAACCTTTCGCGGATGGCCTTGTCGATATCGGCCGGGATCGCGTTTACGGCGTGATCTGCCAAGAGCTTTCCGGCCACTTCATGGGCGCGTTCGTCGATTGTCTTGGCACCTTCCGCGATCCAGACCTGTTGCGACGTGCGGTCGGCAGTCTCTGGATAGACATATTCGGTCTCCATCGACTTCAGCGTGTCGCCTGCGCCAAGGTAATGGCCTTCGCCCAGAACGGTGGCCTTGATCACATCAACGCTCAGGGTTTCTTCGCTGACCTCAATGCCGCGCACCACGCGCTGCGCCATGCCCAGCATGTCATTGTCGATCACCAGAGCCTCGAACGAGCAGCCCATCAGGCTGGCCATCATGCCCGCCGATTCCAGCACGCGGTTGGCGCCAGCCAGTCCTGCCACGACCGAGGTGATGCCCTTTTCATAACCCATCTGTGCGTCGGGCATCTTGGCGTCGGACATTGAGGCCGCAACCGTGGTCGGCAGGTCATAAAACCGCCCAATCTGGGCAATCGCCGCCATTGACACGGCGACCTCAGCCGAGCCGCCTGCAAAGGCTCCGGTGCGCAGGTCCACTGCAAAAGGCCACGCGGCAAAAGACATCGGACAGCCCGGACGCACCATGTTCACCACGCAGAGACAGGACAGGGCTTCGGCCACAACCTGCACCAAAGCACCTGCCAGAAACGAGGGCGCCGTGGCCCCGGATTGCGGCGCGATGGCGATGTCGTTGACCAACCCAAGGCGGCTGGTGGCAACCAGTACATCAAGGTTCTCTTGCGCAAACCGCAGGGGGGAGACGATGGGGCAACCGCCAAAACTCACGAAAGGCCGCTCGCGAAACTTTTGCTCAGACCCGGCGACCATCGCGTACATTTCCATCGCGGCTGGAATCGACTCGACTGTGTTGAACGTGTGCTCCACTGGCTTCGTCGTGCCCGCGAGTACCGCGTAGACCACGTTGATATCATGCTCGTAGAGGTCGGCGATTTCGGTCGGCACCACGGTCTGACCGAACTGGTGGATATTGGGCAATGCATCCACCACGCGGGCGGTGTCATAGAGATCAACCAAGGTAGAGGGGCGATAACTGCGGCTTTTGTAGTCGAGGATCGAAACCGCCTCGCCACTGGTGCAGTAATTCACTTTGTTGCCGCCCACATGCACGTCCGCATGGGCCGGGTCGCGGCTGTAGACAACATATTCCCGTGCCGCTTTGGTCAGCAGGTCTTCGACCAGCGACCGTGGAAAGCTGAGGCGCCCGTGCGCATTCAGGTGACAGCCCTGAGCGGTGGCAATCTCGATCACCTCGTCGGTGGCGTCGCCAATGCCGACGTCTGCCAAAATATCCAGCGCCGCGTCGTGGATTGCCCGCAGGTCATGATCACTCAGCGGATTATAGGTGCCACCTTCAAGTCCGGCACGTACGGCTTGGCGGGTGTCGTCGCGGACAGATTCACGCATTGCAACACGGGCAGCGCGGCCTCCGGAACGGCGCGAACGGGCAGGGTTTGCGGTCATGAGTCATCCTCTGGTCACTGGTTCAGATTGCGTCTTAGCAGCTTTTTGAGCGATCAGTCAATTTTTCTGAGCAACTACTCAAAAAAAGTTGAATAGGTCGCCACTCTGGTGCTAAAAAGCAGCATGCCAACAAAGACAGTGACAGACGAAGATTCTCCCACCAGTGCTCGCATGAAAGCCCGTATCCTAAGGGCTGTCGTGGACGTGGTCGCAGACCATGGACTGAGCGCAACGACGCTTGCACGGGTCGCTGACACCGCAGGCGTCAGCCAGGGCGTGCTGGTGTTTCATTTCAAATCCAAGGCGGGGTTGTTAAACGCCACCTGTCGTCATCTGACAGAAGACTACGTCGCACTCTGGCAGCCGATTCTGGCTGAGGCCGATCCGGCGCAACGTGTGATCGGACTGGTTGGGGCGGACTTTCACGACAGCATCTGTGCGCCGGCACAATTGGCGCTGTGGTTTGCTTTTTGGGGCGAGAGCGCCGCGCAGCCTTTGTATGACGACATCTGCCGGGCAGAAGAAGAACGTCGCGCAGCAGCGATGCGTCAAGCCTGTCGTGATCTGGCACAACAGATCGCAATCCCTGATCCGGACATGTTGGCGACTGCAATCGACGGGTTTACCGATGGTCTATGGCTGCAAATGCACCTGCAACAAGGTGCGCTCAGCCCGGATCAAGCACGCGACATGGCGCTCAGCCACCTTGCCATGCTGGTACCTGCCTTGGCTGAACGGATGTAACCACATGCTAAGACTGTCCCTAATCCTGCATCTCTTTATCGGAGCCACCTTGTCCGGCGTGGCCGTGGTTGCAGCGCTGATCGCAGGTGTGGCGTCACTCTGGGCGATACTTGACGCAGCCTTGGCTGGTTATGTGATCGCCTTTCCGGTGTCCCACATCATTGCCCGCAAGCTCTACGACAACGGTTAAACCGCTTTGCTCAGCCAAGCCTGCACGGTCTGAATGAACTCGCGCGGTTTTTCCGCATGCAGCCAGTGTCCGGCGCCTGCGATCTTCACATAGCGCGCCTTGGGGAACAGCTCGCGAATGATGGGGCGATGCTCGGGCAAGACATAGTCTGAATTGGCGCCGGACAGGAACAACGTTGGCCCGTCATAGCGGCCTGTGATCTCTGGAAAGCCCAGAATCTTAGGCATCTCTGCCTCAAGCACATCCAGATTCAACCGCCAGCGCCGTTCTTTGACGTCCAAAGACTGCGTGAAGAAACTGCGCAGGGTCGGGTCTTCGATGGTGGCGGCCAGCTGATCCACGGCGTCAGCGCGTTTTGCTACGCCGTTGAGGTCAACCGAGCGCATGGAGTCGATGTTCTGGTTCTGATCGTGCTTGTAGGGGATTGGCGCGATGTCCGCCACGATCAGGCGGTTGACCAGGTCAGGGCGCTGCAAGGCCAGAACCATTGCCGCCTTGCCGCCCATGGAATGGCCCAGCACGTCCATCGGCGCGCCTTGGGTTTCGATCACCTCAGCGAGATCTCGCGCCATATCTATGTAGTCATGGCTGTCATGCCACGGGCTTTGGCCGTGGTTACGCTGGTCAACGGACACAACGCGCCGCTCTGGTGCCAGACGTTTTGCGACGGCGCCCCAATTGCGGCCCGACCCAAATAGCCCGTGAACGATCAAAAGGTCCGGTTGCTCGGTCGATGAGCCATATTCAAGCATATTCAGCATGGCATTCTGATACCGCGCCTTGCCAGATCGCACCAGCCCTGTTGAGATGGCTTTGCATCAGCGGTAAATAGGCGCCAAGGAGACCGCTTGTGATTGATCCGAACGAACTGCACCGTCGCATAGACGATCTAACCCAGCTGGCCGGGGAAAAGTTCGGGTTCAAGGCCAAAAGCCTTGCGCGAGCCATGAAAAAGATCGGTCGCCGCTTGCCCCCGCGCGCGCATAAACAGGCGGCCATCCTGATCGAGGCCGAAGACCGTGCAGGTCATCCGAAACTGTCGCGTATGCTGGATGCTCAGGCCATAGACCGCGCCTTCGGCACGCTAGAGGCCGCGCTAAAACAGATCGACCCGGCGGACCGTCGCAAGGGCATGGTTCTGTCAACGCTGGGCATGGTGTCTTTCAATCTGATTGTCGTCTTTGTCATCGTGATGGCGGTGCTTTTGTGGCGCGGTCTCTTGTGACCACGGCTTGGCAAAGAGCATGTCCCGGAACACAAGCGTGACGGTCACAAAGCTCACGTACAGCAAGAGATACCAACTGCCCATCTTGGCCAGGCTCACCCAATCCGATGTGGATTGCCCGGTGTAGAGCCATGTCTTGGTGGCCGTTCCGACATTTTCCGCAAGCCACAAAAAGATGCTCGACAGAAAGGCCGCCAAAGGCAGCGGCATCCAATAGTCGTGCTGGCCGATCCGGTACCAGATTCGCGTGCGGGCAAAGATCAACAGAGTGGCCGCAAATAGCCCCAACCGGATGTCCGGCAAAAAGTGATGCGCAAAGAAATTCACGTAGATGCCGATTGCCTGACAAACGGTGATCCAAAACGGCGGGTAGGGTGCAAAGCGCATGTCAAACAACCGGATCACCCGCGCCATGTACGAACCAACCGAGGCATACATGAACCCCGAATAGAGCGGCACGCCCCAAAGCTTCATGATCCCGTCGCCGGGGTAAGACCAACTGCCGGCATGCACCTTGAAGATCTCCATCGTAGTGCCCGTCAGATGGAACAGCAAAATGACCCGCGCTTCGCGCAACGACTCAAGCCTGAACATCAGGAACACGCCCTGCAGACCCAAAGCCCACAACAACAATGCGTCGTAGCGGGCGATGATCCAATCCTCCTGCCAGATCCGTGCGGTCACGATCATGGCGATCAACAACAACCCGCCAAACAGGCTGGCCCAGCCCTGTTTCAACAGGAACATGACAAACTCGGCCACTGCAAATGGCAATCGGGCGCGCATCCAATCGCCCAGGCTTCGTTCAATCTGTCGTGTGCGGGAGGGAGCTCTTGTCATGCCCAAGTGTTAGCGAGCACCCATCGCGCCTGCAATCCATGTCCGCCCCTTCATTTTGGCAAAAAACTTCGGGGCAGACGCCGAAAGGCTTAGGTGCGTTACTGGCTTTTGGCTTGCTGACCCTGAGCCTGATCAACGCGGTCAAATACCGCTTTGGCAACTGGGTTTCGGCCCGGGTGTTTTGCGTTTCACGACCGGGCGGCAGACAGGATCCATTTTGAAAACGCCTTTTGCCGCGCGCTCTGTGCGCCGGGTAGGGATATCAGATAGTAGCCAAGGTCTTTCACTGGCAGACGGCAAATTCGTATCAATGTGCCGTTGGCAACTTCTCGCTCCACAAGTGATTTGTGATGTACGGACACCCCCAACCCAGCCAAAGTGGCCGACAGCACAAGCTCGTTGGTTTCCAGAACGGTCATGTCGACTTGGCCAAGGTCCAGGCCGGCATCCTCAACGACACGTCGCAATTCCAGCGTATGAGGCTCCATGATCCACGGCAGCGCGCCAGCTTCAGGAAGACCCGACAGGTTTCGTTCTTGCAACAACCCAGGTGCTGCCACGATCCAGAACTCTCCACGGTTCAGCAATTGGTTATCCAGCCCCTTCCAGCGCCCGTCTCCAAAACGGACCGCCATGTCAAAGCCATCGCGTCGCAGATCAACCAAAGCCGTGCTTGGGTTTATGTTTATTCTGATGTCCGGGTGCGCTTGCCAGAAACTGCCGATCCGGGGCATCAGCCAGTTGGTTGCAAACGAAGGCGTCACACTGACGTTCAGAGGGTGGATTTCCTTCTGCCGTTGCAGCGTCGCGACCCCTTCGGCAATGATGGCGAACCCCTCACTCAGGTCCTGAGCCAGCGCGCGTCCTGCATCGGTCGTGGCGACACCGCGCCCTGACCTGTGCAGCAGCGGTTCTGCCAACACCTTTTCAAGCTGCCGCACATGCTGCGCGATGGCTGCGTGTGTGACGTTCAATTCCCGGGCTGCGGCGCTAAAGCTGCCGTGCCGGGCGGCGGCTTCAAAAGCACGTAATGCCGAGAGTGACGGTAGTGCAGACCAATCCATAATGTAATCTCAACTTACAGTTTGGAAATCATATTGAATGGAAGAATTCAGAAAAGTCCATAAATTGTTATGCAGAAACAGAAATGGAGTATGAAAAATGATTGGAATACTTTCAAATGCATTCCGTGTTGCCGCACGGGAAAATCGCTGGGGGGTCCGGTGATTTCCCACGTAGTTCAGAAGAGCTTCTCCCGAACCATTGGCGCCAGCGATCGCGCGAAAGGTTTGCACGCCGGTCGCACGTAGATCGGTTTGAGGAGATTGAATTCCCCAAGCTCGCACGTCGGTGAACAGAAACAAAAAAAAACGCCCGACCATTTGGCCGGGCGTCTGTAACCTAAATCCAGAAGGGTCAGAGGTTGGGATACATGGGGAACTTGGCGCAGAGGGTTGCGACTTCGGTTTTGACCTTGGCTTCGACGGCGCCGTTGCCGTCTTCGCCGTTGGCGGCCAGGCCTTCGACCACTTCGATGATCCAGTCGGCGATCTGGCGGAATTCGGCATCACCAAAGCCGCGCGTGGTGCCGGCGGGGGTACCGAGGCGAATGCCCGAGGTCACCATCGGCTTTTCCGGGTCAAACGGGATGCCGTTCTTGTTGCAGGTGATGTGGGCGCGGCCCAGAGCCTTTTCAGTCGCGTTGCCCTTAACGCCCTTGGGGCGCAGATCGACCAGCATGACGTGCGTATCGGTGCCGCCGGTGACGATGTCGAGGCCGCCCTTCATCAACTGATCCGCCAGTGCCACGGCATTGGCACGCACCTGCTGCTGATAGGCCTTGAACTCAGGCCGCAGCGCTTCGCCAAAGGCCACGGCCTTGGCCGCGATCACATGCATCAGGGGCCCGCCCTGAATGCCGGGGAAGATCGCCGAATTCACTTTCTTAGCGATGGATTCATCATTTGTGAGGATCATGCCCCCACGCGGACCGCGCAGGGTCTTGTGCGTCGTGGTGGTGGCCACATCGGCGTAGGGGAAGGGCGAGGGATGCTCGCCTGCGGCTACCAGTCCGGCAAAGTGTGCCATGTCGACCATGAGATAGGCCCCCACCGAGTCCGCGATCTCGCGGAACTTGGCAAAATCGATCTGACGCGGGATGGCCGAACCACCGGCGATGATCAGCTTGGGCTGGTGTTCTTTGGCCAGCGCAGCAACTTCGTCGTAATCGATGCGGTTGTCGTCCTTGCGCACGCCGTACTGGATGGCGTTGAACCACTTGCCCGACTGGTTCGGGGCGGCACCATGGGTCAGGTGACCACCCGAGGCGAGGTTCATGCCAAGGATCGTATCGCCCGGCTGGATCAGCGCCTGGAACGCGCCCTGGTTGGCTTGCGAACCCGAATTGGGCTGCACATTGGCAAACTCACAACCAAACAGCTCTTTGGCGCGGTCGATGGCGAGGGTCTCGGCCACGTCGACATACTGGCAGCCGCCATAATACCGCCGCCCGGGATAGCCTTCAGCGTATTTGTTGGTCATGACCGAGCCTTGCGCCTCCATCACGGCGGCCGAGACGATGTTCTCAGAGGCAATCAGCTCAATCTCGTCGCGCTGACGGCCCAGCTCAGCTGTGATCGAGCCAAACAACTCAGGGTCACGGGTGGCAAGGGTCTCGGTGAAAAAGCCGGCGTCGCGCGCTTCGGTCATGGGATCAGCTCCAGATCAGAGGTCAGTTGGCGGCTTTCGTAAAGGAAACGAGGGGTCGGGAAAAGGCCTGATTGCGACTCTAAGTCCGGCAAGAACGTCCCCTCTGGCACCTTGAGGTCAGATGTGTTTCCATCTGACGAAGTTCGACGGGTATCGGAAACAGGAATCAGGGCCGAACATGTCCAAGAGAATCGCCTTTCTGGCCAGTGACGCACCGGTGGCGCAGACCGCTCGTGCCGCCCTGATCGCGCGCTACGGGGACACCGCTCCCGAGGCAGCCGATGTGATCGTCGCCTTGGGCGGGGACGGGTTCATGTTGCAAACGCTACACGGAACCCAGAACCTTGCCGCCCCGGTCTATGGAATGAACCGCGGCACAGTTGGTTTCTTGATGAACGAATACTCGGAAAGCGATCTGCCAGAGCGGCTCGAGGCGGCTGAGGAAGAAGTGATCAACCCGCTTTCGATGCAGGCGACCTGCATGGATGGTTCTGTGCATGAGGCGCTGGCCATTAACGAGGTCTCGGTGCTACGGGCGGGCCCGCAAGCGGCCAAGCTGCGGATCACCATCGACGGGCGGCTGCGCATGGAAGAGCTGGTCTGCGATGGCGCGCTGATTGCCACCCCCGCCGGGTCCACTGCCTATAACTATTCCGCCCACGGGCCGATCCTGCCCATCGGGTCTGACGTGCTGGCACTGACCGCTATTGCGCCCTTTCGCCCGCGTCGCTGGCGTGGTGCCTTGGTGCCCAAGGCCGCAACGGTAAGGTTCGAAATCATCAACCCGGAAAAACGCCCGGTGATGGCCGAAGCCGACAGCCGTGCCGTACGTGACGTGCGCGCCGTCGAAATCCGGTCCGAGATGGCCGTGCAACACCACATCCTGTTCGACCCCGGCCATGGTCTGGAAGAACGGCTGATCCGGGAACAGTTTGTGTGAGTATGGGGCGTCGGGTTTGCGGACATTACTGTCGTTCGCTGCCCCCGCTTGATTTCCGCTGCGTCTGTGTGGGCTCTGGGCGGTGTGACAGGTTGCTTAGCCGACGTTCGCTGTGCGATACTTGAAGGACTGCTACGCGGTGCGGTTTCAACTGGTCGCTTCAACACAGGTCTCGAATTTCTCTGCTGGGGTTTGGTATTGCATGGTCTTTTGAGGTCTCTCGTTGAGCTGGCGAGCGACTGCGCTCAGCTCTGCTTGGCTAAAGCCCGATATATCAAGGCCTTTGGGGGAGTATTGACGAAGAAGCCGGTTGGTATTTTCGTTACTCCCTCTTTGCCAAGGGGATTGAGGATCGCAGAAGTAGACGTCGATCTTTGTGGCCATTGTGAACTTGCGGTGCCCGCCATCTCAGATCCACGGTCCCAGGTCAGCGACCGATACAGATCCTTCGGTAGCTTGCGCGCTTGCTTGATGAGGGCTGTAATGACGCTTTGGGTGTCCTTGTTCTCCACTTTTGCCAGCATCACAAAGCGGGAATGGCGCTCGACGAGCGTGGCGATGTAACTGTTGTTTGACCCTACGATCAAGTCGCCTTCCCAGTGGCCTGGGATAGCCCGATCCTCGACCTCAGGAGGGCGCTCGCTGATCGGAATTGCATCCTTGATCTTGCGCAGCTTGAGACCCTTTTGGGTGGCATGGCGAGACCGCCGATTGGCACGGGGACTGCGTAGACATTCCTGCAATTCCTTCTTCAAAACACCACGGGTCTGCAAATAAAGGCTGCGGTAGATCGTTTCGTGTGACACACGCTCTCGCTCTTCGTCGGGGTGCCTGCGCATCAACCATCCCGCAATCTGTTGTGGGGACCACTTCAGACGCAGCTTTCGGGCAATGAACCGGCACAGGGGTTCGTTGAATGAGAGTTT
>NZ_CANMJE010000003.1 GCF_947498095.1 uncultured Shimia sp. | reverse complement strand
CCGATAATCCCAAATGCATGGTCAATACCATGCATCTGCAAAACTTTTACAAAAGCTTCTTCGGTCGTCATCTTCATGGGTCAATTCTCCTGTCTTCGCGAAATGGCGATAGTTTCTGCGGCACGCTAATCGTGCGGATGGGGTTTGGGTTAGGGCCAGTCCAAGCGCGTTCTAAGACCAGAATGGCATTATTAGAGTCCGAACATAGGCAGCGATCGTTTGCGTCGGCCGCATTTTAGACTTGATTAAAAACCAAGTGGGTCTCGTCAACGACACCGATCAATTTGAATTTATGCGAGTTTCATGTCTTTACCGGAGACACTAGGGTCGAAAAGATTCTTTAATATCAGTGCAATGGTCGGGGGTGCGATGAATTCATCCGAAACAGATGAAACCAGTGGCCTCGGTGAATTCCTTAGCTCATCTCTGCCAAGCGCGCGACGTAGCGGGCCAGTGTATCGATTTCCAGGTTGATACGATCACCAACAGCCACATCCCCCCAAGTTGTCGCGTCCTTGGTGTGGGGGATGAAATTGATGCCAAAATCACAGCCATCGACCTCATTCACCGTCAACGAAGTACCGTTCAGGGCCACGGATCCTTTGGGCGCGATAAAGCGGGCCAGCGCTTTGGGCGCGCGAAGGGTAACACGGGTTGAGTCGCCCTCGTCCTGCATGGCCACAATCACAGCAACGCCATCGACATGACCCGAGACGATATGGCCACCCAATTCATCACCAACCTTGAGTGCGCGCTCCAGGTTCACACGTTTGCCGACCTGCCAATCACCAAGGTTGGTTTTGGACACGGTTTCGGCACTGATTTCGACGTCATACCAGTCGGCGCCCAGTTCAATAACGGTCAGGCACACACCATCGCTTGCGATAGAGGCACCAAGATCGATGCCCTGGGTGTCATACCCGGTCTCAATCCGTGCCCGTAAATCACCACGCTTTTCCAACTCTCTGATGGTGCCAATATCGGTGATAATGCCAGTGAACATGGGCGATTTTCCTTGCCGAAACTCAATCAAATCAGACCTAACCTGCCACGCCTGTGCGCGCAAGTCGCCTTACTTTCGTCAAATGCAATCGCTAGCTTGACGCAGAGAACTTGGCGAGTAGACAGGTCAATATGGCAAATTCGAGTGGCAAAGACAGAGTGTTTCTGTTCCTGCAGGGACCACATGGGCCGTTTTTCAACGGCCTTGCCAAAATGCTGCGCCGGTCTGGCGCCACTGTCTGGCGGGTTGGCTTTAACGCAGGTGATGCGTTTTTCTGGTTTGATCGCCGGAGTTTCATTGCCTTCAAAGACACCCCGGATCAATGGCCGGGCCGGTTTGACGAGATCACTCAGGACAAGGGTGTGACGGACATCGTTCTATATGGCGATGTACGACCCATCCATGCTCAGGCCGTGGAACGCGCCAAGGCCGCCGGTCTTCGCGTCCATATCTTTGAAGAAGGCTATTTGCGCCCCTATTGGGTGACCTATGAGCGCAATGGCTCAAACGGCCATTCACGGCTAATGGACATGCGTATCTCAGACATGGAAAAGGCGCTGGAAGGGGCTGACATGGACACCCCGATGCCGCCTGCGCATTGGGGCGATATGCGCCAACACGTGTTCTATGGCTTTGTTTACCATTGGTTCGTGATGTTCCTGAACCAGGGGTTCCGCAATTTCAAACCACACCGGGACTTGCCCGTCACACGCGAATTTCAACTTTATTTGCAAAGACTTCTGTTGATGCCCTTTCAAGCGATTGAGCGGCGGATTGCGACCTTGCGCGTGCGGTTCGGCGGGTTTCCGTTCCATCTGGCGCTGCTGCAGCTAGAACATGACAGCTCTTTCCAAGAGCACTCTCCGTTTTCCAGCATGACCGAGTTTCTGGATTTGGTGGTCGCGGAGTTTGCCCGCAGTGCTCCTGCCCATCATCATCTTGTGTTCAAGGCCCACCCGCTGGAAGACGGGCGTGTTCCAGTGAGGCGCGAAATCCGGCGACTTGCGCGCGATCATGGCATTGCCGACCGGGTGCATTATGTTCGTGGCGGCAAGCTGGCGCAGTTGTTGAACGAGGCGCGCAGCGCCGTCACCGTCAACTCTACCGCCGCTCAGCAGGTGCTCTGGCGTGGCATCCCGCTCAAGATCTTTGGCAAGGCAGTGTACGATCAACCCGAGTTTGTCAGCCCGCAACCGCTGTCGCAATTCTTTGCCGGGGCCTCCCGCCCTGATAACCGCGCCTACAAAACCTACCGCCGCTACCTTTTGGAAACCAGCCAGGTTGGCGGTGGTTTTTACTCGGCACGGGGACGTCGCCAGCTGTTGCGCCATGTGGTCGATATGATGCTTTCCGGTGAAGATCCGTATGAGGCCTTGCGATCCGGGACAGCGGCTCCAAGGCAACAGTTGCGTCTCATCAAGTAGAGACCACAAGGTCTAGCGCTGGATTTTCGTTTCGGATTTCGGTAGTTTAAAGAAAAAAACTTGAGGCAGAACAATAACAGGTCGAGGAGACCGAGCAGTGAAACCCGTAGAAAAACGCTGGGCGAAGTGCGTCGCCGTTGTTGCGGCGTTGACAATTGTGTCGTCCTGTACGCTTATCCCGCGCGCAGGCCCCAGCAAGCGTGACATTTACTCTGGGTCGGTTCAGGAAGAAGGCGACGCCTTTATCGTTGCGGTCAACGATCGAGTGACCCGCGCCACCGCAGTTGTCCCCGCGCTTGGATTTTCAAATTCTTTCAAAAACGCCGGAATTCTGGGATCAGACACAATCCGACCTGGTGACGTGTTGTCGCTGACCATCTGGGAAAACGTCGACAAACCGTTGCTCGGCCCCGAAGGTCAGGTGGCCGCAATTCTGGAAGAAGTTCAGGTTGATGGCGCAGGGTTCATCTTTGTGCCGTATGCTGGCCGTATCCGTGCCGCTGGCAACACCCCGGAATCGATCCGCCGCGTGATCGTCGGAAAGCTGTCTGAACAAACCCCTGATCCGCAAGTCGAAGTCCGTCGCATTGCCGGCGACGGCTCTACCGTGTCACTGGTGGGATCTATCGGTGCGCAGGGTGTCTATCCGATTGAACGCCCCACCCGCACACTTTCAACGATGATGGCCAAGGCAGGCGGTGTAACGATCACCCCCGAAATTGCCCAGGTTACGGTGTTGCGCGGAGAAGCACGCGGCCAAATCTGGCTGCAGGACCTTTATGAAAACCCGCAGTTGGATATCGCCCTACGGGGCGGCGATCGCATTCTTGTCGAAGAAGACACCCGCGCCTTTACTGCGCTTGGCGCAACTGGCACGCAAAGTCGCGTGAATTTCCAGACCAAGGACATGTCAGCGCTCGAGGCCATTGCCCAAGTTGGTGGTATCCTTGCAAACCAAGGTGACCCGACAGGCGTTTTCATTTTCCGCAACGAACCCGCTGAGATTTCGAACGACGTTCTGGGTCGCAAGGATCTGCAGGGCGCACAGCGTATGGTCTACGTTCTAGACCTCAGGCAGCCCAACGGCATGTTTGTCGCCCGCGATTTTGTTGTAAGAGATGGGGACACGCTTTATGTGACCGAGGCCCCGATCACGACATGGGATAAAACCATTGCCTCACTCACAGGCACGCTGACCTCAGCCGATACCATCGGCAGCCTCGGCGGACTCAATTGATCAGCAGCAAAACGAACAATGAAGCCGCCGGAGACCAGGGTCTCCGGCGGCTTTTTGCCTTTAATGGAGGTTTTTTTACGCAAGCGCGGGTCAAACGCATACTGCGGCTGGCCGGATATCAGGTGGGCTTTGGCAAACCGGGCCCTGATGACCTGATTGCTGTTTGGGGGCAAAGCCCTACGTCGGGACGGGGCGCGGCCGTTTCAGACCTGACCGGCGCTGACATTGTCTATGTCGAGGATGCGTTTTTGCGCTCATTGCACCCGGGCCGAGAAGCGGGTGAGGCCCCTTTGGGTTTGTTCCTTGATCGCAAAGCACCGCATTTTGACCCCAGTCGCACGTCAGACCTCGAAGACCTCTTAGCCACGCACCCGCTGGATGACAGTGCGCTTCTCAACCGGGCGCGCGGAGCCATCGCGCGATTGAAAGAGGCGCATCTGTCGAAGTACGCCGCCAACGATCCCTCACTGCTACCGCCGGATCCGGGCTATGTGCTGGTGATTGATCAGACCCGCGGGGATGCCTCAGTAACCGCATCTGGCGCGGATGACCCTGAGTTTCGTGAGATGCTGGTCATGGCGCAGGAAGAAAACCCAGGTTGCCGTGTTCTGATCAAGACACATCCAGAAACAACCCAAGGCCACCGTCAGGGGTATTACTCAGAGACAGATGAGACGGACCGGGTAAAGCTCTGTACTGAACCCTATTCGCCCTGGACTTTGTTTGAGGGCGCCGTTGGGGTCTACACCGTCTCGTCGCAGATGGGGTTCGAGGCGATCTTTGCCGGTCACAAGCCCCGCATCTTTGGACAACCGTTCTATGCTGGCTGGGGCCTGACGGTCGACGAACGCCCCGTGCCAAGGCGACAACGCATCCTGACCCGCGCGCAATTGTTTGTCGCGGCAATGATCCTCTATCCGACATGGTATGATCCGTATCTCGATGGCCCAGCCACGCTTGAAAGGGTGATCGACACGCTTGAGGCGCAGGCCCGCGCTTGGCGTGACGACAGGCGCGGATGGCGTGCCTTTGGCATGCGGCTGTGGAAACGCCGCCACCTGCAACAGTTTTTCGGCTTAGTGCAGCCTGTGAAATTCGAAAAAGCAAAACGAGATCACCCCAACATGGTTTGGGGACAGAAAGACGGACCCGCAGACGCGCAAATATGCGAAGACGGCTTCCTGCGGTCCCGTGGGTTGGGCGCCCAACTGGTCCCTCCCCTGTCGCTGGTCTTGGACGATCTTGGAATTTACTACGATCCCAGTGGCGAAAGCCGCCTTGAACGGCTGATCGCGCAACGAGCCGAGTTGCGCGAAGACCAAAAGCTGCGTGTTGAAAAACTCATCATGGCGCTGCGAAAGCTGGGCGTTAGTAAATACAATCTTGGCGGCACTTTGCCTGATCTTCCGACCGGACGGCGCATTCTTGTACCGGGTCAAGTTGAAGATGATGCGTCGATTTTGAAAGGCAGCCCTGAACTCCGCAGCAACCGCGCGTTGCTGCAGTTGGTGCGCGATGAAAACCCTGACGCGCTGGTCATCTACAAGCCCCACCCGGACGTGGTTGCCGGGCTGCGTGTGGGCTCGGTGGAAGACAGTGAAAACATCGCTGATATAGTCATAACCGAGTGCGATATGGCCGCGTTACTGGAACAGGTTGATGAGGTTTGGACCATGACCTCCGGCACAGGGTTCGAGGCCTTGCTGCGCGGCAAACGGGTCGTCACCTTTGGTGCACCGTTTTATGCCGGTTGGGGGCTAACCGATGACCGAGGCCGCACCCCGGCGCGGCGGGCGGCGGAACCGTCACTCGAGGGCCTCGTACATGCGTCTTTGATCGACTATCCGCGATATCTTGATCCAAAAACAGGCTTGCCTTGCCCCGTCGAGATCGCGCTGGAACGTTTGTCCAATGGGGACATTTCACATCCTCACTTTGGGACGCGCCTCTTGGCCAAACTTCAAGGGGTTTTCGCGAGTTACAGCGGAATCTGGCGTCGGTCTTAACGACGCCAGACTGCCATCAAATCATCCCCGACCATTTGGTGCTCGAGCAGACGGAACCGCGGCGCAGATGCAAGGCGTTCAACCCCCATAGCCCCAATCGCCGGATAGCCTTCAGCGCCCAGCGCCAGACCGGCCTGAAACGTCACCAGTTCGTCCACAAGGTCGGACGCCAGCAAAGACGCGGCAAGCGCCCCGCCGCCTTCGCAAAACACCCGTGTCAGCCCCTGCCCGCCGAGCGCCTGCAAAACCGACACTGGAGAAAGGTGAACACCTTCAAGATCACAAGGCAACAAAACGGCGCCCAGATCGCGCCAGGTGTCGATCAACATCGGGTCGGCATCACGCCCATGCGCAATCCAGACCGGTATCTCTTTGGCGGTTCGGGCCAGAACCCCCATCAATGGCAAGTCCAACCGCCGCGACACCACAATACGCACGGGCTGATGAGCGACACCAAGGTCACGCACCGTCAAGGACGGATCATCTGCGCGCGCCGTGCCTCCGCCGACCATGACCGCGTCGTGACGTGCGCGCATGGCATGAACCAGGCGCCGTGACTTTGGGCCAGTGATCCACTGGCTTTCTCCGGTCGCAGTGGCAATCCGTCCATCAAGGCTCTCAGCCAGTTTCAGGGTCAGAAAGGGACGACCAAGATCAGTTCTTAGGAAAAACCCCTGCAAGTCTTGTGCGGCCTCATCAGCCATGACCCCCATCGTCACCGCAATGCCGGCCGCTCGCAACATCTCGAGCCCCTGCCTGGCGACGCGGCTGTCACTGTCTTCAACCGCCACAACAACCCGTGCCACACCAGCCGCAATCAGCGCCTCTGCACAGGGAGGCGTCTGCCCGTGATGGGCGCAAGGTTCGAGAGTGACATAGGCGGTGGCTCCGCGTGCGGCGTCTCCTGCTTGCGCGAGCGCCTCGGTCTCAGCGTGAGGCCGCCCGCCCGGTTGGGTCCAGCCACGCCCGACAATCTGTCCACCTTGCACGATGACACAGCCCACCGCCGGGTTGGGCCACGTATTGCCCTGACCCCGACGACCAAGCGTCAGGGCCAGCGCCATATAGCGCGTGTCAGACAGGGTTATTCTTCCGGCTGAGCGTCGGGGCGCAGTTCCGAGACAAACTTGTCAAAGTCATCTGCTGCCTGGAAGTTCTTGTAAACGCTGGCAAACCTTACATAGGCTACGGTATCTATGCGGGCCAGAGCTTCCATAACAATCTCGCCGATTGTCGTGGACGGGATATCTGTCTCTCCCATACTTTCCAGACGCCGAACAATACCCGAAATCATCTGGTCAATGCGCTCTGGCTCAACCGGACGCTTTTGCATCGAGATACGAATAGAGCGTTCAAGCTTATCGCGATCAAAGTCTTCGCGGCGGCCATTGGACTTTACCACGACCAGGTCGCGCAATTGGACGCGTTCATAGGTTGTGAAACGTCCGCCACAGGCCGGACAAAACCGGCGTCGACGGATTGAAACGTGATCTTCGGCAGGACGCGAGTCCTTAACCTGAGTGTCGATATTTCCGCAAAACGGGCAGCGCATTGGCCTATCCCCTTATGTTCTTCTCTGCCTCTGGCAGTTGGGTGGGTTCCCAACTTATCCACAGGCACTATAGGACGGCCTCAACAGTTTGGGTAGAGGGGAATTTCGACCGCAAGATGGGCGATTCACTATGTCACGGGGAAATTTTATTATTGTTCCCCCTGTTGTAATCGCGTTTCAGGCCCCATCTATGACTTAAGAAGTTTCCTCCAAAGACTTCCAGAAGCGCTTCGAAAGAACACTTCAATTCATGCAGAATGATGCGCCGCTACACGCCTCGTGAGCGGCGCATTTCTGTGTTCAAACAAGTAAATCCCTTGCCAAGTGCCTAAAACAGGCCGCCCCCCCGAGACCGGGATAGTCAGGCTAACGGGCATCATCGCCGCCTTGATGTGGGCCGGCATGTCGTCCGGGCCTTCGTAGGTGTGGGTCAGGTAAGACATTGACGGATCAGTGGTTGGCGGAACCAGCCTGTGAAAGAAATTTCGCAAGTCGGTCTGCACTTCGGGATCGGCGTTCTCTTGGATCAAAAGGCTGCAGGACGTGTGGCGCACGAACAGCGTCAACAACCCATCTACCTGACCATTGCCTTGCACCCAACGCGTGACCTCGCCGGTAAATTCATAAAGCCCCTGCCCGTTCGTTTGAATGGAAAACTCGGTCTGCATGGGCTTCAGGCCTGTCCAACCATCGTGCGCCCGCGTCGGTCATTGCGCAGGGACGCATAGAGGACGTGCGTGCGCCAGCGGCCGTTGATTTGCAAATAACTCTGGGCCACGCCTTCGTATTTGAAACCAGCCTTTTCCAGCACGCCCCGAGAGGCCACGTTGTCGGGCAAACAGGCCGCTTCGATGCGGCTTAGATCCATCTGGGCAAAGGCATGATGCACCACAGCCTCGATCGTTTCACGCATATAGCCCTGCCGCGCAAAGGGGGCTGCGATCCAATAGCCCAAGGTGCCAGACTGCGCCGGCCCCCGGCGGATGTTGTCGAGCGTGATCGCTCCCAAAAGCATGTCATCTTGGCGGCGGGTCAAGAACAGCGGCATCGCATTGCCGTTCGAGATTGACCGCTGCGCCCAGTAGACCCGGTTGGTGAAACTCTTTCGGGTCAGGTGATCCGCCGACCAGGCAGGCTCCCAAGGGATCAGAAAGTCGGCATTTTCACTGCGCAGGGCCGCCCAGTCGCGAAAATCGGAGTGAATTGGCGGCCGCAATGTCAGCCGCTCGGTTTCAATCCGGATCTTCCGACGAGAGAGCAACATCAGGCTGCGCGGCGCTCCTGTAGTCGTTCCAGCGCAGGGGCTGCCTCAATCGGCCCATAAAGTGCCAAGGCCGGTCGGGCGACTACTGCCATATGTTCGGCAAAGCGGCGCACGTCCGCGTCGCTGACCCCATCAATACGCTCAACCGTTTCTGACAGGCTGGGAATACGATCCCAAATCGCCAGCATGCGCGCTTGTCGTTCGGCGCGGCTGGACGGGCTTTCCAGCCCCATTAGCATACCCGCTTTCATCTGGGTGCGGGCACGGGCGATTTCCGAAGGGTTCATATCTTCTGCGGCACGCTTCAGCTCATCGATCGTGATTTCGGCAAGATCGGCAATCTGATCGCCTGACGTGCCTGCATAGATCGTGGTCATGCCGGTATCTGCATAAGCCCCGGTCTGAGCGTAGATCGAGTAACACAGCCCGCGCTTTTCGCGGATTTCCTGAAACAGGCGGCTCGACATACCGCCCCCCAGCGCCGTGGAATAGATCTGGGCTGTATAGATCTCGGGGTCGCAGTAGTCTGGGCTTTCCAGCCCCAAAGCAAAGTGCGCCTGTTCCAGCGCTTTTTCCGTGCGGTACTCGCCCCCCTGAAACCGGGCAATGTCCACGGCAAGCGTCGGGCCGCTGCGCATATCGCCAAACATCTCAGTGGCGATGCGGACGATTTCATCATGATCCACGCCACCTGCTGCCGACAGGATCATCCGGTCAGGGCGGTAATGTTCGGCCACAAACGCCGAGAGATCATCACGGCCAAAGGCGCGTACACGGTCTTCGGCCCCAAGAATTGTGCGCCCAATGGGTTGGTCGGGATAGGCGCGTTCCTGAAGCCAGTCAAAAATCACGTCGTCAGGTGTATCCAGCGACTGGCCAATTTCCTGCAGGATCACGCCCCGTTCGATTTCAATCTCGTTGGCATCAAAGATCGGATTCAGCACGATGTCGCCAATTACGTCCAGCGCCAGCGCAACATCGCCCTTTAGGATACGGGCGTAATAGGCGGTCACTTCGCGGCTGGTGTAGGCATTGATATAGCCGCCAACATCTTCAATCGCCTCGGCAATCTCCAAAGCGTTGCGCTTTTTGGTGCCCTTGAAAGCCATGTGCTCAAGGAAATGGGCAATACCGTTTTGTGGCTGGCGCTCGTGACGCCCGCCTGCATTGACCCAGATCCCGATAGAGGCGCTTTCGAGGCCGGGCATATGCTCGGTCACGATGCGAAAGCCGTTAGGCAGCGTGTGAATTTGTGTCGTCAACGTGCGGCGATCCGCTCTTTTATGAGGGTCTTCAGATGCTCCAGATCATTGGGCACCCGCGTGACACGCTCGGGTTTATCCATCATGTCTGCCATATGCGGTGGCAGGCCGGGTCGAGCGCCCATGGCCTGCTCCACCGCATCGGGGAACTTGGCCGGGTGCGCCGTTGCCAGCGTGATCATCGGGGACGCGCCCAGATGATCGTCGGCCACCTTTACCCCAACAGCGGAATGGGGGCAAAGCACTTCTCCGGTCCGGGTAAATGCGTCGCGGATTGTGTTCATGGTTTCCTCTTCCGAGGCACGGCCCGAGTCAAAGCTTTCTCGCAGGGCCTGCATGGCACCCTGACTGATCGCAAAGGCGCCACCCTGCAGTTCATCCATCAACTGGCTCACCGCATTTCCATCCCGCCCATAGGCGTCAAACAATGCGCGCTCAAAGTTGGAAGAGACCTGAATATCCATCGACGGCGAGATCGAGGGGGTCACGCCCTCTTTGGTATAGGCCGAGGTTTCCATCGTGCGGTGCAGGATATCATTCTGGTTGGTGGCAATCACCAGACGGTCGATGGGCAGGCCCATTTTCTTGGCGATATAGCCCGCAAAGATGTCACCGAAGTTGCCGGTCGGCACTGTGAAACTGACGCTGCGATCCGGTGCACCCAGCGACACGGCGGTCGAGAAGTAATAAACAACTTGCGCCAGCACCCGCGCCCAGTTGATCGAATTCACGCCCGCGAGCCGAACGCCGTCACGGAATTCGAAATCGTTGAACATGTCTTTCAGCTTGGCCTGACAATCATCGAAATCACCATCCATCGCCAAGGCATGGACATTGGCGTCCTCAGGCGTCGTCATCTGCTTGCGCTGGATGTCCGAGACACGGCCATGCGGAAACAGGATAAAGACGTCGACATTGTCGAGACCACGGAAGGCTTCAATGGCCGCTGACCCGGTGTCACCCGAAGTCGCACCAACAATGGTCACGCGCTCATTGCGACGGGCCAGCGAAAACTGGAACAGCTGACCAATCAGCTGCATGGCAAAATCTTTGAACGCCAGCGTAGGACCGTGGAACAACTCCATCAGGAAATGGTTTGACCCCAACTGCACCAACGGCGCACGCGCATCATGGCGGAACCCGGCATAGGCCCGTGCAATGATGCCTTTGAACTCGTCATCACTAAAGGCGTCGCCTACGAAGGGGCGCATCACGCGGAACGCTGTCTCTTCGTACGAAAGCCCAGCCATGGCCGCGATCTCGTCCTTGGACAGGGTCGGGACAGTCTCGGGAACATAAAGTCCACCATCACGGGCGAGGCCCGTCAGCATGGCGTCTTCGAAGGTCAGCTCCGGGGCGTTGCCACGGGTCGAGATGTATTTCACGGGTCTCAGGCCTTTTTGGTTTTGCGCTGTCGGCGCAGGTAATAGAGCGTCATGGTCCCCCAGACAATCGCAAGACCGTACCAAGTGACCACATATTCCAAGTGATCGTTGGGAATTCCGGAACTGTCGAGCGGCAACGGCGTCACAATCGGGTCGTTTTCAGACATCTCGCGGACAATCAGCAGAATCGGTTCGGTTTGCAGGGCTTCGGCCATCACCGGCACGTCACGGGCAAACCATATGTTTCCAGCGACGTCATTTTCCGGCGTATAGCTGTCGCGCTCATCTGGCCAATGCAGATTGCCTGTGACCGTCGCGGGGCCGATGTAGCGAGACGCGTCTTTGTTCGGTGTACCAACAAAGCCGCGATCTACCATAATCCGGCGACCGGTTTCGGTCTCAAAGGCAGACACGATGCGATAGCCCGCCCCCAGACCTTTGGTGCTGACCAGAAAGTGCAACTCGTCAGGTGTAAAACGTCCTTCGGCGCGGGCCGCAAGAAACCGATCCGCAACAGGGTCGAGGGTCTCGGGGATGGTCACAGCAACATCCCCCAGTCGCGCATCGATGTCCGCAAGGTAGGCCTCTTTCTCAGCCATCCGGCGCACCTGCCAGTTGCCCAGAGATGCAAGGATCGCTGTACCGATAATGCCAAAGACCAAAGGAAGGATCAGACGTTTCAAGCGGGGCACTCTTAAATGAAAAGCCGCGGAAGGCCCGTGCCACCCGCGACTTGCTTTATGCGTATTGCCTGCGGTTTTTCAACCGCAAAGGATTAGCCGCCCCAGATGTAGACAGCGGCGAACAGGAACAGCCAGACCACGTCCACAAAGTGCCAGTACCAGGCAGCCGCCTCGAACCCGACATGGCTTTCGGGGGTGAATGCACCGCGCATCAGGCGGATCAGGCACACGAACAAAAAGATCGTGCCGATGATCACGTGAAAGCCGTGGAACCCAGTGGCCATGAAGAAGTTGGCGCCATAGATATTGCCCGAGAAACCAAAGGCTGCGTGGCTATACTCATACGCCTGGAAGGCGGTAAAAATGATGCCCAGACCAATGGCCAGGATCAGGCCCCACTTCATGTCTTCCCGGTTGTTTTCATGCGCGAGAGCGTGGTGCGCCCAAGTCGCTGCCATCCCCGAGCAGAGCAAGATCAGCGTGTTTATGAGCGGCAGGTGCCACGGATCAAAGGTTTCGATCCCGGCAGGTGGCCAGACACCATCAATGGCGGGGCTCAGGCCATTCGGATCCATCGGGTAGATGGCATGCTTAAAGAAGCTCCAGAACCATGCTGAGAAGAACATGACTTCAGACATGATGAACAGAACAACACCGTAGCGCAGGCCGATCTGAACAACCGGGGTGTGATCAACACCACCATTGCCCTCGGCAGCGACTTCGGCCCACCAGCCGAACATGACGTAAAGCACCAGCGCGAAGCCAATGAAGAACATCCAGGGCGTGATGCCTTGCATCCAGAGCACAGCTCCGAACAGCATGACAAATGCGCCAATACCGCCAAAGAGCGGCCACAGCGACGGCGGCAGAATGTGATAGTCGTGATTTTTTGCGTGCGCCATTTTTGGTCTTTCCCTCGTTGGAAGGTTTTTTAGTTTACTTCAGTTTCGATTGTCCCGTCCAAAGAGACGATCTCTTCGGGCAGGTCGATTTCGTGGAACGTATAGGACAGCGTGATGCTGTGAACGTATTTCGCGTCGCGGTCGGTGACGATTTCGGGATCTACATAAAAGGAGACTGGCATCGACACCCGCTCGCCGGGTTGCAATACCTGCTCTTCAAAGCAGAAACAGTCGATCTTGGTGAAAAAGCCACCCGCCACGAAAGGGGCGACGTTGTAGCTGGCAGAGCCGGCAATCGGACGATCGGTCGGGTTGTAGGCCTCGTAAAAAGCCAGTCCCGTTTCGCCAATCCGTACTTCCATCGTGCGCTGCACCGGCTTGAACTCCCAAGGGAAGCCGCGTTCCTTGCTGGCATCAAAGCGGATTTTAATGGTTTCTTCGAGGATCACATCGGACCCGGCCTCAGCCACACCGGTTGCACCGCCAAAGCCTGTGACCCGGCAGAACCAGTCATAAAACGGTACCGAAGCCCACGCCAAAGCGCCCATCGTGACGACGACGCCCACCAGTTTCAAAACTGTCCTATTTTGCTGGTCCATAGCCATCAGTTCTGTATCACCGAATTCTCTGGTTCATAGTCGCCGCGCGTTACCTTGACCACCGTGAGGCCAAAGACGATGGCGATAAAGAAAACCAACACAAGAGCCAGACCGACATTGCGACCCAACCGACGTTTGTGGAGTTCATGTTCGACGTGAATGGCCATGTCTCACCAGCCTCCCAAACCGTAGGGGGCCAGTGTGGCCTCGGCCAAAATGGCCCCAAAATGCAAGAACAGGTACAACAGCGAAAGGCCAAAGAACGATTTCTCACGCTTGTAGCCATCCGCCTCGGCGACCTCTTCATCGCGACGCCAGATTGAGATCGCGCCCGCAATGAACAACCCATTCAGGACCAATGCTGTGGTCAGATAGATCGGGCCGCCCACGCCTGTGAACGCCATACCGACGGCCACAACAGCCAACAGCAAAGTGTAAACGAGGATATGGTTACGGGTTACGCGACGACCATGCGTGACGTGCAACATTGGCACGCCTGCGTCTTTGTAGTCCGATTTCATGAACAGGCAGAGTGCCCAGAAATGCGGCGGTGTCCACATGAAGGTCAGGGTGAACATCAAAATGCTTTCGACCGATACACCACCCGTGGCGACGGCCCACCCGATCATCGGAGGGAAGGCCCCTGCCGCACCGCCGATCACGATGTTCTGCGGGGTCCAGCGTTTCAGCCACATAGTGTAGATCACCACGTAAAAGAAAATGGTAAATGCCAGAAGCGCCCCTGCGAACAGGTTCGCCGCGAGACCCAACATGATGCAGGCAAACACCGAAAGCGTGATGCCAATTGCAAAGGCCTCGTCCCGCGTGACCTTACCAGAAGGAATGGGGCGCGACTGAGTACGCTTCATCACCGCATCAATGTCGGCATCCCACCACATGTTCAGGGCGCCCGAGGCGCCTCCGCCCACGGCGATGAACAGGATCGAGGCAAAAGCAATCATCGGATGCACAGCAACAGGTGCAGCCAACAGGCCAACCATTGCCGTAAATACGACCAGCGACATGACGCGCGGCTTTAACAGCGCGAAATAATCGCCAAAACCCGCTTCCTGGGTCTGAACATTGGTATTTAGACTCGCGTCGCTCATGGATCGTCCTGTTGTTGAGGCGGGGATACCCCCGCCCTACCATGGTCTTATTGGGTCACCATCGCGGTCGAGACACCGGGAAGTGTTGACGCATCACCGGCAAACTCTTCGATCGCACCGGTCAGCCAAGCATCATACTCGGCCTGAGTCACAACCTGCACCGTGATTGGCATATAGGCATGGTCCTTGCCGCAAAGCTCTGAACACTGACCAAAGTAGATGCCCTCTTTGCCCTCGTCGACATTGAACCACAGTTCCGCCAGACGGCCGGGAACGCCATCCTGCTTTACGCCAAAGGCTGGAATGGTCCACGAGTGGATCACGTCAGCAGCGGTGACTTGCATCACAATGGTCTTACCCGACGGCACAACAACTTTGGTGTCGGTCGCCAACAGGTATTCATCCGGGTTGTAGCCGTTTTCAACCAGTTCCTCTTTGGCCAGCAGGAAGCTGTCAAACTCGAACTCGTGATCGACATATTCATAGCCCCAGTACCACTGATAGCCGGTGACCTTGATGGTGATGTCGGCTTCAGGGATTTCCTGCTGCTTGAACAGAACCGGCAGGCTGAATGCGCCGATGAACACCAGGATCAGGATCGGACCAATGGTCCAGGCGATCTCAACCGGCGTGTTGTGGGTAAAAGTGGCGGGGTTCGGGTTCGCGCGTCTGTTGAACCGCAAGATGATGTAAGCCACCAACCCGCAGACAAAGATCACGATCGCCGTGATGATGACAAGAATCATATGATCCAAAGACTGCAGATCGCGCGCCAATTCGGTCGCTGCGGGCTGCCAGCCCATCAATCCATCTACGGGCTTGCCAATGGTCTCAACTTCTTGCGCCATCGCTGGAAGCGCAGTGAAAGCAGCCATAAGGCCCAGGATTTTCGTTAGAATTCGCATAGTTCACCCTGATCGGTTGCGGTGTTGTTTCTGTCTCGGTCCTTGCAAAAAACCACCCACCAGGGCGGAATCTCGCTGTTGTATCGCTGTTAGAAACCATATTCTATCAGCCAAATAAAGAAGTCAGCCCGCGTCAAACGGACGCTTTTTTTGACTTAGATCAAATTCCGGAAGGAAAATCTATATGACGCAGATCAAATTTCGCCCTTTTGAGACAGTTCTGGACCCGGAATTTGCGCTTGGGCAACTTCGGGCGGCGACGGACGGGGCGGATGACGGCGAATTGTTCCTTGAACGGCGTCGATCCGAGGCATTGGTGTTTGATGACGGCCGGCTCAAAACGGCCTCTTATGATGCGTCCGAAGGATTCGGCCTGCGTGCGGTGCGCGGTGATGTTTCCGGGTATGCACATTCCTCCGAAATTTCAGAAGGCGCGCTCAGCCGTGCCGTCGAGACCGCGCGCCTTGCCGTGGGTCAGGGTGGTGGCAGCATGTCAGACGGCCCCATGTCAACCAACCGCAAGCTCTACACCGACGAAGACCCGATCGCAGGCGCACCGCTGCCCGTCAAGATCGACACGCTGCGCGAGATTGATGCCTTTGCCCGCGATCTCGATCCGCGCGTTGTTCAGGTGTCGGCCACACTCGCCGCTTCGCACCAAGAGGTGATTATTCTGCGGCCCGATGGTCAGCAGGTTGATGACATCCGCCCCATGACCCGCGTGAACGTGTCGGTCATCGTCGAAAAAGATGGCCGTCGCGAAAGCGGATCGGCTGGCGGTGGCGGCAGATTGGGTCTGGACGGATTGATTGATCCCGCTGACTGGCAGGCCAAAACCAAAGAAGCCCTGCGCATTGCTCTGGTCAACCTTGATGCCGTCCCTGCCCCGGCGGGCGCCATGCAGGTGGTTTTGGGGCCCGGATGGCCCGGCATCCTCTTGCACGAAGCCGTTGGGCATGGGCTTGAGGGGGACTTTAATCGCAAGGGCAGTTCAAAGTTTTCCGGTCGCATGGGCGAGCGTGTGGCCTCAGCGGGTGTTACAGTGGTGGATGACGGCACAATTCCAGATCGGCGCGGTTCCATCACGGTGGATGACGAAGGCACACCGTCACGGCGCAACGTCCTGATCGAAGATGGCATTCTGGTCGGCTACATGCAGGACCGCCAAAACGCCCGTCTTATGGGTGTGGATCCAACCGGAAACGGACGCCGCGAAAGCTTTGCTCACCCGCCAATGCCACGTATGACCAATACCTACTTGGAGGGCGGCTCGGCAGACCCGGCGGATTTGGTGGCCTCGCTTATAGATGGAATTTACGCGGTTGGATTTGGCGGCGGACAGGTCGACATTACCAATGGCAAATTCGTCTTTTCCTGCACCGAAGCCTATCGCGTGGAAAACGGCAAGGTCGGCGCGGCGGTGACTGGGGCGACCTTGATCGGAGACGGAGCCACAGCCATGAAAAAGATCCGCGGGCTTGGCAACGACATGGCGCTGGACCCCGGTATGGGCAATTGCGGCAAAGCCGGACAATGGGTGCCTGTGGGCGTGGGCCAGCCAACCGTATTGATGGATGGATTGACCGTGGGGGGATCAGCCACCTGATCCAACAAAGCTTTTAGAGGTTGGTTTACGCGCTGTTAACCAGACGCGCGGTAGATGTGATTCTGCAAGCAGGCGGAGTCACGGATGACCGGAACCCACATTTCTTCCACTCACCCCCAACTCCCACCCACCACGGAAGAACAACGGTTTTCGTGGCTCCGCCTTTTGCGATCCCGCCGGGTTGGCGTTATGACCTTTCACAGATTGCTGCGCGAATTCGGCGATGCGGATTCTGCGCTGAAAGCTCTACCCGAAATTGCCGAGGAAGCGGGCGAAACCAATTATGCCCCCTGCGATCCGACCCGTGTTGCGCAAGAATTGGCCGCCGGGGCCGCTGCGGGCGCCAAACTCGTCGCACTGGGAGAGGCTGACTACCCCGCTCTTTTGGCACAAATCTCGGACGCTCCTCCGCTTTTGTGGATGATTGGCAACCGGGCACTCGCCACCAAACCCCTGATCGCCATGGTTGGCGCACGCAACGCGTCTTCGCTTGGACACCGCATGGCAAAATCGCTGGCTCGTGAGTTGGGCGAAGCGGGGTTTGTTGTGGTTTCAGGTCTGGCCCGCGGTATTGACGCAACCTCTCATCACGCCAGCCTTGAGACTGGAACGATTGCTGTGCAGGCGGGTGGCGTCGACGTGATTTACCCGGCAGAGAACACGCCTTTGGCAGAATCACTGGCAACCCGCGGGCTTCGCTTGTCAGAAAGCCCGATTGGCACCGTTCCACAGGCGCGTCACTTCCCGGCACGCAATCGCATTATCTCAGGCATGGCGCGCGCTGTGATCGTAGTAGAGGCTGCGGCGCGCTCTGGAAGTCTGATTACGGCACGCGAAGCGCTGGATCAGGGCCGCGATGTGCTGGCTGTGCCCGGCCATCCGTTTGATGCCCGCGCATCAGGCTGCAATATGCTGATCCGAGATGGTGCAACTCTGATACGGTCCGCACAGGATGTGATTGAGGCAATCGGCGAAGCGCATGAAGCAACAATCTCAGAGCCGCAGGACAAATTACCATTGGATGAGCCGAAACCCCGAAGTTTGCGTGAAACTTCCGACTTGCACATGCAAATCCTGAACAAACTTGGCCCAGCGCCGGTCGCCGAAGATCAATTGATCCGGGATTTGGCAACTCCGGCCCGCGAGGTTACGCCAGTGTTGGTCGATCTCGAGCTCGAAGGCAGGATCACGCGTCAGGCCGGTGGTCTATTGTCCAAGGTGTGAGAGATTGGCTCACGCGGAAGATCAGAGACCCTGACACGCCTCGGAGATGACGGCACGGTATTCTGCGCACAGTGGCTCCCACGCAAACCAAACATCCTGGGCGCCATTTGACCAATGTACAGCCACCCAGGTGTCACCGGACTTGCGATAGAGAATTTGAAACTCTTCCTGATCTTCCATCTCGACGTCAACATCGCCGTTCTGCGCTCCGGGCGTCATTCGCATATCGATGGGCTTGCCACCGGGGCGTTGCGCCGTCAGCACACCAAAGCCAATGGGTCCAGCCTGCCGAAGTTCATGCACGATGAACTGGACGGGCGCCCCAAACAACCATTCCGCATGGGGGCGCACCGCGTCGATCATGCCCTTGCGATCGACAGATCCCCGGGCAGGCTCACTCCAATCTGCGGCCGACACAGCGCCAGCCATCATCATCCAAAAAGCCACCATCCAACGCATATCAAATTCCCTCCAAATGAACCCGTAGATTACCCGTCGCGTCAAAATTGTCACAACAAAAACCGCACCTCATTGACATTCCCCCCTTCCACCCCACATTTTTCGCCGCCATAACAGCCGCTCCGAGTCGAGAGGAAATTTCATGCCAGTCGTCGTTGTCGAATCCCCGGCAAAAGCCAAAACCATCAATAAATACTTGGGGTCCGATTATACCGTGCTGGCGTCTTACGGCCACGTGCGCGACCTTCCCCCCAAAGACGGGTCAGTCGATACAGACAACGATTTTGACATGACATGGGAGGTCGGAAACGACTCGCGTAAGCACGTCAAAGCCATTGCCGACGCTCTGAAAGACGACAACAACCTCATTCTCGCGACCGACCCTGACCGCGAGGGAGAGGCCATCAGCTGGCACCTTGAAGAGGCGCTGCGCAAACGCCGCGCAATCAAAAAAGACACGCCGGTCAGCCGCGTGGTGTTCAACGCAATCACCAAATCCGCCGTCACCGAAGCGATGCAAAATCCGCGGCAAGTCGACCAGCCCCTGGTGGATGCCTATCTTGCACGTCGCGCACTGGACTATCTGGTTGGATTTAATCTCTCACCCGTGTTGTGGCGCAAGCTGCCGGGGGCGCGTTCAGCCGGACGCGTTCAATCGGTCTGCCTGCGACTGATCGTTGAACGTGAGATGGAAATCGAAGCCTTCAACGCCCGGGAATACTGGAGCGTTAAGGCACTGCTTGCCACACCGCGTGGGCAGGAGTTTGAGGCGCGCCTGACAGTTCTTGGCGGCGACAAGCTGGACAAATTCGGTCTGGAAAACAGCACTGCAGCCGAGCTTGCGGTTCAGGCCATTCAGTCTCGTGACCTGTCTGTCGCCAAAGTTGAGGCCAAACCGGCCAGCCGCAACCCGTCTGCGCCCTTTATGACCTCGACGCTGCAACAGGAAGCCAGCCGCAAGTTCGGCATGGGTGCGCGCCAGTGTATGAGCACTGCGCAACGCCTTTATGAGGCCGGTTACATCACCTATATGCGGACCGACGGCATCGACATGGCCCCCGAGGCCGTGACCGCGACCCGCGATGCGATCAAGGCGCGTTATGGTGCAGAATACGTGCCCTCAAGCCCGCGGATCTACAAGAACAAGGCCAAGAACGCCCAGGAAGCGCACGAGTGTGTTCGCCCCACGGACATGATGCGCACGGCGGATGACCTCAAGGCGCTCGAAGCGGATCAACGCAAGCTCTATGATCTGATCTGGAAACGCACCATCGCCTGCCAGATGGAAGGCGCGCGATTGGAACGCACAACGGTTGATATCGCCAGCGATGACGGTCAGGTCGGCCTGCGCGCTACCGGTCAGGTCGTATTGTTCGATGGTTTCCTGCGTGTCTATGAAGAAGGCCGCGACGACGTCGTAGATGATGACGACAAGCGTCTGCCACAGATCATGCAGGGCGAAGCGACAGCCAAAAAATCGGTGACACCGGAACAGCATTTCACCCAGCCCCCGCCCCGCTATACCGAGGCGACGCTGGTTAAACGCATGGAAGAATTGGGCATTGGTCGCCCATCGACCTACGCCAGTGTCATCACCACGATTCAAGACCGTGAGTATGTTCGCAAGGACAAGAACCGCCTGTTCCCCGAAGATAAAGGCCGGATCGTCACGATCTTTTTGCTGAACTTCTTCCGCCAATACGTCGGCTACGAATTTACCGCCAATCTGGAAGAAGAGCTGGACGATGTTTCAGCTGGCGAGCGCAATTACAAGAATGTGCTGGGCCGTTTCTGGAAAGATTTCTCGGCGGCGATTGCTGAAACATCGGAATTGCGCATTGCTCAAGTGTTGGACGTATTGGATGACGCCTTGGCTCCGCAACTCTATCCGCCGAAAGAAGACGGATCAGACCCGCGCATTTGTCCAAAATGCGGTCAGGGCCAGTTGCACCTGAAATCCTCGCGCACGGGCGGCTTTGTCGGCTGCGGCAACTACCCGGAGTGCACCTATACCCGCCCGATCGCTGGCGAAGGCGCCGACGGCGACGAACGTGTGTTGGGTGAAGATGCGGGCGACGAGATTTGGCTGAAAGCCGGGCGTTTCGGCCCCTATGTGCAGCGCGGTGAACCGACACCTGAGAACAAGAAACCACCTCGGGCCTCTTTGCCGCGCGGCTGGAACAAAGAGGACATGGATCTCGAAAAAGCGCTGACCCTGCTCAGCCTGCCTCGCGAGATCGGTGAACATCCGGACGGGGGCATGATCACGTCGAACTTTGGTCGCTTTGGTCCCTATGTCATGCACAAGTTACCCGACGAGGTTAAGCCGGTCTATGCCAACGTCAAAGACCCCAATGATGTCTTTGAGATCGGTATGAACCGCGCTGTTGAAATCCTTGCCGAAAAGCGTGCCAACCCTGGACGTCGCGGTGGTAGCGCTGCAGCCAAGCCATTGAAAGAACTCGGAGAACATCCAGAAAGCGGCGGCCCAGTCAATGTGATGGACGGACGTTATGGCGCCTATGTGAAATGGGAAAAGGTCAACGCAACCATTCCCAAAGACATTGAGGCCAAGGACGTGACCATGGAGCAGGCGGTGCAATGGATTGCCGAGAAAGCAGCCAAGAAAAAGCCCGCCAAACGCAAGGCCCCCGCCAAGAAGAAAGCAACCAAAAAGGCGGCGGCTAAGTAGCGGCGCAAACCAGAATACGAAAGACAGGCGGGCTCACAAGCCCGCCTTTTTTTGTGTTCAACCAGATGTGAATTGCACGTCATCCCATCGCTGCACATGTTGCAGGCAAGAACCGCAGTTCAAGGGCAGGCCATGAGCAATTCGAAAATCTCCCGTCGGGCAGTGCTGTTGGCAGCGCCCGCGACACTCCTCACGACAAGGTTCGCATTGGCGCAGGACGAGGAAGCAGTCGAGACCGCACCGCGCAACATTTCCAGTTTCCGAACGCAGGACTGGCGCGACCACTTTGACACGCTGGGAACGGCGACGATTGTGGCAGACACCGCATCCCGCGCGTTGCACTATTGGAGCGGAGATGGCAGCGACTACCGGCTGTTCCCAACCTCGGTGCCAATGTCGGAAGAGCTGACCAAGCGCGGCTATACCAAAGTTGTGCGCAAACGGGTTGGTCCTGACTGGACTCCGACCCCTGACATGCTGAAACGCGATCCCGATCTGAAGTACATGCCCCCGGGTCCTGACAATCCACTTGGCACCCACGCTATGTATCTGGATTGGCCTGCCTACCTGATCCACGGCACTCATGACACACGCAAGATCGGGCGCCGAAGCTCAAGTGGGTGTATTGGTTTGTTCAATGAGGCCATTGCTGAGCTTTACGAGATTACGCCTGTGGGTACCCAAGTCCGCCTGATCTAACCGGCACACCTACAAAGCCTTCCCCCGACTACGTATCGCGGCCCGTAGTAATACGGCCTGCGCCTGTCCGCATTGACTCTGTGGCAACGCAGGGTCACAACGGCACAAATTCCGTATTTGAGGGAGATTTCCATGAAAAAAGTCTATGCGAATGCCGCTGAGGCACTCGACGGGCTGCTGACGGATGGCATGTTCATCGCCTCGGGCGGGTTCGGCCTCTGTGGCATCCCCGAACTGCTGCTCGAAGCTATCAAGCAATCCGGCGTCAAGGATCTGACATTTGCGTCCAACAACGCAGGCGTTGATGATTTTGGTATCGGCATCCTTCTGCAAACCAAACAGGTCAGCAAAATGATCTCATCCTACGTGGGTGAAAACGCAGAATTCATGCGTCAGTATCTGTCTGGTGAGCTGGAGCTTGAATTCAATCCCCAAGGCACACTGGCCGAGCGTATGCGTGCCGGTGGTGCAGGTATTCCTGGTTTCTTTACCAAAACCGGCGTGGGCACCGTGATTGCCGATGGCAAGTTTGAAAAACAGTTCCCCACCGGCGCCGATGGCGCGATGGAAGACTATATCATGGAAGAAGGTATCTTTGCGGACCTGGCCATCGTGAAGGCCTGGAAAGCAGATGAGACCGGAAACCTCGTGTTCCGTAAGACTGCACGCAACTTCAACGCGCCAGCCGCCACTTGTGGCAAAGTCTGTGTGGTTGAAGTCGAAGAGATCGTGCCGACCGGCTCGCTTGACCCGGATTCGATCCACCTGCCCGGCATCTATGTGCACCGTATCATCAAAGGCGATCACGAGAAACGCATCGAACAGCGCACTGTCCGTCAGAAGGAGGCATCGTAATGGCTTGGGATCGTAACCAAATGGCCGCACGTGCGGCTCAGGAACTGCAAGACGGCTGGTATGTGAACCTTGGCATCGGCATCCCGACGCTGGTGTCGAACTACATCCCCGAAGGTGTCGAAGTGACCCTGCAATCCGAGAACGGCATGCTGGGCATGGGCCCCTTCCCTTACGAGGGTGAGGAAGATGCAGACCTGATCAATGCGGGCAAGCAAACCATTACCGAGCTGCCGCAGACCGCCTATTTCGACTCTGCGCAAAGCTTCGCAATGATCCGTGGTGGCAAGATCGCTATGGCCATCCTCGGCGCAATGGAAGTTGCCGAAAACGGCGACCTCGCAAACTGGATGATCCCCGGCAAGCTGGTCAAAGGCATGGGCGGTGCGATGGATCTGGTGGCTGGTGTTGGCCGCGTGGTCGTCGTTATGGATCACGCCAACAAACACGGTGTGTCCAAAGTCCTGAAGGAATGCACCCTGCCCCTGACCGGAAAAGGCGTGGTCGACCGTATCATCACCAACCTCGGTGTGATGGACGTCGTCGAAGGTGGCTTGAAGCTGGTTGAACTGGCGGAAGGCGTCTCGGAAGACGAGTTCCGCGCCGCGACCGAGGCCACTCTGGTTAACTAAGGCACTGCAAAATTTAGCAAAAGCCCGGCCATCGTGCCGGGCTTTTTCGTTTTAGGCGTCTTCGAACTCCAGTGAGCCCGGCAGGAATAATTCATCCAACGTAAGCTCGCGCGACGCCAGTCCCTGACGATAGGAATACCCAAAGAACGTCTCAAGAGTCTTGCGATTGCCTTCCAGACCGTAGCTATAGAAATTCCGCCCCATCAGCGCGCGGGTTGCATCAAGTTCCGCCGAATACCACGGCATCATATCGGTGGCCCAAGTCAGACGATCCTTCAGTTGATAGGCCGCCTGCTTAGACTTCACATAGGCGTCAAAGGCGGCCCGTGCCAGCCAGGGTTCCTGTGCTGCAAGATCGCGGCGAATGGCCAAAACATGCATGATCGGGAAAATCCCAGTGCGTTTGTAATAATCCTGTTCAACTGCGCGCACGTCGGTAAAAAGGCGCGAAATACGAGGATCGCCTTCGATAAAGGCGGCGGGTGTGGCAGCGTGAAACAACGCATCCACCTCGCCCGCCAGCAGCATTTCAGATTCATCCATACCTTCGGGGCCTTCAGACATGGAGATACCTTCGGGGACCATCGTCTCTTGCGCCGAGACTTTGCCCGCAGCGTCTGCGGAACTGTCTTTCTTTGCAGTCACCCAGTCCACATCCGTGGGTTTCACGCCGTACTCATCCTCCATAATGCCGCGAATCCACGTGAGCGACGAAGACGAATAGCCGGGCGATCCGATACGGCGTCCTTTGAGGTCCGCTGGCGAGGTGATCCCCGCATCTGTTCTTACAAAGATGCTTTTGTGACGGAACTGGCGCAACAGGAAGACCGGCAAAAGCGCATAGTCCTGCGCCGCGTCATTGGCATGGGCCAGCATAAAGGGGTGCAGGCCAATTTCGGTCAGCCCGTGCGGTCCTTCACCGGAAAATGCGAGCGTGTTCAGATCGCCTATGCCCTGTGCCTGAAACTCGGCGCTGGCCCCTTCAATGGCGATCTTGCCATCAAACAGGGCTGCCGTTCTGTCCAGCCTGTAGCCGCCAACCGAAAGCTTCAGATCACCCTGTCCGGACCGCAAGATGGCGGGGGTTGCGAGCGTGGCTGCGCTCAGGGCAAGAAAATGGCGTCGCTGCATGGCTGATGTCCCAAGTTGATACACTTGGGATGAGTCTAGCCCTTTTCGAGCCATTTCCAAGCATCTACTGCGAGGTCCAGCCTCCGTCCATGGGGATGGCCGTGCCGGTTATGTTATGGGCAACTGGATTACAGAGCCACAACGTCAGCGCCCCAATCTCTTCAGGTGTATTGGTCCGACGCGAAGGCTGTTTCTCGGATAGAAGGTCGGCGATTGCCGCGTCCCGATCTACACCGCCCAATGCGGCAGCGCGGGCCGTGATCTGCGGCTCGATAATCGCAGTTTCGGTCCAGCCGGGGCAGATGCAGTTCACGGTCACGCCGCCCGACCCGCGGTTTCCGGCCTGCGCATATTCCAGTGCCGCAACCTTGCTAAGACCGATCAGACCGAATTTAGCCGCCGTGTAGGGCGCTTTCTCAGGGCTGGCAATCAGACCATGAACACTGGAAATGTTGATGACACGACCATAGCCGCGTTCAGCCATAATCGGCATGGCATGTTGCATAGTATGGAAGGCCGCCGAAAGGTTGATCGCCATGATGGCATCCCACTTCTCGGTTGGCATCTCGGCGATCGGGGCAGTGTGCTGAATGCCTGCGTTGTTCACCAGAATATCCGCCCCACCCCAAGCCTCGACCGCTGTCATCAGGTCGGCAATTTGATCGGGGTGGCGCATATCGCCGCGAAAGAACTCGGCCTGTGGCGCACCAAGATCCCGCAGATGCTGGCAAGCCTCTTCGATCTGAGCGTCACCGGCGATGCCATGCACGGCAATACGTGCGCCCGCCTTGGCCAACTCTCCGGCAATCGCCAGACCAATCCCCTGCACCGATCCTGTGACCAGGGCTGTTTTTCCTGATAAATCTGTCACTTACATCTCCTCCAGCTTTTGGCGAAGTTCGGTCTTCAAAACCTTGCCATAGTTATTCTTGGGCAATTCCGGCATCGCGAAATAGGCCTTGGGGCGTTTGAACCGGGCGATCTGATCCAGACAATGAGCGTCCAGAATGCTTGTGTCCAGATCGCCATTTGTCACGATAAAAGCCACAACATCTTCGCCCCACTCAGGGTGTGGGCGCCCCACCACGGAAACCTCTCGCACGGAAGGGTGCAGCAAAAGCGCCTCTTCCACTTCGCGCGGATAGATGTTGGTGCCGCCAGAGATGATCATGTCCTTTGAGCGGTCTTTGAGCGTCAGATAACCTGCGGCATCCAATGTGCCCATGTCACCGGTCATCAGCCAGCCATCGCGGATGGCCTTGGCAGTGGCCTCTGGGTTTTGCCAATAACCGGGCATGACTGCGTCGCCACGCACCATGATCTCGCCCACCTCACCCGGAAGCAAGGGTTGTCCGGCATCATCCCCGATCGCAATCTCGACCACGGATTGCGCACGACCTACCGAAGCCAGGCGAGCCTGCCAGTCCGGGTGGCTGCGATCTGTCACGTCCACCCGCGACAGGGCCGAAATGCACATGGGGCATTCGCCCTGCCCGTAAATCTGTACAAAGATCGGGCCAAAATGGTCCACGGCTTCGACGATGTCCGAGACATACATCGGCCCGCCGCCATAAACGATGGTGCGCAGCCCCTGCCCGTCCTCGCCAGAGGTCTTGGCGGCCTCGGTCATGCGTTTGACCATGGTCGGGGCACAGAACATGTGAACGCGTCCATGATGGCGGGCGAGGTCAAAGATTTCCGCCTCGTCAAAACCACCCGTGGCAGGCAGAACATGGCGGGCGCCTTTTAGCACATGCATCAGGTTATAAATCCCCGCTCCGTGACTAAGTGGTGCTGCATAAAGTGCCATGTCTGCGCCCGTCACTTCGTCAACATCGGCGAAATAGCTTAAGGCCATCGCTTGCAGCATCCGGTGCGTGATCATCACGCCCTTTGGGCGACCCGTCGTGCCCGAGGTATAGAACAACCAGGCCAAATCATCGGGCTGAGCCGCAGCCACGCTTTCAAGCGATGATGCGACCATGACCGTATCCCAATCTGCAGAGGTCACATCCAGACATGCCACGTCACTGACCGCGCTGAGGGCATCGTGCAGACCAGCCGAAGTAAAGCACAAGGACGCACCAGCGTTCTCAAGAATCCACGCGGCCTCGCGCCCATGCAGTTTGGCGTTGATCGGCACAACCACAGCCCCAAGCGCCCAGACGCCATACTGCGCAATCAGGTAGGCAGGAAGGTTCTTCATGAAAAGGCCAACCCGATCACCCGGTTTGATGCCTTGGCTCTGCAACCAACCGGCCACTTTCATGGCCTGAGCGTGAAAGTCCCCGTAGGTGGCCACACAGTCTTTGCCAAGAAACAGCGCAGGCCTATCGGCCTCTGCCTGCGCACTGCGCTCAAGCCAGCATGCGATGTTCATGGCATCCCTCCTCGTTGGGCCAGAGTAAACCCCCGACGAGCATAAGGGGCAATTGGTAGAAATACGGCGCGAGGCCTTGGCCTTTTCGCCTGTTTATGGTCATGGTGGCTTATGGAATTGGACGCTCTGGCCTTTGAACACGCCCCCATCGGTCTCGCTATTCTGGAGAACCGGATCATTCGCCGCTGTAACCGAGCGTTTGGTGAAATGTTTCTGGAAGACCCGGCAAAATGCGAAGGCGTCTCTTTGGGTGAATTCTACCCGTCCGAAAAAGATTTTCACATGATTGGTGAACGAGGACTGGCCTCGATGCGCCGAACAGGGCGATACAATGACGAGCGCATCATGCAACGCCGTGATGGCACGTTCTTCTGGTGCCGCGCACGAGGGCAATCATTAACGCCGGATCAACCCTTTCAACGTGGGATTTGGACCTTTGCCGATCTTTCGGACGAACGGCCGGTTGTAGAGCTGACCCAGCGCGAACGCGAAGTGGCGATTTTGACATGTCGCGGCATGACCAGCAAAGAGATCGGGCTGGAATTGGACTTGTCCTACCGCACCGTTGAAGAATACCGTGCCCGACTTTTGCGAAAATTTGGAGCACGTAAGCTGGCAGAACTGGTCGCCAAGCTGTCAGGGATGCCGCTATGACCCTTGCAATCCATTGGCAAAGATACCCCTCGCAAATTGCCCGCGAATTCCCACATAGAGGGACGTGCGAGTGCGCTTTTCACGGGCGCCGGGATGCCATATAAGGCGACGCAGGGGAAACCAAAAGACTCGAGACAGGCGCGGCGAAGCGCCAAAGAGGATAGAAAAACATGAGCAAGAAAAACCACGATAGCGATGTTGGCTTTATTCAGGCCCTGGCAGAATTGCTGCGCGAAAACGACCTGACCGAACTTGAGGTCATGCGCGAGTATGGGCAAGACGACAGCCTGAACGTGCGTGTCAGTCGCCAGACCCAAGTTGCCACCACCGTTGTTGCACCTGCCGCGGCTCCTGTCGCTGCCGCGCCTGCAGCCGCCGCTGCACCCGCTGCAGCCCCGGCCGCAGAAGCCGCCGCAGGCGACGATCCAGCCAGCCATCCCGGCGCCGTGACCTCACCAATGGTCGGCACCGTGTATCTGCAGGCCGAGCCGGGTTCGCCCGCCTTTGTCAGCGTCGGCGCGCAAGTGGCCGAAGGCGACACCATCCTGATCGTCGAAGCCATGAAGACCATGAACCATATTCCGGCCCCCAAATCAGGCACAGTCAAGCGCATCCTTGTTGGTGACGGCGACACTGTTGAATATGGCGCACCTCTGGTCATCATCGAATAAGGCACTGACATGTTTGATAAAATCCTGATCGCCAACCGCGGAGAAATCGCCCTGCGCGTGATCCGCGCGTGTCGCGAAATGGGTATCCAGTCGGTCGCCGTCCATTCGACCGCGGATGCCGACGCGATGCACGTACGTATGGCGGACGAGGCCGTTTGCATTGGCCCTCCTTCGGGGACCGAAAGCTACCTCAATATGGCCTCGATCATTGCCGCCTGTGAAGTCACTGGCGCCCAAGCGATCCACCCGGGCTATGGTTTTCTCTCGGAAAACGCCAACTTTGTTCAGATCGTCGAAGACCACGATCTGACATTTATCGGCCCCACCGCCGAACATATCCGAGTGATGGGTGACAAAATCACCGCCAAGGATACAATGAAAGAACTGGGCGTGCCTTGCGTGCCTGGATCAGATGGCGGTGTTCCGACAGTCGAAGACGCCCTGAAGATCGGCGAAGAATTCGGCTATCCGGTTATCATCAAAGCCACGGCAGGTGGCGGCGGTAAAGGCATGAAAGTGGCCAATAACGCCGACGAGATGAAATCAGCCTTTCAGACCGCGCGTGCCGAAGGCAAAGCCAACTTTGGCAATGACGAAGTCTACATCGAAAAATATCTCACCACGCCGCGCCATATCGAGATTCAGGTCTTTGGCGACGGCAAAGGCAAAGCCGTGCATCTGGGCGAACGGGACTGCTCGCTTCAGCGCCGCCACCAGAAGGTCTTCGAAGAAGCCCCCGGCCCGGCCATTTCAGCCGAAGAACGCGCAGCCATTGGCAAGGTCTGCGCCGACGCATGCGCCCGCATCAACTACATTGGTGCAGGCACAATCGAGTTTCTCTACGAAAACGGCGAGTTCTACTTCATTGAGATGAACACGCGCCTGCAGGTGGAACATCCGGTCACCGAAGCAATCTTTGGCGTCGATCTGGTGCGCGAGCAAATCCGCGTTGCCTCGGGCATGGACATGTCGTTTGGCCAGGATGATCTTGAGATCAACGGCCACGCCATCGAAGTGCGCATCAATGCTGAACGGTTGCCCAACTTTGCACCGTGCCCCGGCAAGATTTCACAATACCATGCCCCCGGTGGGCTGGGTGTGCGGATGGATTCGGCGCTTTATGATGGCTATTCGATCCCGCCCTTTTACGACTCGTTGATCGGCAAGTTGATCGTGCATGGGCGCGACCGCCCCGAAGCATTGGCACGACTGAATCGGGCCTTGGGCGAATTGATCGTGGATGGAATCGACACCACGATCCCACTGTTCCATGCGCTTTTGGCCGAAGAGGACATCCACTCGGGCGACTATAACATCCACTGGCTTGAACGCTGGCTGGACGACAACCTGGCCGAGGGCTGATGCCCCACGGCACGCAAGGTTGGCAGGACGAAATCACACCCGACCTGCTGATGCGTGCCTACGAGATGGGAATTTTTCCCATGTCTGAACATCGCGACGACCCAGAGATATTCTGGGTCGATCCGCACCGTCGCGGGGTGTTCCCATTGGATGGATTTCACATTTCGCGATCGCTTGCGCGGGCGTTGCGCCGCGATGACTACACCGTCACGATCAATCAAGACTTTGAAGGCGTTGTTGACGGCTGTGCCGACCGTGCAGACACATGGATCAACGCGGAAATACGCAACCTTTACAGTACATTACACGCACAATCCCGAGCCCAGTCTATTGAGGTATGGCGCGATGAGGTTCTGATTGGCGGAGTGTACGGCGTTACCTTGGGCAGCGCGTTTTTTGGTGAAAGCATGTTCTCACGTGCGACCAATGCTTCAAAAATCGCACTGTCCTGGTTGATCGCGCATCTCAATGCTACAGGGTTTACCCTGTTCGATACACAGTTCATCACACCACATTTGGCATCCCTAGGCGCGGTTGAAATCCCGCGAGAGGCCTATCATCAGCTTTTGATAGAAGCCACCAAGGGCACCGCGCGGTTCGGTCACTCGCTGACGGTTTCCTCGGGCGCTGAGGTTTTACAGCGCAACACCCAGATGTCAAAGCGCGCGTGATCCAGCGCGTTCAGCGCTGGGGATGAGGCCACCATCCAGCCCTGAAACAGCGGATCAACTGTCTCTGTCCCATCATAGATCGTCAGAAACGCAAAAGCTTCACCGGTCGCATTGTCTTCGGGATGGCGGCACTCGGCCATGTCGACACGCAGATCACCAAAAGCCACGCTATAGCCGTTGTCCAACTCAAGATCGACAACATCGCCATTTAGCTTATCAAGGCCTCGCAGCAGCGCGCCCTCGCCTTTGACAGCAACACTGGCAATTTCAGAAGTTGCCGTTCCAAGATCACGCTGCAACGAAAACACTTCCGGCTGTTGCGGAACGATGACGATCTGCGGCCCAGCTTCCGAGTCCAAGGTTTCAACGGTGATTTCTTGCGCCTGTGCAACACTCGCCATGAGCATGAAAGCCAAAGCAGCGCGTATCATTCGTCGTCTCCGCCCGTGACGAACTTCATCAACAGACCGACAAGGCTGACGGAACTTTGCGTGTCTTCGATCTCGGCACCCGGTTCAAAGTTGAACGGCGAACCGCCGGGCAAGACTTCTACAAAGTTGCCACCCAAAAGTCCTTCGGACGAAATCACGATGGCGCTGTCATCCGGCAGTTCGATGCCGTCGTTAATGCTCATGCTTGTGTCGGCACGAAAGGTTTGCGGGTTCAAGGCAACATCCGTTACGGACCCGATTTTGACACCGGCCAGCCGCACATCAGTACCAACAGATACCCCTTCGATTGAGCGAAAGGAGGCGGTTAGCGAATAGCCTTCAGATGCACCGCCAAAGTCGGCGACTTTGCTGGCATAAAACAAAAAGCCAACGGCCACTGCGACAACGGCAGCTCCGACTGCGATTTCCGTGCGAACGGCGGACAAATGTCCAACCCGGCCTTATTCAGGAACCCAGGCTTCGTAATCGCTGCGCGCGACAGGGGCCGCTGCTTTGCGAATCGAGCCTGCAGGCGCATAGGCGCCCTCCGAGCCAGACAGGTTTTCCTGATGTGGCTTTTCCCAGTCCTTATGCGCCAGCGGTTTCTCCGAGGGCGCATCATCATACGTGCGGTGCAGCCAGCCATGCCAATCGGGGCTGACGCGGCTTGCTTCCACGTAACCGTTAAAGATCACCCAGCGTTTGCTGTCGTCTTTGGTTCGATAAAAAACATTGCCCTGATCGTCTTCGCCCACTTTCACGCCCTTGCGGCTGGTGAAAAGACGGGTGTTCAGCGTGGCGCCGTTCCACCAAGAGAAAACGCTGTTGATCGTGCTCAGAATGCCCATGGATGCCTCCGCAAATTCCCTTCCCGTATGACTCATTCCCAGCCAAAGGTCCAGTATCGCGCGCAACGAAAAGGGGCGGACAAATTGCCCGCCCCGATAACTTTGTGTGAATTTCCGCTTAGCCCGCGTTGGCCGGCTCTTTCTCAGCCTCCGCGTGGATCATCAGCGGGTTGGCATCCGAGGTCACGGCCTCTTCGTTCACCACCACTTCGGTGACGCTGTCCATGCCAGGCAAATCGAACATTGTATCAAGAAGAATGTCTTCAAGGATCGAACGCAGACCACGGGCACCGGTTTTGCGCTGGATGGCACGTTTGGCGATGGCGCTGAGCGCGTCATCGGTAAATGAGAGCTGCGTATCTTCCAGTTCAAACAGGCGTTGGTACTGTTTGATTAGAGCGTTTTTGGGTTCGGTCAGAATGGTGACCAGCGCATCTTCGTCCAGGTCTTCAAGCGTGGCCAGAACCGGCAAACGTCCGACGAATTCCGGGATCAGGCCAAACTTCAATAGATCCTCGGGTTCGAGCTCTTGGAAGATCTCGCCCACACCGCGTTCGTCATTGTCGCGCACGTCGGCGCCAAAGCCCATTGCCGAGCCCTTGCCGCGCTGTGCAATGATCCGGTCGAGGCCGGCAAAGGCGCCGCCGCAGATGAACAGGATGTTGGTGGTGTCCACCTGCAGGAATTCCTGCTGCGGATGCTTGCGGCCACCTTGGGGTGGAACCGAGGCCACGGTGCCTTCCATCAGCTTCAGCAGAGCCTGCTGCACCCCCTCACCCGACACGTCGCGGGTGATCGAGGGGTTTTCCGACTTGCGGGTGATCTTGTCGACTTCGTCAATATACACGATGCCGCGCTGCGCACGTTCGACGTTGTATTCCGAAGCCTGCAGCAGCTTCAGGATGATGTTTTCCACGTCTTCACCCACGTAACCCGCTTCGGTCAGCGTGGTGGCGTCAGCCATGGTGAAGGGCACGTCGAGAATACGTGCGAGAGTTTGAGCCAACAGCGTTTTACCGCAACCGGTCGGGCCGATCAGCAGGATGTTAGACTTGGCCAGCTCGATATCGCCGGATTTCTGCGCGTGGTTCAGGCGTTTGTAGTGGTTGTGTACCGCCACCGAGAGAACGCGTTTCGCCACGGCCTGACCGATGACGTAATCATCCAATACATTGCAGATTTCCAATGGAGTCGGCACACCTTCGGAAGCTTTCAGCCCACTGGCTTTGGTTTCTTCACGGATGATGTCCATGCAAAGCTCGACGCATTCGTCACAAATGAACACCGTCGGACCGGCGATCAGTTTGCGCACTTCGTGCTGGCTCTTGCCGCAAAAGCTGCAATAGAGGGTGTTTTTGCTGTCGCCGGAATTGCTCGCCATGTCGTCCTTTCAGGCCTCCGAATATCGTCTGGGCCGCCCTGTCCCGGTCAGCTTAGGCCAGCCACAAACCGAGTACAATGTGGAAAGTGCCCCGAACGCGATCACGCCGGGGCACGAGCTTGTCAGCTCTCTTCGTCGTCGCCTTTGGCGCGGCTCTCGACGATCTCATCGATGAGGCCCCAGTCCTTGGCTTCTTCCGGGGACATGAAGTTGTCGCGTTCAAGAGCGTCAACCACCGCTTTCATCTTCTGACCGGTGTGTTTGACGTAGATCTCGTTCAAACGATCCTTCAGCTTCTGGGTTTCCTGGGCGTGGATCATGATATCCGTAGCCTGACCCTGATAGCCGCCCGAAGGCTGGTGCACCATGACGCGGGAATTGGGCAGCGAGAAACGCATGCCTTGCTCGCCTGCGGTCAACAAAAGAGAGCCCATCGACGCCGCCTGACCAATCACCAGGGTCGAGACCTTGGGTTTGATGTATTGCATTGTGTCATAGATCGAGAGACCGGACGTCACCACGCCACCGGGCGAGTTGATGTACATCGAAATCTCTTTCGAGGGATTCTCCGCCTCAAGGTGCAACAGCTGCGCCACGATCAGCGACGACATGCCGTCATGCACCGGACCGTTGAGGAAAATGATGCGTTCTTTCAAAAGACGCGAGAAAATATCGTAGGCCCGCTCTCCCCGGCTGGTTTGTTCAACCACCATGGGAACGAGGGTGTTCATATATGTGTCGATTGGGTCGTTCATATCCGCCTGCCTGTTGTTCGCGTCATCCATAGGCCAAAGCCTCTAAGAGAGTCTTAGTATTGCCCTAGAGGGGCTGCAAGGGCAGCCGGAGAAAATATGAACAATGTCCGACTGAACGATAGCGGCAAGACCGACCACTTCCCTGCTGAGCTGCAAAAGGGAAAGTTGGAAAATGATGATGTTAAGAACTTCTAGTGCACTGCCAGATCAGAAAATGCGTTGATAACCACCATTCCTGCAATAATCAAAGAGAGCCCGGCAATTCCTGCCAGGTCAAGACGTTGGCCAAAAACAATGACGCCAGCCAAGGCAACAAAGACGATGCCCAATCCTGATGCCAGCGCATAAGTTATTCCCAGTGGCATATATTTGAGCGCTAAAGTCAGGAAATAGAAAGATCCTGCGAAGCCTGCGAACACGAGAAGCGAAGGCAAAAGCTTACTGAACTGCGCGCTGGCATTGAGCGCTGAATAACCGATTGCCTCGGCAATGACAGAGGCAAGGAGGTAAAGGTAGTGAGTTGGCACAATAGTCTCCTGATTGGGTCAAGTGTTTCTGACGACGCGCAATGGAAAGAAACCTGAGTTGTGAGCATCTCGATCGCTTCCGGCCGTGCACCGTCGCGTTGCGGGTAGTTTTGCAACCCGCTACTCTCAGGTTCGAGTTAGGGAAATGGGATTGGCGCCAACGACATGACAAAAGTCGCGAACGACAGCATTTTCGCTGAGACATGTCATGAGGTCTATGCCCTTGCCTGCCAACGGTGGGTCTGGTTTGGGTTGTTTGGTGTCGGCTTGTTGATTGGCCTGACCGGCCCTTTCGGTACTTTTGACAGCATGACCCTACTGGAACGTAGCGCCTATTGGCTGATCATTGTGGGAACGACATTCTGGATCGGCTATGCAGTCTCTTTCGCCACGGCCACCTTGGCTGAACGCATTGGCATTGGGAACACATTCAGCCTCGCAATCGGCGCCACGGTCGCAAGTGCTCCTGTCGCTGCATGGCTGGCAGGCTTTCACAGTTTGACCGGGTCTGCGCAGTTCTGGGACGAATTGTTTCGCCTTTTTCCATTTGTCGGGGTCATCTCGGTCATTGTCGCAGTTTTGTCCGAGCATCTTGGGCCAAACGACGTCACGCCAGTAAAAGAGTTGGATCACAAGTCCACACCGTCATGGCTTGAACAATTGCCGGGTTATTTGGGGCGCGATCTGATCCTTCTTCAAGCTCAGGATCACTATGTCAAAGCCGAAACAAAACTGGGCGAGACCCTGATCCGGACCGGGCTGCAAGACGCATCAGACGCCTTAGGCGACTATGGCCTGCGGGTACATCGGTCGTGGTGGGTATCACGCGGCGCAATCAAAGCCCTCAGGTCTCGCGGTGGGGGCAGCGTTGTGGTTTTGCAAGACGGTCGCGAATTACCAATAGGCCGCACCTATCGCCGTGCGGTTAGAACTGCCCTCATCCAGACTGTTCCAAATTAACTTCGGCTGAGCAGAAACCAATTTGCAGATGGGTTTCGGTGCGACCCAGTTCATCCTCGTGGTCATCAGACCTGTGGTTGCGGATTGATCGCGCACAATCCGAATGCAAAAAAGGGCCGCCCGAGGGCGACCCAGAGGGAGTAAACTGTTTCGCTGGGATCAGCCGAACATGTCGGATGTAATCCCTGCATACCAACCAACTGATTCCTCGAAGGTTTGCTTGCGCAGATCCCCACTTTCACCGGTTTGCGAAATGAAACCATCAACCTTGGCAATCTTTTCGTCCGTGGCCTCGTAAGTCGCGCCCACTTTGACACCGTCGTCAGTGTCGATGAGCGACCAGCACGTGTTCGAGAATTTGGCAGGGAATACTTTGGAGCCGGTCAGAGCGCCACGGATCGCCATCGCGGCCACCTTGGCCTGAGAGTTGGCCGAGAAACCAGATTTCGGCATGTCACCCTGCGCGCAGGCATCGCCCAATACGTGGATGTTCTCGTCAATGCGGCTCTGCATCGTGTGACCAATGACCGGAGCCCAGTTGCCCTCGGTGATGCTGGCCATTTCACAGATTTTACCGGCTTTCATGGCTGGGATCACGTTGCAGGCGTCGACCTTGGTCACTTCACCGTCAATGCTAACAGTCATCTCGTCCGCATTTACCTCGACAACGTCACCACCAAAGTCCTGACCAATCCAATCGATCATACCATCGTAGTGGTTGGCCCAACCTTCTTGGAACAGCCCCATTTTTGAAAACTTCGGCTTAGGGTCGGCCACGATGATCTTGGCTGTTGGGTTCTTTTCTTTCAGAACGTGCGCGATCATCGAAACCCGCTCATATGGCCCAGGAGGGCAGCGGAACGGGTTGGGTGGCGCGACCATGGCAAAGGTGCCGCCCTCGGGCATCGCCTCAACCTGCGCTTTCAGCAGTTCGGTCTGCGAGCCGGCCTTATAGGCGTGCGGCATCTTGTTCTGGCTGCTGACGTCCCAGCCGGGGACAGCGCCATCAACAAAATCGATACCTGGCGACAGCACCAGTCGGTCATAGGGCAGCTTGGCCCCGCCCGCGAGCGAGACAGTCTTGGCGTCGCGGTCAATGCCGATGGCCCAGTCATGCACCACGTTAATGCCATAGTCCGAGGCCAGTTTACCGTAGCTGTGGGCTATCGAAGACAACTCACGAAAGCCTCCGATATAGAGGTTTGAGAAGAAGCAGGTGTAGTAGGTGCGGCTGGGTTCCACGAGGGTGACATCAATCGCCCCCTTGGAGCCTTTGGCGATGTATCGCGCTGCTGTTGCCCCACCTGCGCCACCGCCAATCACAACAACACGCGGCTTGCCGGCGCCCAATACCATCGGTGCAGACAGCGATGCCGCAACGGCGGCCCCTGCCCCTAGAAAATTACGTCGATTCAAAGTCATAGATCATTCCTCCCCTGATCATGAAAGTTCGCGAGCTTAATTCAAATTCCCGAAATAGGCGGCCAGTGCCGCGATCTCGTCATCTGCCAAACGTCCGGCCATCATCTGCATCACCGGGTGGTCACGTTTTTTCAGCTTGTAGGCATGCATGGCGATCACAAAGTCTTCGTTCGGCCAGCCGACAATGCCGGGAATACCGTCAAAATCCCCACTGGATTGATGACAGGTCGTGCATTCCGTCGCGAGGTATTCGCCGTAATCTGGGTCGCCAACAATCGCCAGGATCTCAGGCGACAACTCGACTTCAACTTTGATTGCCGTTGGCGCGGCTTCAGGGATGTTTTGTGGGTTATCGGAATAGATGCGCAGGAACGCCAGCAAATCAAAGCGATCTTTTTCCTTGGGCAGCCCGTGAAAGCTCATCTTTGTGCCCGGCACCGTGCCGCGTGGGTCTTCGATAAACCGGCTCAGCCCATCAATGTCCCAGACAAGACCCGCCTCGCGCGCCGCGTACATACCTTTGGAGTATTTAAAGTCGTCAAACGTCGCCGCAGGGCGAAAGAAAATGCCATTCAAGTGCGGCCCGATCTTGTGTTTGGCCCCGTCACCCAGCTGATGGCACGACTTGCACTTCTTGAACATCTTGGCGCCGCGCTCGGAATCCCCAATCGCCTCGGCACTTTCTTCGCCAAGGGCGGCACCTGTCAGCGCCGCCCAGAGTGTTATGATCGAAATCGCAAGCCGCATCGCTTAGTTCTGAAAGCTCTTCAGGTAAGCCGTAACAGCGACAATATCGTCTTCCTTTTTCAAGCCGGCAAAAGACATCTTGGTCCCTTTTAGATACTTCTTGGGCTTGGCAAGGAAGGCGGCCAGTTCTTCTTCTGTCCAGGTCGCGCCAGAGTCGGCCAAACCTTTCATGGGCTTAGAGTATTTGAATCCATCAACTGCGCCGACGGACGCGCCGACAATGCCGTTCAGGATTGGACCTGTCTTAGATTTGGCACCCTCGCCAACCTGATGGCAGGCTTTGCATTTCTTAAAGACCTTCTCACCTTTTTTCATCAGTTCAGGGTCAATTGCAGCCTGCTCTACCGGGGCCGCTGCGTCGGCAGCCTCGGTAGAAGCAGGTGCGGCAGCTGCCTCCTCGGCGGGGGCGGCGGCTTCTTCAGTTCCGCCCTCATCCGGGGTCACGTCCAAGACAGCTGCGCGCATGGTGATCTCGACGCTGTCCTTGCAATTGGTCATGCAGGGTTCGGCTTTCCAGAAATGCGCTTCAGAGGTCTCGCGATCATCAAGGATGAAACCGCTCGCGTTGGGCATTTCCACGTCGAGGAAATTCTCGTTCGAAAGAACGAACTCATCATCAACAAGATCGTTCGAGTAAAGGATGTAGGCCACGATCGCATAGACATCGTCTGTGGACATGGTTTGCGCGGCACCGAATGGCATGGAGCGGTTCACATAGTCCCATGTGGTCGAGAGATACGGCCAGTAAGAACCGACGGTTTTCAGAGGATCCTCGTGGTCGAGCGTGTCCGCGCCGCCTGCGAGTTTCGGCCAGTTGTCGACGCCTTCGGCAAAGTCGCCGTGGCAGATCGCGCAATGTTCGGCAAAGACCTCTTCGCCGGTGAACACGTCGCCCGAGCCGACAGGCAAACCGGTGCCGTCCGGGGCCACGTCAATGTCCCACGCGGCAATCTCATCCGGCGTTGCCGCGCGGCCAAGGCCCATTTTTTCAGCCATTGCCGGGGCCGAAATCAAGGTCGATGCCAGCGTGGTTCCCGCGATAAGTTTAAGAAACTTCGACATTTTCCGCCTCTCCGTCTGCTTTAACCCACCATGTCTGGATGCAGTTGTTGTGATAGATCGAGTTCAACCCGCGCACCTCGCGCAGTTCCTCTTTCGAGGGTTGAACATAGCCGCTGGAGTCTCGTGCACGTGACTGCAGGAACATCTCTTCACCGTTCCAATCAATGTCGAGATAGAAGCGACTGAGCGCCTTGTCAGTGCCGGGCGCACCAAGCCGTGCCTCTTGCCAATTCTTGCCACCGTCGATCGAGACATCCACGCCTGTGATGGAGCCGCGACCAGACCACGCAAGGCCGGTGATAACCAACGGGCCGTGACCGTGCTTGATCGGAGCCTGTGGGCTGGGCGAAGTCACAACCGATTTGGCGTCCATAACCCAGGTCCACTTGCGGCTTGTGCCGTCTTCGAGCGTGTCGGTGTATTTCGAGGTTTCTTCACGGCTTTCAATCGCTTGGGTGGTCACTTCGATGCGACGCAGCCACTTAATCCACATGTTGCCTTCCCAACCGGGCACGACGAGGCGCACTGGATACCCGTGCTCTTTACGCAGGGCTTCACCATTGGCTTTGAACGCAACCAGCACGTCGTCCAGGGCTTTTTCCATCGGGATCGAGCGGCCGTTCGACGAGGCATCCGCACCCTCGACATAGACCCACTTGTCTTTCAGGTCGCCTGCGGCGTCTAGACCGGCCTCTTCCAAGAGCGCGCGGAGCGGGATCCCAGAGTATTCCATGTTGTGGATCATGCCGTGGGTGAATTGCGCACCATTCAACTGTGCACCGGCCCATTCCATGCCGGTGTTGGCGGCACATTCGCAGAAATAGACGTGGTTCTCACGCGGGAACCGCTCAAGATCTTCGTAGGTAAAGACCAGAGGGGTATCGACCAGACCGTTGATCATCAGACGATAGTCAGCCTTGGACAGCTCAATCGCGCCCGAATGGTGACGCTCGAACGCGCAGCCTTGCGGGGTGATCGTGCCGTCGAGCGCGTGGATCGGCGTGAAGTTGATCGACGAGATCGTGTCGGCGGTGAGCCACTCAACATTGCGACGGATCACATCCGACTCGAATTGGATCGGCATTCCATATAGTGTGGCATCTACGCCATCTCCGGTGCCGCTCGCCCATTCCTGGACTTGCGTAATCAGCGGATCGCCGGCTGCGTTCGCCATGCTGGCGCCCGCGATGCTTCCGGTGGCGGCGACCGCCCCCTTCAGGAAAGCACGGCGCGAGGGTTTGCCTTTGAAGCTCATTGTCATCTGGCTGTTTCTCCCCAATACATCATCAAATTCATTTTAATGAATTCGATATTCTGGATTAACCTGTCAAAGGGTCGCGGGGACGTCTTTTTAGACGCCCGAAACCTTTACGTTTTCGTGTGGGGCGACCGAAACGGTGCCCTGTTTGCGGATATAGCTTTCGACGACATCCCAGATCATCGGACCTTCGGTGCCTTCGTTGACCGAAGCCCAGCCAGCGACCTGATAGGTCTTGGCAGCGTCGATCTTCTCGCCTGTCTTAAGCAAGGTCATGTCGCTGATACGGCTGCCCTGCGGTTTGGAAATGTCGATCTTGTAGCCCATGCCACCGATGCGCACCATGTCGCCGCCCTGCTGATAATAGGGGTCGGTGTTGAACAGGTTGTCGGCCACGTCCTCGAGGATGACATGGATGAATTCACCTGTCATTTCAGTGCGATAGGCTTCTCCATAAGACATCGAGGTCACGTTCCAGATGTCTTCACGGGTGATGTCCTGACCGGGCAGGATCGATGGCCCCCAGCGTACGCCGGGCGACATGGAGATATCGGCGTCACGTTCCTGAATGAGCGCCTCGCAGATCAGGTCGTCCCATGTACCGTTAAAGTTGCCACGACGATACAAGAGCGAGTCTGATTTGCCGATCACCTCGGTCAGCTCATTGATGTAAGGCGCGCGTTGTTCGTCGATCAGCTTGGTGATGACGGGATCGGGGGTGATGACGTCTGAGAAAATCGGGATCAACTTGGTGCGGAAGCCCATCATCTTGCCATCCCGCACGTCCAGATCAACGCGGCTGACGAACTTGCCGTTTGAGCCCGAGGCCACAACAATGGTTTCACCGACCAGAACCGGCTCGGGCAATGCGTCGTGGGTGTGACCCGACAGGATGACGTCGAGACCTTGGACACGGCCTGCCATCTTTTTGTCCACGTCAAAGCCGTTGTGCGAAAGCATGACAACCAGTTCGGCGCCCATGCCGCGGACTTCGTCCACCATAGCCTGCATGTTCTCTTCGCGAATACCAAACGAATACTCGGGGAACATCCAGCGCGGGTTGGCGATGGGCATGTAAGGAAACGCCTGACCGATGACAGCGATCTTAACGCCACCACGCTCAAAGAACTTGTAAGGCTTGAACAACTCGGCGGGTTCATCCCACTCAGCGTCAAAGATGTTCTGACCGAGTGCCGCAAACGGAAGACCTTCGACGATTTCATTTACCCGGTCAGATCCTAGGGTGAATTCCCAGTGGAACGTCATCGCATCCGGTTTCAACGCGTTCATGACGTTCACCACATCCTGACCTTGGGTCTGGTGACAGGTGTAGGACCCGTGCCATGTGTCGCCACCGTCCAAGAGCAGCGCGTCTGGTCGGTCAGCTCGGATGGCATTGATCACAGTCGACACGCGATCCATCCCACCAACGCGGCCATAGGTCTGCGCCAGCGATGTAAAGTCGTTGTAGGTCAGCGCGTAAGCACTGGGAGAGCCATCGGCGATTCCATAGAGTTTGCGAAAATCGGCCCCGGTGATGTGTGGGACGTGCCCATTGGCTTCGCCAACACCGAGGTTGATCTCGGGCTCTCGGAAATAGATGGGCTTCAGCTGCGCATGAATATCGGTGATGTGGATCAACGAAACATTGCCGTAGGTATCGAACTGCAAGAGGTCGTCTTGGGTCAGCGACTGTTGCGCTGCCAGACGGGACCAGTTGCCGAAACCGGAGGCCCCCACCATGGCCGAAGCTGCCATGGAAACCTGAAGGAAATCGCGACGAGAGATCATGGGCGAAGAGCCTTTCTGAACCTGTATTTCAAATTCATTTTTATGAATTTGTCAAAACCGAGAAAACCCGCCCCAGTGCAACACCGGGGCGGGTAAGATGTTTAGTTACGGACTGACGGGGCTTCGACCGAGAGGCCGTTGCCGCGCGAGGCCACATAAAGCTCAAGCGCGATGAACTCTGGGCTTCCGGGATTGTAAGTTTCGGCGCGGGTGTCACGCACGCACCCCTTAAAGCGGCCATGAGCGGTCGTCAGCTTGGCGTTTTTCAGGCGATACACCGGGAAACCATTGGTCTGGCCCTGGCTGAGGTGGTCCGAGCGGATGCGGTTGCCATAGTTTTCCTCATGGCAAGACGCACAGCTGAGATCCAACTGACCGGTGCGCGTGTAATAAAGCTCTTTACCCTCTTCCCAAGTTGCCTCGGCCGGACCGTCAATGGCGACATTCATTGGCATGCCGCGCGACTGAACGGAAATCAAAGCTTCCATGCGCGCCATTTTTGAGCCAGACTTTTTCCAAGCTTCAGCCCCCATGCCATCGGTGAGGCAGTCGTTGATCTGCATCTCCATGGTATAGACGGTTTCCTTGGCATCGTTCCACTTTGGGTAAACCGTGCGGACGCCAACCATGCTTTCTTCAACATCGCCGTGGCACGAGGCGCAGGACTTGTCCTTGCTGCCCATCACGGTGTTCCAGTCGTCCATCGCCTGTTCGACAAAGATCATACCGGGGTTGTCAAAGTCGTCGGCCTGCATGATCTGAGTCTCGTCCGAGCGGAAGTGCCAGCCCGAAATGATCTCGTCAACATCATCTGCCAAGTGTGCCGGGGCGGCGGTCTTGGTAACCATGGTAATCTCGTCATTGACGATCAACTCGTCATCATCTGCTTCGGCCGATGCCATGAACGGCGCCGAGATAACCAATGCAGCAATCGCTGTCATTGCCTTGAATTTCATCGCGTTTCCTCCCTGAGTGTCACCTCGCCCCGCGACAGGGCAAGGTGCTTTTGGTGGGTGCATCGGCCGTTTAGCCGATAGCGACTTTCTTGGCTGTGTCGTAGACGTCGCCGTCATCGTCGTACCAGGTGAACTTGAATTCGCCGGCCTCAGGCACGGTCGCATCAAATTCAATGTAGGGGTTGGTCGAGATCGCCGGCTCAAGGGTCACGTCGATCACCGACTCACCGTTAAACTCACAGGTGAAACGGTTGATGATCGAGCGAGGGATTACGTTGCCCTCTTTGTCCTTGCGCTGACCCGATTCCATTTTATGTGAAATCAGGGTCTTGATGGTGATCGCCTCACCAGCTGCTGCTGTCTTTGGGACCTTAACGCGGGGTTTTACACCAGATGCCATGTTTCCATTCTCCTCTGATTAGCCGCCGCAGCCGCCGATGGTGACTTTGATGGTCGAAGCGGCCTGAACGAAGCTGCCGTCGGCCATTTTGGCGATGGCCACGACATCTTGCGTGCCTGCCAGACGAATACGGGTCGAGGCTGCCTGTGAGGCAGCTCCGGCGCCGAAGTTAAAGGTCACGACGCCCGGAGTTGGGTTGCCGGTCGCCAGAACCGTGATGGCAACAGCACCCGGTGCGCTGACACCGATTGGCACAGTGTTGCCGTTCTCGGCGATTTCCGGCGCGGTCAGCTCGATGCCGCCTTCGCCAACCTCTGCGCCACCGGTGAATGCGGCAATCGCCTCGTCGGCGGCAGCGTGCACACGGAATGGAAGCACAGTCAGTGCTGCGGCCCCTACCCCGAGTGCCAGAGTTTCACGTCTTGTGAAGTTCATCTGTATCTCCTTGGAATTAAAGTCTCGTTCGATCACTCGTCTTTGAGAGTCATCAGGAACGCGACCACGTCTTCGATTTCTTGCGCGCTCAAAAGCGGATCCAGCGGGCCATCAGGCGCCTTGCCGGTATAGGCTTTGCCAGGACGGGTGAAGCCGTCGACCTTGTAGTAGGCGGGCATCACTGTGCCGTCATAAGTGCGTTTGGCGTCCGACAGGATGCCACGCAGTTCGGCTTCGTTCCAGCGATCTGCCACACCATCCAGCATCGGACCAACCTCTCCATGGAACGGAGCGTCATTCAGGGCTGTGACTTCGTGGCAGGCAATACAATTGCCTTGTGATTTCGTTTTCATGATCTTGGCGCCGTTTGTCGGATCGCCCGCCATGCCGGAAAGAGATGCTTGCACAGCACCATCCTCGGTGAACGTAACGTCCGCAGGAGCAACCTTGCCCCCCGCAAAAGCAGCGCCAGCTGCGAATGTCGCTGCCAGTGTCAGAGTTGTAAGCTTCATGTTTCCTCCCTCGGGCTACCTGTGTTCGCCGGTAAGCTCGGTGTACCGTAGTCGACCGTCTATACTGAACGCAACAACAAATTCATAGAAATGAATTATTGAGTGTATTTTTGGAAAAAGAGGCAGGCTTTCCACATGTTATAAATGCATCAAAGCCTGCGCAACAATACTCCACGGGCGAGTCAGTGACCATCCCCATCGTTGCGCTCGCGAATCATACGGGCGTGGTAACGCTGGAAATCCTCTTCAGATTGATCGATGTAACGTTCTTCCAGAACCCAGGTCAGCATGTCGTTGGTCGTACCACCCTTAAAGGCGCCGGGCAGCACCGCGACAGCCTGCTGCATGGCGGACTTATCGGGATCCACTTCGGGTGGAAGGAAGATCATCGTGGGCGTGAACATCACCCCCCATTTGCGCGCCGCTGCACGTTCCTCAAGCGCTTCGCCATCGGTGTCAGTCATTTCGTTCGCACCATAAAGATCCAACTGGATCGGGAAGTAATCCTCTTCCAGCATCTTCATGACACGCGGGTCGAGAAACGCATCTTCATGCATCGCCTTGCAATAGATGCAGCCGCGCTGTTCGATGATGAGAACCACGCGTTTTCCTTCGGCGTTCGCCTCTTCAAAGTCTTCCTGCAGGTCCTTGAAAGTGTCTCGGAACCAGTGGGTTTTGTGCAGCCCATCGTCGCCCAGTTCGGCGACCACGACCGGCGCGCCAATCACAAGCGCGGCCAGCATCATCATGAGTTTCTTCATCTTGTTTCCTCCCGTTGAGTTCAGGTCAGCCAAGTCCCGTCATGCCCGGAAAATACCGGATCATTAGGTCAGCGATGCGATTCACGGTGTTGGTGGCGATCAAGAGCGCAAAGAGCAACAGCATGCCTCCCATCACCTTTTCCACATAAGGCAAGTATTTGCGGTTGCGGTGCATCCAGCGCAGGAATGGCCGGGCAAAGAGCGCAGCGATGATAAAGGGCGCGGTCATGGCAAGGCCATAGACCATCAGCAAGAGTGCGCCGCGCCACAGATCACCCATGCCCGAGGCCACCATCAGGATCGAGGCCAGTGCCGGGCCGACGCAGGGCGTCCAGCCAAAGCCAAAGGCCAGTCCCATGACATAGGCACCAAGAACGGTGGTGGGTTCCGTCTGGGTTTCAATGCGGGCCTCGCGATACAAGAGACCGATGCGGATCACCCCAAGAAAGTGAAGACCAAATATCGCGAGGATACCGGCCGCTACATAAGAAAGCGGCTGCTTCCACTGGGCAAAGGCCTGCCCTAGTGCGGTCGCCCCCATGCCCAGCAACACAAAGATTGTGGTTACACCCAGCGCAAAGAATATCGCCGAAATTACAAGGCGTCTCTGCGCACCCGGAGCAATGGCGCCATCACCCTGCAATTCGGACATGGAAATCCCGGCCATATAGCACAGATAAAACGGCACCATCGGCAGAATGCATGGTGTAAAGAATGAGAGCAGACCAGCCAGCGCAGCACCCGCAAAGGATATCTCGAGCATGTCACTCTCCTTGATTTATGCACATATTCATATTATGTTGTGCGTTATGCGTTCGTCAATCAATGGGTTTCGTTGCATGCGTCGTTTTCTTTCCGCTACGTCAGTTTTTCTGGCGACCGCCATGCCCGGATGGGCGGTGGAATTGGTCATGGTCGAACAACCGGGGTGTTATACTTGCAAGCAATGGAACGCTGAGATCGCCCCGATCTATCCCAATACCGAAGCCGGAGCCATGGCGCCTTTGCGCCGCGAACAACTCAATCACCGCCCGGATGACCTGACCTATGACCGCGCGGTGAACTATACACCGACCTTTATCCTGATCGAGGACGGGCAGGAAATTGCACGTCTAGAGGGGTATCCGGGTGAGGATTTCTTTTGGTGGCACATTGAAAACCTGCTGACTGAGCATGCTGGATTTAAGGGCGCAACCAAGTAAAAACGCGAAATACCGTGGCCAAGGCGCGACACTCGGTCTAGGTGAAAACGCACCAGAAGCCAGCGAAGGTTTCATTTGATACCGGTTTGATTTATGGCGCAGTTAAACCGGGCGGCATGAATAAGCGCCAAACAACGGGAAACGCGGCGATCTGGCATTAGAACCGGGGCCGCGAAAGAGACGCCCACGACCGCGGGCGACGAGAAAAGGATGTACCATGGCACTTCCGGTGTTCAAGGACGATATCAGCGATGAAGAGATGGACCGCATGGTGGATAATGCCACCACGGCGTCGAACTTCCTCAAAGCCATCAGCCACGAGGGTCGACTGATGATCCTTTGTCATCTTGTCAGCGGTGAAAAATCTGTCACCGAACTGGAAGAGTTGATCTCGGCGCGCCAGGCCGCGGTCTCGCAACAGCTCTCGCGCCTTCGTCTTGAAGGGCTGGTGATCCCGCGTCGGGATGGCAAAACCATCTATTACCGTTTGGCAGATCACCGTCCACGGCGTATGCTGGAACTGGTCTACGATCTGTTCTGCAACGACGACAGTTGAACTCACCCCCGATCTGGACCGTCGCACCGTTTCGCGAAGAGAGGTCCTGATCATGCAGGCTTTGCTCGATACTATCGGAGACAGCAACACCGTCGCGCTGATGGGCGCGCTGGGTGGCATACTATTGGGGCTGGCGGCCCGGATAGGCCGGTTTTGCACGCTCGGCGCCATCGAAGACCTGCTTTATGGTGGGTCTTCTCAACGCATGCGCATGTATGTGCTGGCAATCGGTGCCTCGATCGTAGGCGCATTTTCCCTGATTGGCGCGGAACTGTTAGAGGCAGAGTTGTCCTTTTACTATTCCATTCGCTGGATGCCGCTGGCCGGTGTACTGGGCGGGTTGATGTTCGGCTATGGCATGGCGCTTGCCGGCAATTGCGGATACGGCGCGATTGCCCGGCTTGGCGGCGGTGATCTGCGGTCATTTGTTATCGTTCTGGTCATGGGCGTGTCAGCCTATTTCGTTTTGGCAGGTCCGCTCGCTCCATTGCGCAACTGGGCCTTTCCTCAGATCGATGTCACGGCCCCGGTACCGCCCGGCATTGCCCATCAGATCGGCGCATTTACCGGAATGTCTCCTGTCCCCATTGGAATTGCTATCGGCTTGGCCATCATGATCGGCGCGCTGGCATCCCGCGAATTCCTGAAAGACGCAGGCGCGATTTTCTGGTCGCTTGTGGTTGCGGTCGCCGTGGTGTCCGGTTGGGCAGGCAGCCAATGGGTAACGACCAATGGATTTGACGCTCTACCTGTTGTTTCGCACAGTTTCTCAGCCCCCGTCGGAGAGACCATATTGTTTGCGATGAACGGATCGGTACGCCCCCTGTCCTTTGCCGTGGGCTCGGTGGGTGGCGTCTGGTTAGGGGCCTTTATCGGCTCGACGGTCAAAGGCCACTTCCGGTGGGAAGCCTGTGAAGACCCGCGCGAACTGCGCCGCCAGATTTTTGGGGCCATCGTTATGGGCATCGGCGCCATCCTCGCCATTGGCTGCACCGTGGGACAGGGCCTGACGGCCTTCTCGCTTCTGGCGTTCTCTGCACCTGTGACGTTCTTGGCAATCTTTGCCGGAGCCGCAGTCGGGTTGCGCCAGCTGATCGAAGGCTTTCAGCCTGCTGAGTAACCATTTGGGGATGTCTGATGCGCAGCTATGACGAGCTTTACGCCATTGCCAGCGAGCGTAAGGGTGGCAAAGACGCTCTGGAAACAATGATCTCCTTGCCCGATCCCAATGTCACGGAAATGCCAGAAGATCGTTGGCTGGCCACCATGACCAAATGCATCTTTCAAGCTGGATTTAACTGGAAGGTGATCGAGAATAAATGGGATGGATTTGAAGCCGCGTTTCACGGCTTTGACGTCGATCGATGCGCGTTTTTGCATGACGAAGACATGGATCGCCTGATGTCCGACAAGGGCATTGTGCGAAACGGCCCCAAAATCCGCACCATCATCGACAACGCCCATTTCCTACAATCCATGCGCGATCAGGGTGGTGCCGGCAAAGTCTTGGGGGGATGGCCTTCGACCGATTTCATCGGCCTGTTGGATTACATGAAAAAAGACGGTGCCCGACTTGGGGGGATGACCGGACAATACGCCATGCGCTTTGCCGGTCGCGATGCCTTCATTCTCAGCCGCGACGTCACCGGTCGGTTGATCGCCGAAGGGGTGATCGACAAACCGGCCTCATCCAAAACCGCGATGAAGGCCGTCCAGGCGGCGTTCAACACTTGGATGGATCAATCGGGCCGTGGCCTGACCGAGATCAGCCGTGTCCTGGCCTTTACCCTCTAAACTCGGCGCGCTTTATTGTTGAAGCGTCTCCAGATAGGAGAGCAAAGCAGCCAATTGCCGAGGCGTGGGCGTTAGAACGCCATCGTCGGTTTCGACCGGAACTGTATCTCCTGACAGCAAATCCCCAAAGGTCGGCATTGCCGCCTGAGCGGTTTCGTCAGAGGCATAGCCATCGATTTTGCTCAACACCGCAGACACCGGAAACGCGCCGCCATTGTCGGCAGATAACGTTGACAGGTCGGCAGGCGCAGGGTTCATTGTTGCCGCCAATCTTCCGTCACCTTGCCCCGAACTTCCGTGGCAAGCCTCGCAATTGGCCTCATAGACGCGTTCGCCTTCGATCTGATCGGGCATGTCTGTAGACGTACAGGCCCAAAGGACGCCCGCCGCGAGAAACAGGATTACACGCCACTTCATTGCTGGATGCCTTCCAAATAGGCCACGAGGTCGGCAATTGGCCGACTTGTCATAATCGGCTGGCCTGATTTCGTTTTCAACGCTGCAGCGCCCCCCTCAAAGAAATGCCCATACACCGGCATTGGGCTGCCATGCGCCACCAACGGGTCACGGCCATCAATACGCTTTATCACCCGCTCGTAGGGGAATGCGCCCTCATAACGTGACACCAGCGACGTGAGATCTGATGGCTTGATGGTCATGACCCCAGCCATTGGCCCCTGTCCATCTGCATCAACGCCGTGACACGCAGCACAATGCTCGAGAAAAAGTGCGGCCCCCTCTTCGGCATCCATAGCCCAAAGTGGTTGAGCCATCATCACCAATACCACTGTAGCGCTTAACGAAACTCGCATCTTTCTCCTCCTAAATCTGCACGTCATCCTAGATCTGGATAGACTCCAGATAGGTTAACAGCGCTTCAAGCCGATAGTCGGCCAATGTGCCAGTTCCTGCAACCTCGGAAAACTCTGGCATCGCGCCACTGAAATGTTCACCTCGACCACTGCCAATAATGGCCTCACTCACCCTGAGGCGAGGAAAGTCACCGCCGTTCACACGGCTCAGTGTGGTCAGATCAGGTGGCAAAATCAAAAGCTTATCGACAAAATCGCCGTCGCCCTGCCCAGTTGGCCCGTGGCACATGCTGCAATGCTTGTCATAGACCGATTGACCCATCGCAGCGTTTTGCGCGCAGGCCACAAGCGCTCCTGTCATCACTAAGATCCCCAACACGCCGAATGCGATCCTCATGGCCTTCTCCTACCTGCTACACCTCGATCCTAAACGAACCATAACAACTCACTTTGATTCCGATCATAGGCAGGTGACAAGCAGGCGAACAACCGCCATTCTCGGCTCAATGACCCGAATGAGGATGACATGGCCCTAACCCCAACCGATGCACAAAAGATCTTTGAGGACAATTTTGCTCCGTGGGTCCAAGCCCTGAATCTGACAATCACAGAGATTGATCCATCTGGCGCGACGCTGACCATGCCGATCACACCCGATCTGGCCCGAGTAGGGGGTATTATTTCGGGTCAAGCGCTGGCGGCCATGGCGGACACGGCCATGGTGTTTGCGGCATTCGGCCACCTGCAAGAGCCACGTCCGGTTGCCACCACCAATCTCGACACGCAATTTCTGCGCCCCGGCACTGGCGATACCATTCAATGTCGCGCAGAAATTGTCCGCGCCGGGAAAGCATTGATCTTCGCCCGTGCCACAATGACATCCTTGCCCTCTGGCAAGGACGTCGCCACAGCCACCGCCACATTCTTTGTACCCTGAGGTTCATCATGTCCCAGACGTTCCAATATGCCCTGATCATGTTGCTTGCCGGGATCGGTATCCCGGTTCTCGCAGCACTCAACGCAGCCCTTGGTCAACGGTTGGGCCATCCCTTTGCCGCTGGCGTCGTGTTGTTCTGTGTCGCACTTTTAGCGGCGGTTCTGGTGCTGTTCTTAAGCGGAAGTGCCAGCCATTTGGCGGGGTTAAGCGCCGCCCCAAAGCATCTGTTTCTGGGGGGTTTTCTGGTCGCGTTCTACGTTCTGTCGATCACCTGGGTCGCACCAAAGTTTGGCATCGGCAATGCGGTTTTCTTCGTGTTGCTTGGACAATTGATCTCAGCCGCCGCGATCGACCATTTCGGATTGTTCGGCGCTCAGATCAGTCCCTCGTCACTTGCGCGGGCCGGTGGCATCGCGCTGATGGCCGCAGGAGTTTGGATGACACAAGCGGCCTGAACGTTAGTCGGCCGCAACCCGACCATTCTCAAGCCTCAGAACGCGATCCATACGGGCGGCAAGCTCAAGATTGTGGGTCGCAATCAAGGCGGATAAGCCCGTTTCACGGACCAATTGCATCAAGGCTTTGAACACCTGATCCGATGTTCCGGGATCCAGGTTACCCGTTGGTTCATCCGCCAGCAAAACTCGCGGCGCATTGGCCAGAGCACGGCAAAAGGCAACACGCTGCTGTTCGCCTCCTGACAAGGCCGCAGGCCGGTGATCGGCACGTTTTTCCACGCCAACACGCGTCAGCAGATCATGCGCCCGCGCCTCGGCGGCGGCACGCGGTACTCCAGCGGCGAGTTGCGGAAGAACGATGTTTTCAAGTGCATTAAACTCTGGCAGCAAGTGATGGAATTGATAGACAAAACCTACATCCTGTCTGCGCGCGATTGTGCGCCGCCGGTCGGATTTCTCGCTGAAGGGCTGCCCGGCGATTTCCACCACACCACTATCGGGTTGGTCCAGCAAACCGGCGATATGCAAGAGCGTTGATTTCCCTGCACCCGAAGGCGCAACCAGCGCCACAACTTCCCCAGCCTCAAGGCTTAAATCAACACCCCGAAGTACATTGACTTCGCCCGGCAAGCCCTTGTTATAGCTTTTTTCCAACCCTTCTAGGCGCAACACCAAGTCACTCATAGCGCAGGGCCTCCACCGGATTCAGACGCGCTGCACGGCGTGCTGGGAAGATTGTCACGATAAATGACAAACCCAGGGACAGGCCGACGGCACTCAAGACGTCAAACAGTTCCAGCTTGGCCGGGAGGTGATAAATCCCGCGAATAGCCGGATCCCAGGTTCCGCCACCCATAATGAAGTTTACGAATCCGAACACGGGATCGATATAGATTGCAAAGAGACATCCCAGCGCGACGCCGAAAAGAGTACCAAGACAACCCGTAAAGGCCCCACAGATAAAAAAGACTCTGAGCACCGACCCTTCAGTCAGTCCGACAGTGCGCAATATTCCGATGTCACGGCCCTTGTTCTTTACCAACATTATCAGGCCAGACACGATATTCATCGCCGCAATCAGCACAAGGATCGACAAGATGATGAACATCACGTTGTCTTCCACCTCCAGTGCCCGAAGAAAGCCGCCTGACGCATCTCGCCACGTCCACAAAAGCGTTCTATCACCTCCAACACGGATCAGATCCAACATCAGCGTGTCAACCGCTTCCGGCTCTTCAACCATCACTTCAATTTCGTCGGCTACACCGTCGCGATTGAAATAGTTCTGCGCCTCTGCAAAAGGCAAATATGCCCGTGTTCGGTCGATGTCATAACGCCCAGCAGAGAAGATATAGACGACCTCATAAGCGTTGATGCGCGGCGAGGTTCCGAATGCTGTTTTAACCCCATTGGGCGAGATCAGTTTGATCTTGTCACCAACGATGGCCCCCAATTCCCGCGCGACGCCGGACCCAATCGCAATGCCCTGATCGAACCGTTCGATGTCCCCTCGACCTGTTTCGGGATCGGCTATGCGTGGAAGCTCCTTTAGGTTTTCCAGTGCGATCCCATAGACTTCCACGCCAGAGTTGCGGCTACGCAGATTGGCCATGACCTGACCTTTGACCAAAGGAGCTGTACGGACCACACCGTCGACCTGACGCAGTCGTTCCGCCATCTCTTGATAGTCGGCGATGGTCCTGTCGATACGGCCAGCGGAATCTACAATACCGGACTGGTACACAGTGACATGGGCGTTGGCACCTAGGATCGTGTCGACAAACTCGGCCCGGAACCCGGACCGCACGGCCAGCGTAGCAATCAACGCAAACACCGCCAGCGTGATGCCAATCAGGCTGATCCACGTCATGACACTGACACCGCCTTCGGTGCGCCGCGCGCGCAAGTAGCGCCACGCGATCATCCATTCAAATGGCGCGAAAGGAGGGGGGGTGCCTGCCATGACTGCTCCGGCTTGTGATTGCGCGCAACCTAGTGAGAGGCCGTTGCCGGGTCAAGCCAACGTCAGCCCGCATGACCACAAGAAACAGCTGCCGATACATCAGCTTTTGCCCAAAACAAGAAGGGGCGCACCAAGCGCCCCTTCTTCATCTTGTGAAAATGCTTCCTGCGAGAGGCGTATCCCGAGGCCCCAACAGGGGCCGAGACAAACCTGCGCGCCCCTTGGGGCGCACATTTGGCTTACAGTCCGCGCACCATGTGGCCCTGGTAGATTTCGGCCACTTTGGCCACGGCCTGTTCCGGCGGCATCTCTTCGCTTTCACCCGTGCGGCGACAGGTCAGTTCAACCACACCGTTCTTCAAACCACGCGGCCCCACGGTGATGCGCCATGGCAGACCAATCAGGTCCATCGTGGCGAATTTGCCGCCTGCCCGCTCTTTGCGGTCATCGTAAAGAGGCTCAAGGCCCAGCGCAGTCAAGGATTTGTAGAGTGCGTTGCAGGCGGCATCCGCCTCGTCATCACCCTGCTTCAAGTTCACGATACCGCAATGGAACGGGGTCACGCCTTCGGGCCAGATGATGCCCTTGTCGTCGTGGCTGGCTTCAATAATTGCACCCAACAGGCGCGAGACGCCAATCCCGTGCGAGCCCATGTGCACGGGCGTAGGCTTGCCATCCGGCCCCTGAACTGTGGCGCCCATAGCTTCGGAATACTTGGTGCCGAAATAGAAGATTTGCCCAACTTCGATACCGCGTGCAGTGCGGCGACGGTCTTCAGGCACCTGACTGAACAGAGCCTCGTCATGGGTTTCATCGGTCCGAGCATATTTCGAGGTAAACTCTTCCAACACACCGGCGCATTGCGCGTGATCGTCATAGTCGATCTCACGGTCACCAAACGACAGATCGGTGACGGCGCTGTCATAAAAGACTTCTGACTCGCCTGTATCGGCCAACACCAGGAATTCATGCGTGTCATCGCCGCCGATGGGGCCGGAATCGGCGCGCATCGGGATCGCCTGAAGCCCCATACGCTCGTAGGTCCGCAAATAGCTTACCAAGTGGCGGTTATAGGCGTGCAGCGCGTCTTCTTTGGTCAGATCAAAGTTGTAGCCGTCTTTCATGTAGAACTCGCGCCCCCGCATCACGCCAAAGCGCGGGCGGATTTCATCGCGGAACTTCCACTGGATCTGATAGAGGGTCAGCGGCAGATCCTTGTAGGATGACACATGGCTGCGGAAGATGTCCGTGACCATTTCTTCTGCGGTGGGCGTATACAAAAGATCGCGTCCGTGACGATCCTGCATCCGCAACATCTCTTGTCCGTAGTCATCGTAGCGCCCAGACTCCCGCCAGAGGTCGGCGCCCTGCAGGATCGGCATCTGGATCGGAATATGGCCCGCGCGCATCTGCTCTTCGTGCACGATGTTTTCAATTTTGCGTAGCACTTTGAAGCCCATCGGCAGCCACGAATAAATACCAGCCGATTGCTGTTTGATCATACCGGCGCGCAGCATGTAGCGGTGGCTCACGATCTGAGCCTCGGAGGGCGTTTCTTTCAGAACGGGCAGAAAATAGCGGGAGAGGCGCATGTGTTCACTTTCTCATTGCATCCGATCGGGCCCTTGTTGGGCTCGCGTATTTGTCGCTCAGCGGTTTAGGCCAGCCTGCCCGCCCTGACAAGCGCGAGAGGTCTGGATTTTCGCAAAACAAGTGACAGAACGCCCTCAATAGTGTCAGATCGACCGTATTGCTTGGGTGCAAAGGGTATTTTGAACCAGACGAGGTATAGATTTGGAACCCGTGATTTTCACGTATGAGATGGCCGTCGTGTTGGCCGTATTGGGATTAACCGTATTTCTGTTTGTGTCAGAGTGGATCCGTATCGATCTGACAGCGATCCTGATCCTCGTGATTGTCGGCTTGTTATCCTACGCGCCCGGTCTTGAAAATCTTGCCGATGTAAATCTCTTGTTCGACGGGTTCGCCTCAAACGCCGTGATTTCCATTATTGCAGTCATGATCCTCGGATCAGGCTTGGACAAGACCGGGATCATGAACAAAGTTGCCGCCAAAATCCTGAAGGTTGGCGGCGGCACCGAAGCCCGCATCCTGCCGATTGTCTCAGGCACAGTCGGGGTGATTTCGTCTTTCATGCAAAACGTTGGTGCCGCCGCACTTTTCATGCCTGTGGTCAGCCGGATTTCGGCCCGGTCCGGCATTCCCCTGTCGCGCCTTTTGATGCCGATGGGTTTCTGCGCCATTCTGGGCGGCACCATGACGATGGTGGGGTCTTCGCCGTTGATCCTTTTGAACGACCTAGTGCGTTCGGCGAATGACAACCTGCCCGCAGACATGCAGATGGAAGAATTCGGACTGTTCTCGGTGACGCCAATCGGTTTTGTCCTAATCATCTCTGGCATCCTCTACTTCCTCTTGCTGGGACGCTGGGTGCTGCCCAACACAGAATCCCTGTCGGACGCAACTTCGGGCAAGGACACCAAAGACTACCTGAAACGCGTCTATGGGATCCGTGCAGATGTTTTTGAGGTTGAAGTGCCAGAGGACAGTGACCTGGTTGGGCAAATCATTGCGGATATCAACCACGAACATCACCTTTACATCATCTCGACCAGCTATCGCGGCAAGGTTTCTATGCTGCAAATCCTGACCGCAGAAATCGCCGCTCCCTGCCGATTGGCCATCATCGGCAAGGGCCGCGTTGTCGAGGAGTTTGCTGAGTCTTACGGGCTCAAAATCCTGCCTCAGCTTGAGGTATTTTCCGAAGAATTTGCCCTGACAAATGCCGGGATTGCCGAGTTGGTGATCCCGCCCGACAGCGACATGATCGGCAAATGCCCACGTGAATTGCAGTTGCGCAAAGCGACAGGCGTTTCCCTCTTGGCCATTCACCGGGGGGAGGACACGCTCAGCCATGTGCAGACGCCCGAACATGAGCCAACCCAAATTGGTCTGGTCAAGTTTCAGGCCGGCGACATGCTGGTGGTGCATTCCAGATGGGAAGCCCTGACCAAGCTTAAGCAAAATTCCGATCTTATCGTTGTGACGTCAGACTTCCCTCAGGAAGAACTGCGCCCGCAAAAGGTGGGATGGGCGGTGACGTTTTTCCTGATCTCTTTGTCGCTGATCCTGTTCTCGGATGTACGTTTGTCCTTGTGCCTACTCACAGGAGCTGTGGGCATGTTGCTGACCCGCGTTTTGTCGATTGACGAAGCGTACCGCGCAGTGGGGTGGAACACGGTCTTTCTTTTGGCCTGTCTGATCCCCTTGGGGCAGGCTGTACAGAATACAGGCACGGCGGCCTGGATCGCTCAGAGCGTTTTGAGCGTACTCGATGGGTGGCCGATCTGGGCGCTTCAGACTGGCGTCGCTATTCTGGCCACCGGGTTCTCGCTGGTAATGTCGAACGTAGGCGCGACCGTTCTACTAGTCCCATTGGCAATATCGATTGCTGTGGCGGCGGGTGGAAACCCGGCAATTTTTGCCCTGACGGTCGCTATCTCGACGTCAAACAGTTTCATCATTCCGACCCATCAGGTGAACGCGCTGGTCATGGGTCCTGCGGGCTATAAGGTCAAAGACTTCATCCGATCCGGCACGATCATGACCGTGATCTTTCTTGTGGTGTCGCTGGTGATGCTAAACGTCGTGTTCTAGGCCATTCAGGCCGTAAACCGATCCGACGCCATCAACCGATCATAGTTTTCGTCGTCAAACGGCATCTCTGCACCCTTGTCGATATCAAATAGGGTGCGCTCAACTGTAGTCAGCGGGCCAAGATAGACATGTAACCCATTGCAGGGAGTCTCAGACACGCAAGACACCGAATGAATGGCACTGGGGCCAAACGACAGCGTGTCCCCGGGGCCCAGAAAAACATCCGAACTTTTGCGCAAGCCGCCAGACGGATCAGCTTCAAAGAAATCATTGCGTTCACGGCCACGAAAAACGCCGATTGTGCCCGAGACTTGGTGATCATGCGCAGGCACAGACATGCCAGGGTGAAAGTGGCAGTACCAAATTGACACGGTTTCATCCTCGAACAGGATGACGTCTTCGCCCGGATCGCCAAAAGTGTTCGCGGCCCTTTCCGGGTCTGCAACCAAGGTTTCAACAATGGTCCTAACGTCTTTGATCGGCGTTTTTCCGGCGGCAGCAGCCCGCAATTGGGCCACGATGGTGTCTACGCTCATCGCCTGATCCTCTTCGGCTGGACGGGTGTCAGGGCCACTCAAGCACGGCAATGGCACCTTGGTCCAGCCGTTTACCCTTGCCCCCAACAGCTGCATGGGCAAAAACTGACCCATTGCGAGTGTGAGAGGGCATCATGGCACTACCAGTCAGACAACAGGTTACCTATTGGGGCATTGCAATGGCATTGTTCGCAATGGCGCTTTGGTACCTTGGGGACATCATGTTGCCCTTTGTTATGGGAGGCGCGATTGCGTATTTTCTGGATCCGGTCGCTGATCGATTAGAGAAAATGGGCCTTTCCCGGGTGATGGCAACAGCTGTTATCACACTGGTGTCGCTGATGATCGCGGCGATCGTGTTGGTCGCGATTGTGCCAATGCTGATCGAACAAACCATCGCCTTGGTCGAGCTGGCGCCGCAATTTTCGCGTGATTTCATGACCTTCATCAACACGAGATTCCCGGACCTTTTGAAAGAAGGATCTGTTGTACAGCAGTCTTTGATTTCTCTCGGTGACGCCATCCAGGAACACGGCGGTGACCTGTTGCAGGGTGTGCTAACGTCGGCGGTCTCCGTGATCAACATTGTCGCCCTTATGGTGATTGTGCCGGTTGTGGCGTTTTATTTGCTGCTGGACTGGGACAACATGGTGGAAGTTGTGGACAGCCTCTTGCCCCGCGATTATGCGCCAACGATCCGCCTTTTGGCGCGCCAAGTCGACCACACCTTGGCTGCGTTCATTCGCGGCATGGGGTCGGTTTGCATGATGCTGGGCGCCTATTATGCCATCGCACTGATGCTGGTGGGGCTGCAATTTGGATTGGTTGTGGGCTTTGTGGCAGGGGCTTTGACGTTCATCCCCTACGTCGGGGCCTTGATCGGCGGCGCGCTGGCCATAGGGCTGGGCTTGTTCCAGTTCTGGGGAGACTGGGTGTCGCTGGGGCTGGTCGGCGCGATTTTTGTCTTTGGCCAGGTGATCGAAGGCAATGTCCTCACCCCCAAGTTGGTCGGCTCGTCCGTAGGCTTGCACCCGGTTTGGCTGATCTTTGCTTTGTCAGTATTCGGAGCGCTATTCGGTTTTGTCGGGATGTTGATCGCCGTACCGTTGGCCGCTGCGATAGGTGTGTTGGCGCGGTTCTTTATCGCGCAGTACAAAGGTTCAAAGCTCTACACGGGTCTTGCCGGCATGGCACCGCTCGAGACAGACGACGTACAAGACGAGTAATATGGCCGAGCAACTGAATTTGACTTTACCAGTGCGTACCGCGCTGGGACGGGATGACTTTTTTGTAAGCCCGGCCAATGCAATGGCATTGGGGCTTGTTGAAAGCTGGCCCAATTGGCCAGGCGGCAAACTGGTGATCGCAGGGCCGCATGGCGCTGGCAAAACGCACCTTGTGCATGTCTGGGCCGCCCTCTGTGATGCCAGGATTGTTGCCGCAAGTGACCTGACCCAAGACCTGATCCCTGACTTGAGCCAAAGCCCGGTTGCGGTTGAAGATGTCCCGGAGATTGCCGGTAACGCTGAGGTCGAGGCTGCATTGTTTCATCTACACAATCTGACCCTGGCCGAGGGGCACACCCTGCTTTTGACCGGCGACCGCGACCCCAAACACTGGGGACTGACTTTGCCGGACCTCAACAGCCGTATGCAGGGCACCACCGTTGCAACTCTGGATCAACCCGACGACACATTGTTGACCGTAGTGCTGGCTAAACTGTTCAACGACCGCCAGCTGACACCTCACCCAGATACGATCCCCTATTTGGTGCGCCAGATGGATCGTTCGTTTGAGGCCGCACAATCACTGGTGTCAGCGCTAGACCACCTATCCCTGAGCGAAAAGCGCCCCGTCACCCGCGCATTGGCCAAAAGGGTTCTGGACGCGTCAACAGGTTAGCGTCTGGGACTGGACTTCCTGCAAAAACAGGCAGATACTGCCCGTCCCTTCATGTTTTTGTGATCCTCAGATGGCAGAGTTCGTCCATGACCCATGCTGACTTTTTGAAATCCGATTTTCCGACCCCTGTTGATCTGCCCGACATCGATCTGACCGGTCCGGGGCGGTTCTATAACCGCGAGCTAAGTTGGCTGGGGTTTAACTGGCGGGTGCTGGAAGAAGCCGAAAACCTGAGGGTTCCATTGCTCGAGCGGCTGCGGTTCCTGTCGATCTCGGCAACCAATCTGGACGAGTTCTACACCGTTCGTGTCGCAGGCCTGCGAGAATTGCAACGCGAAGGTCACACCAACCCGGCACAAGATGGCCTGAGCCCCACGGATCAATTGCTGCTGATCAACGAAGACGCACGCAATCTGATGATGGCACAGCAACGCGTGTTTGGCGTTCTGAAGCAAGAGATGGAAGCCGAAGGCATCCTCTTGTTGGATCACGAAAACATTGACGAGCAGGATCGGGATTTCCTGTCTGACGTCTTTATGAATCAGGTGTTCCCAATCCTGTCGCCACTGGCCATTGATCCGGCACATCCGTTCCCATTCATCCCAAACACAGGCTATTCACTGGCCCTGCAACTGGAGCGGAAGAAGAACAAGAAAGGGCTAAAAGCCCTGCTGCCAATTCCCCATCAGATTGACCGCTTTGTGCGCCTGCCTTCGCGCGATGGCACCCAGCGCTTCCTTCCGCTGGAAGACCTCTTGCTGTTGCACCTCGACAGTCTGTTCCCTGGATACAGCACCAAGGGACATTGTACCTTTCGGGTTTTGCGTGACAGTGATCTAGAGGTCGAAGAAGAAGCCGAAGACCTCGTGCGCGAATTTGAAGTCGCGCTAAAACGGCGGCGTCGGGGTGAGGTGGTGCGGCTCAAGATGTCGGCCAATGCGCCTCAGTCTTTAAAAAACACCATCATGCATGAATTGCATGTCGACCCTGAGGAAATGGTCGAAATCGAAGGTATGATTGGCGTCTCAGACCTGAGTGAGCTGGTATTGGACGAGCGCCCCGATCTCTTGTGGCCGTCTTTCGCGCCACGTGTACCAGAGCGCGTGCAGGACCACGACGGCGATATGTTTGCAGCGATCAAGCAAAAGGACATGCTGCTGCATCACCCTTATGAGACCTTTGACATGGTCGTGCGGTTCCTCAAACAAGCGGCGACAGATCCCAACGTGCTGGCGATCAAACAAACGCTCTATCGAACTTCAAAATACTCTCCCATCGTGGAGGCGCTTTGCGAAGCCGCAGAAGATGGCAAGTCGGTCACCGCGCTGGTCGAGTTGAAGGCCCGGTTTGACGAGGCCGCCAACATCCGCCAATCGCGACGTTTGGAACGTGCCGGCGCGCATGTCGTCTATGGTTTTACCGAGTGGAAAACCCACGCCAAAATCTCGACCGTGGTGCGCCGTGAAGGCGATAAGTTGGTGACCTATACTCACTATGGAACCGGCAACTATCACCCGATCACGGCCAAGATTTACACCGACCTTAGCTTTTTCACCTGTGATGCCGCCCTTGGGCGGGATGCGACCAAGGTGTTCAACTATTTATCCGGCTATGTTCAGCCCGAAAAACTCGAAAACATCGCGATCTCACCGCATTCGTTGAAATCAACGCTGATTGAGCGAATTCATGACGAAATCGCACATGCCAAGGCTGGCAAGCCCGCCCAGATCTGGGCCAAGATGAACTCGCTGATCGAGCCCGAGGTCATCGACGCGCTTTATGCCGCCAGCCAGGCCGGCGTGAAAATTCACCTTGTTGTGCGTGGCATCTGCGGGTTGCGCCCCGGCGTGAAGGGTCTCAGCGAGAACATCCGGGTCAAATCGATTGTCGGCCGCTTTCTGGAACACTCGAGAATTGCCTGTTTCGGCAACGGCTATGGCCTGCCATCCAAAAAGGCGCGGGTCTATATCAGTTCCGCTGACTGGATGGGCCGCAACCTCAATCGCCGAGTTGAAACGCTTGTCGAGGTCGGCAATGCCACGGTCAAAGCGCAGATCGTCAGCCAGATCATGGCCGCGAATCTCGCGGATGTCGCCCAAAGCTGGGTGATGAACCCGGATGGGTCGTTTGACCGATGTGTTGTCCCCGAGGGAGAGTTTGCGTTCAATTGCCACAGGTTCTTTATGGAGAACCCTTCCCTGTCTGGGCGCGGATCGGCTGGCGCGTCGGATGTGCCCAAACTGACGCACACCGAAGATTGACCCAGCCCGCGCGCTGACGCAGATTGGTGTCCGCACGGGTCTTGGGGAACGCCATGGACGGAACGACCGACACCACACAGGAATGGGGACCTTTTGGTCGACCCCTGTTTGACGACCATTCAGCACGCGCGCTCAGCCGTGTTGGCGTGGTCGATGTAGGATCGAACTCGGTTCGGCTTGTGGTGTTTGACGGCGCTGCCCGAAGCCCGGCCTATTTCTACAATGAAAAAATCATGTGTGCCTTGGGTGCCGGGCTGTCAGAAACAGGACGTTTGAACCCCGAAGGACGCGAGCGAGCCCTTTCCGCAATCCGCCGTTTCCAGGAAGTCGCTCGTCAGATTTGTCACGGTGAGCTGACCGCCGTTGCCACTGCTGCGGTGCGCGAGGCCGAAGATGGGCCGGATTTCTGTGAAGAGGTTCTTCGTGAAACCGGGCTAAAGGTGCACGTAATCGACGGACAGGAAGAGGCCCGGTTGTCGGCGCAAGGTGTGCTTCTGGGTTGGCCCGGATCATATGGCCTCGTGTGCGACATCGGCGGATCTTCCATGGAGCTGGCAGAGATCGACCGCGACACTGTCGGCAAACGGGTGACCTCGGCTTTGGGCCCTCTCAAACTCAAGGACATCAAAGGCGGAAAGAAAGGGCGCCGCGCCTATATCAACGAGACTTTGGATGCCCTTAAGGAAGAAATGGGCAGCCAGCGAAATCGGCTATTTCTGGTTGGCGGTTCCTGGCGCGCCATTGCCCGGATCGACATGTATCGTCGCGGTTATCCACTGCACGTCCTGCATGAATACCGGATGAGCGCAAAGGCAATTAATGCCACGGCGGAATTCATCAAAGATCATGACCCCGAAGAGTTGCGACAGAAATGTGGGGTCTCGGCCAGCCGCATGGCCCTTGTGCCCTATGCCATCGATGTGCTGAAGGGCGTAATACGACGGTTCAAACCGCATGATATCGCAGTCAGTTCTTATGGTATCCGCGAAGGCATGCTCTATGAGCAGATGCCCGATCGTCTGCGTCGGCGTGATCCTTTGATCGAAGCCTGCCGATTTGCCGAAGCCAAGGATGCCCGCATCCCGGGGTGCGGCAAGGTGCTGTTCCAGTTCATTCAACCCCTATTCAATGCCGCCAACGAGGATCGGCGCCGCATCATCAAAGCGGCGTGTCTTTTGCATGATGTCAGTTGGCGCGCGCATCCAGACTATCGGGCGGAAACCTGTTTTGACTATGCAACCCGCGCGAATCTGGGTGGGTTGCGTCATTCCGAGCGCGTCTTTCTGGGAATGGCTTTGTTGCACCGCTATCGCAACAAATATGAAGGCACCCGGTTTGAGGATATGTTCGCCGTTCTGGACGACAAACAAAAGAAACAGGCCGAGGTGCTCGGCAAGGCGCTGCGCTTTGGTGCAATGCTTTGGATGGACAATTCAGCGGACACTGGCGAGCTAAAATGGCGTCCCAAGAAACGCCATCTGCAGCTGACATTGCCACCTACCGCCGCTGCCCTTTATGGCGAGGTCGCCAAAGCTCGGTTCCAGTCGTTATTGGATGCGCTGAACGCCACCGGAGAAGTGCGGATTTCAAAGTAGTCAGATGTCTGTCGCGCCGTCTTCGGCCTCGTCCGGGGTCTCTTCGACTGGCTTACGACGAATAATGATATCGCCATTTGGAAGTACTTCTGGCGCTTCATAAGCGCTCCAGTCCTCCACCTGTTCCAAGAGGTCAGCCAATGCTGGCCCCATTTCATTGGCAAACGAGTCCAATGCCGGCCCAAACTCTTCCGCCAGATCCCCAAGATCCTTCAGCGCTGGTTCCATCTGTTTTTGCAACCCTTCCAGAAACAGCAACAGGCCGTGTTCCATCATGGACCGGCCTTCGGTCTCATCAGTGGCCAAGGCAGGGCCAGCGGCAAGGGTTGCGATCAGGGCGACACGGGGTAACAGGGACACAGGTTTCATGGCTTAGATATAACCATCGAACGCTTTCGTTTAAAGGCTCAGACGTCGATATCCAGCACGACTGGGAAATGATCTGACGCGGTCAAAAGCGCATCCCTTAGCTCTGGCAAGGCATAACAGTCCGGATCATCGAAGGGATGCCAGATGCGCCATTCAGGGGACTTTGAGCGCAAGTCCGGTGAAATCATCACATAGTCCAGAAGGGCCTGAATATAGCGCTTTTTCTGGGCAATGTAGAAACGCGAGGTCGACGCCTGCGCCCCAAAGCGGGCCTGCATAGCCTGCCTCGCGTGTGGGTCATATAGGCAATCGTGGCCCAATTCGCCCATGATGATCTCAACCGATGAACGTCCGAACAGATCTTCGTACTCATCCAGACCGGGACCATCATTGAGATCCCCCAAAACAATCAATGGCTCGCCAGCTTCAAGGTGCTGCTCAACGCGATGCCGCAGCCAAATGGCCTGAGCCAGTTGTTTGCGTCGGTTGGCGATCGACATCTTCATAATCTCGTCACGGCCACGCGCGCCATGCGGAGCCTTGGATTTGAGATGCGCGCCTATCAGGCGCAGATCCGTTCCCTTTTGGGTGGTCAGGGCAACCTCGAGCGGTGGTTTGGAAAACCGCACCATGTCTTCAGTCGCATCCACATCAAGATCAATTCGAAAGACCCCGTCGAAACGCGGCGCATCCTTGGCGCCTTTCTTACCGGTTTCATGCCCTTGCGGGTCATGGCGGGCACTCAGTTTTTGAGGGTCATACAGCAGCGCGATTTCCTGCTGGGTGTCATTGCCAAAGCCGATCAAAGCCGTGTTGCTGCGCAGTCTGAAGGCATTGGCAAAGCTCTCCAGTGCCATAACAGACGAATGACGGCCGTTCTCATCCGGTGCCTCAATCACCATGATCGCATCGGCATCAATGGCCGTGAACACGATGCCCAGTGCTTCGATCTGCTGGGCGCGTGTGACGTCCTGTCGCCCGGACCAGCCATCGTCCATCAAAAGGCGGTCGGTGCTGTCAAACAGGTTCGAAAACCATTCGACGTTATAGGTGGCAATGCGCATCAGCCGCCGGATCCGTTGATCTCATCCCAGGCACGGTTGATGTCGCTCATGCGTTTCTCAGCCAGTTTCACAGCCTCTTCTGGGACACCGCGTGCAATCATGCTGTCAGGGTGCGTTTCGCGAACCAACTTGCGCCAAACTTTGCGAATTTCTTCCAACGGCATATCGGAAGGCACACCAAGAATCGTAAACGGATCGTTGTCGGCATCGGGCACAAACCGGGCACGCAAGGCGCGAAACTCAAGCTCGCTCATACCAAAGATGTCACCGACCCGTGCGAGAAAGGCATTCTCGTTCTCGTGGTATTCCCCATCCGCCATCGCGATGTGGAACAGCCCTTCCATCAGGTCGAGGTAGCTTTCGTGCTCTTCGCCGAAAAGTCCCTTGATCCGCAGCGCGTATTCTTCAAATCCGGCGACGTCCTGTCGGGCAAGGTTGAATACGCGCGCAGCACCAGCTTCGTCACTGCGTGCGATTTGAAACACCTCGCGAAAGGCGGTGACTTCATCACGCGTTACCAAACCGTCGGCCTTAGCCATCTTGGCGCCCAAGGCCACGACGGCAATTGCAAAGGCGACCGAGCGCTCGGGCGGCGTTCTTAAATGCTCAAAGACATTGGCAAGGCTCTCGCCTTTGGCCAACGACGCGACGACATTGCTGATGCGGGTCCAGATCGACATGACGACAGCTTATGTGCTCATGAAAGGAATGTCATCGCGACATCAGAGGATTTTCTGCATCAGCACAAGATCCATCCAACGATCAAACTTGCGGCCGACCTGAGGCATCTTTCCGACCTGCTCAAATCCAATCGCCGCGTGAAAGGCAATCGCCGCAGCGTTTTCTCCGCCAATCCCTGCGACCAAGGCATGTACGCCCTGACCCTTCGCGACTTGCTCCAACTCTAACATCAATGCTCGGCCTGCGCCCTTCCCTCGTGCGCTCTGATCCAAATAGATTGTGTGTTCCATTGTGTGGGCGTAACCAACGCCGTTTCTGAATGGAAAGAATGTTGCAAAACCAATGACTTGATCGCCCAGTTCTGCAACCCGAAACGCAGGGCCACACGCCGCGATCTGCGACGCGACCTCATCGTCCGGTTTTTCAACCGAGTTGAACGTGCTGACGCCATCGCAGATTTCCCGGTTCCAGATTTGTGCGATGACCGGAGCGTCTTTTGGAATGGCTGGACGCAAAATCATCGCAGAACTCGTGTGCCGTTTGGGCCATCAAACGTGGCTTGCATGTCGAAATCGCCAGAAACAAACACCACTCTTGGATCATTCAGAGGGACGGTTTCGCTCAGCCACTTGGCTTCGGGATGAGCAATCTCAAGACGCATCAAGCGCAGCCCGGCGGATGGCAGCGACAGCCCCGGCAAATTTTCAACCTGCCACTGAATCAAGGCTGGAAACGCCCCGTCACAGGGCAACTTACCATTCGCAGGCACGGCCATTTTCCAGCGAAGATCACCGCGGGTCAGGGCAACGGGGTCTCCTGCCCCTTTAGGCAGACCTTCCAAAGCGCTCTCCAGATCATCAACACGGCAAATCCAATTGGTGATCCGCGGCCCGCCTTTGAAAACATCAAGGTCAAACCACCGCGGATAGGACGGGGCCGGCACCGTTGGATCGGCGGCAATCGATTCAAGATAGAGCCCATCCTCAAGACCGATCAGGCGATTATGCGTGGCAAAATGGGCGTGCTGCCCTCCCGCACCCATTTTGACGCCCAGACTTTCTTCGACATGAGACACGGCCTCATCCAGAGTCAGTGCTGATACGGCAAAATGGTCAAAAATCACTTGAAGCTCCCAAAGCCTTTTAGGCCGAAAAAAGATCGACCGCTCCCGCGCATCATGACCTTATGTTCTGAGAAAGTGAAAGACTGATGATTGTGAAAACGAAACAATCGGCTCCGGCGGCAACTCAGCGTCAAGGCATATTCATTGCGGGGTAAATCCGAGCCTCTGGGACCAAGAAACCGAGGTATTTTGCCAAGACGCCCTTTTTTGACCGACTCCGCGCGTGGCTCGATTGATTTTGGTTACAGACTGGCATATCTCGTCATGAATTGTGCAGATCACCACGTTTATGGCAACATAGGCTAAGGAACAGGAAGTGTCAGTGACCATAGACGACCATTTGCTCATCATCATCGCACTGTTGCCATTTATCGGGGCGCTCGTTCCCGGGATCATGATCCGCGCTGGCCGGAACGCTTGCGCCACGTTCACTGCGGTACCGACGGCGCTGGCCCTGATCATGCTTTTGGTCAAAGCGCCGGCGGTCATGAGCGGACAGGTTATCACGGCCGAGATCGAATGGTTGCCGCAACTGGGCTTGTCGGCCTCCTTCTTCCTGGACGGCCTTGGACTGCTCTTTGCCGGGATGATCCTTGGCGTTGGGCTTTTGATTACGCTTTATGCGCGTTTCTACCTGTCGGGCGATGACCCGATGGGACAGTTCTATACATTTTTGCTGCTGTTCCAGGGCGCAATGCTGGGCATTGTTCTTTCTGACAACATCCTTCTTTTGTTGATTTTTTGGGAATTGACGTCGCTTAGCTCATTCCTGTTGATCGGTTATTGGAAGCACCTGCCTGAAGGCCGTCAGGGCGCGCGCATGGCTCTGGCCGTGACCGGTGCAGGTGGATTGGCGATGATCGGTGGCATGCTGATCCTTGGCAATATCGTGGGCAGCTACAACCTGACCGATATCCTGAAAGCAGGAGACCTGATCCGTGCTTCGGACTGGTACATGCCAGCATTGATCTTGATCTTATTGGGTGCCTTTACCAAGTCGGCCCAGTTCCCGTTCCATTTCTGGCTGCCCCACGCGATGGCCGCGCCAACACCGGTGTCGGCCTATCTGCACTCAGCCACCATGGTGAAAGCGGGTGTTTTCCTGATGGCGCGGATGTGGCCTGCTTTGGCAGGAACTGACGCCTGGTTCTACATTGTCGCCACCACCGGCCTAGTCACAATGGTCATCGGCGCGCTGATCGCGCTGTTCAAGGATGACCTCAAGGCGCTTCTCGCGTACTCGACTGTCAGCCATCTTGGCCTTTTGACGATGCTTTTGGGCTTTGGCACGCCGCTCGCAGCGATGGCCGCTGTCTTCCATATTATCAACCACCTGACGTTCAAGGCAGCGCTGTTTATGACCGCGGGTATCGTCGATCATGAGACCCATACCCGCGACATCAAACGGCTGGGTGGTTTGCGCAAATTGATGCCGATCACCTTTGTGATTGGAACGTTGGCGGCGCTGTCGATGGCGGGAATTCCGCTCTTGAACGGGTTTCTGTCGAAAGAGTTGATGCTCGAGGAAGCCGCCCATACCAAATGGGCGGGCAGCTACTATGCCGTTCCGGTCATGGCCACGATTGGCGCGCTGTTGTCCGTGGCCTATTCGTTCCGCTTTATCGGCCACGTATTCCTGGGGCCTGTACGGGACGACTATCCGTCCAAGCCCCATGACCCGCCCTTTGGTCTGTGGGCCGCGCCGGCATTGCTGGTCGTGCTGGTCGTGCTGATCGGTTTGATGCCCTTCCTCGCTGAGCCGCTGGTCAAGACCGCCGCCTATGCGGTCACGGGCGGAGACATGCCCTATTTCCACCTCAAGATCTGGCATGGATTTACCCCCGCGCTCTACATGTCCGGCTTTGCGACGCTGGCGGGTTTCATTCTGTTGCTCATGCATGCGCCGCTTGACCGGATTTGGGCTGCGATGCCGCGTCCCGAGGCCAAGGCCATCTTTGATCGGCTGATCGCAGCGCTGGTCGCCGTCTCACGCAGGATCAGCGAAGCCACGCATGACGGAGCGATGTCGCGCTATCTGGCGATCTTCGTTGTGGCCACAACCGCGCTTGGCTACCTTGCCTGGCGCGATGCCGGCATGCCCGCACCAACGCGTGAGCTTTTGCCGATCCCACCGCTGGTTTTCGTAGGCTGGATCCTTCTGCTTGCGGCCACGGTTTCGGTCGTCTTCTTGCACCGCCAGCGGTTCCTGGCGCTGGTTGTGATCGGCGTTATTGGCCTGACCATCTCGGTCGGGTTCGTGTACCTCTCGGCACCCGACCTCGCGCTGACCCAGATTTCGGTTGAAACCGTCACAATTATGTTGCTGCTTCTCGCGTTGCACTACATGCCCAAATCCTCGCCCATTGAAAGTGGCACAGGACGTCGTTTACGAGACGGTGTGATTGCGCTGGCAGCAGGCGGTGGCGTAGGTGCGCTGGCCTATAGCTTCATGCTGCGCAATACCTCGACGATTTCGCAATACCATCTGGACAACTCTTACGAGGGCGGTGGCGGCACCAACGTTGTCAACGTTATCCTCGTGGACTTCCGGGGTTACGACACCTATGGCGAGATCATCGTTCTGGGCATCGCCGGGCTGATCATCTACGCAGTGATTGAGGCCCTGCTGAACGGGCCCGCTGCCCGCAAATTGCGCAATGCAGATTTCTCAGCTGACCGCTCCCGCGACCGCCACCCCTTGATGATGGTGATCGCGACGCGGGTAATGATGCCGGTGGCGTTTATGGTTGGCGCTTATATCTTCCTGCGCGGCCACAACCAGCCGGGCGGTGGATTTGTTGCAGGCCTTGTCATCTCGATCGCGCTCTTGATGCAATACATGGCGTCAGGGTTTGCATGGACGCAAATGCGTCAGCGCATCCATTACCACTCGTTCATCGGCTGGGGCGTTTTGGTGGCCGGGCTTACCGGAGCCGCAGCATGGCTCTATGCCTCGCCGTTCCTCACCAGTCTTTATGGTTATGTGAAGCTCCCACTCATCGAGAAATTTGGCATCGGAACCGCCTTTTTCTTTGACCTTGGAGTGTTCCTCGCCGTGCTTGGTGCCGTCATGCTGATGTTGCATTCGTTGTCGCGGATCGCGCGCTTTGCCGGTGAAACCGTGAATGTCGAGCCGATGGACTACGACCCGTCTGACCACGGTCAGGCGGAAGAGAAGGAAAACTGATATGGAAATAGTTGTCGCCAGCTCCGTGGCTGCCCTGACAGCTGCCGGGGTTTACCTGATCCTGAGATTGAGGACGTTTGCTACGATCCTGGGTCTTGCGCTTCTGTCCTATGCGGTGAACGTCTTCCTGTTTTCCTCGGGCCGCTTGGCCATCGACCTGCCACCGATCCTTTCGAAATACGGCGATGCCGGCTATACCGACCCGCTGCCCCAGGCGCTGGTGCTGACCGCGATCGTGATTTCCTTTGGCATGACCGCGGTACTCGTGATGGTGGCCCTTGGCGCATTTGTGGAATCCGATGACGACAAGATAGACATGGACAGCCCTGACGAGACCGAGGAGGGCAACGCGCCATGAATCACTGGATCATTGCGCCCGTCGTACTTCCGGCGCTTCTTGCCCCTGTTATTGGCTTCGTTATGCGCCACGACATCGTGTTGGCGCGTACGGCTTCGATTTTTGGCGCCGTTGCGATGCTGGCTATCGCCGTAGGGCTTTTCGTTATGTCCGGTGGCGATCCTCAGGTTTACTACTTGGGCAACTGGCCTGCACCGTTTGGCATCGTGCTCGTGCTGGACCGTTTGTCTGCGGTAATGGTGTTGTTGACCAGCGTCTTGGCACTGATTGTGCTGTTACATGCGGTTGCGACGGGCTGGGACAGCCGGGGACGGCATTTTCACGCCCTGTTCCAGTTCCAGCTGATGGGCATCGTCGGCGCCTTTCTGACCGGCGATATCTTCAACCTCTTTGTGTTCTTCGAAATCCTGCTGATCGCCTCTTATGGTCTGATGATCCACTCTGGTGGCAAAGATCGGATGCGCGCTGGCCTGCAATATGTGGTGATAAACCTTGCCGGTTCCACCCTGTTCCTGTTTGCGCTGGGTGTGTTGTATGCGACGACAGGCACGCTGAACATCGCCGATCTGGCGCTGAGACTGCAAGAGATCCCTCCCGAAGAAGCGGCGCTGGTCCGCGTCGCCGCGATGCTCTTATTGATCGTCTTCGGCCTCAAGGCGGCCTTGTTCCCGGTTCAATTCTGGCTGCCGGCCACATACGCCAACGCCCCTGCCCCGGTCGCTGCACTGTTCGCGATCATGACCAAAGTCGGTGCCTATGCGATCCTGCGCATACACACGGTGGTGTTTGGCCCTGGCATCGACGCGACCGATGGACTTGTACAGACATGGCTTTTGCCCGCTGCCATTGTCACCATCGCGATTGGCGCAATTGGAGTGCTTGGCGCGCGCCGTCTGATGCCATTGATCGCCTTCTCGGTTGTCGGCTCGATGGGGACACTGATGGCTGCAATCTCGGCCTTTACACCCGAGGCGACAACGGCCGCTCTCTATTATCTGGTGCATTCGACCTTCGCCGCGGCGGTGCTGTTCCTCGTTGCAGATCTGGTTGTCACACGCCGTGGCAGAGACAGTCTCGCTGTACAACCGGCGACCGTGCAGAATGGCCTCTTCGCAGCATTGTTCTTTGCCGCCGCCATCGCCATGGCTGGCATGCCACCCCTCAGTGGCTTCCTCGGCAAACTTTTGGTCCTAGATGCCCTGCGCGATCCCGGCACCATGGTGTGGGCCTGGGCCGCCATCCTGCTCGGTTCTCTCTTAACCATTGTGGGTTTGGCACGTGCGGGCAGCCAGCTGTTCTGGAAATCGGTCAGCGTTACCAATGACGACGCAGACGAAGAAACACCCGAAGCTGACGAGGATCCAACGAAGCGCCCCGCCGGAGCCACCGAAGTCGCGCCTACCGTGGTAGCACTCGCAGTTCTGGCCGCGCTGACTGTTTTGGCGGGACCGGTCTCAAACTACCTCGACGGGGCGACCGAGCAGTTGTTTGACCGCGACGGCTATGTGACATCTGTCCTCGGCACCGAGGGGGAGGAATGACATGATCAGCAGGCTGATCCCACATCCGCTTCTGAGCATCACCCTGACATTGGTCTGGCTGGGCCTCGTGAACAAGGTAACGCCCGGCAACCTGTTGCTTGGCGCCATCTTCGGGTTGGTCGTTCCCATGATCACTGCGCCCTATTGGCCGGATCAACCGACGCTGCGCCGCCCCTTGGTCGTCGTTCGATACATCCTTGTCGCACTTTCGGACATCGTTGTAGCCAATGTTCAGGTGGCTCTGATGATCGCGTTTAAGCCCAATGCCAATTTCAAATCCCGTTGGATCACCGTCCCGCTGGAGCTGACCTCTCCCGAGGCCATCACCGTGCTGGCTGGTACAATCACCATGACACCCGGTACCCTGTCGGCAATGCTGTCGGCTGATGCAAGTTCAATTCTGGTTCACTGCCTTCATACCGAAGACCCTGAGGGCGAGGTCGCCAACATCAAGCAGCGCTACGAAAGACCCCTGAAGGAGATATTCGAATGATCACTGCAGCCTTGTTGTTTGCCTTTGCCTGCTTTGGCGTCGGATTGCTGATGTGCCTCTGGCGAATGCTGGTGGGAACGGACTCTGCGGATCGGATCCTTGCCCTGGACACCATGGTGATCAACGTCATCGCGCTTTTGGTGCTCTATGGCATTCTGAAAGGGACGGCGATCTATTTCGAGGCGGCCATGCTGGTCGCAATGGTCGGTTTTGTTTCCACCGTCGCCTATTGCCGCTTTGTACTGCGCGGCGACATCATCGAGTGAGGGGACCACTGTGGCATCTGTTTCAGAAATCTTGATCGCCTTTTTCATTGTCTGTGGAGGTCTGTTTGGTCTGGTCGGGTCCTTTGGTCTGATCAAACTGCGTGAGTCTATGCAGCGTCTGCACGGCCCGACCAAAGCGACGACGCTCGGGATCGGTTGTGTGCTCATCGCCTCCATGCTCTATGCGCTTTTGGTCAAGGATACCGTTTCGTTTCACGAACTCCTGATCACCCTGTTTCTCTTCCTGACGGCACCAATAACCGCGAACTTTGTCGCCAAAACTTATATCATCAGGAACATCAAAGAAGACGACCTGCCAGGCTCGCAATCAGAGTATGGTTGGTCGGTTTACGACGATCCGCCCCCCACCAAGGGCGAATGACCCTCGCAGCGTTAGCCTGTGTCTGACAAAGCAGAAGAGCAAACACAACGCGGCCCCATAACGGGGCCGTTTTCATTTTGCGACGGCCAACAGGCCCGCAACGTTGAGATGACGTTCCATGTGGTCCGCCAGAAGATCGAGCGTCGCTTCGACCGTTGCATCATAGCCTACGCCAGAAGACGCGGCGCCAAGCGATGCCAGCCACGCAGCACGAAAATCATCATCACGGAACATGCCGTGCAAGTAACTGCCAGCAATGCAACCATCGGCGCTCTGCGCCCCTTCTTCGCGGCCCTCGACCATGGCAAAGGGGCGGGATCGATCGGAACCTGTGGTGCGACCGATGTGAATCTCATAGCCATGAAACGGGGTATGAGAGGCCGCGTGTACAGCGCGTGTCTCGGTCAGTTGTTTGTCCCCGGTCATGACCGTTTCAACCTGCAATAGGCCCAGCCCTTCTACCTCGCCTGCGGGACCTTCGATCCCCTCGGGGTCGCGGATCATCTGGCCAAGCATCTGATATCCCCCGCAAATCCCAAGCACATGCCCACCGCGTCGCACATGCGCCTGAAGATCGACGTCCCATCCCTGCTCGCGCAAGAATGCAAGGTCGCCACGGGTGGATTTGCTACCGGGGATGATAACGAGGTCGGTGTCACCCGGGATCGGCTGACCGGCGCGCAGCATGGTCAGGCTTACGCTGTCTTCCTGCGCCAAGGGATCGAGGTCATCAAAGTTGGCGATACGTGATAGACCGAGGCAGACGATGTTCAGATCACCTGTTCCCTTGCCATTCGCGATGTCCAGACCATCCTCAGCAGGCAACTTCCAAGCCTCTGGAAAATATGGAAAAACGCCAAATCCCGGCCATCCAGTCTGCTGTTCAATCATGGCGTAGCCGTCGTCAAACAGGCTCGGGTCACCACGGAACTTGTTGACCATGAAACCGGCGACCAGCGCGGCGTCTTCGGCAGAGATCACGGCCTGTGTGCCAACGATCTGTGCAATTACGCCTCCGCGATCGATATCACAGGCCAAAATGACGGGAATATCAGCGGCTTGGGCAAATCCCATATTGGCGATGTCACCAGCGCGGAGGTTGACCTCGGCGGGGCTGCCCGCGCCCTCAACAATCACCAGATCATTGCTTGATTTTAAACGGTTGAAGCTCTCAAGCACCTTTTCCATCAAGCTGGGCTTCAGCGCCGCATAGTCGCGCGCCTTGACGGTGGTCAGCCGTCGCCCCTGCACCACAACTTGAGACCCGACATCAGTTTCGGGCTTCAAAAGAACCGGATTCATATCTGTTATCATAGGCTTGCCACAAGCCAGCGCCTGCAACGCCTGTGCCCGTCCGATCTCGCCCCCATCCGAGGTCACGGCGGCATTGTTGGACATATTCTGGGGCTTGAACGGGGCGACAGAGAGACCCTGGCGGGTAGCCGCGCGACAAAGGCCCGCGACCAGCATGGACTTGCCAACATTCGAGCCGGTGCCCTGGATCATCAACGCGCGGGTCATATGCTCAGAAGCCCGTTTGTACCGTTCTGTACATTCTTCAAACCCCGTTTTTTCCGTTTTCCACTTAGATTTCTGTTAGCGGACATGACCCAATCAAGCCTGTTTCGGCAAAAACGCCTCGACTGCGGCCGAGGCGATGATCAGTACATTGCCAGTGTCGGGATTGGTGACGTTGAGGCCGCCGAAAGTGGCGGTAACGGTCGCCTGTCCGCGCGGGAGTTTGGCGGTCAGGGCGGCAATATCCACCTGATCCGGGTCCTGCACGCCAACGGTGACCTGCACGCGCATCTGGGCGTGATCCAAGCCCAGCGCATCGAACATCGGGATCGAGGAATGGCGGATGGCGTCTTCGATGGCACGGGCGGCGGCCTTGGTATAGTCCTGCCCGTATTGGTCGTTGCCCATGCCCATTTCGATGATGAAACGCTGATCGCTCATGAGGAGACCTCCAGATCAAGTGCCACGGAGATGGCGACATTGGCGATGACGGTGGGATTGCCGACCGGGCGCGGCACGTCGAGGCCCCCCGCAACCGGGGTGACGGTGACCTGACCATAGGGGAAGATCTCGGCAACCTTGGCGGTGTCGATCTGGTCGGGCTGCTGAACGCCGACCTCCACCGTGATGATCATCTCTTCTTTTTCTTTGCCAAAGAGTTCCGCGAGGTTGATCGAGTTGTGCCAAAGCGCATCTTTCACGGCACGACAAGCAGCTTGGGTGTAATCCTGACGACGCAGCGATGAGCCCATACCAAATTCGGTGAGCAGGCGTTTTTTCATGCTTCAGCCTCCACTGTGTTAACTGGCATAGGGCAGCGCACGTCCCGAGGTGGGTGCAAAGCGCCCGCCAGGGGGGCGGGTCGGGCGCTGACCGGGCGGATCGCCCGGTCTGTATCTTGGAGAGCGGTCATCAAAACTCCACCCCCTTCTGCGCCTTGATGCCGTCCCGGAAGGGATGTTTCAGCAGGGTCATTTCGGTGACCAGATCGGCGGTTTCAATCAGTTCGGGTTTGGCGTTGCGACCGGTCAGCAGGACGTGGGTCATATCGGGTTTCTCGGTGAGGAGGAAATCGACAACGTCGTCGATGTTCAGATAGTCGTTGCGCAGCGCGATGTTGATCTCGTCCAGCATGACGAATTGATTGGCGGGATCGCGGATCAGTTGTTTGGCAAGTTCCCAGCCTGCCTCGGCCTTGGCAATGTCGCGCTCGCGGTCCTGGGTTTCCCATGTAAAGCCTTCTCCGGAGACGTGGAATTTCACCTCTTTCGGGAAGTGCTCTTCCAGAAATGCACGCTCGCCGGTGGCCCAGTTGCCTTTGATGAACTGCACAACGGCGACGGGCATTCCATGGGCGATGCAACGCATGATCATGCCAAACCCTGAGGATGACTTGCCTTTTCCGGGGCCGGTGTGGACGATGATGAGGCCCTTTTCGTCGGTCTTCCCCTCCATCATGCGGTCGCGGGCAGCCTTGATTTTCTTCATCTTTTCAGTGTGGCGGGCGTTTTGGTCGGTCTCGGACATGGGGGCCTCGTGGGGGTCGCGGTTTCAGGAGGGCACAGAAGCATAGCAGATCACCAAGCACAAGCAGGCGCGCGACACATCAGGTATTGCGCGCGCCACTGAAGACCGGGCGGGGCACCGGCCCGTGCAGAGCGGGCAGGAAAAGGGCCGCATAAAGCAGCCAGCCCACGCACCACAGCAGTGCCGCAAGGTCCAGCGCATCGAACATGCGCGCCCAAGTGGCCACCCAGATGCAGCCAAAGGCCAGGACTATGCCCGCGCGGGGACGCAAACCATCAGGGGTGCGCCGCGCAATGGACCGTGCCGAGACGGCGAGGATCAACCCACCCATGGCGCCCATGATCAGGGCGTGGAGGGCTTGCGGTTCGGTAAGGGGGCCAGTGCCGTTCAGCGACGCCCCCCAGAGATAGGTGCCGGTGGGCAGCCAGAGAAAGCCAAGGGCAAGGATGGCGAGAAGCGGATTATGGAGTGTGCTTTTTAGAGACCAGAAGGCCATGCGGGCGATCAGCAAGAGGGCCGTGAGACGCAGGAACCCTCCGGCAATCTCCGGGCGCGCGGTGACAAGGCCCATGACCGCCATAAGAAGCGCAGCAATTGCCAGAGGGGAGAGCCAGGCCGGTTCGTCGTGCGGGGTTTGCCCACGCAAGATGGCCGCCCGTGAGAGGAAGGCCGGAACCAATTGGCCACCCACCACGATCAAAAGGAGGCTGAAGCCAAGGATGGGCAGATAGGGCGCCCAAAGGGGCAGCGCGGTGGTGTGGAGCTTGGTGATCCAGAGAGCAGAGCCCACACCGGCCGCAAGGCAGAACATGAGAAAACCGGGGCGCCCCGGTTTGCCGCCTTTGCGGGTCTCGGCACGTAGCACTAAGGCAATCACAATGAAGAACGCCAGCGATGTGACCGCGCTGAGAGGATAGAGCCCTGTGAGCAGACCCAGCCGCGTGGCCACCCATAGCAATGCCAGCAGCATAAGCGGCCAGCCCGAAGGGGGTGCCCGCACCGTCCAGCTGGGACACGCCGTCAGCAGATAGCCCGCAAGTGCAGCCCCGGCAAACCCAAAGGTCATCTCATGAATGTGCCAGCCAAGCGAGAGGTCCAGATTCGCGACCCACTGCCAAAGCCCCACACAAAGCGCAGCCCAAAGGGCCGCCAAAGGAAACATGACACGATAAGATGCAGCCCAAAGGCCGGTTTTAGGCCAAACCCGGTCGGAACTGGTCACCTCGGCTGCCAAAGGGGTGTCTCCTGCTTGACAAAGGGCCTGCGCCTGCCTCAGTTGGGTAGGCTGGTGCCTGTTTTAGGACAGGTGAATAGGGAATGCGATACGGGATTGTGACACAGGGTTGTGGCACGCCCCCAAAGCGCAGCCGCCCCCGCGACCGTGACCGGAGAGGTTGCCCGCTGCCACTGACATGTTCGGGAAGGCAGGGTGACCGCAGGCGAAAGCCGGAATCCGCAAGCCGGGAGACCTGCCAGCACAGAGATGACGTTAACCGGACGGGGTGTTTCGGTGTCGGGCTGTCACATGGCTTCCCGTCCTTTTCCCCGCCCCATATGAGGGATGAGACATGGCGGACGCGAACGCGCCAGTTGAACTGATGGTCTGTACGACCTGCCGGGCGGGCCAGCCCACTGATGTGGAAGGCCCCCGCCCCGGTGCAAGGCTTTTCGAGGCCCTGCAAGCCAGCGATTTGCCGGAACACGTGACGCTGACCCCGGTTGAGTGTTTTTCCAACTGCGACTTTGGCTGCTCGATCACGTTGCGCGGCGGTGAAGGACGTTGGACTTATGTCTATGGCAACTTTACCGGCGCCGACGATGTCGCGCTGGTCGCCGAAGGGGCCAGCAAGTATGCCGCCACCGCCGACGGGTTGGTCCCGTGGCGTGAGCGTTCTATCCATTTCCGCAAAAACTGTATCGCTCGTATTCCGCCCCTGGAGGCCCCTGATGTCTAACCTCGAAAAACTTCCCGTCACCGTGATCACCGGCTTTCTTGGGTCAGGTAAAACCACGCTGATCCGCAACCTGATGCAGAACCCGCAGGGCAAACGACTGGCGATTGTGGTCAATGAGTTTGGCGACGTCGGTGTGGATGGTGAAATCCTGAAATCCTGCGCCATTCCCGATTGCCCGGAAGAAAACATCATGGAGCTATCCAACGGATGCATCTGTTGCACCGTGGCCGATGATTTCATTCCCACCATCGAACAGTTGATGGCGCTGGAGCCGCGTCCTGATCATATCGTGATCGAGACCTCGGGACTGGCGCTGCCGAAGCCACTGCTCAAGGCGTTTGACTGGCCCGATATTCGCTCAAAGATCACCGTTGACGGTGTGATTGCGCTGGCAGATGCCGAAGCTGTTGCCGATGGACGTTTTGCCCCAAACGTGGCTGCCGTCGACGCCCAGCGCGAGGCCGATGACTCGCTGGACCACGAAACCCCGCTCAGCGAAGTTTTTGAAGATCAGGTGTCTTGCGCGGACATCGTGCTGTTGACCAAGCCGGATCTGGCGGGCGCCGATGGCGTGGCCAAAGCCAGGGCCATTGTTCTGGCCGAAGCGCCGCGCGCCCTGCCCGTCGTGGAAGTGGCCGAAGGCGTTGTGGATGCACGCGTGATCCTTGGGCTGGAAGCGGCTGCCGAAGATGACATGGACAATCGCCCGAGCCATCATGATGGCCATGACGATCACGAGCATGATGACTTTGAAAGCGTTGTGATCGACATTCCAGAGCAGGCTGACCCTGCAGCCTTTGCGGCCAAGATCGAAAAGCTGGCCAAGGATCAGAACATCCTGCGGATCAAAGGGTATGCCGCCGTTACAGGCAAACCGATGCGCCTGCTGGTTCAGGCCGTTGGCGCGCGGGTGCGGCATCAGTTTGATCGCCCCTGGAAGCCCGAGGAAGGCCGTCAGGGCCGCATGGTCGTGATTGCCGAGCACGACGACGTGAATGAGGCAGTGATCCGCGCGGCGTTGGTTGATTAACAGACATGCATGTCGTCTTTCGTGAAAGCCACGGGTTAGAGGAATCTGAAACCCCCACCGATCTGGGCCAAAGCCCAGCGGATCTGGTGGTGTTGTCATTTTCTGACAGTGACCTTGGGGCTTTCGCGGCAGGCTGGCATCGTGGCAAGGATGATCTGCCAACATTGCGGCTGGCCAACATTGCCGCGCTGAAACATCCCTTGTCGGTCGACACATACATCGAGCAGACGCTCGTTGGAGCTAAGGCGATTTTGATCCGGTTGATCGGCGGGATTTCCTATTGGCCTTATGGCATCCAGCAGATTGAGACCTTGGCGCGCGAAAAAGGCATCGCACTGGCCGTTTTGCCTGCGGATGGGCGACCAGATGCGCGGTTGGATGATGTCTCGACCCTGCCCGCGTCGACCCTACATCGGCTGACTCATCTCTGTGACACTGGCGGCGCCGTTGCGGCACAAGCCGCGCTGGCTCAGCTGGCGCTTGCGGCGGGGCTCTATGCTAAACCCGTGCCGGGACGCAAGACACTGCCTTTGGTTGGCGGCTGGACCCCGGAATCCGGGGTTTGCGCGCCAAAAGATATGCGTGACCCCAGCAAGCCGCTGATCGCGCTGACCTTTTATCGCGCCTATCTAACCGCCGCAGACACGCAGCCGATTGAAGCCCTGTTCCAAGAGTTTCGCGGCCGGGGTTATGACGTGATCGGCTTGTTTGCGCCTTCGTTAAAGGCACCGTGCGGACGCACGGCGATGTCGCTCTATCTCAATGCTCTGAAGCCTGCGGCCATCGTCAATGCGACCGCCTTTTCTGGCAAGGGCAATGACGGGATATCACCGCTGGATGGCACGGGCGCGCCGGTGTTTCAGGTGGCGTTGGCGACCTCAACCCAAAAGGCATGGGCCGAAGCCGAGCGCGGGTTGTCGCCTGCAGATCTGGCGATGCATGTGGTGTTGCCGGAAGTAGACGGGCGGCTGTTTGCGGGCGTGGCGTCTTTCAAGGAATCCGGAACCCGCGACGCCGAGCTTGAGTTTGCCCGGATCGCGCACTCTGCAGATCCGCAGCGGGTTTCAGCGATCGTCGATCATGTCGATGGATGGGTACGGCTGACGGCCAAGCCATCTGCGAAAATGCGGCCTGTCTTTGTGCTATCGACCTATCCGGGGCGCGATTGGAACATGGCCCACGCCGTAGGGTTGGACCCGCTGGCGAGTGTCGAGGCCATGCTGGAGGATTTGGCAGGCGCCGGGTATCAAATCGGACTCCCCCCCCAAGGCGGGAGTGTTCCTTTGTCGGACGCCCTGTTGACTGAAACGCTGAGTTGGGGAGTGGATGACTACAAAGCTGCCTTGGCCTCCCTGCCCCAAGCTCTGCGCGATGATCTGACCGAGACATGGGGTGCCGTGGAAGATGATCCGGCCTGCCGCAATGGGGCGATCCATTTCGCTGCCACGACGCGCGGCAATGCGCTGGTTGCCTTGCAGCCCGAGCGCGGCACGCCAGAAGCACGGGACGACGAATATCACGACCTAAGCCGCACACCGCGCCATTCTTACGTGGCGTTTTATCTCTGGCTGCGCCAAGCCCATCAGGCCAACGCGCTGATCCACGTGGGCGCGCATGGCACCTTGGAGTGGTTGCCCGGGAAATCGGTCGCCTTGTCCGACGCATGCTGGCCTGAGGCACTCATTGGAAACTTGCCTGTAATCTATCCGTTTATCGTCAACGACCCCGGCGAGGCTGCACAGGCTAAACGGCGCATTGGCGCGCTGACATTGGGCCATGTGCCGCCTCCGTTGAAGGTCAGCGCAACGCCGCAGCGGTTCTCACGACTGGAAAGCTTGCTGGACGAGTTCTCAAACGCCGACGGGCTGGACCCGAAACGGCGTGACCGCTTGCAGGCGGATATTCGCGATGAGGCGCAGGCCTTGGGCTTGGGGGATGAGCTGGGGCTGGACGCTGCAACCTCTCTGGCCGAGACCATCACCCGGATCGATACCTTCGTGTGCGACATCAAAGAGAGCCAGTTTGGCGATGGGCTGCATGTGTTTGGTCGCGCACCCGAAACGGCCGGCGCGTTTGACGCCACGGCCTCGGCCCAATCCGAACGCGCCGCGCTACTCGACGCCTTGGCGGGCAAACGTATTGCGGCGGGGCCGTCCGGCTCGCCTTATCGCGGGCGCACGGATGTGCTGCCAACCGGGCGCAACCTTTTCACCACAGACCCGCGGTCTGTCCCGACACGGGCCGCCTATGCCCAAGGCGTGGCGCTGGCAGAAGAACTGGTACGGCGGCATCTGCAGGAAGAGGGCGACTATCCAAAGACCCTGATTGTTGATCTCTGGGGCTCGGCCACCATGCGCACGGCGGGTGAAGAATTTGCCATGGCCCTGCATCTTTTGGGCGCGAAACCCGTCTGGGATGAAGGCAGCGAGCGGGTCTCAGGGGTTGAAATCCTGCCTATCGCGTTGCTGGATCGGCCCCGGATCGACGTCACGCTGCGGGTGTCTGGTCTGTTTCGTGACGTGTTCCCGACACTCTCGGCACTGTTCACGCAAGCCGTCAAAGCCCTTGCAGACCGGGATGAGGCTGCAGATTGGAACCCCTTTGCGGGTCGCGTGACCGCGCCCCGTGTCTATGGCCCGGCTCCCGGCAGCTATGGGCTCGGCATGGGCCACAGTCTTGAGGACTACACCGACGAAGGCCGACGTGAAGCAGGTGAAGCCTGGCTGACTGCTTCGTCCTTTGCATTGGACCGCGAGATACCTGTGCGGGACCGTGATGGCATTCGCGACCGTGTCGCCGAAGCCGATACATTTGTACATTTACAGGACATGCCGGAAACCGATCTCTTGCTGGCCAGTGACTATGCTGCGCATGAGGCAGGCTTTGCCGCTGCGCAAAAGATCACCGGCGGCAAAGAGGCCGCGCTCTATCACATAGACAACACTAACCCCGATACACCGCGTGCGCGCACCCTGCCCGAGGAAATTGCCCGTGTCGTGCATGCGCGCGCAACCAACCCGGACTGGCTGGCCGGCATGATGCGACACGGGTTCCGGGGGGGGGCCGAGATTGCCGCAACTTTGGACCACATGGCATCTTTCGCGCATCTGGCAGGCGCCGTGCCACCGCAATTGTTTGATGCCTATCACGATGCCACGCTGGGCAATGAGGACATCCTGGCCTTTCTTGAACGCGAGAACCCCAAAGCGCTGGCCGCGATGAAAGATCGCTTCAATGCATTGCATGCCGCAGGCCTCTGGGCCACGCGCCGCAATTCAATTCTGGCTGATCTGGAGACGCTCTCATGACGCGCCCCGACCCCAAAGGCTGGTGCCCCGGCGCCTATCGACCAATGATGTCTGGCGATGGTCTGGTGGTACGCGTGCGACCCGAGTTTGCGCGGCTCACCCGTGCACAGATACAGGGATTGTGTGATCTGTCCCTGACCTACGGCTCTGGGCTGATCGACCTGACCTCGCGGGCGAACCTGCAAATCCGTGGCGTTGGTGAGGACGACCATGAGGCTTTGCTGCAAGACCTCGCGGACCTCGGCCTGCTGAAGGACGATCCCGACCTTGAGGCCCGTCGCAATATCCTGATGGCCCCCACATGGCAGATGGACGATGACACATATCGCATCACATCTGAGCTGATGAAGCGACTGGCGGAACTGCCCCCTCTGCCCGCCAAGGTCGGGTTCGCGGTGGATACGGGGAAGACACCGGTGCTAAGCACAAATTCGGCGGACTTCCGGATTGAACGGGATGAACTTGGTGGATTGATTTTACGGGCGGACGGTGCAGCATTGGGCCGGCCCGTGACGGTCGAGACGGCAGTCACATCGCTGATCGATATGGCGCACTGGTTCGTCGACACTGGCGGTCCCACTAACCGGCGCATGGCCCCACATTTGGACAAGATGTCCCTACCTTCGGCTTGGTCAACGACAGCCCCGGCCAAGACGGAGGAAACGCTGGTTCCCGGAGCGCATGAATTGGGCACGGCTTATGGCGTCGCCTTTGGACAAATCGAGGCCAAGGCTCTGAAAAGGCTATTGAACCAGACGGACGCAACGGCCCTTAGGGTGACGCCGTGGCGGTTGTTTCTGTTGGAAAACGGCGCCGAGGTCGACAGCGTGGATTTCATCACCGACGGTCAAGACCCTCTGCTTAGGGTCAATGCCTGCCCGGGCACGCCGTTTTGTACCGCCGCAAGCGTCGACACGCGCGGCATCGCGCGCGAGCTAGCCCATGTGATCACGGGGCCGCTGCATATCTCGGGCTGTGCCAAGGGCTGCGCCATGCCACGCAAATGCCGCACGACATTGGTGGGCCGCAATGGCGCTTTCGATCTTGTCCGCGATGGCGTGCCGTGGGATGAGCCCCGACTAACTGGCCTTGCGCCCGACACTTTGACCGACCGCATCGGAGAGAAATGATGCCGTATGAATACGAGAAAAACGGCCAGGCGATCTATGATGAAAGCTTTGCCACCATCCGCCGTGAGGCCAAGCTGGACGGGTTTGACAAAGACGAAGAACAGGTCGTTGTACGGATGATCCACGCGGCAGGCATGGTCGGGCTCGAGGACCATGTAAAGTTCACCCCCGGCATGGTCGCCGCCGCCCGTACTGCGATGGAAAACGGTGCGCCGATCTTCTGCGATGCGCGCATGGTGTCTGGTGGCGTCACCCGCCCGCGCCTTCCCGCCGACAACGAGGTGATCTGCACATTGCACGCGGATGGCATCCATGATCTGGCCGCCAAAATCGGCAACACACGGTCTGCCGCCGCATTAGAGCATTGGCGTGACCGTCTGGGTGGGTCGATTGTTGCTATTGGCAATGCCCCGACCGCGCTTTTTCACTTGTTGAACATGTTGGAAGATCCCACCTGCCCGCGCCCCGCCGCGATCATCGGTTGTCCCGTGGGGTTTGTAGGGGCGCGTGAAAGCAAAGACGCGCTATGGGCGGATCAACCGGTGCCGTGCATGATTGTTGAGGGCAGGTTGGGTGGCTCGGCGATGACCGTTGCTGCCATCAATGCAATCGCGAGCCGTAAGGAATGAGCATGGGTAAGATTTATGGGTTAGGCCTTGGCCCCGGTGACCCCGAATTGATGAGCCTGAAAACCCACCGCTTGCTGACAAACGCCAAGCATGTGGCTTTTTTCCGCAAAAAGGGCCGATCTGGTCAGGCGCGCAAGATGGTCGACGGGTTGCTGCCCGAGGGCGTGATCGAATTCCCGATGGAATACCCGGTAACCACGGAAATCCCAGTCACGGACCCGCGCTATAATGAGCTTTTGTCCGCGTTTTATGCCGAGGTTTCCGTGCATCTGCGCTCGCTGGCTGAATCCGGTGAAGACGTCGTGGTGCTGTGCGAGGGTGATCCGTTTTTCTATGGCTCATTCATGCATCTCTACACGCGCCTGAACCATTTGGTAGATGTCGAGGTGGTCCCCGCCATCACCGGCATGAGTGGCGCCTGGACCGCGACCGGCGCGCCGATCACATGGGGCGACGATGTGTTGACCGTATTGATGGGCACACTTGAGGAAAAAGACCTCGTGCGGCACATGGATGACACGGATGCGCTGGTGGTGATGAAGATCGGGCGCAATTTCGACAAGGTGGTGCGGGCGTTGAAAGTGTCGGGCAAGTATGACGATGCTTGGATCGTGCAGTTTGCGACCATGCCAAACCAAACGATCTGCAAACTGTCAGAGATGACGGAAAAGGTAACACCCTATTTCTCAATCATCGTGGTGCATGGTCAGGGACGCCGCCCGTGACAGGCTGGATCGTCATAGCGGGGCTTGGGCCGGGAGATGACGCGCTGGTGACGCCCGAAGTGCAGGACGCGCTGGATCAGGCCACGGATATTGTTGGCTATATTCCTTACGTGGCGCGGGTCGCGCCGCGAGAGGGTCTCACGCTGCACCCCAGCGACAACCGCGTTGAAATCGACCGCTCGCGCCACGCGCTTGAGATGGCCAGCGACGGCAAGCGTGTGGTTGTGGTTTCATCTGGCGATCCGGGTGTCTTTGCAATGGCCGCAGCGGTGCTGGAAGCGGTGGAACATGGTGCGCCTGCATGGCGCGACCTCGACATCCGCGTGTTGCCGGGGATCACGGCGATGCTGGCGGCGGCGGCGGCCTGTGGCGCGCCTTTGGGTCATGATTTCTGTGCGATCAACCTCAGCGACAACATGAAGCCTTGGGCCCTGATCGAGAAACGACTGCGGCTGGCGGCGGAAGCAGATTTCGCGATGGCGTTCTATAATCCGCGCTCGAAATCACGCCCTGAGGGGTTTGGTAAGGCGTTGAAAACGCTACAGGATGCCTGTGGCGATAACCGCCCAATGATCTTTGCCCGCAATGTCTCGCGCCCGGATCAGACGATCCGCATTGTACCGCTGAATGAAGTGCAAGAGGATATGGCGGATATGCGCACAGTGGTCCTGTTGGGCTCGTCGCAAACGCGGATCATTGAGCGCGACGGTGCGCCGTTGGTCTATACGCCGCGCTCGGTGGGCGAATAAATGGCCTCGGATCGCCAGCGATCCGGGATGCGCCCGCCCGCCCCCCAGGCGGGTGCATTCGCACGCCTCTCGGTCGGACGCATCATTCTGTTATTGTTCAAGCCATTCAAATACGCCGTCGACCGTCGCCACGGTCTCGCGATCCGGCAGCTCGGGTCGGTCGATCATCACAACCGGCAGACCCAGCGCGCGGGCAGCATGCAGTTTGGCCTCGGCGCCGGCGCCACCTGCATTCTTGCAGACCACCCGGTCAATGGCATGCTCAGTAAAAAGCGCGGTGTCTCCATCGATCGTGAACGGGCCACGGGCCACGATCACCGTATGATGTGGCAAGGCGGGCGGTGTTTTGGGCGTATCTACGAGGCGCAAGACATAATGATGCTGGGTTTGGGCGGCGAATGCCTCCATGTGCAAGCGGCCAAGGGCCAACATAACCCGTTCAGCCGGGCCATTCAGCGTCGCCACGGCGGCGTCCATATCGGGGACGTGGTGCCAGGTATCGCCCGCTTGCGCAGCCCAAGGGGGTCGGGTCAGCGCCAACAACGGAACCGCTTCCGCCCGACAGGCATGAAAGGCGTTCCAGCTCATCTGCGCGGCAAAAGGGTGTGTGGCGTCAATGACATGGCTGATGTTATGCTCCGCAATGTAGCGGGCCAGCCCGTCGACACCTCCAAAGCCGCCGACCCGGTGTGGGATCGGCTGAGCGCGCGGGGTATCGACACGACCCGCATAGCTGAACGTGGCCTGAACGCCCCTAACCGCAAGGGCGCGCGCCAAGGCGCTGGCTTCGGTTGTGCCGCCAAGAACAAGGAGGTTGGCGCCCATGTCTGAGACTCCGTGGCTGACCATCGTCGGTCTTGGCGAAGATGGACCGGATGGCCTGTCGCCTGCAAGCCATGCCGCTCTTCAAAACGCTGAAATCGTCATGGGCGCTGCCCGGCATCTGGACTTGCTGCCAGATCTGTCGGCAGAAACCGTGACCTGGCCAGTGCCATTTTCCGACGGCATCCCAAAGCTGCTGTCCCTGCGGGGACGGCGCGTGGTGGTGCTGGCTTCGGGTGATCCTTTTTGGTTTGGCGCCGGCGCCGTGATCGCCCGCCATCTGAACCCCAGCGAGTGGCGCACCCTGCCCGCGCCCTCAACCTTCTCTCGGGCGGCTGCGACTTTGGGTTGGGCGTTGGAAAAGACACCGTGTTTCGGGTTACATGCTGCCCCCTTTGCACGGTTGCGACCGCATCTGTTCACCGGCCAGAAGCTGCTGACCACATTGCGCGATGGCGCAGCCGTTGCAGAGTTGGCGCAGTGGCTGCGCGACGCTGGCTTTGGCGACACCACCTTGCACGTCTTAGAAGCCCTCGGCGGGCCACGCGAGCGAGTTCGGTCGGCACTTGCAAGCACCTATGATCTGATCAATGTGCTACACCCGGTTTGCCTGGGCCTTGAGGTTGCTGGAACTGGCGCAACTGTTTCTCTGGCCTCGGGTCGTTCTGATACTCTGTTCGACAATGATGGGCAGATCACCAAGCGTCCGGTGCGGGCCTTGACCTTGTCCGCCCTGGCCCCCTGCCCCGGCGAACATCTTTGGGACATTGGCGGTGGCTCTGGGTCCATCGGCATTGAATGGCTTTTGGCGCACCCGACCTGTGCCGCCACCACAGTTGAGATCAACCCGGAACGCGCTGCGCGCATTACACAAAATGCGGCCCATCTGGGCGTCGATCGACTGCAAGTCGTGACCGGCAGCGCACCTGAGGCGTTGGCCGATTTACCTGCGCCTGATGCCGTATTCATCGGCGGCGGAATTAGCGACGAGATGCTTGAGACCGTCTGGGCGGCCATGCCAAAAGGCGCGCGACTGGTGGCCAATGCGGTCACGCTGGAGGCCGAAGCGCTTTTGGCGCAATGGCATGAGGCCAAAGGTGGTGACATGCTACGTGTTGAGTTGGCGCAATCGCAGCCTTTGGGTCGCAAACGCGGTTGGAAATCATCCTATCCCATCGTGCAGTGGAGCGTCGTCAAATGATCGTCGCGGGCTTTGGATTTCGCGAGAAAGCAACGATTGAGTCGTTACGTGACGCCCTTGCCGCGACCGGTGCGGAAGACGTAGAAATGCTGGCTATTCCTTTAGACAAATCGCACGCGGATTGTTTTACAGCCCTTGTCGATGAACTGTCACTGCCTGTGTCACGGGTAAATTCCGAAACGTTGCGGTCAATGGACACCGCCACGCAATCCGCCGCCAGCCAAACGCATCGCGGGACCGGCAGCGTGGCCGAGGCTTGCGCTCTGGCCGCCGCTGGGTCACAAGCCGAACTTGTCACTCACAGGCAGGTGTCGTCCGACCGTCTGGCGACCTGTGCCATTGCTATCGGAGCAAGCGCATGACCGTGCATTTCATTGGCGCCGGACCGGGTGCTGCAGATCTGATCACCCTGCGTGGCCGCGACCTGATCGCGTCTTGTCCGGTGTGCCTCTATGCCGGGTCATTGGTGCCAGAGGGCATCCTGTCCCACTGCCCCGAGGGCGCAAAAATAGTGAACACAGCGCCATTGGATCTCGATGCCATCATCGATCAGTGCAAGACTGCACACGACGCGGGACAAGACGTGGCGCGATTGCATTCCGGCGACCTGTCTGTCTGGTCGGCTATGGGCGAACAAATCCGCCGGTTGCGGGAAGCCGGTATACCGGTTTCCGTCACACCTGGTGTGCCCAGTTTTGCCGCCGCCGCGGCCGCGCTGCAGACCGAGCTAACGCTGCCGGGCCTTGCACAATCCGTCATCCTGACTCGCACGCCGGGACGCGCGTCAACCATGCCCGAAGGCGAGACACTCACCAACTTTGCTGCCACCGGCGCGACACTGGCCATCCACCTGTCGATTGGCAATCTCGACAATGTGATTGCCGATCTGACCCCAGCATATGGGGCAGATTGCCCGGTGGCCGTGGTCTACCGTGCAAGTTGGCCGGATCAGCAGGTCATTCGCACGGACCTCGCCCATCTAAAAGGTGATGTGACCGAGAATATCACGCGCACAGCGTTGATCCTTGTAGGGCCTGCTCTGGCGGGCGAAGGCTTTGATGAAAGCTGCCTCTACGCAAGCGAATACGATCGCCGCTATCGCCCGCAAAACGCCGATAGCCCCTGGTCCAGTTGGAGACATGGTGATGACTAAAACAGCCCCTGGCATTCTGATATCCGCTCCGTCTTCTGGCACAGGCAAAACCACTGTAATGCTTGGCCTCTTGCGAGCTTTGGCCGAGGACGGGTTGACCGTACAGCCGTTCAAATCCGGCCCCGATTACATCGACCCGGCCTTTCACCGCGCCGCAGCGCACCGCCCGTCATTCAACATCGACACATGGGCGATGCACGAGGGGTTGGTTGGTGGCATTTCCGAGCAATCGGCGGGCGCGGATATCATCGTCGCCGAAGGCTCGATGGGGTTGTTTGATGGCGTCGCCACGCGCGGTGAAAGTGGCTTTGGCTCCTCAGCGGAAACCGCGCTGAAAATGGGCTGGCCCGTGGTTCTGGTGATCGACGTGGGCGGTCAGGCGCAATCGGCCGCAGCGACCGCCTTGGGGTTCCGGTCCTATAACCCGGACCTGCCCTTTGCCGGAGTGATCCTGAACCGCTGTGCCTCTCCCCGCCATGAACGTCTGGCGCGTTTGGGCATGGATCAGGCGGGCGTCAAAGTGTTGGGCGTGTTGCCCCGTCGCGGAGACCTCGCACTGCCAGAGCGGCATCTGGGATTGATCCAGGCCGTAGAACATCCTGATCTGGAAGCGGCCATTCAGGGCTATGCGGCCTTCTTGCGCGACAATGTTGATCTGGACGCGATCAAGGCAGCGGCCAAAGCTGGTCCTGCGGCGACCGGCACCCTGCCCAAGCCACCGGCGCAACGTATCGCGCTGGCACAGGATGCGGCATTCAGCTTCACCTATCCGCATGTCCTGACCGGATGGCGCAATGCGGGTGCAGAAATCCTGCCGTTCTCACCGCTGGCGGATGAGGCCCCAGCCCCGGATGCGGATCTTGTCTGGCTGCCCGGAGGGTACCCGGAACTGCACGCGGGCACACTCGCAGCAGCCTCCAACTATCTGACAGGCCTCAAGAAACACGCTGAGACCCGCCCCGTGCATGGCGAATGCGGGGGGTACATGGCTTTAGGGGACGTGTTGATCGACAAGAACGGCATCAAGCACAAGATGGCTGGTCTTTTGGGGCTTGTGACAAGCTATGAGAAACGCAAATTCCACCTTGGCTATCGTCAAGCCACGTTGCACGCGCCGATGCCCGGATTTGACAGTGGCGCACGCCTGCGCGGGCACGAGTTTCACTACACCACCATTCTGGAAGAACCTGACGCGCCCCTGGCGGCGGTAGGCGATGCCGACGGCAATCCGGTGCCAGAGACCGGATCTATCAAAGGCAATGCCACGGGCACGTTCTTTCACTTGATTGCAGAGGCAAGCACATGAGCGGTTTCGTCAGTTTCGTAAGCTCAGGCCCCGGTGATCCCGAGTTGCTGACCTTGAAGGCCGTGAACCGGCTTCAAAAGGCCGATGCGGTACTGTTCGACGACTTGTCTTCCGGTCCGATCCTAGAGCACGCGGCGAAAGACGCGGATCTCGTGGGGGTTGGCAAACGCGCGGGGCGCCCCTCTCCCAAGCAGGACCATGTCAGCCGCCTGTTGGTGGAATATGCCCAACAGGGCGGCCGTGTGGTGCGGCTGAAATCCGGCGACAGCGGCATCTTTGGGCGGCTTGAAGAAGAAATCACTGCGCTGCGCGAAGCAGGGATCGACTTTGAGATCGTCCCCGGTGTGACTTCGGCCAGTGCCGCCGCCGCCGCCGCGCAAATCCCACTGACCCGCCGCTTGATGGCCCGTCGCGTTCAATTTGTGACCGGCCACGATGTGGCAGGTGCCTTACCAGGTGATCTGCACCTGCAATCCCTCGCCGACCCCGGCGCCACAACAGTATTGTTCATGCCCAAGCGCACCTTTCCAGCGCTGGCAGAGAAACTCTTTGAGACCGGCCTGCGCCGCGACTGCCCGGCCTTGTTGGCCGAGAACGTTAGCCACCCGGACCAGACCCTGACCCGCACAACGATGGAGGCTTTGGCAGACCAATTGTCGAAAGAAATCACCACGGCCCCGGGGATCATCCTGTTTGGTGAGCTGGCAGAAAGCCGCTAAGCTTCATTTTGGCCCAAATACTCCCGCCGGAGGCGTCCCATGATCAAACTCTCTCTCGTCGGTATCGGCTCTGGTAACCCCGAACACCTGACCCTCGAGGCCATCCGCGTGTTGGAAAGCGCGGATGTGATCCTTTTGCCGCGTAAGGGTGATGAGAAAACCGAACTGGCCGATTTGCGCCGGACGATTGCGCGGAATGTGCTGAAAACCAACCCAAGGATCGTTGAGTTTGACTATCCGGTACGAGATGCAAATACGCCCAAGTATCTCGACGGCGTAAATACCTGGCATGATGCCCTTGGTGCGATTTGGGGGCAATTGATCGGTGAATATGCCCCCGACACAGGGCATGTTGCGCTGATGGTCTGGGGCGATCCTTCGCTCTACGACAGCACGCTGCGGATTGCTGAACGCGTGATAGCACAAGGCATAGACGTGGAGGTTCGCGTGGTGCCGGGGATCACCTCATTGCAGATGCTGACGGCCGCCCATGCCATTCCGTTGAACTCACTTGGGGCGCCGGTGCAAATCACCACGGGCAGACAATTGCGCGATCATGGCTGGCCAGAGGGGGTCGACACGGTTGCCGTGATGCTGGATGGCGAATGCTCTTTCCAAAGCCTTCAGACCGAAGGTTTCGACATTTGGTGGGGCGCCTATGTGGGCATGCCGGACCAATTGCTGATGGCTGGCCCACTGAAAGACACAGGCCCAAAAATTGTCGAAGCCCGCGCCGAGGCGCGAGCAAAACACGGATGGATCATGGATATCTATCTGATCCGTAAACCTTAATTCGCCCCGTAGCCAGTTTCCAATCGAATGGCGCGCAGGTCCTCAGGACGGTCTGCGAAGAAGTTTGCCGCCGTGTCGTAAGCGGCCTCGGCCCGGTCGGCGCGGCCCATGACATCATAAGACCGGATCAGCATCACCCAACCAGCAACATCGTCTGGATCCTCTTCCAATCGTAACGCGAGGCCTGCGACCATGCCATCGACCATGTCGGCCTGTTCCTCGGCTGTCATTTCCTGAGCTGAGGCGATGTCTTCGGCATCAGGGCCACGACGTTCCTCGCCGTCCAGAATGGCCAGAGCTGTGTCGAACTGCTGGAGCACGAAAGGCGCCGCCTCAAAATGGGACTTCCCGGTTTCGATGGTCGCGCGGGCAGCATCGGTCATTCCCAACACTGCCTGCAACTCGGCCATTTCCATCCAGCCTTCCCAGTTCTTGGGGTCGGCATCCAGAGCAATTTGCAAATCGACAATGCGTGCGGCCATGGCACCAGTATCGGGTGGTTTGACTTCTCCACCCGAGGCGATGATTTCCTCGTCACTGGCGTTGGGCAGGTAATTCAACACGTCCCCTTCGGTGAATTTCACCATATTGACGATGTCTCTGCGCACCATGCCCATCCAGGGATCGGAAGGTTTGGAATCGGCGGCCAGCATAGCCCAATCATGCAACGCCCCGTCAAAGTCCTGCGCCTGTGCCTTGGCAAGCGCCACATAGTACCGCGCCCGAGGATCAGGCACCTCGCTTTCACGCAAAACCTGTTCAAAGACGATCCGTGCGGCGGGTGGTACCTTGTTGCCATTGGCCTGCGTCAGCGCCTCGGCATAGGCGGACAGAACACCGGGATTGTCGTTGGAAAGTCGGGCGGCATGTTTGTAAGCCTCTGCGGCACCAGCATGTTCTTCTATCGATGCATAGCTGCGGGCTAACATCCACCAAGTATCAAAATCGTCGGGGGTTTCTTCCGTTGCTTCTTCCAAAAGAGTAATGCGACTCTTGATGTCACCACCTTCAGCGCGCCGGATCAACACTTCTTCCTTGCGGTCTGCCAAGGCCATGTCAGGGATTTGTGGTCGGCCCAATTGAGAATAGGCCGCGAGACCGGCGGCGAGTGTGAAAGCGATGATACTGCCTGCCATCACCGGCATCTGGCCCGAGACCGAGAGGCCACTGTCCATGCGGCGGGCAGCCTTGAGGGTGCGGGCTTCGATCTCAGCCTGGGCGGCGTCAAACTCGGCCTCGGTGATCATGCCGCTTTCTAGATCGCGTTCGACCTCTTCGGCTTGATCGCGGTAAACGGACAGGATCGAGTCGCTTTCAAGCGTTTCCATCTGGCGTTTGCGCAGGAAGGGCAATGCCAGCCAGAGGGCGGCAAGCAAGGCGATGAGGGAAAGAACGGCCCAGATCATGGCTTAGAATCCCTTTGTTTGAGAAGGTGCTTGGCAGCGGCCCGATCCGCGTCCGTCAGAGCCTCAACGGCCTGAGGCTCTTTGCGCTGCCGAATGTAGAGGGCAAAGCCCAGTAGTCCAAAAATGAGAGCACCAGCCGGGGTCAGCCACAGGATCGCGTTTTTGGCGGACTTGGTAGGTTCCAGCAACACGTAGTCGCCATAGCGGTCGGCCACATAGGAAAGCACTTCGTCGTCCGTATCACCCTCGAGCATCCGCTCGCGCACCAAGACGCGCAGGTCGTTGGCGAGGCCTGCGTTAGAGTCAAAGATCGATTGGTTCTGACAGACCATACACCGAAGTTGGCGACCAATCTCGCGCGCGCGGGCCTCTTGGGCGGGGTCTTCGAACATCTCGCCGGGATTGATCGAAAACGCCGGTGTGGCGAGGGTCAGGGCGACAAGGGCTGAGCAAAGAAACTTCAACATCGGTTCGCTCCTCATTCCGCCGGTTGCGCTGCCAAGCGGCGCTGTGCCGAAGGCACGCCCACGCGCAGGCGGCGATCTGCCAGAGATATCAAACCGGCAAGGGTCATAATGACAGCGCCAAGCCACATCCACGGCACGCCCGGATTGTAGTAATAGCGGGTCACGAAGCCGCCTGCCGCGGCAGGGTCGCCGAGCACGGCGTAGTAGTCGCCATGCCAGACGGTGACGATGCCCGCCTCGGTGGTCGGTTTTTTCTCAACTGGATACCAGCGGCGCTCGGGGTGCAGGTTGGTGACAAAGTCACCACCACGCGTGACCGTGACCGTGGCAAGCGAAGACTGATAGTTGGGGCCCTTGGCACTCTCAACACCTGTCAACGTGAATTCATAGGCTCCGACAGACACCGGAGTTCCGATCTGGGTGACCTGAATTTCTTCGACTTTCCAAAGACCTGCGGCCACAACTCCTGCCGCGGCGATGGCAAGACCGAGGTGTCCCAGATACAGCCCCCAAGCAGACCGCGGCAGACCGACCATGCGGCGCAGCGACGTGGCAAAGGGCGATTTTCCGATGCCGATACGCTGACCAAGGTCAATCAGCGTCGCAACAGCAAGGAACAGGGCAACAGCGATGCCGAATAGGCTGACCACGTCTGGCACGCCAAATATGGCGATGATGACAACGCCAAGGGTCGCGGTTGTGACCGCAGCCAGCGTCGTGAGCCGCGCCGCCCGGGTCTTGTTGGCGCGTTTCCACGACAGGAACGGGCCAATGGCCGCAAACATCATGGCAAAGCCAAAGACAGGCAGGAAGGCCTGATTAAAGTAGGGCGCGCCGACCGTGATTTTGTCACCAGTCACCAATTCCAGCGCCAAAGGGTAAAGCGTGCCAACAAAGACAATGGCTGTGGCTGCAGACAAGAGGACGTTGTTCAACAACAGCCCACCTTCGCGGCTGACCATTGCGAAATACCCGCCCTCGGTCAGTTTGTTGGTGCGCGCGGCAAAGAGCGTAAGCGCGCCACCGATGGCGATGCACAGGATCAAGAGGATAAAGACGCCGCGCTCGGGATCATTGGCAAAGGCGTGCACGGACGACAGGATGCCCGAGCGCACAAGGAAAGTTCCAATAAGCGAGAGCGCAAAGGTCAGAATGGCCAAGAGAATGGTCCAGGCCAGAAGTGAGGCGCGTTTCTCAACCACGATGGCCGAGTGCAACAGCGCCGTCCCCAAGAGCCACGGCATGAACGAGGCGTTCTCGACCGGATCCCAGAACCAGAACCCGCCCCAGCCAAGTTCGTAATAAGCCCACCAGGACCCTAGAGCGATCCCTGCCGTCAGGCCCGCCCAAGCCAAAAGCACCCAGGGACGCATCCAGCGCGCCCAGCTTGGGTCGACCTGACCCCGGACCAGCGCCGCAACCGCAAAGGAAAAGGCCGTCGAGAAACCGACATAGCCCAAGTACAAAAGTGGTGGGTGCAACGCGACGCCGATGTCTTGCAGCAAGGGGTTCATGCCTTGCCCGTCCAGCGGTGGATTGGGCAGCCTGTCAAAGGGGTTAGAAGTCAACAGGATAAATAGAAGAAAGGCGACGCCGATCATCGCCTGTACGGCCAGAACCACAGATCGCATCGTCACCGGCACCGAGCGGCCAAAGATCGAGATCAACACGCCAAAGAGCGTCAGGATCAGCACCCAGAGCAGCATAGAGCCTTCGTGATTGGCCCAGACGCCGGTGACTTTGTAGAGCATCGGTTTCGCCGAGTGACTGTTCATCGCCACGTTCACAAGGCTGAAGTCCGACACCACATAGGCGCGCGTCAGCATGGCAAAGGCGACAGCCACCCCAAGGAACTGAATCTGTGCGGCATTATCGGCAAAGCGCATGGCGGCGGCATTTTCGGCGCGCACACCCCAGATCGGGATGACAGATTGCAAAACGGCGGCGACGAGCGCCAGAATAAGGGCGAAGTGCCCAATCTCAGCGTACATTGTAATGCTCCTGGGCTGCCGCAACCACCTGAGGGGGCAGCGTGTATTGGGGCTGGGCGTATTGCACCGGCAAACGCCGTTCCAGTGCCTCGATTTCCGGCACGACAAAGGTGCTTCGGTTGGGAAAACTCACGAGGCCGCGTTTTTTCAACTTGGTAAAGAGACGGCTCACGGTTTCGGTGTTGAGGCCAAGGTAGTCGGCCACATCTTCGCGGGTCATGGGCAGGTCGACCCGTACGCCGCCAACTGCGGCTGTCCCAATGCGCATGGCCATTTCCAAAAGGAACAGGGTCACCCTTTCAACGGAATCGAGGCGCCCCAACATCACCATCTGCGAAGCTCCGGCCTGCAGTCGACCGTGGATCAGCCAAAACAGACTGGAGACCAGTTCGGGGTAGTCATCAAGCGGTCCGGTTACCCCTTCGAGGCTTAACTCGCAGATGTTGCAGTCGCTCAGCGCCTCAAGCCAGTTTTCGGAATTTGTTACGGATGCCAGCCCGCAGACCACATGGCCGGGCGTTTCAAGGCCGATGATCTGGCGGCGACCATCCTCCATCCCCGCGCATGTGGCCGCAACGCCGGAGATGACCACCCAAATCCTTTGACACGCCCCGTCTCGCACGGTCAGTCGCTCACCGCGTTTGAGCGCAATCATGTCTTGGTTAGACCGTTTGGCAATCTCAGGAACACTGCCACAAACAGGGTTCTTGCATAGGTTTGCCCGCAAGGGGCAAGCCGAGGCCGAACTTGGCCTCGTGTTTGCGTCATACATAGCTTCACCCCTCTGCGGCGGCGATGCCGCGCAGTGCGTCCCAAGGATTCATTTCTAGTGTTGTCGCTGATTATAAAGGGTATTTTAGGGTCATCAAATGAGCCAGATCAAATCCAGGTTTGGAATATGTTCACGAGTTTCTGAGACACGGGAAACAATAATTCCGACCGCAAATCAAAAAGGCCAAATCACGTTTTCCTGATAATTATCAGGGAACGACTCTGCCCCCGTCGCTACCCTTCTCGCGAGGATAACTCTAATTGGAAGGGAGCTAAGCCTTGAGAAAACTCGTTTTCTTGCTCTCGATTCTCTTTGGAACGGCAGCTTATGCCGAAGGTGTTCCAGAGACGGTCGATGAGGCGGTAGCCAACGAAAAAGGCTGCCTTAGCTGCCACGAGGGAATTGAAAAATTCACCGGCGGCATCATGATGGAACAGATTGAGGCCCTCGGGCCTGATTACGGCGATCCCGCTGGCTGCGTGATCTGCCACGGTGGTACCCCTACGGGTCTCACCGCAGAAGAAGCCCACTCAGGCACGGTCGCTGATCTGGCCGAAGCCGACGGCCCACACACCTTCTATCCGGATCCGGGTGCGGTGTGGATTGCCGACAAGTCCTGTGGCCAATGTCACGATGGTTATGCGGAACGTCTGAAACTGTCGCTGATGAACACCGAAGCCGGTAAACTGCAGGGCAACCTTTGGAGCTGGGGTGTGATCGACACGCGCCGGTCCGTTTACGGCAACTACGATCTGGTCGACGAAGATGGCTTTGAGCCTCAGATCGGGACCGACGCCTATAAAGAGTACATGGTGGCTTATGCCGCGGCCCATCCCGACCAGTTGGTCGACTCGATGGAGCAAGTACCGGAAGTTGATGTCGACGCCATCTCAGAACACCCGAACCTGGCCGGTATTACCTATTCGCGTCAGCAATGTCAGCGCTGTCATGTTGGTGTAAATGGTCGTGAGAAACGCGGTGATTATCGCGGTGCAGGCTGTTCGTCCTGTCACGTGCCCTACTCGAACGAAGGTCTTTATGAAGGTGGCGACCCCACAATCTCAAAAGAGCAACCCGGCAAGCTGTTGACTCACCAGATGCAGGCGACACGCAAGTCGAAAGTTGTGCATGGTGACAAGGAATGGTCCGGTATCCCGACTGAATCCTGCGTGAGCTGCCACAACCGCGGCAAGCGGATTGGCGTCAGCTATCAGGGTATCATGGAATTCCCCTATGGCTCTCCGTACAGCCCAACAGGTGGCAAGCAACCTAAGCTGCACACCAAAAAGTACCTGTACATCAAGGAAGACCTGCACCACGCGACGGAATCGCGTCCGGGCAACCCCGAAGGTGGATTGCTCTGTCAGGACTGCCACACCACCATCGACATGCACGGCGACGGCAACTTGCCGGGCACCACGCTTGCACAGGTGGAAATCGAGTGTGAAGACTGTCACGGGACTGTTTCGGCAGCACCTTGGGATCTTCCGCTGGGGTATGGTGAGGAATTCCAGGCCGATACGTCTGACTGGCCAGCGCGGGGTTTGAGCGAAGACGCTCAGGATGAAACCGTGATGTTTGCCACCGACTATGAGGCCCGCGATGGCTTCCTCTTGTCGGCACGCGGCAACCCGCTGGGTAACGTTGTGAAAGATGGCGACAAGGTCATCCTGCACTCGGCTTCGGGTCTGGACTTTGAAATCCCGGTTCTGAAAACCATCGCCGACAACGGCACGTGGAAATCGCCTGATGCACAGGTTGCGATGCAATCAGTTGGCCAGCACATGGAAAGCATGGAATGCTATGCCTGTCACGCTGACTGGGCACCGCAGTGCTATGGCTGCCACATCACCGTGGACTATTCCGAAGGCAAAACCGATGTCGACTGGATCACCAACGCCAATGCCCGCGAGGACAATGGTCTCACAGGTGATGCCCCGCTTGGCACCAATGGTCTGACCTCTGCCGGTAAAGTGTCCGAGACACGCTCTTACCTGCGTTGGGAAGAGCCGACCCTCGGGATCAACGGTGAAGGCCGCGTCAGCCCGCTGATGCCAGGCTGTCAGGTTATCACCACGGTAATCGATAAGGACGGCAATACCATCGTCCACAACGAGACCTGGATGACACCGGACGCAGGCGGCACCAAGGGCCTCGACCATGCAGCCGTGCAACCGCACACTGCTGGCCGCGAAGCCCGCACCTGCGAGAGCTGCCATAACAACCCGAAAGCATTGGGCTACGGCATCTCTGGCGGTCGCTTCCTGCAAGGCTACGACAAAGGCTTTGTGATCGATCTGAAAGCTGCGGACGGCACCATCCTGCCTGACCAGTATCAGTATCAGTCGCAGCCTGTTCCGACCTTGGACCACGACCTTAGCCGCATCGTCACCGAAGACGGCGAGCAGCTGGTCACCGTCGGCTCCCACTGGGATCTGACCGGTCCTCTCCCGCAGGACATGCGCGAGAAGATGGAACGCACTGGCCTGTGTATGGGATGTCACCAGAACATGACTGATGAAACTCTTTGGAACAAAGTGAACACTCCGGCGTTCCTGACCAATGAGCAGCACAAGGAAGTCATGGACAAGGCCATCCACTCGCTTGCAGGCGAGTAAGCCAAAGCCACAGTCCGGCGGCCAATCGGTCGCCGGACCCCACCAATTCAACGAGGAGCACACACATATGCGCGCTTTTCTAACTATCGCACCATTGGCCCTCGCAGGCGCAATCGCGGCAGCCCCGGCGTTTGCCGATGGCCACGGCGGCACGCCTTATCTGGCTGGCGAACTCATGGCACCCTGCCAGGAAGCCGACAGTGACGCCCGCAACGGCGAGGTTCCCGAACTGGAGTGTGAGCAATACATGCTCGGCTTTGTCGGGGCCCTAAAAGCAGTCGACGCGAAAGCAACAATGGGCATCTGCGCCCCCGAGGTGAACACGGCGGACGAAGTTCGCTGGGCCTTCATCCGCTGGGTGTACAAAGACTATTCCGCCCGCAGAGCGATGCCTGCGGATGAGGCCGTCTTGGGAACCCTGAAAGATGAGTTCCCTTGCAACTAAACCACGGAAACAAAGCATAGAAAAGGGCGCCTTCTTCGGCGCCCTTTTTTGTCAGCCACTGGCAAAACACCAGTCTAACCTCCAACGTCCTGCGGCGCGATTGAGACCGTCTTAACCACGGCATAGACCTTCAGGCCCGGGGCCAGCCCCATCGCCTCGACCGATCGGCGGGTGACACGGGCCAGCACGCGGCCCGCAGAGGTATCGAGCGACACGATAGCCACCGGACCTTCGCCGCTGCGCACCTGATCGATGCGGCCTTCAAGGATGTTGAGCGCCGAGATGCCGGTGGGCTTTTCAAGGGACAACATCACATCCTGTGCTGCGATCCGAACCCGCAAGGGTGTGCCTAGATCCAGACCGACATGCGGCAGAAAAAGCGGAATGCCACCCGCCTCTAATTCGCTGAGGCTATCATCATGATGCTGCGCGATGCGGGCTTCGATCACAGCACCAACCGAGCGCACGCCGGATGGGGTGAACAATGGGTCACCCAGCACTTCGATGGCTGGCCCCTGTTGAACCACCCTGCCTTCGTCCAGAGCCACAAGGGTGGTCGCCAATCGCGCCACTTCTGTCGGTGAGTGGCTGACATAGAGGATGGGAACACCTGTCTCGTCCCGGAGCCGCTCAAAGTAAGGCAGGATCTCGGCCTTGCGGGCCTCGTCCAGAGCAGCCAACGGTTCGTCGGCAAGGATCAGGCGTGGACTGGCCAGAAGCGCTCGGCCAATGGCAACACGCTGTTTTTCTCCCCCCGACAGGCTGGCCGGTCGGCGGGATAGCAGATCCCCGATCCCCAGCATTTCAACCACGCGGGCCATATCTTCTTGCGGTGCGTCCTTGGGTGCGAACCACTGGCCAAATCGCAGGTTCTGTTTGACCGACAAGTGCGGGAACAGGCGTCCCTCTTGGAACACGTAACCCAGGCGGCGCTTGTGAGGGGGTTGCCAGAGCGCTTGATCCGTGTCGCTCAGGACTTGGCCATTGACCGCAACACGCGCGCGTTCGGCCCGCAAAAGCCCGGCCACGGCATTGATCACCGTTGTCTTTCCCGACCCCGAACGCCCAAACAGCACGGTTAGCCCCGGAGGGGCCTCAAAGGCGACGTTCAGGTCAAAACCCTGCATCGGATGAGAGACATCAACAGACAGCATCAGCCCCCCTCCATCCGCTTGCTGATCCGGCGCGCGAGCAGTTCCGACAGCAACAGCGCAGACATGGCTACAGCGACTGAGATCAAGACCAGCTTCATGGCCGAGTTTTCACCGCCCGGCACTTGCAGAAAGGCGTAGATCGCCGACGGTAGCGTCTGCGTCTGGCCGGGGATGTTCGAGACAAAGGTGATCGTCGCTCCGAACTCGCCCATGGCTTTCGCAAAGGCGAGGATCGCGCCCGCGATCACACCGGGCAGGATCATCGGCAACGTTACGGTCACGAACACCCAAAGACGCGAAGCGCCCAGTGTTGCGGCAGCCTCTTCCAGCTTGGGGTCCACCGCCTCAATAGACAGACGCATGGCGCGCACCATCAAAGGAAACGCCATCACGCCTGCGGCCAGCGCCGCGCCAGTCCAGCGAAAGGCAAAGACAAGCCCCAAGTCCTGAAGAAATCCGCCAACCGGACCGCGCGTGCCAAAGGTCAACAGCAACAAGTATCCAGTCACGACAGGAGGCAGGATCAGCGGCAAATGCACGATCCCATTGAGCAATTGCTTGCCCGGAAAGGTCCAGCGCGCGAGCGCATAGGCCACGAACAGGCCTAGCGGCAATCCACCAAGCGTCGCCCAAAGCGCCACCTTGAGCGAGAGCGCCACCGCTTGCCATTCTTCGGGTCCAAGCCAATCCATCAGCTACTCTCCGAGCGGCAGGAAACCCTGCCGGGTTAGGATAGATTGGCTATTCGGCCGCCGCAAATAGTCCAAAAACTCTGATGCAACGGCGCGATTGCCACCTTGAAGGGCGGCCGCAGCATAAAGGATTGGGCTGTGGGCCGTATCGGGAACCTCGGCAACCACGACAACATCCGGATCGGCGCGCACATCAGAAGCATAGACCACCCCCAATGGCACCTCGCCCGCCGAGACCAAGGCCAAGGCGGCACGCACGTTGTCGGTCTGGGCCACTTTCGGAGCAACCTCGGCCCAATGGCCCAAAGATTCCATGGCCTCTTTACCATAAATTCCGGCCGGAACAGCCGAGACAAGCCCCATCGCCAAAGGGCCGTCGGTGAGGCGTTCTGCCACTGCACCGGGTTTGGAGAGGTCTACGGGCGTCGGGTTGTCCACCGGCGCGATCACCACCAATTGGTTAGCGATCATATCAAACCGTGTCTCATCGTAGAGCAGCCCTTCGGCCTGCAGCAGATCCATCCACCCCGGATTGGCCGAGATAAACACATCCGCCGGGGCGCCCAGCTGAATCTGACGCGCAAGCACCGAAGATCCCGCCAGAGACAGACGCAAGTCGTCCCCTGTGTCTTTGGTGAATTGATCCGCAATCTGGTCCAACGCAGTTTTCAGGCTCGCGGCGGCAAAGACCGTGATCGTGTCGGCGCGGGCAGAAACGGGGCCAGCCAAGACCGCGCACAGAGCAAAAGCCCCGATCATCCCTCTGCCCAAATGGCGGATCATGTCCTGTGCTCCAATCGTTATTCCCTGTTGGATATAACGAAGTTCCGCGGGTCCTGACAACCGTTATTTCCCGCCAGGAATATCGACCAGCATCGATTGCAACCTTGCAATGTTGTCAGCCCCGGCCTCTTGGGCTTTTTCCTCAAGCGCGCGATACTCCGCCAGTACCGCATGGCCATCTTCGGTCAATACGGCTCCGCCTCCGCTGGCGCCGCCGCGCGAGCTTTGCACCAAGGGTGCGCGGAACATGGCATTCATCGTATCGACCAACTGCCACGCGCGTTTATAGCTCATGCCCATGGCCCGACCCGCCGCCGAAATTGAGCCTGTCTCTTCGATATGTTCCAATAGTTCGGCCTTGCCCGGACCCATCCAGTCTTCGGGTCCGAACACAAGGCGCAGACGAAAGCGCGGATTATTGGCGGGTGTGCTCATCGCTTGAACGTGCCGCGATTGGCACGCATACGCAACCCTTGTCCAAGCCGTTCAGACTTACACGGACACCTCGACTTTGGCATTTGGGAAGCTGGCGACAAGGCTTGCTCCAGCTTCTTCATCCAGCAGGCACAGCGTTGTGGACAGACCATCGGCAACAGCCGCCTGATCGGCAGACACCGACACCAGCGCCCGCTGTGTTCCCTGCCCTTGTGGGCTAAGGATATGGCCTGCGGACCCAAGTGGTGTGCCCATAGGCGCCGAGGTCGCCAACGCGCGATCCTGCATCTGCAGACGCTTGACGATCGCGCCGTCGGGTGCTGCGATACCAACCGACCAAACGCCGGTGTTCGATTGGCCCAAAGCAGCAACTTCGCCCATATCCAGCAGCACGTTCTGCAATTGGTGGCGCTTGAGCAGCGCAGCAATGCGGTCCGTGATGTAGCCTTGCGCGATGCCGTTCAGGGTCAAAGCCTGGCCGGGTTTGGACAGTCGGGCTGCAGAGGTGTCGAACTGCACCTCTTGCCAACCGACAAGCTTGCGTGCGGCGTCGAGGTCTTTGCCTGTTTCCCCGCGCGCTGTTGCCATCCAAAGGGTTTGGATGGTTGGATCAAAGGCGCCGTTGCTCGCTGTGTTCAGACGGTCGCTCAGGCTGAGAACTTGCAACAATTCGGGTGCCGGAACGTGCAAAATGCCTTCGCGGTTCAATTGGCTGAGCTGAGACTCGGTTCTGTAGAGCGAAAAGATCCCTTCGAGGCGGGACAATTCGGCCTCGACCGCGTGAAAAATCGGCGCGGCAGCCTCTTGTGAGAGACCAGCAAGTTTCATTGAGACTTTTGCGCCCATCGCATTCCCGCGCCATGTCGCGGTCAGCGGCGTGGCGGCCATCGCAGGCAACGCCGCAGAGGCAGCGGTGATGCTTAGAAAACGGCGACGCGTCAATACGGTCATGAAGGTGTCTCCAGTTTCAAATCAAGGTCGACTGCACCAATGGCAGCATCGTCAGGAATGTCCGTCAGCGGCATGGATGTGCCGCCGTATTGCGCTATGAAGATTTCTGCATCAGCTGTTTGAGCGAAAGGCACGATCTCTGGCGCGCCCATACCCCCGGCCACGGGAGCCCCAACCACAAAGGCGGCGTCATTGGCGTCGATCCAATTGGACTGACCGGGCATTTCCCACGTGGTCGCCTGACCCATGTCGCTGACATAAATCGCCACAACTTCGGCATCACGCTCGGGGCTTTTGAGGTAGGCCACCATGTCGCGCACCTGCGCAAAAAAGATAGGTGCTGGCAGCCCTTCAAGGTGAATTTGCCCTTTGGGGCCGCCGTGATCGGCAATGTTCATCTGGCAGAAATAGCTCAGCGCCTCTTCGGTCAGATCAACGGGTGGTGGCGGAGCCTTGGCAGTGTCTTCTTTGCAGGCGATGAGCCCAAACGCGAGGGCGAGGATCAAAAACGGCCTCATGGTTCTACCCTCCGAAAGGCGCCTCGTGCTGCAGCAAAGCCGATCAATGGCCAGATCAACAGCGACAGGGGCGCGGCCCAAATCGGCAGGGCCTGCGCCGCGCCGGTCATGCCACTGCTAAGGGCGACGCTGTCAGAAGCAGCGATGTTCCAGAGACGAAAGGCGTCGGCCGGATTGGCCACCATGACCCAAGGAAAGACGTGGCGGGTAAAGCTGCCACCGGCGTCCACGACGACGGCCCCTAGAAGGCCGAGATCGTAGAGCACAACAAAAATCAACCAGAGACCAGCGCTCATCCCTGCGGCGGCCGTGGTAGAGCGTGCCAAAGAAGACACGAGGTAGCCAAATGTCAGGAACACGGCCCCCAAGAGGATCGATGTCGCAATCAGGCGGGCCAGCGCGATCAGGCTGTCAGGGCCAGCGCCGCCGGACCATGCGGCCACGGCTCCGGCACAGCCGAACCCGATCAACATGGCAAAAGCCAGTGCCGCGAGGTGGGCGGCGAATTTGCCCAGCAGGATTTCACCCCGTCCTGCCGGATAGGACAGGAGAAGGCCCAGACTGCCCCGGTCGGTCTCACCGGCCACGGCATCAAACGAGATCATCAGAGCCAACAGCGGTGCGAGGTAAACCGACAACGTGGTCATTGAGGCGACCGAGACAGTCAGCATGTCAACGCCCAGAGATCCCGTGGGCGCGCTGCCTGCAAAGGTCAGAGCCAGCGCAAAGAGCACCATGATCAACGTTGCCATTAATAGCCAGCGATTGCGCTGGAGAATGCGCATTTCGGCGCGAGCGACGGCAAAGAAACGGGTCATTGGACGCCCTCCTTTGCGTAGTGGCGATAGAGATCATCCAGACGCGGTGGTGTGATCTCAAGATCAGCCACGGCCTCGCCCAGCGCAGTGATGCGGCGCAACTCGGCCATCTTTTCGTCGGGACCACAGAGGATCTCGACCGAGGCGCCGTTGATCCGGGTGCCGCCGATCTGGCTAGCGATCTCGTCAGCATTCTGAGTGGCTCGCACGCGCAGGCGAGTCTTGAGGCCCGCCTTAGCGCTAAGTCCCTCGAGCGTGTCATTCGCGACGAGGTGGCCCTTGCGCATGATGGCGATGCGGTCGGTGCGGGCCTCAACCTCGGTCAGGGCGTGACTGGCAATCAGGACAGCGCAACCGCCGTCGGCCAATTCATCGATGATGGCATAGAGGTCCTGCCGCGAGATGGGGTCAAGACCACTGGTGGGCTCGTCGAGCAGCGCAACTTGCGGCTTGCCCAGCAACACCTGTGCCAGGCCGAGGCGCTGGCGCATCCCTTTGGAATATGTGCCGATCCGGCGATCAAGGGCATCGCCCAGACCAACACGGTCCAAGAGACCGGGAATGTCCGCCTTTTCGCCGGAAAGGCTGGCAAACAGTTTCATCTGTTCGCGCCCTGTCAAAGCCGGGTGAAAACTGACCGCTTCGGGCAGAAACGCCGTGGCCGAACGCGCCGCACCAGAGCCGGGCTTATGGCCCGCGACCGAGATCGTGCCGCCGTTGCCGGGTGTCAGTCCCAGAACGATTTTGATAAGTGTGGATTTCCCCGCGCCGTTGTGGCCCAGAAGTGCCACGCGCTCGCCCGGGGAAACGGTCAGCGAGACGTCATGCAGAACGCGCGTTTTACCGCGATCCTTACACAGGCCTTCAATGTTGAGGATGTTATCCGTCATGAGGAAGTTTTCCATTCACGTCAGGTTTGACGGGTTTCATTAGGGGGTGAGAGTCGATCACACCTCCGGGCAGAAGCGCCGGAAAGGCAGATTGAGACCAGCGCACCAGTTGCACGGCGGGTGATCCGAGCAACAGTTTGGCGGCGGGCTGAGTCCACAGCACGTGATCCATGCTGTCATTGGGGCGGTATGGGGCATCGGCGATGCCGTCACCGTTCACATCGTAAGCAGCATTGTCGCTGTAATAATTACCGGCGCCGTCTTCGGACCATTCGTACCATTTGGTGGTGACGAGTTTGACCTGAGTGCGATTGGCAATAAAGCTGTTGCCGACGATGCGGTTCTTGTCCGAGCCGGTAAAGTGGATACCGATTGAGCAGCCCTCAAACCAGTTGCCGGAGAAATCGTTCTTGTGACTGTTGTAGAGAAAGGCGCATTTCTCTTTCGCGCCGCGTACATAGTTGTCACGGATGTCAGAGCTGTTGGTGTAGTTGAACGCGATGCCATGTTCGCGGTCATCAATCGAGACGTTGCCGATCACTTCCACATTCTTCGTGAACATGATCGCATAGCCAAGATCGTTGCCTACCGACAGATTTCCCGAGACCGTGCTACCATTGGCGTACATGAAATGCACGGCAAAGCGCAATTCCCGGAAAACGTTGTTTTTAAATACGTTATCGCGACTGGAGTTGACGAAAATGCCATCTCGACCATAGCGAATGTCATTGCCATCAACGATAGCGCCGGGGGCGTTCCAGATGTAAACGCCATTGCCACGATCGTTCATGCGGTGATCGAGCCGACCTTCGATACGGTTGTCTGCCACCAGCGCATCTTTGGCGCCGTGGATATCAATCCCGTAGAGGTTGCCCAGAACCACATTGTTCAGAATTTGCGGCGCATAGGCCGTCTTGGTTAGTTTGATGCCACTGTCGATCGTGTCATGGGACGACCCCGACCCGATGGTGGTCACGCCCTTTACGGTCACGCCGTCGCTGGTGACGGTGATAACGCTGCCAAAACCCTGGGCGTCAATCGTGGCATGTCCCTGGCCATCAAGGGTTACGGGACGGTCCAGCACCACGTTTTCTGTGTAGATGCCGGCACCCAGCCGAAGGATGTCGCCATCCGCCGTCTGGGCCAGTGTTTCAGAAATGGCCCCTGCCCGCACAGGCACATCCCATTCTTCCGCATGGAGAGAGGCGGCAGAGAGGATTAGCAGTAGGGACAGGAACCGTTTCATGAGACTTCCTTAGTTACGCACGAGGCTCAACGAGCATACGACCGCGCATTTCCATGTGCAGTGCGTGGCAGAACCACTGGCAATAGAACCAGTGTACACCCGGACGTTCGGCAACGAAGGTGACCGAAGCGGTCGCCTGCGGCCCAATTTCCATCGCGACGCCATAGTTCGCCATGCAGAAGCCGTGTGTCAGGTCATCAATGTCATCAAGGTTGGTGACATAGACGGTCACCTCATCACCCTGTTTGACAGTGAACTGCTCCAGCGAGAAGCTGGGAGCTTGGCTCGACATCCAGACGCGGACTTTGTTGCCGTCACGAATGACAGTGTCCTGATAGTCATCGATGTCCACGCCATCTGCTTCGGCCTGTGCCCGTGCATCGGCCCAGATTGGGTCGTTACGATCATAGGTTTCCGAAGGGTTCACTTTCGAGCGGTGAACGATGATCGAGTCGTGCGGCTCGGCAAAGGTTGGACCATCGTGGACCACCTTCATCTTGTCGCCCGAAATATCGATCAACTGCTCGTTTTCCGGCTTAAGCGGACCCACGTTCAGGAAGCGGTCTTTCGAGAACTTGTTCATCGAAATCAGCCACTTGCCGTCGGCTTCCGCCGTTTCACCCATCGAAGTCGAGTTGTGACCCGGCTGATACTGCACGTCCACTTTGTCGAGGATTGGATCAACGTCTGCGCCTGCATAAGCCTCAATGGCTTTTGCGATGTCCCACTTCACCACCTGACTGTCGAGGAACAGCGTGGTGTAGGCGTTGCCTTTGTTGTCAAACGCGGTGTGGAGTGGGCCAAGACCCAGCTGAGGCTCTGCCACGATGGCCGAGCGCTCGTCGGCGTTGTCAGAGAACAGTGCGTCGACTTTTTCCACAGAAATCACAGACACGGTCGGCGACAGTTTACCGGCGATCATGATGTGTTTCTTATCCGGAGCCGCGTTCACGCCGTGTGGCGAGTTCGGGATCGGGATGTAGCGGGTGTAGTTTTTGTTCTGACCTTTACGGCCATCAATCACTTTGACACCATTCAGTTCCTGATAGTCACCAGCCGCGATACCCGCTTCGATTTCTTTCAGGTTGAACACAACAACGTGGTCCATCTCGGCTTCGGTCATTTCGGCCAGGTTCATACCCATTTCCGAGTTGTACGAGGTCGAGAAGGCATATTTGCCCTGATAGTCACAGTCGGTGTTATCAAGGTTGCCCGAGACCATCACCTGCCAAGCCACTTTCATCTCGTCGCCATCAATGGCGGTAAAGATGTTCACGTATTGGGAAGGATCGTCGAGGATCTTACCGTCGTTGACCAAAGGTGCTTCGTGCTCACCGTTGGCAAAGACATACCCGGTACGCGGGAACTTCTGCGGACGCAGGCCGTGGATGTCATGTGCGTTGGGGATTTCGATCATCTGGTCGCATTTCATGATGTCGCAGCGCACACGGGCAACCCGAGTGTTGGCTTTGTCATTCATGAACAGGAAGCGACCGTCATAGGTCCCGTCGGTAAAGGACATGTGGGGGTGGTGAAGGTCACCGTTGTCGTAGTTGTCCTTACCGTTTGCTGCCAGCATAGCCTTGGTTTCAGGCAGCAGGTTTTCGGTCATGATTTTCTTGGACTCGTTGGTTTGACCCCAACCCGTTGCCGAGCAGCGGTTAAACACCGGCACACGCATGAGTTCGCGCATGGACGGAACGCCCAGAACACGCATTTCGCCAGCCTGGCCAGAAGACCAGAAGCCATAATACTCGTCCAGTTCACCTGGTTCGAGGGCATAGTCGCCTGATGCTTTCGCGGGGCTTGCACCCAACATGGTCGAGCCAACACCGGCCGTGGCCGCTACGGCCCCGGTCGCTGCCGTGCCCAACACGCCTCTGCGTGTCATGGACAGGCCCTTTTTGATTTCTTCTGTCATGGTTTCCTCCTTTTAAGAAGCCGTTGAAGTTTTAGAGTTCGGGTGGTTTTTCGGCGGAGCTTTGGACGGTATTTTGATGTCCGCCGAGCCGGTTTTTTCCCGCCGCTTAAGCTGGCGGATGATGACCGGACATTTGGTGTCTGACTGGTAGAGAACCTGACAGTGCAGACAGTTCACGCATTCGTTTGGATTAATCTCACCTGTGGGGTGGATCGCCTGAACGGGGCATTCGTTTGCGCAGGTCTGACAGGGGCTGCCGCATTCCTTATAGCGACGCAGCCAGTCGAACATGCGGATACGTGCCGGGATCGCCAGTGCTGCGCCCAATGGGCACAGATAGCGGCAGTAAAAGCGCTCGATAAAGAGACCGGCCAGCAACAGGATCAGAGCAAAGACCACAAAGGGCCATTCGCGCACGAACTTGAGGATGATCGCGGTTTTGAAGGGTTCGATCTCGGCATAGGTTTCCGCCATCGGGATCGACACCATCGACAGGCCAAAGAGCCCAAGAAAGATCATGTATTTCAGTGGCCAGAGGCGTTCATGCAGACCCCAAGGCAAGGTCCACTGCGGTACCTTCAGGGCTTTGGCGGCCTTGTTCAGCAATTCCTGCAATGCCCCAAAGGGACAGAGCCAACCGCAATAGGCGCCACGGCCCCAGAACAAAAGCGCTGCCGCGATGGCAAACCATTGGATAAATACCAAGGGATCCATCAGGAAGGCATCCCAGCTAAACCCTGACCGCAAAGAGCCAGCCAACGCCATCAGGTTCACAACGGAAAGCTGCGCGTTGGTGTGCCAGCCAAGAAAGACCAGCGACACGGATAGAAACCCAACTCGGAACCAAAAGAAGGTGCGAGGGTTGGCAGTGGCATGGAATTGAAAAAAGAACACGCCGGTCAGCACCAGAAGCATCGCCGCCAGGCCGCCGATCTCAACGGTTTTGTCTTTCCAGATACGCTTCCATAGGGCGGATTTGGCCGCCGCTTCACCGGTTGCATCATCCAGCACTGTCACAGGCTGTTGCGGCAACAAGTAGTGTTCGGGCAGTTTGTAGCCGAGGTCCCATGTCAGGAACACGCGATCCAGAGCGCCAACCGCACGTTGCACCAAAAGCTGCAGACGGAAGGGTTGGGCGGGATCAAACTCGCTGTCGACGGGGATTTTGAACAAGTCCAGCTCTACAAACGCAGGGCTGTCCGCGGCATCCACTTCGCGGACTCGCAGTTGCATCTTGTCAAAGAAACGTACCGAGTTGTCGCCTTGGATAAGTTGGATGCGGTCGAAAATGCCACCCCGCACATAGCCAGAGCCTTTGAAGCTATAGGCACCACGACCCAGCACCAGAATAGCGTGTTCGCCGGGTTCCAGCCATTCCACGAGGTTCTTGTATTCCGCATCCCCCAAAAGCGAGCGACCAATAGAGGGCACCGACACCAAGGCCATATGCATATCGATGAAGGTATCTCCCGGCTCTCCCGGCTCGGGCCGCGCGATTGCGCGTTCATCTCCGGTTTCGGCAAAGGCCTGATTGACCTGCCCAACATCCAGCGTCATGCGCCGAATTGAGCCGTCACCTGCCAATTTCTCCCAGCTTTCGACGGTGTCGCGGGCCATGTCCAACTCGCGTTTCGGACCCAACTGCACAGGTGCTAGACCACCAAGTCCAAGCGCCCGCGCGACTTTGATGCCACCGCGCACAAGACTGTCGTCGATCACCATGATCGTAACCGTGGCACCCGAGATGATGTCGAGGTCATGGCCCTCGCCGCCTGTCTCGGCTTCGATCTTGAGATCAAGCCCCGCATAGCTTTCGGTCAGGGCGACCATCTTGGAATTGGGAATACCGATCAAAACAATCGGCTCAGAGTGTTTGACCAGACGAACACCGGTCAAGACAGCGTCGCTGTCAATCGCAGCAACAACGTGGATCGGCTTGCCGGAATATCCGGTCGTGCCGACAAAATCCGAAGTCAGGAAAGCCCAGGCAACGGTCTCGCCACCCTTTAGGACCGGCGCGACCTTAACGTCGTCGCGCACAGGACCAAACGCGTCTGCACCGGGCGCGAGTTCAGAAGGTTCCAGGTCTGTGAGGAAACTGGCGAGACTGTCTGCACGTGTTTCAACCGCGGTAATTGCGGAGAGAATAAACACCACGGCACTCAGCCATGAAAAGATTGCGCGCTTTGCGTTCACAGCGCACCTCCTTGAAAGTTGGTTAACGCTGTGGACGCGCGACATTCGCGCATCGCATTGTGATCTTGGGGCGCGGCTGGAGGGCCACGGCTTTCGGGCCATTTATAGCGCTCGACGCCATCAGACATGAGCTCCGCCCACCGGACAGCCATACCCAAAGACGCATCAGGTAGGTCGAATTCCGGCCCGATGGGCGGGCTCATTGGCGCGGCAAACGCGCAGAACGTACAATCTTCGCAATCGATATGCTCAGAGGCTGGGGGGCGCTCTCCATTGGACAGGTCTATCTGTTTCAGAACAGTCCCGTATTCCGAACAGATCTCGATCCAATCGCCTTGTGATGCGCTGGCAAGGGACGGGGCCAGCATTTGAAACATCAGCGACAGAACGGCCAAAATCCCCGCAAAGCGACGCAACAGTGGTTTGCGCAAAGGCGCATTCCACTTGCTTTGGAAAAGGGATGTCCAATGGACAGGCATACGCGACTCCGAAGTTGCAGTATGCCAATGGGTTTAAATCGGGCTTAGTTGCGGCGACTTGACTATTGTTAAGGGGGTCTTCGAAAACGCGTTACGCGGCGCTTTACGCGGGGTTCCAGCCTTGTGAAACAGGGTTTGCAAGGCTCAAAAGGTCCACGGCGCGGGCGGCAATCTGATCCACCGCCGCCGCGACAGAGGGCGGGTTCAAATAGAACGCAGGCACGGGAGGAAGGATGATTCCCCCCATCTCTGTCACAGCCGTCATGTTGCGCAGATGCGCCAAGGTCAGAGGGGATTCCCGGGCGATCAGGACGACACGTCGCCGCTCTTTCAGCTGAACGCCGGCGGCGCGTGTCAACAGATTGTCGTCCAACCCATGGGCAATGGCCGCAAGGCTGCGCATCGAACAGGGGGCCACGATCATCCCGGCAATTGGGACGGATCCTGAAGCCACGGCAGCACCAATATCGGCGATGTCGTGGACACGGGATGCCTGCGCCGACAACGTGTCATAGGCCGTTTCACCGCATTCTTCGGTCAGCGTCCGCCGGGCCGACGCGCTGACCACCAGATCAACCTCGACCTCAAGCGCGCGCAGATGCCGGGCGGTGGCCAATGACAAGGCGGCCCCGGACGCACCGGACACCCCCAGAACAACACGTTTCTTCATCGACCTAACTCCGGCAAGCAGCGCGCGACAAGGTCCGTGGCAAAGGCCGCATCTTCTGGTGCGGTTTTCATGACATTTCCCCATTCACGCATGGTTTCAGAGCCGATCTTGTTAGTCGCATCAATGCCGATTTTGCCCGCCAGGCCCGCTTCGGGTGCGGCAAAATCCAGATAATCCATGGGGGTGCGATCCAGCACCATGACATCGCGCGCCGGGTCCATGCGGGTTGCCATCGCCCAGGCAATGTCGTCCCAATTACGCGGATCGATGTCATCATCCACCACGACGATCATCTTGGTATAGCTGAACTGCGGCAGCATTCCCCAAAGCCCCATCATCACCCGCCGCGCCTGTCCCGGATAGCGTTTGTCGATTGAGATCACGGCCATGCGGTAGCTGCAAGCTGCAGGCGGCAACCACAGATCGCGAATTTCAGGGATTTGCGCCCGGATCACCGGGAGGCTCAACTGGTTGAACACCTCACCAATGGCCGAGGGTTCATCCGGCGGTCGCCCGGTATAGGTCGACAGATAGATCGGGTCTTTCCGCGTCGTGATCGCTGTGACCCGCATCACCGGAAAGGGTTCCACCGAATTGTAATAGCCCGTGTGATCTCCAAAGGGTCCTTCGGGGGCCACGTCATCAGGATAAACCCAGCCTTCAACGACAATCTCGGCATTGGCAGGCACCATCATCGGGACGGTTCTTGCCGGTGTCATGCGTGGGCGGCGACCTGCCAGTGCACCGGCAAAGGTGATCTCGGACACGGTTTCCGGCAGGGGAAGCGCTGCGGACAGCAAGGTCGCAGGATCCGCGCCCAACGCAATCGCAACCGGCATGGGCTCTCCTGACTTGTGCCAAGAGCGCATATGGGCCGCCCCACCGCGATGTTCGAGCCAGCGCATGATCAGCCGATCCCGCTCGATCACCTGCGCCCGATAGACACCGGCGTTATAGCGATGCATGTCAGCCGCATCCGTTCCGAACGGGCGCGTCAGAACCACAGGCCACGTGATCAAAGGTCCGGCATCTCCCGGCCAGTGAGTCTGCACCGGGATACGCGCCAGATCAACGTCGTCGTCTTCAAGACAGACGGACTGTACGTCGGCGCGTTTGATGACCTTGGGACGAGTTGCCAGTGCGGCTTTCAACATCGGCCAGCACGAGAGGGCGTCACGCGCATTTTCCGGTGGCTGCGGCGCGCGCAAAGCCGCCAGGAACGCCCCGAGATCATCCAGTTTTTCGAGTGTAACACCCAGTCCCGCGCAGACGCGCTCTGGTGTGCCAAACAGGTTGGAAACAACCGGCATTTTCAGCCGTCTTCCAGCTCCATCAATCGGCTGTGTGAACCGTAAAACTGGCCCACCCTGTTCCAGGACCTTGCGATGCACGGCTGTCATCGCATGAGCCAGTGGGACGGGCTCGGAAATCGTGGCCAGGTTGCCCTGCCCTTCGCACCACGCGAGAAAGTCCCGCAAATCGGCGAATTCTGGAAGGTCGCGCATGGCTGCCTCATTATTTTGGCTTCCGCCCGGCTCTAACACCCAATTGCCGAGGCCCGCTTGACCAAGGTCAAGTTGAGAAATCAGCAAGCACCTTAGAAGACATCATGGACCGCGCCTCATAACCTCACGAGTCCCGATTGGAACACGACACCCCCCAAGCTATTCCGCGCTTTCCGTCCGCCCTGGCGCGCACGTTGCGCTATCTGCCGCTGATGCCTGTGTCTGTGGCGCTCACGCGGCTCACACAAAGCATGGCCAAGCGCCATGAGGCCATGTTCCGCCGCCTTGGCGCACATGCGGATGCAACCTTTCTACTGAACCCAACAGACCTCCCGGTCACGCTCTGTCTTGAGCCCCGCTCGGGTCGACCGAAAGTGACATTGTATCGGACCCCACCGATAGCAGATGCCCGGATTGCCGGGCCACTCGCAGCGCTGATCGGCCTTGTGCACGGAGCCTATGACGGCGACGCGTTGTTCTTTTCACGTGATCTGGTGATCGAAGGCGACACCGCCGCAGCCCTTGCCTTGCGTAATGCGGTGGATGATGCCGAACTGGATATGGCCGCTGAGATCGAGGCCTTTTCCGGCCCCTTTGCCCGCCCGCTACACAAGCTGATCGACATCGCCGAACGCCGAACAGGCGTTGCCCTGACCCGCCACGAGGAGGACCTGTTGTGGTAATGGAAATTGTCTGCCCGGCAGGCACACCGGCCGCCTTGCGGGCCGCGGTCAAAGCCGGGGCGCACACGATCTATTGTGGCTTTGCCGATGAAACCAATGCGCGCAACTTTCCGGGGCTGAATTTCTCCCGTGACGAAATGGTCGAAGGCGTAGCCTTTGCCCACCAACACGGCAGCAAGGTCTTGGTGGCGATCAACACCTTTCCACGTGCCGGTAGCGAAGATTTATGGCACGCTGCCGTGCGCGACGCCAAGATCGCAGGGGCCGATGCGGTGATCCTCGCCGACCCGGGCCTTTTGGCCTATGCCGCCGAGCATCACAGCGATCTGCGCCGCCACTTGTCCGTTCAGGCCGCCGCGGCCAATGCCGACATCATCAACTTTTATGGGGCCGAGTTTGGCGTGAAACGGGTGGTGCTACCTCGGGTCCTGTCGGTGCCAGAGATTGCCGCAATCAACAATGAGACCGATATCGAGACCGAAGTCTTTGTCTTTGGCGGGCTTTGCGTGATGGCCGAAGGGCGCTGTTCTCTGTCGTCCTATGCCACCGGTCTGTCTCCCAACATGAATGGCGTATGTTCTCCGGCCAGCCATGTCGAATATGTCGAAGATCACGGTGCCTTGTCGGCCAAACTGGGCGGCTACACGATCCATTCCGTTGGTGCAGGCGAACCCGCCCCCTACCCCACCCTGTGCAAGGGCTGTTTCAGCGCCGGGGAAAAAACCGCTCACTTGTTCGAAGACCCGGTGAGCCTGAATGCTGAGCACCTGATCCCCCAACTGGCCAAAGCTGGCGTGACCGCGCTGAAGATCGAGGGCCGCCAGCGGTCGCGGTCTTACGTGGCGCAGGTCGTCAAAAACTTCCGCGCCGCGGTTGAAGCCGTAGATCAAGGTCGCGCTCTGCCCGAAGGCATGCTCGCGCGTCTCTCCGAAGGGCAAGCCGTGACCAGCGGCGCCTATAAAAAGACGTGGAGGTAGGTCATGGAACTCACAGTTGGACCCAATCAGTTTTTCTGGAAAGCCGAAGACTGGAGCACGCTTTATGACGATTTGGCCCAAGCGCCGGTAAATCGCGTGGTGCTGGGAGAATTGGTGTGCTCAAAACGCCTGCCGTTTTATCAGGACGCCATCCTTCCTGCCGTCGAAACCCTTGTAAACGCTGGCAAAGAGGTCGCGCTAACCTCGCTGGCTCTGGTCACACTCAAGCGCGAAAGCAAGATGACCCATGATCTGGCCGAAGCTGGCGTGGAGGTGGAAATCAACGACCTAACGGTGCTTGCGCATCTGCCGAAAGGCATGAGCTTTTCGGTTGGCCCATTGGTCAATGTCTATAACGAAGGCACGCTGCGATGGCTGGTGTCTCGGGGTGCGACGCGCATCTGCCTGCCCCCTGAATTGCCACTGGCCTCGGTCGAAACACTGGCAAAAGCCGGCCAAGAAGCGGGTGTCGCGATCGAGGTCTGGGGCCACGGTCGCATTCCATTGGCGATCTCGGGGCGGTGCTATCACGCGCGGCTTCATGGCCGCATAAAGGACAATTGCCAGTTTGCCTGCGAGGATGATCCCGACGGCCTTGAAGTCGCAACATCAGACGGCGAACCGTTTTTGTCTATGAACGGGGTACAGACGTTGTCAGACAGCTGTGCCAGCATGGCCTATCACATCGATGCCCTGTCACAGGCCGGAGTTTCGGCCTTGCGGCTTTCTCCGCAATCAAAGGGGTTTGTTCAGACGTGCGCGCTCTACCGGCAAGCCATTGAGGGCGAGATTGACGCCGATCATCTCTCGGATGAATTGGTCAGTGTCTCGGGCGGCATGCGTCTGTCGGACGGACTTCTGACCGGCGCGCGTGGTGCGGATTGGTCCGGCAAAGCCGCGTAAAACAGGAGACACAACATGAAAATTGGGATTGTCAGCGCCGAGGGGCGCGGAGAAACCGACCGGCTGATTAGTGAAACCGCGATGTCGCTGGTTGCGCAGGGCGCCCAGCTCTCCGGCATCGTGAAGGTGCTGGATGAGGTCCAGCCCGAAGGCAGCCATCATTGCGACATGAGCGTGCGGGTTCTGCCCGGGGAAGAGACCATCAAGATCACCCAGTCGCTGGGAGATGGCTCAGAAGGATGCCGCCTGAACCCTGAGGCCATTGTTGAGGCTGTCGCAGCGGTTGAACGGTCTGCAAAGAGCAAAACCGACTTGTTTGTCTTGAACAAATTCGGGCCGCAAGAGGCCGAGGGACGCGGGTTTCGCGACGCGATAGCCGCCGCACTTGAACAGGGCATTCCCGTATTGGTTGGCGTCACGCAGGGAACACGCGCGGCCTTTAACAGTTTTACCGCGGAGCTGGGTCAAGCCCTCGCACCCGACAACAAGGCGATCGAAACTTGGTGCCAGGAGGCGATGAGCAAGGCCTGAAAAGAACACCTTTCTTGAGGCAGATACACGGTCTGCCAATGAAGGGGTTCCAAAGGTCGATCCGTTACCAAACGACCGTAAATATTCAATTTTTTGCAATCATACCTTTGATGAAAGGACATGGACCCTCGGTAAAGTCTGGGCTAGAGAAGGCTATCGGACCATCAAACCCGGTGTCTGTGGGGATCGCAGTCGGGGATGGTTTTTTTGGGGGGCTGCCGAGTGCCACATGAGATTCATAAAGCGATTGCACGCAACTCGTTGTTGATGCGCTCTTTGCCGGAGCAGCATGTTGACCTCTTGGTCACTAAGGCGATCTGGCGCCACTATGATCGTGGTGAAACCCTGTTTTTGCAGGACGAAGAAGCCACCGCGATTCACATCGTTCTGGACGGTTGGGTCAAGCTTTATCGCATGACCCCTAGCGGCAGCGAAGCGGTGGTGAGTGTCTTTACCCGCGGCGAGAGTTTTGGAGAGGCGGTCGCTTTGCGGAACATGCCCTATCCGGTCTCCGGGGAAAGCGCGACGCCCAGCGAAGTGATGCATATCCCCTCCTCCGTATTGATCGACCTGATCAAACGCGACGCCGAGGTTGGCCTGTCGATCCTGTCTTCGACCTTTAACCACCTACACTCGCTTGTCGCGCAGCTGGAACAGCTAAAGGCGCAAACCGGCGCGCAGCGTGTGGCCGAATTCTTACTGGATCTCAGCCGAGGCGAAACCGGGGGCTGCACCGTAACGATGCCCTATGACAAAGTTCTCATCGCCGGAAAACTGGGGATGAAACCTGAAAGCCTGAGCCGAGCCTTTTCACGGTTGAAGCAGGTCGGTGTTACGATTGAGAAGAACCACGCATTGATAAAAGATATCAATGTCTTGCGCGCCTATGTCGAAGACGAAGCCTGAGGCCCATATGACCAACAAACTGACCCTGACCCTCGCGGCAATCGATGCCGCCAATGCTCTTGATCCGCGTTTGGACGAAGGCCAACCTGAAGCGCTGCTTTATGGCCAACGTATGGGCGCGGAATGTGACCGTCTGTTTCCTGAGGCCGATCCACTTTTGCAAATCGCGTCGCGGGGCCAACACATCGAGCGCTGGGTGCTGAAACGTGCCGATTATCCAGAAGGGCGCACCGGGTATCTGACGTGGCGCCGCGATCTGGCAGACCACCATGCCGGACGGGTAGGTGAGCTTATGACCGAACAGGGATATGGCACAGACGATGTGGATCAGGTTGCTCGCATGTTGCGCAAGCAAGGCATCAAACGCGATGATCTGGTGCAAGCGCTTGAAGACGTGATCTGCATGACCTTTGTAAAATGGTATTTTGCGCCTTTTGCCGCCAAACACAGCCCTGAAAAGGTTTTGCGTATTGTCGAGAAAACCGCACGCAAGATGTCTGCATCTGCCCGTGCGCGCGTGTTGCAAGAGTTTGATTTGCCTGCCGAATTGGCCGCCGTCTTTACAGACTAGTGCCGCCAATCAGGTACAAACCCAGCAATAAGACACAGTAAAGCGTTAGGACGAGGTTGAACCCGCGGCGCAAAGACGGCGCTTCTGACAACCCAAGGTAACGGGTGAGGATCGTGCGCGACTTGAGCAGTGCCAACACGAGGATCGCGGCCCCCGCGATACGTCGGTCCATACCCTGAGCCACCAACATGGCGACGACAGCCGACCCGGCGCTGAGCGCAATAAGCCAGATCCAGGCTTTGGTCAGGGCGTCATACGGCATCACATCACCCCAATAGATAAACAACTGGGAACAACAGCACCCACACAAGGTCGACCATGTGCCAGAACTGCGCGCCGGTTTCGATATTGCGCGGCTCATCCTTCCACGCGACGAGCATCAGGATCACAATCCCTGCCACGACATGCGCAGCATGGAACCCGGTGAGCAGGTAGTAAAAGGTGAAAAAAGCGTTTGTTTCCGGGCCTATGCCCTGTGCCGCCTTATCCGCGTACTCCATGCCCTTGATGACCAGAAAGACCGCGCCAAGTGCGGCAGCCGCGATCAGGGCGACACGCGCTTTGAAACGGTCCGCTGTTTCGCGCCAATGTAACGCACGGGCGGCGAGAAAACCGCTGGTGACCAATACGATGGTGTTCAGCGCAGCGCCTGTGCGGTGCAAATAGTCCTGAGACTCGGCAAACATGGTCGGATCGGTCAGACGCACGCTCAAGAACACGGCAAGGCCGGCCCCGAACACCAAGAGTTCGCTGACGATGAGAACCCACATCATCAACTCGCCGGGAACTTCATCCAGCAAGGAAGGCTGTGTGCTCATCCCGTGACCAACTGCCTATAGATTTGCGGAAGTGCGTAGATCAGCTTGTCCGGGTCGGCCACGATGGAAAAGGCCCCCTGCCCAAACATGCGGGCAAACCATGACTTTCCGTCACGATCCACGGTGACGCCGTAGACCGAATGCCCGGCTCGGCGCGCCTCGCGCACGGCCATTGCAGTGTCTTCGATGCCGTGACGACCTTCGTAGTGGTCCAGATCGTTGGGTTTGCCATCCGTGATCACCAAAAGCAGGCGACGTTTACGTGTCTGCTCGGACAAGTCGGCAGACACATGGCGGATCGCAGCACCCAACCGGGTGTAGAACCCGGGGCGCAACGAGCCGATTTTCTGCTCAACCAGATGGCTCATCGGCTCATCAAAGCCTTTGCATTTCTGGATATAGACCCGGTCGCGCTTGAGTGAGCTGAAAGCATGAATGGCGAAATCATCGCCACAGGCATTCAGCCCCCATGCCAAGGCATCCAAGGCTTCGCGTTCAATATCGATTACGGCGCGTCCGCAGACCGCACTTTCCGTAGATCGGCTGACATCCAACAGGATTGACACCGCCAGATCACGGGCCTCTGGGCGGGATTGAAGCCAGACACGGTCTGAGCCTTCGCCGTCGGCAATCCGATCAACCTGCGAGCGCACCGCGGCGTCCATGTCCAAGGCGTCGCCATCCAAATGGCCACGCGTTGTGATACGGCCCGGACGCAGTGCCTCGAACTGGCGTTTCACCGCGCGAATTCGGCGTGCTGCCGCAGGGTCCTGCGCATAGGCCATGTTTTCTTCGAGTGCTTCGGCATCGCTGGTCAGCACACACACATGGTCTTGCAGGTATTGACCCGAACGCACATCCCATTCGGGATACATGACTTTACCTGACAGGCGTTCGCGGTCGACGTCTTCGGGTGCGAGGTCAAGGTGCAGCTTTAGTTTGGTTGGCGGAGCTTTGGAGATTTGTCCCAAGCCAATCTCGTCCTGATCGTCAGCGGCTTTCTTTGCATTGTCCGGATCATCATCGTCCACGCGGCGGTTCAGGTTCAGGAACTCAGCCCAGCTGAGAATGGCCTCAAACTTATGCAGGATGAAACTGTCTGTCCGCTCTGCCTGATCCGACTTGCGGCGGCGAGCACGGTGAGTTTTTTCGTTGGTGTCGCCTTCTTCCGGCGTGCCTTCGGTTTCACGGTTCTCGACCTCGTGGCCTTCGGAGAACTGTACCGGACGCAACTCGGGCCAAAGTGGCACGGGTCGATAGGTCTGATAACTGCGTGGCGCATCCAGATCACCCATCTCACCGGACTGCATCGCGTCCCAATAAGGCTTGGCAAATCCGGGCAGGTCTTCGCCCAAGAGATGGCGAATAATGGCCTCAACAGCTGCCTCGTCCTCGGGCAGGTCCAATTCAGCACGATAGTGCAGGATACCCTGACAAAGAGCGGCATAAAGCTCGCCCAAGCCTGGCGCGTCTTCCAACGTGGCCTGAACCATGCGATGCGAAGCGGCCAGGGCCCGCAGGTCTGCGTGCAAGGCGTCGTCTTCGTCAATCCGGTCGGGAGCGTGAGCGGCCGAGGCGGCCAGCCAAACATACATCGCGCCATTGGCTTCGCGGCTTGGCAACACGGCCAGTCGCGATGGCAGGCGCAGAATTTCACCGTCAAAGCTGGTGCGCGGCATCGCCTCGACCTCGGTCGCAAGGCGGCGGCGCCAGCTTAGGCGGTGATGGGAAACTTCGTCGGAGACGGGGCGCAATTCCACGCTGGAACTGCCCCCCAATCCCCGGAAAAGAACTGCCAGTCGCCCGCCAACCTCAGTAAGGTCGACTCCGGCCTCATCATGCGCTTGTGGCGCATCAAGACGACTGGCAAAATTGTGCCACAGTTTCCCGACCGTTTCTTCGGGTTCCCATGGCTCAAACTCGATCCTAGCCATTACCGGCCTCACCCAAAGACAGCAGTGACAAGATCGAAGAGGCCGCGTTTGATGTCCTCGTCATCAGTCAGCGGTTCGACCATCGCCGCGCGCACGGCGCGATCAACGGACATGCCTTGCGCAATCAAGGTGGCGGCATAGACCACGAGCCGGGTAGAAACCCCCTCTTCCAGATCCTGCCCCTTAAGGCCGCGCAATTTGTTGGCCAGACGCACGAGTGGTTTCACCCGCTCAATGTCCAGACCACTTTCTTCGGCGACAACTTTTTCCTCGAGATTGGGTGCGGGGAAATCGAATTCGACCGAGATGAAACGCTGACGTGTCGATGGTTTCAGCGTTTTAAGGATATTCTGGTATCCAGGGTTATACGACGCGACGAGCATGAAACCGGGTGCAGCCTCAAGTTCTTCGCCAGTGCGATCGATGGGCAGGAGGCGGCGATCATCGGTGAGCGGGTGCAACACCACAGTCACGTCCTTGCGTGCTTCGACCACTTCGTCGAGATAACAGATCGCCCCTTCGCGCACAGCGCGGGTCAGCGGTCCGTCGACCCAGACAGTTTCTCCACCTTTCAGCAGATAACGCCCGATCAGGTCAGCAGCCGCCAAGTCATCATGGCAGGCAACTGTATAGAGGGGACGGCCCAGTTTTGCGGCCATGTGGGCAACAAAGCGGGTCTTACCACAACCGGTTGGTCCTTTCAGAAGCACCGGCAGGTTATTGGATGAGGCAGCTTCGAACACATCGCATTCGTCGCTTTGGGCGAGATAGAAGGGGGCGGATGCCGCCCCCTTCAGTTCGGGGTTCATTGAACCATCCATTTTCATCACTCCGCAGGAGTCTCAGCCGAGCCGGCTTCGATGATTTCTTTGCGCGGTACTGCCATCGCGTAGATGAACAGGATCGCACCAAGAACAACCACGGCGCCAGCGCCGAAACGCATCCAGTAGAAGATGGCAACCGAGTCTTGTACGTCCATGAAGTATTCGCCCAGAACACGCTGCATGTGCGTTTGCACGGTGCCAGCAAAGGTCAGAACGAAGGTCATGAAGACCATACCCGAAGTCATCATCCAGAAGGACACCATGTTGAGAACCTGGTTGTAGGGATCACGGTTGCGCAGCACTGGAAGTGCGTAGCTGATGATCGCAAGGTTCAGACAGACATAGGCTCCGTAGAAGGCCAAGTGGCCGTGAGCAGCGGTGATCTGAGTACCGTGAGTGTAGTAGTTCACGCCATGCAGAGTGTGCAGGAAGCCCCAGACGCCTGCGCCAAAGAAGGCCAGCGTACCGCAACCGAGCGACCACAGCAGAGCTGCTTTGTTCGGGTGGTCACGACGCCCTTTCCAGACCATGACAAAGGCAAAGGCCATCATGGCAAAGAACGGAACAACTTCGAGCGACGAGAAGATCGAGCCGATCCACTGCCAGTAACCGGGGGTGCCGATATAGTAGTAGTGGTGGCCGGTGCCGAGGATGCCCGAGAACAGGGCAGCAGCGACGATGACATAGAGCCATTTCTCGACGACCTCGCGGTCCACACCAGTCAGCTTGAGCATCAGATAGGCCAGGATTGAGGCCATAACCAATTCCCATGTGCCTTCCACCCACAGGTGCACGATGTACCACCAGTACATTTTGTCGAGCGCCAGGTTGTGCGGGTTGTAGAACGCGAACAGGAACAGCAGGGCCAGACCCCAGAGACCCAAGAGCAGGATGTTGGTGATCGCGGTTTTCTTACCCTGCAGAACCGTCATGGAGACGTTGTAGAGGAAGATCAGCGCGGCAACGACGATACCTGCTTTGACCCACTTGGGTTGCTCGATGAACTCGCGGCCCTCTTTACCAAGCAGCCAGTGACCTTCGAACAGGTTGAACACATAGGTGACAACCACGCCGAGGGTCCCCAGAACCAGAATGGCCAGTTGGAGATAGGCGAGCTTTTCGCTGTGAATTTCCCGCTCGGACTCTTCCGGGATCAGGAAATATGCTGCGCCAAAGAAGCCCAAGAGCAACCAGACGATCAGCGAGTTGGTGTGAAGCATCCGAACGATGTTGAACGGAAGAAGTTCAGACACGAAGTTCGGAGAAACGTAGATCCAGCCAGCCAAGAGACCGCCCAGAACCTGGATCGCGAACAGGCCCATTGCGACTGCAAAATAGACCAGAGCGATTTTTTGAGATTTATATTTCATTGTTCAGACCTCCTTAACCCGCATCATTCGGCGGCCAATCCTGAGTATCGATCGTGTTGATCCACAGGAAGAATTCGGCCAGGTGACGGATTTCTTCGTCACTAAGATTGAAGTTGGGCATTTGGCGGCGGCCTTCGATGCCTGTGGGCTGAGCTTCCATCCAGCCTTTCAGAGTGTCGAAAGCGCCCTCTGGGTCGTCTTCAACGCCCCAGCGGGTCATGACGTTCACGAGTTCAGGAGCAAAGTACGCGCCTTCGCCCATAAGCGTATGACAGTTGATACACGCCTTATCTTCCCAAACCCGTTTACCCAGAGCGACCTCTTCAGTGAGGGTCTCCGCGTTGGTCGAGGTTGTGACGATATAGCGATGTGAGTGGAACGATAGTCCCAGGAAGATAATGATGAAGAACAGGGACCCGCCATAGAAAATATTTCGGGCCATGCTTTTTGTCATGACTTCGCGCATTGGGCTCTCCTTTGCGCCAGGTTAATAGTGCACCTGTTATCGGCAGAAGACCGCCGATCTTCCTTAACCAAAGTCAAGCAAGGGTGGGAAAGCGGGTTTCAAACGCAAAACGCCCCGAAAATTGGGGCGAGAAGCGCTAAAAACAAGGGGATTGGGCTAGGTCTCGCCGCGTTGCTTCGGGAGCAACCATGTCGGCCACAGGGCAACCAGATACAGCAGGAAAGTGAGGCTCCAGAGGATGGACACTAGGGCCATAACTGGCAGGTAGGAGTCTCCCTCCAACCCAGCACCCCACCAGCGCAGAATTGCCGTAAGTGCCAGCAATCCATAGGCCAGTGCCACCGGACGCGGTGCCGTCAGGGGGCGTCCGGAATGTCCGAGCGAAGCCCGACTCATCACAGCCAATGTCATACCGCCCACGCCACCAATTCCAACAAGATGAAGGGCCGCGACCTCATCCCCAAGCCCGAGCCCGGCGAGCCCCCAAAGACACAACCCAAGGCCCAACATGCCAAGACCAAGGTGCAGCGCAAAAAGAATCGGTTGGCGCAGTGTCCATGCCCCACGCCATGACAGCAGCCTGGCGCCCTGAAGCAGGCCGAGGCCAATGGCTACCACGGCAGGCAAGGCTTCGGGCGTTTGCGCGATCACAAGAGCAGGCAATGCCAGCGCCAAGACAACTGTCGCACGCTCGACAGGTTTGTAAGACATTGGCCAGCGATTTTCGGGTTCACCCTCGCGCTTCATGGCATTTCGGGTAAAGGCCGGTGTGATCCGCCCACCCAGAATTGCAATCATCGCACAAAGTGAGAATAGGCCACCGCGCAGCCCTGCGGATTCGCCATCCTCGATCGCGCCCATCCGGTCCAGATGAACCATCAGATTGCTGGCCCAAAGCAGCAAGAGTATCGCCAGGAACATCATGTTTTGCGGTTTGGGGCGCTTAACCAGCTGCGACGCGATTTTCACGCCCAAAACCGGAACAAAGGCCAGATCACAAACCGCGAGCGCGCCGGCAGGGATGAGGCCCGAAAACCACATCGCCACACGACCGATCAACCACAGCAAAGCGGCGAGTGTCAGATAGTTTATTCGTGCCGCGGGCGTATTTGTCCAATTAGGAACTGCCGTCAGGAAGAAACCGCCCAGCGCAGCCGTTGCGTAGCCAAAGATCATCTCGTGGGCGTGCCACATCTGCGGATTGGCGGCGACCAATGGATCCCAACCGGACCCATCCTGCGCCATCAACCACAAGGCCCAAACGCTACCAGTCAAAACACCGTATATGCCCGCACTGAGGAAAAAGATGCGAAAGCCTTCTCCGAAAACCCTCTTGAGTACCGTCACGGTATGACCTCCGCCATGTTTTGGATCTTAGGTGATCCGGATCAAGGGCGCGCAATGACGACAATACTCGCCAGATCACGCGCGCCCTTTGCACACACAATAGAGTCCCGTGAACTTGTGAACTTAACATTTGTCAAAGGCTGGCAGGCATTTTCGGCAGTGAACTTCACGAAATCGCGAGAGCAGTTAACGAAAGTCAAGGAACAGAATCGGGAAAGACCATCATATCGCCCTTGCCTCACCAGCAAACGGAGAGTGATCATGTCGCTTGGAATCACCTACAAAAAATCTCGTCGGGCACTAGGAGTCGGATTCGCACTCCTGCTTGGCTCGGCAGCCGCGCCCGCGCTCGCGGAAGGCCCCTCTTTGAGTGAGGAAGCCTTCGAAGCGTCCAAACAGCTGTACTTTGAACGCTGCGCAGGTTGCCACGGCGTTCTGCGTAAAGGCGCTACCGGCAAAAGCCTTGAGCCTGTCGTTAAGAGCAAGAACGCAGACGGTACTGTAACCGAATCTGGCACCCTGAAACTGGGTCAGGAACGCCTTGAAAAAATCATCGCCTGGGGAACCGAAGGCGGGATGAACAACTTCTCGGACATTATGACCGAGCAAGAAATCAAAGACATGGCGACCTACATCCAGATGGATCCGCCAAAACCACCAGAAATGTCGCTGGCTCAGATGAAAGAGACCCGCAAGGTCTATGTTGAAGAAGCTGACTACCCAACCGAGCCACTGCATGGCCGCAACTGGGAAAACTTCTTCGTCGTCATCGAGCGTGACGTAGGTAAAGTAGCTGTCATCGACGGCGACACCAAAGAAGTTCTGGCACACATCCCAACAGGATATGCTGTGCACGTTCTGAAAGCGTCTGAGCACCACAAAGTCACCGAGCCTGAGAACCCTGGCCGCTTCTGGTACACCATGGGTCGCGACGGCAAGATGACCAAAATCGACCTCTGGCAAACCCCAGACAAGATGTTGGTTTCGGAAGTCTCGATTGGCTATGACGCCCGCGACGTGGCAGTTTCCGGCGACGGTAAATATGTCATCGGTGGCGCTTACTGGCCTCCACACTTCGCCATCGTTGACGCGATGACCATGGAACCACTGAAAGTTGTTTCGACACGTGGTGTGAACGTTGACGGTGACTATGTAGAAGAAGCCCGTGTGGCCGCCATCTACACAACACCTAATGAGACCAGCTGGATCGTAGCCGTAAAAGAACTTGGCCAACTGTGGCAAGTTGACTATTCGGATCTCGACAACCTGCGGATCGACAAGATCAACTCGGCAAAATTCCTGCACGATGGGTTCTTTGACCCAACAGGTCGTTACTTCCAGATCGCTGCAAACGCATCGAACAAAATGGTTGTTGTCGACACCAAAGAGCGCAAGCTGGAAGCCATGATCGACACCGCACCGCTGCCGCACCCCGGCCCCGGCGCGAACTGGGACGATCCTAACTGTGGCCCCGTTGCCGGTACAACTCACCTTGGTGAAGGTACTGTAACTGTTTGGGGTAACGATCCAGAAGGTCATCCTGATCAAGCATGGAAAACCTGCTACGAAGTCGAAACTGACGGCGCAGGCCTCTTCATCCGGACTCACCCGAATTCGGACTACTACTGGGCTGACCAAACAAAGCACCCAGAAGTTGAAGTTCAGCAATCTGTTCAAGTCATCTCGAAAGAGACCGGCGAAATCGTGAAAACGATCCAGATCACTGAAGAAGAAGGCAACGTTGCTGTTCACTTCGAGTTCAACAAAGACGGCACCGAAGTTTGGGTTTCGAAATGGAACCGTGCGACTTCGAAAGAGCCAAATGGTGAAATGGTGATCTACGACGCCAAGACTCTTGAAGAAATCGGTCGTGTCAAAGGGCTGTATGCTCCGACCGGTAAGTTCAACGTCTACAACCGTTCGAACCACGTCACCTAAGGTTTGACATCATAGACCTCTAGAAGGGCGGGCCCAGCGCCCGCCCTTCTTTTCAACGCGGTGCCGGATTGTGGCGACCGGGGGACAACCCGGCCAACGAAGAAGACCCGGAAATTGCCCCCCGCTCCTCACAATCCAAAAACCTAAAGCCTTGAACAACAAGGCAATACATAAGCCAAACGGAGCCTGGAGATGACCCAGACCAATGAAGCGGAAAAGAAAAAGCCCCTCTGGCGGCGTTATGTCCTCTGGGGCATGCCGATCGGAGGCGTCCTGGTGGCCTTTGTCGCCGGTATTATCTTCTGGGGCGGATTCAACACCGCAATGGAAGCCACAAACACCAAACAGTTTTGTATCTCGTGTCACGAGATGAATGACTATGTGTACGAAGAGTATAAGGGCACCATTCACGACGTGAACAGATCCGGCGTTGGCGCCGTTTGTTCTGACTGCCACGTGCCCAAGGACTGGACGCATAAGATCATCCGCAAGATCAAGGCCTCGAAAGAGGTCTGGGGCAAACTCACAGGCAAAATCAGCACGCCTGAGAAGTTCGACAAGCACCGCTTGCAACTCGCGATGAACGAATGGGAGCGGATGAAAAAGACGGACTCGGTAGAATGCCGGAACTGTCACCACTTTGATTCCATGCTGCCCGAGTTCCAAAAGCCGCGTGCGCGTGCACAACACTTGAACGCGATGAAAGCGGGTCAGACCTGTATCGATTGCCACAAGGGTATTGCACACTCGGATCTGCGTGATCGCGCGGACGAGGAATATCTGGAAGCTCTGGAAGCGCCGAACCCCAAGTTTATGCGTGACGTGCCGCAGGCCTATCTGGAAAGTCTTGCCAAGATTGAGGCGATTGAGGCCGAAGAAGCCGCTGCGACCAAGGCTGCCGCCAAAGCACAGCAAGAGGCCTTGCAGGCACAGATCGCCTCGGCGGTTGAAGCGGCTGTGGCTGAAGAGCAAGCCAAAGCCGCGGGCACTGCCCCGGCAGCTGCCAGCGCCGCTGGTACGGTTGCACCAAATGTCGATTGGGCCGCTGTGCCCGAAGCTGACATGACCCTGTTCTATCCGGGTCAGGCATCATTCGAGTTTGTGCAAAACGGCAAGCAGCACGGCGGCGCCCGTCCTTTGACCAAAGGCGGTGACGCCTGCACCACTTGCCACGCAGCGGAATTGGATGCCATCGGCACTAAAATCGCCGCAGGTGGTGGTGGCAAAGAGGACGAGCTTGAGCCGACCCCGATCCCCGGCAAGCGCGGCACAATTGCTGCAACCGTGCAAGCGGCCCATGACGGTGAAAACCTTTATGTGCGCATGCAATGGCCAGACACGCCACATTCGCCGGCACCCTTCGTGGACGGCGGCAAGATGGATCCCGACAACCAGATCAAAGTCGCAATGATGATCACCGGCAACGGTATCGAAATGGGCGAACAGGCCGGTTGCTGGGCCACCTGTCACGCGGACAATACCTACATGCCGTTTGATCCAGGTGCTGAAGCCATTGCTGCCAATGGAGATGTGGCCGCACGCCTGCAAGCAGAAGGTACGATCACCAAGTATCTCACCGAAAGCCGGACCAAGGTTGAAGTCAAAGGCCGCCGTGGTAAGGCTCAGGGTGGCTGGGATCAGCTGAAGAGCGAAGACGAAATCGCGCAGTATCTCGCGGATGGAACCTTTATGGACCTGATGCGTGTCTATGCTGATGGTAGCGGTGAAAATGGCTATCTTCTGGAGAACCGGGTGAACAACGAAGGCGCATTTGCCTCTGAGGCCACGCTTTCAGCCGGGATGTGGACGATTGTCTTCTCGCGTCCCTTGGCCGGAGGGGTCGGTGATGTCGCGCTGGAAGCAGGCAAGACCTATACGGTTGGCTTTGCGATCCATGATGACTTTGCCGATGCGCGGTTCCACCACGTGACACTGAACACGACAATGGCTCTGGACAGCGCTGACGCCCAGATCAATGTCACCGGTCAGTAAGTCAGTTCTATGACATTTGCGGCGGCCGATCCTGTCGGCCGCCGTATTCTTTTGGTAGAAAGGTCCCTGATATGATTAGAACTTCATTCCTTCCCGCCCTATTGGTTCCGGCTGTGCTGGCCCTGCCCGCATTTGCAGGTGACGAAGACCAAACCGCGCTCTGTGCAGAAGCCGAAGAACGCTATGTAGAGATCTTTGGAACGGCGTCGACCGAGGCCGAGGGCGTGACTGTTGTCACCATGTACAAATACAATTTCTGCCCTGCTGAAATCACTGTTCCGGTTGGCACCACCGTGCGCTGGGTCAATGTCGACAAACGCACCAGCCACAGCGTTCTGGTCAAGGGCTCTGGCCAGCCTGAATCCGACCGCGCGTTTCCCGAAGAAGTCATTGAATTCACGTTTCTTGAACCTGGTCCTCAGGACTATCTATGCGGTCCACACTGGGAAACCCAAAACATGATTGGCATGGTAACGGTTGAACCCTAACTCTCTAGAATTATTCTAAAAATAAAAGGCGCGTCAAAATCTGGCGCGCCTTAACTTTTGTCAAGGCAACGATCTTTGCGACGGGGCAATCTCTGCTCATGAGACGCAAGGATTCCCCAGCACGGTTTTCACCCGACAGGTGCTGCGCCCCGCGAGCCGAGGGCCAGCTATCCATGTGTGGTCAGCTCCAGCCAAATATCCATCAGACAGCAAGTGAGATTTCCCATGACCGGTAAAGTGTTTTTGATAGGAGCAGGCCCCGGTGACCCGGATCTTTTGACATTGCGCGCCTTGCGCATGTTGAAAGACGCCGATGTTGTGGTCTACGACCGTCTGGTCTCGGATGAAATCATGGCTTTGTGCCCCGATCAGGCAGAGCTGATTGCCGTTGGGAAATGCCCCAAGAACCATCTGGTGACTCAGGACCGCATCAACGAAATCCTGCATGAACAGGCGATGATGGGCCGCAAGGTTGCCCGCCTAAAAGGTGGCGATCCCATGATCTTCGGGCGCGGCTCGGAAGAGGCAGCCTATTTGATCGAACGCGGTATTGAGGTCGTCTACGCCCCCGGCATCACAGCCGCACAGGGCGCATCTTGTTCAACTGGCGTGCCATTGACCCACCGCGGCCTGGCCACCAGCGTTCAATATGTCACCGGCCACCGCCAGGCCGGTAAAACCCTTGATTTGGATTGGAAACGCCTCGCGGATCCCGACACCACGGTTGTGATTTATATGGGCGTCTCAAACATCGGTAAGATTGCCGTGGGGCTGATGACCGAAGGTTTGTCTTCCAGCACCCCGGTTATGGCGGTGTCACGCGCAACCTCACCTGAGGAAACGCGCATGGTCTCGACCATCGGTCGCGTCGCACAAGATGCTCGCGACTCTGGTCTGGAGGCCCCTACCCTGTTCATCATAGGCAAGGTTGTTTCGCTTTATGCCGAAAACCCACATGACCTTGCCGTGGAAGCGGTGAGTGCAAATGGCTGACCTGAAACAAAAATCCCAACCGACCTCTGGCTTGCTGGGCCGCGCTGTCTTTGCAGCAGCACTTGTGGCCGCCACCGCGTCACTTGCGTCAGAAACCCTTGATCCACAGGCGCTAAAGCGTTTGGTGCATCAGGATTGCGGGTCCTGCCACGGGTTGACGCTCAAAGGTGGGCTTGGGCCTGACCTGCGGGCGGACACCATCAGCCACTACGAAGTCGAAGGCCTAAAAACCATCATTCTTGACGGTATGCCCGACACAGCAATGCCCCCTTGGCGTCCGCTCATGAGCGAAGAAGAAGCCGAATGGGTCGCGCGCTACCTGCTAAATCCGGAGATCACCGAATGAAATCGCTCGCCCTCACCCTCGCGGCTGCGCTCTTTGTCTCAACAGCTATAGCGGAACCTACTGCCACTGGTGACCTTGGTCTAATTATTGAACGCGCCAATGGGACCGTTCTGTTGGTTGACCAATCCGACCGCGCGGCTCTAGCCCGGATCGAAGGCCTAGGAGATCTCAGCCACGCATCCCTCGTCTATAGCCCGGATGAGCGTTTTGCATATGTTTTTGGCCGTGACGGCGGACTCACCAAGGTCGACATCGTCACGCGTACCATTGCGAACCGCGTCATTCAGGCAGGCAATGCAATTGGTGGTGCCATCTCGGATGATGGTAAACTGGTTGCCGTGTCCAACTATGAACCCGGTGGCGTGCGGATCTTTGACGCCGACACGCTGGAGATGGTTCTGGACATCCCCACCGACAGCAAAACCATCGGTCTCGTCGACGCGCCGGGCCGCCGGTTCGTCTTTACCATGTGGGACACCGGTGAAACCTGGATTGCCGATATGTCCGGAGACACACCGAACATCACCAAAATTCCCAACATGGGCGATAACCCTTATGACGCGCTGATCACATCCAATGGACGCACCTATATTACCGGCCTGTTCGGTGAAGACGGCCTGACGGCTTTGGACCTGTGGGACGAGAATCCACAACCAATCCGTGTCTTGCCAAATTATGGGCGTGGGCAAAAGGAAATGCCGGTCTACAAAATGCCCCACCTCGAAGGCTGGGCGCACACAGGCGCGGAATTTGTCTTGCCCGCCGTTGGTCACCACGAAGTTCTGTGGATCGATGGCAATACGCTGACGGAAACTGGCCGCACCCAGACATATGGTCAACCGGTCTTTGCCATGGCGCGCCCGGATGGGCGGCATGTTTGGGTTAACTTTGCTCACCCGCTGAACGACACCATCCAAGTAATCGATTCGGTTTCCAAAGAGATCATCCACGAGTTCAAACCCGGCCCAGCCGTGCTGCACATGGAGTTCACACCCCGCGGTCACGAAGTCTGGATCAGCGTTCGGGATGCCGGAAAAGTCGTGATCTACGACACGCATACCTTTGAAAAAATTCGCGAAATTGACGCAGATAGCCCCTCGGGCATCTTTTTCACAGCGCGCGCGCACAGAACGGGGCTTTGAGCAATGAAGAACGTCGCTGATCCGATTGACCGCCATCTGCTGGACAAATGGCAACGTGACTTTCCCATCGTGCCCCAGCCCTTTGCTGACCTCGCCGCCCAGTTGGAGATCGAAGAAGACGAGGTCATCGAACGCCTTGAGCGGATGCGTAAAAGCGGCCGTATCACACGGGTCGGGGCAACCTGCGCACCCAATACAGTTTCGGCCAGCACGTTGGCGGCCGTTGCCGCACCTGCCGAAAGGCTCGAGGAAGTTGCAGCATTGATCGGTGCACAGCCAGGCGTGAACCACTCTTATGAGCGTGAAGATCACTGGAACCTTTGGTTCGTTGCCACGGGTCCCGATCGGGCATTTGTCGATAGCACACTAACCCGCATTGAGGCCCAAAGCGGGCTTCGTGTGATGGATTTGCGGCTCGAGCGCCCTTTCAACGTTGATCTGGGGTTCCGTCTGAATGGCGGCGATGCCCCGGGCATTCCCCCCACACCACGCATTGTGAACCTCGAGGCACTGCGCCCCGGAGACTCAGAACTGTTGCAAGCCCTGACCCAAGGTCTGCCGATTGTCGCATCACCTTTCGCAGTTCTTTCTGCGAGGTTGGGGCGTCAGGAAGACGAGGTTCTGGCGCGCGTTCAGTCCCTGATAGACGCAGGCATCATCTCTCGTTTTGGCGTGATTGTGCGCCACCGCGCCCTTGGATGGCGCGCCAATGCAATGGTGGTCTGGGACCTTCCCTCGGACCGGATCACCAGGGCTGGCCCGGTTCTCGCTGACCAACCCGGTGTAACGCTCTGTTATGAGCGCCGCCCCGTTGCCGGAATGTGGCCGTATCGTTTGTACTCGATGATCCATGCCCGCAGCCGTCTTGAGGCTCTGAAGCATCTTGCCAATGCCGCTAGTTTACCCGAGCTCAAAGGGGTTCCACACAAAGCGTTGTTTTCGACCCGCTGTTTCAAACAGACCGGCGCGATGATCGCAGCCAAACCCGAGGTGGCAGCATGAGTGAGCTTGACCAGATCGACCGTGATCTCATCAATATTCTGCAAAATGATCTGGGGCTAGAACATCGCCCGTTTGAGGCGATTGCGGACCAGGTTGGGCTGAGTGAAACCGATGTGCTGACACGGATCAACGCATTGAAAGAAAACGGGTATCTCACCCGTTTTGGCCCGTTTTTTGATGCCGCGGCCATGGGGGGCGCCTTTTGTCTCTGCGCTATGGCTGTTCCGGCCGAGAAATTCGATGACGTATTAACCAAAGTCAATGCCCACGCCGAGGTTGCGCATAATTATGAGCGCGCGCACAGGCTGAACATGTGGTTTGTTCTGGCAACGGAAAAGCCCGAGGGCATCCCCAATACGGCTGACGCGATTGAGCGGGAAACCGGGCTGACGGTCCATTGTTTTCCAAAACTGCAAGAGTTCTATATCGGGTTTCGGGTTGCTGCATGACACTGGATGCCACAGATCGCCAAATCATCGAAGCGCTGCAAGCGGGGCTGCCACTTGTGCCCGCCCCTTATGCGGCGGTGGCCGAACAGTTGAACCTGCCCGAAGACGCTCTAACCGAACGGCTCGCCGCGATGAAAGCTTCTGGCGTGATCCGCCGGATTGCCGCGGCACCAAACCACTACAAACTGGGCATGACGGCCAACGGCATGACCGTCTGGGATGTTGCTGACGACCAGATCACAGAGCTTGGTGCGCTGATCGGTGCGCTGCCGTTTGTCACCCATTGCTACGAGCGCCCGCGCGCCCTGCCCGAATGGCCTTATAACCTTTTTGCCATGGTCCACGGATCATCCCGTGAAGAGGTCGAGGAAAAGCGCGCACGGATCAAAGATATCCTTGGCGACGCGTTGCGGGCCAGTGACGTTCTGGTTTCGACTCGAATCCTGAAGAAAACGGGGCTGCGGCTCCGCAAGCGGGGGTAATCCCATGTTCCGCCTAACCGAATACATGCACCAGCTCGTGACCCCGACCCCTGTGCGGGTCCGGCGCGGCACAGGTCCGACCAAGCCGGTCGTGATCTGGAACCTCACACGTCGTTGCAATCTGAAGTGTCGGCATTGCTACACTGTATCGGCGGATGTCGACTTCCCCGGCGAGCTCAGCCACGAGCAAGCCATGGAAACCCTTGAGGATCTTGGCCGCTTTCGCGTCCCGGCCTTGATCCTCTCGGGTGGTGAACCCCTGGACTGCAAGTACTTGACGCCACTGGCAAAACGCGCGCGCCAACTGGTGCGTGTCTTGGCGCTGTCCACCAATGGTACAAAAATTCACGGCGCTGCCGCGGATGAAGTGGCCGAGATCGGCTATGATTATGTCGGTATCTCAATCGACGGCATTGGGGCCACAAATGACTGGTTCCGCGGCGTGGATGGCGCCTTTAACGATGCCGTGCGGGGCGTTCGCGAGTTGAAAAAGCGCGGCGTCAAAGTGGGCCTGCGGTTTTGCCTGACCGAAGGCACGCAGCACAATCTGCCCGACCTCTTGAAGCTGTGCGATGACGAAGGCGTGGACAAGTTTTACCTTTCGCACCTGGTCTATGCCGGACGTGGCGACAAGAACCGTGGCGAAGACTCGGAACACAAACGCACCCGTGCCGGGTTGGACATGCTGTTGGAGCGCTCGTGGCAATCCGTGAACGGAGGCCACCCTCTGGAAATCGTCACGGGAAACAATGACGCCGACGCGGTCTATTTTCTGGATTGGATCCGTCGCAATTTTGACAGTGAAAATGTGGCCCATGTGCGCGAACATCTGGCGGCATGGGGCGGTAACTCTTCCGGCCTTGGCGTCGCCAACATCGATTTTCTGGGCAATGTGCACCCCGACACCTATTGGTCTGACTACACAATCGGAAACGTCAAAAATGACGCATTTTCAGAGCTTTGGACCGGTGACGATCCGATGCTTGCCACGCTACGCACCCGTCCCCGCCCACTGGAAGGGCGCTGTGGTGCCTGCAAATTCAAAGATGTCTGCGGCGGCAACACCCGCATCCGCGCCCTGCAGCTGACCGGCAACCCCTGGGCCGAAGACCCGGCCTGTTACCTCTCTAATGCTGAGATCGGCATCGACGACGCCGACCGTCTGCATGTCACCCCGTTTCGAGGCAAAAGCCATGACCCGCAGCACAAGTTTTTCTGAACGCTCCCTTCCAATGAGTGAAATCCTTTGCGCGGCTCTGGCGGGTGCCTTGATGTCACTGTCGCTGGTGACATCGGCCGCAGCTGATCCTGCGGCCTCCTATGCCGAGCACTGTGCCGATTGTCACGGTGCTGACCGTCTCGGCGGCAGTGGCCCTGCCCTGATCCCTGAAACCTTGCGCAAAATTCGCGGCCCCAATCTGGCAGACGTTATCCTGAATGGGCGCGTCGCCACACAGATGCCCGGTTTTAGCGAGTATCTGGATCAGGAGGGCGCCGACGCCATCGTCGAGCTGCTGAAGACCCCGCTTGAGGTGCTTCCCCCTTGGGGCGAAGACCAGATCAACGCCAGCCGCGAGATGAACCCCGATTATGTCGCCGTTGATGCACCGGTTTGGGATGCTGATCCCATGAACATCACCATGGTGGTGGAAACCGGAGACCACCACGTGAGTGTGTTGGATGGAGACACCTTTGAGGTGCTGGATCGGTTCCAGACCCCCTTTGCTGTGCATGGTGGGCCAAAGTACGACCCGACGGGGCGCTACCTGTTCATCATGTCGCGCGATGGTTGGGTGCAGAAGTATGACATCTACGCCCTGCAAATCGTCGGTCAGGTGCGCGCCGGCCTAAACAGCCGCAACATTGCCATGTCCAGTGACGGCAAATGGCTTGCCGTGGCAAGTTATCTGCCCAATATGGTAACCATCCTGAACACCGAAGACCTGACCGTCGGCAAAGTGCAAATGGTCAAAGGCAAGGATGGCACACCGAGCCGGGTGTCTGCAGTCTATCAGGTGCCACCACGCGAAAGCTTTGTTCTGGCACTTAAGGACGTGCCGGAAATCTGGGAAATCTTTTACGGTGCCAACCCGCCCAAATTCGGCTTTGCCCATGACTGGCGCGATGAGGGGCTGGCCCATACCGACATCCCCTTCCCGGTGCGTAAAATCACCTTGCCCGACTATCTGGACGATTTCTTTTTTGACCAGACCTATGAATACATCATGGGCGCGTCGCGCGACGGGGCCGAAGGCACCGGTGGTCAAGTGGTGGATCTGGTGATCGGTCACAAGATTGCTGACCTCGACCTACCCGGCATGCCGCACCTCAGTTCCGGCACCACATGGGAACGCAATGGCACCACCGTCATGGCAACCCCGCACATGCGCGGAGGCGTGGTTTCAGTGATCGACATGTCGACTTGGAAAACCATCAAGAAAATCGAAGCCATGGGACCGGGGTTCTTTGTGCGCAGCCATGAGAACTCTAAATACATCTGGGCGGATGTCTTCTTTGGCCCGAACCGGGACCTGATGCACGTCATCGACAAGCAGAGTCTTGAAATCGTCAAAACGCTGCAGCCGGCGATTGGCAAGACCGTGGCTCACGTTGAATTTACCAAGGACGGGCGTTATGCGCTGGTTTCAGTCTGGGAAGACGACGGCGAAGTCCTAGTATATGATGCCGAAACGCTGGAAATCGTGAAACGGTTGCCAATGCGCAAACCATCCGGGAAGTACAATGTCTGGAACAAGATCACATTTTCCGAAGGCACAAGCCACTGACGCGCTGATTGTCGCGCATGGTCAGCCGTCTGATCCGCTTCCGGCAGAGGCGGCCCTAGGGGCGCTCTGCGAGCGGGTGCAGGCCCTGTTGCCGGACATGTCACTGACATCCGCCACGATGGCCAATGGTGATGCATTGGAAAAGTCAGTTGCAACACTGCGCAAAGGCGGGTTGGTGTATCCGCTGTTCATGGCGAATGGCTGGTTCGTCCAGACCGCGTTGCGTAAACGCTTGGGCGACGCGCCCTGCCACTTGCTGACACCGCTGGGACTGGAACCAGCCCTGCCCGGCTTGGCCGCACAGGTAATACGGGATGCCTTGCAAAGTCAGGGTCAAGATCCCCGAGACGTTCGTATCCTCTTGGCGGCTCATGGATCGGCCAAAGGGCGGCTTGCCGCAAAGTCAGCCTATCGTTTTGCCCGCGCGCTCTCGCATGAAATCGCCTTGGCGGGCGTGTTTCCGGGCTTTGTTGAGCAGGCACCGTTCCTGACCGAAGTTCTAGAGGATCTTCGCGAACCTTCGCTGTGTTTGCCGTTCTTTGCGATGGACGGGGATCACATGAAACAGGATGTCCGGCAGGGCCTTCGCGAAGCTGGGTTTGCGGGAGAAATCCTCCCGGCTTTGGGGCAAACCAAAGCGATCCCGCAACTCATCGCAAACTCCCTGAAAACGCAGATCAATGATAGAGAAGCCGCATGACCGAAACTGAGAACGAACCGTGGTCGGTGTTGAAGCTGGCGATTTGGCTCTACCCTGTCAGTGCGCTGACGGTCGCCTTCAATCTGTTTCTGCTCGGGTTGATGTGGCAAACGATCGGCTGGCCGGTGGTTCAGCCGATTGACGCGATCCTTTGGTCCTTGCCTTTGGGGATTCCGGCCACGTGGCTTTTTGCGCGCTGGATGCGCGGCCTGATGGACGAAGCCGACGGGCGCAAATAGCGTTAACCGCGCCAGCCTTGCGTGCGCCGCAGCAACGCCTTGCTGACCCACAGATGGAATAGTCGCGCCAGCAAGTTGGTGTAAAAGATCATCATTCCCATCGCTGCCGCGGGTGCAATGTCACCTGCATCATCCATATTCAGGATGGCCACGGACGCCAGCGCCGTCTTGGGTGAATACAGGAACACCACTGCTGATACCGTCGTCATGGCGTTTACAAACAGATAGATCGAGATATCCAGAAGCGTTGGCAGGCAAATGGGCAATGTCACACCCAGGAGCACTTTGCGCCGGGGCTGCGCCAGCGAGTCCGAAACAGATTCAAATGTCGGATCAATCTGGCGCAGGGTCGTGAGAGCCGTGAGATGTGGTACCGTATAGAAATGCGTGACGGTACAGATCACGAGAATGGCCATCGTTCCGTAAATACCATTCATCGGGTTCTCAGGCGCGTTGAAAAAGAAGATATAGGCCAGCCCCAGAACCAACCCGGGCACGGCCATCGGCAGCATGGCCGCCATATGCAACCCAGCCCGCGCTGGACGAGACGCGGCGGATTTTTCGACCAGATAGGCACCGGAAAAGATCACGAAAGTCCCGATTAGGGCCGTCAACAAGCCCAGCTTTAGCGAATTGCGGTAACTGCGCCATCCGCCTCCATCTACAAGATCAAACTGATAGTGTGACAGTGTCAGGCTAAGGTCATAGGGCCAGAACTTGACCAGAGCCGCGAATTGGCACACCGCCAGAATACCGACGATAAACAGGCTGATTACTGCACAGTAGGCAAGCCAGATACGATCACGACGAGGCGCTGGCTGGGGCCGTAGGGGAACTGTCTGTGCCGAAACCTGAGCCGCCTGTTTGCGGCGCACAAAACTATCGACGCCAAAGGCCAGAATGGCGGGGATCAACAGCACCACTGACACCACGGCCCCCATTTCGAAGTTCTGTTGGCCAATAACTTGCTTGTAGATATCCACGGCCAAAACATTGAATTGTCCGCCAATCACCTTGGGCAAGCCAAAGTCGGCAATCACAAGGTTGAACACCACGAAACACGCCGAGATCAAACCATAGCGTGCACCCGGTAAAGTCACTGTTCGAAACACGCGCAAAGGCGAGGCACGCAGGCTGATTGCAGCCTCGTGAAGCCGGGAATCTGAAATGGCTAAGGCCGCTGAGAGGATAACGAAGGCATGGGGAAAGGTGAAAAACACTGACCCGATTACAATTCCGATCGGCCCATAAATACTGGCACCAAATAGCAATTCCTTGAACACTCCCTGATTGCCGAACAGATAGATCAGCGCAATGCCGGGCAACAGGGACGGCACCAGAATGGGCGCCATTGCGATGGTCCGAAACAAACCCTTGAACCGCACACAACTGCGGTGCAGCCCATAGGCCAAGGCAAAAGCCAAAGACACTGTAATGGCCGTGCTCAACAGGGCCACAATCAGCGAATTTCGAATGGATGCAGATAGCGCCGGGGTCTTGAAGTAGGTGCCAAAGTTATCCAACCCGACATCCTGCATCGGGCGCAGCTGAACCCTTCGAAACGTATTTGAATCCACTTCGACCCAATCGGTTGTTTGATGTAACTTGGATCCAACCAGAAAGCCCGCCGTGCCGGAGGTATCGCGCACCCGATAGAGAACCGGGCTGCGAAAGCTGAATTCGGGGAACAGGGATACGGCGGCAAGGCGCCCGCCCGACCCGCTGGCAAGGTCTTCGTCGGACCAGATCCTCAAACGCGCATTAATGTCCGAGGCGCTCTCAGGGGCGGCCTGAAACTGCCCCGCCTCGTCGCTGACCTGAAACTCAAAAACCGTGAGATCAAACCGCCATGTGGTCAGCGATTTTGACAGCATCAACCCCAATGGAAGCACAAGCGTCACGATCAAGTATAGCCCGATGACCGCAACCCATAGCCGTGTCGACAGCGCCTGAGACATCAGGGGCGGCTTGGGCATGGCGCGGATTTGATCGCTTGACCTGGGCACAAAGGCGTCCTGTTTGGGCTGCGAGAACGGTTGGCGAAACCTACACCATCTTTGAAAGGCATCAAGCGCCATGGCGCCGCGTTTTCGGCCTCAGGTCTTGGAGGACGTCAGACCCAAGCGCTTGACTAAAAATGTCATCATCACAACCGTCACCGATATGCGAAACACGTGATGCGTCGCAACAATGATTGGCCCGACATTCAGGCTGAGGGCCACAAGGCTCATCTCGGTCACGCCGCCGGGCGCAAAGCTGAGGAACAGGGCGCTAAACGGGATGTCCACGACCACTACAAGGGCTGCCGCAAAGCCAAGCGCCAACAAGAGATAGGCCACCATGGCCACCAACCCCAACCCCAGTGACCGAACCAGTTGAGCCCGCCCAATCCCCTGAAATTCGGCTCCCAGCCCCACACCGACCACCAATTGTGCGGCGGTCAGCAGCCATGTCGGCGCATGCGCGGGTAGGACACCGCTCAATTGAAGGCCCGCGCTTAGGATCAAAGGGCCAATCAGGATTGCCGCTGGCAGTTTCAGACGCTTGCCAACCACCATGCCGACACCGGCCACGACAACGGTTAGAGCGATGTCCCAAAGCGAGTAACTCGCCCCGGCCATTTCGACTCCGGCTGCGCTTCCAACAACTTCGCCAGTCCAGGCAAAGAACAACAGCGGGACAATCGTTATGACCAGAATAACCCGCGCAAAGTGCTGAACAGTCACGATGTTCACTTTGGCGCCGGATTGCTCTGCAAATGTGATCGCCTCAATCAATCCACCGGGAACCGAGGCAAAAATCGCGGTCTCACGGTCATAACGCCCGAGATAGCGATAGATCACAAATCCTATGCCGTGCGACAGAATCACAAAGATCAGAATGGCCCCAAGCGAAAGCCAAAGCGTGTCGAGGATACCAAAAAGTTCAGGCGAGAAGTTTTGCCCAATCATCACGCCAATGATTGCGGTAAAGCTCTGGCGGATAATGCGGGGAAAGCTCGTGGCCGTTTTTGGGGTGTTGGACCGGCTTAGGGCTACAGCGGCCGTGATGAACAGCGCCCCAGTCAGGAACGGCATCGGCAGTCCAAGTTGCCATGCGATCACCCCACCGACAAACCCAACGGCCAGCTTCACCAGAACAGAGAGCGCCAAATCAAACATGATGCCCCCGTATGGGTGACATCATGCGTAAAGATTTGAGGGTTTGGCACATAAGGCCATGTTATTCCGGCCTCGAGCGTCAACAGGCAAGCCCAAAATCAGTGTCGTGAAAAAAAGAAAGATCGAAGTTGGGTCGGCTTTTTGGTTGTCCGACCTGTGAGATCAGCCTTTTTGCGCTGCGTTGAACCAACGCACGATCGCTTCACGTTCTTCGCGCTCCATCCAGCTGACGTTGGCGGGCGGCATGGCGGTACTGACGCCGGAATGCAGGAAAATGCGCTTTGCTTCCGCTGCGATTTCCTGCGGTGTTTCCAGCAGAACATCCTTTGGCGCGTGGGTAATCCCGTCCCAGCCCGGCTCGCGGGTGTGGCACATGGAACACCGGCTGAGAACGATGTCTGTCACGTCCTCAAACCCTTCGGCACTGGCATAGACCTGCTCTGCAGGTGTAAAGGCCCGTGCCTCTTCCTCGTCGTAGTCCGTGTACTCTGGCCCGGCCTGGCTCAGCATGATCGCTGCCACGAACAAGACAACGGTTACGGCCCAAGTCCACCACTTCATGCCGCCACGCGAATGCATGGTGTTAAAGAAATGCCGGATCGTGACACCCATCAGGAAGACCAGCGCAGCAATCAACCAGTTGTATTCGGTGGCAAAAGCCAGCGGATAGTGGTTCGACAGCATCAGGAAGATGACCGGCAGCGTCAGATAGTTATTATGCGTCGACCGCAGTTTGGCGATCTTGCCGTATTTCGGGTCTGGCGTGCGGCCCTCTTGCAGGTCTTTCACCACGATGCGCTGGTTCGGCATGATGATAAAGAACACATTGGCGGTCATGATCGTGGCGGTGAAGGCCCCAAGATGCAGCATCATGGCACGCCCGGTGAAGACTTGGGTATAACCCCAGCCCATGGCGACAAGAAGCACGAACAATAGCACCATCAGAACGGTAGGATTTTCAGCCAATTTTGACTTGCACAGACGGTCATAGACCAACCAGCCAATCGTCAAGGAAACAGCCGACAGCACCACGCCCTGCCACAGAGGCATCTCAACCTTGTTGGCATCGATCAGATACAGCTCTCCACCCAGCCAGTAGACAATCATCAGCAACGCAGCACCGGATAGCCATGTAGAATAGCTCTCCCATTTGAACCACGTCAGATGATCCGGCATTTTTTCAGGTGCGACGAGGTATTTTTGGATGTGATAAAACCCACCCCCATGAACCTGCCATTCTTCGCCGTCCGCGCCACCTAGATCGCGGTCACGACGCAATCCAAGGTCCAGTGCAATAAAGTAGAAAGACGATCCGATCCACGCCATCGCGGTGATCACATGCAGCCAACGCAGTGCAAACTCGGCCCAATCAATCAAAAAAAACGCATCCATTTCGCAGCCCTCATTCGGTTGTTGACGCAGGTTAGCTTGGCGCTCTATTTTCTTCCATAATAGAAAAAACCCGAACAGCTTCAAAGAAAACCTAATAATCGCCATGTCCTATATTGAAAACATCCGCACCTTTGTTCGCGTCTACGAATTGGGCAATATGTCTGCCGCGGCCCGCGATCAGCGGATTTCGGCGGCAGTGGCGTCATCGCGGATTTCGCAGCTTGAGGACTATCTGAACGTTCGGTTATTCATGCGCACGACGCGGCAGTTGAATGCCACGGAACAGGGTGAGATTTTTTATACCGGCGCCTGCAAAATCCTGGAAACCATCGAAGAGGCCGAAGCGGCGGTCAACTCAGTTACACGATCACCGCGTGGGTCACTGCGCGTTGCCGCGCCGCTTGGCGTAGGTCGCCGTCTTGTCGCTCCGCAAGTTCCTGATTTCAAAAATGAATATCCTCAAGTTGATCTGCGCTTAAGGCTCTCGGATCGAAAACTGGACCTGACCGCAGAAGGGTTGGACGTGGCATTCTTTCTGGGTCTGCCAGAGGACAGCACATTACGTATCCGCAAGATTGCAGACTGCGATCGGGTGCTTTGCGCGGCCCCCAATTATCTTGAGAAACGCGGAGAACCGACCGCGCCCATCGAACTTTGCAACGGCACACATGACAGCCTGAACCTGCGATATCCCGGCGCACCTGAGTTTCAATGGGCGCTCAACACCGTGAATGGTATCCAGAAGTTTGCCGTCAAAGGCCCTTTTGAATCCGACGATGGCGATGTGCTGACAAATTGGGCGCTCGACGGCTATGGCGTTGTGCTCAAGCCAGTGTTTGAGATCGCCGAACATCTGGCATCAGGGGCGCTGGTGCCCGTGTTGCAAGATACACCGCCCGTCCCGATCCAGATGGCGTGTCTTTACACACACCGCAAACATCAGGATCCAAAGACCCGCCTTTTCATCGATTTCATGGTCGAGCGGATGCGCGAAGCATTGCGGGTTGCAACGCCCGACTGATCGGCTGCTTCGATCTGGCCTATGATGGCTTGAAGGTCGAAGGCCGCCAACGGCTGGAACTCGCTCGTGACCAACAGCAGGTGGTTTTGCGCATCAATCTCTAGCCCTTTTGGGCCTCCCTCTTGGGTATTGTAGCGGCCTTTGAGGTAGTCAAAATCACTCATGATGCGGATATTTGCCACCGGAGGTCTTCTGCCTTCCCAGCCGGCACCACGGGCATAAACATGTACAAAGGGCAGCCCGGCATCCGCAACAAACATGTAACGACCATCGGCCGTAAATCGGAGCCCATGAGGGTAAGCCAAACGCATGAGATACCCGTCAGGGTCCTTGTCCGGCGTCATCTGGTCCACGCTGGAGTATAAGAACACCTCGTGCGTTTCGTGATTGGATATGGCGATTGTCCCAGAAACAGGACAGCGCGAGACACCGTCCGGAATCTTTAGTCCCTTTTCCAAAACAATGTCGCTATTGACGACTTCCACACTGGGATGACCTGGCTTGGCATCCTGATAACAATGAAGTTTGTGGCGGGTGACGCGATGGGCATAGTTGTTACACAACAGAACCTAGACACTTCCACCTTCCTCGGGAATGACGGCCACCGACCCTGGTGTGTGCACGGCATCATCCTCGGATATTTTGTCTATCACCGCCGTTGGCATCAGGGGCATGGTGTTGCCCCAAGGCACGTTTGTCGGCAACTCATATACCTCGGCTCCACCGCTCCGGCTGGCAACCACAAACCGTTTATCATAAATAAAATCAATGCCATGAGGATTCACAAAGCTGTCCGACACGATAGAAACGTGCCGCTTGATCCGCATCCCCTTACAGGCCTGGTCGTTTGTCCAGTCAATCTCAAACATGGCGATGGATTGTTTTGCAAAACCCAACACAGCCAGCATTTTTCCGTCTTTGGAAAACCGTATATCTTCAGTGCGCGCCATGCTTTGCAAAGCCTGTGCTGCCTGAGGTTCACAGACAGATGGCTTCAACAAATCTTCTGGGACGATCACGCATGGATCGACAATCAGCCGCGGTTCGTTAGGATATTCAGACAATTTTACCCCCGGAATTCTCTTCACATTTTGTTAGCATCCAGATGGCTTCCCTCCAACCGTCTCTTTTTGAAACTGTTCAATGAGGGGGCGGCTATCCTATAGAAGTCTTTCTGGAATTTTGCGAAAGTCTCAGCGATTGTTTGGCTATAGACCATAGTGAACAACACATAGGAGAAACATCGTGCGCAGATATGTCCGCGATATGGTTGGCTATGGTGCCACCCCGCCCGATCCGCAGTGGCCAGGCAACGCCAAAGTCGCCGTGCAATTCGTTCTAAATTATGAAGAAGGCGGTGAAAACTGCGTCCTTCACGGAGATGCGGGCAGCGAAGCCTTTCTGAGCGACATTGCCGGAGCCGCATCTTGGCCCGGGAAGCGACATTGGAACATGGAGTCGATCTACGACTATGGATCGCGCGCCGGTTTCTGGCGTCTGCATCGTCTGTTCACTGGTGCGGATATTCCTCTCACGATCTATGGCGTTGCTTCGGCGCTGGCTCGCAGCCCTGTTCAGGTTGCCGCGATGCAAGACGCCGGTTGGGAAATCGCCAGTCACGGTCTGAAGTGGGTTGAACACAAGGATATGCCCGAAGAAGACGAGCGTACAGCCATTGCCGAAGCCGTGCGTTTGCACACCGAAGTGACCGGTGAAAGACCGCGTGGCTGGTACACGGGCCGCTGTTCTGAAAACACCGTAAGGCTTGTCGCGGAAGAGGGTGGGTTTGACTATGTCAGCGATATCTATGACGACGACCTGCCGCATTGGATCGAGGTAGGTGACCGCGACCAACTGGTCATTCCTTACACGCTCGAGGCCAATGATATGCGTTTTGCCACGGCCCCCGGTTACATCACAGGTGAACAGTTCTTTGTTTATCTCAAAGATGCTTTCGACACGCTCTATGTCGAGGGTCAGGAGGGTGCTGCCAAAATGATGTCAATCGGTCTGCACTGCCGTCTGATCGGACGACCTGGCAAGATCGCCGGGCTCAAAAGGTTCATCGACTACATCCAAGGGTTTGACGACGTCTGGTGTGCGCGCCGGATTGACATTGCTGACCACTGGGCCAAGACCCACCCGCATCAGCGCCGTGAGCGACCCAGCCAGATGCACCGCGCTCGATTTGTGGAAAACTACGGTGGTATTTTTGAGCACTCTGCCTGGATTGCCGAAGGGGCATTTGATCTGGAACTTGGAGCCTCGCATGACAACGCGGTCGGCTTGCACAATGCGCTCTGCCGCGTGTTCCGCGTTGCCTCTGATGAGGCGCGTTTGGGGGTTTTGACCGCGCACCCAGATCTGGCGGGCAAGCTGGCGTCAGCCGGTCGCCTGACGGCCGAAAGCACGTCAGAACAGGCCTCTGCCGGATTGGACATGTTAACAGACGAAGAACGCGCCACCTTTACTCAACTGAATGAAAAGTATGTTGAAAAACATGGGTTTCCTTTCATCATCGCCGTGCGGGACAATACCAAAACGTCCATTATGCAAGCCTTTGAGACGCGTATCGGCAACGATACTCAGACCGAGCTCAATACGGCCTGCACGCAAGTTGAACGCATCGCGCTTCACCGGTTGAAAGACATCCTGCCCTGATCTGGATGACATCTTATGACAACGAGAAAGGCCGGCCACCAACAGTGACCGGCCTTTGAGCTTTATGGCACCAAAGTGACTTTAGAAATCGACCTCGATCGCAACGCCTTTTTCGATGGCGAGATCGACAACGGATGCCGCAACGGCCAAATCCTGCAACCCCACGCCGGTGCCGTCAAACAAGGTGACTTCTGCTTCACTCTGACGTCCGGCATGCGTGCCGTTGATCACTGCTCCTAGCTCGGTGATATCGGCCTGAGCCTTTGTTCCCGCGGCGACGGCATGTTGGCATTCACCAAGTGTCACAGACTGGGCAACCTCATCCGTGAACACGGTTGCGCGCGCGATCAGTGCTGGCTCAACCTCTTGTTTGCCGACCGTGTCGGTACCCATGCAGGCAATATGTGTGCCATCGCTGACATGCTCGGACATCAGGATCGCATCAAAAGACGAGGTGATGGTGATGATGACGTCTGCTGCGCGCAGGCCCTCCAACTCAACGGCTTCAAACGGCAGCCCGAACTCTGCGGCGACCTTTTCCAGGTTTGGCAGCATGTCAGGATGCAGGTTCCAGCCAATCACCTTGTCAAACGCGCGTTGCTCTAGGGCGGCACGCAGCTGGAATGTCGCCTGATGCCCGGCTCCGACCATGCCCAGAATTCTTGCGTCTTTTCGTGCCAAGTGGCGGATCGAAACAGATGACGCTGCCGCGGTTCTGAGCGCGGTTAGCAGGTTGCCACCGACCATGGCCTGTGCCTTGCCGGTATCCGGATCAAACAGGAACACGGTTGATTGGTGGTTGATGATCTGGCGCCGTTCAAGGTTGTGTGGCCAATAGCCACCTGCCTTGAGACCCAGGGCGCCTCCGGCCCGATCAAAACCGCCCTTAAAACCATAAAGGGCATCTTCGTGGCCAATCGCTTCGCGGATCACCGGGAAGTTATAGGCATCACCACGTGCCATGGCAGCAAAAACATTTTCAACCGCGGCAAAGGCAGCTTCGCGGGTCATCAGATCCGCAATCTCACGCTCGGGGACGATCCACATAGATCTGCTCCTTTAGTTCTTCAGAAAAGTCATGGGAATGGCGAGGGGCTTTCCCCTCGCGCCTTGTCCCGTTTAGTACGCCTTACCGCGTGCAGACACAGGCCAGAGGGTTTCCACTTTGCCGTTGCGAACACCCACGTACCAGTCGTGAACATTGCAGGTCGGATCACAATGCCCCGGCACCAGGTGCAGCTTGTCGTTCACTTTCAAGACACCGTCCGGATCGCCAACGACCCCATGCTCATCGGAGCATTTCAGATATTCGACATCGTCGCGACCAAAGACCACCGGAAGGCCGCTGTCGACCGACTGGGCCTTAAGGCCTGCATCCACAATGGCTTTGTCTGCTTTGGTGTGGCTCATGACCGAAGTCAGAATAAACAGCGCATTTTCCCATTCACCCTGATCAATCCGGTTGCCCTTTTCATCCAGAATGCGGCCATAGTCCGCGTCCATAAAGGCGTAGGATCCACACTGGAGCTCATTGTAAACCCCTGAATTACTTTCAAAATAGTAAGACCCGGTGCCGCCACCTGAAACCAACTCGCAATCAATGCCTTCGGCCTTGAGGCCATTGACGGCATCTTCGACCATCGCAATCGCGGTATCCAATTTGGCTTTGCGGTCTGCAAAATTATCCATGTGCTGCATCGCACCTTGGTAAGCCTGAATGCCGGTGAACTTCAGTCCATCGGCAGCCTCAATCGCCTGCGCGATTTCGACCACGGCTGGAGTTGTGTTCACACCGCAACGGCCCGCGCCACAGTCGATCTCGATAAAAGTCTCCAGCGTGGTGCCGTGTTTCTGTGCGGCGGCAGACAGGTCTGCCACATTGGCAACATCATCAACACAAACGATGATGCGCGCGCCCAGCTTGGGAAGCTGCGCCAAACGGTCGATCTTCACCGGGTCCCGCACCTGATTTGAAACCAGAACATCCTTGATCCCGCCACGCACAAAAACCTCGGCTTCGGATACTTTCTGACAGCATACACCTACGGCGCCGCCCAGCTTCTCTTGCAGCTTGGCCACGTCTACAGACTTGTGCATTTTGCCGTGCACGCGGTGGCGCATGCCATGGGCTTTGGCATATTCGCCCATCTTCTTGATGTTGCGCTCTAGTGCATCCAGATCCAGCACCAAGGCCGGGGTTTGAATGTCAGCGGCATCCATGCCGGGCACGGCCGGAACGTCGTAGCCAACGATCAATTCGTCGAATTTGGTTTGTGCATTCATTGTCTTGCTCCTGATGTCAGCTTTTCATCCACGGCAGCGCGTCGAGGTCGACATTGCCACCGGTGATGATGACGCCCACACGCTTGCCCGCGAAGGTGTCTTTGTTTTTGAGAATTGTTGCCAACGGCAAGGCGCTGGAAGGTTCCATGACGACGCGCAGATACTTCCATGTGATCTTCATCGCTTCGACGATGTCCTCTTCAGAGGCGGTCAGGATGTCGGTCACGTGGTTAGACACAAAGTGCCAGGTATTTTCCTTGAGCGGAACTTTCAGCCCATCCGCCACCGTCACCGGCGCATCATCGGCGATGATGTGTCCTGCCTTGAAGCTCCGATAGGCATCGTCCGCTTGCTCGGGTTCAGCTGCAAAAATCTCTGTACCGGGCGCGATGTTCGACAGCGTCAGGCAGGTGCCTGAGATCATACCACCGCCACCGATTGGTGCGATAACTGCGTCCAGACCGCCGGTTTGTTCATGAAGCTCAGCCGAACAGGTGCCCTGCCCTGCGATAACGCGCGGATCGTTGTAGGGATGCACAAAGTCGCCCCCGGTCGCGGCCTGTACCTCAGCGAACACGGCCTCGCGCGACGACGTGGACGGTTCACATTCCGTGATCGTGCCGCCGTAGCGACGCACAGCATCTTTCTTGGCCTGCGGAGCGGTGCGCGGCATGACCACGTTGCACGGGATGCCACGGCGACCTGCCGCGTAAGACAGCGACAGCGCGTGATTGCCCGAAGAATGTGTGCACACGCCTTTTTCTGCCTCAGCCTCGCTCAGACCAAAGACGGCGTTGGACGCACCGCGCACTTTAAACGCGCCGGCCTCTTGGAAGTTCTCGCACTTGAAGTACAGATCCGCGCCGGTCAGATCATTGAGATAGTCGCTGGTCATCACCGGCGTGCGACGGACATGCGGGGCAATCCGCTTGTGAGCGTCCAACATGTCCTGAAAGGTAGGCAGGGTCATAGTACTCAGATCCTTCATCATGCAGCCGCTTTGATCGGATGTCCGGTGGACTGGCGATAGAGGTTCTGAGCAGCGGCAACGCCCGAGCCAAGCTGGATATCCAGCCCCAGATCGACCATGCACATCTCAGCCGTCGCAATGCCCGAAAGCGCCATCACATCGGTCAGCGATCCCAAGTGTCCGATGCGGAACACTTTGCCCGCTACTTCGCCAAGGCCGACACCAAAGGCGACGCCGTAAACCTCAGAGGCATGGGTCACGATATCGGTTGCGTTGAACCCCTGTGGGGTAAGGATAGCGCTGACACTGTCAGAGTAGAGGTCGGGGGACTGGGCGCAGAGCGACAGGTCCCAAGCCTCCACCGCGGCGCGCACACCGCTGGCGATGCGGTTGTGCCGGGCAAAGACATTCTCTAGCCCCTCGTCCAAAAGCATCTCGGTGGCCAGTTTCAGACCGTTCAACAGCCCGACGGCAGGGGTGTAGGGATACGCGTTATTGGCATAGCCTGCACGCATGTCACGAATGTCAAAGAACGTGCGCGGCAACTGAGCAGTTTCGGTCAGGGCAACGGCCTTGGGCGAGAACGCCACGATGGCCAGTCCTGCAGGCAGCATGAAACCTTTTTGCGAGCCGGTGACTGCAATGTCGACGCCCCATTCATCCATGCGGAAATCCATCGATCCAATCGACGATACGCCATCCAAATACAGCAGTGCCGGATGACTTGCTGCGTCCAGTGCGCGGCGCACACCGGCAATGTCGCTCTTAACGCCCGTCGCCGTTTCGTTATGCGTGGCAAGTACAACCTTGATGTCGTGGTTCTTGTCGGCGCGCAGAATCTCTTCGTAGCGGTCCAGCGGAACGCCCGCACCCCACTCGGCCCCGACGACCTGCATGTCCAGACCGTGGCGCGTGCACATGTCGATCCAGCGGTGGCTGAACATGCCATTGCGGGCTGCCAGAACCTTGTCACCAGCAGACAATGTGTTTGTCAGTGCGGTTTCCCATCCACCGGTCCCGGTCGATGGAAACACGAACACTTCAGCGCTTGTGGTTTTCAAAACTTGCTTCACGCCGTCAAGGGCGGGATGCAGAATGTCGGCAAACAGCGACGAGCGGTGATCAAGCGTCGGCATATCAGCCGCGCGACGCAGCGCTTCGGGCATGTTGGTCGGGCCGGGGATAAAAACAGGATTCTGAAAGCTCATGATGGCCTCCTTTTAGGAATGTCTCGAAGACTTTAGGTTTTCAACTTCCTAAGGTAAATTTTTTTGAAAACGTTTTTCATTTACATAAAAAAGCAGTATTATCGTTTTTTTTCATATATTTATGTTTTTTCATTGTGTGAATTTGATTTTCAAAGTATTCAAGAAATTGTCTTTCCAACCGTGAATGAGGCCAAAAATGCAACCTCCCCTTCGCAAGAAAGGACGCCCCAAGGCGTTCAATTCGGAAGCCTCGACAAACCCGATTCAGTCACTGGATCGCGCGTTGGTCGTGCTGGAAACGCTTGGCATGCATTCGGGGCTGACCTTGTCAGAACTGGCGGATGAGCTGGACCAGTCCCCGGCAACCATGTACCGCGTTTTGTCCACGCTATCGGCCCGCGGCTTTGTTGAGACCGACCCACAGACGCAAGAGTGGCATATTGGTCCGGTGTCCTTCCGGTTGGGGTCGGCTTTCCTGCGTCGGTCGAGCGTGGTCGAGCGCGCCCGCCCCGTGATGCGAAAACTGGTGGAGGCAACGGGTGAGACCGCCAACCTTGGCATTGAAAAAGACAATCGAGTGATGTTTGTCAGCCAGGTTGAAACGCATGAATCCATCCGGGCGTTTTTTCCACCCGGCACCCAATCGCAGATGCACGCATCCGGGATTGGCAAAGCCCTGCTAAGCTTGTTTCCTGAACGTCGCATGGACCGGTTTCTCCGAGAGCAGCAGCTTACACGCTTCACCGACAAAACTCTCAGTGATCCGGACACCATTCGCGCCGAGATGGCAAAGGCTCGGACGCTGGGTTATGCGGTCGATGATGAAGAGAAAAACCTGGGGATGCGCTGTGTCGCGGCACCTATCGTGAATTTCTACGGAGAGGCAGTTGCAGGCATTTCGGTGTCCGGACCGGTCAGCCGCCTAACAACTGACCGGATACCCGAGGTGGCAGCCTTGGTAAGTGAGGCCGCGCAAGAGTTGTCGCGCGGGCTGGGGGCAGATACCCCCAACTCCGAAGATTAGCGCCTCAGGCGGATCGCAGAATGGCCGCTTCAGGTCGCGTACCGGACTTTTGCGCCTGGCCCGCCACATAGACCTGTTCAACCGCGCGATCATCTCCCATGATTTGGAGGATGAACAACTCTTCCGACAAGGTTTCGGCGCGCTTGGATCGCAAGGCTGTCGCCTCGGTCGCGGAGGCATTCAACACAACAATATCGGCGTCTGATCCGGCGTGCAGCGTGCCGATACGGTCTTCCATCCCCAACGAGGCAGCGTTGCCTCGGGTGATCCAATGAAAGGCGCGCAAAGGGTGCAGTTTTTGCCCCTGCAACTGCAGGATTTTGTAGCCTTCATTCAGGGTTTGCAGCATGGAATAGCTGGTGCCTGCACCGATGTCCGTGGCAATTGCGTTGCCTATTCCTTCGGCGCGCAGCCCCCCGTCATCAAACAGACCACTGCCTAAGAACAGGTTGGATGTCGGGCAAAACACCGGGTGGGCTCCACGTTCCGCGATACTTGCGATCTCACGTTCTTCCAGATGGATAGCATGACCAAGAAAACTCTTTGGCCCCACCAACCCATAACGTTCGTAGACATCAAGATAATCACGGGCCTCTGGATAGAGCGATTTGGTATAGGCGATTTCATCCTTGTTCTCAGACAGGTGTGTCTGGATGAAACACTCTGGATGCTCGGACGCCAAAGCCCCTGCCATCTCCATCTGTTCATGAGTCGACGTGATCGCGAAACGCGGGGAAATCGCATATTGCGCCCTGCCCTGTCCATGCCAGCGCTGAATCAAAGCTTTGCTGTCGTCATACCCCGATTGCGGCGTATCACGCAGCCCGTCGGGCGCGTTTCGGTCCATCATGACCTTGCCGCCGACCATACACATGTTGCGTCGGGCGGCCTCGGTGAAATAGGCCTCAGCTGAGCCCGCATGCACCGAACAAAACGACATCGCCGTGGTCGTGCCGTGGCCAGTGAGAATATCAAAAAACGCCCTCGCCATATCAGCGGCGTGGCCGTGATCGGCAAAGCGTGTCTCTTCGGGGAAGGTGTAGTTGTTCAGCCAGTCCAAAAGTTGGTCACCCCAACTCGCAATGACCTGCACTTGCGGGAAATGGATGTGGGTGTCGATGAAGCCAGCCATCAGAAAATGCGGGCGGTGATCGACTTCGACCGAGCCGGGCTGCCTTAACGTTTCATAGTCGCCAATGGCCTCGATCTTGCCGCCAGAAACGACCAACGCACCATCTTCGAAATAGTCATAGGCATCCGTGTCGTTTTCATCCACGGGTTCTGCGTGAAAGTTCAACACGCGTCCGCGCAGCAGTTTTTTGGGTCCAGAAACAGTCATCTTGGTCATCCGGTTAAAATAGGGCCGTCCGTGGGCGAAGGATGCCGCCCACAGACACGTTCAAAGGCAATCGGGGATTACTAAGCAGGAACTTCCTCAACGACGACGTTCGGGTTTTCCAACTCATCGTCCTTGTGGAACATCGGATAGATGAACAGGAAGCCTGCGGCGATCAGATAGCCTGCCGTTACACCATCCAGTGTGGGCAGCTGCAGGCTGGCGGAATGCACGATGCCTATGGATGACATCACTGCGCCCGCCAGTGCAAAGCCCCCGGCGTTTTTGAATTTGCCGTCAATGACCGAAGCCACAATCGCGCCCCAGACAAGGCCGGTGATGATCGCACCCTGAGACAGCGCCAGATGCCCCTGGAAATGCGCGCCCTGCTGCAGCAGGGCTGCGGTCAGGGCCTCATCACCCAAGCGGGGTAAGCCTTCGACTCCCGTGGCGCCAAGGGCGTTCATCAATGATCCCCATTTGATCATCAGGAACGCCGAGACATGCGGCATCATCGCCAGTGTCACGGCAGCCATGTGATCGGTTTTCACCGAATGCGCCGTGTTGGTGATCAGGCTGAGTGCGACAAACACCAGAACCGGCGCGGCGGCGGCCACGGGGATCAGGTTGTTGAGAAAGGCTAGAAGCCCAAAGAACGCCGCCAGCGGGATCACGATCCCCACACCGATGATATAGCCTGAATGAGCGCCCATGCGCTTATAGGCCGGGTGACCGATGTATGCGGTTGTCGGGAAGGGTGAACCAAACAGCGCGCCAATCATCGTGCCCGCCCCATCGACCACCTGACAGGTTGCCACCGGATAATGATCGCCAGCGGCTTCGGCGCTTTCCACGTTGTTCATGGTTTCGATGAAGTTGTAGATCTGCACCGGCACCAGAACCAAGAACAGTTCCGGGTTGGCAAAGAGGTGCTGGATGCCCGCGATTAGGTCGCCAAAGTATGGCATTGGCAAGTAGACACCAACGCCCTCAAAGCCAACAGACGCTTTGCCTGTCAAAAGCGCCACCACGGTCCCGATAATCAGCGCCAAAAGGCCTGCAGGAATGTTGAAGGGCAGTTTGAACCGGCCAACCAGGCCCCAGAGGATGATAATCAATGAAGCAAAACCAATGAACGGATCTTCAAAGATGGTGGCCAGTGGCACCGTCCCGATGAAAACAAGTGCAATGCCACAGAGCGTTCCCAACATGCCTGCGCGCGGCGTGACCCGTTTCAGAAACGGGCCGACGATGGCGCCAAAGGCCGCAACGATACCGCCCATGAACCCGGCGCCAATCCCGACCTGCCACGCCAGAACCGGGTCATTTGTCGCCCAGTAGATCGGTCCGATTACGCCAAAAAGATAGACGAACATCACCGGCGTCGAGATGCCATACGGCAACGCGGTCACGTCCCGCCCGTGTTGTGCAGCGGCGCGTTTGGCCAACATCACGTAAACCGCGATACCGGCCAGAATGGCCACCGCCGCGCCCGGAACAATGCGTCCAAACACGATCTCGGCTGGCATGCCAAATACGAACTGACACACCCCGGCCAAAACCATCAGGTTGATCAGGTTGTCAGTAAACAGCGCCCAAAACGCGCTGAAATCGCTGCGATGAAACAGCTTGTAGGTGTAACTTAACTCCGTCATGACGGACCTCCTCCAGTTACTGGATGAGGCTCAGACACGGTCCTTTCGGGATGTCTTCTGCCTCACCATTGGATCGCCCTCCTCAGGCGGTTCAATTGCCCCCAAAGGGGCGCTGGTTTCGGCAGGTTCAGAGGTCAATGCCGTGATCACTTCGGCCACGACTTGCGCGGCAATCACGGACGGCCGCTTGTCGCGGCTACCGCCTGCCCCGATGGGGCAGATTAGTGTGTCGATGGACAGGCCATCGCATTCGGTTTTGCACCAGTTCTTGAACTTGGCGCGTTTGGTTTTTGAGCCGATCAGCCCGACATAGGCCGCATCCCCGCGCTCAAGCGCAGCGGATGACAACAGAAAATCAAGGGCGTGATCGTGGGTTAGCACGATAAAGGCGCTACCCGCGGGGGCATTGGCGATGTCTGCCTCGGGCAGTGGCGTCAGGCGGGTTTCCACCTTGGCACCGGACAGACCCAGCTCTTCGGCCCTTTGGTCGATCAGGATACATTTCACCGGCATGTGCTGGAAGAGATCCGCCAACGCACGCCCCACATGCCCTGCCCCCATCACATAGACATGCGGCAGGGCTTTGTCTTCGGTCTCGATGCCGGCTTGAGAGACGGCCCGGTCCGCCGCCCCCATGAGCTTCAACGAAACCTGGACACGCCCCCCGCAACATTGGCCGATCTCGGGCCCCAACGGCACATCCATGTCGCCCTTGATATCCCCACGCTTCAGCATGGCGCGGGCGTGATCAATGACCATGTATTCCAGCTGACCACCGCCAATGGTGCCGTAAATTCCGCCCGGTGCGACATACATCATCGTGCCTGCCTCGCGCGGAGAAGATCCCCGGACGTCGGTCAGGCACACTTCCACAATACGGTCATGCCGCGACAGGAAGGTGATGAAGTCACAGGTGGCCATCAGGTCAGTCCCCTTGCAGCCGTTCAACGGCCATCAATACACGTTCAGGCGTCGCCGGGGCGTCCAGACGCGGGCATTCCTTGTAATCCGCAACAGACGCCACCGCCATCGACAGCGCCTCGAGCACGGCGATGCCCAGCATAAAGGGCGGTTCACCTACGGCCTTGGAGCGTTTGATGGTCAGCTCGCGGTTTTCGGACCAATCGGCAAGGTCCACATTGAAAATGCGCGGGCGATCCGAGGCGAGCGGGATCTTGTAGGTTGAGGGCGCATGTGTTCGCAACGCGCCCTTGTCGTCCCACCACAGCTCTTCTGTGGTCAACCATCCCATGCCTTGAATGAAGGCACCCTCAACTTGGCCCTTGTCGAGGATCGGATTCAACGATCTGCCGACGTCATGCAGGATATCAGTACGGTCAACGCGGTATTCTCCGGTGAGTGTATCAATGCTGACCTCAGAGCAGGCCGCGCCATAAGCAAAGTAATAAAACGGGCGGCCCTTGCCTGCCGCACGATCCCAATGAATCTTAGGCGTTTTGTAGAACCCGGCCGCCGACAGCTGAACGCGTGCCATATAGGCTTGCTTGATAAAGTCGCCAAAGGCAAAAACCTGATCGCCAACCTGAACCTGATTGGGCAGGAACGCGACCTGATCCGCGGCAACACCCCAGTTTTCAACCGCGAAGGCGATCAGACGTTCCCTGATCTGGTCGCAGGCATTCAAAGCTGCCATTCCATTGAGGTCTGAACCGCTCGACGCCGCTGTGGCCGAGGTGTTCGGTACCTTTTCAGTCGTGGTCTTCGTGATCTTGATGGTGTCAAAGTCCACCTGAAAGGCATCTGCAACGACCTGAGCCACCTTGGTGTTCAACCCCTGTCCCATCTCAGTGCCACCGTGGTTCAGATGGATAGACCCATCATTGTAAACATGCACCAAGGCGCCTGCCTGATTGTACCATGTGGCGGTGAACGAGATGCCGAACTTGACAGGCGTCAGGGCAATCCCCTTGCGGATGATGCCGCCCTTGGCGTTGTGCGCGATGATGGCTTTGCGCCGCGCCTGATAGTCTGAGTTTTGCTCCAACTCACCAATCAGGCGGTCGAGAATATTGTCTTCAACCTCTTGGTGATATGGTGTCAGATCACGCCCTTTTCCGCCATAGAAGTTGGCTTTGCGCACCTCTAACGGGTCCTTGCCCAGCGCATAGGCGATCTCTTCGATCATACGTTCAGCCGCCACCACCCCCTGCGGGCCACCAAAGCCCCGAAACGCGGTGTTTGACACCGTGTTGGTCTTCATCGGTTGGCTGACGAGTTTCACATTCGGATAGAAATAGGCGTTATCCGCATGAAACAGCGCGCGATCGGTGACGGGGCCGGATAGGTCCGAACTCCAGCCGCAACGGGCCGCAAAATCGCCTTTGACGGCTTCGATGCGACCGTCATTGTCAAACCCAACTTCGTAATCAACGACAAAGTCATGGCGTTTGCCCGTCGCGGTCATGTCCTGATCACGGTCGGGGCGAATTTTCACCGGCACGTTCCACTTCTTTGCGGCCATCGCAGCAACAGCGCAGAACAGGTTCATCTGGCTTTCCTTACCACCAAACCCGCCGCCCATACGGCGTACGTTCACGACTACAGCGTTCGAAGGCACGCCCAGAACGTGGGCCACCATATGCTGTGCCTCAGAGGGGTGTTGGGTTGAGCAATGCACGATCACATCGTCATCTTCGCCCGGAATGGCAAAGGCAATATGGCCTTCCAGATACATGTGATCCTGACCGCCAATCTCCATGCGCCCGGCAATGCGATGTTGCGCCTTGGGCATCGCGCCTGCGGCATCGCCTCGCGCCAAGGTCAGATTGTCGGTGATATGGGGATAGCCTGCATCTTGCGCGGCAATGGGGTCCAACGCATGGGGCAGCACATCGCAATCCACTTTGGCCAGTTCCGCCGCGCGACGGGCATTGTCGCGGGTATCGGCGACAACGGCAAACAGCGGTTGACCGTGGAACTCGATCTTTTCGGTCGGAAACACAGGTTCGTCATGGCGGCCGGTCGGGCTCACATCGTTGACACCGGGAATGTCAGCCGCCGTCAGCACGCCCACCACACCGGCGGCGCTGCGAACGGCTTCCAGATAAACCCCGTTCAACGTGGCATGGGCAACATTGGACACGCCCAGATAGGCGTGCAGCGTACCTGCCGGTTCAGGAATGTCATCGGTGTATTCCGCACGGCCGGACACGTGTTTGGTCGCGCTGTCGTGGCGCAGGTCGGTGTTGACGGCGCCTTTTATGGTGCTTGCGGTGGTCATCTCTGCTTCTCCTCTCACGCGCTGAGGCGTACGGCTTCTGCCGAGCCGCTTTGTTCCAGCCAGAAGCGTTTCAGAAGATTCTGTGCCACTTTCAGACGATAGTCTGCGCTTGCCCGCCAATCGGTGAGCGGTGAAAAATCCTTTGCGAGCGCCTTGGCAGCGGTCTCAAAGCTAGTTGCATCAAAGGCCAGTCCAACCAGGGCAGCTTCGGCAGCCGCTGCACGTTTGGGTGTCGCCGCCATGCCGCCAAAGGCCAGACGGGCCTCGGTGATTACGTTGTTGTCTACTTTGACCGCGAACCCGGCCGCGACCGACGAGATGTCTTCGTCCCGGCGTTTGGAAATCTTGTAGGCCGCATGGCGCCAATCCTCAGTTGAGGTCGGGATATGGATCGCCTCAACAAAATCTCCTGCCTCGCGATCCTGTTTGCCGTAGTCGACAAAGAAGTCTGCGAGAGGCACAACCCGCTGGCTGTCGCCGCAGCGCAAGATGATCGACGCATCTAGTGCGATCAGAACCGGAGGTGTATCGCCGATAGGAGAGCCATTGGCGATATTGCCGCCAATCGTGCCCATGTTGCGCACCTGCCAACCCGCGATACGCGACCAGTAGTCGGCGAGATGCGGAAAGGCTTTGGTCAATGTCTCTTCGGCCTCGGAATAGCTGACACCAGCGCCCAGATGAATGCCATCCGCCTTGGTCTCAATGCGTTTCAAGCCATCAATCAGGCCGATGAATACGGCAGGCCCAATGGGGCGCAGAAACTTGGTCACCCAGAGGCCAACATCCGTAGCACCGGCGACAATCGTCGCGTCAGGAGTGACCGTGAGCACGTCGGCCAGATCCGCGACCGAAGCGGGAATAATCGCGCGATTGTCGTCTGGTCCGACTTCGACCCGCGCGCCGTCATCGAAGGCGGCCAGTTTCGTGGTCACGGCCTTGCGCTCTTGCATCAGAAAATCCGAAGCAGGCGTGCCGTGGCGGCTGATCGCGTGGGCCGCGCGAATGATCGGCGAATAGCCTGTGCAGCGGCAAAGGTTGCCCTGAAGCGCGGTTTCAACCTGTAACTCAGTTGGTTCAGGCACCTGCATCCACAGCGCATAAAGCGACATCACAAAACCGGGCGTGCAGAACCCACACTGGCTGCCGTGTTCGTCAACCATGGCCTGTTGCACTGGATGCAACCCGCCATCTGCGCCACGCAGATGCTCGACAGTGACAACGTGACATCCATCAACAGACGCCAAGAACCGGATGCAGGCGTTCACGGCCTCATAGCGCAATTCGCCGTCATGCAACCGCCCGACCAAGACGGTGCAGGCGCCGCAATCTCCTTCGGCACAACCTTCTTTCGTGCCGGTCAGCCGCTGATCGAGGCGCAGGAAGTCCAAGAGCGTGTTTGACGCCCCAAGGTCCGAGACAGAAACGTCCCGGTCATTCAGCATAAAGCGAATTTCGTGGCGAACAGCCATCAAGGACCTCCGATCCGTGCGCATTTCAAACAAGATAGGACTCTACCAACGGATCCATTTATTGAAAATCCAAACAGTCGATATTCTCTATCTTGGAATATTTGATAATGGCACAGAGACGGACGGGCGGGAATAGGGGCAGACTTCGCACAGCCAAAACAGCGTCACGAAACGCTTAGTTCTCCCTCTCAAAAGGCCTTAAAACTATTTGGAAATATGCGCTGTGGCTTCGATTTCGATCAACGCACGATCTTCGATCAATTCCTTGATGACAAGCATCGACATGGCCGGAAAATGCCGACCCATCACGTTCCGATAGGCTTGTCCGACTTCTCGCTGGCGCGCCAGATACTCTTGCTTGTCTTTTACGAACCAAGTCAGCCGCGCGATGTCCGTCACTTCACCGCCCGCGGCTTCCACGATTGCCACGATGTTACGCAGCACCTGCTCCATCTGTCCGATGAAATCGTCCGAGACGAATTCTTTGTTTTCATCCCAGCCAATCTGGCCCCCGACGTGCAGCGTGCCATCCTCGGCCAGCATGCCATTGGCATACCCCAATGCAGGCGCCCATCCCTCGGGGTGAATTTGTGTGAGGCCCATGTCTCTGCCTTTCTTAATGCCATCCTGCCCACGTCGGGCAAGTTGGTCTGATTTCGGTTTCTTGCTCTAGAGTTCGCCGCGCAGATGCCACAGCTCGGGGAACAGTTCGACGCTCAACATCTTTCTGAGATACTGCACGCCTGACGTACCACCCGTACCCCGCTTAAAGCCGATGACCCGCTCAACGGTCGTGACGTGATTAAAGCGCCAGCGCCGGAAGTAATCCTCGAGGTCGACAAGCTTTTCTCCCAGCTCGTAGAGTTTCCAATGGGTATCAACATTCTCATAAACCTCCTTCCAGCGGGCCTGAATTTCAGGATCTGCTTGGTGCGGCGTCACTAACTGAGGCGCGGGCAGATTGTCTTCGGTCCCGTCCAAGGTGCGAAACAAGAAACGCACCACTTCGTCGTAGAAACTGGGTCGCGTCAGTTCGTCGGCCAACATCTGGTGGACTTCGGGCATATGTTCATGAGGCTTCAACATGTTGGGATTTCGATTGCCCAAAACGTATTCGATCATGCGGTATTGGTAGGACTGGAAGCCCGACGATGGCCCCAGCGCTTCGCGAAACCGCGTGTAATCCGCGGGAGTCATGGTGCGCAACACGTCCCATGCATTGTTGAGCTGCTCAAAGATGCGACTAACCCGCGCCAGCATCTTAAACATATGCGCCATGTCACCGGATTTTAGCGCATCTCGCGCTGCCGCCATTTCATGGATTGCCAGCTTCATCCACAATTCGCTGGTTTGGTGCTGGATGACAAAGAGCAATTCATCATGGGCATCAGATTGCGGGTGCTGCTGGTCCAGTAACGCATCAAGATGCAGGTAGTCACCATAAGACATCGCGTCCTTAAATGACATCTTTGCGCCATCGCTACCGGGGTTATAGGCCTGATCACTCATGCGTCGTCTCTCAATCTAAAACGTTGGATTTTGCCCGTTTCGGTTTTGGGCAGGGTCTCGCGGAAAACGACGGACCGTGGATATTTGTATGGCGCAATCGCCTGTTTCACATGATCTTGCAGCACCTTGGCCATCAAGTCCGAGGCTTCGGATCCGGTGTTCAGCACAACATGAGCCTCAACAATTGCGCCGCGGGCCTCGTCCGGCACACCGATCACCGCGCACTCGGATACCGCCTCATGCGCCAGCATCGCCGCCTCAACCTCGGGCCCGGCGATGTTGTAGCCCGCCGAGATAATCATATCATCGTTGCGCGCGGCAAAATGGAAGTACCCCTCGGCATCCTGAGAGAAGGCATCGCCAGAAAGGTTCCAGCCATCCAGCACGTAAGCCTGTTGCTTTTCGCCACCGAGATAGCGACATCCTGTTGGCCCACGCACGGCAAGGCGCCCGACTTCGCCACGTGGCAACTCTGCTCCATCCTCGCCCACAATCTTAGCCTCGTAGCCCGTAACAGGCTTGCCGGTACAGGCCGGGCGATGATCTTCAAAGCGGTTGGTCAGAAAGATGTGCAGCATTTCAGTTGCCCCGATCCCGTCCAGCATCGGTTTGCCCGTCTTCTCAATCCACTGCTCATAAACCGGCGCCGGCAGTGTCTCTCCGGCTGATACCGCCGCACGCAGACTGGACAGGTCCGCGCCCGCGTCCATCGCGGCCAACATCGCGCGATAGGCCGTAGGCGCCGTAAAACAGACAGTTGCCTTAAATTTTTCGATGATCTCAATCATGTTGGGCGGCGTCGCCTGTTCCAGCAACGTGGCCGCCGCGCCAAACCGCAAGGGAAAGATCGCAAGCCCACCCAACCCAAAGGTAAAGGCCAATGGTGGAGAGCCAACAAACACATCGTCAGGGCTAACGCCAAGCACCTCTTGAGCATAGCCATCGGCAATGACCAAAAGATCACGGTGAAAATGCATGGTTCCCTTTGGCTCACCCGTGCTGCCACTGGTGAAACCGATCAGAGCGACATCATCCTGACTGGTTTGCACCGCTTCAAAGGTCACTGATTTCTCCAGCGCCAACCGGTCCAACTCGGCGTCGTGATTGGCGGTTCCGTCGAACCCCACAACCGTGGTCAGCGTTTTGCTGCCCTTGGCACAGGCGGTCATTTCGTCCATCAGGCGTGTGTCGCACAAAGCGTGGCTAATTTCAGCCTTGGCCACGTATTTGGCCAGTTCTGCTGCGCGCAACATCGGCATGGTATTCACCACAACGGCCCCAACTTTGGTTGCAGCCAGCCAGCACGCGACCATCGCCGGGTTGTTGGCCGATCGGATCAGCACCCGATTGCCGGGTTTCACTTTGAGATCGTCGACCAGCACATGCGCCAGCCGATTTGTCCAATCCGCCAGTTCTTTGTACGTCCGGCGCCGGCCATTCCCGATCAGTGCCGTGTTGTCGCCAAATCCACGCGCGACCATCGCATCGGTCAGTTCCACCGCGGCATTCAGGCGATCCGGATAGTCAAACCCCTCAAGCAAAAGGTCCGGCCATGTGTCCAAGGCAGGAAGGTTGTCCCGTGCGAAACTATCCTCGTGTGCAGAACTGCCCAGCATGTCTTCCCCTCCCCTGCTCACGTCACCGATTGCCCAGCGCTTGCCGCGCTATCACCACGCGCTGGACATCCGAGGCGCCTTCGTAAATTCTGAGCGCGCGGATTTCGCGATAAAGCCGCTCAACCGTTTCGCCGGATTTAACCCCGTCACCACCGTGCAGTTGTACCGCCTTGTCGATCACCTTTTGCGCCTGATCGGTGGCGAACAGCTTCGCCATCGCAGCCTCGCGAGTGATGCGGAGGGCGCCGGAATCCTTGGTCCAGGCCGCGCGATAGACCAACAGCGCCGCCGCATCCACATCCAGCGCCATATCCGCGATATGTCCTTGAACCATCTGCAGATCGAACAAAGGAGCGCCCTGAACCTCGCGCTGTGTCACCCGGTCCAAGGCCTCATCCAAAGCGCGACGTGCAAAACCCAACGCCGCCGCGGCCACGGTTGACCGAAAAACGTCCAGCACCGACATGGCAATTTTGAACCCATCACCCCGCGCCCCAATCAGTGCACTGGCGGGGATCCGGCAATCGGTAAAACGTAATGTTGCCAGAGGATGCGGGGCAATCGTTTCAAGCCGCTCAACCACCTCAAATCCAGGTAGATCCGCAGGCACGACGAAGGCCGACAAGCCCTTGGCACCGGGGGCCTCTCCGGTTCGGGCAAAGACCGTGTAGACATCCGCGATGCCGCCATTCGAAATCCATGTTTTCTCGCCGTTCAGGATAAAATCATCCCCATCCAACGTCGCCGTCATGGTCGAATTGGCGACGTCTGAGCCTGATTGCGGTTCGGTCAATGCAAAGGCGGAAATCGCCTTGCCCACGCGCGTTTGATCCAGCCATTCGCGTTTCTGTGCGTCCGTGCCAAACAATGAGATCGCGCCGGTTCCCAACCCCTGCATCGCAAAGGCAAAATCTGCCAGACCATCATGCCGGGCCAAGGTTTCCCGGATCAGGCACAGCGTGCGCACATCCAGATTGCCACCTGTTGCTGGGTCAACGGCAGAATGCTGCAGAAACCCAGCCGCTCCCAGTTTTGCAACCAAGTCGCGACAGGCCGCGTCGGTGTCAGAATGATCAATCGCGTGCAGATTACTGTCTGCCCAACCCTCAAGGGCCTCCGAGATCGCCCGGTGCCGCGGTTCAAAAAAGGGCCAGTTCAGGAACGTCTTGTCGGCCATGCTTCATTCCATTCTTCATTTTGGTCAAAATACTTCGGGGGTCCGGGGGCTGGCCCCCGGCCCGGTTCAATCGCCTTCGAACACCGGTTTTTCTTTGGCCACAAACGCATGATAGGCGCGGTGGAAATCCTGGCCTTGCATACAGATCGCCTGGGCCTGCGCTTCGGCCTCGATGGCCTGCTCAATCGACATGCACCACTCCTGGGCCAGCATCGTCTTGGTCATCATGTTGGCAAAGCCCGGTCCATCCGCGATGCGGCGCGCCAGTTTCATGGCCTCACCCATCAAATAGTCTGCCGACACCAGCCGGTTGAAATAGCCCCATGCATGGCCCTCTTCGCCGGTCATGGCCCGCCCGAGATACAACAGTTCTGCCGCACGTCCCTGCCCGATGATCCGCGGAAGAATGGCACAAGCGCCCATATCACATCCCGCCAGCCCGACGCGGTTGAACAGGAAAGCCGTTTTCGCTTCGGGGGTCGCGACGCGCAAATCGGACGCCATCGAAATGATCGCTCCCGCCCCGGCACAGACACCATCCACCGCGGCAATGATCGGTTTGCCGCAATTCACCATTGCCTTGACCAGATCACCGGTCATGCGCGTAAAGGTCAAAAGCTCTTTCATGCTCATCTTGGTCAAGGGGCCGATGATGTCATGCACATCCCCGCCCGAGCTAAAATTGCCGCCGTTTGACGCAAAGACCACGGCCTTGACCTCATCGTCATAATGCAAATCCCGGAACCAATCTCGCAGTTCTGCATAGCTTTCAAAGGTCAGTGGGTTCTTGCGATCAGGTCGGTCGAGAGCCACCACAGCGATCCCGTCTTCAATATCACATTTGAAATGCGTCACGTCCTTGCGCATGGCTCACCCTTTTTCCCAAACTCTTCAATCGCACGATCAATTGTCGGCGCAAATCTTTCCACATCCCATAAAACGCCAAGGCCAAGACGCAGAAAGCATCCTCAAATCCTATGAGGACTCTTAATTTATTTCAAGCTTAAAATTTCAAGCCTGAAGCTTTGGGCGACCGCCTGTTTAGGTTTGCGTTTCCAGCCATCGGCGTAACGCCGCAAGCGCCGGGTAGTCGCCGGTTCCTTCTGGCCAAACCAACAAATACGCCCCCATTCGAACTCGTAGAGTTTCCGGCAATTCAACCAAAGTCCCCCGCGCGATCTCGTCATCCACCAGATAGTCCGGCATCAACGCCACCCCCAAACCCGACTGCGCCGCGCGCATCATGGTTGCGAACTGGTCAAACACCATTGCTGGTTGCGTCGCGTCCCCCCAACCGTTGTCCTTCGACCATTCCTCCCAGGCATAGGCGCGTGTCTGCAGAGACAGGCGCGGCAAATCCTGCATCCCATTAACCTGAATTAGCTTTGGCGAGGCGACCGCCACCATCTGTTCGTCCAAAAGCTTCATGCTTTCGGTGCCGGGCCAGGCCAAACGCCCATAGTGCAGCGCGGCATGAAAGGACTCATAGGCAAAGTCAAAGGGCTCAATCCGTGTCGACATGTTCAACGTGATCCCCGGATTGGAGGCAAAAAAGTCCGGCAAACGCGGCGCCAGCCAATGCGTGCCCAAGCTGGGCAGGATGGCGAGGTTGACTGAGCCGCCGTCCGGATTGGTGCGCAAGGCCATCGTGGCGTTGTTGATCTGATTGAGGGCTGCTCGAATTTCGGAAACATAGCGCGCGCCATGCGCTGTCAGAAACAGCCTTTTACGCTGCCGCTCGAACAACTGGCTACCCAGTTGGTCCTCAAGTTTTTGAATCTGCCGACTGACCGCGCTTTGCGTCAGATTGAGTTCGCCCGCGGCCTCTGTCACCGACCCCAATCGCGCCACCGCCTCAAAGGCGATGAGCGTGGACATTGGCGGAGTTAATCTGCGCGTCGCTTGCAAATCATTCCCTTTCAGAATGTTCTTATACCAGAAATTCGATTTTTTCTGGCAGTTTTGCAAGCTAGTTAATGTCGTCAACGCATCTTGTGCCAGCGCTTGCTGCTTGCTGGCTGCTCTGATGTTCGAGATAAAAGACTACAAACACACGGCTTTTTCTGCCATCACCGCCGACAGAGCCCGTCCAAGAACCGACTGAAAGGACCACATCATGTCGCGTGACCTCGCCCCGCAATCCCGCCCGGACCTGTCATCGTTCAACTGGGAAGACCCTTTCCTGCTGGAAAGCCAGCTTGAAGAAGACGAGCGCATGATCCGCGACTCGGCCATGGCCTATGCGCAGGAAAAACTTCAACCACGGGTCACGGACGCGTTTGACAAGGAAGAAACCGATCCCGAAATCTTTCGCGAAATGGGTCAGATGGGCCTGTTGGGCACCACGATCCCCGAGGAATACGGCGGGCTTGGCGCTGGCTATGTGACCTATGGGCTGGTCGCGCGCGAAGTTGAGCGCGTTGACTCCGGGTACCGCTCGATGATGTCGGTGCAATCCAGCCTCGTGATGTATCCGATTTATGCCTACGGCACCGACGAGCAACGTCAAAAATACCTGCCCGGCCTTTCCGATGGCAGTTTGATCGGATGTTTTGGTCTGACCGAACCTGATGCGGGGTCTGACCCTGGCTCGATGAAAACCACCGCAAAAAAGACTGAAGGCGGTTACGTGCTAAACGGCGCCAAGATGTGGATTTCAAACTCGCCGATTGCGGATGTTTTTGTGGTTTGGGCCAAGTCCGACGCGCATGACGGCAAGATCAAAGGTTTCGTCCTTGAAAAGGGTATGAAAGGCCTGAGCGCCCCGAAGATCGAAGGCAAATTGTCGTTGCGCGCCTCAATCACCGGTGAAATCGTCATGGAGAATGTTGAGGTCGGCGAAGATGCCTTGCTGCCGAATGTCGCCGGTCTGAAAGGCCCGTTTGGCTGTCTGAACCGCGCGCGATTTGGGATCGCATGGGGCGCGATGGGGGCCGCAGAATACTGCTGGCACGCGGCGCGCCAGTATGGCCTGGATCGCAAGCAGTTCGGCCGCCCCTTGGCCAACACCCAGCTGTTCCAGCTAAAACTGGCCAATATGCAAACTGAGATCTCGCTGGGCCTTCAGGCTGCCTTGCGTGTGGGTCGCCTTATGGATGAGGCCAGCGCCGCACCCGAAATGGTGTCGATTATCAAGCGCAACAACTGCGGGAAAGCTTTGGATATTGCGCGGATGGCGCGCGACATGCACGGCGGCAACGGCATCAGCCAATCTTTTGGTGTAATCCGTCATATGGTGAATCTTGAGACCGTGAACACATATGAAGGGACACATGACGTGCATGCCCTGATCCTGGGCCGGGCTCAGACCGGTTTGCAGGCTTTTGCCTGATTTAGAGCGCTAGTCCGGCGCGGCGGCCTTCAAAGATTGCCGCCGCAGCCAACCTTGGGGCGTCTGCATCGCCAATCACGATCGGTGTGTGCCCTTGATCTCTCAAATCATCAGCCAACGACGGATCTGCCCGATTGCCCGTCGCCAAAACCAGCGATTGCGCAGGTAGCAAATCCTTTTCGCCTGTCAAAAGCGATTGGATTTCAGCGCCACTATCCGACCAAGAGGTGATGACAGTTTCGGTGGTGAAACGCGTACCCAGCTTTGCCAATGTCTGTCGGGCGGGAAAGTCGGTAGCCGAACGCACCAGTTCCTTGGCGATCATGGCGTCGGGCGTGACAATCGTGACGACGTGGCCCTGCTCAGCCAAGAGCCACGCCGTGCCGATACCCTTCCAATGACCGCCTTCGTCCAGAAGGACAACTTCGCGTCCCAGCCGGGCAGAACGGCCCATGACGTCTTCGGCCGACCAGACATTGCCACCAGATGCGCCGGGCATCTCAGGCACATGCGGCAGGGCTTTTTGAAAGCCCGTGCCAGCCGGAAGCGCTCCGGTTGCCAGCACAACCGCATCACATTGAAGCTCAAGAATTTCTTCGGTTTCAAGATAGGTGTTCAGGCGTAGCTCGACGCCCAATTGCGCCAATTGGCGTTCAAACCATTGGATAAGATCGGTGATCTGCGCACGCCGTGGCTGAAGTCCGGCCAGCCGGAATTGCCCGCCAATCTCAGATGCAGCCTCGGCAAGGATCACATGATGACCACGCTCGGCCGCCACCCGGGCCGCTTCAAGACCGGCAGGCCCCGCACCGACCACCAGAACGGATTTGGACGATGGTGCCTTGGTGAACCTGTCCCCGTCCCAAAGATACTCATGCCCCGCGGACGGATTGACCAGGCACGAGATATAGTAATCGCGTCCGCGCCTCCCCCAGCATTGCTGATTGCAGCTCAGACAGCCGCGAATGTCATCTGCCCGGTCCTCTTGCGCCTTGGTCACAAGATGCGGATCGGCGATCTGTCCACGCACGATCGACACAAGATCAGCCTGTCCCGACCCAAGCACTGAGTTGGCGTTGTCGGGCGTTCGGATATTGGCCTCAGCCGTCACGAGCGCTCTAAGATCCGACTTTTTCAGCCGCGAGGCCAGATCAGCCCCGAGGTTCTCGGGATACTGGAAGCTTGGCAGAATTTTGTAGAAATCAAAATAGCTGCCTGCGCCGACAGTCACATAGTCCATTAGCCCTTCACGGTCGTGCAAGCCGACGATCTCGACCATCTCATCACGGCTCAGGCACACCTCTTTGTCCGAGTCGTCATTGACCGACAGCCCGACAATGAACTCGTCGCCACAGGCCAAGCGGATGCGCCGCATGATCTCACGAGACAAACGAGTGCGGTTTTCAAGGCTGCCACCCCAATCATCCGTGCGCTGGTTGGAAAACGGCGTCCAGAACTGGTCCAGCAGACAATGATAGGCGGCCCAGACCTCAACGCCATCAAACCCTGCCTTTTGGCAACGAATTGCCGCTTGAACAAAGCCCTCAATCGACTCTTCGATCTCTTCCACGCTCATGGCGTGGCTACCGTCATTGTCGTGATAGCTTGGCCCGCCCGAAGGTGACCAATTGGCGTGCCACGAGTTGTCCCAATCACCATGTGCACCGACGTGATAAAGTTGCTGGATCATCACCGCACCTTCGGCCTGACAGGCTTGCGTGATACGTTTGAAGTGCGGGATCACGTCGTCACTGTCATGGCGAAAATTGCCACGCGTCAATACGGCCGCGGCGTGGACGGGCATCGGCTCAACTACGATCATCCCGGCGCCCCCAAGAGCGCGTTCCCGGTAATAGCCCAGATGCTGGTCACCGGGCAGACCATCCTGCGCCATGTTCGTCGTATGGGCACCAAAAACAATGCGGTTTTCCAATGTTTTGTGACGCAGTTGCACCGGATTAAAGATGTGGCGAAAACTCATGACCCGCGCTCCAGATCATCAAGACCTTTAGTCAGCGCCGCCCTCTGACCACTGTCTTCCATATGCACGCGAAGCCGTTGATTGTAGCCGCCGGGCGTGTTCAGTGCCTCGATCAGGTCACTGCAGTTCGACTGCTCAAGTGATGAAGACACAAGCGCCCGCATAAACGCCTCACCTTGCTCTGGCGCGGTTGCTCGATCGCCGAGCCAAGTGCTCGCGGTTTCGACCATACGCGCGACGGGAGACAGAACGGCTTGCGCGCTAAGATAGGCCGACATTTCCTTGTCATCCCGAACCGGAAAGACACTGTTCTTGCCGCCAAAGATCATCTCGATCAGATCTGTGTTCCCCTGGGCCAAAATCGGCGACCCGCCGTGGGCGATGCCAGGAAAGGGCATCATGACGGCCTCGGCAGTGGCAGGCGCGACCAATTCTGTGACCTGTGCAAGGCTTGCTCCGGCCATGAAAGAAATCACTCGGTGGTCAGACCGAAAGGTCAGATCGGGCAAGAGGTGCCCAGCAGTCTCTGCCATCAATCCCAGAAACACCACGTCGCAATGATCCAGTACGGCCTGATTGTCCGCAATGGATACCGTCGCATAGGCCGCCGCGAGCGATGTGGCATTCACGGCAGACCGCTCAGAAACTGTGATGTTATGACCGTCATCCGCAATCCCATGCACAACAGCCGTCGCAATTGTGCCTGTACCCAGAACCCCGATGCGCATCAGATATCCTTTACCAGTCGCAATGCGTCATAAATCGCCGCGTGGGTGTTACGCGCACTGACCGCATCGCCGATGCGGAACAGCTGAAACGTGCCGTCCGGGTTGCGCGTGACGGTCTGGCTGCGCCCCTCGATCAAGGCGTCATAGTCCACCGCGCCCTCATTGGACGACAGCGGTTTAAGGTCAAAATAGAGGTCCGCAAGGGGCAAGGTGCCATAGTTCACCACGACCTGATCATAGGTCTTTTCTGAGGTGAAATCGCTATAGTCCGTGCCGATCCGGGCCTTGAGCAAATTGCCCTCGCGCGTCACATCCAGCAACCGGCGGGTCACGGTAAAGGTCACGTCCTTGTCCTGCAGTGCACGCATATAGGGCACGAGGTTCATCCCCATGATATCCGGCGCAAACACCCGGTCAGGGGTCATCACCTCGACACTTGACCCGGCATTCGCCGCCGTTTCAGCGGCCATCAGACCGGGATGATCACCACTTTCGTCATAGATCAGCACGTTTTGACCGGGCTTGACGTCACCCGAGATCAGGTCCCAGGCCGTGACGACCAGATCGTTTTCCTGCCCGCTTTCGAACAATTCCGTATTGGGCAATCCGCCTGTTGCAACGATCACCACGTCTGGGTTCAGTGCCGTGATATCGTCAGCCTCGGCCCAGGTGTTGAACCGAAACTCCACATCCCGTGCGGCACATTGCGACATGCGCCAGTCGATGATCGAGATCATCTCGCGGCGGCGCGGGTTCTGTGCGGTCAGACGTACCTGCCCTCCAGGATCGGGCTGGGCTTCGAACACTGTCACATCATGGCCACGCTCTGCGGCGACACGTGCGGCCTCAAGCCCTGCGGGACCCGCGCCAACGATCACCACCTTGCGGCGTGTCTTTGCGGGCGTTGCCTCGTGCGGCATCGTCAGTTCGCGCCCCGTCGCGGCATTGTGCATGCACAGGGCCTCACCCGCCTGATAAATCCTGTCCAGACAATAGGTTGCACCGACACACGGACGAATGTCATCTTCGCGCCCTTCGATGATTTTTCGCACGATGTGCGGGTCCGCTATATGGGCGCGGGTCATGCCAACCATGTCCAGAAGGCCTGAGGCAACCGCATGGCGCGCCGTGGCAACATCGGGAATTTTCGCCGCATGAAAGGTTGGCATGCCCGTGGCCTTTTTCACCTCTCCGGCAAAGTCCAGATGCGGTGCGTTTTTCATACCCTGCACGGGAATGATATCCGTCATTGCAGGGTCTGTGTGAATGCGCCCACGGATCACGTTCAAAAAGTCGACCATGCCGGTATCTGCCAACCGTTTGGAAATCTCGATCCCTTCCTCGGGGCTGATGCCGCCTGCCTGCGCCTCGTCCGCCGTATAGCGCAGACCGACAATGAATTCGTCCCCGACCCGCTTGCGGATCGCTTTCAAGACATCCAGTGGAAACTGCAATCGACTTTCCAGCGTCTGCCCGCCATAGGGTCCCTCAAGGTCATTGGTCAGAGGAGACCAGAATTGGTCGAGCAAGTGACCGTAGACCTGCAACTCCACGCCATCCATGCCTCCCGCCTTCATACGCTCGGTTGCATCGGCAAAATCCGAGATGATGCGTTCAATATCCCAGTCTTCAGCCAGTTTCGGAAATGCTCGGTGCGCGGGTTCGCGGTGCTTGGAAGATGATACCGACGGCAGCCAATCACCCTTGTTCCAGTTCGTGCGGCGCCCGAGGTGGGTCAGCTGGATCATCACAGCACAGCCGTGTTCGTGGCACGCATCGGTCAGTTGCTGGATCCACGGCACAACTTCATCCTGATAGGCCAGAATGTTGTTGAAAACGGGCGGGCTGTCTTTGGAAACCGCCGCTGATCCTGCCGTCATGGCCAGAGCGATCCCCGCCTTGGCCCGCTCGGCGTGATAAGCGGCATAACGTTCCTTGGGCATACCGTCTTCTGGATAGGCCGGCTCGTGGCTTGTGGTCATTATCCGATTGCGCAAAGTCAGATGTTTCAGTTGATACGGCTGCAAAAGCGGATCGTTCGACATTGTCTTTTCCTCAGTACCAAGCGTCTGGCATCGACGCTTTTTTGCGCGCTATGAACTCTTTGAGTGCCTCATCCGTGGCCTCGTCCAACGCTGGCGCCTCATAGCTGTTCAGCGTTTCTTTCCAACGCTGGTTCGCCCGCTGCGCTGAGTCAATGCTGCCTTGTTCTTCCCAGGTTTCAAATGGCTGATCATCGTTCAGGCCGGAATCCCAATAGGCGGTTTCATAGTGGCGCAGGGTATGGTCCGTGCCAAACAGGTGTTCGCCGGGGCCGTTCTGCGCCAGTGCCTCAAATCCCAGTGCGTCATCAGTCACTTCGATGCCGTTCAGATAGGCGTGCAAAGCTCCGCACAGGTCGGTGTCCATTACAAATTTCTCATAGGACATCGACAAAAGCCCATCGACGAACCCAGCCGAGTGCAGGATGTAATTGGCCCCGCCCTGCACGGCTGACATCATAGACATCATCGCCTGCTGCATGGCTTGCCCGTCTGGGCATTTTGACGTCGAGAAGTTTCCGGCACAGCGTAGAGGCAGGTCCAGCCTGCGCGCGAGCTGCCCCATGACGAGTGACCCCAATGCGGGTTCGGGCGTTCCAAAGGTCGGAGACCCAGAGCGCAGCGACATTGAGGACAAAAAACCTGCGATGATGGCCGGGGCTCCGGGGCGAACAAGTTGCGTCAGAGCCGCCGAAGCCATGGTTTCCGCCAAGCACTGTGCAACCGCCCCTGCCATGGTTAATGGCGACACGGCGCCGCCCAAAAGAAACGGCAAATGAATTGAACCTTGCCCGGCTTCCGCATAAGCGCGAATGCCTGCAGTGGTGACCCCATCCAACACCAAAGGTGAGGTGGTGTTAAAGTTGCCCATGATCACGCAGTTCTGGTCAACAAAATCGGTACCGAACAGGATGCGGCACATCTCGATACTGTCTAGGGCGCGTTCTGGTGCCGTGATGGATCCTAGAAACGCCCGGTCGGAATAGCGCATATGGGCGTAAACCATATCAAGATGGCGCTTGTTGACGGCAATATCCGTCGGCTCACAAATTGTGCCGCCGGAATGGTGCAGCCAGGGTGAGGATTGCGCGAGTTTTACGAGGTTCTCAAAATCCTCAAGCGTCCCATAGCGCCGCCCCTTGTCCATATCCATCACGAACGGCGATCCGTAGGATGGCGCAAAGACCATCGCATCACCGCCAATTTCGACCGAGTTTTTTTGATTACGGGCGTGTTGGGTAAAGCGCGCAGGTGCAGTTTTCAGGATGTCACGCACCATGCCCGGCTCAAACCGGACGTTCCAAACGTCCTGTGACACCGAAGTCACCTTGGCGCCTGCCTCGCGATATAGCCGCATCGCTTCAGGGTCTTCGCGGACCTCGATACCAATCTCGGCAAGAATGCGATCCGCCGTCGCTTCAATCTTTACAAGGCTGTCTTCGCTCAAAAGATCATAGGTCGGAACGTTGCGCGAAATGAACGGCACCCTCAGATGAACGTTGGCACCGGGTTGGGCCGAGCGCGCGGTTTTGGCATTGCGACGGCGGCCGCGGGGTTTGGTCAAAGTCTCAGCACACATGGCGAATCCTGTCTGGATGCGAAATCTGAAACATATGCGTCCACGAACTCGACATATGTGTCAAGTTTCTTGTGCATACCTGTTCGTACTGCTAAACCTCTCTCATGAATACAATGCAAAAACCCAAGATCCCCGAAACCGCATGGCTGGATGCAGCCTATCAACTGCTGACCGAGAACGGCGTTGAGGCCGTCAAAGTCATGCCGCTGGCAAAAAAGCTTGGAGTGTCCCGCACAGGCTTTTACTGGCATTTCCGGGATCGGGATGCGTTGCTCGAGGCGATGATCCACCGGTGGGAAGAGAAAAACACCGGTAACCTTGTCGCCCGCAGTACGGCCTATTCTGAAAGCATTGGAGAAGCCGTGTTCAACCTGTTTGACTGCTGGCTGGACAACGATCTTTTTGATGCGCCTCTGGAATTGGCCATTCGCAACTGGGCGCGCAACGAAACGGAATTGCAAGAGCGTCTGGATGCTGCGGATATCGAAAGGTGCCGCGCATTAACCGAGATGTTCAGCAGGCACGGATATGATCCAGCACAGGCGCATGCCCGCGCTATGACGATGATTTACACCCAGATCGGCTATTTCTCGATGGAGGTCATCGAAGACCCAGACGCCCGTTTGCGTCGTATGCCGGACTATGTCGAAGTGTTCACCGGTTCACGTCCCAGCGAAAGCGACATTCGCCGCTTTTTCGCGCGCCATACAGGCTGAAGTGTCGTTATTTCTTAAGGAACGTGACCAGTCCGGCGGTTGAGGCATCTTTGCCTTCGGCCTGCCCGGAACGCACCATAGGCAACAGGGCTTTGGCAAGCTCTTTACCCAGCTCGACGCCCCATTGGTCAAACGAATTGATCCCCCAAACCGCCCCTTCAACAAAGACACGGTGCTCATATAGCGCAATCAGTGTCCCCAGCATGCGAGGGGTAAGCTTTGGATAGGCAATCGTGACGGAGGGTCGGTTGCCGGGAAAAGTACGATGGGCAGCCTGCCGATCCGCCTCGGCCCCGGTAAACCCCAAGTCTCCGGCGATTTCGCGTGCAGCAGTCGCACTGCGGCCCAGCATCAAAGCTTCGGATTGCGCAAGACAGTTGGCTTTGAGCAACTCGTGGTGGTCTTGAAAATCCGGTTCGTGCCCTTCAGCGGCAATCAGAAATTCGGCCGGTATGACATCGGTCCCCTGATGCAGCAGCTGGTAGAATGCGTGCTGTCCGTTGGTTCCGGGTTCGCCCCAGACCACCGGACCAGAGGCTATGGTCAGCGTCTCACCTGCCAGCGTAACGCGCTTGCCATTGCTTTCCATATCCAACTGCTGAAGATAGGCCGGAAACCGGTTAAGGCGTTGATCGTAAGGCAGAACAGCGCGGGTCGGATAGCCACAGACATTGCGGTGCCACAAACCGGTCAACGCCAACATCACAGGCAGGTTTTGATCCAGTGGTGCAGTTTGGAAATGGGCATCCATGTCGCGGGCGCCGGCGAGAAATTCGGCAAACCGATCCCCACCAATCGCCAGCATGATAGCAAGCCCGATGGGTCCCCAGAGCGAATAGCGCCCGCCAACCCATTCTTCGAATCCAAAAACACGTTCGGGGTCAATTCCCATTGCCGCAGTCTTGTCGACCGCGCTGGAAATTGCCGCCAAATGGCCGGTGGTTTGTGCGCCAACGCCAGCCTTTAGCCACATCATCGCAGCGCGGGCATTGGTCATGGTTTCAATGGTGGTGAAGGTCTTGGAGGCTATCACGATCAATGTTGTGGCAGGGTCAAGCGCGGCCACAACATCATGGATATGGGCGGCGTCTACATTTGACACGAAATGGCATTTGGGACCGTCGTGATAGGGTGCCAGCGCCTGGACTGCCATTGCGGGACCCAAGTCAGATCCCCCGATGCCAATGTTCACCACGTCGGTGAACCGCTGTCCTGCCGGTGTTGTGATCGCTCCGGTGCGCACGTCATCACAAAATTGGCGCATCCGGTTGAGTGTTTCTGCAATTCCCGGACGTACATCTTCATCGTCCACATTGAGCGGGTCAGAATTGTTCGCTCGCAACGCCGTATGCAATACGGCCCGCCCTTCTGTGTCGTTGATTTTCTTGCCCGCAAACATCGCGTCACGCTTGCCTGCCACATCGGCCTCAGTTACGAGCCCGATCAAAAGGTCCAGTGCCGCATTGTCGATGTTTGTCTTGGATGCATCCAGAAACACATCACAAGCCTGGGTGGAAAAGCGATCCAACCTATAGGGATCACTGAATAATGACGCGATGCTCCGGTCTTGATTTGCTGTCTGATTGGCGCTCAGCTTGTCCCAAAGACCCATCATAGCTTTGTTCATCCCAGTTTCGCAGCCGCGCGGGCCAGTTCTTCAATCTTATCCCACTGACCCTGCCGAACCGCGTCCTTTGGCGCAACCCAGCTTCCGCCAGCGCAGACCACATTTGGCAGGGATAGGTAATCCATCGCATTTTCAGGGCTGACACCACCTGTGGGGCAAAAGCTGATTTGCGGCAAAGGTGCGCCAATCGCGGCAAGGGCCGGTGCGCCGCCCGATGCCTCAGCAGGAAAGAACTTGAGCATGTCATAACCCCGCTCCAAAAGCGCCATAGCCTCACTCGCTGTCGCGGCACCCGGCAACAGGGGCAGGTCCTCATCTGCACAAGCCTGCAACAACGCGTCAGTTGCGCCCGGAGACACGCCGAAAGTGGCACCTGCCTCTTTGGCGGCGCGGACATCATCTGGTGTGATCAGTGTCCCTGCCCCCACGTGCCCACCGGCCACACGCGACATGGCGCGAATGCTGTCCAAGGCCGCCGGTGTGCGTAAAGTCACCTCAAGGACCGGCAGCCCCCCCGCGACAAGGGCTTCGGCCAATGGTTCTGCCGTGGCCAAATCGTCCACGACAATAACCGGGACAATTGGGGCCAGATTGCATAAAGCACGGGTTCGCTGGCTGGCCTCATGTGCAGATAGGCTCATCACTTATTCTCCAAAAACTGTTGCGCCCGAGCTTGCCGTTCCGACACTTTGGCGAAACACCCCGAACAATTCACGCCCACAACCAGCAGCGCTGGCACTGGCATCATAGTCAGCCAAGGCGCGGGTTTCGACACCTTTGGTCAGAACATCCAGTCGCCCAGCTTCGGCGTCAAGCCGCATGATATCACCGTCTTGAAGCCGCGCAATCAAGCCACCATCCGCAGCCTCGGGGCAAACGTGGATCGCCGCAGGAACCTTGCCCGAGGCCCCTGACATGCGCCCATCCGTCACCAAAGCAACCTGATGACCACGCCCCTGAAGGATCGACAAGAGAGGTGTCAGGCTGTGCAGTTCCGGCATCCCGTTGGCTTTTGGGCCCTGAAAACGAACGACCACAATGACGTCCCCTGTGAATTCGCCTGCCTTAAAGGCTTCTTTGACGGCGTTTTGATCGTCAAAGACACGCACAGGCGCTTCGATCAGGCGATGTTTTTTGTCGACCGCAGACACCTTTATCACGGCTTCACCCAAAGCGCCTTCAAGGCGCTTCAGTCCACCACTGGGCTGAAAAGCCTCCTCAGCCGGACGCAAGATTGCAGGATTGAGGCTGTCCGTGATCGGCGCGCCCCAGCTCAGGTCGTCCTGTTCCAAAACCGGCGAGCGTGTGTAGGCCTGCAGCCCTTCACCGGCAACTGTCTTTGTATCGGGATGCAAAAGGCCAACCTCCAACAATTGGCCAATGAGATACCCCAAGCCGCCAGCGGCATGGAACATGTTCACATCGGCCAGACCATTTGGATAGACCCGCGCCAAAAGCGGTGTGACATCAGACAAGTCAGAGAAATCCTGCCAATCCAGGATGATGCCCCCGGCCCGCGCCATCGCTACCAAATGGATCAACAAGTTGGTTGACCCGCCTGTAGCATTCAAACCCACGATGCCATTCACAAAAGCCCGTTCGTCGAGGATGTCACAGACCGGTGTGTAGGCTTCTCCCAAGGCCGAGAGGCTCAACGCACGGCGGGCGCCCTCTTCGGTCAGTGCTTGCCGCAAGTCACTGTCGGGAGGCACAAAGCTGGCACCGGGCAGATGCAGCCCCATGAACTCCATCAACATCTGGTTGGTGTTTGCCGTGCCATAGAACGTGCAGGTTCCGGGGCCGTGATAAGCGGCCATTTCCGCGGCCATCAGGTCTGCTCGTCCGACTTCTCCGGCGGCAAACTGGCGGCGCACCCGCGCTTTATCTTCATTACCAAGGCCGCTGCTCATAGGGCCCGCTGGGGCAAATACCGCAGGCAAATGCCCAAAGCTCTGAGCACCGATTACGAGGCCTGGAACAATCTTGTCGCAAACCCCAAGAAACATCGCCGCATCAAAGGTGTTGTGACTTAGGGCAACGGCTGTCGCCATGGCGATGACATCGCGCGAAAACAGGCTCAGTTCCATACCCGCCTCGCCCTGCGTGACACCGTCACACATGGCTGGCACGCCGCCGGCAACTTGAGCTGATCCGCCAACGGCACGGGCCGCGTCACGGATGATTTGAGGATAGCCTTCAAAGGGCTGATGTGCCGAGAGCATATCATTATAGGCCGTGACTATGCCCAGATGTCCGGTACTTTCAGTGGCCAGTCTGGATTGATCCGGCCCCGCAGCGGCATAGGCATGCGCCTGACCGCTACAAGACAAATGCCCGCGCGACGGTCCTTTGGACTGTGCGGCACGCATTCTTTCGAGATAAGCGCTGCGGGTTGCGGCACTGCGGACGATGATCCGGTCAGTGACCCGTTCCAATGTTGGGTTAAGCGTCATTTTCTTGGATCCAGTATTACCTGACAGACTGTTATCAGCCTAGCCGATTTCTCTCCAGCGGCGACCCTCACGATGCAACAACATAAGTGCATCTTCGGGACCAGAACCGCCTGCGTCATATTTCTCTGGTGTACGCGAGGACGCTTCCCAACCGGCAATGATCGGGTCCGCCCATGACCAGGCTGCTTCAACCTCATCTCCGCGCATGAACAATGTCTGGTCGCCGCGGATCACGTCCATGATAAGACGTTCGTAAGCATCCTGCGTGTCGGTGCCCCCCGCAAGCGCTTCGGCAAAGGTCATGTCCAACGTTACCTCGGCCAGGCGCAAGCCACCTGGGCCAGGCTCTTTGATGGTCGTGCGTAATGTGATGCCTTCGTCAGGCTGCAGGCGGATGATCAACGCATTGCCGCGACGCCCTTCCATCTTTGGAAAGATCATGTGCGGTGGATCACGGAATACAACGGCGATTTCCGAACTGCGCGCCCGAAGTTTCTTGCCGGTTCTGAGATAGAACGGTGTCCCACTCCAACGCCAGTTTCCGACATTGACCTTCATCGCGACAAAACTCTCGGTGCGGCTGTCGGGATTTTCCGCATGGTCGCAGTAACTGTCTTGCTGCCCCGGTGTTTCCCGGTACTGACCGCGCACAATGTCCTCTTGCGGAACATCTTGCAAAGCGCTGATAACTTTTACTTTTTCGTTTCGAACCGCGTCTGGATCGTACTTCGATGGCGGTTCCATCGCGGTCAGGCATAAAAGCTGCATCAAATGGTTCTGAACCATATCACGCATCGCACCCGAGCGATCATAATAGGCCCCTCGGCCCTCGACCCCGATGCTTTCAGAAACGGTGATCTGCACGTGATCAATATGCGTTGAATTCCACAGGGGCTCCCACAGCGAGTTGGCAAAGCGCAAGGCCATCAGGTTCTGGACGGTCTCTTTGCCCAAGTAGTGGTCAATGCGATAGATCTGATGTTCTGAGAAACTCCGCCGCAAGGTTGCGTTCAAAGCCCGCGCCGAAGCCAGATCCTGACCAAAGGGTTTTTCAACAACGATGCGACTTTCAGAGGTTGCCATGCCATGGGCGCTCAACCTGTCGGCAATGTCACCAAACAGCGAGGGTGACACAGACAGGTAAAACGCCCGAGTAGCGTCTTTGCGCATGTGTTTGCTGAGAGCCTCCCAACCATCTTCACCGGCTGCATCGACGCGAACATAGGACACGCACTCCAGAAAGGCCTGAACCCGATCTTCGGCATTCTGCGCACGATCCGCAAATTCCAACAGGCTGGCCCGCAACAGATTGCGAAAGGCATCCACGTCCATTTCACTGCGCGCAACACCTACGATCCGCGCCTCGGACGGCATCTGTCCAACCTCAAAACGGTGAAACAAACCCGGAAAAATCTTGCGGCGCGCCAAGTCTCCTGTCGCACCAAAGACGACAAGATCAAACGGCGCGACAGGGATAACGCGAGAAACCATGACTTAGCCAGCCAGTTTCAGGGCAGGCTTGCCGTTCAGCAGCCCCCCGATCACGCGACCCGTGTCGATCATGCGGTTGGAAAAACCCCATTCGTTGTCATACCAGCTGACGACACGAACAAGACCATCGGCTGTGACCGATGTCTGCGCGGCGGCAAAGACCGAGGAGTGCGCATCATGGTTGAAATCGATCGAGACCAGCGGGCGGTCTTCATAGGCCAGAACACCAGCCAGTTCCTTGGCCGCGGCGTCGCGAATGGCGTTGTTAACCTCTTCAACGGTCACAGAACGATTTGGCACAAAGCTCAGGTCGACCAGTGACACGTTCGGTGTTGGCACGCGGATCGCAGAGCCTTCGAGCTTGCCCTTAAGCTGTGGCAGAACCAGTGAAATTGCGCGCGCAGCACCTGTCGAGGTCGGAACCATCGACACAGATGCCGCCCGCGCACGGTAAAGATCTTTGTGGCTGCTGTCGTGGCTGGGCTGATCCCCGGTAAAGGAATGCACGGTTGTCATATACCCGGTGCGAATGCCAAAGGCACGATCCAAAACCATTGCCATCGGTGCAAGGCAATTGGTGGTGCAAGATGCATTGGAGACGATGACATCGTCTTTGGTAAGTTCCGCGTCGTTCACGCCAAAAACCACCGTACGATCGGCGTCAGCCCCCGGCGCCGAGATCAAAACCCGACGAGATCCGTTTTTCAGATGACGCGCAGCATCTTCGCGTTTCGTGAAGAAGCCTGTGCATTCATAGGCAATATCGACGTCGCTCCAGGGGAGTTCTTCTGGGTTGCGGATCGCAGTCAGACGAATGCGCTGGCCGTTAACAACCATCGTATCACCATCAACCTTGATGTCCGCCTTGAGCCGTCCATGCACGCTGTCGAACTCCAGCAAATGCGCGAGGGTTTCCGGTGGCGACAGATCATTGATTGCCACAACCTCTACGTCTGTTGCGCCGGTTTCTACCAGCGCGCGCAAAACACCACGGCCAATTCGGCCAAATCCATTGATTGCAATTCTTGTCGTCATCTCAGTCTCCATCTCACGCATCGGTGGCGTAACCGGTGGCGTTACCGTTAGCGCTACCATAGCGTTCAAATTGTCAAAAATCAACCCACATCGATCCGCACGATCTACGACGCGATTTCCCTTGCAGAAAACGGAAATCTGGCCAACCATCTGGGCATGGCCAAAAGACTAGTCCTGAAAGATGTTGCACAGCTCGCCGGGGTGAGCGAGATGACGGCCAGCCGGGCCTTACGCGATGCTCCGGACGTCTCTGAGGCGACCCGCAACAAGGTCAAAGAGATCGCGAATGAGATCGGCTACGTGCCGAATCGCATTGCAGGCGCGTTGGCCTCCCAATCCGTAAAACTGGTTGGTGTTGTCGTTCCCTCTCTCAGCAGTTTCGTTTTTCCCGAGGTTTTGTCGGGTCTCTCGTCGGGGCTGGAGAGCAGCCCGCTAAAACCTGTGATCGGGGTCACCGGATACGATCTGGATGAGGAAGAAGACGTGATCCGGGAGATGCTCAGCTGGCGTCCCTCTGGTCTGGTGGTGGCAGGGCTGGAACACACGGCCCCTGCCCGCGCATTGTTGTCTGCAGCCGATTGCCCAGTCGTCGAAGTCATGGACGTAGATGGAGAGGCCGTCGCGCATTGCGTCGGTATTTCTCACGTCGCCGCAGGTCGCGAAATGGCCGAAGCGGTGGTGCAGCGTGGCTATCGGAACATCGGCTTTATTGGCACCAAGATGCCTCAGGATTTCAGAGCCCGAAAACGTCTGGATGGATTTATCGAAGCACTCGGAGAACATGGGCTCAAGCTTGTAGATCAAGAGCTTTATGCAGGCCAATCCTCAATAGAAACAGGGCGTGACCTGACCGGGACGATGCTGGCGCGATCCCAGGATACCGATTGCATTTACTACTCGAGCGATGTGATGGCGGTTGGTGGGTATATGCATTGCCTCGCGTCGGGACTTAGTGTTCCAGACGATCTGGCGCTTGCGGGCTTCAACAATCTGCCAATGCTTCGTGGTCTGCCGTTGGAACTGGCAACAACTGACGCGCATCGTTTCGAAATCGGACAAAAGGCCGCCGAAATCATTCTGCAAGGATTGGAAGGCCCTCTAAGACGCGACCAGTTGGCCCCCACCATTTCGATAGGGCAATCCCTCTAACTCCATTGGCCACGACACGGCATACGGCAAACCGTAACCAGCCCCCAAAATCCCTCTCCGTCGAGTTGAATCAAAAAGAAACCGCAGGTTGGGCTTGATCTTTTATTTAATTTGACGCAAAAATTAAATTAACGAACTGCTTGGGAGGGCGTCTTTCTATGTATCTGGGATTGGATCTTGGCACATCCGGTATGCGCGGGGTTCTGGTTCGCGAGGACCAATCGATCGTGGCCGAGGCCGAGGCCTCTTATGGCACCGAGCGTCCGCATCCGGGTTGGAGCGAACAGGATCCAGCACATTGGATCCAAGCTTGCGACTACATCCTGTCCGAATTGTCAGAAAAGGCACCGGACGCCACCCGACACCTTCGTGCGATCGGCATCTCGGGCCATATGCATGGCGCAACGTTGCTTGACGATCAGGGCGAAGTTTTGCGCCCCTGTATCCTTTGGAATGACACCCGCAGCGCTGCTGAGGCCCGCGATCTTGATTCAACTGAGAACGTCCGCGCCTTGAGTGGCAATATCGTCTTCCCCGGATTTACGGCGCCCAAGCTTTGCTGGGTCCGCAACAACGAGCCTGAGATATTCAAAAAGACGGCCAAGGTGCTTTTGCCCAAGGATTATTTGAACTTTTGGCTAACCGGCGCCTATGCCTCGGACATGTCCGACAGCGCCGGCACATCCTGGCTGGACGTGCAGGCACGAGATTGGTCTGAAACACTTTTGGACGCCGGCAACATGCGCGCCGATCAGATGCCAAAGTTGTTTGAAGGATGCGAGGCCGTTGCGACACTGCGTCCTGATCTGGCCAACCGCTGGGGAGTTGGGGCTGATGTGATCATCGTGGCCGGAGCCGGAGACAATGCGGCGGCGGCCTGTGGCATTGGCGCGCTGAACGAGGGCGACGGGTTTGTGTCACTTGGTACCTCTGGGGTTCTTCTGGCGGCACGCGACAGCTATGCGCCCAGCCCGGCCAGTGCCGTCCACACCTTTTGTCATGCGGTTCCAAACACTTGGTACCAAATGGGCGTGATTTTGGCAGCGACAGATAGCCTGAACTGGTTGGCACGCGCATTGCAAAACGATGCCCAGACCCTGACCGCCGCCCTAGGAGAAACCATCTCTGGACCCGGACGTGTGCAATTTCTGCCCTATCTCTCGGGCGAACGTACACCCCATAACGACAGCACCATTCGCGGCGCTCTGTTGGAGCTGGACATCAACACCGGTCCCGAGGCCTTGACACAGGCTGTTTTGGAAGGCGTGGCTTTTGCGCTGCGTGACAATCTGGAGGCGCTGCAATCCACCGGAGCACAACTCACCAGCGCGATTGCCATCGGTGGTGGATCAAAGTCCCCCTACTGGGTGGAATTGGTGGCCACAATCCTCGGCATCCCGCTGCACCTGCCCGAAAAAGGCGAGTTTGGCGCTGCCTTGGGTGCGGCGCGTCTCGCCATCTGCGGCGCAACCGGCGCCAGCCCAGACACCGTCATGACCAAACCCGAGATCGCACTCACGATTGAACCACGCAGTGATCTCAGCTCCGACTACCAAGAGGCTTATGCCTCGTTCAAATCCCTATATCCTGGCATAAAGGCCCTGACCTCATGAGCACCTTTTTTCACGACATCGCCCCGATTGCCTATGAAGGGCCAGAAAGCACAAACCCGATGGCCTTTCGCCATTACAACCCGGATGAAATGCTGATGGGCAAACGGATGGAAGACCATCTGCGCTTTGCCGTGGCCTATTGGCATTCCTTTGCATGGGAAGGCAACGACCCCTTTGGCGGCCAGACGTTTGAGCGCCCGTGGCACCCCCAGGACCGCATGGACACGGCCAGACTAAAGGCTGATGCCGCGTTTGAGATGTTTGATATTCTCGGCCAGCCCTATTTTTGCTGGCACGACGCCGACGTGCGCCCCGAAGGCGATAGCTTTGCCGAAAGCCTGAAGAACTTTGAAGAAATCGTGAGTTACTTCGAAGAAAAGATGTCGACCCGCAAGATCAAACTCTTGTGGGGCACGGCCAACATGTTCAGCCATCGCCGCTGGATGTCCGGAGCGTCAACCAACCCTGATCCGGATGTCTTTGCCTATTCAGCGGCAACCGTCAAAACCTGCATGGACGCCACACTGCGTCTGGGCGGTGAAAACTATGTGCTGTGGGGCGGGCGTGAAGGTTATGAAACCTTGCTCAACACCGATCTGGGCCGCGAGCTGGACCACATGGGCCGGTTCCTGAACATGGTCGTCGACTACAAGCACAAGATTGGTTTCAAAGGCGCGATCCTTGTTGAACCCAAGCCCCAGGAACCCTCCAAGCATCAATATGACTATGATGCCGCGACATGCATCGGCTTTCTGCGCAAGTACGGTCTGGAGAACGAGGTCAAGCTGAACCTCGAGCAGGGCCACGCGATCCTTGCCGGTCACAGTTTTGAGCATGAGATCGCAACAGCAACCGCTGAAGGTATGCTCGGATCCATCGACATGAACCGCAATGACTATCAGTCGGGTTGGGACACGGATCAGTTTCCCAACAATACCCCCGAAGTGGCGCTCTGTTATTACCATATCCTGAAATCGGGTGGCTTCACCACTGGCGGAACCAATTTTGACGCCAAACTGCGCCGCCAGTCTCTGGACGCCGAAGACCTGATTGCTGCTCATGTTGGCGGGATGGACATCTGCGCCCGTGGTTTGAAAGCAGCTGCGGCAATGATGGAAGATGGCGGATTGGAAACGGCTCTGAACACACGTTATGCAGGCTGGGATACCCCGGAAGCCAAAACCATGCTGGCCAGCGATCTCGACACGATTTTCACCGACGTCCATAACGGAAAAATCTCGCCCGCTCCCAAATCCGGACGGCAGGAAATCCTCGAAAACTACGTTAATCGTTTCGTGTGAAGCCAGGAGAAGCCTGATATCGAAAACTGATACCATTCACGGCCTTGTTCTGAGCGATCAGGGCGTTTCTGTGACCATTCTCAACCTTGGCTGTATCACACAGGAATGGCGGGTGCCGCTCGGCGATCAACAGGTTTCGGCGGTCCTCGGCTATGCCAATGCCGAGGATTATCGTCACAACCCGGCCTTTATGGGCGCGATCGTCGGTCGTGTTGCCAACCGTATTCGCGACGCGGCCTTTCAGTTAGACGGGCAGAGCTATGCCTTAAGTGCAAACGAAGGCGCGCACATGTTGCACGGCGGGCCGTTGGGCCTGAGCCAGCGTTTTTGGGACATGGAGGCGGACGCAGGGAGTGTTCTTTTGCGACTGAGGTCAGAGGACGGAGATCAAGGGTTTCCCGGAACAGTCGACTTTGAAGTTCGGATCAGCCTCAATGGAGACCGTCTAACCTATGACATGACCGCCGCGGTTGATCGTCCAACCCCCATCGCGCTCGCGCAACACAACTACTACGCGCTCGGCGCATCGCAGGGCATGCAAGGTGCCTCACTGCAGATCAATGCAGATCACACGACCCCAACCGATGCGGACATGATCCCGAACGGTGACATCACTCCCGTCTCAGGTACACGGTTCGACTTTGCCGCATCACGCAGCCTTCACGACGCCGATCCTGACGGGCAAGGCTATGACCAAAACTACGTCCTGAACGCCGGCACCCCAGCCGCTCGCATACAAACGTCGAACGGTCTGTGTCTGGAGCTTGAGACGGACCAGCCGGGGCTGCAACTCTATTCCGCGCAGCATCTGAGCCGTGTTCACGCCCCTCTGCCCGGGCAAGAGCATGGCCCCTACGCAGGTCTTTGCCTTGAACCACAGACCTTTCCAAATGCGATCAATACTGCGAGCTTTGGCAACATCATCACCACACCGGACGCCCCTTATCATCAGCGGCTGTCCGTGCGCATTTTTGTACAAGGCCCCCAATGATCCGCGAAACGCTCACAGCCTTTGGATTCATGGCCGTTGCTGCCACAGCAGGCCCCTTGCCATCGCCCGAGGCCAGTTTTCCACCTCCTGATATGTCGGAAATCTCACTGGGTCGCCTGCTGTTTTATGATCCCATTTTGAGCGGGTCCGGTACTGTCTCTTGCGCCACATGCCACCACCCCCGCTTTGCAACGTCGGATGGCGTTTCGCTTGGGCTGGGCGATGGCGGCATCGCGTTGGGGCCAAATCGTAAACATGATCCGGACAACGTTCCAGAAAAACGGATCCCGCGTAACGCCCCTGCCCTGTTCAATCTGGGTGCCGAAGAGTTCACCACGTTTTTCCATGACGGACGGCTTGAAACGGCCCCGGAACGGCCCAGTGGTATCCGCACGCCTTTGGGCAGGGAAATGGAGCAGGGGTTTGACTCGGCACTTGCCGCGCAAGCCATGTTCCCGGTTCTATCCGGTGATGAGATGGCGGGGCACTACTCAGAAAATGAAGTGGCCCAGGCTGTCCGGCGTGGTGTCCTGACCGGCAAAGGCGGCGCATGGGACCTTCTTGCAAAGCGTGTCGCAGAAATTCCAGAGTACCGCGACGGCTTTGCGCTGGTTAATGGCCCGGACGCGCCGATTACCTTTGCAGACATCGCCAACGCCATTGCTGCCTTCATTGCGTTTGAATGGCGCGCAGACAACAGTCCCTTTGATCATTATCTGAGAGACGCAGCCCCCCTGCCCGCCGACGCCATGGCCGGGCTGGAGTTGTTTTATGGCAAAGCCGGATGCGACGCATGCCATTCAGGTCTGTTCCAGACGGATCATGGGTTTCACGCCATTGCCATGCCGCAAATCGGACCGGGCAAAGCGGCAAGGTTTGAAAGCCATAGCCGTGACACCGGACGTATGCGGGTAACAGGTGCACCCGAAGATGCCTACCGCTTCCGCACGCCTTCTCTACGCAACATCGTGCACACCGGGCCCTATGGTCATGCCGGGGCCTATGCCAAGCTGGATGCAGTCATCCGGCACCATCTGGATCCGGTGGCATCCTTGCTGAATTACGACCCGAAAATGGCCGTTTTGCCGGGGGATAGATTTCCCGATGATTTCCGAATTTATGCCGACCTGAAGGAATTAGAGGCCATTGCTAAGGCCAATGACCTTGCGCCGATGCAGCTGTCTGACCTCGAGATCGCGGACATTGTGGCGTTTCTCAATGCGCTTAACGATGAAGGTGCCCTGAAAGGTCGCTTGGGCATTCCCGAAACCGTGCCCAGCGGCTTGCCGGTGGATCAGTAGGACTGAAGGTGGACCTGATCACCGTCGCGTGTTGCAACGTAAGACGTGTTTACCTTCACTGGAACCCAATCCGAGGCCACCCCACCAGGCCAGATCACGCGCACCCGCACAGCTTGGGATGGGCCAAGACCAAAATGCTCTGGCACGGCCGTGCCACCGGCATGCCCGCCGCCCACCGTGACTTCACGGAGCACTTTATGCGTGCCAAGATCAAGTTCCAAAAACGCTCCGACGGCCTGCGTGTTCGGGGTTTGCTGACGCAGCGCGAACCGCACCCAGTTGCCTGTGCCCTCCGTGGCATTGCGATAAAGCTCGAGCGGCGCGCGGCGATTGACCACGACAAGATCCAACAGGCCATCACGATTCAGATCCACCAGCGCCGCACCACGGGACCGGTCAAAGGTGGCGATGCCTGCATCTTCGGCGGCTTCGAAAAATGTCCCGTCTGGTCGTTGCATCAACAAACTATTGGGGTCATCCATCGCGCTGCCGGGCATTTGGTCAACGTTGCCCTTGGCGATAAACGCATCGTCCAGACCGTCATTTTGCAAATCGCCAAACGCCACATGCCATCCCGTCGAGGGCCGCCCGTCACCGCCGACATGCGGGCGATGCGCTGTCGTCCCCATCTCATACGGAACGTCCTTCCAAGTGGGGAGATCGGCCTGTGTGAGTTTTTGCAGTCTTTGATCGCCCATCGATGTCAGAAACACCTCAGGCAAGCCATCAAAGTCCAGATCACGTGACGCAATACCCATGCCCCACAGCTCATGATCGATCCATCCCTCTGCCTCGGTCAAAAGCCGTGGCTCTGGCTCCATCACCCACATCTGTTCGGCACCACCGCGCACATAGTAGTGACGATCATTGCTTAGGCGCAGGTCAGCCCGCCCATTTCGGTTCCAGTCACTGAACAACGCGGAAAGCGGGCAATAGCCCGGCTGCAAACGCGTTTCTGCATATCCATCCGCGGCAGGACGGAAAAGGTCATTGGTGTCACAAGCCTCAAAGGGCCCCTCGGGGTTCTGGCGATCCACATAGTTGCCAAACATTAGTGTTGGCAGCGTGGAGCCCTTTTCCCAGGTGGCAGTGAACGCAGTAGTCCAACGATCACCAAAGGTGAGATTTGGCAGGGTCATTGGCGCGAAACTGCAGGAGTCTCCCCCTTTGAGGATGACGTTTTCGCCAATGCGCAACACCACGAGGTCCAACACCCCGTCATTATCCACATCCATTGGATAGGCCCCAGTGGCCCCTGTCACGGCGATCATCTCATCGGCTTGTGGCTGAAAGGTCAGGGATCCACGCGGCTCGGAGGTATTGACCAAAAGCTGGGCCGGATTTTCCCCGCCGGCAACAAACAGGTCAGGAAAACGATCGTCGTTGCAGTCAAACACGGCGACCCCACCGCCGACAAAATGCTCCCAACCGCCACCATAGATGTGGTGCGGCACAACTTCTCTTTGAAAAACTGGCTCGGCCAGCGAGGGGCTTGAAGCCAGCAGCGCCACCAGAGCGAGTTTAAGCCGCATCTGTGTCGGCTCCGATGGCGGCCTGCTCAGCGATCATATCCAAGGCATAGGCCGCCGCCCCCATCGCCCACATCTGGTCGCCCCATTTGTGGATTTTCACTTCGGGCGGCGCCTTGTCCACTTGAACAATGGATCGGCGCATCGCTTCGATCACCTCTTCCGCGTAAAGATGGTCAAAGCGCATTTGCTCGCCAGACAGAATGATAAGCTCTGGATCAAAAATGTTGACGATGTTGGCCAGGCCCATCGCAAACATGCGTCCGGCACGTTCTACGATGCTGCGCGCCACGCCGGCACCATCCCGTGCCGCAGTCAGTAAGTCTTCGACATCCTGTTCAACGCTCTCACCGCCAGCAAAAGTCGCCTCTCGCAACAAAGCATAGTCCGCGACATAGGCCTCAAGACATCCGCGCTGTCCGCACCGGCACATGGCGCCCTCAAGGTGCACCTTGGTATGACCGAATTCGGCGCCACAGCCGCGCGTCCCGCGATACAGCTCGTCGCCAATCACGATGCCCATACCGACACCGCTTTCGATTGTGACGACAATAAAGTCGGTATGACCGCGCCCAAGGCCAAAGTACTTTTCTGCGAGCGCTACAAGGTTGGCGTCATTGTCCACGTAAACCGGCACGCCCAATCGCACACCGAGATCCTCGCTCAGTTCTACATTTCGCGCGTTCAGGGATGGCGACCAATGCACAAAACCACGCGGAGCATCAACGATACCGGCAATCCCTACACCCAGACCTGAAAGGTCCAAGAGTTTAAACCCCGCGTCACGTGCAAGCTGATCACATGCCGCTTTCAAGACTTCGGCAAGTTCTTCTGAGTCAAACACGGGCTTTTCGATCTCAACCTCAAGATCTGCCAGTTGGTGGCCGCTAAAATCCAAAAGCACCAACGACACGGCTTTGCTCGAGATTTTTGCACCAGCAATCAAGCGCGCGGCACCACGAATCTGTAAATCGACACGGGGTCTTCCGCGTCGCGCGTCCTTGCTAGGTGAGTCGTCGCTCACCTCTTCAATCAGGCCTTCACGCAGCAAGTCCGCCGTGATGGTCGTGACCGTCGCGCGACTGATTCCAGTTTTTTCCGAGAGGTCGATGCGTGGAATGCGGGCGCTCTTGCGAATTTCTTCAAGCAAGGTCTTTCGGCCAATTTCCCTTTGCTGAACAGACATTTACCGTTTCCCTATTTGCTCATGCCAGGCGTCAAAGCCAATTCAATACCTTCGGTTTTACAAGCAAAAGACTGGCCTGAACAGCCGCTCGCCAATTCAGCTTAGCCGATTTAATTTGATTTACAAATTTAATTGGCTAACATGGAGTCAGCCCGGATCTCAAAGACAATGATTCCAGGCAACGAATTTGGGAGGACACCATGAAACTAGTTACCAAAGCAGCGGCGCTGATCGCCGGTGCTGTCATCGGCACAGCCGCCATCGCAGAAGACATGATCGTTGGCGTGAGCTGGTCCAACTTTCAGGAAGAGCGTTGGAAAACTGACGAAGCCGCGATCAAAGCTGCACTGGATGCTGCTGGTGTGAAATACATCTCGGCAGACGCGCAGAGCTCATCGGGCAAACAGTTGTCCGACATTGAAAGCCTGATCGCACAAGGTGCGGATGCGCTTATCATTCTCGCACAAGATGCCTCGGCCGTTGGACCAGCGGTTCAAGCGGCAGCAGACGAAGGCATCGGTGTCGTCGCCTATGACCGTCTGATCGAAGACGAACGTGCCTTTTACCTGACATTCGACAATGTCGAAGTTGGACGTATGCAAGCGCGCGCCGTTCTGGCAGCACAGCCCAAGGGCAACTATGTGATGATCAAAGGATCACCCACTGACCCGAACGCTGATTTCCTGCGCGGCGGCCAGCAAGAAGTGCTGCAGGCTGCCATCGATGCGGGCGATATCACCATCGTTGGCGAAGCCTATACCGATGGCTGGGTTCCTGCTAATGCACAGCGCAACATGGAGCAAATCCTGACGGCCAACGACAACAAAGTCGACGCTGTCGTGGCCTCCAATGATGGCACTGCAGGCGGTGTCGTAGCCGCGCTGACCGCACAAGGCATGGAAGGAATTGCTGTCTCAGGTCAGGATGGCGATCACGCCGCGCTGAACCGCGTTGCCACCGGAACGCAGACGGTTTCGGTTTGGAAAGACGCACGTGAACTGGGCAAAGTGGCCGGTCAAATCGCTGCTGAGATGGCACAAGGCAAGAACCTGTCGGAAATCGACAGCTCGCTTATCTGGCAGTCGCCCGGCGGAACCAAGATGCACGCACGTTTCCTGGCACCAGTGCCAGTAACAGCGGACAACCTGAGCGTCGTCATCGACGCGGGCTGGATCGAAAAAGACGTGCTTTGCGCTGGTTCGACTTTGGCTGTTTGCCAATAAGCTTTGGCTTGCCCCTCTGAGCGATCAGAGGGGCATCCCCCACACACCCCTTCTACAACTTGGCAATCGACTTATACTGTCGCGAGATTTGGCGCGCAGCGACTGCGCTCATCCGAATTCCGCCACAGACGAGGTACTGCATATGCAAACTCAAGCGAAATCCTTGATCGACAAGCTGGGGCTGGACGTCCGCCTGCTTGGGATGATCGGCGCCCTTGTCGTGATTTGGGTCGTTTTCGGTGTCTTCACCGACGGACGATTCCTGTCGCCCCGCAACTTCTTCAACGTCAGTGTTCAAAGCGCTTCTGTGGCCGTCATGGCCACCGGCATGGTCTTTGTCATTGTGACCCGCAACATTGATCTTTCCGTAGGCTCGTTGTTGGGCTTTATCGGAATGGCAACCGCGGCCCTCCAGGTGCAGGTGCTGCCAGATTTTCTTGGCCTTGGTCACTGGTCGATCTGGATCATTGCCGCCCTCTTTGCAATCGCAATGGGGGCAACAATAGGCGCGTTTCAGGGCTGGATCATCGGGTATTTGACCGTCCCGGCGTTTATCGTGACCCTCGGGGGTTTCCTTGTGTATCGCGGTGCAATGTGGTGGGTCACCCAAGGCCAGACCCAAGCGCCACTGGATCCCACGTTCCGCCTCTTGGGTGGGGGCGCCGAAGGGACATTGGGTGAAACTGTGAGCTGGGCTTTTGGTCTCTTTGCCTCGGTTGCAGCCGTCGCCATGATGCTGCTCAGCCGGCGTCGCAAGGCAAGCCACGGGTTCACCGTCAAGCCAGCCTGGGCCGAGGGTATTCTCATGGCCATCGCAGCAGGTCTGATCATGTGTTTTGTCTGGATCATGAACAGCTATCCGATTCCCAAAGGCGCCATGAAGCGCATGACCAAGGCGCAAGGCATTGAATACACAGACGGAATGGTCTGGAACCACGGCGTCGCCATTCCGGTTCTGATCCTCTTGGTGGTCGCGATCGTCATGACAATCATTGCGCGCCGCACCCGTTTTGGCCGTTATGTCTATGCAACCGGCGGCAACCCGGAAGCCGCCGAACTGTCTGGCATCAATACCCGCCTGCTCACGGTCAAAGTCTTTGCCCTGATGGGCGCGCTCACAGGCATCGCATCAATCATCGCCTCGGCACGTTTGAACGCAGTTGATGTGGGGCTTGGGACACTGGACGAACTGCGCGTTATCGCGGCTGCGGTTATTGGCGGAACGGCCCTCTCCGGTGGGGCTGGCACGATTTACGGCGCTGTCATTGGTGCGTTGATCATGCAATCGCTGCAATCTGGCATGGCCTCGGTCGGTGTCGACGCACCTTTGCAAAACATCGTTGTCGGGATCGTTCTGGTTTTTGCCGTCTGGGTCGACATTGTCTATCGCCGTCGCACCGGCGCATAAGGAGGATACGTTATGAACACGCAAACCCCTCTCGTCGAGATGCGCGACATGCAAATCTCTTTTGGCGGCATCAAGGCCGTGGACCATGTTTCAGTCGATCTATATCCCGGTGAGGTTGTCGGTCTCTTGGGTCACAATGGCGCTGGCAAATCGACCCTGATCAAGATCCTCTCCGGCGCCTATGCTGCGGATGGTGGAGAGATCTATGTCAACGGTGAAAGGGCTGAAATTCACAACCCGCGCGACGCTCGCAAATACAATATCGAGACGATCTATCAGACACTTGCGCTGGCCGATAACCTTGATGCGGCCTCCAACCTGTTTCTCGGGCGTGAATTGGTGACTTCGTTTGGCACTGTCGATGATGACGCGATGGAGGCCGAATGCCGCAAGATCATGGGGCGACTAAACCCGAACTTTCAAAAGTTCGCAGAACCGGTGTCTGCCTTGTCTGGCGGCCAACGTCAGTCGGTCGCGATTGCGCGGGCGGTCTATTTCGACGCCAAGATCCTGATCATGGACGAACCCACAGCAGCCCTGGGCCCACATGAAACACAGATGGTGTCGGAGCTGATCCAGCAGTTGAAATCCGAAGGCATCGGCATTTTTCTGATCAGCCACGACATTCATGATGTGCTGGAATTATGCGACCGGGCCAGCGTCATGAAAAATGGCGAGTTGGTCGGGACGGTTGACGTTAAAGACGTCACCGATGACGACCTTTTGGGCATGATTATTCTGGGCAAGAAACCCGAAGGGGTTGAAGTTTCCTGACCACTGACCATCCACCACTCACAACAAAAAAGGCCCGGTTTTCACCGGGCCTTTGCTTTGGTCTTGTGCTGATCAGTTAGGCCGGATCAAAGCGATCCGCGTTCATCACCTTGGTCCAGGCGGCGACAAAGTCAGAAACAAGTTTCCCACCTGCATCGTCCTGTGCATAAACCTCGGCCAAGGCGCGCAGTTGCGAGTTGGACCCGAACACGAGATCAACCCGCGTGGCCGTCCACTTCACATCGCCCGAGCTGCGATCGCGCCCCTCATAGGTCGTCGCATCTTCTGATGTCGGCGCCCAATCAACGGACATATCCGTCAGGTTGACGAAGAAATCGGTCGACAACGTGTCCGCCTTGTCAGTCAGCACGCCATGGGATGATCCATCATGGTTTGCACCCAACATCCGCAATCCGCCAACCAGCACCGTCATTTCCGGTGCGGTCAGGGTCAAAAGTTGAGCCTTATCCACCAGCATTTCTTCTGGCGAGGACGTGTAGCGTGCCTTTTGGTAGTTGCGGAACCCATCGGCTTCCGGCTCGAGATACCCAAAGCTTTCAACATCTGTCTGCTCCTGACTGGCGTCGGTCCGACCCGGCGCGAAAGGCACCGAGATATCAAGCCCGGCATTCGCCGCCGCCTGCTCGACGCCGACACCGCCAGCCAGAACGATCAGGTCAGCCATCGAAACCTTCTTGCCAAAATCTGCCTGAATACCTTCCAGCACACCGAGAACACGCGCCAACTGCTCAGGCTGGTTCACGTCCCAATCCTTTTGCGGTGCAAGACGGATACGTGCGCCATTGGCGCCACCACGCCTGTCCGATCCACGGAAAGTCGAGGCCGAAGCCCAGGCCGTCGAGACCATTTCGGACACCGAAAGGCCGGATGCCGCGATCTTGCTTTTCAGCGCGGCAACATCCGCATCATCCACAAGGTCATGATCCACCGCGGGCACATTGTCCTGCCAGATCAGCTCTTCCGCCGGCACTTCGTCGCCCAGATACAACGAACGCGGTCCCATGTCGCGATGGGTCAGCTTGAACCATGCACGCGCAAAGGCGTCCGCGAACTCCGCCGGGTTCTCATGGAACCGCTTCGAGATCGGGCCATAGATCGGATCAAGACGCATCGCCATATCGGCGGTGGTCATCATCGTCGGCACCTTCTTGGACGGATCATGGGCCTGCGGCGCCATGTCTTCTTCTTTCACATTGGCCGGTTCCCAAATCCAGGCACCCGAAGGCGATTTGGTCAGGTTCCAGTCGTAACCGAACAACAGATCAAAATAGCCGTTATCCCACTGTGTCGGATTAGCGGTCCATGCACCCTCGATGCCACTGGTCGTGGTATCATCACCCTTGCCGGTGCCATGCCCGTTGATCCAGCCAAAGCCCATCGCCTCGATCGGCGCGGCTTCGGGTTCGGGTCCAACCAGACCGGGATCACCCGCGCCATGGGCTTTACCGAACGTGTGTCCCCCGGCAACCAGCGCCACGGTCTCTTCGTCGTTCATCGACATGCGGCCGAATGTGTCGCGAATATCCCGTCCTGAGGCAAGAACATCAGGCTGCCCGTCCGGGCCTTCGGGGTTCACATAGATCAGACCCATCTGAACCGCGGCCAATGGGTTGTCCATCTCGCGATCGCCAGTGTAGCGGCTGTTTTCGTTGTCAGTCGGGGCCAGCCATTCATTTTCGGCGCCCCAATAGACGTCCTCTTCCGGCTCCCACACGTCTGCGCGTCCACCGGCAAACCCAAAGGTGGTGCCACCCATCGACTCAATCGCAACGTTGCCAGCAAGGATCATCAGGTCAGCCCAGGAAATCTGGTTTCCGTACTTTTTCTTGATCGGCCACAGCAGACGCCGGGCTTTGTCGAGGTTGCCGTTGTCCGGCCAGCTGTTGAGCGGCGCAAACCGTTGCTGGCCCGTACCGCCACCACCGCGACCATCTGCGGTCCGGTAAGTGCCAGCACTGTGCCACGCCATGCGGATGAACAATCCGCCATAATGACCATAGTCCGCTGGCCACCAATCCTGACTGTCGGTCATCAGCGCGGTCAGGTCCTTTTTCAACGCCTCAAGATCAAGTTTCTTGAACTCTTCCGCATAGTCGAAATCCACCCCCATCGGGTCCGACTTTGCCGAGTTCTGGTGAAGAATGCGCAGGTTCAACTGATTGGGCCACCAATCGCGGTTCGAGCGCACATTCACGCGCGCGGCCCCATGCATCACTGGGCATTTGCCAACATCATTTCCGTCCATCTTGCTCTCCGTGTGTTCAGGTTTGTAACAGGTCCAAAGAGCGCGCCTTAGGAGAAACCCCGCTGACCCATTCGGCCAGGACGCTCCCCCCTGTTTCGACATCGCTAGGTCAAAGGTAGTGCGCAACAGCCATTAACAGAAGTTGCATTTTCTCATTGCATTGATAACTTATTCTAATGGTAAATCTCACACTTCGCCAATTGCGCTATTTCGAAGCCTTGTCTCTGCACGCTCATTTCGGACGTGCGGCCGAAGCCTGCGCCATTTCACAGCCTGCGCTCTCCGTACAAATCAAGGAATTGGAGCAAGCTCTGGGGCTCAAACTGTTTGAACGCTCGGCGCGGCATGTCCGCTTAACCAGCTTTGGTGAGGAGTTTGCCGAACGCACCGCCACGATCCTTCGCAGCGTCGATGACCTTGGCGACATGGCGCGCGCGGCGAGAACCGGGTTTACCGGTCGCCTGAGATTGGGTGTGATTCCCACGATCGCGCCTTATCTTTTGCCACGTGTTATCGGCCATTTGACCCGCGCCTATCCCGAACTTGAGATTCACGTGCGTGAAACACAAACCTCAAAACTGATGCAGGAGTTGGCCGATGGTCGGCTGGACACAGCGATCCTGGCCCTGCCGGTGTCTGAGCCTGCCTTTGAAGAAGTTGAGCTGTTCGAAGAGAGTTTCGTTCTCGTCCGTCCAGCGTCTGAAAAGGGCAAGTCGGTGCCCAGCGCCGAAAAACTGCGAGAAATGCGGTTGTTGCTACTGGAAGAGGGGCATTGCTTTCGCGATCAGGCCCTGTCGTTCTGCAATATTAAGTCTGCGCTGCCCCGCGAAAGCCTGGACGGCAGCTCGCTTTCAACCTTGGTGCAGATGGTCAGCGCCGGGATCGGTGTGACCCTCATACCGGATATGTCTGTTCCGATTGAAACACGGTCTGCAACTGTGGCGATTGACCATTTTTCCGACCCGCAACCCAATCGCAGCGTTGGCATGATCTGGCGAAAATCCAGCCCGCTAAAAGCACGATTGGCGCAGATTGCCGAGGTGGTGAAGGAGGCGGCCTCAGATCGACGTACAAACGGCGCCTAGGCAGAGGCCTTTGAAACCTGATCAGCGGCCCATGTCCGCAAGGCCACAATGGGGGGATGGTCGTTTAGTGCATCGGGCCAGACAAGGTAGTAGGCCCCCAGTGATGTCCGGCTTGCGTTTGGGTCACTAACCAATGTGCCCTTGGCCAAATCCGCTTCGACCAGATATCGCGGCATCAACGCGGCCCCGGCACCAAACACTGTCGCCTGCAGCATGGTTGCAAACTGGTCAAAGGCAATCCCCTTGGAGGGCCGATAATTCTGCCCCTGACGCTCAAACCATTGCTGCCAGGCCCAAGAGCGTGTCTGAAGCTGTAATAGAGGCAGCGTTTTCAATTGGCCCATCGTCAGCACGCCGCCACAGATCGAAGGCGCCGCAACCGGCACAACCTCTTCATCCATCAACTTAAGAGACTGCGTGCCGGGCCAGTCATCCTGACCAAAATGGATCGCAGCATGAAACTGATCGATGGCAAATTCAAAAGGCGCCGTGCGTGTTGCTAGGTTCAATGTCACACCGGGATACTCGGCGAGGAAAGTGGGCAACCGGGGGGCAAGCCAGTGCGCCCCAAACGCCGGCAGGATCGCCAGCTCTAACAAGCCTCCTTCGGGATTGGCCTTGAGCGCCAGCGTGGCATTGGCGACCCCGGACAGGGCCTTTTGCACCTCGACCGCATAGGCCCGACCTGCCGGGGTGACCGTCAGGCGCCGTTTTTCTCGATGAAACAACGCCACATCCAACTGATCTTCGAGCTTTTGGATTTGCCGACTGACCGCGCCTTGGGTCAAATCCAACTCAACAGCTGCTTCTGTCACGGATTCCAGCCGCGCAACGGATTCAAAGGCGGAGAGCCAGGGCAAAGGGGGCAGAAATCGACGCGGGACGTGCATATCATTCCATTCTGAAATGTTTGAATGTCAAAATGTCGATGTATCGCAACAAAAACAAGCGTAAAAAGAAGATCAATGCCACATCCAAACATATCAAAGTGTAATATTATGCCTACGCCTGAGACTTTCCGCCGCTCTGAACGCGCTGCGACGCTATCCCTGTCTGAAATTGTCAAAATCTCTGAAGCTGCCGGAGCACTCAAGCGGGCAGGCAAGGATGTTCTGACCTTTGGCACCGGAGAGCCTGACTTTCCAACGCCCTCGCATGTGATTGATGCCGCGCTGGATGCGGCTCGACATGGCGAGACCACCTATCCACCAACTCAAGGCACACCAGCACTTCGCGCTGCAATTGCGGGTCAGGCAGGCTTTGACGTTGACCCGGCAAACATCATTGTCAGCACCGGCGCCAAGCAGGTTCTGTCCAACGCCTTTCTGGCCACGCTTGATCCCGGCGACGAGGTCATCGTACCCGCACCGTTTTGGGCCAGCTATTCGGACATGCTGGATTTCTGCGAGGCAACACGGGTCGACGTTCCCTGCGGGAGCGACACACAATTCCGGCTTACTCCTGAACAACTTGAAGACGCGATCACCGGCAAAACACGCTGGCTGATGCTGAACTCACCGGGCAACCCATCGGGTGCGATGTATGAACGGCATCATCTGGAAGCATTGGCGGAAGTTCTGCGAAGACATCCGCATGTCTGGATCATCGCGGACGAAATTTACCAGCACATCAGCTATGCCCCTTTCGTGTCTTTCCGCAGCGCGGCACCGGACCTTGCGGACCGCACCCTGATCGTGAATGGCGTGAGCAAGGCCTATGCCATGACCGGTTGGCGCTTGGGCTGGGGCATTGGTCCTGAACCGTTGATCCGTGCAATGGTTGCCGTGCAAGGGCAATCAACTTCTGGCGCAAGTTCAGTCAGCCAAGCCGCCGCCTTGGCGGCATTGACTGGTCCACAAGATCTGCTGCAGACGCGCTGTGATGATTTTCGGGCGCGGCGGGACGTGGTTGTGGCCTCCCTGAACGACATGCCGGGATTAGAGTGCGAAACGCCCTCCGGCGCATTTTATGTTTTTCCCAGCTGCACCGGCCTCATGGGAAAACGCACCCCAGGTGGTGCAACTTTGGAAAGCGACGCAGACTTCTGTCAGTACTTGCTGGAAGACGCGCTTGTGGCCCTAGTTCCAGGCCGCGCATTTGGTCTGCCGGGGCATTTCCGAATGAGTTATGCTTATGGGACGGCTGATCTCAAAGAAGGCCTCACGCGAATGCAGCGCGCCATCTTGGAACTGACTGACTAAGGAAAGGGTCTGACATGGATCGTGCAGATGTTGTCGACCAAGCGTTTCGCCAGAGGCTGAACACCAACGACTTGCCTCAGGGTGGTGTAGCCACTGGGCCGCTTGACGCGACCGAGGCCGTCACCATTTTCAGGGCGCAATGCCTCAGCCGCAATCTTGACCGCAGGTCGCGCAAGATGCAGGCCGCTGGTCAGGGCTATTACACCATCGGCTCATCCGGTCACGAAGGCATGGCCGCAGTCGCTGCAGCACTGCGCCCCGATGACATGGCCTTTCTGCACTATCGCGATGGGGCGTTTCAGACCATGCGCTCAGCACAAGTTCCCGGTGTAACGCCGACTTGGGATATGCTGCTCAGCTTTGCCACCTCGCGCGAAGATCCGATGTCGGGCGGGCGCCACAAGGTGCTGGGCTCCAAAGCGTTGAACATCCCGCCGCAGACATCGACAATTGCCAGTCACCTTCCGAAAGCTGTCGGCGCAGCCTATTCCATCGGCCTCGCCAAGCGACATAGCCCGGAACACAAGGTTCTGGCTGATGACAGCATTGTCATGTGTTCGTTCGGGGATGCGTCGTCCAACCATTCAACTGCTCAGGGCGCGATCAACAGCGCGTGCTGGACCTCTTACCAATCGGTCCCGATGCCGATGCTGTTCGTGTGCGAGGACAACGGCATTGGCATCTCGACCCGCACGCCAAGGGGATGGGTTGGGGCTAACTATTCCAAGCGTCCCGGTCTGAAGTATTTCCACGCCAACGGGTTGGATATCTTTGACACGTATCGCGCTGCGCGAAAGGCGGCGGCTTACGTAAGAACCTGCCGCAAACCGGCGTTCCTCCACCTGACTTTGGTACGGCTCTATGGGCATGCCGGCTCTGACCTTCAGCAAGCTTACCTTCCAAAGAAGGTCTTTGAAGACTGGGAAGCCGATGATCCTTTGATGCATTCAGCGCGTCTCTTGATCGATGCGGGCATCCTGAGTTCCAAAGAGGCATTAAGGATTTATGACGAGGCCGAGGCACGCTGCGAACGTGTTGCAGCAGAAGTTGTCACCCGACCCCGACTGAAATCGGCAGGCGATGTTATGGCCAGCCTCATCCCACCCAAGCGGGCTTGTGCGCCAAGCAATGGCCCGTCCGCTGCCGAACGCGACGCAGCCTTTGGCTCGGACGTCAAGCAACTGGAGACACCACAGCACATGTCGCGCCTGCTGAACTGGGCGCTCACCGATCTTATGCTCGAGCATGGCGAATTGGTGATGATGGGCGAGGACGTCGGGCGCAAAGGCGGTGTCTATGGTGTGACGCAAAAGCTGATCGACCGGTTTGGCGCGGATCGCATGATCGACACCTTGCTGGACGAACAATCCATCCTTGGGTTGGCCATGGGGATGGCCCACAACGGCTTTTTGCCGATGCCGGAAATCCAGTTCCTTGCCTATCTACACAATGCCGAAGACCAGATCCGGGGCGAGGCTGCAACGCTCAGCTTCTTTTCCAATGGTCAGTTCACCAACCCGATGGTCCTGCGGATCGCCGGACTTGGGTATCAAAAGGGTTTTGGTGGCCATTTCCACAATGACAATTCCTTGGCCGTATTGCGCGACATTCCCGGCGTCATCATCGCCTGCCCTTCGAACGGAGAAGACGGCGCAAAAATGCTGCGAGAATGCGTCAGACTGGCCCGCGAGGAACAGCGCGTCGTGGTGTTTGTTGAACCCATCGCGCTCTATCCGATGCGTGACCTGCACGAAGAGAAAGATGGCGGCTGGTTGCGCCGGTATCCTTCGCCAGATCAGATCATATCACTGGGTGAAGTTGGCGTTACAGGGGACGGCCCGCTAGCCATCGTGACCTACGGCAATGGCCATTACCTTAGCCAGCAAGCCGCGCGCATCCTGTCCGAACAAGGCATCGAAACCCGTATCATTGACATGCGTTGGCTGGCCCCCTTGCCAAAAGAGGGCATTCTGCAAGCCATTGATGGGGCTGAAAAAGTGCTTGTTGTAGACGAGTGTCGCACCACAGGCAGTCAATCCGAGGCCCTGATGGCCATGCTGGCCGAAAACTGCTCGCTGCCATTTGCGCGACTGGCCGCCGAAGACAGTTTCATCGCCACCGGCCCGGCCTATGCCGCCACGATGCCATCACGCGACTCGATTGTTGATGCAGCCCAAACGCTCTGGAGCTCCTCATGACCCTCAAGGCCGTTGTCGTCGCGCCGGGACGCGGCACCTATAACAAACCTGAGCTTGGCTATTTGAAACGCCACCATGCATCGCAAAACGCATTGCTCGGCTCATTCGACGCATTCCGCGAGGCGCGAGGCCAAAAGACTGTCTCGGACCTTGATAGGGCCGCGCGGTTCAGCGGGCCGACACATACGCGGGGGGACAACGCCTCGCCCTTGATCTACGCCTGTGCCTATTCGGATTTTCATTCTCTGGATCGCGACCGCATCGACGTGGTTGCCGTAACTGGCAACTCAATGGGCTGGTACATCGCATTGGCGTGTGCCGGGGCGCTGGAAGCAATGGGTGGGCTGCAGGTTGTAAACACCATGGGAACACTGATGCAAGACCACTTGATCGGGGGGCAGTTGATCTATCCTTTTGTTGATGAAAACTGGCAACCAATCCCTGACCGCAAGCAAAAAATCCTGAACATCATGGACCGCATAGATGCGATGGAGGATCACACCCTGAGCCTGTCTATTGATCTTGGCGGAATGTTGGTGCTTGCGGGCAACGCCGCTGGGTTGGAAGCGTTTGAATCCGCAATGCCGCGCGTTCAGGACCGTTTTCCCATGCGCCTGCAAAACCACGCAGGCTTTCATACTGCGTTGCAAAAGCCCGTCGCAGCCTTGGGGCAAAAGGCCCTGTCAAAAGACCTGTTCCAGCAGCCAGATCTTCCGCTTGTCGATGGACGCGGCGCGATTTGGTGGCCGCACGCGAGCGATCCTGCGGCACTCTGGGATTACACCCTGAATCACCAAGTTGTTGAACCTTATGATTTTTCCACCGCAATCCGCAGCGCAGCACGCGAATTCATGCCCGATCTGTTCATCGTTCTCGGACCAGGAACGACTCTGGGCGGGGCCGTTGCGCAGTCCCTGACGCTTGGGACTTGGAAAGGTTGGCGCGCGAAGGCGGACTTTCAGGCGGCGCAGTCTCAGCAGCCAAAGCTGATCTCTATGAGCTTGCCAGATCAACGCGCTCAAGTCTGCTAGCTCAGCGCAAAAACCTTTGATCTGCAGCGACGGAGTTGCGAGGCACATACGTTAAGTACCGAATAGACAAACCGGGCGGGTCAGTCAGTATTGAATTGGCCGCATGCTGTTTTTACACTGGGGCTTTTTCGATGCGACGCCCTGTGCAATCATGCCGCTCAAGTTTTGTGTGGGTCCCAGTTCGGTGGCCCTTTTTACTAGGATACGGATGTTGCCCATGAACCTGCGCCCCCTGCTGATTATTCCCCCGCTTGCCATCGCCGCGGCCGTCACGTTCTGGATGAACCAGAGCAAGGCCCCTGCCCCTTCCGCCCCCCCAGAAGGCCGCTTGGCCGTGCGTGCGATGGCAATTGAGCCGCATCCTGTCAGCGCCGTCGCAATTGGATATGGCCGGGTCGAGGCTGTGCGCGATTGGTCTGCCGTGGCCGAAGTTGAAGGGCGGGCAGTGAAAGTTCCTGAAGGGCTGGCCATCGGGTCGATTGTCGAAAAAGGCGCCCTGCTGGTGGAAATCGACCGCACGGATTACGAGTTGTCGCGGGAAAAGGCTTTGGCCAACATCGCCTCGGTCAAGGCCCAGATCACCGAGTTGGATCGTCAGGAAGAAAACACCCGCCATTCACTTGAGGTGGAAGAGCGCATTCTACAAGTGGCGCAGGATGAATTTGACCGCGTAGACTCGTTGGTCAAAAAAGGGACGTCCACGATGGCGGCTCTGGACACCGCCCGCAAAACGCTTTTGCTGCAAACCTCCTCGGTCACCAACCTGAACAACACTCTGGCGCTCTATCCATCCAAGCGTCAATCACTGCAATCAACGCTCTCTGTCCGCGAGGCGGAACTGGCCGAAGCAGAGCGAGCCATCTCTAAAGTGACACTTCATGCGCCATTTCGGGCACGGATTACCGAACAAAACATCGATCAGGGCCAGTTCGTTCGCACAGGCGACAAATTGATGGTTCTGGATGATATCTCGGCCGTCGAGATCACCGCCGAAGTTCAACCCTCTTCGTTCGGTCCTATGATGGGTGTTGCATTTGCAAACCTCGGGGGCAGTGAAGTCGTGATGGACACAACAAAAGCCGTTGAGATTTTTGACAATATTGGCCTGACGGTTGAAGTCAGTCAGGCGCTGGCTGGGCTGAATGCGCGCTGGTCGGCAAAAATTGTGCGGATGCGCGGCACTATGGACGTCGACACCGGCAGCCTCGGGATTGTGGTACGTGTGGATGAACCTCTTGCTGGCGTACGGCCGATCAATCGCCCCCCTCTCAATGTGGGGTCGTTTGTCGAAGTGGCCTTCTCGACGCCCGAAGTCGAAAACCTCATCACCGTTCCTCGGCATGCTGTGCATTATGACGAGGAGGGAGACGCCTTTGTGTATCTCTCCAACTCCGACAACCGACTTGTGAAACAAGCCATTCGTATTGGCACGGTCGTTGGCGGCGACCTTCTGGTCGAAGACGGCCTGAACGGCGGTGAAACGCTGGTGCTGTCTGATCCACATCCACCCGTTTTGGGCATGGCATTGACCTTGGTGCAAAGCGAGGGTCAGTAACATGATTGGCTGGTTTGTTCGGCACCCCGTAGCTGCCAATCTGTTCATGGTTTTGATTTGCATGTTGGGCGTTACTTTCGCGCTCAACATCAAGCGTGAAACCTTTCCTGAAATTGCCCCGTCTACTGTTCAGGTTTCAGTTGTTTACACCGGTGCGTCTGCACAGGACGTCGACGAGGAGATTTGCGAACCCTTAGAGGACGCCATCAGCGGCACATCCGGGCTGGATGACCTGAACTGCCTGTCCACTGACGGCCTTGCAACAGCAACGGCGGAACTTGAAGAAGGTGGCGACACCATCGAGTTCTACAACGATATTTTTTCCGCCGTATCGGGCATCAACGACTTTCCAACAGACGCAGAAACGCCTGCGGTCAACCTTGTGGGTCGCACCGATTTGATCGCGATGATCGCTATTTCGGGAATCGAAGGAAAACGAGGGCTGAAAGAGTACGCCGACACACTGGCGGACAAGCTTCAGTCTATTGATGGTGTCACCGAAGCTACCGTGACAGGGATCACCGACCGTGAGTTGCGGGTGACTTTTACAGAACAGGCCCTGCGCCGATACAATCTGAGCAGCAGCGATATCGTCGCAGCGATCAACGCGCGGTCTCTGCGTCAGCCTTTGGGCGAAGTCTCAACAGACTCTGGCCATTTCGTTTTACGCTACTCTGACGCCCGGCGCTCTATCACTGAACTGCAGGACCTCATCATCCTGCATAACTCAGGCGGTGGAATGGTGCGCCTCGGTGATCTGGCCGAAGTTCGGATCGTGGATGCGGATGAAAATCTGCAATCCTTCATAGATGGTCGGCAAGCCGCGATTATCTATGTCAACAAATCCAAAGAAGCTGACGCCTTGCGCACCTTTGACAAGGTCGAAGTGATGCTGGCCGAGGAACGAGCCGCCTATCCCGAACCTTTTGATATCACGATCACCTTCAATGTGACCGATCTCGTGGCAGAACGCCTGTCGCTCATTCTGGAAAACACCGGTCTTGGTCTGATCCTGGTGTTTGCCGTGATGTGGATGTTCTTTAATCTCCGAGACGCGCTTTGGATTTCCGCTGCCTTGCCGGTTTCCTTCCTCGGCGGGTTGTTCCTGATGCAAGTCTTTGGGCTGTCGATCAACATGATTACGCTTGTCGCCCTATTGATGGCTGTTGGCCTGATCATGGATGACTCGATTGTCATTGCCGAGAATATAGCACGCTGGCGTCTCAAGGTTTCGCCCCGCGAGGCCGCGATACGTGGGACCAAAGAAGTGTTTCCCGGCGTTGCGTCATCCTTTCTCACCACCGCCTGCGTTTTTACACCCCTAATGTTCCTGTCCGGTGACACGGGCCAGATCCTGCAATTCATTCCAATGGTTTTGTTGCTGACACTGGCCCTGTCCCTCGTCGAAGGGTTCCTGATCCTGCCCAACCACCTGAGCCATGTTCACGTTAATCCTGATGAACCGCCCAAAGAACGGCTCGCTGCACGCCTTTTGGAACGCTTCCGCGACAAGTTCGTTATCCCGATTACTGCCGCCGCTGTGCGCTGGCGCTATTTCACCATCGGCGCGGTTGTGGGCCTGTTCGTGATGACGGTTGGGTTGATCCCTGCGGGTTATGTCAAAATGATCGGTTTCCCTGCCGTCGAAGGCGACACAGTTGTTGCCCGCGTTTCGCTGACCACAGGAATTCCGCGCGAACGCACTGTCACCACGGTTGACCAATTGGTTGCAGCGCTGAACCGTGTCGACGCCCGACTTTCAGAGAACACCGAAGGTCAGCAGCCCCTGGTTCAACGGGTTCTGGTTCAATATGGCACCAACGCAGATGTCAAAGACAACGGCTCAAACACTGCGACGATTACGGTCGATCTGTTGAAAAGCGCGCAGCGCAACGTTGCAGCTGACGACATGTTGGCAATGTGGCGCGACGAAACCGGACCGATCCCGGACCTGATCCAAGCCAGCTTTGTGCAGGCCGAGGTTGGCCCCGGCGGGTCCGATCTGGATGTTGAGGTGTCTGGGCGTGATCTTGAGCAAGTCGAAGACGCCACGGCCGACCTGCTGGCCGCGCTCATTTCCCGACCGGATGTGACTGAAGCCTTCACCGACTTTTATGGTGGGCGGCAAGAGGTCCAGCTGACCCTGAATGAGTATGGCTATTCCGTCGGTCTGACGCCTCAATTCCTTGCGGATCAACTTCGTAGTGCCTTTGCCGGATCCGAGACCGACAGTTTCCGCACGGGTGTCTCCAGTGTCGCCGTACAGGTCCAACTGGATGACACGGTGTCCAACCTGACCCTGCTAGAAAGCTTCCCGGTGTCTGTTGGCAATGGCGAACAGACGGTTCTGTCATCCATTGCTGATATCAGACTGACCCAGAGCTATCCGGCCATTACCAGAAAGAACGGATTGGCGGTTGCGCGTATCCTTGGTCAGATCGATCGAAGCGCCACCACGTCCTCACTCCTTTCAGGCGTTGTTACGAATGAATTGGGCCCTGAACTGCAAGCCAAGTATCCCGGTGTTGTGATCAGCATTGGCGGCGCAACCGAAGATCAGGCCGAGTCACAGTCTTCAATGATGACGATGATGTTGATCGGACTTGGCGGCGTGTTCATGGTGCTGGCCTTCCAGTTTCGCAGCTATACCCTGCCGCTGGTCGTCATGCTGTCTATCCCCTTTGCCCTGATCGGAACGATCCTTGGGCATTGGGCACTGGGCATTGACATGGCGATGCCCTCCTTGATCGGTTTTGCCTCTCTTGCTGGGATCGTCGTGAACAACGCCATCCTGTTCCTGACGTTCTTTCAGACACATTTGGAAGGAGACGACCATGTGGCTGCGACACTGGACGCCGTGCGCGCCCGATTCCGGCCAATTCTGCTGTCGACGGGAACAACCGTTGTCGGTCTGGTGCCTCTGATTTTGGACACAAGCCCACAGGTTCAGATCATGGTTCCTCTGGTCGTCGCTGTTGCGGCTGGTCTGACCGCATCCATGATCCTCGTGATCATTGTACTGCCCGCTCTCTTGTCGATTTACTTCGACGTGGCCTCGGTGCGCAAATGGGTCAGTCAGTTCGATCCTGTTGATGCAGTGGAAGAACCCAAAGACAGTGCTGGCACATTGGCCCCGCTATAGGGCATGTTAGGTGGAACTGGGCAGGCTGTCGTGGTCTGCCCAATCCATATTCAGCTACGCGCAATGAGGCGATGATGACCAAACCCTGTATTATCTGTGTTGCGATCACTGGTTCCGTCGCCACCAAGGATGACAACTCTGCAGTGCCAATCACCGTGCCGGAACAAATCGAAAGTGTGCACGAATCCTTTGAAGCGGGCGCCAGCATCGCACATTGCCACGTCCGCAATGACGACGGCACCCCCAGCTCGGACCCAGACAAGTTCGCCCTGTTGAAAGAGGGGATTGAACGCCACTGTCCGGGCATGATCACGCAATTGTCCACCGGGGGTCGGTCCGGGGCCGGGTCCGCTCGGGGTGGCATGCTGCCACTGCGTCCGGATATGGCCTCGCTTTCAGTGGGGTCCAACAACTTTCCCACGCGCGTATATGAGAACCCGCCCGACCTTGTGGATTGGTTGGCCAGCGAAATGCGCACATACGAAGTAAAACCCGAGATCGAAGCCTTTGATCTCAGCCACATCCATCAAGCAGTGGCAATGAACCGCGATGGCCGCATTCCCGGTGCCTTGTACGTGCAATTTGTCATGGGCGTAAAAAACGCGATGCCCGTGGATCGGGATGTCTTTGACTATTACATCAAGACGATGGAGCGACTGGCGCCCGAGGCCGAATGGTGCGCTGCCGGCATTGGCCGACACCAGATTGAGATCAATGAATGGTCCATTGCCGCAGGTGGTCATACCCGCACCGGATTGGAAGACAATGTTCGGCTGGATCGCAACACGCTCGCGCCGTCAAATGCCGCGCTAGTGCAGCGTGCCGTAGACCTGTGTGAGAAGTACGAGCGCCCGGTTGCCACATGGCAAGACGCTCGGAAAATCCTTGGCCTACGGTCCGCAAACGTCTGACCGATTTCTTAGAAATCCAGTCCCAAATCAACCGTGCGGGCCGAGTGTGTCAGCGCGCCCGACGAGATGTAATCAACTCCGGTTGCAGCAATCGACGAGATACGTTCAAGCGTGACATTACCGCTTGCCTCGGTCAGCATTCGCCCATCCACCATGCGGACAGCTTCGCGCAGCCTGTCGTTGTCCATGTTGTCCAACAACACTACGCTGGCACCACCAACCTCAAGCACTTCGGCCAGTTGATCCAGCCGGTCCACTTCAATCTCAACCGCCATCATGTGTGAGGCATGTGCTTTGGTCGCCTCCAGAACGGCACTTACGCCCCCCGCCGCCGCGATGTGGTTGTCCTTGATGAGGATGGCGTCGGACAAGGAATAGCGATGATTGAAACCGCCGCCGTGGAGCACAGCCAGCTTCTCAACAATCCGCAATCCCGGCGTGGTTTTCCGTGTGCAGGTGACGCGTACCTTGTGGCCCTTGGCCGCCTCAACAAACCCGGCCGTTTTGGTCGCAATCCCCGTTAGCCGTCCGGCGAAATTCAACGCAACACGCTCGCCCGACAGGATCGATGCCGCCGATCCTTTGATCTCCATCAGCGTGTCGCCTTTGGCACAAAAACTCCCATCGCCAATCAGGGTCGTGATCTCAAGAGCTGGATCAACCAGACGAAACGCCAAGGCCGCAACCTGCATGCCTGAGACAACCGCGTCCTCGCGCACATTAATGCGAGCATGGTACTGGGTTTCTGCCGGAATCACCGCGCGGGTGGTCACATCGCCATAGCTGCCGAGGTCTTCCATCAACGCATTGCGAACAATCGGCTCAAGCACAAGGTCGGGAACAGTTGCGTAGGTCATGATGTCTCCTTGCCGTTCTGGTCACGCACTGCGAGCGCGTCACGCAGATACATATGCGATCGCTTGGCCGGCCCCGGGGCTGGGTCAGGAAAGTCTGAACGCTCATGCGCGCCACGACTTTCTTCGCGCAGCAGCGCCGCCGCTGCAATCAACGTGGCCGTTGCGCACATGTTCAGGAACGACGGGCTCTCCCCATAATCCTTTTCCAGCGCAGCAATCTGTTTCAAGGCCGCGCGCAGCCCCTCGCCGGTTCTGACAACACCCACCAAAGATGTCATCGTCTCGCGCAAGCTTTGTACTGCCTGCGGGTCGGGTGCATGGCCACCGCTTCCAAAGGTGATTGTCACCGGATCGCAATCATTGGCTGCGTTGGGCACAGCGGCCTCAATCCCTTCGGCACATATGCGGGCAAAAACCAGCGCCTCCAGCAACCCGTTTGAGGCAAGCCGGTTGGCACCATGCAACCCGGTGGATGACGCTTCGCCACAGACCCAGAGATTGCCCAGACTGGCGCGACCTTCGGTGCTCGTGGCAATGCCGCCCATGTGATAGTGGGCTGCGGCTGCAACCGGGATTGGGTCAACTGCCGGATCAATTCCGTTGCGTGCGCAGGCCTCTGCCACAGCTGGAAATTGCGTTTTGATGCGCGCGCCCAAGGCGTCTCGGGTATCCAGCATAGGCCGGTTGCCCGCCTGCGTTTGGGCAAAAATCTCGCGCGCGACCACATCGCGCGGGGCCAGTTCCGCGTCCGAGTGCAACGCCATCATAAACCGCTCACCAAGGCGGTTGATCAAAGTTGCGCCTTCTCCGCGCAGAGCTTCGGTCGCCAAGGGCGCCGGGTCTTCCCCAACATCCATCGCAGTGGGGTGGAACTGAACAAATTCGGCGTCTGAAATCTCGGCGCCAGCGCGCGCTGCCATGCCAATAACTTGCCCGCGGATACGTGCAGGGTTTGTCGTCAGCGCGTATAATCCCCCTGAACCACCACCGGCCAGAAGATAGGCTGCCCCTCGCAGCATGACGGCATTTGAGCGCGCAGCATCTGCAGCTTGAATGGCAACACCAGTGACCACGTTGTCCTGTGTCTCAAGCGAAACAGCCATTGTGCCTTCGAGCACTTGAACCGAGGGCGCGTTTCGCACCTGTTCGATCAACGCCGCCATAATCTCGGCACCGGCCTGATCTCCCTTGACCCGAACAACGCGCGCGAAACTGTGGGCCGCCTCGCGTGACAGGACATAGTTGCCGTCTTCGGTGCGATCAAAGGGCGTGCCCATGCGGGTCAGATCAAGGATATAGTCACGTGCCTCACGGGTGACGAGGTCAGCCACCTCGGCTGACACCGTCCCGGCACCGGCCTTAAGCGTGTCATCCGCGTGGTTTTGGGGCGTGTCGCCCTCACCAATTGCGGCGGCCACGCCACCCTGCGCCCAGGCAGAACTTGCCCCCTGCCCCAGTGTTTCCGGCGAGATCAGGACCACAGGCCGCGGCGCCAGCTTAAGCGCAGCATATAATGCGCCAAGCCCCGCGCCGACGATAACGATGCGGTCTGTGATGATCTCTTGCATGGCCCTGTCAGATACCCAGTTCGCGGGACAGATCAATCATGCGCTGGACAGACAGCCGCGCTTTTTCGGCGACCGCAGCATCCACTTCGACCTGATTGTCCATCGTGTGCAGAACGTAGAGCACCTTTTCCAGCGTGATTTTCTTCATGTAGGGGCACATGTTGCAGGGACCGACAAACTCGACCTCGGGCAGCTCATCAGCAATATTCGAGGCCATCGAACATTCGGTGATCAGCATCGCCTTTTCCGGCTTTTCTTCGGTCACGTACTTCAGGATGCCACTGGTAGAGCCTGAGAAATCCGCCTCGGCCACAACATCCGGCGGGCACTCGGGGTGCGCAATCAGCCGCGTACGGGGGTTCCATTCACGAAAATCGCGTAGATCCTTGGCCGTGTATTGCTCGTGCACGATGCAAGAGCCGGGCCAGTAAACCACGGTCTTGTGGCTTTCGTTGGCAATGTTCTGCGCCAGATACTGATCGGGCGTCATGATGACCGTGTCGCTCTCCATCGCGTTGACGATCTGCAGCGCATTGGACGACGTACAGCAGATATCCGAAGCGGCTTTGACTTCTGCGGTGGTGTTCACATAGGACACAACCGGCGCGCCGGGATACTTGGCCCGCATCTCTTCGACACCGTCCGCCGTGATGCTTTCCGCAAGGCTGCATCCCGCCGCCATGTCCGGCATCAAAACCGTCTTTTCTGGGCTGAGAATTTTCGAGGTTTCGGCCATGAAATGCACACCACATTGCACGATGACATCCGCATCGACATCAGTGGCCTTCATCGCCAGTTGCAAGCTGTCACCCACAAAATCCGAAACCCCGTGGAAAATCTCGGGCGTCATGTAGTTGTGGCCCAGGATCACCGCGTTGCGTTCTTTTTTCAGCGCATTGATGGCTTTGACATAGGGCGCGAAAGACACCCAGTCCGGCGGCGTCACGACCCGGTCCATCCGGTCGTAAATGTCCTTCATCGACTCGGCGAGTTTGACGTCTGGGCTAAGGTCGTAATGCTGGGACAGCACGTTGCGGACATGCATTTGATCAAGCAACGGGGTCGTCTCCGTTCTGTCGGAACCTGGGCGAGCGCTCCGGGTTGGTTACGAGGCCCGGCGCCCCCCCTCCTCCAGGGAAGTTTTCAGTCAGAAAACCAAGGCGCGATACGGACATCACAAAAGATGGCGTTGTCCTAACTGTCTCACCAACATTCCGCAACGCAGAATGGGAAAAACCACAAAAAATTCCCTGAAATCGCTGGCTTTTGCGTGCTCGTGGAGGACAGGCGGGCTTGTAACCGTGGTGTTTCGCGCATCACCGCGACTATTTGCGTTTGCATTCTACGGGCATCTTGCAAGCGCACGAGCTCGGCCGCTCGGAACCACCCAAATGGCGTGACGCCAGGCTTAGATCGACGTCAACGATCCCAAGCTTGCACCACCGCACACGAACAACGTCTGCCCCGTGACCCAGCCGTTGTCCGGATCAGCAAAAAACAGCGTTGCGCGCGCAACGTCTTCGGCCTTGCCCAAACGGCGCGTCGGTAGCGATGCGGCAAGTGATTTTGCCTTGTCACTTTCTTCGGGGATGTCTGTCGTCAGCATATCGGTCACAACCGGGCCCGGCGCGATGGCGTTCACCGTAATTCCGAGCGGCCCCAGCTCCAACGCCCAAGTGCGCGTCATCGCGATCATCGCCGCCTTGGTCGCGGCGTAGACGGTGCGCTGCTGAAGCCCGACAACGGCACGAGAGGACATATTGACGATACGTCCAAATCCCTTCGCCTTCATATTCGGCAGAACCGCCTGAGACAGGGTGATCGCCGCACGGACATGTAAGTTGTTCAGCATGTCAAACTCATCATCCGTGATCTTCCCCAGCATCGTATTCCGCACGACGCCCGCATTGTTCACTAGAATATCGACCTGCTCAGAAGCGCGAAGATGATCTGCGCAAGCCTTGACCGCCTCGGGGTCCGCAAGGTCGACGCATAACGACGTTACCTTGTCTGACTCTATCTCGAGTTCCCGGCGAGATACCGAAATGACCCGTGCGCCTTCAGCGAGCAGGTGTTGGGAAATTTCCTTGCCAATTCCGGCGCTTGCCCCGGTTACCAAAGCAGTTTTTCCGTTAAATCGGGACATGACACCTCTCCCTTACCAGCCCCTCTCTGGACCGAAACGTTCTCTGACAGACACCAAAGTCGTGTCTCTCACATTGAGAGAATTTATATGATTTTTCATTTTAATCAATTGAATTTTGCAAGTCACTTCGCTGGAGCGCCGCCCTGGAACCACGCCAAACGCGTCACTTTCCGGGTTCGCGAATGCCGAAATTTTTGAGGATCTTGTGCAGGGTCTGGATCAACGCAAGCCGTTCATCCTCATCAATCCCGGCCAGCATATCCTGATATTCCCTATGCATATCCGGCCAAAGCCGCGCGAACGAGGCACGACCATCTTCGGTGATGTGGATCGTGCGCACACGGCGATCATCCTCTGACGCAATACGCTCGATCATGCCCTGATTTTCCAACGCATCCAAAGCCCGGCTTAACGTAGATTGTTCAATCACGGTGAGCTGGATCAGTTCCTTGATCGACAGCCCGTTCTTGATGGTCAAAACAGCGAGTGTCCGCATCCGAACCGTGTTGAGCTTTTGCCGCCGCAAAGGGTCCTGCAGCTCCATATTCCAACTCGAGGATATCCGGTTCAGAAGATATGGAATAAAACTGGATAGCCCGATTTCGCCCAAAGACGGTTCAACGCCAACATCAGCAAGACCATGATCCAGCTCTGTTCCCCGAGACATCGCACTTAATTCCTATCAACGACCATTGCGGCCCTACTTTGCCGCAAGCATCCCATTGAGCCGTCCAAACAACAACCCAAAATTGCATGCAAGCGCAATGAAATGGCCACATAAGGCACAGCCGGTAGTAGCAATTTCAACTTTGACCGCTTAATCTGACCGCACCACGCCCAAGGTCGTCACCGACACTGCCCGTCGGTTTTGCAAAGCGGAGTCCACATGTCCGAAGCCAAGACCCCCACCGATCCCGAACAACAGCCAGACGATCTGCGCGGCCTTCCATCCTATCTGTTAACCCGGATCAGCCACCGTTACATGAAGGCAATCCGAACTGAATTGAAGTCCGTGAAGCTGAATACAATTGCGACGCGGGTCATCGCAGCACTGCGTGTTTTTCCGGGTCTGACCGTCAACGATCTCTGCTCTCATACAATTTCCGAGCAACCCACGATGAGTCACGCACTTGACCGTCTGGAAACCGATGGATTGATCTTTCGAAAAGTCCACGAAGACGACAGTCGCATTCGCCAAGTCTACCTCACCGACAAAGGCCATCAGATGTCCGAAAAGGTCTGGCCCGTCATTTTGGGCATGAATAACAAGATGATGCAGGGCATTTCCGAGGAAGACCGAAAAACCACTTTGCGGACGCTTAGCAAGATGTTCGACAACGTGGATCAAGCCAGGTGACAAACGAGGTTTTGACATATTACATGAAATTTAATATGTATTTGCAAATAAACTTGCTAAGCTCTGATTCGAGCCCTGATCAGTCAGCATAGCCATGGGTCCGCAACGTCGGGCGCACAGCGGGAGGAAAAACAAGTGACTTTGACGCTCAAACTCACGGCAAAGGATTCGGTTATCGACCGGATTGATCTGTTTACCTTTGAAGCCATCGATGGCGCATCCCTGCCCAATTACACTGCAGGCGCGCATCTCGACTTTGAGCTTGGCGCAGCTGGCACGCGCTCCTACTCGCTGATCGATTTTGAAAGACGCGCTGGAAACGCTCGCCAGCTCCAGGTTGCCGTGCAACGCGAAGACAAGGGCGATGGTGGCTCCAAAGCCATGCACGCGCTCGAAGTCGGTGACACGATCGAGACAACTGAGCCAAAGAACGACTTCGAACTGCATTCCAGCGAGGCCCCTACAATTCTGATCGCAGGCGGCATCGGCGTGACACCGATCATTTCTTTCGCAGCGGAATTACACGCACGTGGGGCAAGGTACCAATTCCATTACGCCACCCGCTCCCGCGAAAACTGCGCCTTTGCCGGTGCCCTGACTGCTCGCTTTGCTGACGCGCTCACGCTCTGGTTTGACAACGAAAGCCAGATGGATCTCCAATCGATCATCGCTGACGCCCCCTCTGGCGCCCATTTCTTCTGCTGTGGCCCCAAAGGCATGATCGAGGCGGTGCGCGAGTTGGCCGAAGCTCAGGGCATCGCCAAGGATCACATCCACTTTGAACTCTTCGCCTCTCCCCGTGGCCATGAAGGCGACAAGCCCTTTGAGGTCGAAATTGCGGACGGCCGGGTTTTCACCATCCCCGCTGACAAAACCATCGTAGAAGTGCTGGAAGCAAAAGGCATCGACGCAACCTTCGACTGCCAACGCGGCGATTGCGGTATCTGCCAGACCAAAGTCCTCGGGGGCATCCCCGACCACCGCGATGTCGTCCTTTCCAAATCCGAACGCGACAGCGGCAAAGTCATGCAGATCTGCGTCAGCCGGGCCAAGTCTAACCGTCTGAAACTCGACATCGGCGCCCCGGCCAGCAAGGCCAAAACCCGCGCCGCTGAGAGACGATCAACCATGGGCAACAACACCACAGACGCAGACGCGATCCGGGCGCTGGTCCAACAGCACCAGGTCCACCGCGATACTTACATCGACAAAGAGATTTACGAGCTGGAGATGAAGCATCTCTTCTCCAACACCTGGGTCTTTGTCGGCCACGACAGCCAGACACTCACACAAGGTGATTACATCACCACCCAGATCGGCAATCAGCCCGTGATCATGGTGCGCCATACCGACGACCAGATCTACGTTCTCTACAACCGCTGCCCCCACAAAGGCACCAAGATCGCCATTGACCGCTCGGGCAACACGGGCAAGTTCTTCCGCTGCCCCTATCACGCGTGGAGCTTCAAAACTGACGGCTGCCTGCTCGCGATCCCGCTGAAAAAGGGCTACGCCGAGACCGACTTTGAAGACAGCGAAGCCAACAACGGTCTGGAAAGCGTTGGCGCGGTCAAAAATTACCGCGGCTTCGTCTTTGCCCGCCTCGCCAAAGAGGGCATGAGCTTTGAGGACTACTTTGGCGACGCCATGTCGTCCTTTGACAACATGGTCGACCGCGCGCCCGCTGGGCGTCTGGAAGTCGCCGGTCCCCCCTTGCGCTACATGCACCAGTGCAACTGGAAAATGCTGGTCGACAACCAAACCGACACCTGTCACCCGATGGTGGCCCATGAATCCAGCGCCGGCACAGCCGTGCGGCTCTTCGAGGAAGCCAACTGGCCCGCGGACAAACCCAAACCCATGGCGATGGAGATCATCGCCCCCTTCATGAGCCCTTATGAGTTCTTCGAGGAAATGGGCATCCGCACCTGGCCCAATGGCCACGGCCATACGGGCGTGCACCACTCGATCCACTCAGACTATTCCCAAGACCCCGAATACTGGAATGCCCTGGTTGAGGCCTATGGCGAGGAAAAGGCCGCGAAAACTTTGGGCGAAAACCGCCACAACACCGTCTACTGGCCCAACATCATGATAAAGGGTCCGGTTCAGCAGCTGCGGAACTTCATCCCCCTCGGCCCCGACAAGACGCTTGTAGAAAGCTATATCTACCGCCTCGTCGGTGCGCCGGACTACCTGTTGCAACGCACCGCCATGTACAACCGCCTGATCAACGCGCCGACCTCCATGGTCGGTCATGATGATCTGGAAATGTACGAGCGCGCGCAAGAGGGTCTGCACGCCCAAAGCACCGAATGGATCAACATCCAGCGCCTGCATACCGAGGAAGAAGACTACGACGAAATCGCGGTCGAAAATGGCACCACCGAACGCCAGATGCGCAACCAGATGAATGCCTGGGTCAAGTTCATGACCATGAGCATGGAACCGGAAACGGAGGCCGCAGAATGACCCTGACCCGCGACAACATCATCGACTTCATCTATGACGAAGCCCGCATGCTAGACGAAGGTCGTTTCTCGGAATGGCTCGACCTCTGGATCCCTGAGGGTCATTACTGGATGCCGCTCGACTACAAGCAGAAAGACCCGGATCTGGTCACTTCGCTGCTCTATGAAGACGACTTCATGCGGCGTTTGCGGGTGGAACGCCTAAACGGCGAGCGCACCTTCAGCCAAAAGCCCAAAAGCCGCTGTCACCACGTGATCCAGCGCCCCTTTGTGGATGAGTTTGACCTCGACACAGGCCATTTCGTCACCAACACTTCGATGCACTACATCGAAACCCGGCTAGACGAGCAATTCCTGCTCGCCATCACCGCCACCCATGAATTGAAGCTCGTCGACGGCAAGCTCCGCATCGCCAACAAGCGCGTGGAACTCCTAAACTCCGACGCCGCTTTTGGGAATATCCAGCTGCTGCCATGATCCCATCTGACACGAAAACGGTTTACGAGGTCTTCCGGGCCTCGGCCTCCGCCTACAGAGTGCGCCCTTTGCTGAACGTCCTGCCCGCCACGGCAGAGGTCTACGGCATCGCGCCGGGCGAAATCACATTTGCCGAGGCATTGGACGCGGTCGATCAGTGGGCCACCCGCCTCACAGACGCAGGCTACGGCACCGGCATGCGCGTCGCACTCTTGTTGGAGAACCGGCCTGAATTTTTCCTGATCTGGCTCGCGCTCAACAAACTCGGAGCCTCGGTCGTACCAATCAACCCCGACCTGCGCGCGGCCGAGCTGGAGTACCTGATCGGCCACTCCGAGCCTGCCCTCATCATCTCCATCCCGTCCCGCCAAGCCGAACTGCAAGCCGCAGCCGACGCGGCGGGCGTCCCCCTTGCGGCCATCACGCCTAACGCGCATCTCCCCTCTCCCCGCGCAAATGCCGTGGTGGCCGCAGACGTGGCCGATGAGTTCCACCGTGAAACGGCCGTGCTTTACACCTCTGGAACCACCGGAAAACCCAAAGGCTGTGTGCTGGCCAACGCCTACTTTCTCGAGGTAGGCCGCTGGTATTCCACCCTTGGCGGCATCGTCTCGCTGACGACCGAGGGCGAGCGCATGATCACGCCCCTGCCGATCTTCCACATGAACGCCATGGCCTATTCCTTTATGGCGATGGTCACCGTCGGCGGTTGTCTCACAGCCCTCGACCGTTTCCATCCCCGCAGCTGGTGGCAAGACGTCAAAGATAGCCGCGCCACTTGCCTGCACTACCTCGGTGTCATGCCCTCAATGCTGATGGGCATGGACTCAGCCCCTACGGACACCGACCACACCGTCCGTTTTGGCTTTGGAGCAGGTGTTGATCCCAAACTGCACGGGGCCTTTGAGGATCGCTACGGCTTCCCCCTGATGGAGGCCTGGGCCATGACCGAGACCGGTGCAGGCGCAGTGATCTCAAACCACACCCACGACCGCCTCATCGGCCAATCCGCTCTAGGGCAAGTCCCCGACTGGCTCGACGTCTCGATCATCGACGACGCAGGCGTTGAGGTTACCCCCGGCGACCCTGGCGAACTCCTCGTCCGCCGCAAGGGCGACAGCCCGCGTCTTGGCTTCTTCAGCGAATACTACAAGAACCCAGAGGCCACCGATGAGGCTTGGGAAAACGGCTGGTTCCACACTGGTGACGTTGTTCGCGCCGATGCCGACGGTTTCGTCTTTTTCGTCGACCGCAAGAAAAACGTGATCCGCCGCTCTGGCGAGAACATCGCGGCGGTCGAGGTTGAATCCATCCTCATGCGCCACCCCGATATCGCCGCCGCCGCTGTCGCCCCTGTGCCTGACCTTGTACGCGGAGACGAAGTGTTCGCCTGTCTGACTGTCGCCAACCCGTCGTCGGCCAAGGCTGAAGAGATCGTGACTTGGGCGCTGGAGCAAATGGCCTATTACAAAGTGCCGGGCTATGTCGCCTTTGTCGACGCCTTGCCGCTGACCTCAACACAGAAAATCCAGCGCGCCGACCTCAAAGCGATGGCCGCAGCCCTCTTGACCGATCCCGCAACTGTCAACACACTCCACCTGAAGAAAAGGCAAGTTGCGTGACCAGACCCCGGCAATCATACGAGGGCGTGGCACTGGTTGCGCCAGTGTCGATCCCCTATCAGCGCTATTCGATTGAAACCGCCCATTGGTGGATCGCCCGCGCGCTGCGTGGATCGTTGGATGCTGCGGGCTTGAAACCGGCCGATCTTGATGGGTTTTCCGTGGCCAGTTTCACGCTTTTTCCCGACACCGCCGTCGGCCTGACCCAGCACCTCGGCCTCAGCCCCCGCTGGCTGGACCACATTCCCATGGGTGGCGCGTCTGGTGTGATCTCGCTGCGCAAGGCCGCCCGCGCGGTGCAATCCGGCGATGCCGACATTGTTGCCTGCGTCTCGGGCGACACCAACCACATCGACAGCTTCCGCGCGCTGCTCTCGTCTTTTTCGCGCTTCGCAATGGACGCGTCTTATCCTTATGGCTTTGGCGGCCCCAACGCGAATTTTGCATTGCTGACAGACCGTTACATGCACGAGTACGGCGCCACCCGCGAAGATTTTGGCCGTATCGCGGTCGCCCAACGCGATAATGCCCTGAAGAACCCCGGGGCTTTGATGAAGAAACCCCTGACGCTGCAGCAATACATTGATGCCCGCCCCATCGCTGACCCTATCGCGCTGTTTGATTGTGTCATGCCCTGCGCGGGGTCCGAGGCCTTTCTGGTCATGACCGTGGACGAAGCACAAAAACGCGGCCTGCGCTATGCCACTATCGAGGGCGCCATCGAACGCCACAATGCCCACGCCAGTGACCCCATCCAACTGCGCGGCGGCTGGACGGTCGACATTGACGAGCTTTACAACCAAGCCCAGTGCGCGCCCACAGACATCGACCTTTTGCAGACTTATGACGATTACCCCGTCATCTCGATGATGCAGATCGAGGACCTTGGTTTTTGCTCCAAGGGCGGCGCCCCCGACTTCGTGCGCAACCACGATCTCACCATCACCGGAAACTTCCCTCATAACACCTCTGGCGGCCAGCTTAGCGCCGGTCAAGCCGGGGCGGCTGGCGGCTTTATCGGCCTTGTCGAGGCCATCAGACAGGTGACAGGATTTGCAGGGCCAACCCAAGTTGCAGGCGCCACCCGCGCCATGGTTTCAGGTTTTGGCATGATCAATTATGACCGGGGCGTCTGTTCAAGTGCCGCGATCCTGAAAGGCGGTGCCGCATGACCACGCCGCTGACACCACCGCCCAAAAAGAACCCGCTGAAACGCAGCCTCACGCCAACCTCGCCCCCCGGCGTGCGGTCCCGTGCCACGCTTGGCCTCACCGCGGCCGCCGCCGAAGGCCGTTTCATGCTGCAAACCTGCGCCGAGTGCGGCACCGTGCAATACCCGCCTCGCGACGCCTGCTGCAAATGCCTGTCGGTCGATCTGCCATGGAAAGACATCTCCCCCACAGGCACCCTGCTGGCGGAATCCACTGTGCGCACCTCTACCAATCTCTACTTTCGCGAACGCGCGCCGTGGCGGCTCGGCTCGGTGCAACTCGACGCCGGCCCGACGATCATCTGCCACGTTCACGGCGACGTCGCCCCTAAATCCCGCGTGATCCTGTCGAACCGGCTGGACCGCTCCGGCCAAGGCGTCATGATGGCCCTGCCTGAACAAAGGACACCCGATATGGAAGACGACCCCGAATTGCGCGCCATGTCCTCCGATCCGAAACACCGCCGCGTCCTGATCACCGACGCGCGCAACCCTAATGCGCCAACACTGGCTAAGGCTCTGCACGACGCAGGCGCCACGATGATCTTTGTCGGTGAGGCTGAATCATGGCTCCCCAATCCCCAGCGCGACGCACTCACCGCCATTCCCGGGGTCGAGATCATGGCGCTGGACGTCACTGACACAACCTCGGTAAAGGAACTCGCAGGCGAGATCGGCGGCAAGCTCGATATTCTCATCAACAACGCTCAATTTGTCCGCCCCGGCGGCGCGATGGCCCGTGGTGACGTGGGCTTTGCCCAGGACGAGATGGAAGTGAATTACTTTGGCCTCATGCGACTGGCTCAGGCTTTTGGGCCAGGCATGTGTTCGCGCACGGCCGACGGCGTGAATTCCGCCGTGGCTTGGGTCAATATTCTCTCGGCCTACGCGTTGGTGAACTCTGCCGACTACGGCTGTTTTTCCGCCTCCAACGCCGCCGCATATTCGCTCAGTCAAAACCTGCGCAATGACTTCCGCGCCTCAGGATTGCGCGTCATGAACGTCTTTGTCGGCCCGACCGAGGACGACTGGCATCAGGAATTGCCCCCACCGAAGGTTCTGCCGCCCGCCGTTGCACGGTCAGTTGTGCAAGGGCTGAAGGATGGGCTGGAAGATGTCTATTGCGGCGACGTGGCAAAAGACATGATCGAACGCTTCCGCGCGGGCCCCAAAATTCTTGAGCGAGAAATGACAAAGGGACAGCAGGGATGAGCACGCTTACCGACCTGACACAGCGCATGGCCTCGGGCGAGGTCGAGATCGTTGATCTGACCCACACGCTCGATCCCGATTTCCCGGTCATCATCCTGCCACCCGAGTTCGGCCAATGCGCCCGCTTTCGCATGGAAGAGGTCAGCGCTTATGACCATCGCGGACCGGCATGGAAGTGGCACAATATCTCTATGTCCGAACACACAGGCACCCACTTTGACGCCCCCGTTCACTGGATTTCGGGCCGCGATGTGCCAAATGGTGCTGTGGACGAGATCCCGGCGGAAAAACTCGTTGGCCCGGTCGTGGTGATCGACTGTTCAGAAGGATCTGCACAGGACGACGATTTTGAACTGACGCCCGAGATTATCGAAGCCTGGGAAGCGGAGCATGGCCGTATCCCCGAAGACGCCTGGGTTCTGATGCGCACCGATTGGTCCAAACGGCGCGGCGCGGACTACCTGAACATGCGCGAAGACGGGCCACACTCTCCCGGCCCCACCCCCGACGCCATGCGCTTGCTGGCCGAAGAACGCAACATTCGTGGCTTTGGCACAGAAACGGTCGGCACAGACGCTGGACAAGGCGCGCATTACACGCCCCCCTATCCTGCACACTTTATCCTGCACGGCGCGGGCAAACTGGGCCTGCAATGCCTTGCCAACCTTGACCAATTGCCTGCCACAGGTGCGATCCTGATCGCCCCCCCATTAAAAATTCGCAACGGCACAGGCAGCCCTTTGCGGGTTTTGGCGCTGGTCGAAAAGTAACCCTCGTCAGAGCGACAACTTGTCCTTTGACGCCCCTGACATTTCCTGAAAAGTTACAGGCGCAACGAATGGGCGCTGAGCGCGGTCCGCTTGGGACAACCGCAGCGCATCGGCTCCTTCGTGTAATCGTTGCCGCGAATCCTATGGGGCCGAATTCAGGAGCCCTGTGATGAAAACAATCATCGAACCCTTTCGCATCAAATCCGTAGAACCGATCCGTATGACCACTCGCGAAGAGCGGAAAAAGCTGATCCGAGATGCCCACTACAACCTGTTCGCGCTGCACTCCGACGACGTGCTGATCGACCTCTTGACTGATAGCGGTACTGGCGCAATGAGCGCGGCGCAGTGGTCTGCCGTCATGCGTGGCGACGAGAGTTATGCTGGTTCTCCATCCTTCTATCGCTTTGAAGCGGCGGTCAAAAACCTCATGCCGTTCAACCACATCATCCCCACTCACCAAGGGCGCGCCGCCGAGGCAATCCTGTTCTCGATGTTCGGCGGCACGGGGCGCAACATCCCCAACAACACGCACTTCGACACGACCCGTGGCAATATCGAAGCCTCTGGCGCCGAAGGCCATGACCTTGTGATCAAGGAAGGTCATGATCCGGCCAATATGCATCCGTTCAAGGGCAATATGGATCTCGAAAAACTCGAAGCCTACCTGACCAAGCACGGCGACAGCGTGCCATGCGTGATGTTGACCATCACCAACAATGCAGGTGGCGGACAGCCGGTGAGCCTTGAAAACATCCAAGGCACAGCAGCTTTGGCGCGCAAGTTTGACAAGCCCTTCTTTATTGATGGATGCCGCTTTGCTTAGAACGCGTGGTTCATCAAGGATCGTGAGCCCGGGCAACAAGATCGCAGTATCCCCGACATCGTGCGGGATTGTTTTGCGGAGGCCGACGGCATGACCATGAGCGCCAAAAAAGATGCCTTTGGCAACATCGGCGGCTGGTTAGCGCTCAACGATGCAGCGCTCGCCGAACAGGCGCGCAATCACCTGATCCGCACCGAAGGCTTTCCAACTTATGGCGGCCTCTCTGGTCGCGACCTCGAAGCGCTGGCGCAGGGGCTGAGCGAGATTATCGACGAAGATTATCTGCGGTACCGCATCCGGACCAACGCCTATATATCAGAGCAATTGGACCAAATGGGTGTGCCGGTCGTCAAACCGGCGGGTGGTCATGCGGTCTTTATCGACGCGCGGGCCTGGCTGTCGCACATCGACCCGCTTCAGTATCCCGGCCAGGCGCTGGCGGTGGCACTTTATGAGATGGGCGGTATCCGAAGCTGTGAGATTGGAACTGTGATGTTCGGTCAGCAACCGGATGGCTCAGAACGGGCCGCTGCTATGGATCTGGTCAGACTGGCCATTCCTCGACGAACCTACACACAGTCCCATGCGGACTATATTGTCGAAGTCTTCGAGGAACTGACCCGGATCCGAGGCGCTCTGAAAGGGTTTCGCATCACACGGCAACCCAACCTGATGCGCCACTTTACGTGCCAGTTTGAACCCGACTAAACGGTCTCAGACGTCGTTCAACAAACTTGAAAGCTGCTCTGCTGCGGCTTTCAAGGTATCCACGTGGCTCTCGGCTTCTTCGAGCATCAGGCGTTGATCGGGGGCGTGAACTGACAATGTCGAGACCAGCCGCCCGTGACCATCAACGATCGGCACCGCAACCGCGACCATGCCCTCCATGAATTCACTGTTATCCACCGAATATCCGCGTTCGCGTACTTTCAGGGCTTCTTCAATAAGACGCTCCGGAGATGTGATCGTGTTGGGTGTCTTGGCTTCGAACTTAACCGAGTTTGCATAATTCCTGAGGTGTCGCCGATCCAGGCTGCTGAGATACATTTTGCCACTGGCCGTGCAGTAAAAGGGCACGCGCGTCCCAACAGGCAATTGGATTCGCAATGGCCACTTGGTTTCGACCCGGTCGATATAAACCATTGCGTCGCGGTCGGGCAGTGCGATGTTGCAGGTCTCGCCCACGTCGTCCGCCAGTTTGTTCAAGATCGCGACCCGCGAGGTCCGGATACGAAGAGACGACAGGATGCCGGCCGACATTTTCCGAAGCCTCAGACCCGGCGAATACCCGCGCCCATCGATTTCTCGCTGAATGAAACCTTCGGCCTCAAGCGTGGAAAAAAGGCGATGTATCGTTGGCTTGGGCAAGCCGAGGTCATGGTTAACCTCGGTGGGGGTCACAGGAACTCCGGCTTCGGCCATGGCCTCAAGAACCATCAGCAAACGCAGGTTGGTTGGAATGTTCCCGTCTTTGTTGTCGCTGTCGGTCATATCTGCCCTACCGTTAAGTCTGCGGCACTCTACCCCGTGGCCCTATCCTAGGTCGAGAGGATCAACACGTGATTTGCCAGATTTCTCCGGGTGTTCCCTTGTTTCAACATGGGCACATATCCACACCGTTTTGTTGCGGCCCGGCTGTTGTTGTCAGCGCCAGAGTTTTAGAAAAACAAGAACTGCCACGGTGTTTGGGAAATGCACAAAGAACAACTAATCCACATTATTGATACCAAATGTATCATTTATTGTCTATTTCGTGTATTATTGATTGGCTTAGTGGGAACAAAGCCTTAAACCAACGCCATTGGGCAGCGGTGGGACAATTTGGACCTAACCTGGATAAATGCTTGGCCCTAGCCGCAAAACCGGATTGACGTAATTAGGAGCGACTGACTGTCGCTTAGCCGAGGAGATCGACGATGAAACCGCTGGAAACCCTGTTGCGCAACGCGGCCCGGTCTCAGAAAACAATCGTACTCAGCGAAGGCACCGATCCACGCATCGTCGAAGCCGCATTGGAAGTCCGCAAAAGGGGGATCGCGAAAATCATCCTTGTGGGCGAAGAATTGACCGTAAAGCTGCAGTTTTCACTGCTCAAGGCGGAACCAGATGACGGGATCGAAATTCATGACCCCGCCACATCCCCGCATCACGATGAATTGGCTGTCCTCTATTACGAGTTGCGAAAACACAAAGGGATGACGCTGGAAAAGGCTTTGCGTGCTGTAACCCAACCGCATGTCTATGCGGCTTTGTTGGTTAAGGCGGGTCATGCAGATGGCACCGTCGGCGGCGCGGTCGCAACAACGGCAGAGATCGTGCGCACGGCGATCCAAGTGATCGGCGTTGCGCCTGGGGCAAGCATGGTCTCGAGCTTTTTCCTGATGCTGTTTTGTGAATCACACCACGCCAAAAAGGGTGCCTATATCTTTGCCGATAGCGGTCTTGTCGTCGATCCGAACGCCGAAGAAATGGCGCAAATTGCCTTGGCCTCAGCCAGCTCGTTTGAGGCCCTGACCACCGAAAAAGCCCGCGTTGCGATGCTGTCTTTCTCAACGCGCGGCAGTGCCTCGCATGCGGCTGTGTCCAAGGTGGTCAAAGCGACGGAAATCGCCAAGGCGGCAGCCCCTGACCTGATGATCGATGGTGAGTTGCAGTTTGATGCGGCGTTTGTGCCGGATGTGGCCGCCGCCAAGGCCAGCGACTCGCCGCTTGGCGGGGATGCCAACATATTTGTGTTCCCCAACCTCGAAAGTGGCAACATTGCTTACAAGATCGCCCAAAGGATCGGCGGCGCAGCTGCCATCGGCCCGGTGCTTCAGGGTCTTGCAAAACCAGCCAATGATCTGTCCCGCGGGTGTTCCGCCGAGGATGTCATGCATATGGTCGCCGTGACCGCCGCACAGGCCGAAGCCCTGGAAGAATAGCCCAATCGCAATTGCCGCTTTCTTCTAATTCGCATTCCTGAAATGATGTCGTAACCGCCCCATACGGGCGATCCGAACAACGACTATCGGGGCGAACAGGAATGCAAAAACGTCAATTGGGCCAAAACGGGCCAATGGTCAGCGCCATCGGCTATGGGGCCATGTCTTTCACAAATTTCTACGGTCCGGCGACCCAAGAGGGATCCATGCGCATTTTGGATGCCTGCGTCGATCTTGGCATTACTCACATCGACACCGCGAACGCCTATGGCATGGGGAAATCTGAAACCATCATCGGTGATTGGCTGAAAAAACGCGGCGGCTCCAGCCCGTTTACCATCGCCACAAAAGGCGCGATCACCCGTGACCCCGACCAACGTCTGAACAATGACTCCGCCCATCTGCAAGAGGCACTGGACGCCAGTCTAAGTCGTTTGGGCGTCGAGGAGATTGACCTCTACTATGTCCACCGCCGCGACACCCGCTTTGAGATTGAAGAAGTCACGGAAACGCTGGCGAGCTTCGTCAAAGCAGGCAAGGTCAAGGCCATCGGCTTTTCAGAAATTGCACCCTCGTCCCTGCGCCGCGCACACGCCGTTCACCCCATCGCGGCCGTGCAATCCGAGTATTCGCTTTCGGTACGCTCGCCCGAGTTGGGATTGCTGCAGACCTGTAAAGAGATCGGCGCTTCGCTCGTTGCCTTCTCGCCGGTTGGCCGGGCCCTTCTGACCGACCGCCCGCATAGCGCCGAGACGGCTCAGACGTTCGACTGGATGAAAAACAACCCGCGCTTCCAAGAACCTAACATCAGCGCCAACCTAGCCTACAATGCCAAATTCTGCGCGCTTGCGGCGGACATGGGGTATCCTGCTGCCTCTGTCGCGATTGCATGGTTGCTGCATCAGGGCCTCCACATCCATCCCATCCCCGGCACCCGCAGCGTCGATCACTTGAAAGAGGTCGCATGGGGCGCCGAGATTGGCCTCAGCGCAGAAGAGATCGCCCGGATCGAAACCGTTCTTCCCGTTGGTTGGGCGCATGGAGACCGGTATTCAGTTGGCCAATGGGCCGGACCTGAACGCTATTGCTGAACAAACAAAAGGGGGCCAATCGGCCCCCTTTTTCATTGGATTTCCGTGAGTGTTAGAAGGGAAGCCCAACATAGTTTTCGGCCAGCGACGTCAGCGCCGCTTCGGAAGAGAACAAGTACTCCAGATCGGTCTGTTGCAGCTTGTTGTCATAGTCAATGTTGTCCGGGAAAGTATGCAGCAGCGTGGTCATCCACCAGCTGAACCGCTGCGCTTTCCAAATCCGCGCCAGAGCTTTCTCGCTATAGTTTTCGAGGCCCGTGTCGTCGCCGTTCTGATAATGGTCCACCATCGCGTGGTAGAGGTAGTAGATATCGCTGGCCGCCGAGTTCAGACCCCGTGCGCCGGTGGGCGGCACGATATGGGCAGCGTCGCCCGCCAGGAACAAGTTGCCATAGCGCATCGGCTCGGCCACGAAACTGCGCAAGGGTGCGATGCTTTTCTCGATCGAGTCACCCGTTTCCAACCCATCGGCAACGTCTTTTGGCAGGCGGGCTTTAAGCTCGGTCCAAAAAGCCTCGTCCGACCAGTCTTCAACCGTATCTGTCAGCGGAACTTGAATGTAATAGCGGCTAAGAACTTGACTGCGCAGCGAGCATAGCGCGAAGCCGCGGTCGCTCTTGGCATAGATCAGCTCGGGCGAAACGGGCTTGGTGCGGCTCAGCACCCCGAGCCAACCAAATGGATAGAGTTTTTCGTACTCCCGCAACACATCCGATGGGATCGACTTGCGGCTCACACCGTGGAACCCGTCGGCGCCAATCACATAGTCACAATCGATGCGGATAATGTCATCCCCACTGCGATAGGTGATGTAGGGCGCGTCCGACTTCAGATCGAACAATTTCACATCATCCACGTTGTGAATGACGTTGCCCCCCATCTTCTCACGCGCATCATAAAGGTCGCGGGTCAGTTCCGTCTGGCCGTAAACCACAACCGAGTTGCCTCCAGTGTGACCTGCCAGATCAACGCGACGTTTCTCACCACCCTCAGCGATATAGAACCCATCGTGGATCTCGCCCTCGGCATCCATGCGCTCGCCGCAATTTGCCTCGCGCATCAGTTCGGCAAACCCGTGTTCCAGAACGCCAGCACGAATGCGGCCCAGAACATATTCGCGGCTGTGTTTTTCCAACACGATGTTGTCGATGCCTTTCAGATCGAGCAACTGGCTCAGCATCAGCCCCGACGGGCCGCCCCCGATAATGCCGACTTTGGTTTTCATGGTCATGGCGCAATCCTCCTGAGTTGAGATCAGTCTGGGGGCAATCAGATAACAAGTGAATGGATATTTCACGCCATCTCTGGTACAAATCGAACATGAGCGAGATCGAGAACTTCAACCTGTTCGGCGAAAGCAGAGATTTGCCAGACGTTGTCCACTGCGAGACAATCGAGGCCCGCTCGCTGGTGCATGACTGGGAATTTAAAGCCCATCGCCATGCCCGCTTACACCAGTTCCTGCTGATCGACACAGGACGCGGCCTAGCACAGATCGAAGACAAGCAGCATCCCATCACCGCTGGGTATCTGGTGAACATGCCGATGGGAGTTGTGCATGGGTTTTCGTTTGAGCCCGGCACACAAGGCTGGGTCGTGACGTTGGCCTCCGAGCTTCTGGAAGAGAGTCTGCGCGACGGAGAAGGCTTGCGTCCCTTGCTCAATAGCGCTTCTATTGTGCGCTTCACGCCAGAAATCAAACAGATGGTACAGGCGGTATTTCGTGAATACCCAACCCGAAGCTTCGCCCGCGCCCACATATTGCGCACATTGTCAGGCGTCTTGGCAGGTTTGGTTGCACGCGCTCTTTCGGCGCATACTCCGACGGCTGCCCGTGCAGATCACGGCTTGCAACGACGTTTTGAAGCCTACTTGGAAAAACATCATCTTGAGCATCTGGGGGTCGCCGAATACGCCGATCTTCTGGCTGTCACGCCCACCCATCTCAGCCGGATAATGCGACAGGCAACCGGCCAATCGGCCTCTGCTGCAATCGAGGCCCGATTGATCCGAGAAGCCCGTCGTCACTTGGCCTTTTCGAACCTGACGATCTCCGAGATTGCCTATCAACTGGGATATACCGACCCGGCCTATTTCAGCCGAGTCTTTCGGCGGGCGACCGGACAGTCACCCCGCGATTTCCGTCTCGCTCTCGAGACCTAGGCACACTCCAACAACAGCGTCCCGGCCCCGGTATTGGAAATCGGAATGTGATAATTACGCGTCAGCTCGGTCACATTGTCACCCAGCGCTCCGCGCATCATCATCCACATCAAAAACTCGGTACCCTGCGCGCCGGCTTTTTCGACCAATTCCATCCGGGTGATCTTGGTCAGCTCTTCCGGGTTATGGGCGATATTGTTCAGGCAGTATTCATCAAACTCCTTGTTGATGAACCCGGCCCGTTCACCGTCCAACTGGTGCGACAGACCACCGGTGCCAAGCACGACAACTTTGGCATCTTCTGGAAAGCTTTCGATGGCCTTCCTCAGCGCCTTGCCAAAATTCAACGCGCGCTTCAGCGTCGGGATCGGGTGCTGCACGGTGTTGGCTGAGATTGGCACCGCGCGCGGCATGTCCGGATTGTTCGGGGCGCCGGGCCAGAACAGCTGCATCGGCACAACAAATCCATGATCCACCGGCAGTTCCTGGCATGAGGTAATGTCGAACTCATCCGCCACCATGCTTTCAATGATATGCCAGCTCAGCTCAGGCGCACCGGGAAACGGCGGCAGTTCGGGCAGGCCCCAGCCTTCGTCTTCGTTCTTGTACTCATGGGCCGCGCCAATCGCGAATGTCGGCATCTGGTCCAGAAAGAACCCCAATCCGTGGTCATTATAGATATTCACCACATAGTCGGGTTTGTTCGCCTTGATCCATTCGTGAACCTTCGGATAGCCGTCAAAAAACGGTTTCCAATAGGGATCGTCATAGAGTTCCTGTTGAATTGCATTGCCCACGGCGGGGATGTGCGACGTGGTAATGCCACCGAGAATCTTTGCCATAGCTTTCTTCTCCCTACGCCTGACTCAACAGGAATTCTTTGAACTCTTCCGTGGTACGGCCCGTTTGCAAACCACCCACATCCTGCACACCCAGTTTGAAAATCCCGGCCAGCTTGGCGAGGTAATAGATGTTCCCACCCTCTTCGATCATGGCCAGAATATTGCTCGACCGGATCGCGTCTTTTTGCGCCTCGGTCAGATTGTAGTCGTTCATGTAGGTTTCAGGATCGTCCCTAAAGGCATCACGGTTGACCGCCTTGTTGAACGAATAGCACATCTTGTTCAGCGCATAGCCTTTCATGGCCATCTTGCCGTCAAAGATCGTCGTGCCTGGAATATCGATATGATAGTCGTGACCGGGCATGTCATGCATCGGCTCTCTCCTCTGTTACGTCCAGTACAAACGCATTGGGTTGTCCACGAGCAACTTGCGTTGCTGCTCAGGCGTTCGCGCGATTTTTGGGATGTAATCGACCAAGGCCCCATCATCGGGCATGTGCGATTTCATATTGGGATGTGGCCAGTCCGTGCCCCAGAGCACCCGATCTTCAAACCGGTCGACAATGGTCTGATAGAAAGGGATCACATCATCATAGGGCGCCCCGGCTACGGTCAACCGCTCAGGGCAGGTCACCTTCGTCCAGATGTTCTCATTGTCGTCCATCAACTTGATGAACCGGGCAAAATCCGCGTGATCGACGCCCTTCGTGACATCCGGGCGCCCCATGTGATCAACCACGATGATACCGGGCAAATTCTTCAGAAAAGGTTCTAGTTCTTCAAGATCGGCCGCTTCAAAGTAAACAACGATAGACCAACCAAACTCCTGAATCTTATCCGCAATGCCGACAAAGACCTCTTTCGGCGTTGCATCCACCAGCCGTTTGACAAAGTTGAACCGCACACCGCGCACGCCCGCTTCATGCATCTCGGCCAATTCGTCCCGCGTGATGTCAGCTCCGACCGAGGCCACGCCCCGCGCCAGATCACCGGCAGTCCGGCAGGCATCTACCATCGCGCGGTTGTCTTTGCCATGGCAGGTCGCCTGCACAATCACATTGCGAGAGAACCCTAGAAAATCACGCAGTTCAAACAGCTTCTCTTTGCCCGCATTGCAGGGCGTGTACTTGCGCTCGGACGCAAAGGGAAACTCGGAGCTTGGGCCGAACACATGGCAATGCGCATCCACCGCCCCTTCAGGCAACACAAAGTCGGGCCTCTTAGGATCGGGATGAAATTCCAGCCAATCAGCGTCCATCATCTGTGCGTCGTTGCTCATGGAAACACCTCTCCGTCCATCAATTTGCGCGCGGTCCGCAGGATCGCCGCCGAGGCAACACTCTTGCCCTCTAGCTTTGCCACAACCGTCATCTCGCCCGTTGGGTGTTCAATCTTCAGATCCCGTTTGGCGCCAGCGCCCTTGTCAGCCAGATCGTAAGCAACCGAACCTTTGAGCAAACAGGCGGTGGCCACGCTGACCGCCCCCAGAACGCCAATGGTCTTGTGGCAGCGATGCGGGATAAACGTGCGGGTTGCGATGGCACCGCCTTTTCTTGACGCCGACACCATTGTCATCTTTGGCACCGACTTTTTGGTCACATCACCAAGGTTCATCATCGGACCACAGGTCAGGCGGATCACCTCAAGTTTGGCCCGTAAATCGGCGTTCTCTTCGAGGTCCTCCGGCGTTTCATCACCAAAAATCCCCATGTCCTCGGCCCGCATCACCACACAAGGCATACCGTTGTCGATCATGGTCACTTCAACGCCGTTTATCACATCAACAACGTTGCCCGTCGGTAAAAGCGCCCCGCAGGAACTGCCCGCCGTGTCCTTGAACGCGATCGGGATCGGCGCTGATGTGCCGGGGGCTCCGTCAATCTGCGCATCGCCCTGATACGTCACGTGCCCACCGGGCGTTTGCACAATAGCGGTCGCAATCTGACCGGTGTTCTCCATGTAAATCGTGACGGGGGTCTCCTCATCCCGCGCCACCACCAATCCCCGCTCAATCGCAAAAGGGCCAACGCCTGCCAGAATATTTCCGCAATTCTGCGCATCCGTCACGATCGGCTGATCCACAAACACCTGTAGGAACAGGTAGTCCACATCGACGCCCTCACGCTCCGACTTTTGCACCACCGCCACTTTTGAGGTCAGCGGATCAGCCCCCCCCATCCCATCAATTTGACGGATGTCAGGGCTTCCCATGATGCTCAGAAGCGCTGCGTCCCGGTCGTCGGGCAAATCAGATGCAAGGAAATAGCCGCCTTTCGACGTGCCTCCCCGAATCCACATGGCCCGAATGCCGTTAGACATACTTCAAACCCTTTTCGGCCAGACGTCCGCGCATGTCGTAGATGTCCAGTCCCAGCTCCCCGGCTTCGAACCGTGCGCGTTTCGCGGTTTCATTGGCTTCGCGGGCGCGAGCCTTTTCCAGAACCTCCGCCGCCTCTTCGCGGCGCACCACACAGACCCCGTCATCGTCTGCAACAATGATGTCGCCCGGATTGATCAGCTCTTCGGCGCAGACCACAGGAATGTTCACACTGCCCAGCGTTTCCTTGATGGTGCCTTGGGCATGGACAGCCTTGGACCAAACCGGAAAATCCATCTGTTGCAGGTCGCGCACGTCCCGCACACCTGCGTCAATGATCAGCCCCTTGCATCCCCGCGCCTTTGCCGAGGTCGCCAGAAGATCGCCAAAATAGCCGGCATTCGATGGCGTGGTCGTGCCCAGCACCAGAATATCACCAGCCTGCAGCTGCTCAATCGCCACATGCAGCATCCAGTTGTCACACGGAGGCGCAAGGATCGTCACAGCACTCGCCGCAACCCGCGCACCGGGATAGATCGGGCGCAGGTAATCGGCCAACAGACCTTTGCGGCCCTGCGCTTCGTGCACCGTCGCGACGCCACATTCTGCCAGCCCATCGATCACGGACTGTTCGGCGCGCGCAATGTTCTGAACGACAACGCCTGTTGTGCCAACTGCGTAACTCATACCAACTCATCCACGGTCTGGGGAAAGATCATCTCGAATCCTTCGGCGTACTCAGCCTTGCGACCACCAGCCATACCACCCGAGTTGCGGCGTAAATGGTTGCCCCGGTTCTCAGCGACGTTGGTGTAGAAATTCCACAGATGCTCTTGCCCTTGCATGCATTCGATCGCGGCCCGCTTTTTGTCCCAAACCGACGTGATGTCGAGAAAGACATTGGGCTTCCAGCCCATCTGCTCGGTCTGGTGCGGCTCAAACAGGTATAGCTGCGGTGCACCCAGCACCTTTTGCCCCGGATTGTGGCCCCAGGCCTGTGCGATCATCCGACATTCCAACGCGAACTGGGTCGTGTTCATATGGTCCGTGTTATAGGGATCCCAGCGCGAGTGCGACATCATCCACTTGGGCTGAACTTCGCGGATGATGTCGACCATCTGGTCCTGTGCATCGCGGTCCAGTCGGAGGGGATAGTCGCCCAGATCAAGGAACCGCACATCACTGACACCCAAGGCCACAGCGGCATTCTGGGCCTCGTCTTTGCGGGCCTCTTTTACACGTTCCAGCGTCATGCCCTCTTGCTTCCAGAGCTTGGCGCTTTCGCCACGTTCCCCAAAAGATAGACAAGCCACCGTGACGTCATACCCCTGCTCTTGATGCAGGGCGATGGCCCCTCCTGCGCGCCAGACAAAGTCAGCCGCATGGGCGCTGATGACGAGGGCAGTTTTCTTGGCGGACATTCTGAAACTCCATCTGTTTGATCTGGATGCACACGAGGGATCGGCATCAGGTGTAGGTGCAGTCGCCCTGAGTCTGCCATTTCAAAGGGTGTGAAAGGATATAAAATATTGCTATAGGTATGCTCTCAAGGAACTTCAAATTCGTGCCTGAGCCTATGAAATGACAGTGGAATTTCCGAATCTTCGCCATCTAAGGGCATTCAAGGAAGTCGCAGAGCGCCAAAGCGTGAGTGCCGCGGCTGCCCATGTGCATCTAAGCCAGCCAGCGGTGACCCAGGCTATTGGCGGCCTTGAAAGCCGCCTTGAACTTAGCCTGTTTGACCGCCGTGCCGAAGGCATGTTCGCGACATCGGCAGGACAGGTTTTTTTAACCCGAGTCCAGCGCATGTTTGACCATCTGGAGAGTGGCTCACGCCAGGCCACGCAGTCGGCCAAGGCAAAGTCACGCGGTGCAGACACCTCATTTTTGCACAAAATCTCGGCCAGCCAGCTTCGCGCCCTGATCGCGATCTGGGAAACCGGCAGCTTCAGCCTCGCCGCTCGAAAAGTTGGAATTGCCCAGCCCTCGGTTCATCGAGCAGCCCGCGATCTGGAAAAGCTGGCCGGCGTGACCTTTTACACCATGTCCCGCAAGGGCGTTGATCTGACACAGGCCGCCGAGGACTTTGCCCGCAGCGTCAAGATCGCCGCCGCAGAGTTGCAGCAAGGCTATGATGAGATCACCCTGTCGCGCGGACAGGACAGCACGCGCATTACGGTTGGCTCAATGCCCCTGTCGCGCACATCCATACTGCCACAGTCCATTCACGATCTCATGAAAGAGAATGCAGGCGTTCAAATACGTACGGTCGAGGGCCCCTATGACGAATTGCTGCGCAGTCTTCGTTACGGTGATCTCGATTTTCTGATCGGCGCCATGCGTGACCCTGCGCCCAGCGACGACGTCCTGCAGGAAACCCTGTTTGATGACCCACTGGCTATTGTGGCCGGGCCACAGCATCCTTTGGCTGGACGCAACAACCTCACTCTGAAAGACGCGATGCAATTCCCATGGATCGCCCCGCCCAGGACCACGCCGTCCGGGTCTTATCTCTATCGCAGGCTTGGAATTGGTGGTCTAGACAACACGCCTGTGCGGGTCGTTTCAAGCTCGCTGGTGTTGATACGCGGTCTTCTGGCACGCGGAGATTACGTGACCATCATGTCACGCCATCAGATCGCAATTGAACGCGCAGAGGGCCTTATGGTGCCGCTGGATATTGCCCTGCCCTCAAGCCTCAGAGGCATCGGGGTCACCACGCGAGACGGCTGGATGCCAACGCCGACGCAGGCCCGTTTTCTGGACCTTGTGCGTGCGGCGGCGACCACACCTTATACGTAAAACTTATATCTGCCCCCCGCATTCAATTTCCCATCCCGGCGTATGGCCGTTAGCTTGTAAAAATACCTGATTGCGCCGAACACTGTTTTCCCAAATGCCACATGACAGCTCGGAGTACTGGCCGATCATTTCGTGACTGCCCTGAAGGACAAGACATGACCGATAAAGACTATGACGACATACCCGGAACGATCGTGTTTGATGCCGATCGTTCACGTCAGGGGTATTGGCTGAACCAGTTTTGCATTTCCTTGCGCACCGCAGAGGCGCGTCAAGAGATGAAGGACGATCCTGAGGAGCATATGGCGAAATTCGCCATGACCGAAGAGCAAAAGCAAGCCGTGCGCGACCGCGCATGGAACCGGCTGTTGGAGCTGGGCGGCAACATTTATTACACGTCCAAGCTGGCCGCTTTTGACGGGATCAACTTTCAAAACCTCGCAGCGATGATGACTGGTGTCAGCCGCGAGGAATACCGTGACATGATGCTCAATGGCGGGCGCTCGATTGAGGGCAACCGTTCTAAATCCGAATGGGAGGATAAGTGATGGCCAAGGTAACCGCAGGCGTCGCCGTCTCTCACGTGCCCGCCATTGGCGTGGCGATGGACACCGGGATCACCGAACAGCCCTATTGGCAGCCGGTGTTCAAAGGATTTGAATTCAGCCGCCAATGGATGAAAGACAACAAACCCGACGTGATCTTTCTGGTCTACAACGACCACTGCACCGCGTTCGATGCCTCTTGCATCCCCACCTTTGCGCTTGGCTGTGCGGCCGAATTCACCCCCGCCGACGAAGGCTGGGGCCCACGCCCCGTGCCGGTCGTCAAAGGCCACCAGAAGCTCGCCAGCCACATCGCCCAGTCGGTGATCCTCGATGAATTCGATCTCACCATCATGAACGAGATGGACGTAGACCACGGCCTGACCGTGCCGATGTCGGTTATGTTCGGTGAGGTCGACAAGGACGCCGAATGGCCCTGTCTGGTGATCCCGTTGGCCGTGAATGTGGTGCAATACCCAGCCCCCACCGGCAACCGCTGCTATCAGCTTGGCAAAGCCATTCGCCGCGCCATCGACAGTTATCCCGAAGACCTGAACGTCATGGTCTTTGGCACCGGCGGCATGAGCCACCAGCTTCAGGCTGAACGCGCCGGGCTTATCAACGCAGAATGGGACAAACAATTTCTCGACGACGTGTCGCAAAACCCGGTCAAGGCCAGCCAGATTACGCATCTTGAATACCTGCGCGAGACCGGATCAGAAGGCATTGAAATGGTCATGTGGCTGGTGATGCGCGGCGCGCTGGATGAAAAAGTGACCGAGGTTCACCGCCACTATCATGTCCCGGCCTCAAACACCGCCGTTGGGCATCTCATTTTGGAAAATCACGACTAACAAAGGACAATACCATGCGGATTTGCGTAGCCGGTGCTTATGGCGCCTTTGGCATGAAACACATGGACGCCCTCGCCCAGATCGATGGCGTTACCGTCACCTCGGTCATGGGCCCCACCAAGGCCAAGATCGACGCGTTTGCCGCTGAACGTGGAGTGCCACACGCGGCCACAACGCTTGAAGACTGCCTCGCTCGCGACGATGTGGACGCGGTGATCCTGTCGACCCCAACCCAGTTGCATGCCGAACAGGCGATTGCCTGCATGAAGGCTGGCAAACATGTGCTGGTGGAAATTCCGATGGCTGACACGTTGGCCGACAGCCAGGAAATTGTACGCGTGCAACAGGAAACCGGTCTGGTCGCCATGGCCGGTCAGGTTCGCCGTTTCAATCCCAGTCACCAGTGGATTCACAACAAGATCGAAGCCGGAGAGCTGAACATTCAGCAAATGGACGTACAGACCTATTTCTTCCGCCGCTCCAACATGAACGCCAAGGGCGAGCCGCGCTCGTGGACGGACCACCTTTTGTGGCACCACGCCTGTCACACGGTGGACCTGTTCCAGTATCAGACCGGCCAGACTTGCTCTGAGGCATTCGGCCTGCAAGGACCACATCACCCTGACCTTGGCATCGCAATGGATATGACGATCGGGATGAAAGTGCCTTCGGGCGCGATTTGCACCTTGTCTCTGAGCTTTAATAACGACGGCCCGCTGGGGACTTTCTTCCGCTACATTTGCGATGAAGGCACCTATATCGCGCGCTATGACGATCTTTATGACGGCTATGAGAACCAGATCGACCTGTCAGATGTCGCCGTGTCCAACAACGGCATCGAACTGATTGATCGAGAGTTCATCTCGGCCATTCAAGAAGGTCGCCAGCCCAATGGTGCCGTCGCCGATGTTCTGGGTGCGATGGAAACTCTTGATAAAATCGAACGATCATTCGCGAGTTAAACAGCTCACCCACTGACACTTTTTGAACAGAGCGCTGGAAACAACGCTCTGTTTTTTTGTTTCATCGTAACGCCACATCAAATGTTACCAACTTGCTTAAGATCAATTACGAACGGTAACGCATTCACTTAATGTCGAAACAAGTAAACAAATTAACCTATTGGAGACAGATATGACGACTCGCAACATTCTATGCGCCTATAGCGGTGAAGAAGCGCGCCTGAGTGGTTTGCGCTATGCAATCAAGATCGCCAAATATCACGATGGTTGGTTGACCGGTGTTGTGCCCCACAGCGCGCCCACAATTCAGACCCGTTTTGGCGGACAGTTGCCCCGTGACGTGATTGAACAGATCCGTGCCGCAGATCAGGAACGCGTGGAAAACATGGGGAAACGCTTTTACCTCGAAGCCGAACGCGCAGGCTACCGTGATCGCTCAGACTTTGTGGAGCTTGAAGAAGACAGCAATCTGATGCTCAGCGAATTTGCCCGCAGCTTTGATCTGGTGGTGACGGGTGTGCAGACCTCGGATGCCGGCGATGTACACCTAGCAGCCAACCCTGACACCTTGGCCCTGCAAAGTGGCCGCCCGGTTCTGATTGTCCCAAATGCTTACAAAAGCGAAGGACTGGCAAAACACGCCATCGTGGCCTGGGATGGAAAACGCGCAGCTGCTAGGGCCTTGGGCGATGCCATGCCGATCCTTGAGAACAAGGCCAAGGTTACGCTCCTCAGCGTTGGCTCAAAAGCGCCCGAGGGCATCGACCGTGTCTTGCTGAACCTCGAGCGTCACGGGATCAACGCCGAATTCGCCGAGCGTCCGCGCAAGAAATCGGTTGGCCAAACCGTTTTGAACACCATGGATGAAGTTGGCGCCGAGCTCATCGTGATGGGCGCCTATGAGCACAGCAAGTTCAGCCATGACTTCTTTGGTGGCGTGACGACCGACATCATGAAGGACTCTCCTGTGCCCGTGTTCATGTCGCACTGACAAGCGGTAGAAGACACCGCTTCGTCACGAAAAGGATGCAGGCCGCAGGCATGTGGGCTGCATCAGACCCGAGTGGCCAACGGGCCATTTTACGCCCCCAGCCGAACGCCCTCATGTCCACGTCCGTTTCGTCCAAACGACGCCCCGTCGCGCTGTTCATTGGTCCGACATCCTGAAAGAGTGGCGCACAGAAGAAGTGCCACCCCCAAAAAAGCGCCTGCCAAAAGGACCCGACCATGAACGATGTTGTGAACCCTGACACCTATGAACGCCTCGCGCTCACCGCGCATGATAACGGCCTTTACGTTCTGTCTCTGAACCGCCCGGAAAAGCGCAATGCGCTGGACGTGGTCACCATCGAAGAGCTGATCCGCTTTTTCAGCGGCGCACGGATTGCCGGGGTCAAGGCCGTGGTGCTGGCTGGCGCAGGCGACCACTTCTGTGCAGGTCTTGACCTGGTTGAACACTGGAAAGCTGACCGCAGCGCCGACGATTTCATGCATGTCTGCCTGCGCTGGCACGAGGCCTTTAACAAGATGGAATACGGCGGGGTGCCGATCATCGCCGCGCTTAAGGGGGCCGTCGTCGGAGGTGGCTTGGAATTGGCCAGCGCCGCCCACGTACGCGTGATGGATGACACCACCTATTTCGCCCTGCCCGAGGGCCAACGCGGCATCTTTACCGGTGGTGGCGCCACCATTCGCGTCAGCGACATGATCGGCAAATATCGCATGATCGACATGGTTCTGACGGGCCGCGTCTATCAGGGACAAGAGGCTGTTGACCTGGGACTGGCGCAGTACTTGGTCGAAGGCTCCAGCATGGACAAGGCGATGGAGCTTGCCTCAAAAGTGGCGCAGAACCTGCCGCTGACCAACTTTGCGATCTGCTCGGCGGTCAGCCATATGAACAACATGTCCGGCATGGATGCGGCCTATGCCGAGGCTTTTGTCGGCGGCATCGTCAACACCCAGCCTGACGCGCGCGCCCGGCTGGAAGCCTTTGCAAACAGGACCGCTGCCCGGGTGCGTCCAAACGACGGATAGGCAGGCGCGCGTGCTTACGGCACCGCGTTAAACACAAACAGCGTCTCACCGTTGATCTGATACCCGTCAATCAGGGCCTGTGCAGCGTCCGAAACCAGCCACGCCTCAAGCTGAAGCGCCAGATCGTTTCTGACGTGATCATGCCGCGCCGGGTTCACCGGGATATAGGCATATTGGTTGAACAAAACCGGATCGCCTGCGAACAGCAACGCCAGATCGCCCTTGTTGCCAAAGTTCAGCCAACTGGCGCGGTCACTCATGATGTAGGCGTTCATGCCCGAAGCTGTGTTCAGTGCTGCCCCCATCCCTGCGCCGACCGCACGGTACCAATCCCCAAAACCATCGACGTCCAGCCCGGCCTTGGCCCAAAGGCTCAGTTCCTTCTTATGGGTGCCGCTGTCATCTCCACGGCTGACAAAGGGGGCCTTGGCGCCTGCAATCTTTTGCAGTGCATCGCTGGCGTTCTGGGCGATCCCCACGGCGGCCGCGTCCGATTTCGGCCCGATGACCACAAAGTCGTTGTACATGATCTCGCGCCGATGGGTGCCAAACCCAGCCGCAATGAACGCCTCTTCGGCCATGCGCGAGTGCACCAGAATGGCGTCGACGTCGCCAGCCTCACCAAGCCTCAAAGCCTGTCCGGTACCAACAACCAGCAGCTGCACCTCAAGCCCCAAGTCTTTTTGAATTTCCGGCAAAAGAACGTCGGACAGGCCGGAATTGTGAAACGAGGTTGTCACCGCCAGTTTCATCTGCTCTGCCGCGGCCGGCGACATCATAGCAACAACGATGCTCAACATACCTAACAGGGATTTCATTCGACGATGTCTCCTTTCAAAAACGCGCGGGCTTGCGCAGTGCTTGGGGTCTCAAAAAAACTTTTGGCGTCGCCCTGTTCATGGATTTTTCCGCCCAGCAGAAACACCACGTCGCTGGCAAGCCTTTTGGCCTGCCCCATGTTGTGGGTCGACATAATCAGCCGGGTGCCATCGCGAACGGCAGTGGTCAGAATGTCTTCGACTTCCCGCATGGCGCGCCCATCCAGCGATGCGCAAGGCTCATCCAAAAACAGCAAATCGGGTGACCGGATCAAAGCGCGACCCAGTGCGAGCTTTTGGCGCTCACCTCCGGACAGCACAGTCGCCGGGCGGCCCAGCGCCTCTTCCAGACCAATGCGGGCCGCCATCTCAGCAGCTTTGGCGCGGGACTCGGTGCGTCGCATTCCAATCAGCCGCAACGGATAGGCCAGATTGTCCTGAACCGTCCGTCGCAACATGACAGGGGTCTGAAACACAAAGGCTTGACGCGCCCGGGCTGTGTCCTGATCACAGGCCCACTCAATCCGACCGGAGTGCAACCGCGCAATGCCGTGCAACATCCGCAACAGGGATGTCTTGCCCGCCCCGTTTGGCCCAATGACGATCGTCGCGCCCCCGGCGTCCAGTGTCAGATCAACCGGACCCACCAAAACTTTGCCATGGCGTCGTGTCACCGCAGCTTCGACGATCAGAGGAAACAGTGCACTCACCAGCGTCCCTCCCGCTCGGTTTGGGTCAACCAGTGGATTGCCAGATTGACTGCGATGGCCAATCCGATCAGCACAAACCCAAGCGCCAGTGCCAAGGCGAAATCACCTTTGCCGGTTTCCAGTGCAATCGCTGTCGTTAGGACACGTGTGTGATGGTCGATGTTGCCGCCGACCACCATGATCGCGCCAACCTCGCCAATCGCACGGCCAAATCCGGCAAGGGATGCCGTTAAAAGCGCCCGACGCCCGTCCCACAACAGCGCTGACATGCGTTGAACATGATTCGTGTTCAATGAAAGCAGCAGGTCATGATAGTCCGACCACAACTCGCGCAGCGCCTGATGCGCGATCGAGGCAATCAGCGGCACGATGATGATCACCTGCGCGACGATCATGGCCGTGGGCGTGAACAACAGCCCAAAAACCCCAAAGGGCCCGGATCGGCTGAGCATCAGGTAAACGATCAGGCCCACAACGACAGGCGGTAATCCCATCAGGGCATTCATCACCGCAATCACAAAGCGGCGCATGCGAAACCGGCGCACAGCCAGTAAAGCCCCAAGCGGCAGCGCGATCACCGTCGCAATGACAAGCGCCGTCAGCGTCACCCTCAGCGAACGCAGGGTGATCTCAACCAGATCGGCATCCAGCGTCACGAGCAGGAAAAAGGCTTGGGACAAACCGTCCCACAAATCACCCATATGCTGGCAACCCCTCTTTGATACACTCTGTCTGAACCCTGATGCGTGGGCCTACAAGGTCGATCAGACGGGTTTAACAGGGATCAATCGGTGCCACACTTGAGAATTCCGCCTTAACACGGATCATCTGCGACAGAAGTGTCCGATCCTCGCGAAAGCCGATCAGATTGGCGGGGATAGTTGTAGCATAGGGCAACAGCGTGGCGGGGGGGGGACGTCCAGTGTTTCGCCAAGTACGCGCAGGGCCGTTGTCAGGCCCAAATCCGCCCCAGCAAGCGTGCCGTCCTCCAGTGTCAGGCGGGCAGCGAAGGGGCTGACAGCAAACCGGCGTCCAGCATGGTCGAAAACTGCTCGGCGTCAAAGGCGCTGCCATCCCCAATCCCTACAATCTGCGTGCGCGGTGCGTCGGGCCATGCGCCAAGGCGTTGAAACGCAACCCGCGCACCGACCTTTTGAAAGGCGATTCGCTCTATCGGAAAGTCGGCGCAATACAGCACACCCTTAGCGCGATAGACGGACAGAGGCAGGGATTTCAAAACCGTTTTGAACTGGGCATAGGGCACAGGCGTCTTTGACGTCCAACTCGCGCTCGCAAAGGACAATCCCGGGTTAGCGGTATGGGACAGATCGCGAGTTTCGTCGCCACGTCCGACATCCAGCAATACCTCAGCCGGGACGCGCCCGTCGATCGCCTCAAATACTGGCTGGTCTGGTAACAACCAGTCCTTTCGCAGCTTCGACACCTCAGACTGTCCCGCAAGATCAGTCTTTGTCAGCACGATGATATCCGCCGCTTCAATCTGGCTTTGCACCAAATCAGCACTGTTCCTGGCCAGCTCTGCAGTGTTGGCGGCATCCACCAATGTCACCACAGCATCCAGCCGGGCGTGTTCCCGCAATTGAGGATAGCCAAACACTGCCGCAATCCGTCCGGGTTGTGACACACCACTGGCCTCGATCAACAGGTATTCGGGCGGCTCGTCTGACCTGAACAGCTCTTCCAATTGCACTACCAGATCGCCTTGGATCGAGCAGCACACACACCCGTTGGACAGCTCCATCACATCCCGCTGACGCTTGGCGATTAACTCGGCATCAATGTTCACAGCGCCAAAGTCATTGACCAGCACGGTGATATTCAAGCCATGGTCACCTTGCAGCAACTGATTGATAAGCGTGGTTTTTCCGGCACCCAGAAATCCCGCGACGATTGTGACAGGTACCCGCATCACAGTTCCACCGGGCGAAAGTTCGGCACGGGCGTCTTCAGCGTCGACTCAAAGTCACTGCCAGCCATCCAGCCATTTGGATCATGCACAACCTCGCCTTCGATCATGGTGAATTCTACCTCGGTCTTGTGAACGCGCCCATGCGGATCACCGTCCAGAATATTCTGATCCAGCACGATCATATCCGCTGTCTTACCAACCGAGATTGAACCTGAGCTGCCCTCGATCCCCATCGCCCAAGCCCCGTTGATCGTCAGCATGCGAATGGTTTCTTCCATAGTGATAGGCTGGCCCAATTGACCTTCCATCTCACCAAAGGGGTTCTGACGGGTGGCCAATGTTTCAAACCCGATCCAAGGATCAATGCTGCTGACGGGCCAGTCGGTACCCATCACCGTCACGCCTCCTGCATCCATCACGCCGCGCACGTTGAAAATCTCGGGCATGCGGTCTCCGAGCGTCGAGCGCGCGCCATATGTAAAGTTCGAAGGATACCAGCTGACCGGAGAGAACTCGGCAATCACGTCAAGCTCGGCAAACCGCGCGAGGTTCGCCTCGTCCAAGAGGGTCGTGTGCGCACATTGGTGGCGCATACCCGGACCGTTTCGGCGGCGACATTCGGCGACCGCGTCCAAGAAGATGTCCGACGACCCATCACCCGTACAATGCGCAATCACCCGGATACGCTTGCGATCCATATCGGTCACCATGTCGGCAATATGCTCTGGCGTCAGGTTCAACGCCCCGCGCCAGTCTTTTTCATTCGGCCAGGGCGACAACAGAAAAGATGTGCGCGGCTCAGAGGTGCCGTCAAAATGGAACTTCACCGCGTTGGCATTGATGCGTGCCGAGCGATAGTAGTGCCGCTCGCCCGCCAAGAGCTCCCAACGCCGACGCACCGGGAAAATGTCATCTTGCCAGCTGATTGCGGCCTCAACGCGCAGGGGCAGACGCCCTGCCAAATCAACCCGACGCAAGGCTTCCAATCGCTGCTCACACACATGCACATATTTGGTCGCCACAACGCCCCGGCTTGATTGGAACCGGGCGCCTTCCTCATAGGCCCGCATCAAGGCCTCGGTTGGAGGCGGCGGCATTGCAGCCATAATCAGGGCATAGGCGCCATCGACCAGAATGCCGTTCGGTTCGCCAGTGATATTGTCGCGCACGATATAGCCGTTGTTGGGATCTTGCGTGTTTTTGTCGACCCCTGCCAACTCAAGCGCCTTTGAGTTCGCCATGCAGCTGCCCCACATGCGGTCCATGATTGCCACAGGCCGATCAGGGATGAAGCTGTCCAGCCACTCACGCCCCGGCTCAATGCCCACTTTGCGCAGGTTGTAGTGCACAAAATGCTTGCCGAAGATCCAACCGTCGCCGGGATGCGCCGCGGCGTAGTTCAGGACGGCGTCTTTAACCTCTTGGGCGGTTGGCGTCTCCAGCCCCACATCCAGATAATCCGAATACTTCGGCCCCAAGGCCAAATCCGGATGGGTGTGCATGTCATAAAGACCCGGCATCGCAAAGGCGCCGTTCAGATCGTGTACCTTGGTGTAGCTCTCGATATGAGCGGCCACCTCGTCATGGTTGCCAATCGCCATGAAACGGCCACGGCGAATGGCGACCGCCTCGACCCAGGGGCGTTCAGGATCGACCGTGTAAATGCGCCCATTGGTCAACACCAATTCGGCGCCCGGCAGCCCATCGGGCGCGTTCGTTGAGTAATGTGTGCTCATGTGATCCATCCCGCTTGTGATATATCTTTCCAACCAATCGACACTTTAACGATGATTTTTTTGTTGAAAATGGTATTTTTTCCATCAATTAGGTGAGAAAAATTTGACAAGAGTGCCATTATGAAAATCAACAACCGATGGATCCCCCTCAAGGCGCTTGAAACCTTTGAGGTCGCCGCCCGGCATCAGAACCTCAGCGCGGCGGCGCAGGAACTGGGGGTAACGCGCAGCGCCGTGAGCCACCAAATCCGCAATCTCGAAGAGGCGCTGGGAACACAGCTGTTTGATCGAACCGGGCGCCGCATTGCGATTTCATCCAAGGCGCATGCCCTTTTGGCCCCATTGCAGGGCGCACTGCGCGACATTTCCTCGGCCGTTCAAAACATCGGCGCGCAGGAAACCGAAGGCACGCTGACGGTTGCCATGCCCTCTTCGTTTATTGCGCTTTGGCTGGCGCAACGCTTGCCAAACTTTCTGACGGCGCATCCGACGCTGCAATTTCGCCGCACGCTTTGGCTGCCCGGCATGCAACCGCTTGACCTGAAAACTCAGATGGCCATCGTTTTCGAAGAAGCGCAGTTTCCTGGCCACCAGGTTGTACCGCTGATTGAATGCCAGATGTTTCCCGTCTGCGCTCCGGGTTACGAAGGGTTGCGGCACACCCACGATGTCCGCGATCTCAGAAACAGCACGCTCATTCACAGCGACGAAGGCGAGGCGTGGGCCAAGTGGTTCACCGCTGCAGGGGCACCACAGATTGATGCACGGCAACACATCTATGCGGGGTCCACTCATGACGCCTTGGCCATCGCACGCAATGGGTTGGGGTTTGCGATCTCGGACAACTATTATGCCCCGCAAACCTTTCTCAGCGGCGATCTAATCCAGCCTTTCGCCCGAAAACTCTCAGCCAAGGCCAACTATTACCTCGTCTCGTCCCCAGAAGACCGCCTGAGTGAGCCGGAACGCGCCTTTCGCGATTGGTTGCTGGAAGAGGTTTCCCTCTACGAGCGGTTCTTCTAATCCTCAAAGATCTCTTCCAGCCAGGCCTCAAACAGTTGCTTGGCCGTGTCATTGACCTCGGGTGGCGACACGCCAACCAAGTAATGACTTTGGGCAATCGGGATCGGAGCGCCGATCTTGGCAATAGGCCGCCCGCTGGAAATGACGTAGTCGGCAAACCGCTCCAACACCACAGCACATCCCCCTCCGGCGGCAACGATGTCGATCGCCGCAATGGTCGTGTCCACGGTATAGGTCGGCACGCGCGACGATGGCACCAGATCATGCGCGCTCAGGTATAGTTGCGACATGTCCTCATACCCAAGAATTTGCACCAAGGGGGCCGCACTCAAAAGGTCAGCGCCGTTTTGCCCCGCGTTGCTGTCACGCGAAATTGGCACAATGCACTCAGTTGAGATTTTCTTATAGGCCACGCCCGTCCAACCGCCCCGTCCCAACCGAATTTCAACATCTACCTCCTGTTGGTCGATGGATTCCGCCCAGATGTTGGACACAATCCGCACGGAAATGCCCGGATGACGCTCGGCAAACTGCGGCAAGCGCGGTGCCAGCCACAAGGCGGCCGTGGAAATCGGCACCCTGACCGTCAACACCTGCGCGCCTTTCGCGCCAAACAGGCTGGTCGTGCTGAGGGCAATGTCACCGAGCGACCGGCGCAACGAAAACGCATAGGCCTGCCCAACTTCGGTCAATGTCAGATTGCGGGCTTGGCGGGTGAACAGTTTGCACCCTAACGAGGCCTCAAGAGAGCGCACATGCAGGCTCAGCGCAGTCTGCGTGATGCCCAGTTCTTCTGCCGCTTGGGTGAAACTCAAATGCCGGGCCGCGCTTTCAAACGACCGGAGCCAGATCAAATTGGGCAGCTTGCTCATGTATCACCAAATTTTCTTTGTGCTTATCGCAATTATTACTCGTTTTACTTTCATTGTGTCACCTCTCTATTTCTTATGAAGAACAATCCATGAGGCCTTGCAGGCCACCATCAGGAGAACATCACATGAAAGTTGGTTTCATCGGCCTCGGCAATGTCGGCCACAAACTGTCCGGATCGCTTTTGCGCAACGGCATTGACCTCACCGTGCACGACCTGAACGATGATCTGGTCGAGGCTTTTGTCGCCAAGGGCGCCAAGAAAGCGGACGGCCCCGCCCAGCTGATGCGCGACTGCGATGCGGTTATCACCTGCCTGCCCTCGCCTGCCGCTTCGGACGCGGTCATGCAAGAGATGCTGCCCGAAGTGACCACCGGCAAAATCTGGATGGAGATGTCCACCACGGATGAGGCCGAAGTGAAACGCCTGGGAGCTATGGTCATGGAACGCGGCGGTGCTGCCGTTGACTGTCCAGTCTCTGGCGGATGCCACCGGGCCGACACCGGCAACATTGCGATCTTCGCAGGTTGTGACCGCGCCACGTTCGAGCGCATTCTACCCTTCCTCACCACAATGGGGCGGCGCATCCTCCACACCGGCGAGTTGGGATCGGCCTCGATCCTGAAAGTGGTGACCAATTACCTTGCTACCGTGCATCTGGTTGCCAATGCCGAGGCGCTGGTCACCGCCAAGGCCGCCGGCATGGACCTCAACACCACCTACGAGGCGATCAAAATCTCTTCGGGCAACTCGTTCAGCCATGTCACCGAAAGTCAGGTCATCCTGAACGGCTCGCGCGACATTTCTTTCACCATGGATCTCGTCAAAAAGGACGTCGGCCTGTTTCAGGAAGTCGCAGACCGCAACAATGTACCGCTCGAGGTTTCACCGCTGATCGTCGACATCTTTGACGATGGCATTGCACGCTATGGCGACCGCGAGTTGTCGCCCAACATCATCAAACGTCTGGAGGACGCCACCGGTCTCGACATTCGCGCGCCCGGTTTTCCACCCGAAATGCTGGATGATGAGCCAGAAGAACCGGGATATGAAGTGATCCCCCAAGGCTCTGCCCGCGCCGCTGAATAAGGCTCTCTGGCGTTGGCGCGTAATATTGTGCGTCGACGCCAAAGAACCATACACAAAACAGTACAAAACGGCGCTGCCGTCAGAGTTTTCTAGAACTGTGTAAATCCCGGACCTGGACGCGTTTGCAGTCTTTTCTTGACGGATTGAGGCAAGCAAGACAGAGTTTTTGACGTGATCCAGCGCGGATCAAAACTGGATGTCAGGCTTTGATGAAATGATGTGCACGCACAAAAAACGCATGCAATACCAGCCCCCTCCGGGAGGCTTCTGAGTAGATTTTCCCAACAAACTCAGGAGTCTGTCTTATGACACAACCCAACATCGTCATCATCATGGCCGATCAACTGGCGCCGCAATTTACCGGCACCTATGGCCACCCGCTTGTGCAAACCCCGAACATGGACGCCTTGGCCCAGTCGGGCATGCGCTTTGACGCGGCTTATTGCAACTCACCCCTCTGCGCCCCGTCGCGATTTTCTTTTATGTCAGGTCAACAGGTGAGCCAGATCGCCGGCTACGACAACGGCGCCGAATTCAAGGCCTCGATCCCCACTTTCGCGCACTACCTGCGCCAGATGGGATACCGCACGTGCCTGTCCGGCAAGATGCATTTCGTCGGCCCCGATCAAATGCATGGTTTCGAAGAGCGTCTGACCACAGACATCTACCCCTCAGATCACGCCTGGACCCCGGACTGGGAACAACCCGACGAGCGGATCGACCACTGGTATCACAACATGGACGCGGTGCGCCAAGCCGGTCAGGCCATGACGACGTTTCAGTATGAATACGACGAAGAGGTCACGTTTCTGGCCCGACGTCGCATCTTTGAATACGCCATGCAGAAAACTGCCCCCTTTGCGATGCTGGTCAGCCTGATCCATCCCCATGACCCCTATGTCGCACGACCGGAATTCTGGAACCTCTATGACCCGGATGACATCGACATGCCCAGCACCGGACCGGGGGATGACCCACATACGCAACGCCTGCGCGCTGGGATCGAGGCGGATAAGGCTGATTTGTCCGATGAGGACATCCGCAATGCGCGGCATGGCTATTACGCCAACACAAGTTACTTTGACAGCAACGTCGGGCGCATTGTGCAAACCTTGAAAGAGGCCGACCTGTTCGACAATACCATCGTCATTGTCACAGCCGACCACGGCGACATGCTGGGCGAGCGCGGTCTTTGGTACAAAATGAACTTCTTTGAACACTCGGCGCGCGTGCCATTGATTATGTGTGGCCCCGGCGTTGCCACGGGCACGCAGGATGCACCGGTCTCATTGGTTGATTTGTTGCCGACATTCGTCGACATAGCCGCCTCGACGGGACAGGACGCGCCAGAGATGGGCATGCCGGTTGGCGGCGAAAGTCTTTGGGCGATGGCCAAAGGTGAGGCCGCCGGAGATCGCACCACCTATGCCGAATACTGTGCCGAAATGGCGTCTCATCCCATTCTGATGATCCGAAGAGGCGCCCATAAATACATCCACTGCGAGGTCGACCCACCGCAACTTTTCAATGTTCATGACGATCCGTTGGAACAGGTCAATCTGGCAACAGATCCCGAACATGCAGCGCTGGCATCCGAGTTCGCACAGGAAGCCGAGAATTACTGGGATGCAGAACAAGTAAGAGCGGACGTGCTGGCGACGCAGAAGCAACGACGTGCCGTACACGCGGCGATGGTCAAAGGTAAGATGACCTCGTGGGACTATGCGCCTCCACGCGATGAGGCTAATGAGTTTGTGCGCAATCACGTATCATGGGACGACGTGTTGCACCGCATGCAGTATCCGGCACCGGGTGAAGGGCACTAGATACGCCCAGTATCGTTAGGACATTGGCTCACCGTGCAGTCTTTGCGCGGTGAGACCGACAGTCACTTGCGACGAAGCTCGGTTTTACGGCTGCTGATCGTAGACAGTTTGATGTGGCTCTGAGTTTCGGCAACATCTGGTAATGAGCGGATTCGATCCAGTGTCTTTTCCAGCCTCTTCAACGAGGCGCTGCGAACTTCGACCACCATATCAAAATTCCCGCTAAGCGTATGTATTTCAAATATTTCCTCAATACGCTTGAGCGCCGCGATGGTGACTTTACCATCGTCGGCCTTAAGTCGGATCATGGTCAACGCACTGACCTGATGATCGTCTTCTGACGATCCCAACTCGACGGTGAACCGCTGAATCACGCGTGTGTGCAAAAGTTTGTCGATGCGGTTTTGAACCGTGCCACGCGACACACCCAAATCAACAGATAGATCCGTGACCGACGTTCGCGCGTCTTTGGTCAACAATTGCAATAGTCGATGATCCAGATCGTCCATGCGTCCCTCCCTACATCGCACTTTCCCTAAATGACATAAATTTCCCGAATTGATAGAAAAATTAGCATTTTGATTGACGCTTCTGCAGAGAACACTTGGCTCATCAAATTCGGACACCCAAGGAACGCCCCCATGACCGCAGCCCCCTCCGCACACGACTTTCGCAAAATCCTATCCAATTGCGGCCTGACCGATGCCGACACCCAAGGCGGTGAGCTGGTGGTCACGACGCCTGTGGACGGCAGCGAGATTGCGGCCCTCAAGATGCACAGCGTCGCCGACGCGCAAACGATGATCGCCAGCGCCAAAGACGCGTTCCATTCTTGGCGCAAAGTCCCGGCACCCCGCCGCGGTGAACTGGTCCGCCTGTTGGGTGAAGAATTGCGCGCCGAAAAGGAAAATCTCGGACGGCTCGTGACGCTGGAATGCGGTAAAATCTATCAAGAAGGTCTGGGCGAAGTACAAGAGATGATCGACATCTGCGACTTTGCCGTTGGTCTTTCCCGCCAGCTTTATGGCTTGACCATTGCCTCGGAACGCCCCGGTCATTCGATGCGTGAAACCTGGCATCCAATGGGCACCTGCGGTGTCATCACCGCGTTCAACTTTCCTGTCGCCCCGTGGTGCTGGAACGCAGCGCTGGCGCTTGTCTGCGGTGATCCAGTCCTGTGGAAACCTTCCGAGAAAACCCCGCTGACCGCTTTGGCTGTGCAGAAAATCTGCGAAACCGTCATGCACAAGTTTGGCGACGATGCGCCCAAGGGCCTCATTCAGACGCTGATTGGTGAACGTGACCTTGGGCAAGCCATGACCGCTTCCACGGATGTGGCGATCATTTCTGCCACAGGGTCCGTGCCGATGGGGCGCAACGTGGCGCGTGACATGGCAGACCGTCTGGGCCGGAACATTCTCGAACTTGGCGGCAACAACGCCATGATCGTGGCCCCGTCTGCGGATCTGGAAATGGCCTTGCGCGCGATTGTGTTTTCCGCCGTTGGTACCGCCGGTCAACGCTGCACCACACTGCGCCGCCTGATCGTGCACAATGACGTTTATGACGCGCTGATCCCGCGCCTGATCAAAGCCTATGAAACCCTTCCAATTGGCGACCCGCTGAGCGATGGCGCGTTGGTCGGCCCGTTGATCGACACACAAGCGCTGACGGCGATGATCAGTGCGCTTGAGACCGCGTCCGCCGAGGGTGGTACTGTGCATGGTGGCCAGCAAGCCTTGGGTGCGACGCATCCCAACGCGGCCTATGTGCACCCGGCCATTGTCGAGATGCCTGCACAAACAGCCATCATGCATCACGAAACCTTTGCGCCGATCCTATATGTCGTCAAATACGACACACTGGACGAGGCGATTGCACTGCAAAACGCCGTTCCGCAGGGGCTGAGTTCCTGCATCTTTTCTACCGATGTCCGCGAGACTGAAACCTTCTTGTCAGCCGAAGGCTCGGACTGTGGCATTGCCAATGTGAACATCGGCCCTTCGGGTGCAGAGATTGGCGGTGCGTTCGGCGGAGAGAAAGAAACCGGCGGCGGACGCGAAAGCGGCTCGGACGCCTGGAAAGGTTACATGCGCCGTCAAACCAACACCGTGAACTACTCGCGCGAATTGCCTCTCGCGCAAGGCATCAAGTTTGACATCTAAGGATAAACACATGAAAAAGATTGCTATTCTCGGCCTGGGTAAGGTCGGGGCTCTGGCCGCACGCCTGCTGCACGAGTCCGGTTTTGATGTCACGGGACATGATTTACATGCGCCCCGCGAAGAGATGCCGTTTCCAGTTTTGTCGACTGACGTGACAGATCAATCCGCTTTGGCCGCATTGTTTGCCAAACATGACGGGGTGTTGTCCTGTTTGCCTTACCACTTGAACATTGCCGTGGCGCAGACCGCGCATGCAGCAGGTATTCACTATTTCGACCTGACCGAAGACGTCCCGACCACCCAAGCCATTCTTGAGCTGAGCAAGACGGCCAAGGGTGTCATGGCGCCGCAATGCGGTCTGGCGCCGGGCTTTGTGGGAATCGTAGGTGCCAAGCAGATTGCCGATTTCGACCATTGCCGATCGTGCCGCATGCGCGTTGGTGCCCTGCCCCAGAATCCAACGGGGCTGATGGGCTATGCGTTCAACTGGTCACCAGATGGGGTCGTGAATGAATACCTAAACGATTGCGAAGTGATCGAAGGGGGCGTGCAAAAATGGGTCTCACCGATGGAGTGGCTGGAAACGCTCTATATCGATGGCATGAAACTCGAAGCCTTCACCACGTCAGGGGGCTTGGGCACCATGTGTGACACATACCTCGGATCCGTCGATAATATCGACTATAAAACAATGCGTTACCCCGGTCACGCCAATCTGATGAACTTCTTCTTTCATGAGCTTTTGATGCGCGACCGCAAAGAAGAGGCCGGAGACATTTTGGTCAATGCCAAGCCCCCCACGGACAATGACGTGGTGTACATCCACGTCGCCTCGGAAGGCGAAATCGCCGGGCGTTTGCACCGCGAAGAATTTGTGCGCGCCTATCGCCCAATTGAGATTGCCGGCCAGATGCGGACGGCCATCTCGTGGACGACGTCTGCCTCGGTTGTTGCCGTCATCGAGATGGTGCGCGATGGGCTGTTGTCGGATCGCGGATTTCTGAAACAGGAAGACATCCCCTTGGAGATGTTCCTGAAAACCCGCACCGGGTCACTTTACGCCTAAGCCAAGCGTACCGGCCTCTCCACCTTCTGAGCATTGGGCTAGTGTTCCGGAGAATAACAAGCAACAGATCTCTTCTTATTTTCGATCTACCAGACTGGCATGCGCAGCGGCCAATCCCGCAAGGGTCATCTCATCACGCTCGAATACCTGCGCCGGAACGCCTTGCAGCTTAAGTGCCGCAGCATAGTGGCCAGCCAATCCGGACGCACCAATTAAAGCCACTTTCTGGCCCAGCCAATAGGGGCGGGCCGCGGCCAGTTCTGCGCCAATCAAATACCCCGACAAACGCGCCCGTGCCGTTGCCTTGGACTGTCCGTGTAAGAGATCCTGCGCCCTGAGCCCAAACAGGCGTGCCGCCAAGCTTTCTGGGCGCGACATGCTATCCCCAAGCGCATCAACGAATGCTTCCTGATCCCCCCCCTCGCCAACCGAATGGCGCAAGACTGAAGCTTCGGACAAGAGATCAAACATTTCGCCCGTCATAAATGTTTGAAAACTCACCACTTCATTGGCACTGACGTGCGCCCATTTGGTATGGATCCCCGGCAAACAAACGACGCCATCCCAGTTTTCATGGCGCGCGAGGAAACCAGCGACTTGGGTTTCCTCTCCGCGCATCGCATCGGCAGGCCGTTCTTGTTTCAAGCCCGGCACAACATACACCCGCAGCCGCGGGTCCGTGCCCTGCACCTGGAACAACCGTTCCGGAAAAGGCGAGACAGGCACCGCACTATAAGGCGCTTCAACCCACCCCTGTCGAGCACCGACCATGCCGCAAGCCACAACGTCTATGGGGCCGCCTTCCAGCCAATCTTCGACAAGGTTCAAAAGCGCAGGTTCAAAAGCGTCTTGTGAAAGGCGTCCCATCCCATTTGTCGAGCTGGCCTCGGCCAGAACGGTTTCGCCCTGCATTGCCCAAGCGCGCAGGCGTGAAGTGCCCCAATCCACCGCAATCCAATCTGCTTTCATGCTTGTCACCTATCCCGAAACCACAACGCCGCCATCAACAGCCACACAATGCCCCGTCATCATACGGCTCGCCATAGACGCAAGAAACAAGGTCGGCGCGACAAAATCGTCAGGCGCCCGGTGCTCTTTCCGGCATTGACGCCCCAGATGCGCTTCTAAAGCTTCGGGCATTGACCACAAGTCCAGCTGTTTTCGAGGCCGCCAAATTTTCAAGGTGGCGTCACCATTCACGCAACTTTAGTTTAGACCGCCCAAACCAGCGAGAAAAAAATTCTGGACAAGACTGTCCAGGCCCTTCCATACAATTAGACAGAAATGTCCAATGCTTGTGATGAGTCGGCTTTTGCTGCTTCTCATCAGCCATACTTTCGGGGAGAAACATCATGAAATCGCACTATCGTGCCGTTGTGATCGGGGGCGGCGTTGTCGGCGCCTCGGTGTTGTACCACTTGGCGAAATTCGGCTGGACGGACGTTTGTCTGATTGAACGCGGCGAGTACGCCTGTGGCTCATCATGGCATGCGGCCGGAGGCATTCATGCACTGAACGCCGATCCAAACATGGCCGCGTTGCAAGCCTATACCATTGATCTGTTGTCCGACGTTCAGGAAGAGTCAGGGCAAGACATCAACCTGCATATGACAGGCGGACTGACACTTGCCGGCACTCCTGAGCGCTGGGAATGGCTGCAATCGGCTTATCGCACGTTTCAGTCCATCGGCATTGACGATTGTCGCCTTGTTACTCCCGAGGAAGCGGGGCAGCTGAACCCGGCCATGTCGACCAAGGGCATACTTGGCGGGATGTGGGCAGATCGCGAAGGGTATCTCGACACAACATCAACCGTGGTGGCCTATGCAACGGCAGCGAAGAAACGCGGCGCCGATGTCGTGTTGCGCAACCGTGTTCTGGAACTTCATCAAACGCCCGACGGTTGGAAGCTGGTCACCGAACAAGGCACCGTCACCTGCGACCATGTCGTGAATGCGGGTGGCCTTTGGGCTAAGCAACTGGGACGTATGGCAGGCATTGAATTGCCGGTGAGCCCACTCAAACACCACTACTTTGTCACGGAGAGCGTGCCCGAAATCGAAGCGCTGGATTTTGAGGTGCCAATGACCGTGGACCTTGAAGGGTTTACCTATACTCGTCAGGACCAAAAAGGCCTGATGGTCGGCATTTACGAGCTGAACCATGAGCATTGGGCCATGGACGGGGCACCTTGGGATTATGGTCAGGAGTTGTTCAAGGAACAGACCGACCGGATCGAAAACGAATTGATGTGCGCCTATGATCGCTATCCGGCGCTTGAAAACGTTGGCATCAAGACCTGGGTCAACGGTGCATTCACCTTCTCGCCCGACGGCAACCCGCTTGTCGGCCCCGTTCCGGGGAAACGCGGTTACTGGACGGCATGCGGCGTGATGGCTGGCTTCCTCCAAGGGGGCGGCGTTGGCAAATCGCTGGCCGAATGGATGATCCACGGCGAACCCGAAGCGGATGTCTTCTGTATGGATGTGGCCCGCTATGGCGACTATGCGCAAAACAAACGCTACATCAAGGAAACCACCGGCCAATTCTATTCACGCCGCTTTGTAATGACCTATCCCAACGAACAACTGCCCGCCGGGCGTCCCTTGAAAATGGCACCGGCCTACTCGGACATGACCGCTGCTGGTTGTCGCTGGGGTGCATCCTGGGGCCTGGAAGTGCCCCTGTATTTTGCCCCATCCGAAGATTTCATTGAGGGCCACACGCTGAAACGCTCAAACGCGCTCGAGATTGTGGCCGAGGAATGCAAAGCGGTGCGCAACTCTGTTGGGCTGCTGGATATCTCAGGCTTTTCGCGCTTCGAGGTTTCGGGCAAAGGGGCAGAAGCATGGCTGAACAAAATCATGGCCTCGAAACTGCCCGCCCCCGGACGCGCACGACTTGCCCTGATGCTGTCCGAAGAGGGACGCATGAAGGGCGACCTGACGGTGTTCAACTGGGGCGACGGCACATGGTGGATCATGGGCAGCTACTACCTGCGTGAATGGCACATGCGCTGGTTCAACGATCACATGGCGGATGGCGTCACGTTGCGCGACATTGGTGATGCAACAGTCGGCTTTAGCTTGTCGGGGCCGAATAGCCTGAAAGTGATGGAAAAACTGACGGAAGGCGCCATTGGCGACCTGCCGTTTATGGGATGCGGAACCTTTGACATCGGCCTGATCCGCGGCAAAGTGGGGCGCCTGTCAGTCACCGGAGAGCTTGGATACGAAATCCATTGCTCCGCTGCAGAACACATCACATTGCGCGAAACACTGCTTCAGGCGGGCGCTGATCTGGGCATCAAAGAGGTCGGCTTTAACGCTCTGCTCAGCCTACGACTTGAAAAGAGTTTCGGTATCTGGAGCGCCGAGTTCACCCAAGGCTACACAGCCGGGCAAACCGGCATGGATCGCTGGATTGATTGGCAGAAGGGCGACTTTGTCGGCCGTAGCGCGGCGATACAGGAACGTGATGGAAACGGGCCAGATCAGCTGGTCGTTACTATGGAGATCGATGCCTCTGACGCCGATGCCAGCGGGTATGAACCAGTTTGGAATGGCGATCAGCGCGTCGGATTTGTGACCTCAGGCGGCTATGGCCATACAACGGGTAAATCACTGGCAATGGCCATGATTGACCGCGCTGTCGCGCAAGAAGGCACTGAGTTGAGCGTGCATATCGTTGGAGAGGAACGCCCAGCCAAAGTCATTGCAGCGTCTCCCTATGATCCACAGGGCAAGGCAATGAGAGGGTAGTTCATGAGCATGGATGAACCCGCACGCAGCGGTAGGCGACGACGTGGGCGCGGCCCCTCTGAGGCACCCAAACGCGACGTGAACTACCGTCAGTTGCGCAATCTGTTTCCACCAATGGATGTGTTTCCGGCGGACCGGATTGCCCAGATGCATGAGACAGCGCTGCGCACGTTGGAAGAGTTGGGAATGAAGGTGCTGTTGCCCGAGGCGCGTACGCTATTCGCCAAAGGCGGCGCGCGTGTCGATGAAGACAGCGAAATGGTCTGGATTGGCCGCGACATGGTCGAGGCTGCCATCACTTCGGCACCCAAGTCGATCCATTGTCATGCGGGCAACTCCCAACGGGATTTTGTTCTGGAACTGGGCAGTCTCGTGTTTCAGGCGGGGGCTGGCGCACCCAACGCGACGGATCTGGAGCGGGGCCGCCGCCCCGGTTCCGCGCGCGACTACATCGAATACCTGAAACTGACCCATCACTTTGACGTCTTCCAGATGATCTCGCCGCAAGTCGAGCCCCAGGACGTCGCGCCGCACTTGCGCCATTACTTCACGACCGAGGCACAGGTGACACACAGCGACAAGTTCCCTTTTGTCTTTTCCCGTGGCACGCCGCAGGTGATGGATTGCTTCGAGATGGTCCGGGATTTCCGTGGGCTGTCGGATGAGGCGTTTCAGGCAGGGCCGCACTGCTACACGATCATCAACACCAACAGCCCGCGCACGTTGGACATTCCGATGGCCCAAGGCCTGATTGATTTCGCCCGACATGGGCAAATGTCGATTGTAACCCCCTTCACGCTCATGGGGGCAATGGCGCCAATCACCGTGGCCGGCTCGATCACGCTCAGCCATGCCGAGGCGCTCGCGGCGATCACCTTGACGCAGCTCACCAATCCCGGTGCACCGGTGTGTTATGGAACGTTTACATCAAACGTGGACATGAAAACCGGCTCACCCGCCTTTGGAACACCCGCGCATTTTCAGGCCTCGCTCGCGGCGGGACAGCTGGCACGACATATCGGCCTGCCATGGCGTTCGGCGGCAGGGTCGGCCTCAACCAGCAACGATGTGCAGGCCGCCAACGAGAACCAATTCGGTCTTTGGGGGTGCCTGATGGCGGGTGCCACCGTGATCATCCATTCTGCCGGATGGCTCGAAGGTGGCCTTACCGTGTCTTACGAAAAACTGGTGACGGATGCCGAAGTGCTGAACATGGTGGCGGAACTCTGCGCGGGCGCGAAGGCCGGCGAGGATGAGATCGGTTTTGACAGTGCACTCAGCGCCGTCGACCCGAGCGGCCATTTCTTTTCGGCGCCGCAAACTATGGCACGTTACAACACCGAGTTTTATGAACCGGTCGTGCATGACTATGCCAATTTCGGCACATGGACAGAACGCGGCGCCAAGGATGCGTCTACCCGCGCAACAGAGGTCTGGAAAGACATCGTTGCCAGCACGCCCGACCTTGGGATAGACGGAGAAAAACTAGCATCTCTGCAAGATTTTATCGCCAAACGGAGCGCCGAGGGCGGCGCGCCACCCGAAAGCTGACATGAACAAACGCGCAAATCCTGTTCTGCACCGCGACGATCCGGACAAGGCCCCATTGCACGGCCATGTCAAAGTCACGCGCGAAGACTGGCTGAACGTGGCCCGAGATGCCTTGGTCAATGATGGCGTCGGCGAGGTTAAAGTGTTGACCTTGGGTGAGCGACTGGGCGTCTCTCGGTCCAGCTTTTACTGGTATTTCAAGAGCCGCAAACATTTGCTCGAGGCGCTGCTGGATGATTGGGAGCAACGCAATACCCAGTTGATCATCACCAATACTGAACTGCCTGCACTTAACATCACTGAAGCTGCCTGCAATTTCTTTCGCTGTTTCGTTGATCCAAGTCAGTTTGATCAGGGGCTGGATTTCGCGGTGCGCGAATGGTCCAGACGTGAAACCTCTGTCCGCCTTCGCATTGACGCGGCAGACACAGCGCGGATTGCAGCTGTGGTGCGCATGTTCCAGCGCCACGGCTATTCAGACTACGAGTCGGACACCCGCGCACGCATCATCTATTTCATGCAGTTGGGCTATCACGCATTGGAAGTGCGCGAGTCGATGAAAACCCGGATGGGTCGGCTTGAGGGGTATCTCTTGGGGTTCACCGGCGTGGCGCCGGACCCCGAAGCTTTAAAGACCTTTATAGATTTTGCGCAATCAATCGACAGCCACGGCTGAGCGACCATCTCGCACCAGGCCTCAAATCGTAATGCCGCCATCCGGCTGCAAGGTCTGCCCGGTAAATAGCAAGGATTCGTCTGAGGCAAGAAAGGCTACGGCCGCAGCCACGTCGTCCGCTGTTCCCAATCGACCTGTTGGCTGCCGGCTGATAAAGAACTCCCACGCCTTCTCATAGCTGCCGAATTGTTCTGTTAACTCGGTGACGCGCTCGCGCATTGAAGGCGTGTCGACGGTGCCGGGACACACCGCATTGCATCGCAAGCCTTCGGCTACATAGTCCGCAGCCACAGCTTTGGTCAGACCAATGACCCCTGCCTTGGCAGCACCATAGGCCACGCGTTTTGGCAGGCCCTTGATCGATCCGGCCACCGACGCAATCGTCACGATACTGCCGCCAGCTCCGCGCATTTTCGGCACGGCCGCAGCAAGCACATTATAGGCGCTGTCGAGCGTGATGCTCATAGACCGGCGCCAGTCTTCGGGGCTGCAGTCTTCAATTGTACCCTGATGAACATAACCTACTGCATGCACCAGTACGTCGACGCGCTCAAAGCCCGCGAAATACGCCTGCACGGCCGCATGGTCGGTGGCATCCAACTGACCTGTCTGCATGCCTTCAGCGTCTGACAGCAAATCCGCTTGCAGGTCCGTCGCAAAGACCTGCGCCCCCTCGGCTTTCAGACGCTCCGCAACCGCGCGACCGATCCCCTGACCCGCAGCGGTCACAACGGCGACCTTGCCCGCCAGACGCTCTGCGTTAGTGGTTGTCACGGGGCAAGTCCTTGGTTTGAGCGATCCTCTGATATTTGACCGCGGGCTTCAGAACCATACCCTTGTCAAATTGATCCACGATACCGCGCTGAATTTCCTGCCACGGTGTTTGATGATCGGGATAGGCATAGCCGCCCGCCTCAATTAGAGCCTGACGCCGCTCTGCCAATTCAGTGTCGCCAATCAGGATATCCGCCTGCCCCTTGTTCAGATCTATGCGCACCCTGTCACCTGTCTTTAACAACGCAAGTCCTCCCATGGCCGCCGCTTCGGGGCTTGCGTTCAGGATCGAAGGGCTGCCCGAGGTGCCAGATTGGCGGCCATCACCGATGCAGGGAAGCTCGGTTATACCCTTTTTCAATAGGCTGGCCGGAGGCTGCATATTGACCACTTCGGCGCCGCCCGGATAGCCAATCGGGCCCGCGCCACGGATCACCAGAATGCAGCTTTCGTCGATGTTCAGCGCGTCGTCTTCGATGCGGTCGTGATAGTCTTCGGGACCGTCAAAGACGATCACGCGCCCTTCAAAGGCCTCAGGGTCTTCCGGGTTTGAGAGATATCGGGCGCGAAACGCCTCTGAAATCACCGAGGTTTTCATAATTGCGCTGTCAAATAGATTGCCACGCAGGTGAAGGAACCCTGCGGCCTCTTTCATTGGCGCGGCATAGGGTTTGATCACATCTGCATTGCTGACCGAGGCCCCGGCATAAACCTCGCCCATGGACGTCCCGGTTACGGTGACGGCGTGCGGATGCGGCAGGGCATTGTTGGCAATCAACTCGGCCATAACGCCCGGCACCCCCCCTGCCTGATGGAAATCTTCAGACAAGTAGTCACCAGCAGGCTGCACATTCGCCAAGAGCGGAATTTGATGCCCGACCTTTTGCCAATCATCGTTGGTCAATTCGATCCCAAAGTGTGACGCAACCGCGTTCAGGTGGATCGGCGCATTGGTGCTGCCCCCGATGGCGGAATTGGCGACAATGGCGTTCTCAAAGGCCTCGCGCGTCATGACATCAGAGGGTTTCAAATCCTCATGCACCATTTCAACGATACGGCGCCCCGTCTCATAGGAGATTTGACCGCGTTCGCGATAGGGCGCCGGGATCGACGCACTGCCGGGCAATTGCATGCCCAAGGCTTCTGCCAGCGCATTCATCGTGCTCGCGGTGCCCATGGTGTTGCAATAGCCAACCGAAGGCGCCGACGCGGTGGCGACATCCATGAATTGGTCATAGTCAATGTCGCCCGCGGCAAGCTCTTTTCGGGCCTGCCAGATCGCCGTACCTGACCCGGCGCGCTTGCCCTTGTGCCAACCGTTCAACATTGGGCCGACTGACAAGGCAATCGCTGGAATGTTGACCGTCGCCGCAGCCATCAAGAGCGCGGGTGTGGTTTTGTCACATCCAATCGTCAGAACCACGCCGTCGATGGGGTATCCATAGAGGCTTTCGACCAAACCAAGATAGGCCAGGTTGCGATCCAGTGCTGCTGTCGGGCGTTTGCCGGTTTCCTGAATGGGATGCACCGGGAACTCAAAACAAATGCCACCCGCCGCAGTGATCCCGTCACGCACGCGTTTTGCCAATTCGATATGGTGACGGTTGCAGGGGCTAAGGTCAGACCCTGTTTGGGCAATCCCGATAATCGGCTTACCAGACTGCAGCTCTTCGCGCGTGATGCCAAAGTTCAGATAGCGTTCAATATAAAGCGCCGTCATGCCCGGATTATCAGGGTTATCGAACCAGTGTTGCGAGCGGAGTTTCATACCGGAATCCTTGGTCATAGTGCGACGACTTTCTGTGTTTGAGAGCCCAGGCCTTCAATGCCCAGATGCACCTCATCCCCAACGTTCAAAAAGACCTGCGGGTCTTTGCCGGCACCAACACCCGGAGGCGTTCCGGTACAGATCAGGTCTCCGGGCTCAAGCTGAATGAACTCGCTCAGGTAGCTGACAATTGCCGCGCAATCAAAAATCATCGTGTCGGTATTGCCGGTCTGCATGCGGTTCCCGTTCACGTCCAGCCACATGTCCAGCCCAAGTGCATCGCCGATTTCATCTCCGCTGACCAGGTACGGGCCTGTCGGGCAAAAATTCGGAAAAGACTTGCCTTTGGACCACTGTCCACCTCGTTCCATCTGCCAAGCGCGTTCCGAGACATCATTGACCAGGGTGTAACCAAGCACATGATCCAGCGCTTCATCTTTGGAGATGTTCAGCGCACGCTTGCCAATGACAAGACCCAGCTCGACTTCCCAATCCAGCTTGGCCATCTTGGGGCTGTAAAGGATATCATCATTCGGCCCGCAGAAAGCGCCCGAGGACTTGTTGAACAGGATCGGCTGATCCGGCACCGGCAGTCCCGCCTCGGCGGCATGATCGGAATAGTTCAAGCCAATGCAATAGATGTTACGCGGCTGCGCGATCGGAGGGGCTACCCGCTTCCCTGCAATGTCGGCAACTGGCAAACTGGTCGGGTCTATCGACGTGAGCGCGGCAATCACTTCTTCTGTCAGAATGTCCGGCGCATAGTCTGCCGCGATGGCAGATGCATCTCGGGCGACACCTTCCGCGTCAAGGATACAGGGGGTTTTGGTGCCATAGCGATCACCGTATCGCATCAGTTTCATGCAGTGGGGTCCTTGTATTGCGTGTCGGCTGGTGACGCATCACATCCGGTCAAAGATCGCGTCGATGTCATACAATCATGCGCAGGCGCGACGTAAAAGAGGCAAGTTCGCCTTGATTTTGTGAAGCCAACAGTCTGCGGCTGATCTCTGAGTACAAGAGAGCCCTAGCCAGAGCGATTTCTCAGCTTTTCCAAGACCGCTTGGCGATCACCTTCGGGAAAGGCATCGCGCAACAGTTCGTATTTTACACGCGTCGCGCTCACCTGCCTGTAGAACGCGATGAGGAACGCCGTGGGCGCCTGCAGGCGGCTTAGCCCCATGACGGCTGCCACAACGGTTCCGACGTCCGTAACATCGCGCAATACCATCGCACTGCCCAGCATGAGCACCGCGACCGTTCCGGCCCCGTTGATCGCACTCAGCAGGAATTTGGTGGAGAGTTTCCAGTGAAACACCCGGCGACGGGTGTCATAGATCTCATCAAACTCCTGCAGGACCTGCTCTTCAAGGGCGCGCGCATCGCTGCCCGTCACATGCCCTGTAGCCCTGCGTAAAATCTTGACACGGGCCGAAACCAACGCATTCACGCGCGATTGGGTGTAAAGAACGATCACCACCTGAGGAAGAATGATCAACAGAGCGATCAGGCCCAGCTTTGGTTGCGTGGACGCAATGAAGCCAATCACACTTATCAAGGTTCCCAATTGTACGACTGGCTCGGAAAAGGCGCTGCCAACGAACTTACCTAACTCTTCAGCTTCGGCAGCGATCATTGCCGCTGATTGCCCGGTATCCTCGGACTTGGCCCCGGCTCTGAGATACGCCCCGAAAATATACCGCCGCAGAAACCGGATGATATCCTCGCCAAGGATATTGGCGCGAAACCCCATCAACCATTTCAGGGATAGGGACAGAAGGATCACCGCCATCATACCGATGCAGAGCCAAATCAAGTCTTCTGCCGTTGCCGTGGCCTCGGTGAGGCCGTTCACAATTTCTCTTTGAAAGTTTAGCGGTGCGGCTGCCAAAGCGGCAACAATCAACGACAGTATTATCAAGACAACTTGGCGGCCCGCGCTGACACGCCAGATGGCTGCATAGAATTTCAGCATATCAGGATCCAATCGGCTTTGCGTTCATAGTGATGCGCTTAAGGCACCACTGCAAGCACCATGGCACCCCAATTGCGGTTCTTGGCACGTGGTTTGGTCTGTCTTGTTTGAAATATGGGTAGGTTGGCAGCCGGTTGATCTTTTGATCTCGCCAGCTCCACGCGGTTAACAGGACACTGGTGGCACGTCGATCGTTTCAACCCACGGCTTGATATCTACGAGCGGCGTACCGTCAAAACAGTCGATCGCATCAATCTCAACCCTGCCCGTCTCCAGATCAATGCCGGTGATCCGCACCGCAGACATCGCCAAGGGATTGGGCCGTACGGGGGAGCGAAGGGCAAATGTCCCGCGCGTTTCCTCGACGTGTTTTGGCGATTGCCGGATCAGGTCGCGTCGGGCGGCGTACATCCAGTAGATTAAAATCACCGCCTGCCCGACCTCTAACCCCTCAAGTCCGGGGACAAAATCTGGCTTTAGGACGATCTCTGCGCCCTTTCCGCTCTCGCGTGCCGCGCGCACATTTCTGGGGCAATCCCCAACGGACCAAGGCGTGTGAATCTCGCCAATGAAATGCACGCCAGCGTCAGTGTGATCCGCAGGATCAAATCCCAGTTCCACCTCTCCGGCGCGGGTCGCAAAGCGATCTGTCATCTATGGGTCCCTTCATTTTTTTGGCTCCATCAAGCCCGGCCAAATCATTATTGTCAAAGACCAAAACGACGCGCGCACTGCGCCCCCAAAACTGAAAATGGGCCGCCTCTCAGGCAGCCCATTTTCTGTTCAACTGTGCGAACCCTTAGTTGTGGGTCGGTGCCGTAAGCTTATCCATGACCTGTTCCAGGCTGAAGCTCGCCGCTTTCTGACGCGGCGGATACTCTTGGAAAGTGGCCAGGAACTGACCGACATAAGCCTGCGCAGGCACCAAGAGATAGGCGCGATCCAACAGCCAGTCATAGTAGGTGTTGGAGGTCTGGTAAGCCCGCTCGTACGGATCACGACGTAGGTTGAAGATCAACGGCACGCGCAGCGGAGTAAAGGGCTCCATCCAAGCGCGGAAGGTCTTGTATTCCTTCTGCTCCATGAAGATCAACTTCCACTCACGCCAGCGCAGAGCGGTGAGATCGCCATCATCCGAGAAGTAGAAGATCTCGTCACGTGGACCCTTGGCTTCGGCACCCGTCAGGTGCGGCAGGAAATTGTAGCCATCCAGATGCACTTTGTACTCGCGTCCAATGGCCTGAACGCCACCTTTCATCAGATCGTCTTTGATGGTGTCGTTGCCGGCAGCGGCCAGCAAGGTTGGCAACCAGTCCATATGGTGCATGATCTCGTTCGAGATCGACCCTTCGGCAATCTGGCCGGGCCAGCGCACCATCGAGGGCACACGCCATCCACCTTCGTAGTTGGTGTTTTTCTCGCCAAAGAACGGGGTCGCCGCGGCATCAGGCCAGGTGTTGTAGTGCGGACCATTGTCGGTCGAATAGTGCACGATGGTGTTGTCCGCGATGCCCAACTCGTCCAACAGATCAAGGAAGATACCGATATGCAGGTCATGCTCAATCATGCCCGCGGTGTATTCATCCACATTGCGACCCACGATCTCGTTGGCTTTTGCGCGCATATCGTCCCGCACATGCGTACGGAAGTGCATGCGTGTCCCACTCCACCAGACGTAGAAGGGTTTGCCCTGCTCATGGGCGCGCTTGATGAAATCAACCGCGGCTGCCACGGTTTCGTCGTCCACCGTTTCCATGCGCTTTTTGGTCAGAGGACCAGTGTCTTCGATACTGCCATCGGCCGATGACTTGATCACACCGCGCGGACCAAAGGTTTCACGGAAGGTGCGGCCGTCGGCCATCAGCAGATCACCGGGATAGTCTTCGTTTTCCGGCTCTTCCTCTGCGTTGAGGTGGTACAGATTGCCGAAGAACTCGTCAAAACCGTGGTTGGTCGGGAGATGTTCGTCACGATCACCAAGGTGATTCTTGCCGAACTGGCCGGTCATGTAACCTTCGGCCTTAAGCATCCCGGCAATGGTGGGATCCTCGACCTGCATGCCTTCTTTCGCACCAGGCAAGCCAACTTTGGAAAGTCCTGTGCGGAACACCGATTGCCCCATGATGTAGGAAGAGCGACCAGCGGTACAGGACTGCTCACCATAATAATCGGTAAAAATCATGCCCTCATCGGCGATCCGGTCGATGTTTGGCGTGCGATAGCCCATCATTCCCATCGTGTAAGCGGAAATGTTGGACTGGCCGACGTCATCGCCCCAAACCACAAGAATGTTTGGCTTGTCCGTATCTGCAAATACCGGCACCGCGATCAACGTCATTGAGACGGCAACCGTGAATACCTTTGTTAGTCGTGAGATTGGCCTCATCAAAAAACTCCCTATTAATAAACCTATAGCGCAATGTAGCTCAGCCCCAGAAAAACGCAAAAGAAACGAGCGAATTAGTGCCCAGAAAAAAAGTTGAACAACCCAGACAGGAATTTCGCTGGAGACAGACGGGAATAACGCGCTACATAGAAGCCTGAATTCTTACTGCGGATGGGCCTTTATGTTTCACGCACGCGTACTTGTTGTCTTGGCAGTTTTGTTCATACCAACCGTCTTGCTGGCCAGTCCAACGTATGTTGGCAGTGAAACCTGCATCGATTGCCACGAGGAAGAAGCCGAGGCTTGGCGTGGCTCGCATCACGATCTTGCATGGACTCGCCCCGACGAAGGCATGGTTTTGGGCGACTTTTCGGGGTCCGAGTTCACACTAAACGGCGTGACATCTCGTTTTACGACAGAAGATGGTGCCTATTTCATCGAAAGTGACGGGCCTGATGGCGCCAGCACAAAGTATCCGGTGAAAGATGTGATTGGAATTGCACCGCTGCAGCAATACGCGCTGGAAACAGCGCCGGGTCGATTGCAAAGCTTTGACGTGCCTTGGGATGCTGTCAAAGAGGAATGGTATCACATCTACCCGGATCAAGGTCTGCAGTCCGGGGACGCGCTGCACTGGACCGGGCCATACAAAACGTGGAACGCCCGCTGCGCCGAATGTCACGCGACCGATTACACACGTAATTATGATGCTGTGACGCGAACCTATTCCAGCACCCAAGCCGAAATTGGAGTCGGGTGCGAGGCCTGCCACGGCCCCGGTTCGTCACATGTGGATTGGGCACAAGAGGCCTCGAATGCGGTCAGCGATGGCACTGGCAACACCGGGTTGACCGTGGACTATGCCAATGGCGGACAGGAATTGCTGATCCAGCAATGTGCCAGCTGCCATTCACGCCGTGAACCATTTCTGAGCGGCTCTCCGGAACCGGGAACGGCGTTTCATGACGCCTACCGGCTCTCCACGCTGCGCCCGGGCCTTTATCACCCTGACGGTCAGATTCTGGACGAGGTCTATGTCTATGGATCCTTCCTGCAGTCCAAAATGTATGCCGAGGGCGTAACCTGTAAAAACTGCCATGATGTTCACGCCGCAGACCTTGAGCAGACCGGCAACGCCGTTTGCACACAATGCCACTCAGAATCCGGGAATGGAGAGTTTCCGACCCTGCAAAAGGCCCTTTATGACGACCCCAGTCACCATTTCCACGAAGCGGGCACAGAAGGCGCCGAGTGCAAAAGCTGCCACATGATCGAACGTGTCTACATGGGCATCGATGGGCGTCGCGACCATTCGTTCCGCGTTCCGCGCCCGGACCTGACAGTCCGAACCGGCAGCCCGAACGCGTGCAACGATTGTCACAACGATCGCAGTCCACAGTGGGCCTCGCGTCAGGTAGACCGCTGGTATCCCCAGTCGGAGTACCGCGGCACGCACTTCTCTGACGTTTTTGCCCAAGCCCAGAGTGGCGCGCCAGAGGTTGGGACCGCCCTGCGTGATTTGGCAGCTTACAACGAACTGCCCGCAATCGTGCGCGCAACGGCGCTGGAGATGTTGCAAGGCTATGCCTCGCCACGTTTGGCAGATGAGTTGGCCCATCTTCTTACTGATCCCGAGCCGCTTATCCGATCCACGGCCGCTCCGTTGCAAAGAGCGGCAGAGCCAGCAACCGCCGTTGAAAGACTTGCGCCACTTCTGTCTGATGACATGCGCGCGGTAAGGATTTCTGCCGTACGCGAAATGCTTGGCCTGCCTCCGAACCTGCTGCCCGAAGCGGATCGCCCAGCTTTTTCTGCGGCTATGGGAGACTTGCGCACAGCGCTGCAGACAAAAATGGATTTCCCCGAAACCCATATGCAATTGGGTGGTATGGCGCTTGCGACACGCAACTTTCCAAACGCGGTTTCCGCATTTAGCGAGGCTGCGCGTCTTGACCCTCAGATGGTTCAGGCTTGGTCAATGATCATACGGCTGAATGCAGCGCTCGGCGAAACCGATGCTGCCAAGGCCGCCTTGTCAGAGGCCCTGGCTGCCAATCCCGGAGATCAGTTTCTGTTGTCACTCAGGGCACAATTACCCTAAGGGTCAGCGTCCGTAGTACAGTGAGACCACATGCTTGGCCTCGGCAAAGAAAAGCCAGCGGCCTGCTGCCACTCCGGCGATATGCGAAAGCACGGCGACCAATGCGATCATATGCGAGAATGGCAGAACCGTGAGACACAGAACCGGCAGGACCACACCCAAGCCCAACGCAATCGCACGCAGCTTGGCGCTGTGTTTGCGCCCCACCTGATAGGCCATCTCTTTCAAGAGATAGTTCTGACCGGAATGCGGAGGCTCCAACTGGCGTACGGTTCCGATTGACCCCAGCCCCGTGGCTGTTTCCAGCGAAGCGCCACTTTCGTCAAACTGCGCATCGCCCTGACGCCATGACAGGATCAAAATCAGGCCCAATACAGCCAACAGGATCGCGGCAGCGGTGATTTGACCGGCAAGCAAAGCACCCCCGGCCAGTGCGTGGGTCAGAAACAAGACTGGTGTCCAGCGCATGTTCCAGCGGGGCACGGTGGTCAGTTGAGCATAGATCATCGAGGTGGTGAAAACGGTGCCAAGGCTCAGCAGTGCCCCGATCCAACCCAGCGCGGTCAGATCGACCCCCAGGAAAATCCGACCAATTGCAAAGGGCGCCATGACCAAAAGTGCCGCGACAGAGGCGACGCCTTCGCGACTAAGCCAGCTTGTGCGCCACTGGCTGAACGCCTTGGTCGCGTTCTTTTTGTTGCCTAGGTGGAATGTCGCCGCCAAAAGGCCGCCCACCGCCAGCGCATAGCCGAGCGCAAAGAACAAGAATGCCACGCCCCCAGTCACATCCGGCATCCCCAGGCCAAGGAATGCCAACAGGCCAAAGCCCAATCCGCTGAGTGTGGTGAATACGATAACAGAAGGTGCGGGATGCATCAGAGCGCCTCCAGTGCTTTATCAAGCCATTTCAAAAAGCCCTTGGGCTCTTCGGATGTCGGCGCCAGCGCCATGTCGGCCAACAACGTGTCTTTCTCACGCGGTGGCAGATATTTGTTCACCGGTTTGGTGCCCATCTCGGGCATCAGGTCCATACCACCCCGCTCTGCCACCAGTTGCGACACATCGCTGTCCGGGTCACCAAGGTCACCAAAATGGCGCGCCCCGGCAGGACAGGTCCGCACACAGGCAGGCTCGCGGTCTTCTTCGGGCAGGTTCTCGTTGTAGATACGATCGACGCAGAGCGTGCACTTTTTCATGATGCCAGCCAGTGAGTCTAACTCGCGCGCGCCATAAGGACAGGCCCACGCGCACAGGCCGCATCCCATGCAGTCGTTTTCGTTGACCAGCACAATGCCATCCTCGACCCGCTTGTAGCTCGCGCCTGTCGGGCAGACGGTGACGCAGGGTGCGTCTTCGCAATGCAGGCAGGATTTCGGGAAATGCACGGTCTGGGCACATCCGGACGCGGGGGTCACCTCATAGGAATGCACACGATTCAGAAATGTACCCTCGGGCTCCGCCCCGTAAGCATCCATATCAGACAGCGGCTCTCCGTAGTTCGAAGTGTTCCACTCTTTGCAATTCACCACGCAAGCGTGACAGCCAACGCAGGTGTCCAGGTCAATGACCAGTCCCAGTTTCTTTTCAGTGGTTTCGGGCAGTGCAGTCATCAGAAGCCCTCCCCGTAGGCCACATCCTGCGGGCCGCGTCCCACAGGTGATTTCAAAGCGTCATGGGCAGGCTCCGAAGGTCCGCCCGGCGGTGCCTTTTCAATCCTGACACGCAGGTCGAACCAAGCGGCTTGACCGGTGACAGGGTCCGAATTGGCCCAGCGTTGACCGTCCCCTTTTTCGGGCAGCAACTCATTGATAAGATGGTTCAAAAGGAACCCCTTGGTCGCCTCGGGCGCGTCCTCGGACAGGCCCCATGCGCCGCGTTTCTTACCAATCGCGTTCCATGTCCAGACCGTGTCGGGGTTCAGCGCATCCATACGCGCCACCGGCACTTTGATCTTGCCATGAACAGACGTGACATAGGCCCAGTCGCCCTCTTCAAAGGATTGTTCATCCCAAATCTTTCCAGGGATATACAGTCGATTGACATTGGTGATCTGACGCAGCCAGGCATTCTGTGACCCCCACGAGTGATACATGTGCATCGGACGCTGGGTCAGCGCGTGGGTCGGATACTCATCATGGCTAACAGCGGCATCTTCGAACGGCTGATACCATTCCGGCAACGGCGTAAAGGCCGCCTTGATGCGCTCGCGCATGTTTTCAGGCGGCTGCCGGTCGCCAATGCCTTCGGCGGCGCGCTGCATTTTGCGCATCGGCTCAAGGTAGAGGTTGAAGACATAAGGCTGCGGCTTGTCGAACAGGCCAATCTTGACAGCCCAGTCCTGATAACCCGCGTTCCACGGTTTGTAGAACTGCGCGTCCTCCGGGATATGCTCAACCCAGAATCCACCGTTTTCAATGTAGCGATCCAGCTGCTCTGGGTTCACTTCGCCCCGGCCAACGCCTTTGCCATCCTTGCCGCGGAAACCCGAAAGCGGGCCAACACCGGGACGACGCTCGTGGTTGACGATGTAGTCGGCATAGTCGGCATATTTCTGGCCGCCATCTTCATTAACCCAACCGGGCAGGCCCAGACGGGCGCCAAGATCACACAGCGCTGATTGGAAGCCGCGCACATTGCGATCAGGTTCGACCACTGGCCAGCGGATCGCATCTGCTGCGGCCTCGGCCTCGCAAATCGGACGATCCAGAAGCGAGATACAGTCATGCCGCTCCAGATAGGTCGTGTCTGGCAGGATCAGGTCGGCATAGCTGACCATCTCGGAGGAATAGGCATCCGAGTAAATGATGTGCGGGATCACATAGTCGCCATTGTCATCCTTGTCGGTGAGCATACGCATCACCTCGGATGTGTTCATCGACGAGTTCCACGCCATGTTCGCCATATAGAGGAACAACGTGTCGATCTTATAGGGATCACCCGCGTGGGCGTTCGAGATTACCATGTGCATAAGGCCATGCACCGAGAACGGGTTTTCCCAAGAGAACGCCTTGTCGATGCGTTTGGGATTGCCCTCATCATCGATCAAAAGATCTTCTGGCCCCATCGGGTACCCCAGATGCGGTCCCGGAATAGGTTGACCGGGCTCATCAATGCAGTGCGGTTTCGGATGCGCCTCGGGGGGCTTGGGGTACGGTGGTTTGAATCGGAAACCACCCGGAACTTCGACGCTGCCCAACAGGATTTGCAGGATGTGCAGCGCACGACAGGTCTGGAACCCGTTCGAATGGGCCGAAATTCCGCGCATCGAGTGGAAGCTGACCGGGCGCCCGATCATCTTGTCGTGCTTTTCACCCTTCCAGTCGGTCCAGGGCTGATCCAGCACGATCTCTTCTTCAAACGCGACACGCGCCAGTTCTGCGGCCACGGCCCGAATTTTTTCGGGGGTGAGGCCACAACGTTCAGCCACCGCTTCGGGCGTGTAGTCGTCGGACATGTATTTCTCGGCCAAAAGCTGAAAGGCCGGTCTATAGGTTTGTCCGCCTTGGCGCAGATGACCTGCCAAATCCGGAGTGGTACCCGGCGTGTCATAGGCCACCGGCTTTCCGGTTTCGCGGTCCAACACCAGCGCTTTGTCGTCGTCGCCACGCAGGAACAGGCCGAAATCCTCAGCCCCTTCATCCGAAGACACGAGGAAACCGGCATTGGTGTAGCGGCAGAGATAGTTCAGATCGACTTTGCCCGCGCGCAGCAATTCGTGGATGATGGACAGGATGAACAACCCATCTGTGCCTGGCGTGATGCCAATCCATTCGTCCGCAACGGCATTATATCCTGAGCGGATCGGGTTCACCCCAATGATCTTACCGCCGTTGGCCTTCATGCGGCCAATACCCGCTTTGATGGGGTTTGAATCGTGGTCTTCGGCGACGCCAAAGATCATGAACAGCTTGGTGCGGTCCCAGTCGGGTTGGCCAAATTCCCAGAACGCTCCGCCCATCGTGTAGATCCCAGCGGCCGCCATATTGACCGAACAAAAGCCACCATGCGCGGCATAGTTTGGCGTGCCATAGGACTGTGCCCAGAGGCTCGTAAAGCTTTGCGACTGGTCACGACCGGTGAAAAACGCCAGCTTTTCAGGCGACGTCTCACGCAAAGGTCCCATCCAGCCAACGGCCATGTCATAGGCCTCGTCCCAGCTGATTTCCTCAAACTCACCAGACCCACGCGGGCCAACCCGCTTCATCGGTGCCTTGAGGCGCGCAGGCGAATAGTGCTGCATGATCCCCGCGGAACCCTTAGCGCACAACACGCCCTTGTTCACCGGGTGATCCCGGTTACCTTCGATGTATTTGACCTTGCCATCCTGCAAATGCACGTTAATCCCGCAGCGGCAGGCACACATATAACAAGTGGTTTGACGCACCTCGTCCGATACTTTCGGTGAGGGCCGCGCCTCAATTTTTCCAACCTTTGTCACGCTCTGGTGTCCTCCCTGCCAGACCTACGGTGTAGCCTTTCACGGCCGCCGATCATAAGTCCAGAATTCTGCGCCATACCAACCCAGTTTCGATTCTGTTCCAACCAAGCCCAAAATGCGAGAAGCCCTGCCCATGGGTCAGGGCAGAATTGGTCAGAAAGACCCTTGGGCATCGATCTAATCTGACACCTGAGGTCTGAATGCCTAATCCTGTTTGCTTCGTGCGATTTTGAGATCCCCTGGCGTCTCCCCTTCAACTATCCAGCCGCGAAAGCGCGCCAATGTGGTGCGAGATGCGGCAAGGCATTGTGGCAGTCTAGAACAGATTTTGCAAAAAATCATCATTTTTGATACCAATGGTATCAATTATTTGCGTTATCGCCGAGAAACGGATGATGTTTCGCCATATCTTAGCTGTGCAACAGCTTTTACAAGCGCCGGTCCAATCAGCGTCCGCATATCCTGCGCATCTACCGCGCTAGCTGCAGCACCGGCCAGAAACGCGACCGGCGCACCCATGCCTGCTGGCCAATAGGGAACAGCAACCGCATTGATGGTTTGCGAGTAGCGCGCCTCTCCGGTCACGCAGGTAAAGCCAGCATCGGCAATTTCCTTAAGCGCTTCGCCCCGCGCTCGCTCGGCCGTCGCGCCCACGTCGCCGCCAATCACTTCGCTCAAAGCCATCACGCCTTCGGGTCTTAGTTCCGCGAGATAGGCACGCCCCGAGGACGAGGACAAAATCGGCATGCGATACCCCACTTCCATCCAATCGCGCCCGGTATCATCCGGCGTCCAGGTTTTGCACATCAACATCTGATCGCCATCCTGGATGGCAATGCCGACCAACGTGTCGCTCGCGTTTGCCAAGGCCTGCATCACAGGGCTGGCGTCTTCCACAAATTCAAACGACGCGCCCGCAATCTGCCCGAGGGCCAGTGCCGACGGGCCGAGACGGTATTTCTCATTGCGACGGCCTTGTGTGAGATACCCATCGGCACAAAGCGTGTGGGTCAACCGGCAGACAGTTGGTTTCGGGATACCTGTGCGCAGCGAAATCTCTTGATTTCCCAACCCGTCATCGCTGGGTCGAAAGGCTCGCAACACGGCCAATCCACGGGCCAGTGTCGACGAAAATCGCATATCCCGTTGCGCGTCAGGCATTCACCGAAACACCGGTTTGCGCTTGTCCAGAAAAGCAGCAATGCCCTCGGCCCCTTCGTCACCACCAAGCGCGTCACAAACAGCGTCACGCTCTGCGATCAGGTGGCTCTCAAGATCCGAGGTTTCCGCCGCGTTCAAAAGACTTTTGATGTTGGCAATGGCCTGCTCAGGACCTGCGCCCAGCTTCAGAGCCAGATCCCGTGCGTGCCCCAAGACAGCGTCATCAGCAACGAGATCGCTGATTGCCCCCAGTGCATACATGCGCGCGGCCGCAACAGGGGTTCCCAAAAGCGCCATACGGGCAACGGTCGCTCGCGGCATGGCCTGCATCAATGCGTAACTTGCTCCGCCATCGGGTGTCAGGCCCGCTTTGACATAGGCCAGAGTGAACTTGGCACTCTCACCCGCCACGATCAGATCGCAAGCCATCGCCAGCGACAGTCCAGCGCCTGCCGCGCCGCCCTCAACAGCGGCGATAACCGGCTTGGGGCAGGCCCGAATCCCTAAGATAATGGCATGCAACTCGTCCACTTTGGCCCGACGATCCGGCATGCTGAGCTCGCGGCGCAGTTTCAGCGCGTTAAGGTTCCCACCTGAGCAGAAAAACCCGCCTTCTCCGGCGAGTACGACCGCATGTATCGCCGCGTCATTCGTTGCCCGCTCCAAACCTGCATTGATACCCGCATAGTACTCCGGCGTCAGCGCGTTGCGCTGGCCAGCATTGCAGTTCCAGATCGTCATGACGCCCTGCGCCACATCTATGCGGCAGTGCTTGTTCATGACATGCCCTCTTGCTGGGTGCGCACCCGCTTGAAGACACCAGTTGAGGTCGCAATGCGCGTGCCGTTTTCGTCGACCAACTCGGCTTCAACAAAACTCATGCTCCGTCCCCCGCCGGTCACTCGGCCCGTCGCGCGCAGGGTTCCTGAAGTTGCCGGAGCCATGAAGTTGATGTTCAGCGACACGGTCGTAAAAGGTGTGAGGCCCAGATCATCAACGGTCAGGCTGGCGGTCACGCCGCTCGCCGTGTCCAGCAAGGTCGAGATGATCCCACCGTGCAGCACACCGTGACGGTTTCTATGCACGTCTTGCATCTTAAGCACGCAATGCGCCTCGCGCGCGGCGCCATCGACTTCGACGGCAAAGCCGATCAGCTTTGCCAGAGGAAGTGGCTTTCGGATAGGTGCCGTCATGCAGCCCCCGAAAGCGCGATAAACCGCGCAAGGTGATGATCCACATCGCCGAACCAATGGTCGATCATGGTGATGCGTCGGGCAAAGTGCGAGAGCGCATATTCATCGGTCATACCAATGCCGCCGTGCATCTGCACCGCCTCTTCGACCACCAGGGCTCCGACCCGCCCGACCAAGTTCTTGGTCGCACTAACATGGCGTTCGCGGGTGGTGCGGTCTGCTTCAAGATGACCTGCAAGATTGATCACAGCTGAGCGCGCTTGCTCAACCTCGATCAAAACATCCGCCATACGGTGCTGTAGGGCCTGAAATTTGCCGATGGGGATGCCGAACTGTTTGCGTTCCTTAAGATAGTCGAGCGTCAAAGCTTTGGCCGCTTCCATCGCACCCAAGGCTTCAGCCGAAACTGCCAAGATCGCATGGGCCACTGCGCGTTCAAGGTCTTCGTAGCTGCTGTTGAGGCGCGCCATCGGAGTCACATTCTCAAGGATCAGCGTCGCACCAGAGGTGCCGTCGTTGTTGACGTGATCGACAAGGGTCACGCCCTCGGCGTCGGGTGTCACAACAAAAAGGGCAATACCACTTTCATCTGCCACCTCTCCGCTTTCACGGGCAGAGACGACCAGATGTGTGGCCTGTGCCCCATTCAAGACATGCACCTTGGTGCCGTTCAAAACGCCATTCTTTGCGCTTGTTGACACATGGTTCAGATCATACCGCGCCTCTGCCTCAGAAGTGGCGAGTGCAGCAATGGTTTCTCCGCCGATGATCCCGTCGATGAGATCGGCGTAATCCCCCAGCAAGGCACCGGCCAGCACCGCTGGCAATACCGGCTCGATCACCCCAGCGCGCCCCAATTCCTCGAAGACCACTGAAATGTCGAAACCCTTGCCGCCAAAACCACCCTGTTCTTCTGTGAACAGAGCACCCAGCACTCCCAACTCAGCCAGGCCAGCATAAACCTCTGCGTCATATGGGAGGCCAGATGCGATCACTCCGCGCCGGTGTTCGTGGCTGTATTTGTCTTGCAGAAACCGCCCAAGGCTGTCCTGCAACATGCGACGTTCGTCTGTCAGATTGAAATCCATGTCCGCCCCTTACAGTCCCATGATGGCTTTGGTGATGATGGTGCGCTGCACTTCGTTCGATCCGCCAAAGATCGACAGCTTGCGATTGTTGAAGTAGCTCGGCGCAGAGGTTGCCGCATGTTCAGGCCCCATCATTTCGGCGTTGTCTCCGCCTTCAAGGTAATCCGCTTGAAATGGCAGCGCGTCCGGTCCAACCGCACGGCGCAAAAGCGATGTGAGTTCCTGTCGGATCACCGTGCCTTTGACCTTGAGCATTGAGCTTTCCGCACCAGGCGCCTGCCCCTTGGCTGCCGCTGAGACCACCCTCAGATTGGTCGTCGCCATCGCCATCAAGTCAATCTCCACCTGCGCCAAGCGGGCGGCAAAATGTGGGTTCTGGATCAGTGGAGCACCGCCTGCCTGCACCTTGGACGCAACCTCTTTCACGGTCTCAAGCGCGGCGTTGGAAAAGCCGACCCCGGCAATGTTCGTGCGCTCATGCGTCAGAAGATATTTGGCATAGGTCCAGCCCTTGTTTTCTTCGCCGACAAGGTTCTCGGCGGGCACGCGCACATTGTCAAAAAACACCTCGTTCACCTCGGCACCGCCATCGACCAGTACGATGGGTCGCACTGTGATGCCCGGCGTGGTCATGTCGATCAGCAAGAAAGAGATGCCCTCTTGCTTCTTCACATCCGGATCGGTCCGCACGAGGCAGAAAATCCAGTTGGCGTGCTGACCCAGCGTGGTCCATGTCTTCTGGCCATTGACCACATAGTGATCGCCCTCCCGTTCCGCGCGTGTTTTTACGGCTGCCAAATCAGACCCGGCGCCCGGCTCGGAATAGCCCTGACACCACCAGTCTTTGCCGTTCAGAATACGCGGCAGAAAGCGCTGGCGCTGCTCTTCCGAGCCAAAAGCCATCAACACGGGCGCGAGCATCGACAGGCCAAATGGCACAACGCGCGGCGCGTGGGCGCGACAGCATTCATCCTCGAAAATCTGGCGCTGAACCGCGTCCCACTCTGCCCCGCCATACTCACGAGGCCAATTAGGCGCGAGCCACCCACGCGTGTTCAGCATGGTGTGCCAGCTCTCGCTGTCCTGCTTGGTCAGGCGTTTGCCAAGCCGAACCTTTTCCGACATCTCACGCGGCAAAGTCTCGGCAAGCCACTCGCGCACTTCGGCGCGAAAGGCTTGCTGGTCATCGGTGTAGTTCAGATCCATGCCGACCTCCTAGAAAATCTCGAACAGGCCCGCAGCCCCCATGCCGCCACCGATGCACATGGTGACGACGCCCAGCTTGGCGCCACGGCGTTTCCCCTCCAGCATCAGGTGCCCGGTCATCCGCGCGCCGGTCATGCCAAATGGGTGACCGATGGCGATCGAGCCGCCGTTCACATTGTACTTCTCAGGATCAATGCCCAGACGGTCGCGGCTATAGAGACACTGGCTGGCAAAGGCTTCGTTGAGTTCCCAGAGATCGATGTCATCGACTTTCAGGCCATGACGCTCCAGCAGGCGCGGCACGGCAAACACCGGTCCGATCCCCATCTCATCCGGTTCACAGCCAGCTACGGCAAAGCCCTTGAACGCACCCAGAGGCTCCAGCCCCCGACGTTCTGCTTCACCCGCCTCCATCACCACCACGGCAGCGGCGCCATCAGAAAGCTGGCTGGCGTTGCCGGCAGTGATGTGGTTGCCGGGACCACGTACGGGGTCAAGACCCGCCAATCCTTCCAACGTAGTGGTTGGGCGGTTGCACTCATCGCGGTCCACGGTGACCTCTTTCATCGAGATCTCGCCGGTTTCCTTGTCCTTCACAGCCATGGTTGCCTGCATCGGCACGATCTCATTGTCGAACTTACCCTCAGCCTGCGCCTTGGCGATCAGCTGCTGGCTGCGCAGGGCATATTCGTCCTGATATTCGCGCTCCATATCGTAGCGCTGCGCCACAATATCCGCAGTTTCGATCATCGACATGTAGATCGCGGGTTTGTGCTCAAGAATCCAAGGATCTGGCGCCGGGCGCATCTTGGATTGCACCAGCGAGATGCTTTCGACGCCGCCCGCCACCATTGGGCCCGCGCCTTCTTGGGTGATGGCATTGGCGGCCAAAGCGATCGCCTGTAGGCCTGATGAACAGAACCGGTTCACGGTCATGCCCGAGGCAGTCACCGGAAGGCCCGCGCGGATCGCGATCTGGCGGCCAATGTTGGCGCCAGTCTCACCTTCGGGCAGGCCACAACCGATGACGCAATCCTCAATCTCGCCCCCCTCAAGGCCGGCGCGCTGAACAGCGGCCTCAACCGCGTGGCCACCCATCGTGGCGCCGTGGGTGGCGTTGAACGACCCGCGAAAGGATTTCGCCAGCCCGGTGCGGGCGGTGGAGACAATAACTGCTTGTTTCATGGTGCGTTTCCTTGTTCAGCGGTTCAATGAGGCAAAGGTTTTGCCCTCGGCCACCAACTGCTCCAGCAGCGGGGCGGGTTGCCAGAAATAGTCGTCTTCTTCCGCGAAAGTCTTGATGTCGTTCAGAATCTTCTCAAGTCCTACTGCGTCCGCGTAGTGCATCGGGCCACCCCGCCAGCGTGGAAAGCCATAGCCATTCAGCAGCGTGATATCGACGTCGAGGGGGCGCAATGCAATGCCTTCACCGACAATCTTGGCGGCCTCGTTAATCATCGCGGCCATGTAACGGTCGATGATCTCCTGATCGCTGATGTCCCGCGCAGCGATGCCTTTGTCAGCACGCTCGTTCGCGATGATTGCCAGCACTTCGTCGTCAGGCAGCTCACCTTTGTCTTTGTCATGAATGTAAAACCCGCGCCCCGTCTTGCGACCAAAGCGGCCCAGCTCACAGATACGGTCCGCGAACTCTGAGTACTGCTCGCGCGGATCGCGTGTTTCTGCCATGCGCTTGCGGTTGGCCCAGCCAATGTCCAATCCAGCCAGATCGGCCACGCGGAACAGGCCCATCGCCAATCCGAACTCTTGCATGGCCCGGTCGACATCATAGGGGCTGGCACCCGCCAGAACCGCGCCGTTGATAGCCCGGGCATAGGCATTGAGAATGCGGTTGCCGATAAACCCGTCACAAACACCGGACCGCACGGCGATCTTTTTCATCCGCTTGCCCAGCGCAAAGCCAGATGCAACGACGTCAGGCGAGGTTTTCGCCCCAACCACGACCTCAAGCAGCCGCATCATATGCGCAGGAGAGAAAAAGTGCAGGCCGATCACATCTTGCGGCCGACTGGTCATTGCTGCGATGTCATCGACATTCAGGTAAGAGGTGTTCGACGCAAGGATCGCGCCGGGTTTGCAGATCTTGTCGAGCTGACCAAAGACGTCTTTTTTGACCTCCATGCTCTCAAAAACCGCCTCGATCACCAGATCTGCATCGGCAAAGTCGCCGTAGTCCGTGGTGGTTCGGAAAGCGCCGCCCATGATCGCGTCATATTTGGCCTGCGCAAGTTTGCCGACTTTGACGGCTCCGGCCAGATGGCTGCTGACGGTTGCCGCAGCCTTCTCGGCCGCCTCTGTGTCGCGTTCGGCAAGAGTCACATCCAATCCCGCCAACAGCGCCGAGGTCGCAATGCCAGCACCCATCGTGCCGCCGCCAACCACGCCAACTTTGCGAATGTCACGCGGCGTGCCGGTTTTCATTTCGGGAATTTTGGCCACTTCGCGTTCGCTGAAAAAGGCGTGGATCATTGCTGGGCTTTGGGGGTCTGTGAACAGTTCTGTGAACAGCTCACGCTCACGCGTCATGCCCTCTTCAAACGGCAGGGTCATTGCGGCCTCAATGGCTTTCATGCAGTTGATCGGAGCTTTCAGCCCGCGCGCTTTCTTTGAGACCATCGCCATCATTTGCGCGAAATCCTCGGCAGACACGGTGTTGGCCGCGCGAGCACTTGTTGGACGCGCCGAAGCGCCTTCGGCCACCAACCGCTTGGCCATCGCAACACCCGCAGCACGAACGTCATCGCCCTCGACAATCTCATCAATCAGGCCCAACTCAAGAGCTTCCTTGGCACCGATCATGCCACCGCCTGTGATCATCTTGACCGCTTTGGCAATCGGTACGATCCGCGGCAGACGCTGGGTTCCACCTGCGCCCGGCAGAATGCCCAGGTTCACTTCGGGCAATCCAAATCGCGCCGACGCCAGCGCTACACGGTAATGCGTTCCCAATGCGGTTTCCAATCCACCGCCCAGCGCCGTTCCATGCAACGCGCAAACGGTCGGGGTGGACACATCTTCGATATCGTTGATGACATCCGGCAGGCTGGGTGGCAGGGGCGGCTTGCCGAACTCGCGGATATCCGCCCCGGCAATAAAGGTGCGCCCAGCACCATAGATCATGATGGCGTTGATCGCAGGGTCCGCATCCGCCGCCTGAACGGCCTCAACTAACCCCTGGCGAACCGCTTGGCTCAACGCGTTTACTGGTGGGTTGTCGATCTCAATAACGGCAATGCCGTCTTCCACTGTCGTGCGAACCGGTTCGCTCATGATGTCCTCCCGAAACATGTCTGCTGTCCGGTGCACGGATTCGGCGCCGGTCTTTGGGAAATTTTACTATGTAAAATTTGCAGCGTACAAACAGTTTCCGAAATGACGGCGCGTCAGACCGTCGCCGCCCCTGTATCAGGCCTCTTCAGTGTCTGAGCGGGCGTTGGGCGCCAACTCTCCCTGCCAAACTGTCTCTGCAATCTTGGCTTCGGGCGTATCCATCTCGTAAGACGGGGTCATGATCTGCACTTCGTTTTCATTGAACACATCGACAATGTTCTTGTGCAGATCACTCAGCATGCGCGGCAAATACGAGCCGCGTGTGGTGAAGGCATTGACCTGATAGTTGATCGCATAATCCGCCAGCGCCTCCATTAAAACAAACGGCGCCGGCGTTTTCTTAAGCCCGGTCGTGCGCGCCGCTGCTTCTAGCAGCATGGCTTCAATCTTTTCGCGCGGCTCTTCGTAACCAATCCCGACCGTGGTGTGCAAAAGCAGCCCCTTGCCATCCAGCTTGGCGGAGAAGTTCTTAACTTCCGAGGCCAACAACTTGGCATTTGGAATGCTGACCAGCTCATTCTTTACGGTGCGCAGATAGGTCTCCATCAACTTGATCTGGATGACGTCCCCGTAGAACTCACCGACCAAAATGCGGTCCCCGATCTTCATGCTGCGTTTGTACAACACAAACAGACCCGCCAACGAGTTGGCAATCACCGAGTTTGACCCCAGCGAGACCATCAGACCCAGAAAGATCGTCAGCCCCTGAAACGCCGCCGAGTCTGAACCGGGAATGTAAGGAAAGCTCAGCACGATCGCCATCAGGATCAGAGCCAGACGAATGAGTGAGTAGGTTGGCCACACCCAGTGCGGCTCAAAATTCTTAAGGGCAATCGTACCCTGTTCGACGTTCTCGAAGAACAGGCGCACGCCGCGAATTGTAAAGGCGGTGATCCACGAGATGATCCCGATGATAATCAGGTTCGGTACATAGCTTAGCGCGCCTTTGCCCAGATTCACGATCGGGTCGGTCACATAGGTGATCAGCAACGATGCAATGGGGCGTGTTTCAGGAAAGGCCAACAACACAAAAGACAAAAAGTAATAAAACCCGATAAACAATATGAGGTTCAGGAACATGCGCATCACGTATTCAGCCAGCCGCGCCACCGCCTGGCTTTGCACCATCTCTTTGGTCGCTTCCTGAACCGCGTGGAACCGGCGCCGCACGATCCTTCCCACCACTGAGGGCAACCTGTTCCGGACAAACAGGATAACGGCGCAATAACCTACAAAGACCGCAGTCCAAACCAGCGCCATTGTTGTGCTTTGCGCAATGGCCTCATCGGTGCGGCTTTCCCGATACCTAAGGATCGCATCGTAGATGGCATTTGATTGCAGATCGACAACCACGGCCATGTCCATCTTTTCCAACTCGGCATCAGCGCGGGTGGCCGTACTCACGAGCAGGCCATCTGCTACGATCTCGATACCGATTGCGACCTCGTTTGAGGTCATCGTGACGATTTTGGCTGTGCTGGACTTAGCAACCTCCAGAATACGCTGGGAGATTTGTTCGGCACGTTCGTCTGCAGGAAGAGCGGAGGACCCACGCACCGTGAACAATTCTTCGCCTTCAAATACTACTGGTTGGGCAAATTCAGGATCGTCTGCAGCCGACCGGGACGTTGTCTCGGTTTCCGTTTGCGCAAGTGTGGCCAGGGGGCAAGTCAATAGAACACACAGGCACAGCGTGAGCGTGCGGAATACCAAGGTCATCAGGATCCTCCCAAAACGGCAGAGTCCTTTGCATCGCGCCCCACCTTACCGTCAATGCTACAGTGGAATGTCATAAACTCAACAATTGAGTCTCAGAGGTGTTCGCGGATGGTCCCGGTCTTCGGGGACAGGCTGGCATCAATGTCACGCATTTCCAGCGAGAGTGCGAGGGAACGCTGCGCCAGAATCGGTTTTAGAAACCCTTTTGCGGCCTCAAAAATCTGTGCAGACGCTTGCTCTTTGACCGTTTGGGGCCGCCCTTCCCGCAGCCGGATGGAGATATCGATAAAGCCGTGCTTGGGGTCGCCATCTGCGATAGCGTAGTGATCCGCCCGGAAAGCCCGCACCCGAATCCCTGGCATCGGAAAGGTGTCAATTGCGGCGGCTGAGCTGCGGATTTCCTCGCAGAACGCCGACATGTCCACCACATCCTCCAGATTTGCGGAGTATTCGATAATGAAATGCGGCATGGCTTGACCTCTGGACAATATGCTTAATAAATTAAGTTTCTCATCCCACGTCTGTCAAAATCTTTCGCCAGATCTAGGTGGAAAAAATTACTTGACATGTTAAGTATATTCCCCCTAACCTCCATGAAAAGAAGTTCCCGCGACCCATCGCGGCCCTTGAAGGAGCGTCCCATGTCTGACCTCGCAAGCAACGTTGAGAAACTGAACGGATACCTGAGCCGGTTCCGCACGACCGGCATCATGCACCGCATCGGCGGCGAGGATCGCGCCGGCGCGAAAGGCACCTTTCAGAACGCCTCACCCGTCAACAAATCGCTGATCTGCGACGTGGCACGCGGGGACGCCAGCGACATTGATGCCGCTGCCAAAGCTGCAAAAGACGCCTTTCCCGCGTGGCGAGACATGCCCGCGCTGGAGCGTAAGAAAATCCTCATTCGGATTGCCGAGGGCATCGAGGCCCGCGCCGAAGAAATCGCGCTGTGCGAATGCTGGGACACGGGCCAGGCCCTGCGCTTTATGTCCAAGGCCGCCATTCGAGGGGCGGAGAACTTTCGCTATTTCGCCGATCTGGTGACGTCATCGCGCGACGGTAAGAATCTGCAATCACCAACGCTTATGAACGTGACCACCCGCAAGCCAATTGGGCCTGTGGGGGTCATCACCCCATGGAACACACCCTTTATGCTGTCGACATGGAAGATTGCCCCGGCGCTCGCTGCGGGCTGTACGGTCGTTCACAAACCTGCCGAACTCTCGCCTCTCTCGGCCCGTATCCTTGTGGAAATTGCCGAAGAAGCCGGCCTGCCGCCGGGCGTGTGGAATATGGTCAACGGCTTTGGCGAAGACGCAGGCCGCGCGCTCTGTGAACATCCGGCCATCAAGGCAATCGCCTTTGTGGGAGAAAGCAGCACTGGCAGCCTGATCCAGAAACAGGGCGCTGACACGCTGAAACGCTGCCACTTGGAACTGGGCGGCAAGAACCCGGTTGTCGTCTTTGAAGACGCGGATCTGGAGCGCGCCTTGGATGCGGTGATTTTCATGATTTACTCGATCAACGGCGAGCGCTGCACATCTTCTTCGCGCCTGTTGGTTCAGGACACGGTCCGCGAAGAGTTCGAGGCGCGCCTGATCGAACGGGTCAACAACATCAAGGTGGGTCACCCGCTGGACCCCGAGACCGTGATTGGCCCGCTTGTCGGCGAAGAGCATTTCAACAAGGTGACCTCTTACTTTGACATTGCCAAAGAGGATGGCGCCACGGTGGCCGCAGGTGGTGTAACCGTCGGCGATGAGGGCTATTTCGTGCGCCCCACCCTGTTCACGGGCGCCCACAACAAGATGCGCATCGCCCAAGAGGAAATCTTTGGCCCTGTTTTGACCTCGATCCCTTTCACGACCGAGGCAGAGGCGCTCGAGATCGCCAACGACACCGATTATGGCCTGACGGGCTATCTCTGGACCAACGACCTGACGCGCGCCTTGCGCTTTACCGATGCACTTGAGGCAGGCATGATCTGGGTGAACTCGGAAAACGTCCGCCACTTGCCGACGCCCTTTGGCGGGGTCAAGGCCAGCGGCATTGGTCGGGACGGCGGAGATTGGTCGTTCGAGTTCTACATGGAACAGAAACACATTGGGTTTGCCTTGGGCGAACACCGTATTCCGCGCCTAGGCGCTTAACAAACCACTGGAAACGCGCGACATTTGGGAGGAATACCTATGGGAGAGATTGTTCTCGCCGCCAAGATGACTCACGTACCGACCATGCTCATGTCCGAGCAGGACGGCCCTGTCAAAGGCAAACGCCAAGCCGCCATCGACGGTCACCGTGAGATTGCCCGCCGCGCCAAAGAGCTGGGGGCCGACACCGTGGTGATCTGTGACACGCATTGGGTGATCAACGCCGGCTTTCACATCAACAGCAACAGCCGTTTTGAAGGGTTGTTCACGTCCAACGAGTTTCCGCAGTTCATCCAGAACCTGCCTTATGAATACACGGGCAACCCGGAGCTGGGCGACGCCATCGCCGCCACGGCCAGCGACATGGGCGTCTATACGCTCTCGCACCGGCTGGACTCGCTGGAACTGGAGTACGGCTCACTTGTGCCCATGCGCTTCATGAGCCGTGAGCATGACATGAAAGTGGTCTCAGTCGCCGCCTGGTGCACTGTGCACGGCCACGACGAAAGCCGCGTCATCGGCGAGGCCATTCGCGCCGCTGTAGAAGCCAGCGACAGCAAGGTTTTGCTGGTGGCGTCCGGTTCGCTCAGCCACAAGATTTGGTCGAACAAAGAGTACGCGCCCAACAACGGCACCTTCACCATCTCAAGCGAGTTCAACCGCCAAGTGGATCTGCACGTTCTGGAAATGTGGAAGAACGGCGATCATGCGACTTTTCTGAAGATGCTGGGCGACTATGCCAATTTCTGCTGCGGCGAAGGCTCCATGCATGACACGGCCATGCTCTATGGCGCGCTCGGGTGGGACACCTATGATGCAAAGTGCGAGGTTGTGACCGAGTATTTTCCATCGTCCGGCACCGGGCAGACCAACGTGATCTTCCCGGTTCAATAGAGAACTACACCCGGCGACCGTGGTGACGGCGGGTGGATTTTTGAGTATTTTTGGCAATACGAAGCAGGGGTTTAGAATGAAATTTGCGACCGTACGCGTGGGCGATGTACAGCTTTATGGGGCGATAGTAGAGGGCGGGTTCATTGAACTCTCGGACGCGTTCCACCAATGGCCAACGTTGCGCGATGTGATCGAGGCAGGCGCCCTGCCCGATTTGACCATCGCCGCCGAGCAAAAGTCGGTAAGCCATCCTGATGGCACCTTTACCTATGACCTGCCCATTCCCAACGCGGCGCGTATCCTCTGCGTGGGCGTGAATTTCCCCGACCGCAATGCTGAGTACAAGGATGGAAGCGCACAGCCAAAGTACATGTCGCTGTTCCCACGATTTGTCAGCGGCTTTACCGGGCATAACAGTAATCTCGTGCGCCCGCCTGAAAACCACACGCTGGACTACGAAGGCGAAGTCGCCATTGTGATCGGCAAAGGCGGACGCCGTATCAAGTCCGAAGATGCCTATGACCACATTGCGGCGCTGACCTTGTGTAACGAGGGCACGATCCGCGACTGGGTTCGTCATGCAAAGTTCAACGTCACGCAAGGCAAAAACTGGGACAAGTCCGGCGCCATCGGACCTTGGCTTGTACCTTTCACCGATCCTGCTCAGTTGGATGACGCCCGCATTGTCACCCGCGTGAACGGAGAGGTTCGCCAAGACGATACATTGAACCGGATGATGTTTCCGATCCGCGAAGAGATCGCCTATATCTCGACCTTCATGACTCTTCAGCCTGGCGACATCATCGTCACCGGCACCCCCACCGGGGCAGGCGCGCGGTTTGATCCACCGCGTTATCTGAAACCCGGAGACGTGGTTGAAATCGAGGTCGAGGGCATTGGAACTTTGCGCAACGGCATCGAGGACGAGGTGGTGGCATGACGCCCGAAGACCATTCCGCTGCCGCCGCCGCGTTGTTAGAGGCAGAGGCCACGGGCACGCAGATAGGCTTGCTTTCGCTTCAATATCCCGACATCGGCATGGACGACGCATATGCGATCCAATCAGCGCTTGCCGCCCAGAAACTGGCGGGGGGGCGTCGGGTCATTGGCTGGAAAATCGGGCTGACGTCGAAGGCGATGCAATATGCCCTGAACATCGATATCCCCGACAGCGGCATCCTGTTTGACGACATGGCGTTTGACACCGGTGGCAGCGTACCGAAAGGACGGTTTATCCAGCCCCGCGTCGAGGCCGAGATTGCCTTTGTCATGAAGTCTTCGCTCGCCGGGGAAACTGTCACCCGCGAAGACGTGTTGGCCGCAACAGATTACGTGGCGCCGTCGCTTGAAATTCTCGACACGCGTATTCTACGGCAAGATCCGGCAACAGGCCGTGCACGCAACGTCTATGACACGATCAGCGATAATGCCGCCAATGCAGGTATTGTTCTTGGCAATCAAAGACATGCAGCCGATGCGTTTGATCTGAGGTGGGTCGGCGCGCTGACCTTCCGCAATGGAGAGATCGAGGAAACCGGCCTTGGGGCTGGTGTGTTGAACGACCCTGTTGAAAGCGTCGTTTGGCTGGCCCGTCGTATGGCACAGTATGGGCAACGGATTGAAGCCGGACAGGTGATCCTGTCGGGCAGTTTCATCCGCCCCATCGAATGTCCACCCGGCAGCCAAATCGAGGCTGATTTCGGTGACTTTGGTGCCGTCAGCATCCAGTTCGACTGATCACAGGCTGCCGCGCAACTCTTCTACGCGCGCTTTCACGTCAGAGATGGCCTGCTCTTTCACCGGGCCATAGCCACGAATGTCCATGGGCGCCGAAAGGATGCCTGCGAGCGTGTCCCGGTCAGTACTTGGCAGGGTCTGCACCTCTGCGATGATCGCTTCGAACCAACCGATCAGGGCGCGCTCCTGACGTCGTTCCTGCGCGTAACCGAACGGATCAAACAGCGTACCACGCAAGGGTTTCAGGCCTGCCAATCCACGCAGAACAGGCGTCAGCCATGACCCAAAGGCACGTTTGCGTGGCCGTCCGCGCGCGTCCTTTCCGGTCGGAAAGATCGGCGGTGCCATATGGAATTGAACTTTGAAGTCCCCAGTAAACATGTCTTTCAAAGTCTCATTGAACCCGGTTTGCGTATGCAATCGTGCAACTTCGTATTCATCTTTATAGGCCATGAGCTTAAACAAGGACTTCGCGGCAAGAATTGCCAGATCATCGCCCAGAGTCTCATGCAAAGGTGTCAGAGTGTTGCGATAGCGCTCTGCATAGCCCGCGTTCTGATAGGCGGTCAGAAAGCGCATCCGATCGGTCAGAACGGTGTCAAAGTTATCTTCTTCAACCGGATCATCAGCCAGATCCAAAGCTGATGGGTCAGCGGAAATAACCCGCCCCAAATCAAACGCGCGCGCGTTCTTTTCTACGGCAACACCATTCAACAGGATCGCCTGTTTCAGCGCGGTTTCACTGACCGGAACCAGCCCCGACTGCCAAGCAAAGCCAAGCATCATCACATTGGCAAAAACACTGTCACCCAAAAGCGTCTCAGCCACATCATTGGCATCGAATCCGCTGACATGTTCGGCGCCAACAGCCTGGTGGATGACCGCTTCGCGTTGATCGACTTCGAGATCGGCATCACGATGCAAAACAAGGTCGCCCGTGGGCATCTCGGCGCGGTTCAAAACGACTTGAGACCCTTTACGATAATGCGCCGAAGCCCGCGGCGAAGAAGAGACCACAATATCGCAACCGATCACGGCGTCCGCGGCGCCCTGATCGATGCGCACCTGATGGATGTCCTCCGGTGTTTGACCCAATCGAATATAGCTCAGCACCGTGCCAAATTTTTGCGCGAAGCCGGTGAAGTCCAGCACTGACGCACCGCGCCCTTCCAAATGCGCGGCCATCGTCACAAGAGCACCGACAGTCACAACGCCGGTGCCACCGACGCCCGTGACCAACAAGTCAAAGGGTTGCGTCAGCGACGGCAAAGTGGGTGCTGGCAAATCGGCAACCAACCCCGCCACGTCAATTTCAACACCAGCTTTCTTTCGTCTCTCGGCGCCTTCGACGGTCACAAAGGACGGGCAAAACCCGTTCAGGCAAGAGAAATCCTTGTTACAGCTGGACAGATTAATCTTACGTTTGCGTCCGTATTTGGTTTCAAGTGGCTCAACGCTCAGGCAGTTGCTCTCGACCGAGCAGTCACCGCAGCCTTCGCAGACCAGCGGGTTGATTACGGCAAACCGCTTAGGGTCTTCCATCGTGCCTCGTTTGCGGCGGCGGCGTTTTTCGGTGGCGCAGGTCTGTTCGTAGATCAGAACGCTGACGCCTTTCACCTCGCGCAATTCACGCTGCACCGCGTCCAACTCTTCGCGGGGTCGAAACATCGTGCCCGCCGGAAAATCACCGTGGCTGAACTTGCCAATGTCATCCGACACCAGAGCAATACGATCGACCCCTTCGGCGCGGCAGGTCTGTGCAATGCCTTGCACGCTCACCGGCCCATCCACGGGCTGTCCGCCCGTCATGGCGACAGCATCGTTGTAGAGAATTTTATAGGTGATGTTTGTGCCCGCGGCGACAGCCTGCCGGATCGCTAGTGAGCCAGAGTGATACCATGTGCCTTCACCAAGGTTCTGAAAGATGTGCTTGCCGCCGTTAAACTTCGACGCCACAACCCACGGTACGCCCTCGCCGCCCATCTGGGCATAACCCGAGGTCTCGCGGTCCATCCAACTGGCCATGACGTGACAACCAATGCCGCTGGCGGCTCTGGAACCTTCAGGCACTTTGGTTGAACTGTTATGCGGACATCCCGAACAGAAATAGGGCGTACGGTTGGCGCCCGGCACCTGCAACAAGACGGGCGGCGTGTCGGTCAAAGCCCGCGCCTTGCTCAGGAGATCTTCATCCGGGAAAAAGGCGTTCAGCCGCTCTGCCACGATGGGTACCAAAGACAGCGGGCTTAACTCACCGGTCCAAGGGATCAGCGGATCACCGACCGCACGATGTTTGCCCACCATTTTTTCGGGTTTGTCTCCCGGCCAGTCGTAAAAGTATTCTTTGAACTGGCTTTCTATGATGCCGCGCTTTTCTTCGACGACAAGCACCTCTTTTTTGCCGCGCACAAAGGCCAGTGCATCCCGCCGGGCCAGAGGCCAAACCATGCCAACCTTGTAAATGTCGATGCCCAGTGTCCGGCAACGCGCCTCGTCCAGCCCCAAAAGACGTAATGCCTCCATCAGGTCAAGATGACCCTTACCGGTTGTGACAATCCCGAAACTGGCGTCGGGCAGATCATAGATCCGCTGGTCAATAGGATTGGCCTCAACAAAGGCCTCAACGGCGCGCAGCTTGTGGCCAATGCGTGTTTCTATCTCAGGGCTTGGAAGATCCGCGAGCCGCACGTGCAGCCCGTTTGCCGGGCCTTCAAACGTGGGAAGCACAAAACTACGATCCTGGTGCAGGTCCACCGATTGGCCGCTTTCCACCGTCTCGGAGATCGCTTTGAAGCCAACCCAAGTGCCGGAATAGCGCGACAGTGTAAATCCGTATTCACCAAAAGCCTGATACTCGGCCACCGAGGCTGGGTTCAGCGTCGGCATGAACCACGACATGAACGCAACATCGGATTGATGCGGCATCGACGACGACACACAGCCGTGATCGTCGCCTGCGACAACCAGCACTCCGCCTTTGGGTGCCGAGCCATAAGCATTTCCGTGTTTCAATGCATCGCCAGATCGGTCCACACCCGGACCTTTGCCATACCACATGGAAAACACGCCCTCGACCTCAGCGTGCGGGTCCAAACTGGCCTGCTGCGCCCCCAGAACGGCCGTGGCGCCCAGGTCTTCGTTGACCGCAGGCATAAAGGTGATACGGTTATCTTCCACTCTGTCCTTGGCGCGCCACAGCTCCAGATCAAACGCACCCAGAGGTGATCCACGATACCCTGAGATGAACCCCGCTGTGTCATTTCCGGCCGCGCGATCACGTCGCGCCTGATCCAACATGATCCGAACCAACGCCTGTGTCCCCGTCAGGAAAACGCGCCCTGACTCGCGGCTATAACGATCCTCCAATTGGTAGGTCTCAAAGTCCGTGTTGATCCGAGTCATCGATGTATCTCCCGTGCGCGTCACTCCAGTTTACGCCGGAACAGATGGTAAAATTGACCAATATACATTGCTGCGCGCCAATTTTTCGGATAAAATTACCAAAATATACCGAAATTACGGTTTACTCACCCATGCAACTCGACTCTCGCGACAGAGCCATTCTGGCGCTTCTGCAAGCTGACTGCCGGATTTCAAACGCGGATCTGGCAACCAAAGTCGGCATGTCTGCGTCGGCCTGCTGGCGTCGGGTGCGCGCCTTTGAGGACTCCGGGATCATCGCGCGCTATGGCGCAGTCCTGAATCCTGAGAATGTCGGGCTGGAGTTCGAAGCCATTGTTCTGGTGCAACTCACGCGCCACGACCCGGACAAACTGCAAGACCTCGTGCGCGTGATCGAGCGGCGGCCCGAGGTGTTGGAATGCTTCGCCACAACCGGTCAGGCCGATTATCACATGCACGTCCTGTTTCCGGACATTGCTGCTTACAACACGTTTCTGGAAACCACCTTGTTTCGCCTGCCGGCGGTGGCCAGTGCACAGACCAATGTGGTCCTGCGCAAGATCAAACGCGCCGAGGCCATCGCACCATAGAAAAAGAGGGCCAGAGCCCCCTCTTCATTTTGGCTCAAATACTTCGGGGGTCCGGAGGCAGCGCCCCCGGCCTTGTTCAGACAAAGCTGATGTGCTTATAAAACGGCATCTCGCGGATACGCTGGCCGGTGGCGGCAAAGATTGCGTTTGCGAGGGCCGGCGCGGCGGGCGGGACGGGTGGTTCGCCGATCCCACGCACTTTGGCACCATTCTCCAGACCCTTCACGATGATCTCAGGGCACTGATAAAGCCGCATGCCTTCGTGGCTGTCGAAATTCGACTGCTCAGCCATACCGTCGGAATAGGTGATCTCGCAGTTGATCGCATGGCCCAAGCCAAAGACAACGCCGCCTTGCACAAGGTTCTCAAAGTTGACCGGGTCAACAACTGTCCCCACGTCCGCAGCCACCCAGACTTTGTCGATGCGGATACCATCCTCGGTATTGGTGACCTCGATCACCTCAGCCGTCGGCACGCCAAAGCTTTCGATGAAGGCCACGCCGCGACCTTGGTTCGGTCGCAGCTGACCGCCCCAGGATGACATCTCGGCCACAGCCTCAAGAACTTTGCGGCTGACATCATGTTCCATCAGACGAATGCGTTCTTCCATCGGGTCTGCGCCCGCCGCATGGATCAATTCATCCAATGCGCTGTCAAAGAAGAAACCGTTCGCCGAAGCCCCGACCGAGCGCCAGGACGACACCGGCGCCAGTTCCGGTGCGCGATAAGCCCGCATGCGATAGTTCGGCAAACTATATGGATTGTTCCACGACCCGGCAGCAATCTGACTGTCCGGTCCGGGCAATGAAATCTCGGCGCGGCCCATCTGAGACGCAATCACCGAAGGCATCGCCACCTGCAAATCCAACGCCTCGACCTTGCCGTCCTTTACGGTACCAGCGGCCCGAGCAACGCCGGGGTGACGCGGGAAATCATGCGCCATGTCCTCTTCGCGGGAATAGGTCAACTTGACCGGCGTGCCGCGCATCTGATTGGCAATCTCGGTGGCTTGCTTGATATGCTCAAATTCTAGTCGGTGGCCAAAGCTGCCGCCCATAAACTGGTTGTGGAACGTCACCTGCTCCTGTTCGTGCCCGGTGATACCCGCCACCAACAGTTGCAGCTGACGCGGCACCTGATGGCCCGTCCAGACAATCACCCCGTCCTCTTCCACCAGCACGGTTGCATTGAGAGGTTCGAGCGGCGCGTGCGCGACATAGGGCGCGCGATACTCAAGCTCCAAGGCCTTGCCTTCAGCAATTGCTGTTTCGACGTCACCGTCATTGCGCCACTCTTTGTCGAGCAATTCATCCTTGAACGACGCACCCAACGCCTTCCAATGGTCCTCCATCTCGGCTGGATAGGGCGCGTCTCCCCAGTCAAACTCAATGGCGTCCGCCGCTTGGAACGCGCGCCACGTGTTGTCGGCGACAACGGCCACGCCACCAGTGATCTCAACCACCTTCGACACGCCGCGCATGGCCAGCGCCTCGGTGGCGTCATAACCGTTCAGCACGCCGCCCTGACGCGGGTTCACCTTGATTGCGGCATGCACGGCACCCGGCACTTCCACGTCAATGCCGTAGGTCTGAGTGCCAGTGGATTTTGCCAAAATATCCAGCCGTTTCATCGGCTTGCCGATCAATCGCCACTGGCTGGGATCACGCAAGGTTACCTCGGTGACTGGATCTAGCCCGGCGGCAATTGGCGCCAGTTCTTGATAGCTGAGCTGTGACCCATCCGGCAGAATGACATGGCCGGCTTCGGTTCTCAGCGCCGTGGTGTTGATGCCAGATTTCTGTGCTGCGGCGGCTTTCAGGGTCTCGCGCGCCACCGCCCCAGCCTTGCGCAGCTTGTCAAAACTGTCGGGAATCGTCGTTGAACCGCCGGTGCCCTGTAGCCCCATAAGCTTCAGAACGCCCCCCATAACACCGCGCATGGTTTCCGCGGCAAAGCTTTCATCAGTCGACATGAAAGGTACGGACTCATCCGCCATGGCAGTGTTCCAATAGGCCTTGTCCGGTTTGCCGAAACTGACCTCGAACTGACCGAGCTCAAGATCCATCTCTTCAGCGATCAGGACGGCCTGCGAGTGCGCGACCCCCTGCCCCTTGTCGCCATGCGGCCCGATCAGGGTGATTGTGTCTCCGTCAATCACCACCCACGGGTTGAACGTCGCGGCTCCGCCCGCAAGATCCTGTTCCAATGGGTTCGCATGCGGTGTCTTGACCTTATAAACGCCAAACGCCACGCCGCCGACCACGGCAGCCGAACCAATCAGGAATGTGCGGCGTGCAATTTTTCCAACTTTTCCCATGGATCAGACCCCTTGTGCTTTGGTCGCGGCCAGTTTCACGGCGGCGCGGATGCGTGGATAGGTCCCACACCGGCAAAGATTTCCGGACATGGCTTCGTCAATTTCATCATCAGTTGGATTTGGGTTCTCATTAAGCAGGGATGCCGCCTGCATGATCTGCCCCGACTGGCAATAGCCGCATTGCGCGACCTGTGTCTCGGTCCACGCCTCTTGCACTGTATGCATGAGGTCTGGTGTTCCAAGCCCGTTGATCGTGGTCACTGGCCCCTCGACATCCGACACAAACGTCTGACAGGACCGGACGGCCTCGCCATTGATATGGACGGTACACGCACCACAGGCTGCAATTCCGCAACCATATTTGACACCTTTGATGTTTAGCTCGTCTCTCAGAACCCAAAGCAGCGGCATGTCATCTTCGACATCCACTTCGTGAGTTTTACCATCTACAACCAGTTGCACGCCTACTCTCCCGTCTTACGAATTGTTTTGCTGTCTTCAAGATTAGCACCATCAAACGGATTTCAACTTGCAAATCGTGCCAATCTTCATTCTGATGACGCCAAGTCACTTTCAGAGACTGGTATCACTGTCGGCCCGACCGCATTCTTGTCTCAAGACTACCGTCATGAAGGACGACCGATGTCCCAACGCACGCTCTATCCGGTTGCGCATAAGATTGCGCAGACCTGCCAAATTTTGAAGATATCGCCGGAACGGGTGATGCGCCGGGCTGGGCTGCCACGGGACTACTCCGAGCACGAAGGCCGCGGCAGCACGGCCGAACAGTTCTTTGCGATCTTTGAAGCGGTCTATGAAGAGGCCAAGCGGGATGACCTTTCCTTGCACATGGGCCAGCTCTATGCGCATGGCCCCTTTGTTCCTGCGATCTTTGCGTTCTCTTGCAGTCGAAACGTCGAGGAAGGTCTGGCACGCCTTGCAGTGTTCAAGCCGCTGTTGGCGCCGCTGCGTCTGGATGTTCAACGGCATGATGACCGGGTGGTGTTGACCTTTCACTCGGCCGATCCCGCCGTGCCCTTACCGCACTGCATGACCATGTTCGAATTGATCTATTTTGTTGAATGCTGCCGCATGTTCACAGCTGAGCATATCGTTCCGCTTCAGATCGATCTGCCGGGCGACGCCAACGCTACCGAAGATGAAACCACCTATTTTGGCATTCAGACGTCTCAGGCCGCTCATCCAGCCATTCATCTTACAATCGAAGATGCCACACGTCCGCTCATCTCGCAAAACGCGGAAATGCTGAAAAACGTGACCGAAGACCTCAACCGCCAGCTTGCTCGTCGCAAAGCCGGGCAGCCCGTGTCGGACCGGGTGCGTAGTGCGCTGGTAGAAATGTTGCCTTCGGGCCAGTCCAGTGTCGAAGATGCCTGTGACCGACTGGCCATGTCCAAACGCAGCCTACAGCGCAAGCTCAAAGACGAAAACACGACCTATCAAACGGTGCTGGAATCGGTGCGGTCTGAATTATCGATGCACTATTTGAAACAGGACGACATGACGATCGAAGAAATCTCATATCTTCTGGCCTATCGTGATCCGAATTCTTTTTACCGCGCCTTCCATGGCTGGACCGGCATGACCCCCATGCAGGCACGCAGCGCCCCGGTGCACTAGGGCGGCACGCGGGGCCAACCACGAACAGCACCTTAACTCGAGGTCATCCTCGGAGACCTGAAAGGAAACACGATGCAAATCGACACGAAGAACCCCGTCATGGTGACGGGTGCGACAGGCTACGTCGCAGGCTGGATCGTCAAGAAACTGCTTGACGCTGGCCTGACGGTGCATGCCCCGGTCCGCGATCCAGGCAACGTGGCCAAGGTACAGCATCTGATCGACATCGCCGCGGCATCCTCGGGGGATATCCGGTTCTTTCAGGCTGATCTTTTGTCTGATGGGTCTTACGCAGATGCCATGCAAGGCTGTTCTGTCGTGTTTCACACGGCCTCGCCTTTTACGTTGAACGTCAAGGATGCTCAGACCGAGTTGATCGACCCGGCCGTCAAAGGCACGCGCAATGTGTTGGACCAGGCCGAAAAAACCTCGAGCGTGAAACGCGTGGTTCTCACCAGCTCTTGTGCAGCCATGTATACCGACGCCATCGATTGCGCGTCTGCACCAAACGGTGCCTTAAACGAGGACGTGTGGAACACCACAGCCTCGCTGGAGTATCAGCCGTATTCCTATTCTAAGACGCTGGCTGAACAGGAAGCTTGGAAGATTGCCGGCGCCACGACACAGTGGGATCTGGTTGTCGTCAATCCATCGTTCGTGATCGGTCCGGCATTGAACAAAGCCCCGACCTCCGAAACCTTCCGGTTGGTAAAGCAATTGGGCGACGGCAACATGAAAGCCGGGGCGCCGCGCTTTGGAATCGGAGCGGTGGACGTTCGCGATCTCGCAGAAGCCCACATCGCGGCTGCGTTTATGCCAGAGGCCAACGGACGCAACATCATTTCAGCCCAAAACACGAACCTGTTGGAAATGGGCCTCGCCCTGCAGGACAAATACGGCGCCGATTATCCGCTGCCAAAACGCGCGCTTCCCAAGTGGCTGGTCTGGCTTGTAGGTCCCTTCTCAGGCATTTCCCGAACAACCGTGACCAGAAACGTGAACGTGGAATGGAAGGCTGACAACAGTAAGGGACGTCGTGAATTGGGCCTCGAATACCGTCCGCTCAAGGCCACTATGGAAGACATGTTCGACCAGATGATTAAGGACGGCGTCTTCCAGTGAACAAACGGATTGGAGGAGGCCAGAGCCTCCTCCATTTTTCACGCTAGACTTGGCTTGGCAGCCAGAGAACAATCCACGGGAAGGCCACCAAAAGCGCGATGGTGATACCATCCGCAATAAAGAACGGCGTTACCCCCTTAAACACGTCCTGAACACTCAGGTCGTCACGGACGCCGGCCACCACAAAGCAGTTCAGACCAATTGGTGGCGTGATCAGGCAAAACTCGGCCATCTTCACCACGAGGATCCCGAACCAGATCGCGCACATGGTGCCGCTCATCCCAAAGGTGCTTTCTGCGGCTGACACGGCTTCACCACCGTTCAGCGCCATCACGGCCGGGTAAACGACCGGAAGGGTCAAGAGCAGCATCCCGATGGCATCCATGAACATGCCCAGCACAGCATAGGCCAAGAGGATGCAGATCAGGATCAGCCAAGGTGACATCGTGAGCGACGTGATCCAGTCCGAGAACGCGCCCGGCAGATCCGCAAACCCAAGGAACCGCACATAGATCAGCACGCCCCAGATGATGGTAAAGATCATCACCGTCAGCTTGGCGGTGTCCAAAAGCGCGACCTTCAGCTCTTTCCAGCGCATACCTTGATAGAGCGCCATCAGGAACACGATAAAGGCCCCCACCGCGCCGCCTTCGGTCGGCGTTCCCCAAGCGTCTCCAAACGGGTTGTAGACAAAGAAGATGATAATCACCACGACGGCCACGATGGGCAGCGCAGGCGGCAATGAGGCAAAGCGTTCGCGCCACGTAAATCCGGTGACGGGCGGGCCGACCGTTTTGAAAATCACGGCAATACCGATGATCATAAGCCCATAGATAATCGCCGAGAACGCGCCCGGGATAAAGCCTGCAAGCAACAGCTTGCCCACGTCTTGTTCCACGATGATCGCGTAGATCACGAGGATCGCACTGGGTGGGATCAAGCTCGCAAGCGTACCCCCCGCGGCCACAACTCCGGCTGCGAATTGCTTGTTATAGCCGGCTTTCAGCATCTCCGGGATGGCGATGCGGGCAAAGACAGCGGCCGTGGCAACCGAGGCGCCAGAGACCGCTGCAAAACCAGCGGTGGCAAAGACGGTGGATACGGCAAGACCGCCCGGCACCCATGCAATCCAGCGTTTGGCCGCTTCAAAAAGCGCGGTGGTCAGCTTGGCGTGATAGGCAAGGTAGCCGATCAGGATGAAAGTGGGGATCAGGCTCAGCGCCTGACTGGACACTTTGGAATGCGGCACAGACCCCGCGATGGCGATGGACTTGCCCAGCGCCCCGTCCCAGATTTCTCGTCGCTCATTCCAGTACAAAAACTTTTCAGGCGCATAGCCGAACTTGGCCCAGAAAATCCAGACGATGCCGATAAAGCCCGCCAATGCCGCGGCGAACGCCACGCGCATTCCCAGAACGACAAGCACCAGCATCCCGCCAGTGACCCAAAGGCCGATGGTGATATTATCCATTTTGCTCGTCTCCGAGATGTTCGACCTCTGCACGGGCCTGTTCTTCGATGGATAGCACCAGGGGCACGGCAACTGGCGACGGCAGGTTCAGGAAGAATGCGCGACCGTAGCCAACGACTTGCAAGGCCAGACGCAGGCACATGACCCCGAATGCAAGCGGCACGATCAGTTTTGACGGCCAAATCGGAATGCCTATGTCGATCGAACTGTCTCGCGAACACAGCGGACGGGCACAGTCAAAAGAGCGTTCGAAATGTGCCCAAGCACCCATGGTCAGCGCGATCATCAAAAGCAGGATCAGGATGACACTTAACAACTCAGCCCCCCAGAGCGCGCGGCCCTTCAGCTGACCGATGAGCATATCCATGCGAATGTGACTGCCGTCTCGTTGGACATAGGCAATGCCCATAACGGCAATCAACGGCATCAGTGTCTCGATGTAGTCGACATAGCCTGACAAAGGCGACGCAAAGAACTGTCGACCTCCGACAGAATAGGCGGCGAGGAACATAAGGCTAAAAACGGCAAGGCCGCTTAGCAGTGCAAAGAAAGTTTCAAGCTTGAGCAGGTGACGATCCAGCCGCGAGAGCAAGCTGTCGTCTTCAAGCACGGCAGAACTACCGGCCATGTTCATCCCCCCAGTGGTATGATTATGAAAGAATTGGCCCCAGGATGAACCGGGGCCAATTCCTAAGTATCGCGCTTAGTTCGAGGCGCGGTGATCTTCGAGTGCTTTTACGACCAGATCATAAAGCTCCTGACCGGGCAGGCCCTGACCTTCCATATCGGCGATCCAAGCTTCGCGGATAGGATCGGCTGCTGTCGCGCGGAACTCTTCCAGCACGGCGTCGCTGATCATGACCTTTTCAACGCCTTTTTCGGCAAGGACGCTGTCCCACTTCTCCAGAAGGGTGCCGTAGTTGGTGACATAGTGCTCCAGCGCTTCGTCAACCGAACTATCAAGCGCCGCACGGTGATCGTCGCTGAGGGCGTCATAGGCGTCGATGTTGACCACAACCGGGCAGTTCACTGTGCCGGGGTTCAGGTTCGCCGTCCACCAGTCTGCCTGATTGATGGTACCAAACGACAGGTGCGCGTGCTGCGCAAAGGCAACGGTGTCCACAACGCCGCTCTCCATGGCCTGATAGGCTTCGGTCGCGGTGACCGAGGTCGGCACGCCGCCCACAGCCTCAAACGCTTTGCCAAGACCACCGGTGGCCCGGACACGCATGCCATCGAACTTTGCCAATGTGTCACGCGGCTCACCGGTGCCTACAAGGTTGTACTGTGGCATAGGCGAGGTCATCAGAAGCATGGCGTTCCACTGCTCCATTTCCTCTGCTGCGGCAGGGTGCGCATAGACGGCCTTGGACACGGCCACTTCTTCAGCAAGGTTGGACACACCCAGGAACGGCAGCTCGAGAACCGTGATTACGCGGTTCTTGTCACGGTGATAACCGGCACAGAACTGTGCCATCTCGAAAGCACCGATCGAGATACCATCCAGGTTCTCGCGGTTCTTCGACAGGCCACCATAGCTGATGTTCAAAGTGAATTCGCCACCTGTCTTTTCGCTAACCAGTTCGGCCAGTTTTTCAACATGCTCAGTAAAGGCGCGGCGCTTGCCCCAAACAGATACATTCCATTCCGTCGCCATGGCTTCGGTTACAAAGGCCAGTGACAGGGCTGCCACGGCAGTCCGGCTCATAAGTTTACGCATAGTTTTCCTCCCCGATGCGTTTTCAAACATGGTCGGAGTATGACGCAGCCTAAAACCGCTGGCTATGAGGGATTTTGCCTGTCGGCGAAACAAGGCCCTGCGGATTTCCGCAGGGCGCGTTACGGTTACAGAATTGCGCTTTTGTCGAGGCCGAGCTTGACGATTTTTTCGTTTAGCGTTCGCCGCCCTATGCCCAGCGCTTCAGCTGCTGCATCCATTCGACCTTCGTGCGCTTTTATGGCCTTGCCAATCACCTCGCGCTCGAACGAAGCCACGGCTTCCCGCAGCGTGTCTGGCACGTCTTCTGGCAAAAGATCACTGCGGATCGCCTCGGCCATAGATCCCGCACCCCGCCGCGCGGCCAGAACTCGCCGCTCGCACACATTGCGCAACTCGCGGACGTTTCCGGGCCAGTCATGGCCGATCAGCGCTGCCAGATCGTCATGCCCCAATTCCGGCGCGGGTGTCTCCAACACACGGGCGTAATCGCTCAAAAAATGCGAGGCCAGCAAGGTGACGTCATCTCGCCTTTGTCGCAAAGGAGGGAGAGTTAAAACAAATGTGTTCAGCCGGAACAACAGATCCTGTCGCAGCACGCCGTCCCGCACCGCTTGATCAACATCGACGTTGGTGGCGGAAACCACTCGCAGATTGACCGATACCGGACGCGATGCCCCCACGGGTAAAATCTGGCCATCTTCAATGACACGCAACAATTTAGCTTGCACCGGAAGCGAACAGGTGCCGACTTCGTCCAGAAACAAAGTCCCCCCCGAAGCCGCCAGAAGACGTCCCTCGGTCTGCCCTTCAACGCCGAACATCTCGGCTTCAAAACTGTCTGCATTCAATGCCGCACAGTTCAATGCCAGAAAAGGGCGACCCGCGCGTGGGCTCAAATCATGCAGCGCCCTTGCCGCCACTTCTTTGCCAGTGCCGGTTTCACCCTCAATCAAAACGGCTGCCTCCATCGCAGCGAGATCAAGGATTGTTTCGCGCAACTCTCGCACAACCGGCGTGTCGCCCAGCAAAATTCGATCCAGTCCAGAAAGCTGAAACAATCGTTCTTTGAGCCGCGCATTCGACAACTGCATGCGGCATTGATCGGCGGCATGAGACAAAATCGAGAGCAGCCGGCGTGGCTCATACGGCTTTTCAACAAAACTATAGGCGCCATCCTGCATGGCCTGCACCGCCATCGGAATGTCACCATGCGCCGAAATCAAAACCAGCGGCGGCGCGGCACGGCGCTGCACCAAATCCGTCAACAACTCCAATCCGGACATGCCCGGCATGCGAACATCAGACAGCACGACATCAGGCGCCAGATCCGACAGCCGCTCAAGCGCCAACTCGGCTCGAGCGACAGCTTCGGCCACCCAACCCGCCGCAGTCAAAAGTTCAACGAGAGACTGACGCATGGCTTTGTCGTCATCGACGATCAGAATGCGGTAGGGCTGCGGTTTACTCATCACTCTTGTCCTCTGCATCCGGCGCGACCGGGATCGTGACGCGGAATACGGCGCCCCCATCTTTTCCATTCTGGGCGGTCATCTTACCTTTGTGGTCCTTTATAATCCCGGCTGAAATTGACAAGCCAAGACCCATGCCGCGCCCACTTTCCCGGGTCGTGACAAAAGGTTCTTGCAACTCCTGCAACCCCTGCGGACCTAACCCGTGCCCGTTGTCTCGGACCTCGAACCAAGCTGCATCTTCAGATCCTCCCAGTTCCACCCAAACCATTGGGGTTTCACTCTCTTCCACCGCATCAACGGCATTGCGCAAAACATTGGTCATCACCTGCTCAATCCGCAAACGGCTGCCCCGGACAAGAATGGCCTTGGATGGCGGAGAATAGACAACTTCGGTTCCGGTTTCTTCGATGTTCGGCGTCAACAATTCGAGCGCCGCCGTCATCGCCGACCTAAGGTCAAACACCTCAAACGCTTCGGCATGAGGATTGGCGAAAAACTTGAGCTGCCGCGTGATGCCCTCCATCCGGTCCACCAACCCGCCTATGTTGGCGCTCAGCGGTTCGGGGGCTCCGCGCAGTTCTGCCGCGGCAAGATGATTGCGCATCGCGGCAATAGGTTGCCCCAACTCATGTGTTACTGAGGCTGAAAGCTGACCCAAAGCGGCAAGGCGACTGGCACGTTCCAGCTCATCTTGGGCACGGCGCAGGCGCTGCTCTGCCGTCTTGCGCTCACCAATCTCAACCGCAAGCATGGCGTTGGTTTCACGCAATTGGGCTTCCTCGCGTTGCGAGCGTTGCAATCGTCGACTGATCCGGCGCGCACGCTGCACCTGAAAGACAATCAGCAAGGACCCCGCCACCAGTACCACCCCAGCCGTGGCGAGCCAGCTTTGCGTGATCGCCCGGTCATCGGCGGCAAAATAGTGCAACTGCCAATCGTTGGGTAGGTCATCGGCAATCAAATGCAGACGTTCGTCCCCGGCAATTGTGGCCCGCGATCCTGCGCGCGGGTGCCAGTCGAGCGGTTCCATCGGCTCTCCCGGAAACTGGCGCGCCTCGGTGATTTCGTGACGCTTGGACTCGGTGAGCGGAGACAATGTGCGGTAACGCCACTCGGACAAGGACGCGAGCAGGACCACCCCATCGGCATTGGCCAGCACCACTTGTTCACCGGCATTGCGCCAGCTTTCCTCAAGCGCGTCAAAGCTCTTTTTGATTGCGATCACGCCAAGCATGGATTGTTCCGGCCCACGCACACCGTCTGCAATAAAGTAACCAGGCAGGCCCGTCGTGGCACCGATGGCATAAAACCGCCCCTGCCCGCCCGCAATCGCATCCTTGAAATAAGGGCGGAAGGCATAGGTCTGTCCGACAAAGCTGGAGGCCGTTGCGTGGTTTGACGCGGCAATCGTAACGCCGCTTTGATCCATGAGGTAAATCGCGTCCAATCCCGCGCGATCAGAAAACCCCTGAAGCCGTTGGTTCAGCGCGGTCGTGTCTCCCCCGGCGGCGGCCGACATCACGTAAGGGTCGCGCGCCAGAATGTGTGTCAGGTGCGCATAGCGCTCGACTTCATCCACCACGGAACTGCGATAGAGCGATAGTCGGCCCAGTGCCTTGTCTCCTTCCTCGGCAGAGAAATACCCCAAGGAAATCTTGTTCACGAAAATCCCGACAAGGATCGTGACAAGAATAGAAAAGATAAGTGGCCTTGAAACCATGTCACCAACCTGTGGGCCTCTGCGATCCAGACGAAGCTACCCAATTGCGTCTGGGCTGTGAACGCTCTTTCCCGATCTGACTGAGAAAATCACAACCTTCCTGCCACAGGAAGGCTTGCGATGCCTTGACCTTCCCATTACTGGAACCCTTATATCTTGAGCACCAACACCCAGAGGCCCCAATGTCTGCAGACCTTTCCTTGCAATTTGAAATCGATGGTATGAGTTGCGCAGGTTGTGCAGGGCGCGCGGAACGCGCATTGCAATCCATGGCGGGTCAGAGTTCTGCGTCTGTGAATCTGGCCAATGAAACCGGGTTGGTGACCCTCTCGGGTGCAAATGCATGTGACATTCGAGACACCCTGCAATCAGCTGGCTACCCGGCGCGGCAGGATATTGTGACGCTCGAGATTTCTGACATGAGTTGCGCGTCTTGTTCGGCGCGGGTGGAAAAGGCACTGCGTGCGGCCCCAGGCGTTCTGGACGCATCGGTGAATCTTGCGGCTGAAACCGCACAAATCATCCTGTTGCGTGGTGCCGTGAGCGCATCCGATCTGGCACGTATCGTAACCGACGCCGGCTATAGCGCCACGGTGCGCGCGAAAGACAGTTCGCTTTCGTCCGATTTGGCAGACACCGCAAAGCAGACGACAGCGCGGCGCAATCTTATGGTCGCCGCTATTTTGACCTTGCCGGTGTTTGTTCTTGAAATGGGGGGGCATCTGTTTCCACCGTTTCACCACTGGATCATGGCAACGATTGGCATGCAGACCTCGTGGATGCTGCAGTTTTTGCTGACTACCGTTGTCTTGCTGTGGCCGGGGCGTGGGTTCTTTACCAAGGGTCTGCCGCAATTGTGGAAACGCAGCCCGGACATGAACTCGCTGGTAGCCTTGGGTGCCGGATCGGCGTGGGGGTACTCGACAGTCTCTTTGTTCTTTCCGTCGCTTTTGCCCGCTGGCGCACAGAACGTTTACTTCGAGGCAGCCGCCGTCATCGTGACGCTGATCCTGTTGGGACGCTGGATGGAGGCCCGCGCCAAAGGGCGCACCGGGGCCGCCGTGCGCAAATTGGTTGGCCTACAGGCAAAAACCGCGCGCGTCGAACTGGATGGAGAGATCATCGAACGCCCCATCGAACAGGTGCATGTTGGCGACATCCTGCACCTTTATCCGGGCGAACGGCTGGCTGTTGATGGCACTGTAGAAACCGGACGGTCCTGGGTTGATGAAAGCATGATCACGGGTGAGCCCTTACCCGTCGAGAAATCCCCAGGCAGTCCGGTCGTCGCTGGCACGGTGAATGGCGAGGGCGCACTCACCTACCGCGCGACAGGTGTCGGGCGCGACACAATGCTGGCGCAGATCATCACGATGGTCGAGCAAGCGCAGGGCGCAAAACTGCCCGTGCAGGCGCTGGCGGATCGCGTGGTTTTGATCTTTGTGCCCGCAGTGATTGTCATCGCGCTACTGGCCATACTCGGCTGGCTGACAATTGGCCCTGACCCACGCCTATCCCACGCTTTGGTCGCCGGTGTTTCCGTGCTGATCATTGCTTGCCCTTGTGCGATGGGGTTGGCAACACCGACCTCCATCATGGTTGGTACCGGGCGCGCGGCGGAAATGGGCGTTTTGTTCCGCAAAGGTGACGCGCTGCAAAGGCTTGAAGATGTTCGCTTTGTCGCCTTTGACAAGACCGGCACACTGACCATGGGCAAGCCGGAACTGGCCGAGTTACATGTCGCGGATGGTTTTGAACCTGATGCAGTTCTGCGCATTGCGGCCTCGGTTGAGCAAGCCTCGGAACACCCCATAGCACGTGCCATTGAACGCGCCGCATTGGAAAAGGGATTGAAACTGTCAGACGCGCAGGAGTTTACCAGTGTCAGTGGCTTCGGGGTTATGGCCTCGGTGGAAGGCCAACAAGTGATGATCGGTGCCGACCGTTTCATGCGACGCGATGGGATAGACGTAACACATTTCAGGGCTCAAGCAGCGCAAGCCGCAGATCAGGGACAAACGCCGTTTTATATTGCCGTGAACGGTCAAGCCGCTGGGTTGTTGACAGTTGGCGATCCAATCAAGCCGGGCGCCCGCGACGCAATTCGCAAATTGCACGACGCCGGGGTGGGTGTCGCGATGATTACGGGTGATAACCAAGCCACCGCCCGCAGCATCGCTGCCGAACTTGGGATCAGCCACGTCGAGGCTGAAGTCCTACCAGCGGGCAAGGCCGACGTTATTGCCTCGATGCAAGACACCTTTGGGTCGGTTGCCTTTGTCGGTGATGGGATCAACGACGCCCCGGCATTGGCCCGCGCAGATGTCGGCATCGCGATCGGCACCGGGACAGATATCGCCATCGAAAGCGGAGATCTGGTTTTGGCGTCTGGCGATCCCAACGGGGTTCTGAACGCGCTTGAAATCTCGCGTCGCACGATGCGCAATATTCGCCAAAACCTATTCTGGGCTTTTGCTTACAATGTGGCATTGATCCCAGTCGCAGCAGGCGTGTTTTATCCGCTTCTGGGATGGCAACTGTCGCCAATGCTCGGCGCTGGCGCGATGGCTTTGTCTTCGGTCTTTGTTTTGAGCAACGCCCTACGCCTGCGCAGCGTCGCGCCTATTTCATTCGCTGGAGAAACCTCATGAATATTGGTGAAGTCGCAGATAAATCCGGTCTCCCGGCCAAGACCATTCGCTACTATGAAGACATAGGTTTGGTGACACCAAACCGATCTGACAACGGGTATCGGCAATTTCGCGACAGCGACCTGCACAAGCTGACCTTTCTGGCACGTGCCCGCACCTTGGGGTTTTCGATTGAAGACTGCCGCACGTTGATGGCGCTCTACGAGGACGACTCGCGAGCCAGCGCTGATGTCAAATCCGTGGCCTCTCAACATCTTGAACGGATTGACCAGAAGATAACTCAGCTGCAATCCATGCGCGACACGCTCTCGCATCTGGTGGCAGAATGTGCGGGCGACAACCGCCCGGATTGCCCAATACTGAACGATCTGGCGTGCCATCACGAATAGCCGGCTTGCCGAATGGTCCTCATAAATAGCCTCAGCCCTCGACAGCGCCCTCAAGGGTTCTAGTTTGGCAGTCACATAAGGAAGTGACTATGCCCATAGCGATCCATTGGTTTCGCCGAGACCTACGACTATCCGACAACCCGGCTCTGACTGCTGCTGCCAAAGCCGGAGCTGTATTGCCGCTCTACATTCACGACCCGGACGCACCAATTGGAGGCGCATCCAAGGCGTGGTTGCATCATTCCCTCGGCGCGCTGAATGAGTCTCTCAGTGGGCACCTTGTGACCTGTGTTGGCGACCCACGCGACGTTCTGCCCGCTATTGTGCGGGATCTTGGCGCAGAAACTGTGACGTGGACCCGCCGATACGACGCGACCGGGACCGAGACAGACACCGCGATTAAGACAACGCTAAAGTCTGAAGGTGTGGAGGTGATAAGCGCGAATGGCAGTCTGTTGTGGGAACCTTGGGAGGTGCGCAAACCAGATGGCACACCTTACAAGGTTTTCACGCCATTCTTTCGCAAAGGTTGCATGGCCGCACCGCCCCCAAGAAATCCGCTACCGTCGCCCTCACTGACCTTTGCAAACCATGAAAAAGCACCGGCGTCTGTTGATCTTGACCTTACCCCAACACCCCGCTGGGACTGGGAGGTGTTGTCAGGCTGGAGACCGGGCGAAGCCGGTGCACAGGCCCGTTTATCCGACTTTCTGGAAGATGGCCTCAACGGGTACCGACAAGGTCGCGATCATCCATCACTTACGAATGTCTCTCGTCTGTCACCGCATCTGGCTTTTGGAGAGATTTCACCAAACTCTGTCTGGCAAGCCGCCCGTGCACAGCCTGCCACCGAGGATCGGGGGCATTTCCTGTCCGAACTGGGTTGGCGAGAGTTCTCCTATAGCCAACTCTTTCAAAACCCCGACATCGCGACCCGCAATTTGAACGCAAAATTTGACGCCTTTCCGTGGCGGGACGCATGCGAGGCCGAACTGGCATGGCAGCGGGGGCAAACCGGCATTCCCATCATCGATGCCGGGATGCGAGAGTTGTGGCAAACAGGATATATGCACAACCGTGTTCGCATGATCGTAGCGTCTTTTCTGGTGAAGAACCTCGGTCTGCACTGGCGTCGGGGGCTGGCATGGTTCGACGATACTTTGTTTGATGCTGATCCCGCCAACAATCCCGCCAGCTGGCAGTGGGTCGCCGGATCAGGTGCAGATGCTGCCCCCTATTTCCGCATCTTTAACCCCGTCACGCAAAGTACAAAGTTCGACGGCCAAGGCGTATACATCCGCCGATTTGTACCGGAACTCGCGGCGCTTCCAGACAAGTCGCTCCATGCCCCTTGGGAAACCCCTGCTTTGGTATTGAAGGCTGCAAATGTAACTTTGGGCGAGACATATCCCCATCCGATTGCCGATCTCAAAGAATCGCGGCACCGCGCTTTGGCGGCATTCAAAGCCCTGACCCCCCCGTCCGAAACGTCATAAGTCACAAGCGTTAACGCTATCAGATGCTACGGCGTCACGTTTATCGCTAACAAACCGACTTGGCGGTCGTTTGGCGCTTTCCCATAGGAAACACACCTTCTATACCGCGCTCAAATTCAGGACTGAAGGATACGACATGACCGTCACAGTAGGCATCAACGGATTTGGCCGGATCGGCCGTTGCACTCTCATGCACATCGCTGAAACTGCGCGTGACGACGTCAAAGTGGTCAAAGTAAATGCGACTGGCCCGCTGGACACAGCAGCACACTTGATCCGCTATGACTCAGTCCACGGTCGCTTCCGCAACGACGTCACCATCGGCGAAGGCACGATGGATTTGGGTGTTGGCGAAATGCAGATGTACTCGACCTATGACATGGACGAGCTGGACTGGGATGGTATCGACATCGTCATGGAGTGCACCGGCAAGTTCAACGACGGCGAAAGGGCTAAGAAGCACCTTGAGCGTGGCGCCAAAAAAGTGCTGTTGTCTGCACCCGGCAAGAACGTCGACAAGACCATCGTATTTGGTGTCAACGACGACATGCTGGAAGCCTCCGACACGATGATCTCGAACGGCTCCTGCACCACCAACTGCCTGGCACCCGTTGCCAAGGTCCTGCACAACGCCTTTGGCATCGAGTCGGGCATCATGACCACGATCCACGCCTATACCGGCGATCAACCGACACTGGACCGCCGCCACAAAGACCTCTACCGCGCGCGTGCTGCTGCTATGTCGATGATCCCAACGTCAACCGGCGCCGCTAAGGCCTTGGGCGAAGTGCTGCCCGACCTCAAGGGCAAGCTTGACGGCTCTGCCATTCGCGTCCCCACCCCCAATGTCTCGGCAGTAGATCTGACGTTCATTGCACAAAAAGATGTTACTGAAGCCGACGTAAACGCCGTCATGGCCGAAGCATCTGTTGGCGCTATGAAGGGTGTTCTGGGTTACAACGACCAACCTTTGGTATCGATAGATTTCAACCATACCGAAGACAGTTCGATCTTTGCAGCAGACCAAACCAAAGTCACCGGAAACCGTCTGGTGAGGGTTTTGGCTTGGTACGACAATGAATGGGGCTTTTCCTGCCGCATGGCAGATGTCGCTGCCAAGATGGGCAACATCTAAGCCAGATCAGCGCCCGCTTCCGAGCAAACTAGTAACGACAAATCTTGCGCCTCCGGGCGAGCGGGCATATCCTGAGCCCATCGCAGCCGGAGGAGCTTACCTTATGACCAACCCGATCGCCGTTTTCTTGGCTGTCGTGATTCTAGCCGGACTAGGTTTTGACCTGATCTGGCTAAATGGTCAGGCCACCCTTATGTTGGCGCGCAAGTTCTTTGAGCTTGTCGAATGGTTGGCCTTTTGGCGGTAATGACCCGCAACGCTAGTCCATCCGCATCCTGACAGCCACATTTCCGCTAACAGGCTTTTCCCACGTCAAATGAAGCTGGTCTCCACCCGACCCTTGTTCCGTTGTCACATAGGGCACGGTGTATTCAGTTACATTGTTGGAATTTTTTATTTTCCCAATCATTACAACGGATTCAACACTTCGCGCATGCCCCCCAAAAGGCAGGCGATCATCGCTATCCACAACCCATGTCTGCGCTGTTGAGTTCTGGTCATGTTCAATCACAAGAGAGTTGTAGATCGGAGTTTCAACAGCATGGAATGTGTTGACCTCTACCAGAACATGCTTGCCACGGCTCATGCCCAGATCGCCATAGCTCGTATCCACACGATCGACGCGGTCTATGGCGGTGCCTTGTATGGACCGGAACTTGTTGCCTGTTACGCTAAGCCCGGTGATGGAATGCCCCGCACCATGCGGCTTGATCACCAAATAAAAGAACCAGGGAGCGACGTTACCCGACAAAAACACGTTGTCCGTAACGCTGAGCGCAGAAAAGGAAAAGCCGCTGGTGAAGTCAGGTTCGGGATCGTATTCGTTGGTCCACTCGATCGAACAGTTGTCGACGTAGTTGCCGTCAATGGTGGTCGAACAATGGGACTGAGTCAGAATGATACCGGCGGTCCGCAATCCTGCTGTTTCATCATCCCCTTGAAAAAAGTGATTGCCCGTGATGATCGAGTTCGCCCCGCCTGATACATAGAAGTGACGGAATTGGCTGGCCCGGTTGTTGCGCACTTTCACGTCATTGGCGTTTGAGTTAATCGCCACCGAAACCCGATCCTGCGCCGGGGTCCCACCTTCGGCGGTGGTAAAGTTGAACCGGTCGATCAGCATGCCCTTACAGCCATCCCCGGGCGAGGTGATGCCGCGGTGTTTTGGCTCGGTGAAAAAGCAGTCCTTGACGTGAAAGATCAACCCCTTGATCGCCATCAGAATGCCGCTGGCCTTGCTGTTGCACAGGAAATCCACGTCAGAAATCACAAAGCTGCTGAGCTTCGCAAAACCGCTGAAATCCAGCACATATTTATAGCGGGTGAACGTATAGTTCTGTGTCCCAACCGCATCGAACAATGGCTGGCTGAGCGTCAGCTCCTGCGTTGCTTCATTCTTACCGCGCACATACACCTCGCGCCCGACACCGTTGCCCGTCACCAACGACCCGATTTGGACGTTGGCAACGTTGGTCACATTGCTCAGCGTGCGGTCATTGCTGACGCTGTAGCTGCCAACAGATGTGGTGACTTCTGGATCCCAAGCTGTGTCACCTGCCACATAGAACTGACCATTGCGAATGACGCGACGTTGGGCGTAGGTGGAATTGTTTGAGACCGCCGCCTGCATGTCGATCGGTTCCGTCACCGTGACACGGCGGCCACCCAGATCCAATGTTTCATGGTCCGAATTGTTCAACAGCGACTGAAAGGCTTTCTTGAAAACCAGAGACTCATCGCCAAACGCTTCGATGTAACTGGGCAAATCAAAGTTCTTGGTCAGCGACAGGTACTTGTCTTCAGGCATGACCACGGTGCCCTCGAAAACCGCACGTGTGTCAAATGTCACGTTGTCGCCAAGGTAATACGTGCCCTCGGATACTAACACCGATCGCCCACCAGCATCTGCATTCGCCGCCTCAAAGGCAGGCGCGTCATTGGTGACACCATCGCCAATGGCGCCATAGTCACGTACATCCACCCAGTTCATCATGCTGCGCAAAAAAGCTGAGGTGATGTCTTCAATCACGATGTCATCAATTCGGACGAATCCGCCATTCGACCCCGTCAGATCAAGACCGAAATGGCCATAGACTGGCGCATTGCCCCAAACCATGTCCACGCCGCCCCGGTCTCCGGCACCGACTATGGCGTTGATCTCGACAACCTCACCGTAGCTGGTCAACGTCTGCGATGGTCCGGTTGTGGTGATCCCGGTAACAGAGTTACCGGACCCATCGCCCGCCCAGGCTGCGATACGAACCGAGGGTAAATTGCCGCTCACGGCCTTTACACGTGCCGTCACGCGCAAATAGCAGCCGGGCAAAATCGGCGTCTGCCCCATATGACGCAGCTTTTGCGTGCTTTCTGTTTTGACCATTTCCAGACATCCGCTGAAATCCTGATCCGCTGGCACATAGGCTGCGTTGATCGCATTTTCATAGGTGTCAGACCCCGGAGTCCCGTCCCCGCTCGACCATACATCCAGACCGTTCGCAAAAACTGGCGGCATCAGCAGCACGCCATCCGTAATCGCTTTGTTCATGATATCCCTTTCCAAACTACCCGAGCCGGGTTTCGCCTCATGAAAAGGGGAATATCAGTCGCCTGTTAATGGCGTACGAGAGCACCGTGACGGTGGTCAGGCACCGGCGCGCGGCGCACCCAAAATCTGAACGCTGTTGATGCGCCAAGCGCCATCGATACGAACCATTTGATAATCAAGAACGTGCAAAACGCCTTGGCCATCGCGAATGAGAACGCGTTGCCAAAGGTTGCCCGCAATCTCGCGACGATCCAGAAACCGCACTTCATCAGGACGCCAAACCATCGGGTATCCCTGCCGCACCATTTCGGCAAACGTGTCTGGAGCGCCGAAAAACTTCTGGATTGAGGGGCTGGCAAAAGAAAATGCTGCCATAGCGTCTTCATTCTGAAAGGCCTCAATTTGTGTTTCGATGGTCTTCTCTATTCCGGTCTCAGCTGCAACCACAACTGGCGCCCAAGCCATCAAAGCCCCTGCAATCCAAACGCGCATGTCCGTGTCCTCCTGCATTAAGAGGTAGGTCATCCGCAAAATCGGTCAAATTTAGCTATTTCAGGACGAAATAAAAGGCACGCCGCAACTCGTGCTCGGCATCTTCTTCGAACCACCTGCCATGCGCGATGATTATGCGCTCCGGTCCCCATTCAATCATTTGCTGAACAGCTTCCCGAAGTTTGGCATAGCGGCCTCGGAACGTCGCCCGCATGTCGCGTGGCATCTGGCCATCCGGCGCTAGAATATGCGCGGGTTTCGCTAACAATCGCATCCACCAGGGGATGTGTGATGCTTCGAAATTCTCTATCAGATCGGTCAGCACAAGCGTGCGCGAGGCCCTGTGAAAAAATACTGCCTCATGGTGAATGCGGCTACCTTGAACGACCAATTGATCGATCTGATCAATCCATCCAATCTCGGCCCGATCAACGCGCAAGTCGTGGTCGAATGAGATATCCAGTCCGCGAGATAATGCCCGTTTTGCAACGCCCGGTGCCGCGTAAGCCTGTGCATCCGGAAATGCCGCCTGCCACGCTTGGATATGCGCATAATGAATCCAATTCGGCGCGATAAGAAACGCGACACGACCCAAAGACCCTAACGAATTCGCCAACGTGTCATCAAACTGGGTAGGCGAATGCAGCCAGAGGTCTCCGTTTTGCAGTCGGACAACCGTCATGCGCGTCGAAAACGGCATTCCATAGAACCGGATCGCGGGACCATCTACGATCCAGATGTCCTCACCAACAGGTTTCAATGTGTTTAAGGGCTCGTAACCGGTCACCATACCCAATACTGCACCGGTTAAGACGAGCGAGCAAAGCAAAGCTCTGACTTGGGATCAAAAAAACGCGCGACGGTTAAGACGCGCGTTCAAAAGATTTGCGGACGCCCAGCGACTAAAACAGCTCTCCGGCCAAAGCTTGCTCAATCAGCGTCACAGTTTCTTCAACGCCGTATAGCGCAATGAAGCCGCCAAAACGGGGGCCTTGAGACGCGCCCAACAGCACTTCGTAGATCGCGGTGAACCAGTTGCGCAAAGGCTCAAATCCATTGTTCTTGCCAATCGCGAAGACCACGGACTGAAGAAAGTCCTCGTTGCCGAAATCCGCTTCGGGCAATGGGTCGTCGTTACCCATCATCGCGTTTTTGGCGGCGATCGCAGCCAAAGCAACTTCACTGGATTTCAACGCTGCCGCCAGCTCTTCCAAAGCTTTGCGCTCTTGATCGTCCGGTGCACGATAGACTTTGGCGGGTTTCACAAAATCATGGAAATAGCGCACTGCGTGACCGGCGGCCGCGTCCAGACCGGGGTGTGTTTCCGCTGTTGCGTCAGGTGCATATTTATTGATGAAGCCCCAGAGCGTTTCTTTGTCTTCGGCATTCGACACCGACGCGATGTTCAGCAGCATCGCAAATGGCACCACCATATCCGATTGCGGCACATCGCCACTGTGGATATGCCACACCGGGTTGTTCAGCTGCGCCTTAAGGTCCTGCCCATGATAGGCACGCAACTGTTGATGATACTCATCCACGGCCTTCGGGATCACATCGAAATGCATCCGCTTCGCAGTCTTGGGCTTTTGGTACATGAAATAGGCCAGCGACTCGGTTGAGGCATAAGTCAGCCACTCATCAATCGACACACCGTTGCCCGAGGTCTTAGAGATCTTCTGACCGTTTTCGTCCAGAAACAGCTCATATGTGAAATGCTCTGGAGCGCGCCAGCCAAGGATGCGGCAAATCTTGTCATAGATCGGCGTGTTTGTGCTGTGATCTTTGCCATACATCTCGAAATCGACCTCCAGCGCCGCCCAGCGGGCGCCAAAGTCCGGCTTCCACTGCAGCTTCACGTTGCCGCCTGTGACCGGAAGGGTCCATTCTTTGCCGTCTTCGTCGTCAAAGGTGATTGTATGATCGGCCGCGTTGACCTCTTTCATCGGGACATACAGAACCCGGCCTGTCTCGGGGTGGATCGGCAGGAAAATCGAATAGGTCTGCTGACGCTCTTCACGCAATGACGCCAGCATCACCGCCATGATGTCATCGTATTTTTCGACCGCGCGCTTCAAAACCTCATCAAACGCGCCCGAGCCATAGAACTCAGTCGCCGAAAAAAACTCGTATTCGAAGCCAAAAGTATCCAAGAACCGACGCAACATAGCGTTGTTGTGATGGCCAAAGCTTTCGTGCGTTCCAAACGGATCGGGCACTTTGGTCAACGGCAATTGGAGATGCTCCGTCAAACTATCCGAGTTCGGAACGTTGCCCGGAACCTTGCGCATCCCGTCAAGATCATCTGAAAAACAGATCAACTTGGTCGGAATGTCCGAGATCACCTCGAACGCCGTTTTGATCATCGTTGTCCGCGCAACCTCACCAAAGGTGCCGATATGCGGTAGACCCGAAGGGCCATACCCAGTCTCAAACAGCACATACCCCTTTTCAGGCGGCTGCTTTTGATACCGTTTGAGAACCCGACGCGCTTCTTCAAAGGGCCAGGCTTTTGAGGCGAGTGCGGCGTCGCGTAGGTCAGACATATCCATCTCCGGAAGTTCTGGGCGCAGGTTTACGCCCTAATCCGAGGCTACCTATTGCCCAAGGCCCTGTCAGTCAATATTCTGCACTGCAACAAACCTCAAACAAGGAAATCGCCCGTGGCTCAGGATATCCCTACCCCACTGACCCCTCAGGACAGTCTTGTCGCCGTTATGGTGGCGATCTCGGCATCAGACGAAAACATCCGGACAGCCGAATTGGTCAAGATCCAAACCACGGTGAACAACCTTCCTGTCTTTGCCGACTATGACATTGACCGGATGAAAACTGTTTCACAGACCGTGTTTGACCTGTTCGAGCAAGAAGACGGTCTGGCCGCCCTGTTTGGACTGGTGCGTGACAGTCTTCCAGAGCGCCTGTTTGAAACGGCATATGCGCTGGCCTGCGATGTCGCAGCGGCGGACGGGTCCCTTGCAGAACCCGAACTGCGCCTCTTGGAAGAAATTCGCTACGAGTTGAACATTGATCGCCTGCATGCCGCAGCAATTGAACGCGGCTCTCGGGCGCGTCACATGATTTGATTGCATTTGGTGGTTGTTTCCAGCCCGCCGCATGAAAATCCGGCCAGAGCAAGCACCAAGTGTTCAAGCCCCGTAGAGGCTATCCCACCGTTCAATGAGGCGTTGCTGCAGCCTTTTGGCCTTGCGGTTCCAAGCGCGCGCACCTTTGGGGCGTTCTTTGTCTTTGTCCGCAATGGCGCGACGTGCCGCTGTGTCGGCAACAAAAACGGCAAACGTCAGCTGTGTGCCGTCCTGAGCCTTTAGGTACCCCGCCAATCCACTGACGAAATTCAACGTCCCTGTTTTGGCTTTGACTTGCGTTGCGATGTTCTTTTTGACGTTTCCGTCCCCGTCTCGCAATTTGATGTCCTTGAGTATGGGCTGCAAGACAGCCTGCCGTGATGTGTTGGCCAGTGCTTTGGCCATTTCTCCGGCACGCAATCTCGAAGCGCCACCCAGACCCGAGTGATCGACCAACGCTGCGTTGCGCATTCCCAACGCACCTGAGGCCCATTTGTTCATTTCACCTGCCGAAACTTTCAATGACCCAGCTTTCACACCCCTTGCGCGGGTGGCCGACAGACCCACCATCTCGGCCGTGATGTTGGTCGAGTACCTAAGCATGTCCCTTAAGATATCGCGCAATTGAGGGCTTTTATGCGAGGCCAAGGACGCACCCTCGGGCTTGGCGCTGGCTTTCTTCGGCGCTTTCAACACGATCCCATGCGCACGCGCCATGGTTCGAAACACTTCTCCTGCATAGATCTCGGGCTGACGCACTGGCAGCCAACGGCCGCCGCCGTTGCCCAAAGCACCACTGGCAACAGTCCAGTGATCGGTTCCACCGCGAGACTGATAAGTATATACCGGCAGGTCCCGCTTCACGATCCGCATTTTGGCCATGGTGACTTCGGGGCGATAGCGGTCAGATCGCGCATCCATACTGACAGCCCAGCCGCCACCAGACGCGCGCTTCCATTCAAAATACACACGGTTGTAGTTCAGGCTCAGACCCGAAATCGCTGGGGAATAGCCGACGTGATCCGGCTGACCCGGATCAATTGCACGGATACTGGGCAGCGCGCTGCCCCAGACCAGAAACCGCCCAGTGACTTCGCGAACGCCAGCCTGTTTCAGCGCCTTGGCAAGACCCGCCAAAGCGTTGGTGTCCAGGGTAGGGTCCCCGCCGCCAACCAAAACAAGATCGCCTTTCAGCACACCATTGGACAGGGTACCTTTCGCCAGCAGGCGCGTTTCAAACCGATGCGCGGCGCCCAGAACGTCCAGCGCATACATCGCCGTCACGGCTTTGGTCACGCTGGCCGGAGGCAATCCCGTTTCAGCTTCGTAGCCTTCCAGAAGCAACCCGGTTTTGGCATCGGCCACGGCATACCCGACCTTCCCACTAACGCCAGATGCTTTGATGAGATCGTTAGAGTCCGCCGCATAGCTGCGCCGCAACCCGGCAGGTCGTAACCTGGGGCGCAATGATGTCGCCGGTGGGTTGGCCCAAACTGGCGTCGAAATACTTGCCGCAACCGAGGTCAGGAACAGGCGTCGTGAGAACTCTTTAACCATGCCCAGAGATTAACCAAAGCTGGTGCAATCACACAAGCCACTGCGAGGTGCATCAGGTCACAAAACCTCGATTTCTCAATCACTTTCCAAATGCTTGCCACCCACCGATCACACGTCGTGCCTTTCAACAACCGCCATGCTAAAGCACTCGCATGTGGCAGGCTCTTTTCATCATGCTGATCGCGATGTCGATGATCCCTGCGGGTGACACGGCTGGCAAGCTCTTGACCTCATTGCACGAGGCCAGCCCGGCATTCGTGGCCTGGTCACGGTTCGGCATCGGAGCGCTGATCGCGTTGCCTTTGCTGCGGCCGGAAACGCTGCGTTTGTTCAAAGACTGGCGCATTTGGCTACGCGCCTTGCTGCTGACCGGCGGGATCACGTCGATCCAGATTGCGTTGAGAACGGCCCCGTTGGCAGATGTCTTTGCTGCCTTCTTTATCGGCCCGATCTTTAGCTACGTGCTGTCCATCATCTTTCTCGGCGAACAAGTCAATCCGGCACGCAACGCGCTGATTGCCCTAGGCTTTTTTGGTGTCCTGTTGGTGGTACGCCCCGGCTTCGACATGACACCCGGGCTGATCTATGCGGTCATCGCGGGCTTGTGCTATGGGGCGTACCTCACGTCCTCGCGGTGGCTCTCAGCGATTGCAAGTCCTGGCAGTCTGCTGTTCACCCAATTGACGCTGAGCTTCATCATGTTGACGCCGTTTTGCTGGACCTCAACCCCGACACTCACCACAGAGGTTGCAAGCCTTACCGTGCTCAGCGCGATATTCTCAATGGCTGGCAACTTTCTGTTGCTCTTTGCCTATGCCCGCTCGCCCGCATCCTCGCTGGCACCGTTCGTGTATTTGCAACTCTTTGCCGCGATCGCCCTGGGTTGGGCGGTTTTTGGCGAGCTGCCCGATCTCATAGCCATCCTTGGGTTGGTCTTGATCATCGGCGCTGGCATCGCGTCCGCCACGCTAGGCCAACAGCGCCGTTAGCCCTTGGGCCAACGCCCCTCGGCCCTGATCCGGGTTGAAGAAATATCCCGCATCGGTACATTCACAAAACACCACGCAGGCGCCTCACTGGCCCCAAGCAAATGACTGGCCCGCGGATGCAACCGCGCATGCCGGAACACCTGCGCCGCTTTTGCCGTGCGCCCCTCAACCCGCTCCCCGGGCCGTGCCAAAACTCCAATCGGCACCCGCGCGACAATCTCTTGCCAGTCCTTCCACAAATGAAATTGCGCGAGGTTATCCGCCCCCATTAACCACACGAACCGTGCCCGTGGGTAAGCCGCCTGCAGCGCCGCAATCGTCTCGGCCGTATACCGCGTCCCAGCGCGCGCCTCAAAATCACTCACATGAATGCGCGGATGCGCCAAAAGTTGTCTCGCCGCCGCCATCCGCCGCTCTAGTTTTGCAGGTCCTCGCTGTTTCAAAGGATTGCCCGGAGACACCAACCACCACACCCGATCCAACCCAAACCGCTTGAGCGCTTCCCGGCTGATATGCACATGGCCCCCATGAGGCGGATCAAAAGAACCGCCCAGCAGGCCGATGGTTTGGCTTTGCCCAACATGATTTGGCGTTGGCAGCATTGTCATTTTGTCCCTTGTGTCGTTCACTTTCTGACGCGCAGGACGGAAAAGTCAATCTTGTCAAAGGAATGCAGAAAGAAAATCGCGTTCAGAACGCCGGGCATCCGTTGATCCCGGAGACAGCCACGTTCCATGCCTCTTGCGGGTCAAAGCCTTCAACCGCCCAATCCTCAGCGTGTTTTCTCGGCATCTGGCCCCGCACGATCATGTAAGAGGGGCGATAGTCCGGCGGATCCGCATCTCTCAGGCCTTTGCAGACTGTTTCGAAATAGTCGCCCTCGCCGCTGCGGAACAGGGTGACATAGTGTTTCAAAGCGTCGATCTGCGCGCGCGAATAGCCCGAGAATATCCAACCATTCAGCTCTTGGACGACGACATGTGCTGTTTCGTCCCGCACTCTTTGCTGATCAAACATTGCTGTACTGTTGTAGGCAAGGAACAATCCCACTGCAGCCCCATGGCGTTCGGCTTCGACACAGGATCGCACTGCGCCCGCCAGCTCGCGTGCGGTGTAGTCAGGCTCAAGATCCTTGATCTCAATGCACCCTATGTCTCGCGGCGGCGGCACGGTTTCTGCCAGTAGGCTCCCCCCCGGCCAAGCCAACGCTAGGGCCACGATCACAAGCTGTGTCAGTCTCATCATGATACAAGACTACTGCCCCCAACCAGCCATACAAAATCACATGTTCGAAATCCGCATCAGGGCCTATGACGCCGGACAGAACGCTCATTGCCCCCCTGCCCGCCTTTCGCTATCACATCTCGCAACACAAATATTCCCATACCGGAGTCGCGCATCATGGCCGCTTATCAATACGTCTATCACATGCAGGGGGTCTCCAAGACCTATCCCGGCGGTAAGAAATGCTTTGAGAACATCCATCTCAGCTTTCTGCCCGGCGTGAAAATCGGTGTGGTCGGCGTCAACGGCGCCGGTAAATCGACGCTGATGAAGATCATGGCCGGTCTCGACAAGGACTACACCGGTGAGGCATGGGTCGCCGAGGGGGCCAAGGTTGGCTATCTGCCGCAGGAACCACAGCTGGACGAGAGCCTCAGCGTGCGCGAAAACGTCATGCTGGGTGTGGCGGGTAAAAAGGCCATCCTTGATCGCTATAACGATCTCGCCATGAACTATTCCGATGAAACCGCCGAGGAAATGGCCGCGCTGCAGGACCAGATCGACGCCGAGAACCTCTGGGATCTCGACAGCCAGATCGACGTCTCGATGGAGGCCCTGCGCTGCCCCCCCGATGACGCCGAAATTGCCAATCTCTCAGGTGGCGAGAAACGCCGGGTTGCCCTGTGCAAACTGCTCTTGGAAGCGCCCGAGATGCTGCTGTTGGACGAACCGACCAACCACCTCGACGCGGAAACCATCGCATGGCTGCAACAGCACCTGATCGACTACAAGGGCACCATCCTGATCGTCACCCACGACCGCTATTTCCTGGATGACATCACCGGCTGGATTCTCGAACTCGACCGCGGCAAGGGCATTCCCTACGAGGGCAATTATTCCGCATGGCTGGAGCAGAAAGCCAAACGTCTGGAACAGGAGGCGCGCGAGGACAAATCCAAGCAGAAAACGCTGGAACGCGAGCTGGAATGGATGCGTCAGGGCGCCAAGGCCCGTCAGGCCAAATCCAAGGCCCGGATCAACGCCTATAATGACCTCGCCAATCAGTCCGAACGCGAAAAACTGGCCCGTGCCCAGATCGTCATTCCGAACGGTCCACGGCTTGGCGCTAAGGTGATCGAGGTGAATGGCATCTCGAAACACTACGGCGACAAGCAGTTGATCGAGAACCTCGAGTTTTCGCTGCCCCCCGGCGGCATCGTCGGCGTGATCGGCCCCAACGGCGCGGGTAAATCCACCCTGTTCCGCATGCTGACCGGTCAGGAACAGCCCGACGAAGGCACGGTTGAATACGGCGACACCGTCAAACTGTCCTACGTCGACCAGTCGCGCGACGATCTCAACGACAAAGACACCGTGTGGGAGTCGATCTCGGGCGGGGCGGAAATCATCGAGCTTGGCGACGCGCAGGTCAATTCCCGCGCCTATTGCTCGTCCTTCAACTTCAAAGGCGGCGATCAGCAAAAACCGCTGAACCTCTTATCAGGCGGTGAACGCAACCGCGTCCACATGGCGCGTCTCTTGAAAGAGGGCGGCAACGTCCTCTTGCTCGACGAACCGACCAACGACCTCGACGTCGAAACCCTGCGCGCGCTGGAAGACGCCCTCGTCGACTTTGCGGGCTGCGCCGTGGTCATCAGCCACGACCGCTTCTTCCTTGACCGCATCTGCACCCACATCCTCGCCTTCGAAGGCGAAGCCCACGTGGAATGGTTCGAAGGCAACTTTGAGGACTACGAAGAAGACAAGAAACGTCGACTGGGGGCAGATGCTCTTGAGCCCAAGCGGTTGAAGCATAAGAAGTTTACGCGGTAATGGACTTTTCGGCGCTTCAAAAACGAATTGCCAAGTTTAAAAAACCCGTATGCAGATGCATGTACGTTTCACAAGATGGGGTCGGATGTAAAAATCCCCCCATCAAATCCCACTCCCTGCAGAAATCTGGCGCTCTGAAAGAAATTGCCGAGAATGGACACGTGATGTCCATTCAGCCAAAGTTCACACCTAAAAAGGTCGATTGGGACTTTAGAAAAATCGGGCACTCGCAAGCTTCTACGTTTCCGGGTTACTGTAAGAAACATGACAGCGAATTATTCGCCGATGTTGAAGATGATTACAAAAGTTTCGGCGACAGAACTGTTGCACTTTTGACGTTAAGGAGTATCTCACGCGAGTACTTCACCAAGCTTGCTCAAATCCGAATGTGGACTGAAGACGCAGTTCAAAAGGGTTTCAAAAGGAGGCTTGGAGACAGCGGCTACGAAGAACTTATCGGCAATGCGAAGGCTGCCGGGGCAGAGCTAGCCAAGGCCAAAGCTGTAGTTGACACCGCGTTGAACGAAAATGACTTTTCTATGATCAAACATGTATCCGCATTACACGCGGAACCGTTGCCATTCGCCTTCACTGGGGCTTTCAACCCCGAATTTACCGTAACTGAGGAACCGATCCTGCCAGACGCTGACAAAGAATGGGGTAGTGTCTTTGCTTTTTGCGGCAACCTTGGCGGCTCCAACTTTGTACTTCTTTCAACTGTTACCACCATCGGCCACGGTGAATGTGCCAAGTTTCTAAACAGCATTACGGACGAACACTCTCAAAATCCCAATTTTTGGCTAAATCTTGGCCTCAAATACATCGAAAACAGCTTTTTTCGCCCCTCTTGGGTCGCTGAACAAAGAGCAGTCAAAAAATTACTAATGATTCAGAAATTTCGCGTCGAAAACAGTTTGAATGGTCATCGCGCGCCCACTTGTTTGAATGACTTAGCGATCTTCGACTAATCCTCACTGTTTGCCTGAAAAAAAAGCGCGCTTTGCTCGCCGCTTGGCATCGCCCGACCGCCCCACAAGGGTGGGCAATTTTGCACCGTCAGCCTCCACAAAACCGTCGGATGCCTTTGGCACCATAAACCACCAAGCCATAGCCGCCACGTCGCCCACCCTCGGTCGGGCGTCCCCGGCTCAGCTGTCGGAAAATCACTTCCCGTCGCGGGCGGCTTTTTCTTCCTTGGTCAGCTTGGCGTTCCAGGCGTTCTTGCTCAGGCCCAGTTCGGGCTTGGGCGGTTTGGTTTCGCCCTTGGTGATTTCGCCGCCCTTGTTCAGAAATTCCTGAATGAGGGCGTCATCGGTGGTTTCTTTGGGAACTTGTTTCATACCCCTTGCCTAACGGCCGGGAACCGTCTTGTCACGCGCCATCCCCAAGGTTCTCGCAGAATTCACATCCCCGCCATCACTGTGAAACAGGTCTGGCCTTTTCGACGGGGTGTCCACATCTTGGTCAACAGACCAGATCGGAGACCTCATGCGTATCATTCCTGTCCTTACACTTGGGGCTCTTGTCATGGGCGTTGTGGTGTTCATCGACGCCGCCAGACCGCTTGGTGCGCATCCGTGGTGGTCGCAAAAGTCCCTGCTGATCGGCACTCCCATCGGCCTCATCCTCGCCGCGCTGGCCATCCGCACCTCGCGCCCACTCTCGGGCCTCTTTGGCTTTGTCCTCGCCACCGCTGTGGCCCTGACCTTTGCCAAATATGGCCAGACGCAATTTGCTGCCTCTTATGCCGAGGACGCGCTGGCTGGGCGGATGTGGTACTTCGGCTGGATCGCCACCGGGGCCAGTTTGGCCGGGGGGATCACCACAGGGATCGCGGTCATGCTCTCGCCGCGAAAATCTTAACCAGGTCTGAACAAATCCGCCCCGGATAATTCTACAAAACGCACAAAATCGCCCCTGACACATGTACAAAACGAGCCTTTTTTGACTTAGGACAATGCGGGCGCGTCTAGGGGCACTTATGGCCCTAAAGCGACGATTAACCAAAAAAACGCGACAGGACCTCTTTGACTTCAATTCTCGCTTTACACGGGCACAGTTCCGTTGAAACGTTGAGTATACCGTCGTACACGCTGGAATTTCGCCGATGAAGGAGGCGACATGAAACCGACCAACACCGCAGATCCCGAGTATTTTCACAAGGTCGTGGATTGCCAATTCGCCTGCCCTGCGCATACGCCGGTGCCCGAATACATCCGCCTCATCGCCCAGGAACGCTATACTGACGCCTATATGATCAATTGGGAGAGCAACGTGTTCCCCGGTGTCCTGGGCCGCACTTGTGACCGCCCCTGCGAGCCCGCCTGCCGACGTGGTCGGGTCGAGGAAGAGCCGGTCGCGATCTGCCGCCTGAAGCGTGTGGCCGCGGACTTTAAGGATGACGTCAAGCATCTGATCCCACAGGCTGGCCCGAAGAATGGCAAAAGGATTGCCCTGATTGGTGGTGGCCCGGCCTCGCTGACCGTGGCGCGCGACCTGGCCCCCTTGGGTTATGAGCTGCATCTCTACGATGAGCACGCCAAGGCTGGCGGCTTTATGCGCAGCCAGATCCCGGCGTTCCGTCTGCCCGACGAGGTGTTGGATGAAGAGGTGGACTACGTGCTCAACATGGGCATCCACACCACCTTCAACACCTATGTGGACAGCCTGCAAAGCATCCTCGATAAGAACTACGACGCCGTCTTCGTCGGCTGCGGCGCGCCGCGCGGGCGTGACCTGCCCAGCCTGCCGGGCCGAAAAGAAGCGGATGCCAACATCCATCTGGGGATCGACTGGCTTTCGAGCGTGGCTTTTGAACACACCAAAAAAATCGGCAAGCGCGTCATCGTGTTGGGCGGGGGCAACACCGCCATGGATTGTTGCCGCACCTCGCGCCGTCTGGGTGGCGAAGACGTCAAAGTCATCGTGCGCTCGCCGTTCGAGGACATGAAAGCCTCCCCTTGGGAAAAAGAAGACACCATTCACGAAGGCATCCCGATCCTCGACAATCACGTGCCCAAAGAATTCGTGGTGAAAAAGGGCAAACTGGTCGGCATGACCTTCGAAAAGGTCAAGGCCGTCTATGACGAAGAAGGCAAGCGCAGGCTGGTGCCAACCGGCGAGGATCTGGTCCATGTCGACTGCGACGATGTTCTTATCGCCATCGGTCAGGAAAACGCTTTCCCCTGGATCGAGAAATCGACCGGCGTGCGTTTCACCAGCTGGGGCACCCCGATCATCAACGATGACGAGACCTTCCAATCCACCCGTAAAGAAGTGTTTTTTGGTGGCGACTCGGCTTTTGGCCCGGCCAATATCATCACTGCCGTCGCCCATGGTCACAAGGCCGCCGTGTCAATTGACATGTATTGCAACGGAAAGAACCCCGAAGTCGACCGACCCGCGCCGCACCACACTCTCGTCAGCCAGAAAATGGGCATTCACGAGTGGAGCTATGACAGCATCCCGGTGACTGACAAACGCGAAGCAGTTCCGTTGGTTGATCTCAAAGAAGCGCTGAAGAGCAAAACGCTTGAAGTTGAGTTGGGCTTTGACGCTGACACAGCTTTTGTTCAGGCTGAACGCTGCCTGAACTGTGACGCGCAAACGGTGTTTACCGAAAGCACCTGCATCGAGTGTGATGCCTGTACCGACATTTGCCCAACCAGCTGCATCAGCTTTATTGAAAATGGCGACGAAGACGATCTGCGGGCGCGACTCTTGGTTCCCGCGGAAAACCCTGAACAGGACCTCTACGTGTCTGACACACTGCCGACCGGCAAAGTGATGGTCAAAGACGAGGACGTGTGCCTGCATTGCGGTCTTTGCGCGGAACGCTGCCCGACAGCCGCTTGGGACATGCAGAAATTCTTCTACACGATGGCAAAAGCCACGCCTGACCTGCTGGTGGAGGCCGCAGAATGAAACAGATCAAGGGTATCAACGACTTTGTCGTCAAATTCGCCAACGTGAATGGCACCGGTTCGGCCTCGGCGAACCACCTGTTTGCCAAGTCGATTTTTCGCATGGGCATCCCTGTCAGCCCGCGCAACATCTTTCCATCCAACATTCAGGGCCTGCCCACCTGGTACGAAGTACGGGTCAGCAAGAACGGGTACCTGGGCCGTCGCGGTGGTGTAGATCTGATGGTCTGCGTCAACCCGCAGAGCATGGAGAAAGACATCGCAAGCGTCGAACCGGGCGGGTATTTCCTTTATGACTCGACCAAGCCTCTGGCTTCGCATCTCAAGCGCGATGACATCACGATTATCGGTATCCCATTAACCGAAATGTGCATGAAAGAGTTCCCGGTTCCGCGCTTGCAGCAATTGCTCAAGAACGTGGTGTATGTTGGCGCTTTGGCAGCTTTGTTAGACATCGACTTCGCCGTACTCAAAGGGCTTTTGAACGATCAGTTCAAAGGCAAGGAAAAGTTGATTTCCTCAAATGTTCATGCGTTGGAAATGGGCTATCAGTACGCGACCGAAAACTACCAATGCCCGCTACCGATCCGGTTGGAAAAAGGTGGCAACGTCGCACCGCACATTCTTGAAACACCGCACATCCTGATGAACGGCAACACAGCCGCCGCGTTGGGTGCTATTTATGGCGGTGCGACCGTGGCTGCTTGGTATCCGATCACGCCTTCTACCAGCGTTGTGGATGCCTTTGCAAAATACGCAAAACGTCTTCGTATCGACGCGGGCAGCGGTAAAAAGAACTATGCCATCGTGCAGGCCGAAGACGAGTTGGCCGCAATGGGCATGGTCGTCGGCGCCAGCTGGAACGGAGCCCGCGCCTTTACCGCAACTTCCGGCCCCGGCGTATCGCTGATGAGCGAATTCCTTGGCCTTGCCTATTTTGCCGAAATTCCGGTTGTGCTGATCAACGTGCAGCGTTCTGGTCCATCCACAGGCATGCCAACACGCAGCCAACAGTCTGACGTTCTGGCCTCGGCTTATGCCAGCCACGGCGACACCAAGCAGGTACTGTTGTTCCCGGCCACGCCGCAGGAATGTTTTGAGATGACGGTTCAGGCCTTTGACCTCTCAGAGCGCTTGCAAACGCCCGTCATCATGATGTCGGACCTCGACCTTGGCATGAACGACTGGATGTCGCCGCCTTTGGAGTGGGACGACGACTATGAAATGGATCGCGGCAAGGTGCTGGATGCCGAAGGGTTGGACAACGTCGAAACCTGGGGCCGCTACCTAGACGTGGACGGCGACGGTATCTGTTATCGCACCCTGCCTGGCACACACCCTGACAAAGGTGCCTTTTTCACCCGTGGCTCGTCCAAGAACGAAATGGCGGTCTATTCCGAGAGCGGCGAGGATTACGTGCAGAACGTTGACCGCCTTTTGCGCAAGTTCGACACCGCCAAGAAGCTGGTACCGGAGCCCAAAACGCACCCGCCAATCGAGGTAAAGAAACCCAAGACCAAGCTCAAGCTGGGTGCGCTGTTCTTTGGCACGTCTGCGTCGCCTGCCTATGAGGCGGTCGAGATGCTGGCGAAAGAAGGCTATCCAATCGACACCATGCGCATCCGAGCCTTCCCGTTCCACACCGATCTGGATCAGTTCATTCACGACCACGACGTGGTTTTCGTGATCGAACAGAACCGCGATGGGCAAATGCGCCAGTTGATCATGAACGAATGTCAGATCGCGCCGACCAAGCTGACATCGGTACTGAACTATTCAGGCACGCCGATCACTGCGCGCGACATCGCCAACCAGATCCGACAGGGCCTCGATACCAAGAGCGCCAAGGTCGTGCCGCTGCACAAGGAGACCGCCTGATGTCTTATGTAAAGCCCAAGTTCCGCCACCCCCGCTTGCCCACCAACCGGCTGGGGTTCACGGTTGCGGATTATGACGGGGCGATCTCGACGCTCTGTGCAGGCTGCGGCCATGATTCGATCTCAGCGTCGATCCGCTCCGCCTGTTTTGAATCCTCACTGCCGCCACACCGCATTGCCAAGGTTTCGGGCATCGGCTGTTCGTCGAAAATGCCAACCTACTTCCTTGGCAAAAGCCACGGCTTCAACTCGGTACATGGCCGGATGCCGTCGGTGGCGACCGGTGCCAGCCTTGCCAACCGCGACCTGACCTATATCGGCGTTTCGGGCGATGGCGACACGGCATCTATTGGCATGGGGCAATTCGTTCATCTGGTTCGTCGAAACGTCAACATGACGTATATCGTTGCCAACAACGGCTGTTATGGCCTGACCAAGGGCCAAGACAGCGCCACGGCGGACCTAGGGTCTGTCAGCAAGTATGGCGATGTGAACGGCTTTGATGGCATCGATCTGGCAAGCCTCGCCATCCTTCAAGGCGCCAGCTTTGTGGCACGCAGCTTTTCGGGCGATAAGGAACAGCTGGTTCCCTTGATCCGTGCTGCAATGGCGCACAACGGGTTTGCGTTCATAGACGTGGTCAGCCCTTGTGTCACTTTCAACAACCACTCGGGCTCGACCAAGAGTTACGAAGAAACCCGTGCACATCTCGACATGATGCCGCTGGATTTCGTCCCGATGCGCGAAGAGATCAAGGCGCAGTATGACGAGGGGACTTCCAAGAGCGTCACGCTGCACGACGGGTCAGCCATTCATCTGAAAAAAGCCATATCTGGCCATGAAACTGACAACCGCCAGACCGCGCTGAATACAATTCAGCAGGCGAACGCAGAGAACCGTGTGTTGACCGGGTTGCTGTTCCTCGACCCGAACTCACAAAACCTCAACACCAAGCTTGAATTGGCCACACGGCCATTGAATGAGCTGGGTAAGGACGAGCTTTGCCCGGGATCGAAGGTTCTGAAAAGCATCAACGAAGGCCTGCGCTAAGGCTTTGAGACACAAAAGCTTAGGCCGGCGCACTCTCGCCGGCCTTTCTTTATGGGGCGTCTGGTAGGTCGGGAACCGGGCGCGGCTTCCCGTCTTCGTCAATCGCAACATAAGTAAAAAGCCCCTCGGTGACCTTTTCCGAGACGCCCTTGCGGTAGCGAATGGCCCAGGCTTCAATCTTGATCGCCATTGAACTGCGCCCGACCCGTTCAACCCAGGCCCAGACACCCAAAATATCACCGACACCAACCGGACGGATAAACTTCATGGCATCCACCGCAACAGTGGTGACTCGTCCGCCAGCCCGTTCTGCCGCGATAATTCCGCTCGCAACGTCCATCTGTGCCAACACCCAACCGCCGAAAATGTCGCCGTTCACATTCACATCTGCTGGCATCGCGACAGTGCGAAGCGTCGCAGAGCCTTGCGGAGGAGTATCTTCGGTCATGACCTGTCCTTTTCTTGCTATCTAACACCCTAGCTCTCTGGACCGGTATGGGAAAGCTGGTAGAACCACGTGAATCCTTGGAGTGCCTCATGCAGCCATTCGACATCATCGTGATCGGTGCAGGCCCTGCGGGCAGTGCCGCGGCTTGCTGGGCAGCGCGACATGGGGCCAGTGTTGCACTGGTGGACAAGGCGTCTTTTCCGCGTGACAAGCTTTGCGGAGGGCTGTTTACAGAACGCAGCCACAGATACTATCGCGAGATCTTCGATCAGGAATTGGATTTTTCACGCATCGTCAGTCGTAAGAACATCGAGTTCTGGCAAGACGGCACGAGGCTGGCGCGCGTGACAGATGTGCCGCCGTTACATTTGACCATGCGGCTTAATCTGGACAACCAGCTGTTTTCTCAAACGATCGCTGCCGGTGCCCAAGACTTTAGTGGACAGGCCATCTCTGAGGTCGCCTCAAACGCTGTTCATTTCAGGAATGGCACTGTTATCGAAGGGCGTATTTTGATTGGGGCTGATGGGGTGAACTCCATTGTCGCACGCCATCTTTTTGGAACCCCTTTTGATAAGGACACAATCGGTTTCGGATTAGAAATCGAGGCCAAATCAGAAGACCGCTCCCCCGATCTGCACCCCTTGCGCATTGATTTCGGTGCGGCGGATTGGGGCTATGGTTGGGCCTTCCCTAAAGTGGGATCAACCACCATTGGCATAGGGGGGCTACACGCAGAAAACACCGACATGAAGGCTAAATTCGCAGCTTATCTCGACCGGCTTGGGCTTACCTCTGATGCAAACCGGATCAAGGGTCATTACCTACCGTTCGGTGACTTTCGTACCACGCCTGGACGCGGCAACATCCTCTTAGCCGGAGATGCCGCAGGGCTGGTTGATCCGATCACCGGAGAGGGCATTGCCTTTGCCATGAAAAGCGGTCAACTGGCGGCAAAGGCGGCACTTGAGGCTTTGGCGCGCGACACACCCGACGACGCATTGCCGCTCTACAAAGAACAGTTGAAAACCATCCACCGCAATTTGCGTATCGCACGAACACTTCGCCGCATCGTTTTTGCGCCGCGTTGGCAAAGTACACTGTCCCGCTCTTTTCGGCGTTCCGGAACAGTCAGACTACAATATATGCGCTTGTTGGCCGGTGAAATCGAGTATCCCGAGCTGGCTCGCCGCGTTTTGCTGCGTTTGCCAAGATATCTTCTAACCGCGCTACGACGCTGACCGTAGGTCGGTCAAGCTGTCCAAATTACCCACAATCCAACAATAAAAGGGCCGGATGATCCCGGCCCTTTCGTGCAGTAAATGTCAAACTGGCTTAGTTCAAAGCTTTGTCCGTGATCGCATGAGTCCATGCACCCTCGGGCTTGGCAGTGATGACCGGATCAGACCCACCCGACATCAGGCTCTCAACCGTCCGCTCATAGTCTGCAGGATCCAAGGCACCGTTCGACCCAGCGGTCAGCTTGGCGATCTCGCCCATCATGCGCTTCTGGTGCTCTTCGGTCTGTGCGCCCGAGGCGTCGTTGTCGAGAACGACCATAGCGGCGTCATCTGGGTTTTCTTCGGCCCACTTCCAGCCCTTCATCGATGCACGCACGAAACGAACCATTTTGTCTTCGAACGCAGGATCAGCGAGGTTCTCTTCCAGCACGTACATACCGTCTTCGAGTGTGGCCACGCCCTGATCTTCGTACTTGAACACCACAAGGTCATCTGCGCTCAGGCCCGCGTCGATGATCTGCCAGTATTCGTTATAGGTCATGGTCGACACACAGGCCGCCTGCCCTTGCAGGATCGGGTCAACGTTAAAGCCCTGCTTCAGAACGGTCACACCGCCATCAGAGCCGTCTGTCGCAAGGCCGAGCTTGCTCATCCAGCTGAGGAATGGGTATTCGTTGCCGAAGAACCAGACGCCCAGAGTCTTGCCCGCGAAATCCTCAGGTGAGGAGACGCCCGCGTCCTTGCGGCAGGTCAGCATCATGCCCGAAGACTTGAACGGTTGCGCAATGTTAACCAGCGCCAAACCTTTTTCACGGCTTGCGAGAGCCGATGGCATCCAATCCAGAACCACATCAGCGCCGCCACCAGCGATAACCTGAGCGGGTGCGATATCCGGACCGCCCGGCTTGATGGTAACGTTCAGCCCCTCATCAGCATAAAAGCCTTTGTCCAAAGCTACATAGTAGCCAGCAAACTGGGCTTGGGTGACCCACTTCAACTGCAGTGTCACATCATCCGCCGCTTGCGCGATCGAGGCGGCTAGCCCCAGCGCAGCAACGCTTAGTGTTTTCATGATGGTTTTCATTCTCTCACTCTCCTTGTTGAACTTGATTTTGTTATACTTATTACACTCAGCCTCGTTGTGACGGGTGCCAGAACGTCAAAGATTTTTCTAGCAAAGCAACCCCGCCATAAAACGCCGATCCCACAATCGCAGCGACCACGATCTCGGCCCAAACCATATCCAAAGCCAGCCGTCCGACCTCGGTTGAAATGCGAAAGCCCATACCCTTGATGGGCGATCCAAAGAATTCAGCCACAATAGCACCAATAAGCGCCAGCGTTGTTGAAATCTTAAGCCCGTTAAAAATAAACGGCATGGCGGCCGGCAACCTCAGTTTGACCAATGTCTGCGGATAGCTCGCGGCATAGGTCCGCATCAGATCGCGCTGCATGTGGTCCGTGGCCTGCAAGCCTTGCACCGTGTTCACGAGCATCGGAAAAAAGACCATGACCACCACGACAGCGGCCTTGGATTGCCAGTCGAAGCCGAACCACATGACAAGGATCGGCGCCATGCCGATGATCGGCAGCGCGGCCACGAAATTGCCCACAGGCAGCAAGCCACGCTGTAAGAACGGGAACCGGTCGATCACGATTGCAGTTAGGAACGCGGCGCCGCAGCCGATGACATAACCTGACAATGCGCCCTTGATTACGGTCTGAACAAAGTCTTCCCACAGGATCGACGTTGACGTGGCAAACCGCGCTGCAATCATCGAGGGTGGCGGCAAGAGAACCGCATTGATGTTGAACCCCTGCACAACGCATTCCCAGATCGCGATCAGCGTGACACCAAAGATCACCGGCACGGCCAGCCGTGTGAAGCGTGTTTTGGGCTGTTTGGCGAGCCATACATTCAGGGCCCACCCCGCCAGCCAAAAAATCACTCCTGCAAGCAACCACATCATCGCACCATCCCCATGCGTTTCAGCACGATGTTTTGCATCAACCCGATCAACCCGACCAGGGCCGCGGCAAGGGCCGCAGCGGTCAAAAGTGCGCTCCAGATCTGGATTGTCTGACCATAATAACTCCCGCCCAGCAGGCGTGCTCCAAGGCCAGCAACGGCGCCAGTGGGCAACTCACCCACGATGGCCCCCACAAGGGACGCCGCCATGGCGATCTTCAGCGAAGTAAAGAAGTAAGGCATCGACGATGGCAGCCGCAGCTTCCAGAACTCTTGATTGCCCGTCGCGCTCCAGGTCTTCATCTGATCCAGTTGCATGTGATCCGGACTGCGCAGCCCTTTGACCATGCCAACAACCACAGGGAAGAACGACAAATACATCGAGATCACCGCCTTAGGCAGAAGGCCCGAAATACCGATGGCATTCAGCACAACAATAATCATCGGGGCGATGGCGAGGATCGGAATGGTCTGGCTGGCAATCACCCAAGGCATGATGCTCATATCCATCGTGCGGTTGTAGACAATTCCGACGGCCAAGGCGACGCCCAGCCCTGTCCCCAGCACAAAACCAAGAAGCGTAGAGCTCAAGGTGATCCAGCTGTGATAGATCAGTGATCGCTTCGAGAATGCCTTGCCACGTACAACCATCGCGCCCGTCGTTTTCCAAATCTCTGCGCCCACCTGATGTGGCGGCGGCAACTTTGGCTTTTTCTGGCTCATCGTGTCAGCGATCAACTGAGACGTCGTCAACTCAACGCCGGCGCGTTTGGCCTTGTCATAAGCCCAAGGTGTGTTGAGCGCCACGGCCCCCGCGTACCAGAGCACGAATATGGCAATCACCACGGTGATGATCGGGCCGATCCTATACCAGACGGCGCCCATTACGCGTCATCCTCATGGCCGGCACGCAGCCCATCCCGCACCCGGTGCGCGATCTTGATGAACTCTTCACTGTCGCGGATGTCCAGCGGACGCTCTTTGGGAAGCGTGCTTTCAATCACGTCCGTGATCCGCCCCGGACGAGGAGACATCACCACGATCTTGGTCGAGAGATACACCGCCTCGGGGATCGAATGCGTCACGAAACCAATTGTCTTGTTGGTACGCGCCCAAAGCTCCAGAAGCTGTTCGTTCAAGTGATCGCGGACAATCTCATCCAGCGCTCCAAAGGGTTCGTCCATCAACAAGATGTCGGCATGAAACGCCAATGCACGTGCGATGGACGCCCTCTGTTGCATCCCACCCGAGAGCTGCCACGGAAACTTTTTCTCAAACCCATCCAGATGCACCAACTCAAGCACTTCTTGGACCGAAGCATCCTGTTCTGCTTTGCTGACACCCATAATCTCAAGTGGAAGGCGAATGTTTCCACCAATCGTGCGCCATGGATAAAGCCCAGCATGTTGAAAAACATAGCCATAGGCCCGCGCCTTGCGCGCCTCTTCAGCGCTGACGCCGTTTACGGTGATCTCACCGGCCGTGGGTTTTTCCAAGTCCGCCATTACACGCAGGAACGTGGTCTTGCCACAGCCCGAGGGGCCAATGAAGCTGACGAAATCGCCCTTGTTGATATCAAGCGTTACGTCCTGCAGCGCGTGCACCGGACCGTCGTTTGTTTCAAACGTCAGGCTCAGGTCCTTGGCTGATATTACTGTCTGGTCGGTCATACCGATCTCGTCTCTCCCCCGTCCACGCGGATGTTTTGTCCCGTGATATATGCGGCGCCCTCAGACGCCAGAAAACTGATAGTCGCCGACACTTCGGCAGCTGTTCCCATGCGCCCAAGTGGCACGTTTTTCGTCCGTTCTTCGGGTTGTGGCAGGGTCTCGATAAACCCCGGTAACACATTGTTCATACGCACATTGTCGCCACCATAACGATCCGAAAACAGTTTGGTATAGGCGGCAAGACCTGCCCGAAACACGTTGGACACCGGAAAGGCAAGGCGCGGTTCAAAGGCGGCAAAGGTTGAGATGTTGATGATCGTCCCGCCCCCTTGCGCCGACATGATTGGCTGCACCAGTCTCGCCATCCGAATGGTCGGCATCAGGAAGACATCCAGCCCCAGATGCCATTCCTCATCCGTCTTTTCCTGCAATTCCCCCTTGGGCCCATGACCAAAGGAATTGACTAAAACGTCGATCCGGCCCCATTTCTGCATGGCCGCATCCACAAAGGCCGACAAATCATCTGGCTCAAGGTTAGAACCTGTGAACCCCAATCCGCCGAGTTCCTGACCCAAGGCCTCACCCTTGCCCGAGTGGGACGTCACCCCCACTTCGAACCCATCCGAAGCCAGACGGCGGGCGGCATCTGCCCCCATGCCACTGCCCCCGGCGGTGATGAGTGCGACCTTGGTCACATTATACCCCCGTTGCCGGAATACCGGTTCGCGCAACAGGTGTTGGCGCAGTCAGGTCTTTCCAAGTACTGAGCGCTTTGTTGACCGTAGTGTTGGCCTCGCGCGCCACGAACTTGCCGTGGCCCTCTTGTGTCTGAATGGCCCCGTCGTTCACGGCGACCTGACCGCGGGTCAGCGTGTAACGCGGCAAACCTTTGACGTGGTGTCCTTCAAAGACATTGTAATCGATCGCCGATTGTTGGCTCTTCGCCGAGATGGTCTTTTCCTTTTCCGGATCCCACACCACGAGGTCCGCATCCGCGCCCACAAGAACTGCGCCCTTTTTGGGATAGCAGTTTAGGATCTTGGCGATGTTGGTCGAGGTGACGGCGACAAACTCGTTTGGTGTCAGCCGGCCCGTCGCCACCCCTTGGGTCCACAGCATTGGCATGCGATCTTCCAGACCGCCGGTTCCATTTGGAATTTTGGAGAAATCACCAACCCCATAGCGTTTCTGATCGGTCGTAAAGGCACAGTGGTCAGTTGCCACAACACTCAACGAGCCCGACTGCAAACCAGCCCAGAGTGAATCCTGATGCTGCTTGTTGCGGAACGGAGGTGACATCACGCGGCGCGCGGCGTGGTCCCAATCCTTGTTGAAGTACTCACTTTCGTCCAGCGTTAGGTGCTGGATCAACGGCTCACCCCAAACACGTTTGCCCTGCATTTTGGCGCGACGAATGGCTTCGTGCGCCTCTTCGCAAGATGTGTGAACCACGTAAAGCGGCACACCGGCCATGTCAGCGATCATGATCGCACGGTTGGTGGCCTCGCCCTCAACCTGAGAAGGGCGCGAATAGGCATGCGCTTCGGGGCCGGTATTGCCCTCGGCCAGCAATTTGGCGGTCATCTCGGCCACCACGTCGCCATTTTCCGCGTGCACCATGGCAATGCCACCCAGCTCGGCCAAGCGGTTGAACGAGGCAAACAGCTCATCGTCATTCACCATCAGTGCGCCCTTATAGGCGAGGAAGTGTTTGAACGTGTTGATGCCGCGTTCTTCCACAACTGTTTTCATGTCGTTGAAAATCTGCTCACCCCACCAGGTCACCGCCATGTGGAAGGAATAGTCACAGTTCGCGCGTGTCGATTTGTTGTCCCAGCGCTTGATCGCGTCCAGCAGACTCTCACCCTGGTTCGGCAGACAGAAATCCACCACCATTGTGGTGCCACCCGCGAGCCCCGCCCGCGTACCGGATTCAAAGTCATCCGTGGAATAGGTGCCCATGAACGGCATCTCGAGATGAACATGTGGGTCGATCCCACCTGGCATCACGTAACACCCAGTGGCGTCGAGCACCTCATCCCCCTTCAAATCCTTGCCGATCTCGGTGATGACGCCGCCTTCGACCAGCACATCGGCTTCATAAGTCAGGTCTGCGGTCACAACCGTGCCGCCCTTGATCACTTTGCTTCCCATCTCTTGTCTCCCTGCGTGCAAGGATGAATGCCCTTGCTTCATTTTGGTTCAAATACTTCGGGGGTTTGGGGGCTGGCCCCCAATCACTCCACGATCTCTGCTGTTTCCAGAACCGCATGCATCAACACGTCTGCGCCAGCAGCTGCCCATTCGCGCGAGATTTCCTCGGCTTCATTGTGCGACAGACCATCGACACAAGGACACATCACCATTGCGGTTGGTGCGACCTGATTGATCCAACAAGCATCATGGCCCGCTCCAGAGATCAGATCGCGATGCGAATACCCCAACCGTTCGGCAGCGTTACGTACTGCCGTGACGCAGCCATCGTCGAACTTCACCGGGTCAAATCCACCAACCTTTTCAAAGGCAATGGTCAACCCCATGTCATCCGCAATCTTTTGGCCCTCCGTACGCAGACGTGCCTCCATGTCTTCGATCACCGACAGCTCAGGAGAGCGGAAATCCACCGTGAAAACGACTTTTCCCGGGATGACGTTGCGCGAGTTGGGATAGACATCAATATGCCCAGCCGCGCCCACCGCGTGGGGCGCATGGCTCCAGGCAATCTCGTCAACTTTCTCAAGCACCCGCGCCATGCCCAACCCGGCGTTTTTGCGCATCGGCATTGGGGTTGATCCAGTGTGCGAGTCTTTGCCCTCAATGGTGACTTGTGTCCACGACAGGCCCTGCCCGTGCGTTACAACGCCGATGTCCTTGCCTTCGGCTTCGAGAATGGGCCCTTGCTCAATATGCAACTCAAACATGGCATGCATCTTGCGCGCACCGACCGGCTCGTCGCCGCGCCAGCCAATCCGTTTCAGCTCATCGCCAAATTTTTTGCCCTCGGCATCTTCACGATCATAGGCCCACTCCTCGGTGTGAATGCCTGCAAATACGCCCGACGACAGCATGGCTGGCGCATAACGCGTGCCCTCTTCGTTGGTCCAGTTGGTCACCACAATCGGGTGTTTGGTTTTGATGCCAAGATCTTTCATTGTTCGCAGGATTTCCAGCCCGCCCAGAACACCAAGAACTCCGTCATACTTGCCGCCCGTAGGCTGTGTATCCAGATGCGAACCGACATAGACTGGCAAGGCGTTCGGGTCAGCACCGGGGTACTCGGCGAACATGTTGCCCATCGTGTCGAGGCCCATAGTGCAGCCAACAGCCTCGCACCAGGATTGGAACACCGCGCGGCCTTCGCCGTCTTCATCTGTCACTGTTTGACGGTTGTTGCCGCCCGCAACGCCGGGGCCGATCTTTGCCATTTCCATGAGGCTATCCCATAGACGATCACTGTTGATCTTGAGGTTTTCTCCGGGTGCCGGCATCGTCTTCTCCCTTGTTCGTCGCAGTGCGGACCTTCTTTGGCCTCTTGCTTTCGCGCGCATCCTGACCGTATGGTCAAGGTCAGCGCACCACAGTCTGACCATCTGGTCAAGAAAATTCTGGGATCAATCCGGCCATGTCGCAGGCGTCAAAACCGAATAGCAAGAAAGAACGTCGCCAAGAGAACGAAAAGCTTATTTTGGCGGCAGCGGAAAAAGTCTTTGCAGAAGCAGGGTTTGGCGGCGCCACAATGCAGCTGATTGCGGATGTGGCGGGACTGCCAAAGGCCAACCTGCACTATTACTTTCCAACCAAGGAATCGCTGTACCGGCAGGTTGTTCAAAACATCTTTCAGATATGGTTGCAGGCGGCAGACGTGTTCGATGCCGCTGACGGCCCACAGGAGGGAATCGGTGCTTACATCGATGCCAAGATGGAAATCTCACGCCGTCACCCGGCGGGTTCCAAGGTTTGGGCGAGCGAAGTGATGCACCGCGCGCCAGTTATTCAGGACTATCTCGAGACCACTTTGGCCGAGTGGACAGAAGGGCGTATTGCGGTGATCGAACGCTGGATCGAAGAGGGTCGCATGGATGCCATTGATCCGCGACATCTGCTGTACATGCTGTGGGCCACGACGCAGCACTATGCGGATTTTGGTCATCAGATTGACACTCTGAACGCCGGCCAACCCCTCAGTGACGCCCAATGGGAAGACGCCAAGTCCAGCGTCAAACAGATCATTCTACGTGGCATCGGCGCGATGTAGTGGGCTGGACGACATGGCCGACAACGCCTAAGCTCAAGCTTCAGTAACCGGCGGTCCGAATGGCAAGTTCACCTCAAAGCGCGCGTAAGCCCAGTCGCATACAGTTGAGAAATCGAAAGCGCATTCTTGAAGCCGCGCTCGAGGTTTTTTCCAGCCATGGCTATCGAGGCGCAACGCTGGATCAGATTGCCGATGAATCCGGGCTGTCGAAACCCAACATCCTTTACTATTTTGAAGGTAAGGAAGATATCCACGTCCATCTTCTGAACCAGTTAATGGAAAGCTGGCTTGAGCCGTTAGAGCAGCTCGATCCCGCCGGAGACCCCCTGCAGGAAATCCTCGAATACGTGCAACGCAAACTTGAAATGACACGGGAATTTCCGCGTGAGAGCCGACTGTTTGCCAATGAAATCTTGCAAGGTGCGCCCCGAATGGGGCCCCATTTGCAAGCCGGATTGAAGCCCCTTTTTGACGAGAAATGCGCCCTGATCGAACGCTGGGTGCAAGCTGGCGCACTAGCCGCCACCGATCCGCGTCATTTGATCTTTTCGATCTGGGCGACCACGCAGCACTATGCAGATTTCGACGCACAGGTGCGGGTTCTGATGGCCGGGGAAAAGGGCGTTCTGGATGGGGCTGGAACCCATCTGGAGACAATGTTCAGAAAGTTGCTGACCCCTTAAGATATCGCGAAATGCGGAAATTGATCGTATTGTACAAACTCTGAGACTGGGTTGTTGCGTTTTGTACAAAGTGGAAAAGGTGTATTTGTTTACGCTCAGGTCAGGAATGCGGCGTCGGCCTCCACCTAAGGCATGTGCACCGGGGTACGGCGGCGGGTGCCGGATATGGCGTTACCGATGATCGCGCCAAGAAGGATTGCACCTCCGGTGAGGGTCGTTGTTCCGACGGTCTCACCCAGCACCAGCCAAACCCATACCGGCCCCAGCACGACCTCGGCTAGTGACAAGAGGGTGAGTTCCACAGCGGGAACAGTTTTTGAACCGATCGTGTAGCACATCAGCCCCAGACCGACCTGGAAGACGCCCATCGTTACGGCGATGCCCCCATCCCAAGCGGTCAGAACAAGTGACGCGCCAGTCAACAGACACACCACCCCGGTTAACAGGATCGCCAAAAGCCCCGAAAGAAACACCGCGGGCAGCATCTCGGTTGATCTGCCACGTCTGAGAGCGACAGTGAAAACCGCAAACCCCAAGGCCGAGCCAAGGGCTGCCAGATTGCCCGAGACCGTGCCCTGCCCGCCCGTGTCCGAGACCATGACACCGACGCCGATCAAAGCCACGGCAATTGATATCCAGGTGGCGGCACGCACCCGTTCGCCCAAAACAATCCGCCCCAGCACGGCCGCAAGAAATGGCGACACTGCAAATAGCAACATGGCATTGGCAACCGAAGTGGTCTGGATCGCGTAGATCGCCCCGGTGTAGGCTGCGATCAGGCCAAGCGCGCCAACCACTCCCGGCAGTCCGGTGGCCCGCGCCATGGCAAAAGGGTTGCGTCCGGTACGCAGGACAATCACCGTGCCAAGGAACAGCGACAGGCTGATTGAGCGATAAAACATGATCTGCCAGACACCGGCCTCGTCTATCAGTCGGATGCCGAGACCCATGGTCGACCAGAGCACGCCCGCCAGAAAAACCAGCGCCATGCCCCGGCGGCGGGTTGCATCAAAGCTGTCGATATACAGAGGCACGTCAGTCATGAGCGCGAGGATGCGGGGGTGTGGCGGGGCGGTCTGTTCTGAAAACGACAAGGGGGTTGGAGAGCGACAGTGGGGGAGGGTTTAGGCAGGGAGGGTGTGCTGGGTCGCTTAGTGTCGGGTCGTCAGAAAACAGTTGGCTCGCCAAGGTCCAAGTGGAGTTAAGCGGGACGAAGCGGTAGTTGGCATCTCCCCGCCAAACGGCCACTTTTCACAAAAGGCCGTGAAATGCAGTGCCTCGGTTTTCGGTGACGAGGTTTGTGTTAGGTTAATTTTGGTGCCACACTCAAACCAATGCAGGGAGCGCAATCCGATGGATGAGCAAAAACCGCAGTTTGAAAGCCTGGACCCGGCTGACTGGGACGACACACGAAAGCTTGCCCACAAGTTGGTTGATGTGGCTGTGGATCATACGCGAGATGTTAGGAACCGCGCCGTTTGGCGAGACATGCCTTCAGATATTCGCGAACGATTTGAGGCTCCGCTTCCTCAGGATCCTACTGTTCTGGAAAACGTCATGATCGACGTGAATGAAGCTGTTCTTGGTTACCCGATGGGCAACATCCATCCCAGGTTTTGGGCATGGTACATGGGAACCAGTAATTTCACTGGCGCTATGGCCGATTTCATAGCCGCGATCCAAGGCTCTAATCTCGGAGCCGGGAATCACGCAGCTTCCCTGATAGATAACCAAGTTGTAAGTTGGCTCCGCGAAATGGTTGGGTTTCCTGACTACGCGAGCGGGACATTGGTATCTGGAGGCTCCGTTGCCAATCTTATCGGGCTAACCGTTGCGCGAAACACCAAATCCGGTATCGATATCCGCCAGGAAGGCGTTGCCGCAATGGACAAGCCGATGCGGTTTTACGGCTCTGACCAGATACACAGCTGCCACCAGCAAGCGATGGAAACACTGGGCTTGGGCAACCGGGCGCTGGTTCGCATTCCCTCGAAATCAGATTTGAGCATGGATGTGGATGCGTTACGTGCGGCAGTGGAGTCTGATCGGAAATCCGGGCTAAATCCTGCTTGTGTTATCGCGACGGCAGGCACTGTAAATACAGGTGCAATTGATGACCTCATGGCGATTTCAGAGTTTTGCAAAACCGAAGGCCTTTGGTTTCATGTCGACGGATGCATAGGGGCACTGCTTGCGATCGCTCCGGAAAACAAATGGCGTGTTACCGGGATCGAATTTGCGGATTCCGTGGCACTTGATCCGCACAAATGGCTGCATGCGCCCTTTGAGGTAGGATGTGCGTTAGTTCGAGACAAGTCGGCGCATCTAAAGACATTCTCGCTGACCCCTGAGTATTTGGAGCCAGCCCAACGCGGATTGGCGGCCGCCGAATTTTTGCATGATTATGGCATTCAAACATCACGCGGTTTTCGTGCTCTCAAAGTTTGGATGTCGTTGCGAGAACACGGCGTCAAGAAGTTTGGCAGGCTGATCGATCAGGACATTGCAAAAGCAGCGTATCTCACAGACCTGATAGACCAAGCGAGCGAAGTCGAACTGTTGTTCCCCACAAATATCAACATTGTTTGTTTTCGATATGATCCGGGTGGCTGTGACGAAGGCAGATTGAAATCGATCAACACGGAAATCATGCTGCGTCTTCAAGAAGATGGAACGGCTGTCTTATCCGATACCACTGTGCACGGCCAACATTGCTTGCGCGTCGCAATAAACAATCACCGTACTCGGACTGAAGATTTAGACCTTCTGATCTCCGAGGTGGTACGGCTCGGTGCTGAGGTGACTGGCTGAAATGCCTTGCGCCGAGGGGCTTCGGTTAATACTGCCGCTTCAAAACTGACTTTGGCCGCAACTCAGCATTTTTCACTCTGGGCGCATTGCCGCCATTGGCCAAAATCACCTCCACACGGGGAACCGCTCTTATGGCACAGAAAACCCCGCCGCGTGGAAGACGTCGCGACGGGGTTTGGTGGGCGGGGCGATCGGCCCGTTTTCGCGGAAGGTCAACAGAGAAACCCCCTCCGCGTGATGTTGCCCTTATTCGGCAGCTTGTACCGATGGGTTGTTGGGGTGCGCTGTCCAGTTACCGTACCCAGCGGCCACGGGTTGGCCGGTCCGTTCATCCATCTCGCCCGCGTCCAGTGTGCGCATTGTGATGCAGCCTTCGACTGGGCAGACGTTGACGCAGAGGTTGCAGGCGACGCATTCGTCGTCCTTGACAGTGAACACGCGGTCGTCGGACATCTCGATGGCCTGATGCGAGGTGTCCTCGCAAGCGGCGTAGCAGCGGCCGCATTTGATGCAGTCGTCCTGATTGATCTCGGCCTTGGTGATGTGGTTGAGGTTCAGGTACTGCCAGTCGGTGACGTTGGGCGTGGCCATGCCGACAAAATCCGAGGTGCTGGTGTAGCCTTTTTCATCCATCCACTGGCTGAGGCCGGAAATCATTTCCTGCACAATCTTGAAGCCATAGGTCATGGCAGCTGTGCAGACCTGCACGTTGCCCGCGCCCAGCGCCATGAACTCTGCCGCATCGCGCCAAGTGGTGATGCCACCGATGCCAGAAATCGGCAGGTTGGCGGTGGCGGGGTTGCGGGCGATCTCGGCCACCATGTTCATGGCGATGGGCTTCACCGCCGGGCCGCAATAGCCGCCGTGTGTGCCTTTGCCGTCGATCATGGGTTCCGGCGACATAACGTCGAGGTTCACGCCCGTGATCGAGTTGATGGTGTTGATCAGGCTCACCGCGTCAGCGCCGCCTTTGAGGGCGGCCTCGGCCGGGTAGAGAATGTTGGTGATGTTGGGCGTCAGTTTGACGATCACCGGCAGGCCGGTTGCTTCTTTGGCCCAGCGGGAGACCATTTCGATATAGTCTGGCACCTGCCCCACAGCAGATCCCATGCCGCGCTCGGCCATACCGTGCGGGCAGCCAAAGTTCAGCTCGAACCCGTCACAGCCGGTTTCGGCGATCTGGGGGAGGATCTTCTTCCAGGCGTCTTCTTCGCAAGGCACCATAACCGAGGCAATCAGCGCGTGGTCGGGATAGTCCTTTTTTACGCGGGTCATCTCTTCGAGGTTCACTTCGAGCGGGCGGTCGGTAATGAGCTCAATGTTGTTGAGGCCCAGAAGACGACGGTCAGCGCCGTGGATCGCGCCATAGCGCGGGCCGTTGACGTTGACGACGGGGGGGCCTTCTTCGCCCAAGGTTTTCCAGACCACACCGCCCCAGCCGGCCTCAAAGGCGCGGCGGACGTTGTATTCTTTGTCGGTGGGCGGCGCGGAGGCCAGCCAGAAGGGGTTGGGGGATTTGATCCCGATGAAGTCACTTGTGAGATCGGCCATAGTGCGTTCTCCTTTTTTAATTCACTTCACAGCGCGTGAGCGTGTGGTTGAAGCGGCCATCGGTGTAAGCCACCCGCAGGTGGTCCGCATCGGCCAGCTCGGCGATGAAATCATAGGTTTCTTCGTGGATCGGCACCCATTGGCCGCCCAGAAGTTTGAGGGTTTTGCAGTGAAGGTCTGCGCGGATCTCTGCACCATCTGCAACCGGGCTTCGCCAGTCGCATGTGAGGTGCTCTCCACCGCGCATACCTATGGCATCGATTTGCATCTGATCGCCATGCTCATTGCACCACAGGCCAAACACCTGCCCTGCGGGCAAGGCGGTTGGCAGGCATGTGGCCAATGCTATGGCGAGCGCGGACTTCACGACAGCGACGCGTGGATGTCTTCAGCAGCGTCGCGGCCTTCGGCCACGGCGGTAACCGTGAGGTCATCCCCGCCGCTGGCGCAATCGCCACCGGCCCAGATCCAGTCAACGCTGGTGCGGCCCGTGCCATCAACAGCGATCTTGCTGCCGTCGAGGTCGGGCAACCCATCCCCGGACAGGGTTTGGCCAATAGCCTTGAACACCTGATCCGCAGGTAGGCGCACGGTCTGACCGGTCGCCTTGAGGTCGTTGTCGGTATATTCGAACTCAATCTCGCGAACGGCACCATTGCCGATCACCGCTTTGGGCGAGGCATTGGAGATAATGTGCACCCCCTTGGATGCCGCGAGGTCCTGTTCAAAGACGCTGGCCGCCATGCGATCACGACCACGGCGATAGACGAGGCTGACATTCAGCGCGCCCAACAGTTTAGCTTGAACTGCAGCATCCACCGCGGTCATCCCACCGCCGATCACCACCACGTCCCGACCAATTGCCACGTTGGTAAGATCCGAGGCCTGTCGCAGGTTGGAAATAAAGTCGACCGCATCAAGCACGCCGCCCTTATCTTCGCCCTCAAGGCCCAGCGCATTGACGCCACCCAGACCTATACCAAGGAACACCGCATCATAGTCTGCCTTGAGTGTTTCAAGAGACAGTCTCTCGCCCAGACGTTTTCCGGTCTCAACCGTGATCCCGCCGATTTGCAAGAGCCATTCCACCTCGCGCGCGGCAAAGTTATCGACAGATTTATACGAGGCGATGCCAAACTCATTAAGGCCGCCCGGCTTGGCACGACCATCAAAGACGGTGACGTCATGGCCATACATCGCCAGACGGTGTGCAGCCGAAAGTCCAGCAGGTCCGGCCCCAACAACGGCAATCTTCTTGCCGGTTGACGCGTCACGTTCGAACGGATGCGTGTCTTCCGCCATCAAAGTGTCAGTGGCATAGCGCTGAAGCTCGCCAATCTTGACCGGCTTACCTTCGGCCACCTCGCGCACACAAACCTCTTCACAGAGTGTTTCGGTCGGGCAGACGCGGGCACACATGCCCCCCAGAATGTTCTGACTCAGAATGGTCCTCGCCGCGGCCTCGGGCGTGCCAGTGGAGATTTGGCGAATGAACAGTGGAATATCGATGTCGGTTGGACAGGCCTCCATGCAAGGCGCGTCATGGCAGAAGTAGCAGCGATCCGCTGCCACCAGTGCCTCGTGGTCATCCAGAGGCGCATGCAGGTCCGCGAAATTCTCAGCCAGTTCAGCTGAAGACAATCGCCCGGACACTACGCCTTGGCTTAACGGTGAATTGGTCATCTCTCTCCCCATATCATCGTTTGGCTATTGAGTTCAGGCTCTCATATCTTCATTTTTTTATCAACTGGTAAAATTTAGGCAGAATGAAAACTGTCCATATCCCCCGAAAATGATCGGGTGTGTCTGCTGTGTGGATTCTCGCCGCCGCAGGAATTTTTTCTTGAGTTTTCACGGGATGCCTCCAATATTAATCGCGCGACGTTACCACTATCGACCCCTGTTCCATTCGGCTCAGTCTCTCGATCTTGCACTGACTACGCCGACCTGCCGCACTTCCGCGGGCAGCAAAAACAGGAGAAACGACGATGGCAACTGGCACCGTCAAATGGTTCAACACCACCAAAGGTTATGGCTTTATTGCACCCGAAGATGGCGGCAATGACGTGTTTGTTCACATCTCGGCTGTTGAGCGCTCAGGCCTGACCGGTCTCGCTGACAACCAGAAAGTGACCTACGAATTGCAAGCGGGCCGAGATGGCCGCGAAAGCGCCGTGGATATCGCGCTGGTCTAAGGCCCGCGATACATGATGATCAGAAAGGGCGCCGCGGGGTGCCCTTTTTTATTTGCCTATGGGGCGCTCCAATCCACGCCCTTTGCCTCTTCTACCGTAAGGCGCCCATCGGGCCAGGGCGTCATCAGGCGCGTGATCGCGTCTTCGTCTCCGCTCAGCCAGAGCGTGATGTTCTCAGGTGCCAGTAAGACCCCCATGCGATGGTGGATCGGTTTGATGTCGGCGTTGGGTTCGCATGTGATCGTGGCAACCTGCGGCACTTTCAAACCACCCGGCGCGGTCCATGTGTCGGTGATGGCGGCAAAGATCAGGGGCTTGGGGCCAAAAATGCGCCACGGGGTTTTCCGGCGCTTCTCACCGGTCCATTCATACCACCCGTCGACAATCACAACAGCCCGACCCACGCCATCAAAAGCGGATTTGTCAAAGACCGTTTCTGACCGCGCGTTGATAATGGTCTCCATCACGGGACGACCTCGGGCGTTGACGCGTCCCACAGGCACAATCCCCCACCGCATCCGGCCAAACCCCTTTGATGTGAGGCAGACGATCTCTTGCCCGGGTTGGATATTATGGCGGGGTGGCTCACCCGCGACGCAATCGGCGTCGTACCCAGCAAAGGTGGCGATGTCGGGCATCGGTGTTGTGAGAAAAAGGCGACCGGGCATGAGGCCAGTTTAGCGTGCAATGCCCATCAGAGAAAGCCGGCCCGAAGGTTATTCGGAGGTCGCTGCCTTGACCAATTGCAGAACGCTTGGGCCAAGCTCCTCGACGATCATCGCCACGCCCGCGGCATTCGGATGAAGGCCATCCGGTTGCATGACGGTGCTGATCTGGTCAAAGGGAACGTCAGCAAAGGGGCCAAAAAAGTCAGGCACAAACAGGGTCTCATACTGGGCGGCAAGCTCTGGATACATGTCATCAAAGGCGGCCTTGTAGTCTGGGCCAAAATTGCCGCTGGCCTGAAAGCCGATCAATAAAACGGGCAGGTTGCGGGATTGGGCCGCCGCGAGGATCTTGGAGAGGTTTTCTCGGGACGAAGCGGGATCAATGCCGCGCAGCATATCATTGGCCCCCAATGCCAGGATCATGCCGTCGATGTCCTCGGTTAAGGACCAGTCGATCCGGGCGGCGCCTCCGGCGGTTGTGTCACCGGACACCCCGGCATTAACCAACCGCAGGTCTACCCCTTGCCCGTCTAGCCATAGGCGCATTTGCGGCACAAGACCCTCCTGTTCAATGAGGCCGTACCCGTGGGTCAGGCTGTCTCCGAATGCGAGGATCGCCAAATCCTGCGCCCTGAGCGGCACAGCTGTCAGCAAAACCAGCACCAGCGCCTTGCCCATAGCCCTGAGACCCCCATATTGCGACGTAACGCCCATAACCCGGATACCCTTATGACTTCTGTTCTCTCTCTCAAAGATGCCCGGCTGGCGCTGGAAGGCAATGCCGGACGTGTAGAAATACTGCATGGGATCACGTTGGACGTTCAAAAAGGCGAGACTTTGGGGCTTGTTGGGCCGTCTGGATCGGGGAAATCCTCTTTGTTGATGCTGATGGGCGGGCTTGAGAGGGCCACGGGCGGAACGATTTCGGCACTGGGTCAGGATCTTTCGAACATGGACGAGGATGCCTTGGCGCGATTTCGCCGCGATCACATGGGCGTCGTATTTCAAAGTTTTCATCTGATCCCCACGATGACCGCGCTAGAGAATGTCGCAACGCCACTGGAACTGGCCGGACAGGCGGATGCGTTTGACCGCGCCCGTGCCGAGTTGGACGCAGTGGGTCTGTCAGACCGTGCCGATCACTTCCCACGCCAGATGTCCGGGGGTGAGCAACAGCGGGTCGCCTTGGCCCGCGCGGTGGCGCCACGCCCTGACATCCTGCTGGCGGATGAGCCGACCGGGAACCTTGATGCGACCAACGGTCAGGCGATCATGGACCTGTTGTTCCAGCTGCGTGATCGTCACGCGGCCACTTTGGTGCTGGTCACACACTCAAACACACTTGCACAGCGCTGTGACCGGGTTGTCCGGTTGCGGGATGGCCATGTGGACACTCATGAGGCGGCCGCATGAGCCTGGGGCTGGCGTGGCGTTTTGCCCGGCGGGAATTGCGCGGAGGCTTGCGCGGATTTCGGATTTTCCTCGGCTGTCTGCTGCTCGGCGTTGCGACCATTGCAGCGATCGGCACGGTGCGCGCCAGCATTGAAGCCGGGTTGGCCGCCGAAGGGGCGGCCCTTCTCGGTGGGGATGCCGAGATGGACTTCACCTACCGTTTTGCTTCCGATGAGGAACGCGCATGGATGGCCACCAATTCCGAACGGCTGTCGGAGATCGTGGATTTCCGGTCGATGGCAGTGGTGACCCGCGGGTCTGAGACTGAACGTGGCCTGACGCAGATGAAGGCGGTGGACGGGGCGTACCCATTGGTTGGTTCGGTCAGCCTTGCTCCGGACATGCCCCTGGCCGAGGCGCTTGCGGATCAGGATGGCCTGCCCGGTGTGGTGATGCAAAAGATCCTGATTGATCGATTGGGGTTGTCGATTGGCGATGAAGTGGCCTTTGGGTCGCAACGCTTTCGATTGACTGCCGAGCTGACCAATGAACCGGACAATGCCGGAGGGTTTGGTCTGGCCCCGCGCAGTATCGTGACCACAAGCGCCCTCGCGGACAGTGGTCTCTTGGCGCCCGGCACGTTGTTTTCGACTAAGTACCGTTTGGATTTCCCTGAGAACACGGCGCTGGAACCGTTAAAAGCTGACGCTTTGGCGCAATTCGAAGGTAAAGGGTTGCGCTGGCGCGACTCCCGCAACGGCGCCCCCGGCGTTGCAGAGTTTGTTGAACGACTTGGCGCCTTTTTGATCCTTGTGGGGCTTTCGGGTCTGGCTGTTGGCGGCATCGGTGTCTCTTCGGCCATTCGTGCCTATCTGGCCGGGAAAACCCCCGTTATTGCGACGCTGCGCAGCCTTGGAGCTGATCGGCGGACAGTGTTCCTGACCTACTTCCTGCAAATTGGCATCTTGTCTATCGCCGGCATCGCTTTGGGGTTGGTTCTCGGAGCCGCCTTGCCGCTGGCATTGGCGCCTTTACTGCAATCTTCCCTGCCCCTGCCGACGGTTTTCGCGATCTATCCAGTGCCTCTGGCCGAGGCCGCCGCTTATGGTGTTCTGACAGCGCTGATCTTTACGCTCTGGCCCTTGTCCCGCGTCGGTGATGTGAGGGCCGCGGCGCTGTTTCGCGATGCAATGGGAGCAGCAAAGTTACTGCCACCACTGCGGTTCTTCTGGCTGGTCATGGCGCTTTTGGGGGTGTTGCTGGCCTTGGCAGGATGGTTGTCCGGATCTTGGCGCCTAACGCTTTGGGCGGCTGTCGGCATTCTGGGTGCCTTGGTCCTTTTGGTCCTCGCGGCACTGGCAACCAGCGGTCTGGCCCACAAACTCTCAACGCGTGCACGGCGTATTCCGGTGCTGCGCTGGGCTTTGAACGCGATCTCATCACAATCCGAACCTGCGTTGCCAGTGATCCTGTCGCTGGGTTTGGGCCTCTCGGTGTTGTCCGCTGTCGGTCAAATCGACGGCAATCTGCGCAACGCCATCGCACGGGACCTACCCGAAGTCGCGCCCTCGTATTTCTTCGTCGACATCCAGAAAGATCAGATCGACGGGTTTCTGCAACGCCTTTCCTCTGACCCCGATGTGTCAAAGACAGAAACCGCGCCGATGCTGCGCGGGGTGATTACGCGCATCAATGATCGGCCTGCCGCCGAGTTTGCCGGAGATCACTGGGTGCTTGAGGGCGACCGGGGCGTGACCTATGCCGCGGTCGTTCCAGAGACCACAACCGTCACCGCAGGTGACTGGTGGCCAGAAGATTATAGTGGACCGCCGCAGATCAGCTTTGCCGCCGAAGAGGCCGCAGAAATGGGTCTGTCCCTTGGCGACTCCCTGACCGTGAACATCCTCGGACGCGACCTGACAGGCACGATCACCAGCTTTCGCGCGGTTGATTTCTCAACCGCGGGCATGGGCTTTATCATGGTCATGAACCCCTCGGCTGTTGAGGCCGCACCGCACAGTTTCATTTCAACGGTCTACGCCGCCGACAAAGCCGAGGCGCAAATCTTGCGCGATCTATCCAACGCCTATCCGAACATCACCGCGATCCGGGTGAAGGACGCGATTGCCCGCGTATCTGATCTTTTGTCGAGCCTTGCCGATGCCACGTCTTATGGCGCGAGTGTCATGCTGCTGACAGGGTTCCTTGTGCTGATTGGTGCTGCGGCCGCAAACCAGACCAGCCGCACCTATGAGGCCGCGATCCTAAAGACGCTTGGCGCCACGCGCCGTAGTATCCTGCTCAGTTTTGCTTTGCGGGCCGTTCTCACCGGATTTGCGGCAGGCGCGGTGGCGCTCTTTGCCGGGATAGCCGGGGCCTGGGCCGTCACCTATTTCGTGCTGGACACAGAATTCGCGGTGATCTGGCCCAACGCTCTGGCCATTGTAACAGGGGGCGTGTTTGCCACCCTGCTGGCCAGCTTGTTGTTCGCAACCACGCCACTCGCTTCCCGTCCCGCAAGGATTTTACGGGCACGGGAATAGCCGGTGACGCCAGCGAACGGATGGCCATTAAGATGTTGAGAGCCCGCCGATGTCGCTCATGTGCGACAGGATTTCGGGCAGTCCCTGACGGTTTTTCAAACTGGAAAACACGAAGGGCTTGCCCTTTCGCATGCGTTTGGCGTCTGTCTTCATCACCTCAAGACTGGCCCCAACATGCGGTGCAAGATCGGTTTTGTTGATGACGAGCAAGTCCGATTTGGTGATCGCCGGGCCACCTTTGCGCGGGATTTCTTCACCTGCCGCAACATCAATGACGTAAAGCGTGATATCGGCGAGCTCCGGGCTGAACGTTGCGGACAGGTTATCTCCGCCGCTTTCGATCAACACGATATCCAGATCAGGATGGCGTTCATGCATCTCAGCGACAGCGGCAAGGTTGATCGAGGCGTCCTCGCGAATGGCGGTGTGCGGGCAGCCCCCGGTTTCCACGCCGATGATGCGGTCTTGCGGCAGAACCTGTTGGCGCATCAGCTCTTCGGCATCTTCCTGAGTGTAGATGTCGTTGGTGATGACCCCGACGGAGAAATCGTTGCGCAGGGCCTCGCAGAGCGATGCGGTCAGGGTGGTTTTCCCCGCGCCCACAGGGCCGCCGATGCCAACACGCAATGGGCCGTTCGTTCTGTTCATGTGCGAAATATCCTTGAGTATTGTGTTTCGTGGCGCATCGCCGCGATGTCGGACAGGAATGCGGTCGAACCAAGGCTGTCCAAATCTGTCTCTAAGGCCGCGTCGGCGATGGATATACAGATCGGGGTCAGGGTTTGGATCACCAACTGGCCATCGCTCTGGCCAAGAGGCACCAAACGCATCGCCACCGACGCGAAGTTGATGAGCAAGCTTTGCAGGAACATCTGGGTGGTCAAACCCAAAGGTATGTTTTCAAGCCTCGCAGCACGTCCGGCGGCCACAGGATAGGTCAGGCCATGCAAATCGATCTGTGCAAGCGCTGATATTGCCCTACAAAAAGCAGCCCCCTGCAGGTCGGTTTCCTGCAAACGTTCACGAGAGGCCGCGAGGGCGCGACTTTGCGCGTCAATATCGGCAAGAGTGTGGGCATCCTCGGCGCGATAGGCCGCGCCCAAGACGAGGCAATCATTCCAACCTGCGCCGTACCTCAGAACGTCTTCGATCCAATCCAGCGTATCCTTAAGGCTTTGAACATCGCCGACATCAATCGCGTGTTCCAAGCCGTGGGAATAGGAAAATGCGCCCACCGGAAAGGCAGGCGAAAACCACTGGGACAGTGTCAGGATATCAGTGGGCGTGGCCATGCGTTCGTCCATGCCCATAAGCGCCACCCTCTGGTGTAAAGGGTTCAACCACCTCGCGCACATGTGCGCCGATCTTGCCCAGCATATCCCGCATGACGTGGTCACGTTGGATCAAGAGACGCGTGTTCTCAATCTGGCACGGGGTGTGACGATTGCCGATGTGCCAGGCGATACGCGAGAGGCAGTCCCCGGTTACCTCAAACAACTCTTCGGCGGCGGCCACAATGCGCACCTCGTGGCCGTTTTCCAGCACCAACGCGCCATCGTGATCGAGTGAAGTAGTTTGGGGCAGGTCAACAAGAACCGACAGGCCCGTGTATGTGGTCAGAACTTTGCGGCGCATGAAGCGGTCTTCATAGTTCAAGGCGATGTGATCGGCCCGGTCATCGTGACAGTGGTTCAGATAGCTTCGGGCAACGGTGAGGGTTTCGGTCATAAGCATCTCTCAGAAAAGGAAATAGCGTTGCGCCATTGGCAACACCTCTGCGGGTTGACAGGTGAGCAACTCACCATCCGCGCGCACTTCGTAGGTTTCAGGGTTCACATCGATTTTAGGCGTCGCTGTATTCAGTTTAAGCGAGGATTTCCCGATCTCGCGCGTATTGCGGACCGCGACGGTTTGCTTAGCCAGACCCAAAGTTTCCCTGATCCCATGATCCTGAGCCGCCGCGCTGACAAAGCTCACTGCAGAGTTCTCAACCGAGCGACCATAGGCCCCGAACATGGGGCGCGAATAGACAGGCTGCGGTGTCGGGATCGAAGCGTTTGGATCGCCCATCTGCGCCATGACAATGGTTCCACCCAACAGGACCATCTCGGGTTTCACACCAAAAAACGCGGGGTCCCATAGCACCAGATCGGCACGTTTTCCGACCTCAATACTGCCGATCTCATGCCCGATCCCATGCGCGATGGCCGGGTTGATGGTGTATTTGGCGATATAGCGGCGCACACGGAAATTGTCGTTATCGCCGGTTTCTTCCGCCAACCGGCCCCGTTGCTTTTTCATCTTGTCAGCGGTCTGCCAGGTGCGGATCAGAACTTCGCCAACACGTCCCATCGCCTGACTGTCCGAGGCAATGATCGAAAACGCGCCCAAATCGTGCAGGATATCCTCGGCAGCGATGGTCTCACGGCGTATGCGGCTTTCAGCAAAGGCCACATCCTCGGGGATGGACTTGTCCAGATGGTGACACACCATGAGCATGTCCAGATGCTCATCCACGGTGTTCACGGTAAAGGGGCGCGTCGGATTTGTTGAGGACGGCAGCACATGCTCTTCACCGCAAATCTTGATGATGTCAGGGGCGTGGCCGCCGCCCGCGCCTTCGGTATGAAAGGCATGGATCGTCCGGCCCTTCATCGCCGCAACAGTGTTTTCGACAAATCCAGACTCATTCAGCGTGTCAGTGTGGATCATCACCTGCACATCCATGTCATCCGCGACGGACAAGCAGCAATCAATCGCACCCGGAGTTGTACCCCAATCTTCGTGCAATTTGAGCGCGCAGGCGCCCCCCAGCACCTGTTCCTCGAGTCCGGCGGGCAGCGATGCATTGCCCTTGCCCGCAAAGGCAAGGTTCATCGGAAAGGCATCCGCCGACTGCAACATGCGCCCTATGTGCCAAGGTCCCGGTGTGCAGGTGGTGGCCAACGTGCCATGTGCCGGTCCGGTGCCCCCGCCCAGCATCGTGGTCAGACCAGAATGCAGCGCGTCATCGATCTGTTGCGGACAAATGAAATGGATGTGGCTGTCAAAACCGCCCGCGGTCAGGATCCGGCCTTCGCCTGCAATGACTTCCGTTCCCGGCCCGACAATGATGTCCACACCCGGTTGCGTGTCGGGGTTCCCGGCCTTGCCGATCGCGGAAATCCGACCGTCTTTGAGACCGATATCCGCTTTGAAAATGCCGGTATAATCCACCACCAACGCGTTGGTGATCACCGTATCCACGGCGCCCCCGGCACGGGTGACCTGAGACTGCCCCATGCCGTCGCGGATCACTTTACCGCCGCCGAACTTGACCTCTTCACCATAGACGTCCTCGCGCAACCCCGTTGCGCTGAACTGCGCAGCCGAGGCGCGCTGAACGATCAGGTCTTCTTCGACTTCAATGATGAGGTCGGTGTCCGCCAACCGCAGCTTGTCACCCACGGTTGGGCCGAACATGGCGGCATAGTCACTGCGACTGATCTTGCCCGGCATCTTTCAGAGCTCCCATGATGTGTTGATTAAAGCCATAGACGTGCCGCCGCCCCATAAACGGCACCAACATCACCTGCCGACGCTGGCCCGGTTCAAACCGCACGGCGGTGCCAGCCGGAATATCCAGCCGCATACCGAGAGCGACATAGCGGTCAAAATCCAAGGCTGAATTTGCCTCGGCAAAGTGATAGTGGCTGCCCACTTGCACCGGGCGGTCGCCTGTGTTGGCCACCATGACGGCCCGCGCGCTGCGCCCAGCGTTCAAAGTCAGGGTGCCTTCGGCAGGAAACAGCTCTCCGGGGATCATTTACGGCCCCGAATTTGAACCACGACCATCGTGCCGACCACGGTCAGCGCCGCGAGCGCCACAACCAGCCACGTGCCAGCCCCATGCGGATGCAAATGTGCGCCGGAATGGGCCAAGGCGGGAGAAGCAGCCAGCGCTGCTGCGGCAAAGATCATCTTTTTCATTGGGTTAGGCTCCTTTAACGAATGGGGTTGTGCACAGTGACCAGTTTGGTGCCATCAGGGAATGTGGCCTCGACCTGCACCTCGTGGATCATCTCTGAGATGCCCTCCATGCAGTCCTCGACCCGCACCACCTCGGCCCCGGCTTCCATCAGGTCAGCAACGGAACGTCCCTCGCGCGCGCCCTCGACCACGGCGTCGGTGATCAAGGCAATCGCTTCGGGATGGTTCAGGCGAACGCCGCGCGCCAATCGCTTGCGGGCAACTTCAGCCGCCATGGCAATTAACAGTTTGTCTTTTTCTCTCGGGCTCAGGTTCATGTCAGATCATCCAGCATCGTGGCAAAGGACCGCCGCTGAGGCGGGTTAAAATCGGGATCAGAGATTGGCGCAGGGCATAGCTGTCCTCTGCAAGCATGCGCAGGACCAACACATCCGGTTGCAACAGGCTGGCACCCGCGGTTTCGGGCAAGAGGTGCCGGACCGGATCTAAATGTGCCTCGGCGCTGTTACACACCAGCACAACACTGGCCATGGCACCGGCGCCGTTGGCGATGAACGGGCGCGCCAGATGCGCACGGACATCGCCCGTCAAACGCATCGCATCCAGATAAAGAGGCGCGCCGCCTCGCCGGATTTCGATCCGATCCGAAAAAGTGCAATTTGTAAGGTTTTCGCCCATCGCCGCTCGGCCAAAGATCATCGGCTCGACCATCAAGAAGCGAGCCCCCTCTGCCAGGTCAACGGTAAGCTGGCGAGACACAGCGCATCCATCAAACAGCAACGTCTCCTGCGGCAGCCAGTTCAGGGTTGCTCGCGGGGCCACCCCAAGTCGGGTGCAGATCTCGCCGACCTCGCCGGATTGCGCACGATAGGCACGTTCACAGGCTTGCGTTGTTAGGGTCAAATCCGTTTCAGGGGCCGTCGTGACCGTAGTGCAAAACTGATCCCCGCCCGTGACACCCCCTGCTGTGTTGACCAATACGGCCTGCATCGTGTGACCGGTAACCCTCGGGTACAAGCATTTGAGCGACCCGGATTGGCGAAAGTGGTCAAGCACCGTCGTATTGCCACGCCGTTTCACACGCATCTGAACATCGCCCAGCGCTCGAGGCTGCGTGGCCGATGTGAGAGGCGGCGATATGGAGGCCAGATAGGTGATTGAATCGTTCCTTTTCTCCCCCCGACAACATCGCCGACGGCAGAAAATGACCACGCCAAACACGGTCATAGAGGCCGCGATGCTCGCGTTTGCCTGCTTTTTAGGCGCATGTTGTGATTTTTTGGGCAGATCAAGAACCGCTCGCCGGCGCGCTCTAAACGCTGGCTACACCACAGCCAATGCGTTGTTCTTCACGCTGTTTGAGTTTGCGCCTTTGCGCTAGCGGGACACAACATGTTCTGTTCCGATGGCGCCAAGCGATTGAAACAGGGCTGAGGTGTTGCTAACCCCAAATTTCTTGAGCATCTTCGCGCGATAGACTTCGACAGTGCGGTAGGACAATTCGAGCTTTAACGCGATTTCCTTGCTCGTCAGACCGTCCGCCAAATGCGACACGATTTCGCGTTCGCGGCGCGTGAGTGGCTGGTATGGGCGCACGTCAGACAGGTCAGCGAAACTCCAGACCGCACGCATCAGAGGTTCTTCGGGCGTAAAGGAGTGCCCGCGGGTTCGACACCAAAACAGCGAGCTGTCTTTACGCGCCATGATGCGTTCATCCCAATAGGTATTGCTCTCGCGCAGAGCCGTTATACCGCGGTCGCGGATGTTGGAGAACTCCTCATCCGTGGGGTAAAGCAGTGCAAAAGTCTGCCCCTGCAGTTCGCTGCGCTCATAACCGAACATAGTCGCAAAGGTCCGATTACAATCACGAATGACCCGATTTTCGGTGACCACGAGGCCAATCGGCGCATAGGTAAAAGCCAACTCGTCAAAGACGCCGGTTCGGTAGCTTTGGTCGATAAGTGTTTCCACAATATTGATTTGCCACACCGCCTGGGTGACCCTTTCAGCAGAGGATTCTACGGAAGCAATCCAAGCGTGGCAACGCTTGGGGCGCAATAGTTCATTCAGGGAGGATGAAATGAAATCACTTATTAAAGCCCTCACAGGTGCGGCGGCGGGCCTTGCTATGGCCACCGCGGCCTTTGCAGAGGATCCGATCAAAATCGCGCTCGTGCATGGTATTTCGGGCCATTCGTTTGAGGTGTTCTCAAAACAGGCGCAAACTGGTTTTGAACTTGGCATCGAATACGCGACAGGCGGTACTGGCATGGTCAAAGGCCGCAAAATCGAGATTATTCACAAAGACACGCAGTTCAAACCTGATGTTGCCCGTGCCGTTCTGGCCGAGGCCTACGGCGATGACGACGTGTTGCTGGCCGTTGGCGCAACCTCATCTGGGGTGACCAAGGGTCTGCTGCCCATTGCCGAAGAATATGAGAAAATTCTCATTGTTGAGCCCGCTGTGGCCGACAGCCTGACCGGACCGGACAGCAATCGTTATATCTTTAAAACCTCGCGCAACTCGTCAATGGACATGCAGGCGCAAGCGATCGCCCTGCAGCCTGACGCAAATCTACACGTGGCCACACTGGCAGAAGACTACGCCTTTGGCCGCGACGGAATTGCCGCATTCAAAGCCGCCCTTGACGGATCTGGCGCCACGGTTGAGGCCGAAGAGTACATTCCGCAAGGCACCACGGATTTTACGGCCGCAACCGAACGCATGTTCAACGCGCTGAAAGACAAAGAAGGCCGCAAGGTGATCCTGATCTACGTCGCGGGTGGAGGTGATCCCATGGGCAAAATCAAAGCCATGCAGCCCGAGCGTTTTGGTATCGAAATTTCCACCGGGGGGCATATCCTGCCCGTATTGCCAACCTATAAGCGGGTGCCGGGCATGGAGGGTGCGATCTACTATTACTATGAAGCACCAAAGAATGAAGTGAACGACTGGCTTGTTGCCACGCACCAGGAACGCTTTGACGGTCCACCAGATTTCTTCACGGCCGGTGGTATGGCTGCGGCACTCGCTGTCGTACAGGCGCTGCAAACAGCTGAAGAACTGGAGACAGAAGCGCTGATCACGGCGATGGAAGGCATGAGCTGGGAAACCCCAAAGGGCACCATGACGTTCCGCCCCGAAGACCATCAGGCGCTTCAGTCGATGTATCACTTCAAGATCAAAGTCGATGACACTGTCGACTGGGCGATCCCTGAGCTTGTCCGCGAGATCAAGCCCGAAGAGATGAACATCCCCGTCGGCCGTACAAACTAAGCGGCCGCCACTGGCTCTGGCGGTTATCGTTCCGCCAGAGCATATCGACCCCCAACTGAAATGAGTGTTCCCATGTCGCAACCATCTTTGGTTACGGAAGGCCTGACAATCCGATTTGGTGGCCATGTTGCCGTCAACAATGTCAGTTGCACGTTCAACCCAGGTGAACTGACGGTCATTGTTGGCCCCAACGGCGCAGGCAAGACAACCTATTTCAACTTGATTTCCGGTCAGCTTCCGGCTTCGGAAGGCCGCGTTTTCCTAAAAGGCAATGACGACATCAGCGGTCTTGCACCCTCGGCCCGTGCGCGCCGTGGGATTGGGCGCGCCTTTCAGCTTACCAATCTGTTCCCTGCCCTGTCTGTTCTCGAGAACATACGGCTTGCCGTTCAGGCACGTTCCGGTCACGGGTGGCGGTTCTTTTCCGCCGTCACGAAGTTCAAGACATTGACAGACGAGGCGCAGCATTACCTCGAGGCGACCAAACTGGCCGACAAAGCCCACATGACAGCCGCGTCTTTGCCGCATGGGGATCAGCGCAAGCTTGAGGTCGCCCTCTTGATGGCGATGGAGCCGGACATCTACATGTTCGACGAACCTACTGCAGGGATGAGCCTGGATCATACGCCCGACGTACTGGATCTGATTGGCAAGCTGAAGGAAGACAAGACAAAAACCATTTTGCTGGTTGAGCACAAGATGAGTGTTGTGCGTGCCTTGGCAGATCGCATCATCGTTTTACATAACGGCGAACTGCTGGCCGACGGCGCGCCTGACGAGGTGATGCAAAGCCAGATCGTGCGCGATGTCTACTTGGGTTCCTCAGGGGAGGACGCCGCATGAGCCTCTTGTCATTGAACCAGATGAAAACCTCAATCGGACAGTATCATGTCCTGCATGATGTGACCTTTGAGGTTCCCGAAGGCGGCGTTTTTGTCCTTTTGGGGCGCAACGGCGCCGGCAAAACAACCACTCTGCGGTCCATTATGGGCCTTTGGAAACCAAGCCCCGGATCGGTGCACTTCAAGGGCGAAGAAATCTCAGGGCTTCACGCGTCTGATATTGCCCGCAAGGGGATCGCTTTTGTGCCTGAAAACATGGGCGTTTTCGGGGGTCTGACCGTCGAAGAGAACCTCGTACTTGCCACCGCGAACGGCAAGTTTGATGCCCAGCGCCTCAAACGTATCTACCAATTGTTCCCGGCTTTGGAACAGTTTTGGACCAAACAGGCTTGGTCGCTGTCGGGTGGTCAAAAGCAGATGCTCGCCGTCGCGCGCGCAATCATTGAACCGCGCGAGCTTATTCTCATAGACGAGCCAACCAAGGGGCTGGCTCCGTCAATTATCGACGGGATGGCCGAGGCTTTTGCCGAGATCGGACAAAGCACAACCATTCTCTTGGTTGAGCAGAACTTTAACTTTGCCAAGCGGCTTGGTCGGGGCATGGCCGTGATTGACGATGGCCACATCGCGCATACCGGCAGCATGGCTGATTTTGCGGCCGATACCACCTTGCAAGAACAGCTATTAAGCCTGTCGTCGTGAAGGGACAGATCAGATGAACCAACTCTCCCAAACTCTGGAACGCTTTGGTGGCGTTTACCTGCTGCCTGTCTTTGTCGGTCTGATCGCCTTTGTGTTGATCGGCGCGCCATCAAGCTGGGTCACGCTGACGGTGGCCGGATTGTCGATGGGCATGATGATCTTTCTCATGGCATCAGGGCTGTCGCTTATTTTCGGGTTGATGGATGTGCTGAACTTTGGCCATTCGGCCTTTATCAGCTTTGGCGCCTTCGTCTCAGCTTCGGCGCTGGCCTATATGTCTGGCTGGCTTGGCGCGGATAACATCGCGCTTAATCTCATCGCGCTGTTCCTGGCTTTTGGGGCGGCCCTTGCCTTTGGCCTGGTCGCGGGCTGGTTCTTTGAGGTGGTGATTATCAAGCCGGTTTATCACGATCACTTGCGGCAGATCCTGATCACGATGGGGGCCCTCATCGTTTCTGAGCAGATCATCCTCGCGGTCTGGGGTGGGGCTCCGGTAACAGTGCCGCGCCCTGCTTTCCTGGAGGGATCATGGCTGTTTGGTGATGTGACCGTGGAAATCTACCGCGCTTTTGCCTTTGCACTTGGTCTCGCGGTCTACATTGCCCTGTACTTTGTCCTCAAGCGGACAAGGATCGGCCTGTTGATCCGGGCCGGGGTTGAAAACCGGGAAATGGTCGAAGCACTTGGGTTCAAGATCAATCGCTTGTTTGTAGGGGTCTTCATGGTCGGCTCGGCGCTTGCCGCGTTGGGAGGCGCAATGTGGGCGGGGTATGAAACGCTGATCACACCCGCCTTGGGGGGCGAGATGATGATCGTGGTTTTCATCGTTGTCATCATTGGTGGTCTTGGCTCGGTCGAAGGCACCCTCTTGGGCGCCATCATGGTGGGGTTGATCGCAAACTACATCGGCTTTCTTGCTCCCAAACTGGCGCTGGCGTCCAACATGTTGTTGATGATGGCCATACTCCTTTGGCGGCCAAGCGGCCTCAAACCGGCCGTGAAGTGAGGAGAGAACAATGACACATTCATCTCCCAGAGGTGCCCTTTTCATCAAATCGGTCGTACTGCTCATCGGCGCGCTTTTGTTGTTTGCCCCGTTCCTGTTTCAGGAAACACGCTCACTCGAGGTGGCCGCACGTATCTGTATCTTTGTGGTGCTGGTGGCGAGTTATGACTTGCTGATCGGCTACACCGGTATCGTCAGTTTCGCCCACACGATGTTCTTTGGTTTCGGAGCCTACGGCGCGGCGATTGCGCTTAAGCAAATGGGTCCGGGGTGGGACGCCGTGTTGGTTGGCGTCCTTGCCGGCCTTGCCGTGTCTATCGTGGTGGCCATTGCCATCGGGCTGTTGTCTCTGCGTGTGAAGGCGATCTTTTTTGCCATGATTACACTTGCTGCGGCCTCGGTTGTGTTGGTGCTTGCCTCACAGCTTTCTGATCTGACGGGCGGAGAAGATGGCATCACATACAAGGCGCCGCAGGTCTTCAAAACCGCAAACAAATTGATGGTGGATGACGCCGGGAAAGTTGCGCGGGTCTTTGGGGTCAAGCTCAATGGTAAGCTGGCGGCCTATTACTTTGTCTTTACCAGCTGCCTTGTACTGTTCATCCTCTGTCTGCGCATGGTCGCGTCCCCGCTTGGGACGGTCCTAAAAGCCATTCGGGAAAACGAAGCGCGCGCTGAGGCAATTGGCTACCGTGTCGTTGCCTATCGCACTTTCGTCTTCTGTATCGCCGCAGTGGCGGCCTCTTTGGCGGGATCGATCTATGCCATCTGGCTCAAGTATACCGGCCCGGATACGGCGCTGAGCTTCACCATCATGATTGATATTCTGTTGATGGTGGTCATTGGCGGCATGGGGACGATGTACGGCGCTGTCATTGGGGCGGTGTTGCTTGTGCTGGCGCAATACTATCTGCGTGATCTGATGGGCGCCGCGTCCGACGCCTTGCACGGTATTCCGTTGCTGCCTGAGTTGTTTGAGCCTGACCGTTGGCTGCTCTGGCTGGGCATCATCTTTATTCTGCTGGTCTATTTTTTCCCCAAAGGCATCGCTGGCACGATCTGGGACAAGGGCGCGCGTTCATGAGCGTTCCACGGCACAAATGGGTGCAGGCGCTGGGTCACGAGATACATGTGACCCTCTGGGGGGATCCCGCCAAGAAACCGCTTGTCATGTGGCACGGCCTTGCACGTACGGGACGTGACTTTGATGAGCTGGCAAGGGCTTTGAGTGACACCCATTTCGTTCTTTGCCCCGACACGTTTGGCCGCGGGCTTTCCAGTTGGGCGCAAAGCCCCGAGACAGAGTATTCCGTCGCCCATATGGCGGACGTAGCCGAAGCGCTGCTGGACCATTTCGAGATAGCGCAGACAGGGTGGCTGGGCACATCTATGGGCGGCCTGATTGGGATGTGGCTTGCGTCAGGGGCACGGGCCCATCGCTTGAACTACCTCATTATCAACGACATCGGCCCCGAGGTTCCCCAAGACGCAATCGAACGGATACTGGCCTATGCAGGCGCGTTGCCTGATTTTAGAACCCTGGTCGAGGCAGAGACCTGGTTACGCACGGTCTATGCGCCATTTGGTGACGCCCCGGATGAGTTCTGGCGCCGCATGGCCATGACATCCACACGGCGCAGGGCGGACGGACGTTTGACCCTGCATTATGATCCACGGATCATCGTGCAATTTGACGTGTTCGCACACGAGTTGCTGAGCTGGGATCGATACGCCAAGATTTCTTTGCCCACGCACGTTCTGGCAGGCGCGGAGTCGGACATTCTGATCCCTGAAATTCTGGACAGAATGCGTGCGGAAGGCCCCTTGCCTAGAGCGACCATTTTTGAAAACTGCGGTCACGCACCGGCGCTCGCCAACAGCCGGGACATCGCGATCGTCCGTGCCATTGTGGATGACCTGAACAGCCGGGCTCGCAGTTAGGCGCCTTGGAAAATCCGGAAACCGCTAGCGGTTCCTAGCGTGGAAAATGTAGCCAATAAAATTCAGCAGCAATTGCGCGGCCAGAATTTGGGTGCTCTCACTGGGATCGTATGCGGGCGCGACTTCGACCAGATCGATCCCTACCACATCGCCGCGCTGTGCCAGCCCCTGCAGAATTTCCAGGACGTCATAGTAGAGGAACCCACCATGGCTTGGCGTTCCTGTCCCCGGAGCAATTGAGGGGCAGAAGGCATCGATATCGATCGTGACGTAGTAGCGGGCCCCTTCCGGGATACGCGCTAGCACGCCCTCTGTACCCAATTTGCGCACGTTCCTGACCGAAAGTATGTCAGACCCACGTGCACGGGCGTCCTCGTACCCTTCTTTGGCGGTGGACGAGACATTGCGAATGCCCAGCTGGGTCATGCCGCTAACATAGGTTTTCTCAATGGCCCGCCGCATCGGATTGCCGTGGCCTCTTGTGACGCCGTGCCGTTCATCAACAAAATCCAGATGCGCGTCGATCTGCACAACGTGGACTGGCCCATTGGCCGTGCAATCATCCTCAAAGGCCTCAATACAGGGAATGTTGATAGAGTGATCCCCCCCTATCACGACAGGCAGCGCCCCGGCCGACAAGATCTTGCGCACCGCCAACGCGATGTTTGCGTGGCTGGTCTCGGTCTGGGTGTGCACGATATCGGCATCCCCGATGTCAACCATACGAACGGAACTGTCGAGATAGGTCACGTCATCTTCATGATCATAGGCCCCGGCATGTCCGAAACTGAACAGGGTCGACGCCTCGCGCACGGCGCGTGGACCGAACCGCGCGCCCGCACGCCATTGAGTGCCAAAATCAAAGGGTGCGCCAACGATTGCGACATCCGCGTCAATGGCGTCCCAATCTTCGACATATGGCGATTTTCCAAAGGTGGAAATCCCAACAAATGGCAGGTTCAACCTGCCGCCTGCATACCCGTGGCTGGACATCTTCGTCACTCCTTTGCGCGTTCCAAAGGACGGTACCAAGCAAATCGCCCGCCGGATAGCCGCCTAAATCTGGATCACCCCAGAACCGATGTCACCGCGCGCAATGTGGCCTGAACAACGATGTCCGCTTCATCCCGGCTGAGACAGAAAGGCGGCGCAAAGCCCAGAATGTCACCTTGCGGCATGGCGCGGGCGATCACACGGCTTTGGTCCAACAAGGTTGCCGCGATTTGCGGCCCGATCTTGTCAGCCGAATCAAAGAACTGGCAATCGTCCTTGTTTTTTACGAATTCGACCGCACACAGCATGCCTTCGCCGCGGATATCGCCGACATGTGGATGATCGCCTAAAGCTTCGGACATTGTTTTGACCAGATAGGCCCCGACATCGCCTGCGTTTTTCACAAGGTTCAGGTCGTCAATCAGGCGCAGGTTGGCAACGCCCGCGGCAGCTCCGATAGGATGCGCCGAATAGGTCCAGCCGTGCCCGATCGGGCCGTTTTCATCGGTTCCCTGCTCAAGGACGCGCCAAACCTTATCGCCGATAATCGACCCCGACAGAGGTGCATAGGCTGACGTCAGCCCCTTGGCGATAGTGATAATATCGGGCGCAATCCCGTAGTGGTCCGAGCCGAACATCGTGCCCAACCGGCCGAACCCGGTCACGACTTCATCGGCCACCAAAAGGATGTCGTGACGCTTCAGAACGGCCTGAATCGCCTGCCAATACCCACGTGGCGGAGGCACAATGCCTCCGGTTCCCAAAACAGGCTCGCCGATAAAAGCCGCAATGGTGTCGGCCCCTTCACGGTCGATCAGCGCCTCGAGTTCGGCCACGCAATGCGCGACAAACTGTTCCTCGGTCTGTTCGAGGTTTTCACGGCGAAAGTAATAAGGGGCTTCGGTGTGGATCACCTGCTCGATCGGCAAGTCGAATTTCTTGTGGAACAACTCTAGTCCCGTCAGCGACCCAGTCACCAATCCAGATCCATGATAGCCTCGCCAGCGCGAGATGATCTTTTTCTTCTCAGGACGACCAAGGATGTTGTTGTAGTACCAGATCAGTTTGACGTTGGTCTCATTTGCATCCGAACCGCCAAGCCCAAAATAGACTTTGGACATGGTCGACGGCGCGCGGTCGAGGATCATTTTGGATAGGGTGATTGACGCTTCGGTGCCGTGGCCAACATAGGAATGGTAATAGGCCAACTCCTTGGCTTGCGCGGCAATCGCATCCGCAATCTCAGGACGGCCATAACCGACGTTGACGCAATAAAGCCCGGCGAATGCATCCAGCAGTTTGGTCCCGTCACGGTCCTCGATGTAAACACCGCTCGCTGTTTTGATGACTCTGGTAGGACTTTCGCCACGCGCGTGCTGAGCCAGATGGGTTGAAGGATGGAAAAAACTGTCTCGGTCCCAACTGTCTAACTGATCGTTCCTGAGCATTTGATCCCCTCGAGATTTGTGCATGATCTCAAGCGATAACGGTTAAATGTACACAACACATCCGAAAACGCTTGCCTTGGCGGCAATTTCTACACAAAAATGCCGAAGTTTCTAGAATGATTTTTGTGGTTGTACACATCACAAAGCGTCATACCCGCGAAAGGACCACGAATGTCGCAAGGGAATGCCCCGTTCAGCCGCACGGAATATGATCGCCGCATTGCGCTGACCCGCGCCGCGATGCAGGCCGCAGATATCGATGTCTTGTTTGTCACGGATCCCTCAAATCAGGCCTGGCTGACGGGTTATGACGGATGGTCTTTCTACGTTCACCAAGGTGTCATTCTCGGTCTTGAAGGGGCTCCGATCTGGTGGGGGCGCTATATGGACAGCATCGGTGCGGGACGTACCTGCTGGATGTCATCGGACCACATTCATGGGTATGCCGACAACTATGTCCAATCCACCGAGCGGCACCCGATGCAGGATCTGGCCAAGCATATTGATGCTCTGTGTCATGCCAAGGCCCGCATCGGCGTCGAGATGGAAAACTACTATTACTCGGCCAAAGCCCACGCGGTGCTGGTCGAGGAGCTGCCCGAGGCGACAGTCATCGACGCAACGGCCCTCGTCAATTGGCAACGCCTTGTTAAGTCGGACGAAGAAATTGGGTTCATCCGCAAAGCTGCCCGCATTTCGGAAAAGGTCATAAAAACCGCACTGGAAAAGGCCGAACCTGGCCTTCGAAAAAATGAGTTGGTGGCCGACATTTTTCATGCCGGGATCACCGGCGTTGGCGAGGATTGGGGAGACTATCCGGCCATCGTACCATTGACCCCATCGGGTCTGGACGCAACGGCAGCCCATTTGACGTGGGATGGTTCGCCCATGCGTGAAGGTGAGGCGACGTTCTTTGAGCTCTCGGGGTGTTACCGCCGCTACCACGCACCGTTGTGCCGGACTGTTTATCTGGGCACCCCTCCGCAGGAAATGCTGGATGCCGAGCAGGCGCAACTTGAGGGAATTGCCGCGGGGCTTGATGCGGCCCGCGCGGGAAATCGTACCTGCGACATCGCCAATGCGTTCATTGACGTCCTGAAAAAGCATGGGATTCATCGCGAAGGGCGCTGTGGTTATCCGATCGGGCTGAGCTACCCTCCCGATTGGGGCGAGCGCAGCGCCTCTATCCGCAGCGAAGACCAAACCGTCCTAAAGGCTGGCATGGTGTTTCACTTCATGCCGGCCCTTTGGATGGATACATGGGGTCTTGAGACCACCGAGACCATTTTGATCACCGAAGACGGTGCGGCGGAACCGCTGTGCAATGTCGACCGCAAGCTGTTTGTGAAACCCTGATCCATGAGCGTTCTCGACCAGACAAAAAGCATCCTAAGCGACCTCATTAGTTTCCCCACGGTCTCGGGCGACAGCAATCAGGCGCTGATCCAGTATGCGACAGATCTGTTGCGACAGAGCGGCGCAAAAGTCGAGATCATCACCGCACCTTGCGGGACCAAGGCTAACCTGTTTGCCACCATGGGGCCTGAGATTGACGGCGGGATACTGCTGTCCGGCCACAGCGATGTTGTTCCCGTGACCGATCAGGTCTGGTCCAGCGACCCTTTCACGATGTCCGAACGGGATGGGCGCCTCTATGGGCGTGGAACTTGCGACATGAAGGGGTTTATTGCCGCCTGCCTTGCCATGGCGCCGCAGTTGTCCCGCCGTGTCAAAGATCGCCCCCTGCATTTCGCGTTCACCTATGACGAAGAAGTAGGGTGTTTCGGGGCGCAACATCTTGCGCAGGACCTGAAAGACCGAAATCTGACACCCGGCATCGCCATAATCGGCGAACCCACTGAGATGCGCATCATCGAAGGTCACAAAGGGTGTTACGAGTATTCAACCCATTTTCACGGGCTGGAAGGGCACGGTTCCGCACCGGATCTTGGGGTGAATGCGGTTGAATATGCAACGCGATACGTCATGCGCCTTTTGGAGTTGAAACGGGCGTTGCCTGGCATGGCGCCGACCAACAGCCCGTTTGAGCCTCCGTGGACGACTGTGAATGTCGGAGCAGTCCACGGTGGCGTGGCCCATAACGTCATCGCCTCTGCCGCGCGGGTGGACTGGGAAATGCGCCCCGTTCAGGAGTCGGATGCCAACCATGTCAAAGAAACCCTGCACGAGCTGTGTCGGGACGAATTGCTGCCACAGATGCAAGCCGTGCATCCCGAGGCGGCCATCGATTTGGAAACCATTGGTGAGGTGGCAGGTCTGGTGCCAACCGATAACAATCAGGCCCGCAAAATCGCCAGCGAATTGACCGGGGCCAATGGCGCAGACCTTGTTGCCTTTGGGACTGAAGCGGGGATTTTTCAGGCGCTTGGTACCGATGTTGTGGTTTGCGGGCCGGGATCAATAGAGCAAGCGCACAAAGCAGACGAGTACCTGTCCATAGACCAGCTCTCGCAATGCCTTGTCATGCTGAACAAATTGGGGGACAGGTTAAGTGACTGAGTTGTCTACACGGCCTCGGGACGCAAGCGCACATCAGAACGTGCGCGATCGTCATGCCGCGATGCATTATGAAATTCGCCAGCGTATCTGCCTGCTAGAGTACCCACCCGGAATGCGCTTGTCCGAAGCGGTCTTGGCCGAGGAATTCGGTACAAGCCGCACGCCAGTGCGCCGGGTTCTGGCGCGTCTTGAAAGCGAAGGTCTGGTGCAATCGCAGCACGGCGTAGGGACGATTGTGACGGATGCCGATATCACAGAATTGTATCAGGTCTATCAATTGCGGGTCGAGCTGACGGAACTGATGGGCCGCCTTGATCCAGTCACACCGGACGCAGCCTATATCAGCCGGTTTGAAGACTTGATCGCACGAGGGCAAGAAATTGTCCGTTCGGGAACGCCGCATGAGTTCACCCAGTTCGACATGGATGTGTTTCAGGCTTTGGTCGAGTTGACGTCAAACCTGCCACTTCGCCAGACTCTGGAACGGCTTTTTTATCAAACCAAACGGATCTGGTTGCAGTCTGCTATAACCGCCAGGCTGGATCTGAATGAAGAGTTCAGGATCTTTCAGCACGAGTTGGAAGCGATCCTTTTGGCACTGCAGGCCAACGACATGCCCGCGGCCGCACAACTTCAAAGCGCGCATATTTCGATGAGTTTTCGTCGTTTGCAGCAGAAAAACACATGACGAAGGGAAGACCCAATGCAGTTGATTGATAACCGGTTTCGGGGTGGTGCAAAGCTGGTGGATGGCTTTCCGTTCCCCTCCGTTGAAGCAGACCGGGTCAGTACGTTGCTGGCGCGATGTCCGGCGGCAAAGGAAACGCCCCTGGTCGCTACCGAGGGCTTGGCACCAGTTGCTGCGCTGTGGGTGAAAGATGAGCGCACGCGCATGGCGCTGGGATCCTTCAAGGCCTTGGGCGCTGCTTATGTGATTGCCCGGCACGCGGTTGAGGCTGCAGGCGACACGCCGGGGGCGGATGCTCTGGCCGGACACACATATGTAACGGCCAGTGCCGGGAACCACGGCATGAGTGTGGCGGCCGGTGCGCGGATCTTTGGCGCAGGGGCCGTGATCTACATTGCCGATACGGTGCCCGAGAGTTTTGCCGAAAGGCTGCGGGAACGCGGCGCCCAAGTTGTGCGCGAAGGCGTTGACTATGCGGCCTCGATGGCCGCCGCACAGGAGGCCGCCCGATCCAATGGCTGGACCTTACTCTCTGACAGTTCATGGGAGGGCTATCAGGATTTGCCCTACATCTTGATGGAAGGCTATCTTCAAATGGCTGAGGAAGCGGTCAGGCAATGCCCGGAAGTGCCGACGCATATCATGTTGCAAGCCGGGGTCGGCGGATTGGCTGGCGCAGTTGCCGCTTATGCCCGGCACGTCTGGGGGGATACGCCAAAGATTGTCGTGGTCGAACCGACAGCAGCCCCCGCATTGATGGCAAGTATCCAGGCTGGTCAGTCTGTATTTGCTGATGGCCCTGACAGCATTATGGGTCGCCTCGATTGCAAGGAACCCTCTCTCATTGCGCTTAACGGGCTGGCACGGGACGCGGATGCATTTCTTACTTTGGACGATGACGAAGTCACCAGCCACCTGCCTGAGATGCGCAGAGCGGAGTTAGAAACAACTGCATCAGGCGGCGCTGGGATTGCTGCGGTTATGACCCCGGATGCTCGACGCGCCATCGGTATTGATGAACACGCCCGCGTTCTGTGTTTCCTCTCTGAGGTGCCCGAATGAGAGGGTTTTCGGACACTGAATTCCAAGCCCGATGTCAACGCGCTCAGGCATTGATGGCAAAGCATGGGCTGGACGCCCTATTGCTGACGCGGGAAACGGATGTTCGGTATTTCACTGGATACCTCACACGGTTTTGGGAAAGCCCGACCCGCCCTTGGTTTCTGGTGGTTCCGCTCTCGGGTAAACCCGTGGCCGTCATTCCCTCAATCGGGGCCGCCCTGATGGGGCAGACCTGGATCGATGACATCCGCACATGGAGCGCACCTGATCTGGCAGATGACGGCATCAGCCTGCTGGCGGATGCGTTGACGGAAATCCTTCCCACTGACGGTGCTGTTGGTATTCCAGACGGGCATGAAACGCATATCCGCATGCCCTTGGCAGACCTTGACCGGCTTCGCAAAGGGATTGGCAACCGGCAGGTTGCGGGTGATTCTGGTATCATCAGGCAATTGCGGATGGTCAAATCCCCGACCGAAATTACCAAAATTGAACAAGCCTGCGCCATCGCGGGCCGTGCGTTTGATCGCGTGCCTGAGATTGCCCAAGCTGGCGCCCCTTTGGACGGCATCTATCGGCGTTTCCAGATGCTTTGTCTCGATGAGGGTGCCGATTGGGTCGCCTATTTGGCCGGTGGAGCAGAGCAAGGAGGTTATGGCGATGTCATATCGCCGGCACATCAGACCCCCCTCGCCTCCGGCGATGTTCTGATGCTGGACACTGGGGTGGTTTGGGATGGTTACTTTTCCGATTTTGATCGCAATTGGTCGGTCGGCCCGGCAAGCGATGACATCAAGGTGGCCCACGCGCGTTTGATCGAAGCCAGCGACGCAGCTTTTGAGGTGGCCCGCCCCGGCGCCAAGGCGTCAGATCTGTTTCATGCCATGAACGCTGTTCTGTCAGGCGGTGGCGCCGGGACCGACGCAGGCCGACTGGGGCATGGGCTGGGCATGTCTCTGACCGAATGGCCATCGTTGATCCCCACCGATCACACTGTGCTTGAACCCGGCATGGTATTGACCTTGGAGCCGGGCATTCAGATCGGGAACAAAATCATGGTGCATGAAGAAGATATCGTGGTGACAGATGGCACCCCACGCTTCCTGTCCAAACGTGCCGACGCGGAGATCATTGAGCTATGAAAACGATGCCTTATACGCTGGACAAAGACGATCACACGGCCCCGCCGATGGGGCTGATCGTCTTGCAAACCGATGAAACAATCGAACCTGAATTTCGCAGCCACTTCGCCGATCACCGCAGCCCGATCTATGTCACGCGCATCCGCAGCGGCGCCGAAGTCACGCATGAAACACTGTCCTCTATGCAGACGGATTTGACGGAAGCGGCCGACCTTTTACCCAAGGCGCGACCCTATCCGGTTGTTGGGTATGGTTGCACGTCGGCCAGCTCTGTCATCGGTTCCGAGAAAGTCGAAGCGCTGGTGCAGCGAGGGTGTGATGCCCGTGTCGTCACCAATCCGTTGCGGGCGGCGCTGAGTTGTGCGGCATCACATGGCATTTCTCGGCTGGCCTTGCTGTCGCCCTATATTGAGGAAGTTAACGAGCCTCTGCGCAAGGCATTTGCCAAGGGCGGTGTGTCTATGGACGTCTTTGGAAGCTTCGGTGAGTCTGAAGAAAGCAAAGTTGTTCGCATCTCTGAAGCCTCGGTCGTCGATGCAGCCACGCGTTTGGGGCAGTCCGGCGATGTTGAGGGGGTGTTTTTGAGCTGCACAAACCTACGAACAATCCGCGCGATTCCGGCAATCGAGTCGGCAATCGGCAAGCCTGTGCTGTCCAGCAACCAGTCTTTGGCGTGGCACATGCGTAAATTGGCGGCAGAAAATGAAAACCCTTGAGGAAAAATGAAATAAAAGCAATGGCTTGAAAATAATTGTTGCTTAGTTTGGTAACATTGTTTTCTAATGGGCGATGTCGAATGAGACGGCAGGATCAACTTGCCGCACTAGCATTAGACGGGGAGATAACGTGGCCGATCTGGCAAGCGAAGACGCGTTCGTAGCATTCGAACGGGTGCAAAAATCATATGACGGTGAGAATCTTGTGGTGAAGGACCTGAACCTGTCCCTCCCTAAAGGTGAGTTTCTCACAATGCTCGGGCCCTCAGGATCTGGTAAGACCACTTGCCTGATGATGCTCGCGGGATTTGAAACCGCAACCCACGGAGAAATTCTGTTGGGTGGGCAGTCGATCAACAACATTCCGCCGCACAAGCGGGGCATTGGCATGGTGTTTCAGAACTATGCGCTGTTCCCGCACATGACCGTGGCCGAGAACCTGTCCTTTCCTCTTGAGGTGCGCAAAATCGGGAAATCCGATCGCGAAGCCAAAGTGAAACGGGCGTTGGACATGGTCCAGATGGGTGAGTTTGGCGGACGCCGTCCTGCACAACTGTCTGGTGGTCAACAGCAAAGGATCGCGCTTTCGCGTGCGCTGGTGTTCGAACCCGAACTGGTTCTCATGGATGAGCCGCTGGGCGCACTGGACAAACAGCTGCGCGAACACATGCAGTTCGAGATCACACGCCTGGCGCATGAGTTGGGCATTACGACTGTGTATGTGACCCATGACCAGACCGAAGCGCTGACCATGTCGGATCGCGTTGCCGTGTTTGATGACGGCCGCATCCAGCAGCTGGCACCGCCAGATCAGCTTTATGAAGAGCCGGAAAACAGTTTCGTGGCCCAGTTCATCGGCGAAAACAACACGCTGGAAGGCACTGTGACGTCGATGGCAGGAAACACCTGTGTCGTGACACTGGATGACGGCGAAGAGATCGACGCGATGCCGGTCAATGTGAGCCAGGTTGGTGAGCGTACCAAGGTGTCGATCCGTCCGGAACGTGTTGAGTTCAACAAAGACCGTTTGAATGCGGACGCACACTTGGTGAAGGCGACTGTGAAAGAGTTCATCTATATGGGTGACGTTTTCCGGTTCCGCCTGTCTGTCGCCGGGAACGATGACTTTATTGTTAAGACCCGGAATGCACCAGATGCTGTAAAGCTGAAGCCAGGAGAGACCATCGATATCGGATGGCTTCCACAGGATTGCCGGGCACTGGACGCCTGAGTCAGCCCTGCACAGAACAAGGCTGGCTATCGAAACCCGGACCGGCCTTTCGTCAACAAAAACGGGTACCAACTGGGAGAATACAATGAGTACTAAAACCAAGCTGCTTGCCATTGTGGCGGCTTCTGTGGCGGCTTCATCGCTTGTCGCGGAAGAAATGACAATCGTGTCGTGGGGCGGGGCTTATTCCAAGTCGCAACTGCGCGCCTATCACGAGCCCTATTCTGAAAAGTCCGGTGTGACGATCATCAATGATGACAGTTCCGCCGAAGCCGTGGCCAAGCTGCGTGCCATGAACGAAGCTGGCAACGTCACATGGGATGTTGTTGACGTCGTTGCCGCAGATGCCATCCGCCTCTGCGACGAAGGTCTGGCGATGGAAATCGATGCGGACACCCAGCTCGCTGCTGCTCCGGACGGGACTTCGGCCTCGGACGACTTTGGTGATCTTCTCGTATCCGACTGCTTTATCCCGCAGATCGTTTACTCGACCACGTTCGGCTACCGTACCGACCTGGTGGGTGACACACCTCCAAGCAACATCTGTGATGTTTTCGACCTGGAAGCTTATCCGGGCAAACGTTCGCTGGAAAAGCGCGCGATCAACAACATGGAATGGGCTCTGCTGTGTGACGGTGTTGCAAAAGACGACGTTTACAGCGTTCTAGAAACGCCGGAAGGTCAGGATCAGGCCTTGGCCAAGCTGGACACAATCAAAGACAGCGTTGTCTGGTGGTCGGCTGGTGCTGATACACCGCAGCTTCTGGCAGATGGCGAAGTCATCATGGGCTCGACCTATAACGGTCGTTTGTTCTCGGTCATCGAAGAGCAAAAACAGCCTGTTGCCATGCTTTGGGACGCGCAGGTGTTCGATCTTGACGGCTGGATCATTCCAACCGGCCTGAGCGAAGAGCGCAAAGCTCGTGCACTGGACTACATCATGTTCGCGACCGACACGCAGCGTCTGGCGGATCAAGCCAAGTACATCTCGTACGGCCCTGCACGTAAGTCGTCTGCACCACTGGTTGGTAAGCACGCCGATCTGGGCATCGACATGGCACCACACATGCCAACTGATCCAGAAAACGCCAAGAACACGTTCCTCTACAACTACGAGTTCTGGGCTGACTATCGCGACGACATCGAAACCAAGTTCCAAGCTTGGTTGGCGAAGTAATCGCACCAAACATCCGAGGGGGCGATTGTCGCCCCCTCACTCCAATTCGTTAAGTCTTATAGACCAACAATAAAAACGAACGCGCGGGGACGAAAACATGAGCGACGAAACGCAGTCTGGCCCGGTACTGGCAGCCGATGGTACGCCGCTTAAACAGAGCTTGGCGCGCTCCCTTAGAAATCAAAAGATGCGCGCGCTGGCACTGATTGGCCCGTTGCTGATCTTTGTGCTGATTTCCTTTGTTATTCCAATCGGATCCATGTTGTTCCGCTCGGTTGAAAATGGAATGGTCGAACAAACCATCCCATTGACCGTCGAAGCGTTGAAAGACTGGGACATTGACTCCGGTGAATCGCCCAACGAAGCTGTCTATCAAGCCTTTGTCGAGGATATGATTGTCGCCATTGAAGCCAAGAAACACACGCGACTTGGCACGCGACTCAACTATGAACAAACCGGCATGTCGTCGTTGTTCCGCAAATCCGGACGCAAGATCAAGCGACTGGACCCGCAGGCTGACGCGCCGTTCAAAGACAAGCTGATCGACATCGACAAAAAGTGGGGAGACGCCCAGACTTGGGCCGTGATCAAGACCCACTCGGTCAAGATTACAAATGGCTATTTCCTGAATGCCATTGATATGCAGCGGACCCCTGAAGGCGCACAGGCTCAGCCCGAAGACAAGCGTATCCTGATAACGCTGTTCAAGCGTACGCTATTCATGTCGCTGGTGATTACCTTCTCTTGCATCATGCTTGCCTACCCTGTCGCGTGGATCCTTGCGAACCTGCCCATGCGCACAGCGAACATGCTGATGATCCTGGTGCTGCTGCCGTTCTGGACTTCTTTGCTGGTGAGGACATCAGCCTGGAAAGTGATGCTGCAACAACAAGGTGTGATCAACGAAGTGCTGGTCTGGCTGGGGATCGTGGCAGACGATGCGCGCCTAGTGATGATCAACAATCAATTGGGCACGATCATTGCGATGACGCATATCCTGCTGCCGTTCATGATCCTGCCGATGTATTCGGTCATGCAGACCATTCAGCCGACCTATTTGCGGGCCGCGAAGTCCATGGGGGCGACTAACTGGACTGCGTTTTGGCGGGTCTATTTCCCGCTGTCAGTGCCGGGCATTGGCGCGGGCTCGATCCTCGTCTTCATTCTGTCCATCGGCTATTACATTACGCCTGAGATCGTGGGCGGCACCAAAGGCGTCTTTATCTCGAACCGGATCGCCTATCACATCTCGTCATCGCTGAACTGGGGGCTGGCCGCTGCGCTTGGCACAATCCTGCTGGCGGTGGTGCTGATCCTTTACTGGGCCTACGACAAGATCGTCGGCATCGACAACGTGAAATTGGGGTAAGAAACATGGCTGCACTCACTCCGATCTCGCGCAAACCCTTGTCACTGGTCCTGCCGACGGCAGGTGCCTTTGGCGCCTTGCTGGGGCTGTTCGTTGGCACTGCCAATGGCTCAGGCTTCACGGGCGTTGTTATTGGCGCCCTGTTTGTGGCCGTCATGGGGGCCTTCTTCATTCTGGTGCTGAAGAACGAGAAACTCGCCAAGTGGATTTCGATCCTTGGAATTGGCGCACTGGGCCTGTGGTTCGCGGGCATTCCCGGCGCCGTAATTGGCCTATTGGCTGGCTGGTTCTATCACTGGCTCATCTACTGGCTCTACGAGGGGCGTTATCGCGCCCGGCTCTTGCCGTACCTGACCTCAGGGCAAGTGCTGTGGCACTACACGTTCCGCGTGATATGTGGCGCCATCTTTGTATTCCTGATCACACCGATCCTTGTGGTGATGCCGCTGTCCTTCAACGCCGAAGACTTCTTTACCTTTACCCCAGAGATGCTGCGGTTTGAGGCTGAGGGTTACTCGCTCAAACACTATCGCGATTTCTTCAGCAACAATGAATGGCAGCGCAGCTTTAAGAACTCGCTGATCATCGCACCTATTGCGACAGTGATTTCCGTGAGCCTTGGTACCCTGGCCGCCATTGGCCTCAGCCAAAGCCACGTTCCTTTCCGTCGCGCGATCATGGCGATCCTGATTTCGCCGATGATTGTTCCGCTGATTATTTCGGCCACCGGCATGTTCTTTTTCTACTCGGACATTGGCAACTGGCTAGAAGGCACACTGGGCTTGCCCAAGACATTTGTCGGCTACGTCAAAGTTGTTCTGGCCCACGCGGTTCTTGGTATTCCGTTCGTAATCATCACGGTCACGGCAACCTTGGTTGGCTTTGATCACTCGTTGACCCGCGCCGCGGCCAACATGGGGGCCAATCCGGTCACAACCTTCTTTAAGGTACAGATGCCGCTGATCTTGCCCGGCGTAATCTCGGGCGGGTTGTTCGCCTTTATCACGTCGTTTGACGAAGTTGTCGTGGTGCTGTTCGTCGGGTCTGCCAGCCAGAAAACTCTGCCTTGGCAGATGTTCACCGGCCTGCGCGAACAGATCAGCCCGACCATTCTGGCGGTCGCGACGATTTTGGTTGCCCTGTCCATCGCACTATTGACGGTTGTCGAACTATTGCGACGACGCTCAGAGAAGTTGCGGGGACTGTCACCTGCCTAACGGTGATGACCACTGATAGCGAAAGAAAGAGGGAGCCGCGTGCTCCCTCTTTGCATGTTGGCCCTTCCTTTCCATCCCCGTTGAAAAACGACATACCCGCGACGCAAACGGTCTGGAATTTCCGCCTGAAGTTTGGCAATGTCCGCGCAAGCAAATGGCGATGGCGTCGCCACGTTTTCCCTCGTGAAAGCGCGCTTTCATCTCAGTCCTGAACGCCGGGACCTTCTTTATCGGAGGTCAAAATGACTGCACGTCCTGAATTCTATCGTTTCCACAACGGCGAAAAAGCCGGTCTGCAATTTGCCGACAGTGAGTATGCCGCCCGCGTTGAGGGCCTGCGTAAGGCTCTCGCACAGGCCGGCGCAGATGCCGCCGTGTTCACCTCAATGCACAACATCAGCTACTATTCGGGCTTTACATATTGCTCGTTTGGCCGACCTTACGCGCTTGTAGTGACCCCCTCAGTCTGCGTCACGATTTCTGCGGGTATTGATGCCGGCCAGCCCTGGCGCAGGTGTTATGGCGACAACATCACCTATACAGACTGGCAGCGCGACAACTATTGGCGCGCTATTTTGTCGGTCACCGGCGCGGGCAAGGTCATCGGATACGAAAGCGATCATCTGACCCTGTTGCAGCAAGGGAAACTGCAAAGCTTTCTGTCGCCATCAAAAACTGTCGACCTCTACGAGGCCACCATGCGCCAACGTATGCACAAGTCACCTGCCGAGATCGAGATGATCCGCGCCGGTGCCGCAGTGGCAGATGTCGGTGGCTACGCAATCCGGGACGCCGTCAAAGAGGGGGTGCGCGAGATCGATGTTGCGATGGCCGGCCGCGACGCGATGGAGTTGGAAATTGCCAAACGCTTCCCTGATGCAGAGTACCGCGACACATGGGTTTGGTTCCAGTCAGGCATCAACACCGATGGCGCGCACAACCCTGTGACGGGCCGCGTTCTTCAGCGCGGCGATATTCTCTCGCTGAACACCTTTCCGATGATCTCAGGCTATTACACTGCTCTTGAGCGTACGATGTTCGTGAAAGAGGTGGATGAGGCCAGCCTCAAGATTTGGGAGGCCAATGTCGGGGCGCATGAGTTGGGGATTTCGTTGTTGAAGCCTGGCGCTTCTTGCGCCGAGGTCACGCATCAGATCAATGACTTCTTTGCGGAACGCGACCTGTTGCAATACCGGACCTTTGGCTATGGCCATTCGTTTGGTGTCTTGTCGCACTACTATGGCCGCGAGGCTGGTCTGGAACTGCGTGAAGATATCGACACTGTTCTGGAACCGGGCATGGTCATTTCGATGGAGCCAATGCTTACCATCGCAGATGGCCAACCCGGCGCGGGAGGTTACCGTGAGCATGATATCCTTGTCATCACCGAAGACGGCAACGAGAACATCACTGGCTACCCATATGGGCCAGCGTTCAACGTCGTCGGCTAAATGAACAATCAGCAGCACAATTGAGTTGAATTGTGCTGCTGAGTTTTCTGCCCGCTGAGTTGTCCAACACGTTCACGTCGGTGACTTCCCAGCCAAGACTTCAGAGACTCTTCAACACTTGATTTGCCATAAAGGCCGTTTGATAGATCCGCGACATGATCGGAGCTGAAGGCACAGTCGACAACTCGGTCATTGGCAAAGGCAGATCGGCCTTGTCCATGCCCGTAATCAGATCGGCCATGCATTGGCCAAAGATCGTTCCTGTTATGATACCACGGCCATTGTAGCCGATCGGGGTCAGCAGGTTGGGGGCCAGTTGGTAGATGCGCGGCAGGTAATCCGGGGTCATGGCAATCTGTCCGTGCCAAGCTTCTTCAAACTCTACCGGCCCCAGCTCGGGATACATCCGCGCCAGTTTCTTCGTCGCCCAACGGTGCGACAAGCCGCGTCCGACAGCCCCCACAACTGTCCCCATCGAGCCAATCAAGAGACGGTTAGAAACGTCGCGACGCAGGCTGAACATGACCTGCCCGGTGTCCCAGAGACCCTGACGGCCTGGCAGGATATGTGACATGTCGGTGGTCAGCGGTTTCGTCGCCAGCTGGAAGTAGTGGATCATAGTGAAGGCGCGCTTCAAATTCGGCCACAAGGTATCGCTATAGGCGTTGGTACCCAGCACGACATAGTTTGCGCGCACTGTGCCATGGTCTGTCTCAACAACCCACATCTCACCATCACGTCGCAACTTGGTGGCGCGCACACCTGTGGCGATCTCGGCGCCTGCTGCTTTGGCGGCACGGGCCAGTCCCCGGCAATAGCCCATGGGATTCACAGTGCCCGCGCGATGATCGAGCAATCCACCGTGGAAAACCTTTGTACCAGTACGCTCGACCATGTCTTCGGGCGACAACAGGTCAACCGGTTCGCCCAGCCGGGTCCATTCGGCATGGCGAGCTTGTAGATCCCTGAAACCCGACGGAGCATGGGCCGCATGGATTGTACCGGTTCTGGTTACCTCACAGCGGATTTGGTGCTTCTCGATCAAGTCGAAAACCTGGGCCGGGCCCTCGCCAAAACGTTTCACAAAACGCGGACCGTAAATGTCGCCCAGTTTCTTGCGTACGGCGGCTGGTGGTCGCCAGACCCCAGCATTCACCAAGCCGACATTTCGCCCGGACCCGCCATAACCGATCGTTTTGGCCTCAAGCACCTGGGTGCTGAGCCCCTTTTCAGCGCAATACAAAGCTGTCGACAACCCGGTGTATCCACCACCAACAATTGCCACGTCAACTTGCGTGTCGCCCGTCATGGGGTTCTGATAATCTGGTTCCTCCGCAGAGGCATCCCAAAGAGAAATCGGGCTTTCAGGTCTCATGGCCACGGCTCTCCGGTAGGTGGTATGAACGCGTGCAAACGCGGCGCGATTCCAAAGTCACGGCAGGGTGCAACGAAGGCACCGCCGTGTCAATTTTGGAAAACTTCACCGCGTATGTCAGAGCTCGTCCGATTGCCTCTCTTAAGGAGCTCGCCGACAAATTGGATTGAGATTCGGTGGCCGTAGCGAAGGGGTCGGCACCAACCAGTTGGTCCGTTTGGTTGGTGATCCGATCGAGGTGGTCAACAGGATGCCGCGCCTGATGATACGGGCTTACCGGAACTCAAAGGCTTCGGAGTGGATCTTGTCGCGCGGCACACCTTCGATCTTGAGGTCCTTTGTCAGCCCTTCAACCATCGGCTTGGGTCCACACATGAAGTACTCGTAACTGTCCAACGGATCCGGCAGCTTTTGCTTCATCATGTCGACCCGCGCAAAGTTGCCTTCGTCCGAAAACAAGGGCACCAGCGTCACATTCCCAAGCTCAGCGGCGCGGTCCTTGAGTTCTTCAAGAAAAATGGCCTCTTCCATTTCGCGCGCGGCATACACCAGATGAATCTGGCGGGGATCGTCGGGCTGCATTGCGCGCATTTTTGACAAGAAAGGCGTCAGGCCGATACCACCAGCCAGCCAGATTTGCTTGTGTCCCGCATGTGCCGCATCAAAACGACCATAAGGCCCGCGCACCTTTACATTCGCGCCGGGCTCTAATTCTTCCCGTACTTTTCTGGTCCAATCACCCAGCACTTTCATCGTAAACTGCAAACGGTCTTCGCCCGGTGCGCTGGAAATGGTGAACGGGTGAGGTTCGCTCCAACCATTTCCTTCAATCTCTACAAAGGCAAACTGCCCTGGCTGGAAGTCAATTGATCGATCAACTGGTTTCAGCACCACTTCAGTCGCGCGCTCCAGTGCGTTTACCGCTTCGATCGTGAAGGTCACCGCCGTGCGCCTGTTCATTCCAAAAACCGAGTACACAAGGCTGAGGATTCCAACGAAGCCCGCCACCACCAGCATCACTCCGGACGGGCTGAACTGCTCTACAAAGATCGGAGGGGCGGTGAAGAAATGCCCGAGCAACAGGACATAGACGAGGCCCATGATCTTATGTGTCGGGCGCCAGAACGAATACCGGATCTTGCGATTGAGCGCGATGAACAGCCCTATGACCAAAAAGATCAGCCACAGCATGCCCAACGGTGCTGATGGCACCAGCACGTTCAAAACTGGGTCAGCCCCTTGCGGAAGCTCTTTTGGCACGCCGAAAAAGTGAACCAGCGCAAAGAGGGCCGCGAAAACGCCGATGACCCGGTGGACCTGATACATCCTATCAAGGCCTCCGAACCAATTCTCAAAGATCGACAGCCGCGTCGACAAGATGATCGAACACGTCATCAGAAGGAACGCAATCCCGCCAAGCATGGTGGTTCCCGTTGTCCGGGGGTCATACTGTTCCGAGGCAAGCCCCAAATGCAACGCCACAAACACGACGATGAGACCAAGAAATACATAAATACCCGTTTTCCGCAGCATTCCAAAAACCTCCTATTCGACTGGTAAACTGACCGGTTTCGAACACTGGCTGCAGGGCCCCCATGATCGGTTGTGGCCGCAAAAGAGATGGCCAACCGTTTGAAAACAAAAGCACGCCCTACCGAAACTCGAATCAAAGTCATAGTTGACATGTTTCTGCATAACTTGCAGATGTAATTGTTGTAAATGCAATTTTTGCGCAACACTTGCAGGTAACAAGTATTGAGGGTAATTCGATGATCAGGAGTACGTACCTGATGACACAGATAAAGAACGCCAAAGGCACCAGAGATGGAAGCTTCGGATTCCTAATTCAGACGCTGTCCCGTGAGATCGACGCAAAGATGAAGGTAGCGCTGAAAACCGTAGACGTAGATGTAAAAGTTTTTGCCAATCTCATGATGTTGTCCGAGGAAGACGGAATCAATCAACGAACTTTGGGCAAAAAGCTGAATTTCCCCGAGTACTTTACCAGTCGTAACGTCGACACACTGGTTGAGGCCGGTTACGCAGAGCGCCGGCCTGATCCGAATAGCCGCCGCTCCTTCCTTATTTTCCTGACCGATCTGGGGCGAAAAAAGGCGTCGGAACTGCCAAAAATCATCAGGCAGGTGAACCAAGAAACGCTCAGGAATCTAACGCAGGATGAACAAGATCAGGTGGTCAAGCTACTGCAGAAAACTGCGGGTATGTAGCCCGGTTCCGGTCATCAAAATGTCCCCTGAAGAACTATGAACGATCAGGACGGTCTGCACACCTGCCCGTCGACGCTCGGTTCAAAACAGTCAGATCGCATTTTGATTGCGTCGCATCCTCCGACGTGCCGGAAATCGACGCGGCCATCTGGTCTGCGGCCAGCCGTCCAATTCGCCGCGCGGGAATGCGGATTGTGGACAGCGCGGGTTCAATCTCACTGGACCCTTTGAAGTCCCCTATGCCCATGATCGAAAGCTCTTTCGGCACCTTCAGCCCGAGGTTCTTCGCCGCGTAAAGCACACCCTGCGCGATGATGTCATTTCCACATAGGATCGCCGTCGGACGTTTGCCGCGACCCAAGAGAGACATAGAAGCCTGTTTGGCCTCGGCGATACTGTACGGGGCCTGCAGCGTCCAATCCTCAGGCACGTCTATCCCTGCCTGTTTCAGCTCTTCCAACGCGCCTTCTTGCCGGTCTTGGGCGCGATCGTTGCCCACTGGGTTTGGAAAAACCAGACCAACGTCGCGATGACCCAGATCGATCAGATGGCGGGCGGCAAGGCGCCCTGCTTCTGCGTTGTCGACTCCCACACAGGGCATTCTGGCGTCATCGGCGTAGTTCCAGATCGCCAGAGTCGGCACACCTTGTTGCGTGATCAGCTGGTGTGTGGCTTCCGAATGCTCAAGCCCCACCAGTGCCAAGCCATCCACGCGATGCTCCATCAGTTTTCGAAGCATTTTGTACTCTCGTTCGAGATCAAATCCGTGCGATGCAATCAGCATTGTGAATCCTTTTTGATCCAGCCCGTCGGAGAAGGCTTGGATCAATTCGGCAAAGATTGCGTTGTCGATTGTGGGCACGACAAATCCAACTGTCCCACTGCGACGCCCGTGCATAACCTGAGCGGCGCGATTGCGAATGTATCCCAACTTCTGCACCGCTCGCTCAATCTTCTTGCGAGTCGACGGATTGACCAAATCAGGGTGATTGAACGCACGCGAGACCGTTGACGTCGACACCCTTGCAGCCTTTGCGACATCGAAAATATCTATTTTTTCTTTTTTGTATTCCGTCACTTAGTAGCCATTTTTCGCAATTTTATGAAAACATTTGCAATACTATTTTCATGACTTACGCTTTTCTGTCAATCAAATGTGTGAACAGGTGACGACTTGGAATTTCTTTACTACTTCGGCGATGTCTTCACTCCGGTGTCTTTCGGATTATTGCTTTTGGGAACGATTGGCGGGCTCATTCTGGGGGCCACTCCGGGCCTGTCGCCGACCATGGCCGTTGCACTTTTAATTCCGTTCACTTTCCACCTTCAGCCGGTTCAGGGGCTGATCCTGTTGGGGGCGGCCTATACCTCAACGGTGGCAGGTGGCGCAGTCAGCGCGATCCTTCTAAAAATCCCCGGAGCTCCGGCCAACATTGCGACAACGCTGGACGGGCACACGATGGCCAAACAGGGGCACGGAGCCAAGGCACTGCAGCTCAGTTTTCTGGCCTCGGCGATTGGTGGGGTGATCGGTGTCCTGCTTTTGATCTTTCTGACCCCGGTTCTGGCACAATGGGCGCTGGCCTTTGGACCAAGCCACTTGTTCTGGCTGGCCATCCTTGGCGTCACGGTTATCGGCTCGCTGGATACAGCCTCCGTGGTCAAGGGTTTGCTGTCGGGCTGCATTGGCCTGTGGTTGGCGACGATCGGCTTTGACGACATCATGGGCGCGCAGCGTTTCATCTTTCACCCGGCCTTGGGCGGTGGCATTAACATCATCGCGGCATTGATCGGTTTGTTTGCAATCCCCCAAGTCCTGACCATGTTCGCAAAGGGACGCCGCAACGAGGGTGCCGAAGTCATAGAGGTGCAGAAGCACTCGGTCCTTGACGCAATGAGGGAAGTTTTGAGCCGCCCTCGCGCCTTGTCGATTGGTACCATCACCGGGTCGATCATCGGTCTGATCCCCGGCGTGGGCGGCCAGATCGCGGGCCTGGTGGCCTATGACCAAACCAAGAAATTCAGCCCTGAGCGCGAGAAATTCGGCAAGGGCCATTCCGAAGGCGTTATCGCAGCCGAAGCCGCCAACAATGCCATGGTCGGCCCAAGCCTTGTACCGCTTCTGACACTCTCAATTCCCGGATCCCCGACGGCTGCGGTGCTTTTGGGCGGCTTGCTCATTCACGGGATTTTCCCGGGCACCGACCTTTTTGACAATCACCCGGACGTCGCGTGGACCTTTATCAACTCGATGCTGATCGGGCAGGTCCTGATGTGCATCTTTGGCCTCTATGTGGCCGGCCTTGCCGCGCGAGTGGCGCAGGTGCCGCAAAGTGTCATGGCTGCGGTCGTATTGGGGCTGGCGGTGTTCGGCAGCTACTCGGTGCAGTCTTCGATGGGCGATGTCTATGTCATGGCCTCACTTGGCGTGATGATGTACTTCCTCGAACGTTTTGGCTTTTCGGCGGCGCCGCTGGTGCTGGGCCTGATCCTTGGCCCCATTGCAGAAGCCAACTTTATCCAAGGCAGCATGATCGCCAACGCCACTGACGGACTCGGCGCCTATTTCCTTGGCGGAACCCTCAATATTTTGCTGATCGCGGCTGTGATCGCTTCGATCGTCTATTCGGCCTGGATGGAATTGCGTTCACGCCGCTACACCTCAAAAGAGGAGATCATGGGATGAGCACACCGTCCTTGCCCCGCCTTCAGCACATCATCGCCTCTGGGCTTGTCGCCGTTGTTGGTATCTGGATTGCCTGGATCAGCTACACGCAACAACCGGCCGAGGCCTTTCTGTTTCCCCGCCTGATCTCCAGCGTGTTCGTGGTGCTGGCGATCTGGACCTTTATCAAGGCCCTGATGGGGTGGACCAAGGTCGGTCACGGGCTCACTGTTCATGAGTTCGCCAACCTCTTGCCCGGCATCGTGATTGCGCTGATCTACATCTTCTGGGCCGCTAAAGGGCTGGGCTTTTACACCGCTGGCGCAATCTGCTTTTTCATTCTGCTGTCGCTCTATGATCCGGCGCCGCACCGCGAGCTGCGCACATGGATCCGGCGGATCATCATCACAGCTGGCTACACAGCTGTCATGTACGGGCTCTTTGCCATGCTGCTCAAGGTCTACACACCGCGAGAGATCCTGTTCTGAATCAACGAAAGACACAAAAATCACCCAAGGGAGGACTAAACCATGAAGAAATTAGTAGCCGGGGTCGCACTGGCCCTGACCGCACTAACCGGGGGGGCGGCGATTGCAGAAGCCTACCCCGAACGTCCCATCATGATGATGGTCAGTTATGGCGCAGGCGGCGCGACCGACTTTCAGGCCCGTATCGTGACCATGACAGCCGGGAACGAAGACGCGCTTGGCATGCCCATCGCGATCATCAACAAACCCGGAGCCGGGGGTCGCGTGGGCTGGAACTGGTTTGCCACGCAGGCCGATGCTGACGGTTACACGCTGGGCGCCTATAACGTTCCGCATTTCATCGCCCAGTCAATCAAAGGTGGCGTGCAGTATTCCACTGACAGCTTTGAGCCCATCGCCAATTGGGGTGCGGATCCGGCGGTGTTCGTCGTAGCAGCCGACAGCGAGATGAACTCGATGGACGATGTGGTGAAATTCGCCAAGGAAAATCCCGGAAAATTGACCTTTTCCGGCGCAGGCCTGTTTGTGGGCCACCACATCGCCGCGCTGCAACTTGAGAAAGCCGCAGGCGTGAAGATGGCCTACATCCCAACCAAAGGCGGCGGTGCAGCGGCGATGAAAGCCGTGATCGCGGGCGAGGTAATGGGCGGCGTCAATAACCTGTCAGACGCTTTCCGCGCGCAAGAGGCTGGCAACGTCAAGATCCTTGGCGTTTTCGACCTTGAACGCAACGCGTTCCTGCCAGATGTCCCGACCCTCAAGGAACAGGGCTATGACATCGACAACGCCAGCGTGAACTTCCGCGGCATCATGGTGCCCAAGGGCACCCCGCAAGAGGTGATCGACAAGCTTGCCGCCTCGGTGCCCGAGATGTTTAAGAATGGCCGCGTTTCCAAGAAAATGGATGCAGGCGGCTCGCCAATGCACATCATGACCCGCGACGAAGTGATCGAGATGTGGGCCGCACGGGAAGCCACTTTGAAAGAGCTTCTGGCCGGTCTCTAGAATACAAAACTACGGCACAGGGCGCCTGTCGCCCTGTGCCTTTCAAAAGGACAAGACAAAATGAACGCACATGATGACATCACCCAGGTCGAAGCAATCATGGTCCGCGCCAAGGCGGCGCAAGAGGCCTTTGAACGCGACGCCACGCAAGAGCGCTTTGACCGCGCCGCCGAGGCCGCTGCCTGGGCCATCATGGAACCCTCCCGAAACCGCACTCTGGCTGAATTGGCTGTTGAGACGACGGGCCTCGGGAATGTCCCCGACAAGATAACCAAGAACCACCGCAAGACGCTGGGCCTGATGCGTGACATCAAGGGTGTCCAGACCTGTGGCGTGCTGTCCGATGACCCCGCCACCGGTATCACCGAGATCGCCCGCCCCGTGGGCGTGGTTGGCGCCGTGGTGCCTTCGACCAATCCGGCGGCGACCCCTGCAAACAACATCATCAACGCGCTAAAATGCGGCAATTCCGTCGTTGTGGCCCCCTCGCCCAAAGGGGTCGCCAGCTGCGAGCGTCTGTTTGCCTATATCCACGCCGAATTTGACAAGATTGGTCTAGACCATGACCTTGTGCAGATGATCCCTGCCCCCGGATCCAAGGCCAAAACTCAGGCCATGATGGAACTGGCGGACCGCGTGATCTGTACCGGCAGTCAGAACAACGTTCACCGCGCTCAGACCTGTGGCACTCCGGCCGTGGCGGTCGGGGCGGGCAACGTCACAACCATCGTGGACGAGACTGCAGACCTTGCTGCAGCAGCGGCTAAAATCACCGCCTCCAAGACTTTTGACAATGCCACCTCGTGCTCATCCGAGAACTCGATGATCGTGGTGGACGCGGTCTATGATGATTTCATCGCGGCATTGGCCAAGGAAGGCGGCGCACGCGTCACCGACGAGGCGGCAATTGTCGCGGCCCTCTGGCCTGATGGACATCTCAATCGTTCGGTCATTGCACAGGACGCTGACAAAATGATTGCCGCCCTTGGCCTGAGCGGTCAGGTGCCTGACGATACCAAGTTCCTCGCCGTGGAGACCGCGGGAATCGGCCCGGATCACCCGCTCTCCGGAGAAAAGCTCAGCCGCGTTGCCGCGCTTTATCGGGCAACGGATTATGAGAATGCCCGCGACATCGCTGCCCGCATTCTCGATTATCAAGGCGCAGGTCATTCGCTGGGAATCCATACGGCACTGGATGGTCGCGCGGTCGAATTGGGCCGCGCCATGCCAACCTGCCGCGTGATCGTCAATCAGGCCCACACGTTTGCCACGGGCGGCTCTTTCACCAACGGCATGCCATTCTCACTCTCGATGGGGTGCGGCAGCTGGGGAGGCAACTCCATCGACGACAACCTGCATTGGAAGCATTTCATCCAAAGCACCAAAATTGTCCGCGAAATCCCCCCGAATGAGCCTGCAGTTGACGACATTTTTGCTGATTACTGGAGCGTTGCGGGCCAATGATCACGAGTTCGATCAAACCCCCAGAAGGCACGGTTCGCGATTGGCTGGACTATCGTGCGACCGCAACGCCAGACCGGGTGGCCTATGTCTTCTTTGACGGCGAAGCCCCACTGACCTGGTCAGACCTGCGACACAAAGCACGTGATCTGGCGCACAAGATGACGGCACTTGGCATGTCGCGGGGGGCGGCGGTGGCGATTTTGCAGCCCAATGGTCGCGACGCCATCATCAACCTTTATGGCGTGCTCTACGGAGGGTTCTGCGCAACGGTGATCAACCTCGTCGCCGGAGCCGAAGCGATCGGGTATGCTCTGGGACATTGCGAAGCTCGTGTTGCCTTGGTCGGCGAGGCCCAGAAAGAGCAATTTGACAAAGTGCGCACCGGTGGCATTGATCTGATGCCCGACATTGCGAGCCCTTCAACGGGCGCCCTACACGATTTGCATCCCGAAGATGACGCGTTGTTGATGTACACCTCGGGAACAACGGGCCGGCCCAAAGGGGTGATGCATGCCCATTCAAGCCTTTTGGCTGGCGGCTGGACCCCAACCGTAGCGCATAAATTGACCGCCAATGATCGCGGGCTTTGCGTGCTGCCGATTTATCATATCAATGGTCTTTGTGTGTCCGTGCTCAGCACGTTGATCTCTGGCGGGTCACTGGCGGTGGCCGAAAAGTTTTCAGTCAGCCGGTTCTGGGACCAGTGCGCCGAGGCTGGCGCAACCTGGTTCTCTGTGGTGCCAACCATAATCTCGCATTTGCTGCATGCCGAGGCCGCGCCGGATCAAGCAACACGAGCGCGGTTGCGATTTGGGCGTTCGGCAAGCTCGGCCCTAGCACCGGATGTTCAGAGGAACTTTGAGGCTCGCTTTGACGTGCCGATTGTCGAGACCATGGGTCTGACCGAGACCGCGGCTCAGATCCTGTCAAACCCCCTGCCCCCGGGCATTCGCAAAATCGGCTCGCCGGGCAAAGCCTTTGGCAACGAGGCCTGTATCCTATCGCAGGATCTGACCCCTCTGCCCCCCGAAACTCAAGGTGAGATTGCCATTCGCGGCCCGAACGTAATGCGCGGATATCTGAAGAACCCTGAAGCGACCAAAGACACCTTTACCGAAGATGGATGGCTGCGCACCGGGGATTTAGGGCATGTGGACAAGGACGGTTACATCTATGTGACCGGTCGTCTGAAGGAACTTATCATCAAGGGCGGTGAGAATATCGCACCGCGTGAGATTGATGAGGCGCTCTATTCGCACCCAGACGTCGTAGAGGCAGCAGCCTTTGCGCGCCCCTGCGCCTCGTACGGCGAACGTGTCGAAGCGGCAGTCAGGTTGCGTCAGGGATCAATGCTGACACCGGATGATCTTGTGCGGCTCTGCGTAGAAAAAGTCGGGAAATTCAAATCTCCTGATGCGGTGCACTTTCTGGATGAACTACCCAAAGGGCCTTCGGGCAAGATCCAGCGGATTAAGCTGCCGGAACTTCTGTAATACACGGGGATGCGCGGATCGCCCTCGAGGTCGCGCCCAGTGTTTTAGGATGTCTGACATAAGTTGTGCGGAATGTCCGAAGCCGTGTCTTTCAAGGCCCCAAGATGTGATTTGAGCACAGCCAACATGTCCAGATCGCCCACATCCCAAATGCTGAAAGCAGCCATCAGCTTGCCGTTGGCATCTGCAATCGGCACCGCAACACCACAGATCTGGCGATATTCTTCCCTGGCGCTGACGGCATCCAGTATGATCTGATGCCCTCAGTCAGAGGGCTTAGATCATAATCTGGATGCAGAAAGAGGTCAGGCCAGGCTAACCCAACTTGCGTTACGCGCAGATGATCGGAAGCAGGCATCCACAAAGGTTACTCCCTTCATTCCCGCATCCACTCCCGGCAGCAGCGTTTGCGCCTTTTTCCCCTGTTCTTGAATGGCATCTGCAGCTTCTGAGTAGAGATTTGCAAAGGCCTCGAGGTACCCTTCTGGGTGGCCGCTGGGCGTCCGCGTCAAGGCATCTTGCAGGCCCATTGCCCCGTTGCCCGCCCGCGTCAGAAGTTGTTTCGGCTGTCCAAATGGCGAATACCACAACTCATTGGGATTTTCCTGCGACCACTCAAGACCGCCCTTGGTTCCGTAAACCCGCAACGCCAACCCGTTTTCGTTACCTGGAGCGACCTGACTACACCACAACATGCCCCGCGCCCCACCTTGGAAGCGCAGCATTACGTGGGCATTGTCATCAACTTGCCGGCCAGGCACGAAGCTTTGCAAATCCGCACTCAGAGCGTCGGCAGTTAGGCCAGTCACGAAACACGCAAGATTGTAGGCGTGGGTCCCGATGTCGCCGGTTGCCCCGCCGACCCCGGAGCGCTCCGGATCCGTGCGCCAAGCTGCTTGCTTGTTGTCATCGGGTTGAGCTTCGGTCAACCAGTCCTGAGCATACTCAACCTGTACCACGCGCATTTCACCCAAAACGCCATCTGCTACCATTTGCCGAGCTTGCCGTATCAGCGGATAGCCCGTGTAATTGTGAGTCAGCACAAAGAGAGCATCGGACTTTTCAACTTCCTTGGCCATCTTTCGGGCATCCGCAAGAGAGGACGTCATTGGCTTGTCACAGATCACATGAATGCCGCGCTTGAGGAATTCGCGCGCTGCCGGAAAATGTACGTGGTTTGGCGTAACAATGGCCACGGCCTCAATCCCGCTCTTCAGTCGCGCTTCGCGGATCGCCATGTCTTTGAAGTTGTCATATGTCCGGTCTGTGGCCAAACCCAAAGCGGCGCCACTGGCCTGTGCCTTTTCCGGTGTCGAAGACAAGGCTCCGGCCACCAATTCGAACCGGTCGTCAATGCGTGCTGCAATCCGGTGCACTGCCCCGATAAAGGCGTCGTTGCCGCCACCCACCATGCCCAATCTGATCCTGGCCATTTCTTCCTCCCTATTGCGGGACGCTAAGCCCGCATGTCTTGTCACATTCTATTGTCAGGGGCTCATAGCCCCAGCATACGCCGGTTGGCCGCCTGATCGGTCGAACCATCAGCAAAGTCGTCAAACGCCTTTTCAGTGACACGAATGATATGATCACGCACAAAGGCGGCACCTTCCCGGGCACCATCTTCGGGATGCTTCAGACAGCATTCCCATTCGACAACGGCCCACCCGTCAAAGTCCATCGCTGCGAGTTTTGAGAAAACTTGGGCAAAATCGACTTGCCCGTCACCGAGGCTGCGGAACCTCCCAGCCCGGTCAACCCAGGATTGGTAGCCCGAGTATACACCCTGCCGTCCTGTTGGATTGAACTCGGCATCCTTGACGTGAAACATCTTGATCCGATCCCGGTAGATGTCGAGATTGTCGATGTAGTCTAAACACTGCAGAACATAGTGGCTTGGGTCGTACAGCATATTGCAACGTGGGTGGTTGCCGACACGCTCTAGGAACATCTCGAATGTAACACCATCGTGCAGGTCTTCTCCGGGATGGATTTCGTAGCAGACGTCGACACCCATCATATCCGCGTGGTCCAGGATGGGTTTCCAGCGTCGCGCCAGTTCGTCAAACGCGGTTTCAATCAAGCCCGCCGGTCTTTGTGGCCAAGGGTAGACATAGGGCCAGGCCAAAGCTCCTGAAAAGGTCGCGTGCGCATCAATGCCCAGATTTCGGCTGGCCGTAACCGCCAGTTTCAGCTGCTCCACCGCCCAGGCTTGGCGCGCCTTGGGGTTTCCACGCACTTCGGGGGCTGCAAAACCGTCAAACGCCTCATCATAGGCCGGGTGGACTGCCACCAGCTGGCCCTGCAGGTGTGTGGACAATTCGGTGATTTCGACACCGTTCTGACGCGCCACCCCGGCCAACTCCTCGCAATAAGACATAGAGCTTGCGGCTTTGCTGAGGTCAAATAGTCGCCCGTCCCAGGTTGGCACCTGAACACCTTTGTATCCGCAATCCGCGGCCCATTTGGTGATGCTGTCCCATGAATTGAAGGGCGCTTCATCGTCAGAGAACTGGGCGAGAAACAGCGCGGGACCTTTAATCGTTTTCATGATCTCTCTCCTTAGTTGGGAAGAGGGCTTTGGGAGAAACCCTCTTCCCGATTTTCCCGGGGCTCAGTTTAGAAAGGCGAGTCCGGGAAGTAGAAAGACGCTGCATTGCTTTGGTCGATCAGCGTCGCACCCAGAATGTAGCGACCGGCAACCGGGCCGTTGGACTTGAACGCTGCGACGGTCACGTCCATTGCCGTGGCAATCATCGAAGGCGGATAAAGTACATCGACAGGAACAAGTTCGTTGCCATCCATGATGCCTTTGATGGTTTCCTTCATGCCGGCGCCGCCGACGACGAACATACCGTCGCCATCGCGTCCAGCTTGTTTAAGCGCGGCGACAACACCGATGGCAATGTCGTCATCTTGTGCCCAAACCGCGTCAATATCCGGGAAGCGCGACAGGAAGTCCTGCATGACTTCAAAGCCGTCATCACGGTTCCAGTTGGCGTGTTTGTGGTCGAGGACATTGATGCCCGAGCCTTCAATTTCTGCCATAAACGCATCGAAACGCTCATTGTCGATCAGCGTTGGAATACCGCGCAGAACCACAATATTGTCACCCGACTTCAGGCGACCTTTCATATAGACAGCCGAAACACGACCCAGTTCCGGGTTGTTGCCCGCAACATAGATGTCCTCGATGCCCGGCTGGCTGAGACCGCGGTCCACCACGGTGATCAACGCGCCGGACTTCTTGACGTTCAACACTGGATCGGTCAGTGGCTCGCTTTCAAATGGCAGCACGACCAGAGCGTCGATCCCGTGTACTGATACAAGATCTTCCAATGCACTGGCCTGCGCGCTGGGATCTGGCGAGTTCACGAGAACCAGATCGACGTCCGGATACAGCGCTTCAAGCCGTTTTTCAGCCTGTTCAGCGTGCCAGTTCATACCCGCCGCCCAGGCGTGGGTCGGTGTCGGATAGCTGACGCCGATTTTGATCGTTTCGGCACTTGCCAGACCCGTCAGCGAGATCGCCGCTGCAGCCGCTAATGTGCTGATCTTGGTAAAAGTTTTCATATCTTCCTCCCTAGTGATTTAGACGCACCTCTCCTGTCCGGTGGCGCCCGGTTCTTCCACGCAAACTCTTGCGAGAAACTTAAGTGTCTTTGTGTTTGCGGCCCCAATCACCGCGTTGCAGCCATACAGCGATGATGATGATCAGACCCTGCATCGTGCCGTTGAGATAGTTCGAAATCATGTCCGTGAAGTTCAGAATGTTGCCGATCGTCGTCAGGATCAGCGCGCCCATGATGGTACCGCCGATGCGCCCATACCCGCCCTTCAAAACCGTGCCGCCGATTATGACTGCGGCAATGGCCTCAAGTTCCCACAAAACACCGGTGCTGGAACTGGCTGACCCCAGCCGAGGCACATAGATGATCGTGGCAAGAGACACGCACAAGCCTTGAATGACATAGGTTAGCGTTTTGACCCGGTCGACCTTGATGGCCGAGTACTTGGCCACGCTCTCGTTCGAACCGATCGCTGTGCAATAGCGGCCAAAGGCGGTTCGATTGAGCAGCAACCAACCACAGATCGCAACCACGATGAAAACCCAGACAGGGATCGGCAAGCCGGCAAAGCTGTCATAATAGACCGGACGATAGACGCCACGGATGTCGTAGTTGAGCGACAGCGTGCCACCGTCAGCAAAATAGGTTACCTGCGACCGGAAGATACCCATCGTCCCAAGGGTCACAATGAAGGCTTCGATCTTACCTTTGGTGGTCAGCAAGCCATTAATCAGCCCGGCCCCCAAACCCAGAATGATCGAACACCCGCAGCCTATCAAAACGGTCGTAACGCCGGTGCCAAAGGTCCCCACAGCGCTGTTCATGACGATAATCATCACGCCAGCAATCACTGCCGCCATCGATCCGACCGAGAGATCGATCCCTCCGGCGGTGATCACAAAGGTCGCGCCAACCGCAATGATGCCGATAAAGGCTGAGCGGGTTAGCAAGTTGGTGATGTTACCTTCGCTAAGAAAGGCCGGGTTCAGCAGAAAACCCACCAAACAGAGCAGCAACAGTGCAATCGCTGGTCCCGCAGTCTTAAAGTCCAGCCCGGTCAGTTTCTTCTGTGTCGGTTCTGTCATGGTCGCCTCAGTCATGGAAAGTCTCGCGCTTAAGCCCTGCCGCATATCGCACGATCTCGGCTTCGTTAATGTCGTCACCGCTGAGAATGCCGGTGATTTGGCCTTCCCGCATCACCACCACTCGGTGGCTTACACCGATGATCTCGGGCATTTCTGAAGAGATCACCACAACCGAGACACCCTCGGCGGCAATCGCAGCTATGAAATGATAAATCTGCTGTTTCGTACCGACATCGATCCCGCGGGTCGGTTCGTCGATAATTAGGATGCGTGGCTCAACTTCCATCACCTTGGCAAGCAGAAGCTTTTGTTGGTTCCCCCCCGACAGATCGCCAACATTCACGTTCGGATCGCGCGCGCGAATGTCAAACCGCCGGATCGCCCGCGTCAAAGCGGCCTCTTCAGCCTTACGATCTATTGAAAAGTTCCTGATAAACTGCGGCAACGCCAGCAAGGTCAGGTTCGGCCGCATCTTCTGCTCGAGCAACAGACCTTTTTCTTTACGATCTTTGGTCAGGTAAACAAGGCCAGCATCGCGCGCCGAAGCCACAGAGCGGAAGTGAGTCACATCACCATCAACTCTGATCACTCCGCCATCCACAGGATTGATCCCGCAAATCGCCTCAAACACCGCTGAGCGCCCTGCCCCGATCAATCCGGAGAACCCTAACACTTCGCCCTTGCGCAGACCAAAGGAAACGCCTTCGACCCCTGGCGCAAAAAGACCTTCAACTTCCAACACAACCTCGGCATCAACATCCACCTCGCTGATAGGAGGATAGAGGTCTGACAACTCGCGCCCGACCATCAGCTGGGCCATTGCATCCAGGGTTAGGTCTTTTGCATCATGCGTGCCAATCCACTGACCATCGCGCAGAATCGTGACCCGATCAGAAATTGCCTGAACCTCGTTCAGCTTGTGAGACACGAAGATCACTGCAACACCCTGAGCCTTGAGTCGCTCAATTTGCGCAAAGAATAGCTCGGTTTCGGCCTCGGTAAGGGCCGCCGTAGGCTCGTCCATGATAAGAACACGCGCCTCTCGGCTGATGGCCTTAACGATTTCGACCATCTGCTTTTCGGCGATCGACAAGTCCGCGATACGGTCACTTGGTGAAAGGCTGAGTCCAATCTCGTCCAGATAGCCCTGAACCATGTCCCGCATGCGAGCGCGATCCAACGCGGCACCCTTGCGCAGCTCCCGGCCAAGAAAGACATTTTCTTCGACCGTCATTTGTTCGGCCAAATTCAGTTCCTGGTGGATTAACACAATCCCAAGGGCTTCGGTTTCGCCGTTTGATGGGAGCTTCGTCTCGCGTCCGTCCAGCAGGATGTGCCCTGCTGTTGGCTGATGAAAACCCGAGAGAATCTTCATCAGAGTAGATTTTCCGGCGCCGTTTTCACCAATCAGGGCGTGCACCTCACCCACCCGGATATCCATGCTCACACTGAAGAGCACCGGAACCAATCCGAATGACTTGCTAATACCCTCGGCGGCAAGCACCGGGGTCGATATGGTCTGGCCATCAGGCACGACCGTCTCCTCCCTATCAGCACCTTCATTTCGAGGTGCGTTTTTATGCTGTGTAAACCTTTACATAAGTCATGTAAACCTTTTCATGAACCCATGTAAACCTTTTCACAAGCCATATTGAAGGGTATAACGGCGGTAAGTGCATTGATTTGCTTTATAGTTTTCACCCCGGTACAGGCCAAAAATACGTGAACGAAACGTCAAAAAAGCCAGCCACGATCGAGGATGTTGCAAAGCTCGCCGGGGTTTCCATCGCCACCGTGAGCCGCACGATTCGCAATCCCGAGAAAGTGGCCGAAAGTACGCGGAAGAAAGTCACGACGGCCATTGCCCGCACTGGCTACACCGCGAATGCGATGGCGCAAAATCTGCGCATGCAGCGTTCAAGGATGGTTTTGGTTTTAACCCCGTCTATCGCCGACCCTAATTTCCCAGGCATTCTGATCGGGTTGGAAAAGGCCGCCAACGCGCGCGGCTATGGCGTTCTAATCGGCAACACCGAAGGCGACGTCTCGCTGGAGCACACCTACATGCGCTTTCTGGCAACAGGATTGGCGGACGGCCTGATCTTGCTTACCGGTCATGTACCAGTCGCCGGAGTCGCCAGAGCGATCCCACAAGCACTTCCGCCGACTGTTACCGTTGGCCGTCCCATTGAAGGAAGCGCTATCACTTACGCAGGCGTCGACGACGTTTCGGCCTCAAAAATGGCGACAGAGTATCTGGTGTCACTGGGACATCGCCGCATTGTGTATGTTTCTGGCGGTCCAGGAGACGTGCTGTCCGATTTGCGCCACGAGGGCTATCGTTTGGGGTTGGCTGAATGCGCGGTGGAGTTGGAAGACTGGAGAATCGAAGGGGACGGCAGCAGCGAAAGTGGACGCGCAGCCGTCGAGCGTTTGTTCATCAAGGACACCCTGCCGACAGCCTTTTTCTGCTTTAACGACGCCACCGCCATCGGTGTCATCAGCGCCCTTCAACTGCGCGGTCACAACGTGCCCGGAGATTTTTCCGTGATCGGCTTTGACGACATTCCTTTTTCCAACAGCATCACGCCTGCGCTGACAACCATCCGGCAACCCAGAAGCAAAATCGGGGAATTGGCCATGGCAAACCTGTTGGATCAGCTTGGCGGCGCATCGCCTCAACCATCTAAGAATTTGCTGCATGGGGATTTGGTTGTTCGCGAAAGCTGTGGGCCACGCGGGTAAAGATAATCACCGGTTTACGTGAAGCGCTATCACGCTTTCGCGCTCAAACTTGGCAGTAGTGCCCCTTTTTTGACAGGCATTGAATGAAGCCGTCAGCAACCCTTTGACGAGCAAAACCACTAACCCAAGTTTCGCCTGACGTCACCCAAGCGACCTACTCTGCTACAAGTATTTCCGATTGTTCCGAAATCAGCGACGTGAGTTCTGGCTTGCAGGATCCACAGTTTGTACCAGCTCCGGTACAAGACCCAAGTGCTTCGACGTCCCGAGCACCCGCCGCAATGGCATCGCTGATCGTGTTGATACCTACGCCCATGCACGAACAAACGATGGCGCCCGGATCGCGTTCATTGGCTGGTCGCCGCCCTGCCAATATCCGATAGCCGGATGACTCTGATCCAATTTTGGAAATGACAAAGTTGCGTGCAACGTCTACCGGGCGCGTGGAGACAAAAAAGGCTGACCGCAGGATACCATTTTCAATGACGGCGCAGCGATAGCTTCCATTTCGATCATCAATCAGAGACATGACCTCTCCTGCTTGATCTTCAAACAGCGATCGAAACAGGTCAGGCCAGTCATCTTGTTCGTGAGTGTCGGCCAATTCGGCGCTCCACCCGGTTTGCGTGCGCTTCACGGCACTATAGGCGCTCTGCATGACGATTGGATCCAGAGAAGCCATAAAGCCATACCACTTGACCCTGGTCGGGGTGACAGCGGCAAAGGAGCCTTTTGAAGCCGGCTGTCCTGATACCGGATCACATGTCGCGCGGACCAAAGGACCAACACGACCGGTCTTGGCGTGTTGCAGGGTCCAGTGCATTGGCATGAAGATTGAACCCGGCCTCGCATCTACACTGATGCGAACCCGGCAGGTGGCCTGGCCGGTCGAGGTCGTGATGTCCGCCAGATCCGCATGGTCCAGGCCCAGCGCACGGGCATCATCGGGATGCAACTCGACAAACGGTTCCCCCAAGTGCTGGTTCAATCGCGGAGAACGCGCGCTGCGGGTCATCGTATGCCATTGATCACGGATGCGCCCGGTGTTGAGAACAAAGGGAAATTCAGCAGGAGCAACCACCGGTTTAGGGGCCTGAACGGGCACCATCCGCGCCTTGCCGTCGGGATGGTGAAAGCCCCCGTTGCCAAAGAAGCGTCCACCCCGCCGTCCGGTAGCAAGAACGGGCCACCGCGTCGGAGAAAGCGTGTCGTAGTCGACACTGGTCAGATTTGCGAACCCAGAAATATCGAGTGCACGCCCGAAACTCGCCCCCTGCTTCGAGAGTTCGGCGTATTCACGAAACACCTCGTCTACGCTTGTGTAACTGAACGCATTTCCCCATCCCATCTGGACCGCGACATCGGCAATGATCTTCCAATCCGGGCGGGCTTGTCCTTGCACCGACAAAAAGGGGCGTTGACGGGAAATACAGCGCTCAGAGTTCGTGACAGTACCAGATTTCTCGCCCCACGGCGCTGCTGGCAACAGCACATCCACAAGGTCATTTGTGTCCGTTTTCAGGATCGCGTCTGAAGACACGGTGAAGGGCACATTGGAAATCGCCTCAGCCACGCGGTCTGCTTCAGGGAGGCTCACCGCGGGGTTGGTCGACATGATCCATAGTGCCTTGATCCTGCCCTCTGCACAGGCCTGAAAAAGGTCAACGGCTTTCAGGCCGGGTTTGCCCGCCATGGTGGGCGCATTCCAAGCGGTCTGAACTGCGGTTCGATGTTCAGGGTTCTCAAGGTCAAGGTGGTTGGCAAGCATGTTGGCCAACCCACCAACCTCGCGTCCACCCATTGCGTTTGGTTGTCCGGTGGCCGAGAACGGTCCCATGCCTGCCCGCCCGATCCGACCGGTCGCAAGGTGACAATTGAGGATGGCATTCACTTTGTCGGTGCCGCAGTCGGACTGGTTCACACCCTGCGAGTAGACAGTGACTACGTTTTCCGTGGCGGCCCAAAGCCTGACAAAGGCCTCTTCCTCTTGCGGTGTTAGTCCGCTGTGTCCTGGCGTTCGTGCGGCGGTGATAGCATCGTCGAACCCGTTCACATGTGCCGCGACATAATCCTGATTCACGCGACCAGTGTCCGCCAAATGAACCAGCAAAGCGTTGAACAGTGCGGTATCTCCGTCAGGTGCAATGGACAATTGCATGTCCGCCAGACCGGAGGTTGCAGTGGTGCGCGGGTCGATATTGACCACCCGCATATTCGGACGCTTCTTTTTGGCAGCGACCAGTCGTTGAAACAGAACCGGGTGACACCACGCAAGATTGGAGCCGACCAGCACCACAAGATCAGCCTGCTCAAGGTCCTCATAGCATCCCGGCACCGTGTCTGACCCGAAAGCGCGCTTATGCCCGGCCACCGAAGACGCCATACACAGGCGCGAGTTGGTGTCGATGTTCGCACTACCGATAAAGCCTTTCATCAGCTTGTTGGCGACATAGTAGTCTTCGGTCAGCAACTGACCCGAGACGTAGAATGCTACACTGTCCGGACCATGATCGCGAATGGCGTCTGAAAAACGTTCAGCCACAAGTTTTGTTGCTCTGTCCCAACTGACTTCATTGCCCGCAACCATTGGGGCAAGCAATCGCCGCTCGGGGCCCGTGGTTTCGCCCAAGTGGGTGCCTTTGGAACATAGACGCCCAAAGTTAGCCGGATGATCCGGATCTCCCTTGATGGTACCGTCAGGAAAAGCCAGGACGCCACACCCTACGCCACAGTATGGACAAGTGGTTTTGGTCGGCTTCATGCGGCACGTGCCTTTAGAAACGACGTTTCCAGCAGGATACGCCCGTTCTCAATACGCGCCGCATAGGTTTCCACACGACCGTTGTCTGCTCCTTGGGCCTCGCCGGTTTCCAGCGAAAACACCCAATTGTGCAAAGGGCACGTCACTGTATTGCCATGCACGATGCCCTCGGCCAACGGCCCTTTTTTGTGGGGGCAGGCATTGTCGAGAGCAAAAACCTCGTCCGTGCCGGTGCGAAACACAGCAACGCATCCGTGAGCCGTTTTGACAACACGTGCACCGCGAATGGCGATGTCGTCCAATGCAGCAATATCCGTCCAATTGCTCATTCTGCTGCCTCCAATGCAAAGGTTGTCACCGGGGCATAGGTCTTGGCCCGGGTTTTAACGTGATCTGCCCAAGGGTCGGTGCGATAGACAGATTGCGAAATCTCGAACCGCTCGATCAGGGCCGCGCGGTTTTCCAGATCTTCGACAACCTGTTCCTTGACCCAGTCCAGCCCCACCTTGGCGACCCATTTGTAGGGTCGATCCAGATACTTGGCGTTTTCGCGATAGAGCTGAATGAAGGCCGTCGCCAGATCGATCACCTCTTGTTCGGTGGCAACATCGGCCAGACGCTCGGTCTCTTTCACGTCCATCCCCGCCGCTCCGGCAACGCCGATCTGAAATCCGCTGTCGACACAGACCACACCGATATCCTTGCAGGTGGCTTCCGCGCAGTTGCGAGGACAACCGGACACGGCGAGCTTGACCTTGTGCGGGGTCCATGACCCCCAGAGGTGCCGTTCCAGCTTGATCCCAAGACCCGTCGAATCCTGCGTACCGAACCTGCAATGGTCACGGCCAACACACGTTTTTACCGTGCGCAGCCCTTTGGCATAGGCATGTCCCGACACCATGCCCGCCGCGTTCAGATCAGCCCAGATATCGGGCAAGTCCTCGCCCCGAACTCCCAGAAGGTCGATCCGCTGCCCGCCGGTCACATGAACGGTTGGCACATTGTACTTTTCAGCCGCGTCGGCGATCGCACGCAGTTCGTTTGGCGTTGTCATGCCGCCCCACATGCGTGGCACAACGCTAAAGGTCCCGTCTTTTTGGATATTGGCGTGTTTGCGTTCGTTGATGAAACGGCTTTGGCCGTCATCCTGATATGCCAAAGGCCAATCGGCCAAGAGATAGTAGTTCACCTCTGGGCGGCAAATATGACAACCATCCGGTGTGGACCACCCCAGTTCCTGCCACACGGCGGGTTGGGTTTTCAGCTCTTTCGATTTGATCAGGCGACGCACGTCCTCATGCGTCAGGTCGGTGCAACCACAGATGCCCGCCGCAGCCGGAATGACAAAGTCATCGCCAAGCGTGGCGCCGAGAACCTGTTCGACCAAACCTGTGCAGGTGCCACAAGACGCGCTGGCCTTGGTTGTCGCCCTAATGGCGCCGAGATCTCCGGCGCCGGCGGCGATGGCCGCCATGATGTCACCTTTGGAAACGCCGTTGCAGCCGCAGATTTCTACGTCATCCGGTAAGGCTGCAACGGCCGCCATAGGGTCCAGGGGGGCACCCCCCTGAAAGCTGGGACCAAATATCAACGTATCCCGCATTTCCGAGATGTCTGTGGCGTCTTTGATGAGCCCAAAGAACCAACCGCTATCGGCCGTGTCGCCGTACATGACAGCGCCGACCAGCGTGTTGCCCTCAAGCACCAGACGTTTGTAGACGCCGCGGGCCGGATCGCGAAAGACGATGTCTTCATGCCCATCAGCTTCGGCAAAATCGCCGGCACTGAACAAATCACAGCCCGTGACCTTTAGCTTTGTCGAGACTTCACGCGGGACAAATTCTGCTGCCTCGCCCAGAAGGGTCTTTGCGACGATCTTGGCCTGATCGTAAAGCGGCGCAACCAACCCAAACAGCTGACCGCGATGCTCGACGCATTCTCCCATGGCCAGCACATCCGGATCAGAGGTGACCAGTTGGTCGTCTACGGTGATGCCACGTTCAACTTCAAGCGCCGCATCGGTCGCCAGCCGCGTTTCAGGGCGAATACCCACGGCCATGACCACGAGGTCTGCCGGAATCAATTCATCGTCCTGTAGCAGAACGCCTTCGACGTGATCTTCACCGACGATGGCTGCCGTCGAGGCCTTGCAACGCACGGTGATACCTTTGTCTTCCAGAGCACGTCGCAGAAGGTATCCAGCGGCGTCATCCAACTGCCGCTCCATTAAATGGCCCATCAGGTGCACAACTGTTACGTCCATGCCGCGCGCGGCAAGACCCGCAGCGGCTTCAAGGCCCAATAGCCCGCCCCCAATGACGACGGCCCGGCCACCTTTGGCACCCGCCGCGATCATCGTGTTGGTGTCTTCAAGATCCCGATATGCGATCACACCCGGCAGATCCTTACCCGGCACTGGGATGATGAACGGAGCCGAACCCGTCGCGATCAACAGCTTGTCATAAGGCACTTCGCCGTTTTGTCCGACAACAACCTTACGATCGCGATCAATGGCAGTGACATGTTCGCCAAAACGGCACGTCACGTCATTGCCCTCATACCAGTCGGCATCATGGGTCACGATCTCTTCGTAGGTCTTGTCACCCGACAACACCGGAGACAGCATGATCCGATTGTAGTTGCCCCGAGGCTCTGCATTGAACAGGGTTACGTCATAAGCGGCAGGGTCGGTTTCGAACAGGTGTTCCAGCGCTCGGCCGGACGCCATGCCAGCGCCGATGACAACGAGTTTCTGCGTCATGTCTTTCACTCCGCTGCTATGGGTTGAGGTTTGGGTTTCGGCGTGGCGCCATGCTCGTACTCCTCAAGAAAATCAAGCACTTCCTGCCGGTAGGCATAGTAGTCGGGATGCTCTAGCAAGGCTTTGCGGGTACGGGGGCGCGGCAGATCAACCTTGGTAATCTTGCCAATCGTCGCCTGCGGCCCATTGGTCATCATGACCACGCGGTCGGCCAATAAGATGGCCTCGTCCACATCGTGGGTCACGCAAACAGCCGTCACCTTGGTGCGGTCCCAGACTTCCATCAGGACTTCCTGCAACTCCCAGAGGGTCAGGCTGTCCAGCATTCCGAAAGGTTCATCCAGCAAAAGCAGTTTCGGTGACAAGGCAAAAGCGCGGGCGATGCCGACGCGTTGCTTCATGCCGTTGGACATCGAACTGGCCGGACGGTCCATGGCATCGCCAAGGCCCACCCGCTCCAGATAGTATTCCACCACGTCCTGACGCTCACCCTGACTGGCGCGGGGGTAAACCTTGTCCACGCCGATAGCGACGTTTTCCTTGGCGGAAAGCCAGGGAAACAGGTTCGGAGACTGGAACACCACGGCGCGTTCCGGGTCAGCACCAACCACGCCGCGGCCATCAAGGTTGATCACACCTTTGGATATCTCGTTCAAGCCGGCGGCCATGGTCAGCACCGTGGATTTGCCACAGCCGGAATGGCCAATCAGTGAAATGAACTCACCCTTGTCGAGCTTCAGGTCGAAATCTTCAACAACCGTCAGCGGACCTTTGGGCGTCGGATAGACTTTGTGCAGACGGCTGAATTCCAGATAGCGATCGGTACGCTTACTGTCCCTCGCCCGTACATCGGCCTGCGCCTTGGGCAAGTTGTGAACTGCGGTGATGTTGGGCAGGATTTTTGTCACATCCGCTTTGGCAGCCATACCCACATCCATCAGGTAATTGGTCACGTCACGGCGCAACGTCTTGAACCCCTCATGATGGTTCATTGCTCCGCGATCGCGGGGGCGCGGGATTTCAACCTTGAACTCTTGACCCAAAGTGCCATCCGGGTTCAGCGCAATGATGCGATCGGCCAAAAGAATTGCCTCGTCTACATCGTTGGTGATCAGCACACAGGTCTTCTTGTCCGCATCCCAGATCGCTTCGATATCGTCGGCAAGATTGCCTCGGGTCAACGCGTCCAGTGCCGACAGCGGCTCATCCAACAGCAGCACTTCGGGGTTCATCGCCAGTGCGCGGGCCACATTGACCCGTTGGCGCATACCGCCGGAGAGCTCGGCGGGGCGGCGTGTGGCAGCGTGCCCCAGGCCGACCATTTTGACATAGTGGTCAACCTTGGCCGCCTTATCGGATTTGGACAGATCCGGAAAGATTGCGTCCACAGCAAGCCCCACATTGCCGCTCACCGTCAGCCAAGGCATCAGAGAGTAGCTTTGAAAGATCACGCCACGTTCGGGGCCGGGTCCGGTAATCGGCTCACCCTTGAAAGTGACTGCGCCCTTGGTCGGTGTCTCGAGCCCGGCCATCAGGTTGATCAGGGTCGTCTTGCCGGTACCTGAGAAGCCCAGCAGCACCAGAAACTCTCCTTCGTTGACGGTCAGATTGATATTCTTGAGAACATCCGACCGTGCGGCACCTTCTCCGAAGCTCTTGGAAACATTGTTGAATTCAATCATGTCGTCACCGGTTGTTCGAGAAGGTAAAGAGCGATTGGATCGCATACATCACGCGGTCGAGAAGGAAGCCGATGATGCCGATGGTGAAGACGGCCACCATGATCTTGGCTAGCGATTGCGACGATCCGTTCTGAAACTCGTCCCAGACGAATTTGCCAAGGCCGGGGTTTTGCGCCAGCATCTCGGCGGCAATCAGAACCATCCAGCCCACACCCAGCGACAGGCGCAATCCGGTAAAGATCAATGGCAGCGCCGAAGGCAGAACCAGTTTCGTAATCTTAGACCAAGTGCCCATTTTCAGAACCTTGGATACGCTCACCAGATCCTTGTCGATGCTGGCCACACCCAGCGACGTGTTGATCAGCGTCGGCCAAAGGGAACACAAGGTAACCGTGATGGCCGAGGTCAGGAAGCTCTTAGAAAACATCCCGTCGTTGGTCACGTAGACGGCAGAAACGACCATAGTGACGATAGGGAGCCATGCCAGCGGGCTGACAGGTTTGAAAATCTGGATAAGCGGGTTGATCGCCGCATTCTCCGTGGGGCTAAGGCCCGCCAGAATACCCAGCGGAATGGCGATGGCTGAGCCGATCAGAAAGCCGAAGAACACGGTTTTGATCGAGGTCCATATCTGGTCGTAATAGGTTGGCTTGCCGGTATAGGTCCGGTGTTTGACTTTGTCCTCTTTCCCGGCAGCGATCAGCTTGGCGTTACGTTCATCCTGACGCTCGTAAAAGGCTACTTCTTTCTCACCTTCGCGGACGGCATCGGCATGCAGACTGCCAACCTGTTCCCAAACCTGTGCCGGGCCAGGAATGGCACCGAGGCTGGTCTGAACCGTGGGGGCCAATGTGCTCCAGACAAACAGAAAGCCCACAATGGCCAGCATCGGAACCCCGAGCAAGCGCCAGATTTCCTTGCCCTGCGCGCGCGGATTGTCGCCGGCAAGGGCTTTCAGAACCGGAGTCATCCAACTCAGACCCAGAACCTGGAACCAGGCGTCAGCCTTGTTGATGCGAGTGAACAGGCGGGCGCGGCGGGCTTCACGATCCTCGGCGCTAAGGGTTTGGGGGTCGATGACAGTCATGTCTTGTCCTCATGAATTTGGGGAGGGATGGGCGCGGCACCTGAGACCAAGGCCGCGCGCCGATGGTCAGCCCTGTACGTCGTTGCCGACGACAATCTGCTGCCCCTTGAGCCCGATCGGCAGGCTTTCGAGGTAAGCGTTTGGCGCTTTGCCGTCATAGGCGATGCCGTCAATGATATCTTCGGCAGGTGTTGGCGCCTTGTATCCATCGCTGTCGAAGGGGAAGTCAGCGGCATCAGCCAGACCTTCGTCCACCAGAAGACGTGCAGCCTCGAGGTAGATTTCCGGCTTGTAGACCGACTTGGCCACTTCGTCATACCAGCTGTCTGATTTGGCTTCGGAGATCTGACCCCAACGACGCATCTGGGTCAGGTACCACACCGCGTCTGAATAAAAGGGATAGGTCGCATTGTGGCGGAAGAATGTATTGAAATCAGGGACTTCACGCTTGTCGCCCTTTTCATACTCAAAAGTACCGGTCATCGAGTTGGCGATAACTTCCGCATCCGCGCCGACATATTCCGAACGGGCCAGAATTTCGACGGCTTCTTCGCGGTTGGCGTTGTCATTTTCATCCAGCCAGATCGCAGCACGGATCAACGCCTTGACCAAAGCCTTGGTAGTGTTTGGGTTTTCCTCGGCAAACTCGGCGGTGATGCCAAACACTTTTTCCGGGTTATTCTTCCAGAGTTCGTAATCGGTAATCACTGGCACGCCGATGCCTTTGAAGACGGCCTGTTGGTTCCACGGTTCACCTACGCAATAGCCGTTGATTGTGCCGGCTTCCATCGTGGCTGGCATCTGTGGTGGCGGAGTCACTGACAAGAGCACATCCGCGCCTATCTGGCCGGTGATGTTTTCTTCGCTGTAGTAACCCGGCTGCAAGCCACCGGCGGCGAGCCAATAGCGCAGTTCGTGGTTGTGGGTGGAGACCGGAAACACCATGCCCATGTTGAAAGGCTTGCCTTCATCTGCAAACTGCTCGACCACAGGTTTCAGAGCTGCAGCAGAAATTGGGTGCACCGGACGGCCATCCTCTTGCGAAGGGATGTGCGGGCGCATCATGTCCCAAACCTCGTTGGAAACCGTAATACCGTTGCCGTTCAGGTCCATAGAGAACGGCGTGATGATATGCGCCTCGGTTCCGAACCCGATGGTGGCCGCCAGCGGCTGGCCGGCCAGCATATGTGCACCATCCAGCTGGCCGTCGATGACGCCGTCCAAAAGCACTTTCCAGTTGGCCTGTGCTTCCAGGGTGACGAACAGGCCTTCGTCTTCGAAATAGCCTTTTTCATAGGCGACGGCCAAAGGCGCCATGTCAGTCAGCTTGATAAAGCCTAAGGTCAGCTCATCCTTTTCCACGTCCAGCATCTCGGCCATGGCAGGCAGGCTGAACAGAACGGTCGTCAAGCCAAACGCAATTTTGGGGGCAATGGATTTCAACATGTCATTCCTCTTTCTGTCCGGTGACCCGGAACGAAAAAACCGCCCATCTTACCCGCGGGAGGAGGTGCGGGCAGGATGAGCGGCGTTGCTCTTTTTGGTGGCCGATGGAACGCCATTGTTCCGGGCCTCATAGGATTTCTACCGCTTATGCTGCATTGCGGCGATGCAACTGCAGCATAAACTTCGCTACCGCGTGGATTTGATTAAAAACGAGGCACTTAATCCTGACAGATGGTGATTTTTCCATCACCTCAGAAAGGATTTTGATCCAAAGTTTCGTCCGGACCCATTGGAGTCAGGGTGTCGTACTCGAGGAGACCCTGCGAATCGACCTCTTCCGGTTTTCTCAGGCCAGCAACGGCTGAAAGATACAACTTGGCACGATAAGTTTCTTGCGCCAGACGGCTCGATTCCACTGGGTCCAACCCGTGGTGTCTTGCCAATTTGGTGGCGATCCAGTCCGCATGAGAAGGAAATGGATGGGTCACCTGATCACCATGAAACCGCAGAAAATGTGGAACACGCTCTGGCAACGCGCCGGGCTTGGGGCACAGGTGCGACCGAAGTGCGAGATCAATGACCTGTTCGGGCAAGTCGAGAAAATCTGTGCGGGCCAAGACTTCTGAGGCCAGAGACAGATTGTCGGGGGCCGCCAGCCATTCTCCGGCGCGCCACACCGCGCGGATCAGAGCACGTACCTCATTCGGATGGGCGTCAATCCAGGCCTCACGTGCGCCCAACACCTTTTCCGGAGATGCATTCCAAATGGCGGCGCCGGGCAAGATCAATTCACCGACTTTGTTTTCAACGACGACAGATCCCCAAGGTTCCCCGACACAGAACGCATCCACCTCACCGGCTTCGACGGCCTTAGCCATCAAAGGTGGCGGAACCGTCCGCGTCCGCGCGGATGCATTGTCCAACGCGCCCAACCAGTGGGCAACAAGTTCTGCGTGCATGGAGTGCGGGAAAGGAACACCCACCTTGGGGTGATCTGTGACTGCAAGCAAGGCACGTCCGGTGTCGTGTGGCGTCCCAAATTGTCCATCCCAACCAGCCGCACGCATCGCACAGGCCACATGGTTAGAAACGCCGATGACGTTTCCGTTCATTGATAGAACCATCAACGTGTGTACCCGCACCCGAAGACTGCTCAGGCCAAGTGACATGGCAATAGGCAGGGGTGATAGCATATGTGCGGCATCCAATGTGCCCAGCGCCAGCAAGTCGCGCAGTGTTGACCACGAAGGCTGTTTGAGCAGGTTCAGGGTCAGCCCTTCTTTCGCGGCAAAGCCCAGTTCCTGTGCAATCACCAATGGCGCAGAATCTACAAGGGGGACATATCCGATATTCAACGTCGTGCGCGTCATGCCAGCATGTCCGCCGCGGTCACGAGTGCTTGTGCCACATCGATTACCTTTCGGCCCGGGTTCATCGCCGTTTTACGTATTCTTTGATATGCTTCTTCCTCGCTGACACCTTTTGCGCGCATCAAGAGCCCCTTGGCCCGGTCGATTGTCTTGCGTTCCTCGAGGGCTCTTTTGGCTGCGTCGCGTTCAGAGCGTAGTTGGCTGGTGAACCGGAAGCGTTCAATTGCAGTTTCAAGAACGGGTAGGATGCGGCTTTGCTCCAGACCGTCAACAACATAGGCAGAGAGACCTGCCTGCATCGCCAGTCGAGTCAGTTCAGCATCGGTTTGATCCACGAACATTGCCACCGGTCGATGGGCAGCCCCCGATGCATTAGAGAGGTTTTCCAAGGCGTCACGGTTCGGCGTGGCAAGGTCAATCAAAATGATGTCAGGATCTGTCTTGCTCAACTCTTGCGACAGGCATTCCAAGTTCTCCAGGATGGTGACACTGCTCCAACCGCCCAGACTAAGCCCGTCACGGATTTCCGCAGCCCGGAGGCTGTTTTCTTCGATCACAAGTATGCTTGGAGTATCCGCCATGCCTGAGTTCAAAAACCACGCAATGAGAAACTTCAATTGCCGAGGCTACAAAGAATGGCGCAACGCAGGCTGAGAGTTTGACTGCGTGTTTGTTGATCGAACATGCTGAAATAACTGGCACAATACAGACAAAACCGGGAAACATGGCCGGTAATATCGAGCGAATTGGATCGAGCCACGGCTAGTCCAATGTCATTAACCTTGTTCTATGCCCTGTTGGCGCCGCCCCGCGCGAACAGAAGTGCAGTTTAGCTCGCTAATTGGCCTGGGTTTTGAGCCCTGCAGAGAATTGAAGAGGCTGCAGACAGAGCCGTGAACAGATCCGAAAATCGACACATGACAGCACTGGAAAATGTGCGTCTTTCGCCCATTTGTCGTCTTAATTATTAATTAACGTCTACAATGGAAGTCATGAAACGACCGCAAAAAGTAACAAATCAGAGGCAGATGAGGTTGATGTTCACGCATCGGTTTCATTTGAATTGGAATGAAAATACTCGCTGTAGACGATGATGAGAACATCAGAGATCTTCTCCGGGCTTCTGTAAGCTCTGAGACACAACACGAGTTGTTTACCGCTTCGTCTGGCCCCGAAGCGCTCAAATTGATTGATGCAGAAAGTGATCCGTTTGAAAGCTTTCTCTTGGACATCCAAATGCCTGAGATGAACGGGATCGTTTTGTGTCAGAAGATTCGCAAAATTCGCGGATATGAACGAACACCCATCGTCATGCTGACAGCTATGTCGCAAAAAAAGTATGTAGATCAGGCATTCGCGGCCGGCGCGACAGACTACATCACTAAGCCCTTTGACTTCCTCGAACTCTTTAGCCGCATAAGGGTTGCCGAGAAGCTCACGAACGAACAAATCCGGGCCAACCAGAACAGAGTAGCTGTGCTCACACTCGAGAAGGATCTGGAGAAGAGCTGCGCGATAAACCCAAGTGAACCTTTTGAGATCAAGGGGCTCGAAAATGTGGTCGGGTATGTCGCGTTCGAAAACTACATCATGCATCTTACGCGTATCAAACTGATGCGCAGCCACGTTTTCGCAACGAAAATTGTTGAGATTGAATCGCTGCACAAAAGTCTCAGTACGATTGCATTCCGCCAACTCTTGGCAGACGTCGCGACCACCCTCGCCCATGCAGTACGGGGAACCGACAGCCTGATCACATATCGGGGGGGAGGCATATTTCTCTGTTCAACGTCAACACAGCTTTCGCATTCTCAAAGCGTCTTTGAGATGCTGTTAAACGCCGAGTTGGCAGAGACGTCCATTCCCCGATTTAAGGACCAGAAAGTTGTCGTCGCCGTCGGCGAAGCAATTTCTATGCGCGCCCTAACCCGAGCGGGGGCGATGTTCTCAATGACAACGGCAGTGGACAATGTGGAAACTCGCGCCTCGCTAAGACAGCAAGATTTGACGAACCTCAAACGCGTGCTCCGTTCCAGCGTCAAACGAAGCAAGGTGAACAATGTTATGGAGAGGCGGGCTTACGAAGTGCTGTTTGGCGACATCCAAACTAGAAAATTGCCCTTGTCAAAATCCTGAAGCCGGTTGGATAGCTGCCACAATCACGATTTCTACCGAGACGGGTCAACGTGCTATTTACACTGGGTATGTGGGCACTCATTATTGCGTGCACGGCACATGAATGACATTCGTCGCCAAAGTAAGCTTTGGGTGTTCCAAAGGCGGGTCATGCCTCTCTAAGGCTTACCAATTGTTGAAGTTCAGGGCGGCACATGTCGCCTCAAAAACGAGGTACCTAGCAAAGCACATCAAAGATTCTTTAGGTGGCAGTTCATAGGTTTTCTGGGTTTCCAGTTCATCTTCGATCTATCTTGACTAAGATGAACCGGGATTACACCGTTACGAAAATCTCAAGTCTGTTCCACTAGTGCTGACGCTACAAATGTAAAAGGTGAATTTATGCCAACAGACCTTTTTAGCAGTGAGTTATCGGCCGACTTTAAGGCCCAGCTGCATCTTTTGCGGACGAAGTATTTCGATAGCCTCGAAAAGAAGGAAATGGAGCTAAAGGATATTATCGCCAAGACCTCGACCTGTGGATTAGACACTACGACACTGACTGACCTTTACACGATCGTTCATAACCTTGCTGGTATTGCGCCTACACATGGCTTTCGTGATGTTGGAAAGCACGCATCCGCAATTGAAAAGGCGATCTCGGAGTTTTTGCCGCCCTCTGAAGCCGTGGTCTCCGAATTAAACATACTTTCAGAGTTAAAGGATCTGACGAAGGAAATTCGGGCAACTCTTGAAACGTGTCGCTCAACCTGAGCTAGGTCTATTCCGGCAACTGCGACCAAATCTGTTGAAGCTGGTCAACAAGCCGGCTCGGATCAAAGGGTTTTTGAATCGAACCGGCCGCTTGTTCCAGAATAGCATCATGATACTTTTCGGCATTGTTCACAGACGTCAAGAATACCGCCGGGACCTCTCTCAAGCCTTGCAAAGATTTTAGGGCCTGGAGCGTTTCCAATCCATTTAGACCGGGCATCATCATATCCAAAAAGAATAGATCAGGGTCAAAATTCTCTGCGACTTTGAGCGCTTCGTGGCCGGTCGAGCACTGAAGCAATTCAAATCCACCAAGATCATGCAAGCAGAGTTTCACGATTGCGCGGATATCAGGATCATCCTCAACATGGAGGATCTTTCGCAGCGCTTTCATCTGACTGTCCTTTCGCAATTAACCGGATGTTAATACATTCTTGGCCATTGCTGCAAATCTTGTCATTGCCAGAAAGATGAGGGTTGATACAGCAGGCGCGGTACAGGAAAAATGCGGGCTCAAGCAAAAGCCAGATAGAACTTAACCTTCAAAACTGGATCAGTTTCAAACGCTCACAGACATTTTGCCTCAAGCTGTTCCGCCAGCAAACGCCCATCGAGTTAATGTTGCGTGGGCAAAGCTATCAAAAGGTGTCCGGAGAAGGCGTCCTGGGCTCAGTATTCAACATGTGACGAGGGGCCGAATTGTCGTTGTGATGCAATGCGATACCAACAAAGTGCGCGACAAGATCGAGCGCCAGAGAATCAACATAGCCTAATGCGTCCACCGTCGGAACTTGAGGAACTGCTAATACGTTTATCACGACTCCAAACCTATTTACCGTTTAAGATTCGCTACATTGTCGCCAAAAAATGGGGCGGTATTCTGGCGCTCTTGCAAAACCTCTCTGCAATTTTCGAGGTTTCCGCCTCATTTTTGCCACATCTTTTGGGGCGCATTTGGACGTGCTTTTTACGCGGACACAAAGACTGGCAGGTCTGTCTGTGCCTCTTTCATCTATCCTTCAAAGGATTAAGATCCTCCGAATGGCACCACATCCAGAGATACTTTGACCTTTTTCCCACCATATCTAGAGGCTGGGCAGACGGCCTGATGCAAACCTCTGAAGACCTTTAGTTTTTGAGAATCCAAAAAATCCTCCATTTTCGCGGATCAACAATAGCGCATAACCTGTTGACTACATGGAAACATTCAAAGTGAAAAAGTGGCATTAGTGATGAAATTTCTTGCATTGTTTCCATAGCGGCGTCAGTTTTACCGTAAGAAACATGAGTCAAGAAACATGTCGTGCTGCAGGCCAATACCCCCAACTGTGGGAGTGCTCCCCATGCAGCCACGCGATCTTGGAGCGAGGTTGGTGCACGTGGATGTCCTTAGGCCAGAAACGACGGATCGTTCGGTTCGCGCTGATTGGAGTGCCTATGCCACTGCGTATGATCTGTTGTCAGAGCACAACCCAGCGTATCAGGCTTTGCTTCACGAATTCGAAGCTTTCCTCGCAACAATAGAAACGCCCCAATCAATCTACGATATTGGTGGTGGAACGGGAAACTACACCGAAATTGCCGCGCGTGCCTGCCCTGACAGCGAGATACGCCTTATCGAACCAGACCCCCACATGATTGAGGCGGCGCAGGCCAAATTGGCGGCCCACCGAAATATCATTTACGACAATCGCGCACTTGAAGCCGTTGGTGCCTCGAGTACGGCTGATCTGATTGTCTGTGTCCACGCACTTTACGCCATGCCCGAACAAGAGCAGCGTCTCAAAGACATGCGGCGACTTCTTAGTCCAGGTGGCTGGCTCTACCTGGTCGATCTCGGACGCTACATGAACGTTGCAGACTGGCGCAGCTATCTGTTCTCCAGCTTAAGAAAAGAGCAAGGCCTTGCCGGCGCGCTCCGCGTTTTTTGGCAGGGCAGAGAAATCGCCACACAGAACAAAGCCATCTACGAAGCACAAAAGACAGGGGTTTATTGGACGCATAGTGAAGCGGAAATAGTGTCGTTGGTCACCGAAACCGGGTTCGAGGTCATCAAGCACAAGCCTGTCTATCGCGGCTACAGCGACCTCCTTGTTTGCAGAGCAACGGCCTAGCGATGCGGAAACAGAAATGCCAGCTATGAACAAACAGGTCATCGAGGCTCTCAAGAACGCTCGCTACAGGGTGTTGAGCGAAAGCCAAGACTTAGAGGAAGTGTACCGCTTGCGTTACAAGTGCTATCGCGCCGAAAGGACGATAGCCAAGAACGAGCGCGGCATCATGAGCGATGCGTTCGACGAGACCGCCAACTGCGTCCACGTCGGGGTTGAAATCGAAGGGAAGATTTTGGCGTCGGTACGGCTGCATCCGGTTTCTATGCTCTCACCAACGGCGCCGTCACTCGAAGTTTTTCCAGAGATTTTGCAGGATATTGAGGAAGGCCAGACGGCTCTTGATACGACGCGCTTTGTGATTGACCCTTCCGTTCGGAAACAGCGAGTACCATTGAATTTCTTGGCTTTGCGCATCCCGTTCCTCGCGACGATCTTTTACGACATCGACCTGGCCCTTGCTGCAGTGCGGACCGAGCATGCCCCATTCTATCGCCGCTACCTCGGTTATAAACTGGCAATAGAACCGCGAAGCTACCCAGCGTTGAAGAAGCCAATTCAGCTTTTGACCGCCGATGTAAAAGAACAGCGCAATGCCGTTCTGGCGCGCACGCCCGTCTTTGGCCCTATAGAGGACATCCCACATTCCAACGTCGCATTTCCTGAACTTTCTGGGATTTACGCCGCGTCACGGAGTGGTCAGTCGGCCGCGGCCTGATTGCTGGTCCACACGCTTGTTCGCCGAGTTGCGAAGCCTTTCGGTTTTCTTCGGAGAACCCCCAAAAAACCTCACAATGCCTCCAGCGATTTCTGCGCCGAGCCAGGATTGGCACGACAAAAGGCCAAAATAGACCCCTCAAAGGGCCCAATTTCATCGCATTTGGATCGTACCTCTTAACAATGGCAGAAGGTATGAGGGAAGCATGAAAGATCTAAGTGCTTATTGGGCGACGCGCGCAGACTGGTTCAGTACCGACGGTCGCGAACAGAGTATCAAGGATTACATCACGCTCTCCAACCAGCTTGTTTGGCTGCGCCAAGCGAGCTTTTTGGCTGCCACAGTGTTGGCTGCGTTTTACTACGATCCAGTCCTAATCTTCATGTGCTACGGCGTGGTCGTCCTGACCGAAGCGCTTGATATGCAGCTCGGACGTCAGTCCAAAGCTTGGGATGGAAAGGACCCGGTCGAGGGGCGTCAGATTCTCAAACGTATCGCGCGCAACACGGTCATAAGCGCAATCGCGATCGACGTTTTCATCATCAATATGGCTGTTCTCCAGAAGTCTGCCGGGCATTTCACGCCACTCTTCTTTCTGTTCTCTGCTTCGGTCTTTGCGGCAATTTACAATAGCCAGATGAAAGGCATCTTGCTGTTGCGACTCTCGATCTACAGTTTTGCCTTTCTGTTCATCGCATTTCTGGATGTGGTCCGTTACAACCCACCGCTCAGTTCCACTGTTTGGCTGGAATTCTTTACGATCATCTTCGTGCTCTACTTCATTGTCGACATATCCATCAAATTCTATGTCAACTACCAAGAGAGACTCAAACAGATGAAACTGATTGAGGAAGAGAACAAACGCACCAAAGCTGCCTTGGAAGCAAAGTCGCGTTTCCTGGCCACCGTCAGCCACGAGTTGCGTACGCCTCTGACATCAATCATCGGTTCGCTGGAACTCATTGACAGCGAGAAGCTCGGCGTTTTGCCAGAGACACTCAAACCTATTGTCGGAATTGCGTCCAGGAACGGGCAACGCCTCGCTGCTTTGATCGAAGATCTTCTCTACATTCAAAAAGTCGAGGCAGACGAAGTGGTCTACAACTTCAAGCCGGTTGATGCGAACGACTTGGTGTACGAGGCAGTGGAATCTATCTCAGGATATGCCAACAAACTCGGCATTCATGTCACTGTCGACCCAGCTGAGGGCGATTGCCATATCATTGGTGACACCAGTCGCCTGATCCAGGCGATGAATAATTTGTTGTCCAATGCGCTGAAGTTCTCTGAGGAAGGTGCCACAGTGAACGCACGCGTGGAAAACTGCGGTGCCCGCATTCGTATTTCAATCCAAGACGAAGGATCGGGTATTCCACAAGACGCCAGGGACCACGTGTTTGGCAGGTTCACCCAGGTGGACTCTTCCGATGTGCGCAAAGTTGGTGGCACTGGCCTTGGTCTCTACATCACCAAACAGATCGTCGAGCGACACAACGCCAGCATCGATTACGTTAGTACCGTTGGAGTGGGAACAACCTTCTTTATCGAACTTGATCGAGTGACAAACGTGGAACTGGAAAGTGAATTCGAACCGGTCTCCGTCAAAATGACGGCGTAAGGCTTCAAGCCGGTGCTTCGAAACTAATTCAAATAGCCCCGTCCAAACGGTCAATCCGTCCACAATCCAAGAAGTCGGCTTCTAGCTCTCCATTTAGTTTCATCGATGTTTTCATGGATACGGCGCTGAGGTACCATACTAGCATTTAGAAAATTAGCTTTAGAGCACTACGCCTTCGCAATCAAACTGCCAAATCTATTCCACCACATCTGGATTGTGTTGCGGCTCGCATTGGTCTCTCTTTCGAGCAACGCGCCTCGGATTTTCCGAAACGAAAGACGAACACAAAGGCACACCATCACTGCTGGGCAGATGATTCTTGATGGCTCTTGAAGGCAGCCTAAGGAGAAGCATTTGGACGCAAAAATAATTATTGTATACCTCAACTAATTTTCATAGTGTCCTGCCTGCGCAACGTCAGGCTTTGGCGGAGCAGCACCTGCAAGCCAAACACACATGCGACATTCACTGAGATGAGGCGTTTCTTGTTAAAAAGAACAAGCACCCCAAGATGTCAAAGACATGCAATTCTGACGAGCTTTCGATCAGAACTACCAAATAATATTGCTTGCAGAAAACACTTACTAACAGCGAGGAAACCATGAAAAAGACATCACATATTCTGGCAGTTGCGGCGCTTTTGGCGTCAACTGTCGTTGCCAACGCCGAAACCCTTAAATGGGCACGTGCGGGCGACGCCCTGACACTGGATCCGCACTCGCAGAACGAAGGTCCCAGCCACACCATGCGTCACCAGATGTATGAGCCGCTGATTATCCGCGACACCAGCGGGGCATTCGTGCCAACTTTGGCAACCGACTGGGCGCCCAAGGCTGACAACCCCAACGTTTGGGTATTCAACCTGCGCCAAGGCGTTAAGTTCCATGACGGTGCGGATTTCACCGCAGAAGACGTGGTGTTCAGCTTTGAGCGGGCAAAACAACCAAACTCGGACATGAAAGAACTGATTGGATCGATCACCGCAGTGCGCGCCGTCGGTGACCACACGGTCGAAATCGAAACCGACGGTCCAAACCCGATCCTGCCGTCGAACCTGACCAACCTGTTCATGATGGACAAGGGCTGGACCGAGGCGAACAACACCGTCAACGTGCAGGACTTTGAAGGTGGCGAGATCACCTTTGCAACCACCAACGTGAACGGCACCGGCGCTTATCGTCTTGTGAGCCGCGAGCCCGACGTGAAAACCGTCATGGTGCGCAACGAAGAGTATTGGGGTCGCAACGACTTCCCGATGGAAGTCAGCGAGATCGTCTATACCCCGATCCAGAACGCCGCGACCCGCGTTGCAGCACTTCTGTCGGGTGAGATCAACTTCCTCCAAGACATGCCGGTGCAGGATTTGGCCCGCGTTGATGGTGCAGATGGTTTGACGGTCAAGCAAGCTCCGCAAAACCGCGTGATCTTCTTTGGCATGAATCAAGGCGCAAATGATCTTGAGGCCGACAACGTAGACGGCAAAAACCCACTGGCAGACGTGCGCGTTCGCAAGGCGATGTCCATGGCCATCAACCGCGACGCCATCCGTCAGGTCGTGATGCGTGGCCAATCGCAACCTGCGGGTATGATCGCACCGCCCTTTGTGAACGGTTGGACCGCCGCGATGGACGGCGAAAGCTCCACTGATCTGGAAGGTGCCAAGGCACTGATGGCCGAAGCCGGTTACGGCGACGGTTTCTCGATCCGTCTGGATTGCCCGAATGACCGCTACATCAACGACGAAGCGATCTGTCAGGCCGCAGTTGGCATGCTGGGTCAAATCGGCATCACAGTGAACCTGGACGCCATTCCCAAGGCACAGCACTTCCCCAAGATCACCGACAGCAAGACCGATTTCTACATGCTGGGTTGGGGTGTTCCGACATACGACTCGGAGTACATCTTTAACTTCCTGGTGCACGGCCGTGAAAGCGACATCGGAACCTGGAACGGAACCGGCTTTAACAATGCCGACATCAACGCCAAGATCAAATCGCTGGCCTCCAACACCGATCTTGACGCCCGTAATGCAGATATCGCGGCCATTTGGCGTGTTGTTCAAGATGAGCAACTCTACATCCCGATTCACCATCAGGTGCTGAACTGGGGCATGAGCGAAGGCGTTGGCATCGAAGTTGATCCCGAAGATCAACCGCGCGTTAAATACTTCACCATGAACTAAACCAATCTGGGCCGCCTGTTCGTCGCGGGCGGCCCATTCTTTGCCAGGTGGGGTCATACCTTTACCTGTGCAGGCATCCCTTCCGCGACCCGATAAATTGCCAAGTGCCCCTGCGCCCATTGGCTCAAGAAAGCTCCTGTGATGTTGCCATTCATCCTCAAACGCGTGTTTCAGTCTATTCTGGTTCTGGTCGTTACCGGCGCCATTGCGTTTTCAATGTTCACCTTTGTCGGTGACCCGATTGACAACATGCTCGGCCAGGAACGCACGATGGAAGACGTCGAGCGTCTGCGCACGCAGTTGGGCCTGGATAGACCTGTTCCCGTACAGTATTTCAAATTCCTCAACGAAGCGGCCAAGGGCAATTTCGGCGTTAGCTACCGCCAGGGCCGCGAAGTCTCCGAAATCATAATGGAGCGCGCGCCTGCTACGCTTGAACTTGCCGCTCTGTCGGCCATTTTTGCCGTCGTGATGGGCATTGCACTTGGTGTGTTTACTGCTATTCGACGCGACGGATTTGCCGCCAATTTTATCATGTCTGCATCGCTGATTGGGGTTTCTCTACCGACCTTTTTGATTGGTATTCTCCTGATCTACTTGTTTTCGGTTGAATTGGGCTGGCTGCCCAGCTTTGGTCGCGGTGAAGTCACCCAGATTGGCGGCTGGACCACCGGTTTCCTAACCGAGTCTGGGCTCAAAGCACTCATCTTGCCGGCGATCACACTGGGTCTTTACCAAATGACCCTCATTATGCGGCTGGTGCGTTCAGAAATGCTCGAAGTGCTGCGTCAGGACTATATTCGTTTTGCCCGTGCACGAGGTCTGAGCAACCGAGTGATTAATTACCGCCATGCTCTCAAGAACACCATGGTTCCGGTCATCACCGTGATCGGCCTGCAATTGGGAGCCATCATCGCTTTTGCGATTATCACTGAAACTGTTTTCCAGTGGCCCGGCCTCGGGCTTTTGTTCATCAACGCAATCCAGTTCGTCGATATCCCGGTCATGGCCGCTTATCTGATGATGATTTCGGTGATGTTCGTCGTCATCAACCTCTTGGTTGATATCCTCTATGCCTTCATCGATCCACGTTTAAGGGTGAGTGCCAAGTGACCGATCAACCCCTCTCTGCGCAAAACGAAACGCAATCGGCGCCCCCGTCGCGGCTGCGCCGCGCGCTGGACAGCGACCTCTACTATGCTTTCCGGCGTTCGCCAGTGGCGATGGTGTCGGCCGCCGTTTCGCTTCTCTTGATCCTGTCGGCTGTATTCGCGCCTCTGATTGCGACAACCAACCCGTTCGACCCTACATCGCTGAACCTGATGAACGGGTTCACCCCTCCGATGACCCCGAATGCCTTTACCGGCGAGAGCTTCCTGTTGGGCACCGACGATCAGGGGCGGGATGTGTTTTCCACCATCCTATACGGTATGCGAATTTCGCTGTTCGTCGGCTTTTCTGCTGTGCTGTTCGCAGTGATCCTGGGCATCTTTCTCGGTCTTTTAGCCGGGTACTTCGGGGGCTGGATCGACAGTTTCATCATGCGCACCGCCGACGTACAACTGACTTTCCCCTCCATCCTTGTTGCGATGCTGATCTTTGGTATTGCCAAGGGTATCACCCCGATCGAACACCGCGATCAGATGGCGATCTGGGTGCTGATCCTTGCCATTGGCCTGAGTGACTGGGTGCAGTTTGCCCGCGTTGTACGCGGCGCGACCTTGGTGGAAAAGAATAAGGACTACGTGTCGGCAGCCAGACTGATCGGGCGACGCCCTTCGGCCATCATGCTGCGGCACATTCTGCCCAACATCCTGTCACCCGTTTTGGTGATCGCAACCATTTCACTGGCGCTGGCGATTATCGCCGAAGCTACGCTTAGTTTCCTCGGAGTGGGGGCGCCACCCACGCAACCATCCTTGGGTACGCTAATCCGTATCGGGCAGGGCTATCTGTTCTCCGGAGAGTGGTGGATCCTTTTCTTCCCTGCCTGCACCCTGCTGGCCCTGGCGCTGAGTGTGAACATGCTGGGTGACTGGCTGCGCGATGTCTTGAACCCGAGGCTAAAATGACCGAACCCGTATTATCCATCCGCAACCTGACGGTCGAAATTCCCACCCGCCACGGGTTGGTCCGTCCTGTCAAGAATGTCAGCTATGACATCCACCCCGGAGAAATCCGAGGCGTTGTCGGCGAAAGTGGGGCGGGCAAGTCGATGACCGGCAATGCTGTCATCGGGCTTTTGGATGATCCAGCGCGCATTGCTTCCGGGGAAATCTGGCTCAAGGGACGCCGTATCGACAACCTGAGCGCCGAGGAAAAGCGCGCTATTCGTGGTCGTGAAATTGGCATGATCTTTCAGGATCCTCTGACCTCTCTCAACCCGCTATTCACCATTGGCGAGCAGTTGGTTGAAACCATTCAGCTGCACCTGAAGGTCTCTGCCGCTGAGGCTAAGGAACGCGCGCTTGCCCTGCTGGACAGGGTATCGATCCCGGACCCAAAAACGCGGTTCGACCAGTATCCGCACCAGTTTTCGGGCGGTATGCGCCAACGCGTCGTGATTGCTCTAGCCTTGTGCTCCGAACCTTCAGTTATCGTAGCCGATGAGCCGACTACCGCGCTGGACGTGTCCATTCAGGCGCAGGTATTGGACCTTATTAAGGAGCTGGCCTCAGAAACGCAGGTGGGGGTGATACTAGTTACGCACGACATGGGCGTGATCGCCGACACCACCGAACAGGTTACCGTCATGTACTCTGGCGAGGTTGTTGAGAACGGGCCAACAGACAGAGTGCTAAGCGCACCTGAACATGAATATACCAAGTCGCTGATCTCTGCCGTGCCGCGCCCGCAAGTGAAGCTGCACCGGTTCCCACAGGTCAGCTATGGTGGTCGTGAAACCACTTTTAAGATCGAAGACCTTGCGCGCAACTGGCACAAACCAGAACCATCCAAATCCGGCAAATTGGTCGAAGTCAAAGGCATCACCAAAAAGTTTCTAGAGAAATCCGCCATTCTGCCGTCACGACGCACCTATTTCACCGCCGTTGATGACGTGTCATTCGACATCAAGGACGGTGAGGTTTTTGGCCTCGTCGGGGAAAGTGGATCGGGAAAATCCACTGTTGCACGCATGATTGGCACACTGCTGCCAGTCGATGGTGGCCAAATTCATTTCGACGGCGATGACGTCACCGCGATGTCGACAGTTGAAATGGCGAACTATCGAAAACAGATCCAGATGATTTTCCAAGATCCGTTCTCAAGTCTGAACCCGCGCATGAAAGTGGAAAGCATCGTGGCCGAGCCATTGATGCATCACAAGATTTTGCCACCGGATCAGATTAGCGGGCGGGTGCACGAATTGCTGGATCGGGTCGGTTTGACCCGAGCTGCTGCAACAAAGTACCCGCATGAGTTCTCCGGTGGGCAGCGGCAACGAATCTCAATTGCCCGCGCTTTGGCAACACAGCCACGGTTCTTGATTTGCGATGAACCCACCAGTGCCTTGGACGTGTCCATTCAGGCACAAATCCTCAATATTCTTAAGGATTTGCAGGAGCACCTTGGCCTTACCATGTTGTTCATCAGCCATGACCTTCCAGTGGTGCGTCAGATGTGTGACCGCGTTGGCGTGATGAAGCAAGGACAGCTGATCGAGGTGCAGGACACAGAAACGCTCTTTGTTAAACCGGAGCAGCAGTATACCGCCCAGTTGCTCGACCTGATGCCTCGACTGGCGCAATTGTCGGGCTGACGAAATGCGTCGTTTTTGCATACCACTGCCCGCCTGCGTGGACTTGACCCCTGCAAATCGGGGGGACCTCGCATGTTAGCATCCAATCAGATCGAACCGACCAAACTGGGCAACTTGATCCGCAAATGCCGCCAAAAGCGCAAGCTTACCCTGAAAGAGCTCTGCGACCGTGCAGGCGTATCCGTCGGTTATCTGTCGCAGGTTGAACGGGGCAATGCGACGCCCTCGCTCGGCACCTTGGCACAGATTGCACGTGCGCTTGATCTGGGGCTTGATTACTTTGTTGCCCGTCCCCGACCAGGGGATGCGGTGTCCTACGCAGATCAGCGGCGCAGGTTCTCGATTTCTGATTCCGGCGTAACCTATGAAGCGCTTAGCACCGAGTTTCCCGGCCACGAGCTGTCTGCCTTCATCATGAATTGCCCTCCGGGGTTTCAGTCAGAAACCTTCCAACACGAGGGTGAGGAATTCATTTACATCCTCAGCGGCTCTATAGAAAAAAGCTTGGATGGAGAGACCTTTACCCTGCGCGAGGGCGATAGCCTGCACTATGATGGGATGACGCCTCATGCTTGGAAAACTTTGGGTGACACCCCTGCCCGCATGCTGTGGACCGGCACTCTGGTCGTTCTGCAAGGTGCGCAAAACAGCCGCCTGCCCGGTCATCGGGATTAACCCCACCCAACACTGCGCCACTCTGGAGAGGTTCCATGTCTGACATCGTCGAAAACCGGTTGGCGCGGCTGCGCAAGCGTATGGCCCAAACCAACACCGATTTGATCGCCATCGGACCAGGAAGCCACATGCAATGGCTTTTGGGGCTAAACCCGCATGGTGATGAACGCCCGGTCATGGCTGTTGTCACTGCCGACCACGTTGGCGTGCTCATGCCCCTTCTGAACGCTGAAGCATCGCGCGCCCAATGCAAAGACACGCCGTTTTACACGTGGAGCGACGCCGATGGACCGCTGGGGGCCCTTACACAGCTTTTGAGCGATGCAAACGCTACTCGTCCCGGCCTCAATATCGTGCTGGACGAAATGATGCGCACCGATTTCTCATTTCTTCTGCTAGACCAGCTCGATGCCCCGACCCACCGCTTTACTTTGGACACGGTGGGGTTTCTGCGGGCTGAAAAAGACGCTGAGGAACGGCAACTCTTGCGCGACAGCGCACTTTTGAACGATGCCGCTTTTGAGCGGGCGTTTAGCGCCATGCGCACCGGAATGACCGAACTCGACGTGCGTGATATTATCGTCGATCACTACATGGCTAACGGGGCTGAGCCCGCCTTTTGCATCGTTGCTTTTGGCAAGAACAGTGCTTATCCGCACCATCACACAAGCCTTGATATCTTGCAGCCCGACATGGCGGTCCTGATAGACGCCGGTTGCCGCTTACGCGGCTACCCCTCAGACATGACACGCTGTGCCTGGTACGGGGATACACCCAATGCCCGGCACCAAGAGATTGCCGGTATCGTTGAGCAAGCGGTGCAATCTGCACAATCCGCCGCCCGTCCCGGTACCCTTTGCAGCGACGTTGACAAAGCCGCGCGGACCGTGATTGAGGACGCTGGTTATGGCCCGGAGTTCCTGCATCGTACCGGCCATGGTTTAGGTGTCGACGTCCACGAACCTCCATATATCGCGGCCAACTATCCTGAACCTCTGAGAGCCGGAAACGTGTTTTCCATTGAACCGGGGATCTACCTCAAAGAGGAATTTGGTATCCGGCTCGAAGACGTCGGCTTCCTACATCAGGACAAGCTTGAATTCTTGTCAGAAATGCCACGTACAGTACGTCAGCTCCTAGTCAAAGACCGCAAGCAAGATTGAGTCTCGCATTGAGTGCGTCCGCTTCGAAGACTAAGGGCCGGAGGATCAAGACTGGAAAACACGAGTGTTACTATACCAATTCGAACCGATTTCTACCATCCTAGATCCGCGTAAGGACAGCACTAAACTACGAAAACGGCGGCGCATTCTACAATTACTTTCCGGATAAGATAGCACTCTTGATCTGAAACCCTCACGCAAGGCGGAACCGGCTGGCCCCAAGAAAATCACCGACGCGGCCAAGATCATCGACATTGCGAGCGGCAAGTGTAGTGTCGGAAAATCAACAAATCAATGTAATTGCACTATAACTCTCGCAAGGCCCGATGGGCGATTGAGGCAATGAGCGGCGCAAAGATAATGAACTGTTCAATTATCATCGCCGTCGGCGTGAACACCAGCCCAAACACGCCAAAAGGCCTAGACCGGCTAAGTAGAGTGTAGACGATCAGCCCGGCAACAACTGGAGACAATTCCATCGGGGCACTCATGACCGCAATAGTCAGCCGCCGGAAACGGAAGCGGCGCACAGCCGACAAGGCGCACTTAGGCAACACAATGGCCGAGTTTACCTTAGCGCTGTCCGAGTTACCTGCAAAGAGCGCGTCCTAATCCAGATAAGATCAGCTTCATGGGACCATACCAGCATCAAAGCCTGAGATAATCCGCCCCATAAATTGGACATTCCCTGGCTCTTCCCTCATTTGTTGCAGAAGGCCGTCAGCACACTGCATCGGAGGACAATCTTTTACCCTACGAGGCCACCAGCTTTATTCCACGGCTGCATCAGGATAGTTTGACCGATTTTTTGTAGCAGATTCCGGCGGTATGCAAATTCGTTGAGAAGGGCGCCGGTCAAATTCGAACCAATCAATTACGGCACCACGCCTCTATCCTTTGTGCTGCGAAAAGACCGCTTCACTGAGCAAGAACATTGGTACGGATCAACTTAAATGGTCTCTCTTTGAAGTACCGCGGTCCTGGTTAAAGTGGCTGAAAGCTGAGCAATGGATGGAGTCAAACGACTGCAAGCTTTTCAGTCGGCAAATGTGATTCATGGCTTATGCTCACCCTATAATTGGTAAGTCTGTGCACTCTACCCGATTGCAGTTGAAGCAACACGCACTTATCTTGGCGAGTTTACTCGCAGCGCCACAAGACGGTAGTTTTTCGGAAACAATGACCGCGTGTCGGCCGTAACGTTTCTCGCAACCTATGACACTTTAGTAACTCGACCCTGTATCGGCGCTTTAGGCTTAGTCTTCCATAATCTTGCCTTCGTGTTCAACAATACACCAAAGACAGTGTTGCTCGTCGCTGGTCCTAGAGAAATCTTCGTTACAGTGTCACTGTCGGTACAAGTGGCATCGCATCAGATTCACGCGCTTGTTGCGGATATCTGAAGCGGAAAATGGGCCAAATCGCTTCCTTCAGCAAGGAGCCGAGGCCATGCAGAAGATTGTCTGAATCGCAACGCGACAGCAGTAAGCTGACGTACAGCCTCACCGCTTGGACTATAGCCACAGTTACAGTTTAGAAATGCGAAATGGGGAGTGCTTGCCATTGACGAACGCTAGGATGCCACATTGCCCACCTCAAGCAATTTTCCATTGGCGGGGCTACCGAAGGGCAGGACTCAGAATTCCAATTGGTAAGACGCTGCCAGTCCGATGCTTGGGATCGAACTCTCAAGGACATTTGAAACGAATAACTCAATCGAGGCTGTGCTATTTCTCTGAACTGTTTCGACCCCGAAACTGAACGTCAGTCTGTTTCGCTGGCTGCTGTCATTTGTCAGAACGTACTGAATCTCTGGTGTATCCTTGTAAAAAACTCTCTGACTAAACCCACCGATAACCTCGTGGGCAAATTTGGCTTCAACCCAACCATTCAACAGTCCCCAGCTTTGGTGCCAGGTTTTTTCAAAGTTGACACCTATATTGAACGCCTGAGAAAACTGACTTGTTGATCCAAAAGTCAGGCTTTGGTTGGTGCCGTTTAACTCAGTAAAGGAGTCCAGATTTATTTGCCCGGCGTCGTATCCGGCAAACACTGACAAAATGGACTCTGATGCCAATTTATAGGCCTGCGTATAGCGCAGTGACATGAACGTTGAATCGCCATCTCGCCGGCCCAGTTCGTAACCGCCCGAATTCGTCAGGTACCTTTGTGTCTGATACTTGAATTCACCGTATCCAAGCAGGCCTTCAAGATAGGCATCATTCCCGAAGGTATGTGTGAAGTAGGCAGCGACCGTGTTGCCTTTGACATCGAGTCCTGAACCAAAACGCCCAACATCAACTTTTGCCTGTCCGTACCCAAAGCTTAGCCCCACTATCAGGTCACTTCGGACTTGGTAATCCACACCTAAAACGTATGACGCGAAGGACCCGGTTTCCGAAGACACATATCTGCCAATTTGCCATGCCCCGAGCGCGTTGCACTCTTCCTTTAGAGCGTTGCAATCAAATTTAGTTCTAAGGTTTTCCAGCCGTCGCAAGGCGCTTTGGCGATGATTGTCAATCATTTCACGTGTTGCCGAAAACGTCTTTTCAACCAACTCGATAACCTCAGGATCCGTGCTGGGATCAGGACGCCCCTCGTCGATGACAAGGCCATAGTTGATCCGGCCCGTGTTGCCTTGGCTATCAATGACATTAACAGAAAAGTTGGCCGTCCCTGGAAATTGGGGAACCCCGGAAATCAAACCTGTCGACGGCTCCAATGTCAGCCCGTCCGGCAAAGAACCCGCATCAGTCGAATAAACGTAAGGGGCGATGCCTTTGCTCGACGACAGCTGAGCTTCATATGGATTGCTCGTGAGCCCGGCCGGAAGAGTGCTTGGGGTTATCTCGATAATCCCAACACCGGGCAGCACGTTTGTTACGTAGTCGCCGGAGCCAGTGTTGCCCTGGCCATCGACCACAAACACCCGGAAGCTGAACGTTCCCACCTGCTGCGGTGTACCCGAAATGGCCCCTTCGGAAGATAGCACCAGCCCATCAGGCAGGGCGCCGGATTCAATGGAAAACGTATAGGGTCCCTCGCCTCCGTTTGCTGTCAACTGTTGAAAGTAGGTGTTCCCAAAAACCGAGTCTTCGACCTGGGCGGGGGTGATGGTAATCAAGTCAAGGACGGGGTTTACGACCAGATCATAGTCACGGGTGCCGGTGTTGCCTTCGGAGTCAAGCGTAGTAACGGTGATCGGGAAGGTACCAGTTTCAAGGGGGTTGCCCGACAGCAGGCCATTGGTCTCCAGCGCAAGCCCCGCAGGCAACGCGCCAGCTGTCAGGGCGAACCCATAGGTGCCGTCACCACCACTGGCTGTCAACTGCGTGCTATAGGCCGACGCATATGTCCCCTCTGGCAGGGTCGCAGGTGAAATCACAAGATCCGTCACCCGTGCAACCGTCAGCGTGTAAGCGCGCTGCCCGGTGTTGCCGGCGGTATCCACCACATTTGCCACAAAGGTAAAGTCGCCTGCCTCTGTTGGCGTGCCGGACAACAGGCCGGAGGCGCTCAGAGTGATCCCCTCGGGCAGTCCGATGCTTTCCGGAGACACACCCGTCGGCACCGAGAACGTATAGCTGCCGTTCCCGCCCGTCGCTGTCAGCTGTTGGCCATAGGCCACATTGAATGTCGCATCGCCCAGGGTTGTCGGCGTAATCTCTAGCGTGTCGACCGCGACGACCTCAAGCACGTAGCTCTTTTGGCCGGTGTTGTTCTGACCATCGACCACATCCACCGTTACCGGGAAGGTTCCCGTCTGGGTCGGTGTCCCGCGGAAGGTCCCGTCCGAGGTGTCAAACGTCATCCCCGCCGGCAGCGCGCCTGTCAGGCTGGGCGTATAGTTGCCATCGCCGCCCGTGGCCCCGAGCGTCAGCTCATAAAACAAACCGAACGTCGCGGGCGGCAGGCTCTCTGGGGTGATGGTGATCAGGTCGCTGATGGGATCGACCACCAGCGTATAGGCCTGGCTGCCGGTATTGCCCTGCGCATCCGTCACGCCAACCGTCATGTCAAATCTGCCTGTAACTGACGCGCGGCCCCGGATCAGGCCGGTTGCCGTCAGCGTGAGACCCGCAGGCAGTGCGCCTGACTGCACCTCAAAACTATAGGGCGCAACACCGCCGGTGCCCTGCAATTGCTGGCTGTAATCTGTCAGATAGGTTGCGTTCGGCAATGTGGCCGGCGTAATTCCCAGATTCGTCAATATGTCGACAATCAGCGTATAGGTGCGTTGACCTGTGTTGTTCTGCAAGTCCGTGACATCGACGGTGAACTGGAAACTGCCAGTCTGGGTCGGTGTCCCCGTCAGCAGCCCATCCGTGCCCAGCGACATCCCGTCCGGAAGGGCGCCGCTGCTGGAGCTGAAACTATAATTGCCATCCCCGCCCGTCGCCGTCAGCTGCGCATTATAGGGGGCGTTGAACGTGGCGTTTGACAGCGTAGCCGGGGCGATTTCCAGCGTGCTAACTGCAAGAACTTCCAGAACGTAGTCAATCTGGCCGGTGTTGTTCTGACCATCGACCACATCCACCGTTACCGGGAAGGTTCCCGTCTGGGTCGGTGTCCCGCGGAAGGTCCCGTCCGAGGTGTCAAACGTCATCCCCGCCGGCAGCGCCCCCGTTAGGCTGGGCGTATAGTTACCGTCTCCGCCTGTGGCCCCCAGCGTCAGCTCATAGAACACACCGAACGTCGCGGGCGGTAGGCTAGGCGGGGTGATGGTAATCAAGTCAAGGACGGGATTTATGACCAGATCATAGTCGCGGGTGCCGGTGTTGCCTTCGGAGTCAAGCGTAGTAACGGTGATCGGGAAGGTACCAGTTTCAAGGGGGTTGCCCGACAGCAGGCCATTGGTCTCCAGCGCAAGCCCCGCAGGCAACGCGCCAGCTGTCAGGGCGAACCCATAGGTGCCGTCACCACCACTGGCTGTCAACTGCGTGCTATAGGCCGACGCATATGTCCCCTCTGGCAGGGTCGCAGGTGAAATCACAAGATCCGTCACCCGTGCAACCGTCAGCGTGTAAACAATCTCGCCCGAGTTCGGGATTGGGTCATTGTCTTCGGAGCGGATCCGGAAAGAGAATGATCCTGCCTCTGTCGGCACTCCAGAGATTGTGCTTCCGACCAGGGAAACACCCGCCGGCATTGTACCTCCAACCTGCGAGTATGAATAAGGCGCATTGCCGCCGCTCGAACTAAGCGGCTGGCTGTAAAACGATCCATACTGGGCATCCGTCAAAGTGGCAGGTGCTATGACAATTTGCTGCGGATTGGCTGCGATCGTGATCGAATAGGTCTGGACGCCTGTGTTCAATTGCGTATCGGTCACCGTAATTTCGATATTCGGGAACACAGCACTTGTGGTGGGCGTGCCTGAAATCAAACCTCCGGCACTCAGGTTCAAACCATCCGGAAGGGCCCCACTCGTCACAGCAAAAGAATAGGTTCCATCGCCACCATTTGCAAAAAGCTGCTGGCTATACGGCGTCAAATTCACACCATCAGCAAGCGAGGGAGGCTCCAGATCAAGAGTTGTGATGGGGTCAACGTCCAGCACGTAGGCCCGGCTTCCCGTATTGCGCTGTGCGTCTTGCACACTCACCGTAAAGTTAAAGGTTCCGTTTTCCAGCGGAGAGCCCAGCAACGTTCCACTTGAGGACAAACTAACCCCGGGGGGCAAGGCTCCGGCGCTGATGCTGAAGTCATAGGGTCCGATACCTCCACTTGCCGTCAAATCCTGATCATAGGTGACCCGATAGGTGCCGTTGGGCAGTGTCGTAGGGGCAATGGAAATGAGCGTGGTGTTTGGCGCAATAGTGAGGGTGTAAAGGGCGATTCCAGTGTTGTTCTGGGCGTCTGTCGCGGTGACGACAAACTGGAAGTCGCCGGTTTCGACCGGGGTGCCGGAGATCAGGCCGTCACTGTCGAGTGTCACGCCATTCGGCAACGCCCCAAGGGTGACGGCAAAGGAATAGGGGCCTTCGCCTCCGGCCGCCGACAGTTGCTGGTTGTAGGCCACACCAAAGGTTCCGTCCGGAACGGTCGCCGGGGTGATGCTGATCGTGTCAATCGTGTTCACAACCAATGTGTAGCTCTTGGAACTGGTGTTGTTTTGTGCATCGGTCACGCCCACCGTGATCGGGAACGATCCGGTTTGCGTCGGCGTTCCCGACAGCGTGCCATCTGACACCAGAGTCAGCCCCGTGGGCAGCGGCCCGACGTCCAGCGAGAACTCATAAGGTGCCGCCCCGCCGGTCCCGTCCAAAGTCACCGAATAGGCGCTGCTATAAGTTCCCTCGGGTAGCGTGTCGGGCGTGATTACGATCACGCCGTTGGTCGTGGCGATGTTCAGCGTGTAGTCTCGCGTGCCCGTGTTCAACTGGCCATCTACCACCTGCACCGTGATCGGGAAATTGCCAGTTTGCGTCGGCGTCCCGCTCATCAGCCCTCCGGCTGTCAGCTGGACCCCGGTCGGCAGCACGCCAGCCGTCACCGAGAACTCGTAACTCCCGTCCCCGCCGCTGGCCGTTACTTGTTGGCTGTAAAGCACGCCAAACACGCCCTCGGTCAGGCTGGTTGGCTGAATGTCCAGATCCGTCAGCCGATCCACGGTCAGCGTGTAAGACCGCTCGCCCGTGTTGCCAGCCGTGTCCGAAACCGCCACAACAAAGGAAAAGTCGCCAGCCTGTGTCGGGGTCCCCGAAATCAAACCGCTGCCGTTCATCGTCACGCCATTGGGCAAGGTCCCTGCACTCAGAGAAAAGCTGTAGCTGCCATTCCCGCCCGTCGCCGCCAGCTGCGCATTATAGAGTGTATTGTACGTGGCGTTTGACAGCGTTGCCGGCGTAATCTCCAGCGTGCTGATCGCCACGATCTCCAGTTCATAGTCCTTTTGGCCGGTGTTGCCCTGACCATCGACCACATCCACCGTTACCGGGAAGGTTCCCGTCTGGGTCGGTGTCCCGCGGAAGGTCCCGTCCGAGGTGTCAAACGTCATCCCCGCCGGCAGCGCCCCTGTCAGGCTGGGCGTATAGTTGCCATCGCCGCCCGTGGCCCCAAGCGTCAGTTCATAGAACACGCCGAACGTCCCTTGCGCCAATACCGACGGGGTGATGGTGATCAGATCGCTCACCGAGTTGACCACCAGCGTATAAGGCTGGTTGCCGCTGTTGCCCTGGCCGTCCACCACGTCCACACTGAACGAAAATGTCCCGGCCTCCTGCGCGAGACCAGACAGCAAACCCGCATTGGACAAGCTGATCCCAGCCGGCAGCACGCCACTGCCCAGGCTGAAACTATAGGCTCCATCCCCGCCCGACGCCGTTAACTGCTGGCTATAGGCAACATTGTAATCCGCATCAGACAAAACCGACGGCGTAATCGACAGATCGACACTCGGGGACGTAATTGTCAGTGTGTAGGATGCGGTACCGGTGTTGCCTTGCCCATCAATGACGTTGGCCACCAGACTAAAGGCCCCGGCTTCGGTCGGGGTGCCGGAAAACAGGCCATCTGATGAAAACGAAATGCCAGCCGGAAGCGCGCTTGGATCTTCCAGCGAATAAGTATATGCGCCGTCGCCACCCGAAGACGACAGTTGCTGGCTGTAGGATTGGTTAAGCTGCCCTTCGCTGAGCGCATCGGGCGAGATCGAAATCCCCCCCTGCACCGGAATAATGACCAGATTGTAGTCTCTGGCAAGGGTTTCACCACCGGTTGACGTCGCCTCTACGCGAAAGATAAATGACCCGGTTTCTTGTGGGAAACCTGCCAGTTTGCCCCGACCTGATTCATTTACAAGCGTAACTCCGACCGGCAATACACCAGAAAGGACGCTGAAAGTGAAAGTATCAGCCGAGTTTTCAATGGCGATAAACTGTTCATAAGACCGGTCATAAAATCCCGCTGGAATAGTTGCTGGCAAAATAATCGGCACTTCGGCATCGCACTGGTTCGGGTTTCCGCTTCCGTCAATCTTGATGGAAAACTCAAATTCGCCGTAGAGATCGGGCAATCGGTCAATCCCAACAAAAAACTTGGTGTTGGAACGACCGTCACAGGTTGCGCCACTGACCACACCATCCGGGCTGAGAACCAGCCCATCCGGCAAATTATTGTCCAGCGTAGTAAATACAAACGGGCCGTCCGCAGGCTCGATTGGGACAATTCGGAATTCGTAGAACTCACCTTCGTTGACGTTTGGAAGCTTGGTGTTGACGACGATCCCACCGTCTTCATCCAGAGTCGTTGGATCAAACCTCGTTGTCGCCCCATCAGCGGCAGAGAAACCGTCAAAATCAGCAATAAGGGGAAACAATCCCAGCCCGATCGCGACACCTTCGGCTGCTTTCACAGAATTGGGAGCGTCGGAAAGATTTGTAACGGTTAAGGTATAGGACAGGATTTCAACGGTTCTGCCTTGGAACCTGATGACGATGTCAAATTGCGCGGTACCGGTTTGGCTGGGCCGACCGGACAGAACGCCGTTGGGCGTTAACGCCAACCCTTCTGGCAGCGCGCCGCCTTGCACGGCAAATTCATACCCGGAGAGCGCTGATGTGCTTTCCTTGGATAGTGGCAATGTCCCGAGCGGGTTGACGGCGACCGGTGCCAGCTGCAGGGACCGCTCAACCCCAACGATAATATCCGAGAGCGTAATTTGCGAGCGGGTCGGAGATTGTGACTGCGCAGGTGTCGCGACAAACACAACAAGGAAAAGGAGGGCGGCAAAAGTAAAGCATGACAATGCCAGATTGCAAATGGATTCGGATTTTTGAACAAGTTTTACAGGTTTTCGAACCACAAACCAGGTTCGAGTTAACGAGATACCCACTTTTCGAATAGTAAGGCCCAAACCCAAATATTGTTTTCGGGAAACTATCATCCCTTCGAATAATTCAGAACCCTTTATTTTTGGACTCCATTAGTTAGGAAAAGACGGAAACTCTTATTCCACCAGCTTTGCAATGCATGTCGCGCCATACAAGTTCATTTTTTGGTTGTTGGCAAACCTATTCGATGCAGTTTCCACTTGGCCAGTGTAACTTGGATTATGCCACGCAAAGCTGATGCTATTCGGTGAGAGCGGCGGTTCGTTTCAGCTTGAAGCGATCGAAACTGGTGCGTGAACGGAGAAAAATCTCGCAGACTTTACATCAGGCCGAATCGCAGCATAGCACGTTCTCATCGTCGGAATAGCAGTTATGAATTCTCTGCCCGGTTGGTCAACCAACGCCGCTTTTTTTTGTCGATCAGCATTGCCATTGACCCTTAGAAATTTGGACTCGGATAACTGAAAATTGGGTTCTCTGGCGAGGGAGGAAGTTTCCATAGAAACTTTCGTTGCCGTTAAGTTTGAGATAGGATGCCCCGTCACATTTCCCGTTTGAATGTGGCCACCGTGCCAAAAGGTGAACGCGGCTTCCTTGATCCGCACGCCTCAAAGCACATCTAATTGACAAGACCCACGGTTCTTTCTTTTGCCCTGATTTCGTCTCAAGTAAAGCAACCAATACGCAGTGAAAAAATGCTTCCACTCAAGGGCCGCCTTGTTCTACTTTATGGAACACATATGTTCGTAATTCTTCGCTTTCTTGCAGTCGCTTTTCTGGTCGCCCCGACTGTTGCCTCCGCCCAATCCGGAGAAGTCGCTCCGCCTCGGTTGTCACTCGAGCTCAACACGGTCCAAGACGTCGAAGATGCCTGCCGGTTTACTTTCTTGGCGAACAACGGCACGTAAAATGCCATCGAAAAAGCCGTGTTTGAAACAGTGATTTTTGACACTTTGGGTGCCGTGATGCGCCTGTCGCTGTTTGATTTCCGAGAGTAGCCATTGGAGCGTCCTCGTGCGCGCCAGTTTGATGTACCTAAGATGACCTGTGAAGCAATTTCCCAAGTCCTGATCAACGGGACAAACACATGCTTCTCGAAGGGTGCGGAAAGTGATACTTGCAGCGACGGGCTGACGCTCAGCAGCCGTATTACCGTTAAACTACTGGGATAAATACAATGAATGGTTTGACTGAAGTAGTAGCCCTGGGCGGGCCAGTGGTGGCCATTCTTTTAGTGATGTCGGTTCTGACGGTGGTTGTGACCATCTAAAAGCTGTGGCAGTATTCGGCCTCAGGGGTTGGGCGGCACAAGTTACTTTCAGAAGCACTTGCGGCATGGGACGCAGTTGATGCGGAAGGTGCAAAGGCGCGTCTTACCAGCAGCCACGGCTATCTTGCCCCTTTGATTGAAGCCGCGATTCAAATGTCAAATTCACAAGCTCTATGTGACCGTTTGGATGCGGAAGCCGGATTGGCGCTGGCCCGTTTGGAACGCGGCTTTCGCTTACTGGATACCGTCGCTCAGTTGGCCCCGTTGCTTGGTCTCTTCAGAACTGTCCTAGGCATGACCGAAGCCTTTCAAAAAATTTGCAATCTGCCGACGCATCGGTGGACCCGTCCCTGCTGGCACGTGGAATCTGGGTTGCTCTGGTCAGCATAGCTGTCGGGCTCGCGGTGGCAACCCGCCTGGTGCAGGATTGAGACGTTCCGGCGCCGCGTCTTATGGAGATCACCGGTGACCTCCGGCGGGCGGGCGCGTCCTCGGTGATACTGGCAACCGACCGGGCGCTCTGGTGATCCGTCGCTCATTCTTCTTTGCGTTGTTTGCGCTGCTCCTGTCGATTGGTGTGCATCTGATGGGGCTTAAGTTCGCCGTGAACATGGAGCGCGCATCGCCACCGGAAACAACGGGCGACATCGTCGCTGTGGGCAATGCGTTTGAGGACATCTCAGAGGCGATTGAAGACATCGTAGAACCGGAACCCGAACAGGAACAACCTGTTGAATCGGTACCACCTTCCGAAGCAGCGCATGCGCCTGAAACCGAGGGGCTTGTGGCTTCAGAGAACCCGTAAGAGGCCTTTGCGCCAGATACAGGCACAGCTTAAATAGTAGAACCGGTTCCACTTGCGGGCACTCAAAGTGATTTTTTTTGCGTGAGCCGGATCTTTCGGAGCCGACGACCCAACCAGACGAGACTGAACCTGTTCCGCCACAAAACGACACGCCTGCGCCTTTGGGAACAATGACGGATGTCGAAGAGCCCGTCGAACCAGTGACTCCGCAAGAATTCACTCCCCCGGTTGAAGCCGAGCCAGCGGAAACCGTCGAACATATGGTGGCTCCGCTGCTAGAAACGGTTTTGCCAGTTGAGCAGGTTACACGATTCGCTGCCTCGGTTGCCCAGGCATCGATGGAGCCCTTGCCTGTCGAACTTAGCGAGGTTGCGACTGCTGACGCCATGGAGGATGGCTACGAAAGCGAACCGCAACATCTGTTTCCGGACTGGAAAGACGGTTTTGTGGATCTGAAGAACCCATCACAAACCATTAAATCCCTCCTGGAAACCTACCAACGAGAAGGGTCTCTTACCTCTGTTGGTGGGTTTGGTATTCAATCCGGCCCTGTTGCCGACTCCCGAGGACCAGGCAATTCTGAAACAACCAGTTATGCGGGGCGCGTGCGTGTCCACCTAAACCGCACGCGTCCAGTCTAAGTAAAGGCCCCCGGCTTTGCGCGTGTTTATCTTGAAATAAACCCATATGGTTCCCTCAATTGGGCCGAGGTCATCGACAGTTCAGGCAGCGCCGATGTTGACCGTGCGGCAAGCCTCCAAATTCAGAGTGGGGCTCCCTTTCCGAAACCGCCAAACGGAGCACCCCGCCAGTTGTCCTTCTGGTATCAGGCAAGATAGATGGTCCACGGTCGGGTTCAAATCCTACCCATCTGATTCTTCATCGACGTCCAAAGCCAGCGCTAGGGAATCAGTCTGAGAGATGCTGTCACGCCAGTTCGAGTAACACCGCACCCGGCTGCCCCGTCTTCCACGAAGCCCAGCCGCGAAGGATGTGGCAATCTGTTCCACCAGAACCGGAAAGTTTTGCGGCTCACATCAATGCACCGTTTGTGCAAAAAATCTTACACATTCCGAAAAGAGAGCAGAAATCTGACAAAAAGTATCACCGCAAGGCAGTTATTCTCAGGGATGGTTTTGAAATTGCGAAATGGCGAACGTTTTGTCATCAGGACAAACTATGAAACAGCCCCGCCCTACGCAACCGAATTTCATTTGGCATCGCCTTCACGGCCAATGCCTCGGCCCGAGAGGTTTGGGGATCCATGGTCAGGATCGTGCCACCAGTCCAGATTTCGTCTGCTTCAGGCATCACGCAAGCCTGTCTGACTGTGGGCTTTCATCCATTTGTGCAATCAGGTGATGAACCAGCCGCTCCGACATCTGTGCCCGGACTTGCTGATGGTCGGGGCTGTCCCAGAGGTTTTCTGTCTCCTCCGGGTCATTGACCAGATCGTATAGCTCGCCCCATGTCTGATCGCGGTAGATCGTATAGCGCCACCGGGCCGTGATCAGCGAGCGAACCCGGGCAGGTTCTTCAAACCCAAGACGGTTGCCGCCATCATTGTATTCGATCAACGCCTCGCTGCGGGGGCCGTCTGCGCCTTGGGTGGCGGGCAGAAAGCTTTGCCCCTGATTACCGTTGAAAGGTTCCAACCCGGCGCGATCCAGAATGGTCGCAGCCAGATCAACGGTGGAGCATAGCGCATCTGCACTGGTTGCCGCGCGATGATCCGGATCGGACCAGATAAAGGGCACACGTGTGATGCTGCGGAACGGCAAGGCACCTTTCAAAATCATGTTGAAATCGCCCAGGTAGTCTCCGTGATCGGCATTGTAGCAGATGACCGTGTTTTCCATCTGCCCGCTCTCTTCAAGCGCCGCGAGGATGTCGCCGACCGCATCGTCGATAAAGGCCATCATGCCCGCAGAAAGCGCCATGGCTTCCTTCAGCTGTTGATCATCCAGCATCATAGCCGTTTGTGGGGTCGCCTGTTCGCCGTCGCCCACCCCTTTCCACTGGTCATGCAGCCATTTCATAGGGGGCGTGGGGTTCTTATGCGCGTCAAAGGGCAGCGAAATCTCAAATTCGTCGGGGCTGTACATGTCCCAGTATTTCCCCGGTGGATTAAACGGGTGGTGCGGATCGGGGAAACTGACGAAGGCAAAAAAGGGCGCGTCCTGATCGGCACGCGACGTGATGTAGTCAATGGCGCGATCCCGGATGTACCCGGTGGGATACAGGTCCTCGGGGATGGGTGTGCGGTAAGCTTGCGGGCAAGAGTAGTTGTGCGCCAGCTCGTTGGCAGGATCATGCAGCGCCTCCCAGTCCGAGGCGGCCTCGCGGAACCACTGCTGGTAGTGCCCGCCACAGCGATCACCGTGAGAGGTCACCATGTCAACGTGCTGGTAGCCGTAATAAGGCGTATTGATCTGGTAACGTTCATCGCCCTTATACTGTTCAGGTTCTTCTTGGTAATGCGCAGGCCTGTCGGTCTTCCAAGCCTCTGGCGAGGCGGCAATGTCCTCAACCGATTTACCCATTGGCGGCATGGCGGTGAAAGGTTGCAGGTGGCTCTTGCCGATAGCCGCAGTGTGATAGCCTGATTGCGCCAGTACATCGACAAAGGTGTTGGCGTTTTCCGGCAAGACACAGCCGTTATAGCGCAGCCCATGCAGGCTGGGATACCGCCCCGTTAACAGCGATGCCCGGTTCGGCATGCAAACAGGCGACGCCGTGTGAAAGTTGTCAAACCGTGTGCCGCGTGCCGCAATGGAATCGATGTGAGGCGTCTTCAACACCGGATGTCCATAACACCCAAGCCAGTCCGCGCGTTGTTGATCGGTAATCAGAAACAGAAAATTGGGGCGTTTGGTCATGCGAAATCAGCGTCTTCCATTATGCGGGTTTGGCCCGACCAGCGCCAAAATGGTGCCAGGCCAGAAAGGCTGCGGCAAAGGCGAGTGCGGCAAACTGGATGACCTCCGGGCGCATGAGGATGGCCACTGCGGTCGCAAGCCGAATGGCGATCCATGCCGCGCTGAGCGGTCGGGCATCGTGCGTGGCCAAAGCGCTTGCCACCAGATAGAGCACCAGAACAAGGCGTGCCAAAAGCCACAAAAGTGCGCTGAACTGGACGCCATTCTCATAGCCTGGCAGGGGCGCGCCGGAGGGGCTGGAAGGATCAACCAACGCCTGATCAACCAGCAGGATCTCGGGGTAGAAAGCAAAGACAAAGGGAATTGCGAACATCACAATGCCCGAGCGCACAGCGCTGAAACCGGTCGCCATCGGCTCGGCCTTGGTAATGGTCGACGCCGCAAATGCAGCCAGCGCGACGGGCGGGGTAATGGCGGATGCAATGGCGAAGTAGAAGATGAACATATGCGCCGTAAACGTGGCAATGCCGAGCCCGGCCAGCAAAGGCCCCATCAAAAGGGCGACGTTGATATAGGCCGGAACCGCCGGCATCCCCATGCCCAACAGCACGGCCAGCAGCATCGTGATCGCCAGCGCAATAAACTGGAACAGCACCGACCCATCTCCGGCCAGATCAAGCGACAGCAAAAAGCGCAACACATCGATGGCCACGAATTTGGACAGGCCTGTGAAGTTCAGGCAGACGTCGATCACTGTCACCGCCAGCAACATCAGGTACAAGGTTGAAATGGTGATCCCGGACTCGGCAAGCGCATCCAAAACCTTGCGCGGTTTGGCGCGGAACTCTTTGTCAAGGAACAGGAGGACCATGACCAGCGCCGCAGCCCACCAGCCGGTCGCCCCGGCATCACCCGCCGCATTTTGGAATATCTGCAGGATCCATGGCATTGACGAGACAACGCAGCGGTCGTTCTGAAATACTGCCTCGGCGCCCAGAAGCGAGGCCATGAAGCCGCAGCCCACCATGTCTTTTGGGGTCAGCAGCAGGATCAGGATCAAGAGTATCGGCAGGAAAATCTGCATCAGGTGCAAGACGTCTTCGCGGTCGATCCGCATATCCTCGGTCAGTTCACCAAAGGCTTCGATGCCCTGCTTTCGGGACTGGAAAGAGGCGCTGAGGAACAGGCAGGCAAAATAGGCCACTGCAGGCAAGGCCGCTGCGATGATGACATCGCGATATGGCACGCCTGTCATTGCGGCGAGAATAAAGGCGGCGACCCCCATGACCGGCGGCATGATCGACCCGCCGGACGAGGCCGCGGCCTCGACACCCCCGGCAAAGACCTTAGAAAAGCCGCGCTTGATCATCATCGGGATGGTGAGAACTCCGGTCGAGAGAACATTAACCACGGGTCCACCGGAAATCGTACCAAACATGGCCGAGCTGACAATCGCTGCGTGGGCCGGTCCGCCGCGCAGATGGCGTGTCCAGCGGAACGCCAGTTTGATCAGGGTCTGGCCCCCGGCGGATTGCCCGAAAAGCGCGCCCAGAATGATATAGGGGAAGACCATGTTCATGATCACGTTCATGAAGCGCCCGAGAATGCCCGACGCGTTATTGACCAACGCGTCATGCACGTTGGGCACCCCATCAAGGAAGGAGCGCGGCTCACCGCCAAGCTTGGTCATCAGGTATTTGTTGATGTCTTCGGGCCCGTGGAAATACCAGACCAACACAGTTCCAAAGGTGTAGAGCGCAATCAAAATCGCGACGGCCACCAGCGGCAGTCCCCAGACTTTGATGTTGTATCCCAAGAACACCATCATGGACGCTCCCATGATGGCAACCAGCCAAACGCCCGTCGTGTTGACGCATTTGGGGTCTTCCACGGTGTCTGGCGCCGGCAAACCCATCGTTTCGGCAAACTCGATTTCTGCCTGCAGCGTTTCGGCCATGATCCGCGCACGATCCCCGTTCAGGGCATCAATCAGACAGACACTGTCGATTTCGATAAGATACGTAAAAGAAATGGTGGCCGCCGCTACGACCAGCGCGATGTCCATAAAGGCACCAAACCAGGCGCGGGAAGTGCCTTGCCAAGCGCGCCACATGGAGTGTTTTAGCGCCACGACCAGCATCATGACAAAGAACACAATGGGATAGAACCATTCGGTCGAAAAACTGCGAACTTTGAAGTTTTCGTTCCCGGTTAACCCCTGCCACATCTCGGACCAGCCGGGAATGACCGGCGTGCTGTTAATGACGCCCATGGCGACAAAAACCAGCGACAGGATGTAAACAGCCCAGTTCGGAAAGAGCGCTTTGTTCAAGGTTTGGTTGGTTATATCGACCACTGTTCTGTCTATCCTTGAAATTGCCCGATTGAGCGCCGCCAGATCAGGCGACGCTCATGTTTTTCAGACGTGAGTTGGGTTATTGTGCGACCGCACAATCATCAATCTCGAAACCAGCTTCACGCCACGCGCGCGCTGCGGCTGGGTGGTACTGGATCGGGTTCGCGCCACACATCCCCTGCATCGGGAAATCGTAGCCAACGGTTTCGCCATAAGGCGCCTTGCCCATCAGATCTTTGAGTGACGCGATGTAAACATTCACCAGATCATAGACGAGTGCATCGTCCATATTCTTGTTCACAACATTGCCACCAATCGTTGCAAAGGCGCGGAACGTGTCGTCCTCAGAAACGAAAGACCAATCCTCACCCATGACGTCCTGAATGCTTGCAACACTGCTGGTCCAGGGCGCGCTGCCCGGGGCTTTCATGTACTTCTGCATCGCTTCGCTTTCGTAGGCCTCAATTGGCATCGACCAGCCGGTCATTTTGCCAGCCGCGCTGGGGATGGTCAGACGAGGGCTAGGGAACAGTTCCGGAAGCACAACGGCGTCGGGTTCACCACTGCTGATCAGCGTTGCACCCTGCCCCCAGTTAATCTGCATGCCTTCGTAGTCTTCACCATCCTTCAGGCCCGCCACGATCTGGATCATGCTGCGGGCGTTGGTCAGAGCACCACCACGGGGCGGACCATTGTAGATCTTGCGGCCTTTCAGGTCGTCCCAGCCGCCAATGCCTTTGGAGTCATAGGCAAAGAGAAAGAAGATCCCGAGGACAAAGGGGTTGATTGCCCGGAGGTTACTCGCAAGCTCTGCGCCCTTTTCCTTGCCTAAAGATCCGTAAGGGCCAACGCCCCTGCTCATCAGGAAAGGCAGAATGTAAGGCGTTCCGGCGATGTCAGTTTTGCCTTCAGCAACGTTCTGGATCGAATTGGTCAATGTCTGACCATCTGCCAGTTGAATGTTGGCAACACCGCTGGTGCCCGCCACTTCCGTCAAATGCGCAAGGGAAAGATGCGTGGCACCACCCGGGCTTGCCGTTTCGGCGGTCAGATTGGTCTGCGCAACTGCACCAGACACCATCGTCATTGTAGCGACCGCAGCGGCGATCAATTTCATAGGTTTCATCGTTTCCTCCCTGATTTTACCTTTGTTTTCTAGTAACGCGCCCTTCCACGGCCGGGTTCGGACAAAAAGTGCTGCACCCGATCATCCAGCCTGAGCGGCAACTTCTCCCATCTCAATTAGTGCACTATCCTGTCGGTTGCGCGGATCGACCTTGACGGCCAAAGGGCCTGCACTGCCATTGATCAAATCCAACAGCCGTTTCAGTTCAGTAAACTCGTCCGGGCTTAACCGGTCAGTAAAACTCGCCGTGACCTGTCGGGCTTTTGGCCAAATCCGCTTTACTGTTTCGACACCAAGTGGGGTCAGCGACATCAGTTTGCGGCGCTTGTTCTCTGGGTCTTCGCAACGCGAAATCAGCCCCTTTTTCTCCAGCGCGCTTGCAGCGCGGCTGCCATGCGCTGGATCGATCGAGGTGTTTTTTGTGACAAAGGCAACGTGGCAACTTCCGAAGCGCGCAATCGAAAACAACAACTGCCATTCGAGAACGGGCAGATTTTCCTTCTGCAAAACGTCCTGCGTCAAAGAACGCCGGGTTGAACTGGTGAATCTCCGCGCCCGCAGGATGATGAAATCATCCACCTGCTCGGGTGGTATCAATGCTCCGTGCAACGTTTCACCCCCACAAAATCCCTTGACTTGTTAATCACTATATTGGCAAATGCAATATATGGCAAGAGCAACATAAGTGGTGCGCCGGGTCGATATAAGGCATGGTGCAGCGCCGAGATCGTGGATGCATGCCGGAATGAAAGCGGGTTAGGACTCAGGTATGAGGACAATGGCTTTTGACGATGTCATCGTTGGCGGAGGGGCTGCAGGCCGTGTTCCGACCGCAAGGCCGCCGCCGAAAGCAACCGCTCGGATATCCTGCCAGACTAAATTGAGGACTGCCCATGAAGCGCCCAAACATCATCCTTTTTATGTCAGACAACCAGCCCGCCGACTTACTTGGCTGCTATGGCAATAACGAGGTGCAAACCCCGCATCTTGACCAAATGGCAGATCGCGGGGTGCGGTTTGAGAATGCCTATTGCGTGAACGCGATGTGCTCACCTTGCCGGGCCTCAGTGTTGACCGGATTGATGCCCAGCCAACATGGTATTCACAACTGGCTGGATGACCGGCTGATCGACCATTGGCCGCAAAACTGGTCGGCGATAGGTGAGTTCAACAACCTGCCAACGGTCATCAAGCAGGCCGGGTATGCAACTGCGATGATTGGTAAATTTCATCTAGGCGTCCCTTTTGTACCGCAACTGGCCTTTGATCACTGGGTCACATTTCCGCACGGGCATACCACCAGTTTTTACGGCAACGATGTGATTGATCAGGAAGAGCGCTATCGCTTTGAAGGGCATACTGTCGACTTCTTTACCGACAAGACGATCGAGTATCTGGAACATCGCGCCGAGGAAGAGGATCCGTTTTTTGCCTTCGTGCCCTACAACGGGCCCTACGGGCATTGGCCGGCCATCAAAGGACGCCCAGACATGGCGTTTGCGGATCTTTACGACGATGCGGATATGCACTCGATCCCAAGAGAGGGCCTGTCCAGCGACGTTCTGGAACGGTTTGGCCTGCGGGTTGCCGAAGGTGGTGTGCGTGAGCAATTCAAGGGGCCGCTTTTGTTGCCGAACAATGTTGAATCGCTGCGGAACTATTTTGCTCAGGTCAGCCTGATCGACGATGGTGTCGGACGGATACTTGCGACGCTCGAAAGGCTGGGTCTCGATGAGAACACCATCGTAATCTACACCTCGGATCACGGATTCTCGCTGGGGCACAACGGTATATGGGGCCACGGCGCGGCTGCTTTCCCCGCCAGCGCGCACCGTGCGTCCTACAATATTCCACTGATCCTGAGTGGAGGGCCGGTTACAAGTGGCCGCGTGTCGAACGCGCTGGTCAGTCAGATCGATCTTTTTCCGACCTTGGCCGCCTTGGTTGGCTCCCCCGACGCACGCCCGAGCCTTGCCAGCAGCGCGCGCGATCTTGGCCCTGCCCTGAGAGGCGAATATCTGGAAGAGGCGGATGCGATCTTTTACGAGCAGGAAGAAACCCGTGCGATCCGGACACACGAATGGCTTTTTGCCATGCGGTTCCAGGGTGCGGCCTCCTATCCGATGCAGGACGAGCTTTACCACCTGACCGACGATCCAATGGAAAAGGTCAATCTGATTGACCGCCCGGAGCTTTCCCAGATCATTGACGACCTGCGCAACCGCGTAACGTCGTTTTTTGATGCCTATGCCGCGCCAGATTATGACCTGTGGCAAAGCGGCAGTGCAAAATCCAACGTGACCTATCAAAGGCTGTGGCAAGACGCGTGGGGCGAGGACTGGGTTCCTGAGTTTTCGGCTTGACAGCGGGGCACGCTCCACAATCAACTAGAACAGCAAGCGTCGCGTTTCGACGGCCTTTTTGTTTGATCCATTTTGGTTTTCTCAGAATGGCACGGCCCTGCCCGAAATAGACGTTAGCAGGTGTGCAAACAGAGGCGGGCGGGCTCGTGGCAAGGTGATGACAGAAGAAATTCGGTTGCGGAGAGCGGGGCTGTTTCATAGCTTACCCTGATGGCAAAACGTTCCGCTTTTCGGCAATTCAAAATCGGTCCTGAAGCATACCTCTTTTCGGTGATGCTTTACGTCACATTTCCGGCCTTTCTTCGGAATGTTGAACGCCAATTGATACAAACGACCCACGAGCATTGTCTCAACCAGGTGTGATTTGAGTCCCAAACATCTGCCACGACCGAGGGTGTGGCACCTTATGATCGACTAGCTGCACCCCAGCATGACGCCGCGAAGTTCTGCGAGGCCGCGCAAGCGGCCTATCAGCGGGTATCCAGGTTGTGTCGTGCCCGCGAGGTCGCTCAAAAGAGCGTGGCCATGGTCTGGGCGCATTGGGATTTCATGATCTGTGCGTCCGGTTTCTCTGCGTCGCTGTTCCTCGGCCAACAAGGCACGAATTGTCGCGACCATATCTGTGTCCCCAACCAAGTGTTCTGCCTCAACAAAACCATGGCGATTTCCGTCACTTGAACCGTCTCGCACCGTATTGCGAAGATGTACGAAATGAACCTTGTGGCCAAGTTGGGTGATGAAGGACACCGGATCAAACCCAATCGCAACCCCCAGAGATCCGGTGCAGAGCGTCGCGCCGTTTGCCGGGCTATCTACAGCGTCCAGCACCGTGGCATAGTTTGCTTGTGATGACATGACCCTTGGCAGGCCAAGCAATGGAAAGGGTGGATCATCGGGATGGCAACAAACCCGGATGCCAAGCTCTTCGGCCAAAGGCACCACTTCGGACAAGAAATCAATGAGGTTAGAGCGCAGAGTCTCGGGCGTCATGCCCTCATAGGCGGCGAGATTTTGCCTCACGTCCTCAAGAGACCAATTGTCGTTGGCACCTGGAAGGCCTGCAACGATGTTGTTCGACAACGCCTGCCGGCCCGCATCATTCAGGTCTGAAAACCGGGCTTTCGCCGTTTCCAAAATTTCTGGTGAATAGTCTTGCTCCGCTCCTCTGCGGCTTAAGATGAAGCAATCGAACGCGACAAAATCCACAAGATCAAACCGCATCGCATGCCCGCCATGCTGCAGTGGATAGCTCAAGTCTGTACGGGTCCAATCCAGCACAGGCATGAAGTTGTAACAGACCGTGTGAATGCCGCATTTGGCCAAGTTTCGCAGGCTTTCTTTGTAGCTTGCTAGGTGTTGCCCCACTGGTCCGGTCTGCGATTTCAACACCTCGGACACCGGCAAGCTCTCGACCACATCCCAAGTCAGACCAGACGGCACCCCTTGAGGCCGTTCAATCAGCTGTTGCCGCTCTTTGATCGCATCGACAGACCAAACCTCGCCAGTTGGCACATGATGCAAAGCTGAAACAATGCCCGTTGCACCGGTTTGCCTGATTTCTCCAATGGAGATTGCGTCAGAAGGGCCAAACCAGCGCCAAGTCTGCTTCATCGGTTTGTACCTTCTTGAACATAGAAGGTCATGACTCAGCCCCGTCCGCGCCAATGTCACTGCCAACTGGGACGAGCGCGCCTTTGTGCCGAACAACATGACCTGCGAGCTGGCATCCGTGCCGTATTCCCGTTTCCAGATCACCCTGTCTTAGAATACTTGCCAAAACCCCGGCATTGAAACTGTCACCGGCGGCCGTGGTGTCGACAATTTGGCTTACGGGCTCAACGTCGACCTCGCCGCGTTGCCCGGATTTTTGAAAAACCACCGGCTGGGCACTGTTTTTCACAACGATCTGGTCGACGCCTATCTCGGCATAGCGATCCAACGTCGCAATTGAGTCGCGGTCGCCAAACCATACAGCTTCGTCGTCGTACGATGGCAAAACGATATCAGAGTGTGCAGCCGCCTTAATGATCGTGTCGGTCATCTCCTGCGGGGTTGCCCAAAGCTGCGGCCGCAGGTTTGTGTCAAAGGCAACCGTTTTGCCGGACGCGCGCGCGCGGTGTAATGCATCGAACAGAACCTCGCGTGACTGTTTATCCAGTATCGCGAGGGTAATTCCCGAAAAATAGATCAGATCCGTGTCCGCAACGGCCCGCCCGAGCGCGATCTGGTCCGCCGCAAGCTGCTTGGCCGCAGAACTGCTGCGCCAATAGGAAAAGCTGCGCTCACCATTGTTAAGGTGGATGAGGTACAACCCAACTGTTTGACCCGCAACGACCTGTACATGCCCGTCGCAAATTCCGCTGTCTTTCATGAAAGTTCGCATATCCTGCGAAATCGCATCATCACCGACTGCGGTCAGATAACTGATGTCGATATCCTTGGCGATCTGCGCAAGATACCAGGTCGTGTTAAAGCTATCACCAGCAAACCCCAGCCGAAACTCTCCTGAGTGTTCAGATGGGGCCAATTCTGCCATGCATTCTCCGATTCCCAGAAACCGCATGCCGGTCACCGAATTTCGTCGCGGCGGAGTGAGAAACAGTCGTTCATTTTACCGGGTTCCATACCTTTGCAGACATTACTGTGGCCTGAAGCAATGACAAAACTGCCGACGTGACCGAACTCTTGCTCGTGATCTTCAAGTTTAAAGCGTTGTAGCCCGCCTTCAACATAGTTGGTCCGTACATGCGGATGGCAGTGCATTGCACCAATTGCTCTACTTGCCAGAAACCAAAAAGCCACGACCATAGGGTCAGAGTAGTCTGACAGCGTCGGCCGGGCGACACCGTCCCCGGCAGAGATAGTCGGGAGTTTAGACACGGGCAGCCCCTCCCCTGCGCTTTAGGAAAACAGCATGCCACCGTTCAGATCAATGTTGGCCCCTGTGATAAAGGCGCTGTCCTCGCACGCTAAGAACAACACAAGGTTGGCAGCGTCATCCACGTGACCTTGACGTTTCAGCGGCGCATTTGCTTCAAAGCCGCGGCGACCGGCATCAGGCGTGTGGATGTTGTGAAAATCGGTATCGATCATACCGGGGCACAGAGCGTTGACTCGAATGTCGGGACCCACTTCTTTCGCCAGTCCACGTGTCATGGTCATCACGGCGCCTTTGGCGGTCGCGTAAGCCACGGCACCCGGTCCACCACCGTCGCGCCCAGCCTGGCTGGCGAGATTGACGATCACGCCGGATGTCATCTTGGACAGACATGCCTGAGTCATTAGGAATGTGCTGGTCAGATTAAGGCTCATCACCGCATTCCAGTGTTCGACGGACATATCGGCAATGGTTTTGCGAGCGATCAAACCGCCAGCATTGTTGACCAGAATGTCGACACCGCCAAATGCCTCAACCGTGCGGGATACCAAAGAATCAACATCCGCTTGATTGTTGAGGTCGCCCTGTACGGCAATCGCCTTGCCGCCGTTGGCCTCAATCGCTGCGACAGCTTCATCCGCGCCCTTTGAACTTGAGAAATAGTTGATCGCGACATTCGCGCCTTCTGAGGCAAGTTTGACCGCGACGGCACGACCAATGTCGCGCCCGCCACCGGTCACGATGGCTGTTTTTCCTGCAAGTTTCATATCGATCCTTTCTTCCGCAAAGCGCATGCTTTGCTATTTTCGTAGGGTTGCATTGCATACTGGCCCTTTGACGTTCGTCTTTTAGTACGCAGCGCTTATCGGAACGCGCCCGGCATAACCGTTTTTGGGAGCCACAGAATGATTTCGGGAAATGCTGCCATCAGGATGAGAAGCACCAGCATTGGCGCAAGAATGAGGATCACCTCGCGCAGAACTTGCACGACGTTCAGCCCCCCAATTGCAGCCGAGATTAACAGGCACAATCCATAAGGCGGCGTCACCAATCCGAACGCCAGAGAGACGATACCAATGATCGCAAAGGCAATCGGATCAACGCCGCCCGCCTGTGCCACGGGCATCAGGACTGTGCCAAGAATGATGATTGTCGGGATGGCATCGATAAACAGGCCAAACAGCAGAAACAACAGTGCAATCAACAGCGCGGTGCCAAAGGGCCCAAACTCCCAAGCGGTCAAAACACTGACAATAAGGCGTGGTGCATTATAGAAAGACAAAAGCCAGCCAAATGCGGACGCCGTGCCAATGGCAAATAGCGAAATCGCGGCAAAACGCGCCGTGTCATAAAGGATGTGGCCGAGATCTTTGGGCGTCACTGTTTTGTAAACGAACATCCCAAGGATCAGAGCGTAACCTGCAGCAATAATGGCGCTTTCTGTTGGGGTAACCAGGCCACCCACAATGCCGCCAATCACAAAGACCGGTGTTAACAGTGCAAGAGCCGCGCCTTTCCAGGCAGCCCAGAACTCGCCCCAGTTCGGGGTGGCCGTCACCGGATAGTTGCGGGCTTTAGCAAACCCATAGACCGTCGCCATCAACGCCAGACCGATCAACAGGCCGGGGATCGCGCCGCCCAGGAACAATGCGCCAACAGACACCTGCATCACACCGCCCCAGACGATCATCAGGATCGACGGCGGGATGATAACACCCATCACTGACGAACACGCGGTAATCGCGACCGCAAATCTTGTGTCGTAGCCCTCTTTCTGCATGGCCGGGATCAGGATCTTGCCAATACCTGCTGCATCCGCCGTTGAAGACCCCGAAATACCGGCGAACAACATCGACACAGCAACGTTCACGTGGCCAAGGCCGCCCGGCATCCACCCGGTCAGCACACGGGCAAGCTCGATCAAACGGTCGGTAACTTTGCCAGAGTTCATAAGATTTGCCGCCAGAAGAAAAAATGGCACGGCCAAAAGTATAAACGAGTTGTAGGATTGGAACATCCGGTCAAGAACGATGAAAGGCGTCAGTCGTAGCTCAAGAAGAACAACCGGGACGGTCGCAAGGCCCAGCGCAAAGGCAACCGGAATGCGGATGAAGATCAGAACCAGAAATCCGGCGATCAGCATCATGGCGGCGGTGGCGGTATCCAGGATCATGACGAATGGCTTTCTCGGTTAAGGAATTGGGCCACGTCTTGGGACAAACGATAGCCTGAAAGCAGCAGCCAAAGCCCGCCAGCGATTGGAACAGAAATATGTGTGATCATCAGGTTTGCGCGCATCATCACGGACCGCTGCTTGCTGCCGAATTCTGCGTATTCAATGCCGTAGAACAGAAACAACGCTCCGAACACCATGATGGCGACGTGGACAATGCCCCTTTGCAGCAAACGAAAGGCTGGCGTCGTGGCATCCGGGGTAATGCGAACATCAAAGTGCGTACCGTCCCAGACCGCGACCACAGACCCGATCATGACAATCCATACGAACAAGAATGTTGCCAACTCTTCGGTCCAAAGGAATGTCGGGATCAACCCGGTGTAGCGTGAGACTACTTGCATTGCGACCGGTATCGCCAGAAGCCCCATCATCAGGCCAAGCAGGACACGCAGGCCAATACAGAACCGGTTAAGAAGAATTCCAAGCATGCGCTCTGCCCTTAGTCGTTATGTGATGCGCGAGGCGCATCAAACGTTGTGTTGACGGGCGGATCAGAAAGTTCACCGCCCGTCTACAGGGAGATTACATTCCGCGAACGTTGTTGAGCAGTTCGGTTGCGCCCAGCTCTGCAGCATAAGCGTCCTGCACCGGCTGAACCATTTCCAGCATTTTCTCGCGACCCGCGAACTCATGCACTTCAATCTGCCCAGCATCGATCATGGCTTGCAGTTTTTCACCATCCTGACCGCTTTCCAGCGCGCGACCAAAGGCGCCGGCTTCGGCACCGGCCGTCATGATGGCCGCCTGCAGGGCTTCTGGCAAACCGTCAAAGATTTTCGCCGACATCACGATCGGACGAACTGTGATTGTGTGCTGTGTCAACGAGATATGTGGCGCGACTTCGTAGAACTTCAGGTTCTGGATCGAAGCGGCTTCGTTTTCGAACCCGGCAATGACGCCAGTCTGGATCGCGTTATAGACTTCGTTATAGGCGATGGCAGACGGAGCCGCACCAACGGCGGCAAAGGTTTGCGCCTGAATTGGAGCCCCCATCACACGCATGCGGTGACCGGACAATTCATCCATGTTGGTGATGGGCTTGGCCGAGGCCAGATTGCGCACGCCGCCGCCATGATAGCCTACAATCACGATACCAGCCGCTTCGCGCAAGTCATCTTCCAAAGGCTTCAGCGCATTCGAAGACAGCACTGTGTTCCAATGGTCAAGGTCACGAAACAGGAAGGGCATATCCATCAAAGGAATGGATTCTGAGAAAACCGCCATGTTGGACGGTGCGAGGATTGTGTAATCGACCGCGACGCCCTGGTTCAGGTAGGTCACATAGTCGGATTCAACGCCCAGCTCACCGTTCAGGCGCAAGTCAAAGCTTACGTCGCCATCGTAGTTGTCGGCGACCAGACGTTCGAATTCGCGTAGGGTCTTGGTGAATGCATGCTCTTCATCAAACATGCTGGCACCGCGCAAAGTTACATCAGCCTGCGCAATGGACACACCGCTTAGAAGCATCGCCGACACGGCCATCGTTTTAAGTGAAAAATTGAACATTCTATCCTCCCAGATTTGGTTCAAGTTTTGTTTTCCTCCGGCCCTCTTTGGCCGAAAATCTCGTCCGAAACATTGCGGCCCATCGTGCTCGATCCCTGCCAACCCATCTAACGGTGACTTTAAATCCTCCCAACACGAACGAATGCCGTAAGTTCGTTCATGGCCATATTGATTAGTTAAACTGGGATACTAGTCAACTAAAAAACATTTGCATGAGCCAGAATTTCTCTATTTCACCCATAGAATAGCCGAATACTTTGTCGTCTAGTATGCAAATTTCCTCTATATTTCCTAACCATATTCTGCCAAACTGCGGTCAAACAAACATTGGAAAACAACGATGGTCGCACTTGGAAACCTTGATCGCACAACGAGCAGTGACGTTGTCTTCGACGAATTGTTTGAGCGAATCGTCCGGCTGGAACTACTTCCAGGCACCAAGATCTCGGAAACAGAAATCGCGAAATCCTTTGGATATTCCCGGCAACCAGTACGAGAGGCTTTTACCCGGCTTTCCAACCTCAATCTTTTGTTGATACGCCCGCAACGCGCAACCGTCGTAAGACCATTCTCGCGGGAATTGATTGCCAATGCCCGCTTTGTCCGAACAGCCGTTGAGCTGGAGATCGTTCGACGGGCCGCGCATGATCGCGACAAGTCGGTGGATGTAGATTTGAAAGCAAACCTGCGTGAACAGGCCGATGCAGTTTCATCAGAAGATGCCAGCCGATTTCACGATCTTGATTATCAGTTTCATAAACTTCTATGCGCTTCAGCCAAGCAGGCGTTTGCCTTCGAAATCATCGCCGAAAACAAAGCCCAGGTGGACCGTCTTTGTATGTTGGCGCTGACCAGCAAAGAAGCAATGGATGTATTGTATCAGGACCATCAAACGCTTTTGCAGGCCTTGTTTGGTGGCGATGCGGAGACGGCTGATCAAGTCCTTCGCACGCATCTCAATCGTCTGACGCCGACAATTGAGGCAATCTACACCACGCACAACGCGTATTTTGATGACTAAGCTGACGTGAGAGCCACCTAAGACTGTGACTCATCTGACTCCAACTGGTTTCTTGGCATGCAGGTAGACTAATTCTTACCAGTCTCTACTAAGCCAGCAAGACCGCCCTGTTTGCCGCTCAGAGATCGCACCACTCAGAGAGAGTTGTCGTTCGGTTGAGCTTGAAAATTGGTCGGGACTAAATGCTGGGCTCCGAATTAAAGTGGTTATCGTCTATAGCGTGTACGATTGCGTATTTCCGCATACTTCGCATACGACGAAGGCGGTGCACGGCTCGCTTTCGAAAAGGTAGGTGTGAATCCTCAACGCGATTTTTGTCTGCGCCCTGTTTTCCGTTTAACCGCATTTCCGATGACCTTCATCACACGGCATGTGAACGCAACTTGTCGCTCACGATGATTTCCGGCCGCCCATACCGTTCTATCCATTTTTTTAAATATTGGGGCAGCGGCGCGGCCTCGTCGTTTCGTAACGTAACTTTCCTGCACCTCGCCTTCGCGATCGACTGCACGCCACAGGTGAGGCTGGACGCCACTGATTTACACAAATCCTCACCCAGGCGCCATCGTCAGTTTGAACAAAACCGGGATCACTGAACCCGTCCTTTTCAGATTTCTGAAGAAAAAGCGGACCAAATCTATTCCACAAAAATCGGACTGGATCATGGCAGATATCGATGACACGTTCATGCAGCAGATCTTCGAAATCTCGCAGCCAAAGCGGGAAACGTACATACATCTTCACTACCAGCTTAATGAACTCGGGCTTCGTTTTGAAATACTAGAAAGTGTCGCGTTTTGCCGTGACCTGAAGCTAGAAGTCCACCCTGCATGCTTGAACGGAGCTTCTAAGACAACATCCAAATTCTTTGTAAATTGGAGATTTCGGTTGACACCTGTTAGTCTACCATTGCGTCCACTGCCACCTATACCCCATCATTGTTGGTCATCCGCCTTGGTTCGCCAGTCGCCCCTTGATGCCCCACGTGGGATCGTCGTTGACAGAGGTGATGGTTTTGCCCGAGATGGCCATACGTCAAAGCCAAACGCTCTGAACACTGACAGGACTTTTCGATGATCCAAGACAACCCCGCCCTGATCGCCGTCATCCGCGACCGGTTTGCTCATGTTGACAGCTGCCCGTTTCAGGGTCCGCGCATCTTTTTTGAGAATGCTGGCGGTGCGCTCACGTTGAAGTCGGCGGTTGAAACCTCTGCGAAATATGCCGCGATCCCGGATAATCAGGGTCGTGACAACCCTGCGGCCCATGCTTTGGTGGCCACGATCAATGCTGCCAAAGCGGACCTGGCTGTACTAATGAACGCGTCTTCAGGTCAGTTTTTTGCAGGCGAAAGTGGCACCGAACTGCTGTTTCGCCTGATCCGCACGGCCTGTGTCAATGTACCCAAGGGCTCAAAGGTAATCGGGTCGTCCATCGAACACCCCGCCAGCCGCAGCGCCGCGCGACGCTGGGCAGACATTGCAGGGCTGGAGTATGTGAATGTCCCGCACGACGACGCCACAGGCATGGTCACAGCAGAACACTACGCGCGCCACATGACGCCGGACGTGCGCGTGGCGACCATCCTGCATGCGTCACCTGTGACCGGCATGGGCATGGATGTCGCGGCGATTTCCAAGGCAATCCGCGCGGTGGCACCAGACTGTTTGATCATCGTCGATGGCATTCAACATGCCGCGCACGGGCAAATGGATCTTGATGCCTACAACGTCGATGGCTACGCAATCTCGCCTTACAAAATGTTCTCGCGCCACGGATATGGCATTGCGTGGATTTCAGATCGGCTGAGCCTTTTGCCACATGACAAGCTGATCGATGCACCTGCGGACGGGTGGGAGTTTGGCACCCGCGATACCGGCGCCTATGCCACAGTCTCTGACGTGGTCGCCTATTTTGACTGGCTCGGTGGCGAGGTCTCGGACGAAACTGATCCACGCGCCCGGATCGAGGCTGCAGGCCGCGCCATTCATGCCTATGAGACCCATCTGACGGACGCCATGATCAACGGCATCGGCAACCTGCCTGGCTTGCGCAATATGGATCACGTCACGATCCTTGCGGGCGCCGATAACCCCGCCCGCGAAGGGCTGGTGTCGATCGTTGTTCAGGACATGGCATCACCCGATGTGGTGACAATGCTGAACGACCAAGGCATTCGCACCCACACCCGCAAGGCCGATCACTATAGTGGCAACGTGCTGGACCCGCTGGGGCTTAGCGACTGCATCCGCATCTCGCTATGTCACTACAACACCGAGCAAGAGATCGCGCGGCTGCTGACAGCGCTGAACGAAATCGGAAAATAGAAAACAGCGTGCCGGGCAGTATGTGCTGGCAGACGCTTCAGGCTTGCCAGGTGACGGTGCCATCCCGACCGACAACACGTCGCAGCCCGTGAATGACCTTGCTGACAACCCGCCGTGAACGGGATTTGGAGGGCGTATAAGTCCCCTTAAAGGAATGCGGGAACGGTTCATCGGGGATGTCCCGTTGCAGAAAGGTGCACAGCTCTTCCCAGCCCGCACCCGCGCAGAAATCCACCACCAAAAGATCCTTTGGGCGATCTGCAAAATAGGCCTGAACCTCGCGATTGTGGCGGCGATAGCGCTCGATAAACACATCCTCGAACCCAACCGGAAACCCAACACCGTAGACAAGTTTCTGCATCGGGTCCGGGCCAAACCCGAGGTGGTTGACCACGCTTTGCAGCCATTCTTTTTCATCTCGCACTGTCAGGATAAACTTACTGCCCGGATACCTTGCGTCCAACTCGGGGTATATCAATGGCCAAGGATTGTCATCAAACGCCTCATTGCGATCAGCCACTTCAAAGGTTGGTGCCAAATCACCGCGCCGCAAAGACGGGATCAAGTGCTTGCTCCCGCCCTCCATCTTATACCCAAGGAGCCTGAAGGCCGTGCAGAGGGTCGTGGTTGCGGTTTTCTGAAAGCCGATCCCAAAAATCTTGGGGGAAGCCACTGGGTTGGACATATGTGCCTCTCGGATCGTGTCGCGAGACCCTAGATTTGCGCCTTTCGGCTGTCAATCAAGCACAATGCCGCCACGCCGCCCATCTCGGAAAAAAGGCCCCGCGGATGCGAGGCCTTTCTTGATTAGTCTTCGACGTAATCTTCCATCGGTGGGCAGATACAAACGAGGTTCCGATCCCCCCATGCGTTGTCGACGCGGTTGACCGGAGGCCAGTACTTGTCGACTCGGAAGGCGCCCGGAGGGAAACAACCCTGTTCGCGGCTATAGGGACGATCCCACTCACCAACCAGATCCTGCGTCGTGTGAGGCGCGTTTTTCAATGGGTTGTTTTCCGCATCCATTCGCCCTTCTTCGATCTCGCGGATTTCCTCGCGGATTGCCAGCATCGCATCACAGAAACGGTCCAGCTCGGCCTTGGTTTCAGACTCGGTCGGCTCAATCATCAGGGTGCCTGCCACGGGCCAGCTCATCGTGGGCGCATGGAAACCCGCATCCATCAAACGCTTGGCAATATCGTCCACTGTGACCCCTGCGCTTTCATCATAGGGGCGGGTGTCGATGATGCACTCATGTGCAACGCGCCCGGTTGGGCCCTTGTAAAGCACGTCATAGGCGCCCTCGAGCCGCTTGGCGATGTAGTTGGCATTCAAAATGGCAACACGGGTCGCCTGGGTCAGACCCTCACCGCCCATCAGCAAGATGTAAGCCCAGCTGATCGTCAGGATTGACGCCGACCCGTAAGGTGCGGCACTGACAGCGCCCGCTTTTTCCGGCAGGTGTGGCACGAGATGTGCCTTGACCCCGATGGGACCCATGCCGGGGCCGCCGCCACCATGTGGAATGGCAAAGGTTTTGTGCAGGTTCAGGTGACTGACGTCGCCGCCCAGATCACCGGGACGCGACAGGCCCACCATTGCGTTCATGTTGGCACCGTCGATATAGACCTGCCCGCCGTGGTCGTGGGTGATCTTGCAGACCTCGATCACGGTTTCCTCGAACACACCATGGGTCGACGGATAGGTGATCATGCAGCCCGCAAGGTTGTCGGCGTGCTGCGCAGCCTTGTCACGGAAGTCTTCGAGATCAATATCGCCGTTCTCAGCTGACTTCACCGGCACAACCTTCCAACCGACCATGTGGGCCGACGCCGGGTTGGTGCCGTGTGCGCTCATCGGAATCAGGCAGACATTGCGATGCGTGTCACCACGTGCTGCGTGGTAATCGGCAATCGTCAACAGCCCGGCGTATTCACCTTGCGCACCCGAGTTGGGCTGCATCGAGAAGTCATCATAGCCGGTGATGTCACACAGCTTGGCGGAAAGATCGCGCAGCATGATGTGATAGCCTTCGGCCTGATCCACCGGACAGAACGGGTGCAGGCGCGAGAAATCCCGACTGCTGAGCGGCATCATCTCGGCGGCTGAGTTCAGCTTCATTGTGCAAGACCCAAGCGGGATCATGGCACGATCCAGCGCAAGGTCGCGGTCTGACAAGCGACGCATGTACCGCATCATCTCAGTCTCGGCGCGGTTCATGTGAAAGATCGGGTGTGTCAGATACTCGGTCTTGCGATGCATGCCCTCGGGAACGCGGTACTCGGGGCTGAAATCATCATCCAGACGCGTGATGCCAAAGGCACGCCAGACCTTTTCGATGATGCGCGGGCGAGTGGCCTCGTCCAGGGTGATGCCTACGCGGCGCTCGCCGACGCGGCGCAGGTTGATCCCCTCGTCCACCGCAGATTTGATCACGGCTTCCTGCAACGGGCCAACATCAACGGTGATCGTGTCAAAGAACACTTTCGGGTCGACTTTGAAGCCGTTGGCTTCAAGCCCGTTTGCCAGCCGGACCGTCTTGCGATGGATGCGTTGCGCGATGGCCTTAAGCCCTTTGGGACCGTGGAACACCGCATACATCGACGCCATAACCGCCAGCAAAGCTTGCGCCGTGCAGACGTTCGACGTGGCCTTCTCGCGGCGAATATGCTGTTCACGGGTCTGAAGTGACAGGCGGTAGGCCTTGTTGCCACGCGCGTCGATCGACACACCGACAATCCGGCCCGGCATATTGCGTTTATAGGCGTCCTTGGTCGCCATATAGGCCGCATGTGGACCACCATAACCGATCGGCACACCAAAGCGTTGCGTGCTGCCTACGGCGATGTCCGCGCCCATGGCGCCGGGTTCTTTCAGCAAGGTCAGCGACAAGGGGTCTGCCGAGACAATGCCAATCGCCTTGTGCTCATGTAGCGCCGCAATGTGATCGGTATAGTCCCGTACGTGACCGTAGGTTCCGGGGTATTGGAACAACGCGCCAAAAACCGCGCTGGCGTCCATCTTGTCTGGGTTACCGACAATCACCTCAATCCCCAAAGGCTTTGCGCGAGTCTGGATCACCTCGATGTTTTGCGGGTGGCAATCGCGGTCGACAAAGAACGCCTTGGATTTGGACTTGGACACGCGCTCGGCCATGGTCATGGCTTCGGCGCAGGCCGTGGATTCATCCAGCAACGAAGCGTTGGCAATTTCCAGTCCGGTCAGGTCCGAAATCATCGTCTGAAAGTTCAACAACGCCTCGAGCCGGCCTTGTGAAATCTCAGGCTGGTAAGGGGTATAGGCCGTGTACCACGCCGGGTTTTCCATGATGTTGCGCTGGATCGCAGGCGGCGTCACCGTGCCGTGATACCCCTGCCCGATCAGGCTGGTCAGAACCTTATTCTTGGCCCCTGTCACCCGCATGTAGTGCAGCAATTCGCGTTCGGACATTGGTTTGCCAAAATCCAGTGCCTCGGCCTGGCGGATACTCTCTGGCACAGTGTCCTCGATTAGTGCATCGAGGTCGGGCGCCCCGACTACGTCAAGCATACCCTCCATCTCTTCGGGAGACGGCCCAATATGGCGGCGGTTGGCAAAATCGTACGGAAGGTATTCGGTCGGTTTGAATGGCATGTCATCCTCCAACAAAGGTCCTGCGATGCGCCTAGGCGTGCGCACCATCCGGGCTGGTCACTGCCCAAGTCTTCAAAAAATGCGGGACCAGCGGCCCCGCCACACGTCAGCCGATAAAATCGTTGTAAGCGGCTTCGTCCATGTAATCGTCCATCTGGGATGGATCCGCGGCTTTGATCTTGAAGAACCAAGCGTCCCCGGTTGGGTCTTCGTTGACCTTGCCCGGCTCATCAACAAGCGCTTCGTTGACCTCGGTGATTTCGCCATCAATTGGCGCCAGAATATCCGAAGCGGCCTTGACCGATTCAATCACGCAAACTTCTTCGTCTTTGGTGACTTCAGTGCCGGCCTCGGGCAGTTCGATAAACACTACATCGCCCAACTGCTCGGACGCGTGGGCCGTAATGCCAACCACCACGACGTCGTCTTCGACGCGCAGCCATTCATGTTCTTCTGTGAATTTCATATGCTTCTTCTCCCAGATTGATCAGCGTTTGAAATTGGAGGGTACCAGCGGCATCTTTGCCACCGTAACTGGCAAACGTTTGCCGCGCACCTCACCGAATACTTCTGTTCCGACAGCCGCCTGGCTGCTGCCGACATATCCCATAGCCACAGGTCCACCCAAGGTGGGTCCGAACCCGCCCGAGGTCACTTCGCCTATGGGGTCGCCACCTTCTTCGGCGGCAAAAAGGGGCGTTCCCGCCCGCATCGGAGCGCGTCCTTGCGGCGCGAGGCCGACGCGTTTGCGGGCAACGCCTTCGGCGAAATCCCCGAATATGCGCGAGGCACCGGGAAACCCGCCAGCGCGATCCCCACCGGGACGACGCACCTTTTGGATGGCCCAGGTCAGTGCAGCTTCGATTGGCGATGTCGAGGTGTCGATGTCATTACCATAAAGGCAAAGACCACCTTCGAGCCGCAAGCTATCGCGGGCCCCAAGGCCAATGCCCTCGACCTCTTCCATCACCAACAGCGCACGGGCCAGAGCCTCGGCCTCAGTGGCAGGCACCGAGATTTCATATCCGTCTTCTCCGGTGTACCCGGAGCGAGACACCCAGCACTCGGAGCCATTCAGGTCGACCGTTGCAACATCCATAAAGGACATCTCGGCAACCGACGGATTAAGCCGGGCCAATGCTGTTTCGGCAGCCGGGCCCTGCAGTGCGATCAGCGCGCGATCCTCGATCACTTCGACGGTAACGTTCGGTTCCAGTACAGCTTTCATGCGGACAATGTCGCCCTCTTTGCAGGCGGCGTTAACCACGACGAACAGGTGATCACCCCGATTGGCAAACATCAGGTCATCGTCGATGCCCCCGGCGTCATTGGTGAAAAGACCGTAGCGCTGTCGGCCTTCGTCCAGGCCCAGCACATCCATCGGCACCAGCGTTTCAAAAGCCGCTGCCACCGCCGCGTAGCTGTCGCCACGAAGGATGACTTGTCCCATGTGACTGACATCGAACAACCCGGCCCCGGCACGGGTGTGCAGATGCTCTTTCATCACACCAAGGGGATATTGTACTGGCATTTTATAGCCCGCAAAAGGCACCATCTTGGCACCAAGCTCGGCGTGTAGATCGAACAGTGGCGTGCGTAACAGCTCACCCATAATTTCGCTCCTTCCTGTCCGGAGCGCTTTGATCGTGGAAAGCATCCGGCATCACTCTGTCGCGCGATTTTGCTCGCGCGGGCGATGCCCCCTCTGTCCTTTCGCCTGAGATCGTTATCCCTTCGGCGGACGCATACGCGCCTCTCTCCAGAGTTCTCGTTTTAGCAAGTCGGTCCTTGAGGCCTGAGAGTTTCCGGGGCGGTTGCTCCTTCGGCACCGGATCACTCCGGTTCTCCCGACTCGCTTGGCGTATACCGTAGTGTCCCGAATTCAGGCTGGCAAGAGCCTAAGGCACGTCGCAGGGTTCGGGTGCCAGAATGTTCATCAAAACGGGATTGTCACATGTCAGAAAATCCAACGTAACCCCATCCAAACGCTTGTAAAAAGCCTCAACCGCCTCATGCAATGCATCGCGCAGCCTGCAAGCCTCGACCAGCGGGCAGGTGCTGTCCGCATCGGCAAAACACTCGGCGACAGGCACCGGCGCTTCCATCACGCGAAAGATCTTCCCGATCTCAATCTTGTCCGGCTCATCCGCCAGCTTTAGGCCACCGTTGCGGCCGCGTTGCGTGTTGATGACGCCCATCTGGCCCAACTGGTTGATGACCTGTGCCAGGTGATTTTCCGAAGCCTTGCACACCTCAGAGATTTCCGATTTGGTCACCAGTCGATCACGATGCGCAGCGCAGAACATCAGTACGCGGATCGCGATATTGGTTCTCTTAGTAATACGCACAGAAACTCCGATGATCACAAAAAACGATCTGGCCACTATGCATCCTAAATACATCTTTCCAATTGACATGGATCAAGGGCAAGGCATGGTCTGCCCATGAAACGACCCTATTTCTTTGGCTACGGCAGCCTTGTGAACCGAAATACGCATGATTTCGAAGATGCACATCCCGCGCAGCTTCGCGGCTGGCGGCGAATCTGGCGGCATACAAACCTGCGGCCCGTGGCCTATTTGACAGTCATTCCGGACCCAAGCTCCCAGATCGACGGATTGATTGCCCACGTCCCGAACGACGATTGGACCGCCTTGGATTATCGCGAACGCGCCTATGACCGCGCCGCTGTCTCCGATCATGTCCGTCACACCAAAGACGATGAGATCAACGTTGCAGTCTATACGGTGCCGCATGGAAAGCACGGGATCCCTTCGGTCGAGCATCCGCTGTTGCTGAGCTATATTGATGTGGTCGTCCAAGGGTATCTGAGCGAGTTCGGAGAACCCGGCGTCGCACATTTCTTTGAAACCACCGTTGGCTGGTCGGCGCCGGTGTTGAATGATCGCGCCCGCCCGATCTATCCGCGTCACCAAATCTTAAGCGGAGATGAGACGCGACTTGTCGATGACAATCTCAAAGCCCTCGGCGTCGTGCCGATGGACTGGCCGAATGGCGATCTCAACGCATGGACGGGAGATCCTGATTAATCTGGTCCACGTCGTGCCATGCGAATTGGTTTGGGCAATTCCGCCTTGGCGCGTAACCTGACACCTAAACCCGACGCGCGAAAGGACGGTTCATGGCCACGACAGACCACACGCCCGAGAGTGTTTTAGAGTTCTGGTTTCCCGACACGGGGCACCAATATGACGCAGAAGCGCACGGCGCATTCTGGGACGAACGCATGCAGGGCGGTATGGACGCGCGCATTATCTCAGATTTCGCAGACCTGACGTTGGCAGCGGCTCGGGGACAGTTGGATCATTGGGCAGAGACCCCGCGTGGCCGACTGGCCCTGTTGATCGCACTGGATCAGTTTCCGCGATCCCTGTGGCGCGACACACCCGCAGCTTTTGCGCAAGACATCAAGGCCGCCAGATTGGCGATGGCAGGAATTGAGAACGGCCATATAGATGCACTTGAGCCGTGGGAGATGGGCTTTTTTGTGATTGCCATTGGCCATTGCGAAGGGCCGGATCATCTTGAGCGCATGCAAAAACTGCCGCCAGTGATCGACAGGATCGTGGCCAAGATGCCAGACTGTCTGGCGCCAATGGCGGACGGGTTTACCAACCAGCACGAGCGGGTTTGCGGGGTGTTGGCGCGGTTTGGTCGTCATCCCCACCGCAACGCCGTACTTGGGCGCCCAAGCACGCCAGAGGAAGAAGCCTATGTTGCGGACGGCGATTTCCCACACGTGCGCAAGGTTGAGGATGTCGTCGCCGCCAAACCCTAACGCGAGAAGGCCGACGTCAGGTTGGGCAGACCATATCCTGCCCACAGCACATGGGTGATTTGATCTTGCCCTCGCACTTGGGGCAACGCGAAATCTGCACCTCGGTGCCGTCATCCTTGATCAGTGTGTCGTTCACAAGTGCTTCATTGCAATCAGCACAGGTCGCATTCACGCCCATGCCACATGCTCCACAACGATAAGTCGCCATATCTTTCCTCCTGTTCGCTCTGTCAGGGTGGAGGAAATTACCCGGCGGATCAATCGTCAACTTTCCCGTGCCGCGGCTGTCCGAGGCTGCACAGGCACAAAAACCCCTACAATCTCTCGCAAAGGCTTTTGTTAGTTTGGAGCGGGATCAGCCGCGCGCCTTGATAACCTGCAACAGCGGCAGCACGGCGGACATGTCTGGCCCGTGGCTTTGCCCGGTCAGCGCTTTGCGCAATGGCATGAACAATCCACGCCCTTTGCGGCCTGTGGCCTCTTTGACGGCTTTGGTCCAAGCACCCCACGTGTCGCCATCAAAGGGACCTTCGGGCAAAAGCGCCATAGCCTCGGCCACGAACGCTTTGTCTTCGTCATCAATCACCGGCTCGGCGCCGTTGGTAAAGAGATCCCACCACGTCGCAAGATCTTTGCGGGTGACAATATTTTCGCGCGTGACGTTCCAGAATTGCTCGGCCAGTTCGGTTGGTACGCCAGCAGCGGCCACATCCGCTGCCACATCCGCCAGGGGCAGTTCGTGCAGCACGCGGGCAGTCAACGGATAAAGATCCTGCTCATCGAACTTGGTCGGGGCAGAGCCGAAATGGCCAATGTCAAAGCCTTCTACAACTTCATCCATCGCGCCGCGCAGTTCCACAGGATCAGAAGACCCAAGACGCGCCATTAGGCTGACAAGGGCCATCGGCTCAACACCGGCCTCGCGCAGATCACGTAAGGACAGCGTGCCGAGACGCTTTGACAGCGCCTCGCCCTGGGGACCGGTCAACAACGAGTGATGCGCAAAGCTGGGGACCGTGCCGCCCAGCGCCTTGATGATTTGAATCTGTGTCGCGGTGTTGGTGACGTGGTCCGAGCCGCGCACCACATGAGTAACACCAAAGTCGATGTCATCACAGACCGAGGCCGGTGTATAAAGGAATTGCCCGTCACCCCGGATCAAGACCGGGTCAGACACCGAGGCCGCATCAATCGAAAGATCGCCCAGAATACCATCAGTCCACTCAATGCGTTCCTGATCCAGTTTGAAACGCCAGTGGCCATTGCCACGCTCGGCGCGCAACGAATCTTTCTCAGCATCCGACAGATCCAGAGCCGCGCGGTCATAGACCGGTGGCTTGCCCATGTTGAGCTGTTTCTTGCGCTTGAGGTCCAGTTCGGTCGGGGTCTCAAAGCATTCGTACAAGCGGCCATTGTCACGCAGGTCTTGCGCGGCTTGTTCGTAGCGGTCCAGACGATCCGACTGACGCTCGATCCGGTCCCATGTCAGACCCAGCCATTCCAGATCCTGCTGGATCGCGTCCACGTATTCCTGTTTCGAGCGCTCGGGATCGGTGTCATCGATGCGCAGGATAAAGGTGCCACCTGCCTTGCGCGCGATGAGATAGTTCATCAACGCGGTGCGAAGGTTGCCAACATGGATATAGCCCGTGGGAGAGGGCGCAAAACGAGTCGTGGTCATGGGAGTCTCCTGTTGCGGCCTCCCATTCCATGAAATTGTGGCTTTGTCCAGAAAAGCCATGCGAGCACAGCGGCTGAGATTGCGACCAGAGCTTTTGTCACAAACTATTTATCCGGTTTGATTTCTATATTTTCGCTCTATCTTCCAAAATATCGATAATTTGGAGGACTCGCCATGACCCTAAAATCACCGCTAATCAATCGCCGTTCTGTTTTGATGGGCGCCGCAGCCACACCCATTGCCCTGACCGCCGCAACATCTGCGCAAGCCAAGGCCGAGATGATGGGGGTCGGCACCACCCGCTTCAATCGCATGAAGCTGGGCAATTTCGAAGTCACCACTCTGTTGGTCGGCACTCGCACCGTAGAAGGCCCTCAGAACATCTTTGGCATGAATGTCAGTGCCGAAAAGTTTGCGACGGCCTCGCAAGCTGCCAACCTGCCGACCGACAAGGCACAATTCTTCTTTACTCCGACGGTGGTGAACACAGGCAGCGAATTGGTGCTGTTTGACACCGGACTGAACCCGGAAGCGATCACCGGCGCGTTGCAGGCGGCAGGCTATAGCCCCGACCAGATCGACACCGTTGTCATCACCCACATGCACGGGGACCACATCGGTGGCCTGGCGGGCGAAGGCGGCGTCACTTTCGCCGATGCGCGCCATGTGACCGGTTCGGCCGAGATGAACTTCTGGAGCGGCACCGAAGGCAAGAACAAAGCGTTTGAAGCCAAAGTACGACCAAATATGGAACGGATCGAGATGCTGGACGATGGCGCCAGTGTGGCTTCGGGCATCACCGCGATGGCTGCTTTTGGCCACACCCCGGGCCACATGGCTTATATGCTGGAAAGCGAAGGCCAACAGCTGGCAATCGCTGCAGATTTTGCCAACCACTATGTGTGGTCGCTTGCCCATCCCGATTGGGAGGTCAAGTTTGACATGGACAAATCCGCCGCCGCCATGACTCGTAAGAAGATGCTGGACATGCTGGCCGCCGACAAAGTTCCTTTTGTTGGCTATCATATGCCTTGGCCTGCGGTTGGCTATGTCGCGACCCACGGCGATGGCTATCACTATGTTCCAGCCAGCTATCAGTTGATGCTGTAAGGAAATCGCTGACCAAGACTTTCAGAGGCGGGCGTATCGCTTATGCGCCCGCCCATCCCTCGCGTGCCACCCAATCCAATAGCCACTCGCGAAACCGGCGCGCTGGCGGCCTTAGCGCCACACGCGAGTCATAGACGAGGTGATAGGCCTCGGTTCCCGCAACTGAGACACCTGGCAGGCAAGGCACCAAGCCTGCCTCTTGCATCGCTTTGTCCGACGCTGGTGCACGCGCCAGAGCAATCCCACGCCCCTCACGCGCCATTGCCATGGACATTACAGTGCTGTCGGCATGAATCATGGTGCGCTTGCCGGGTGGAACGCGCAGTTCGTCCAACAACTGAAACCAGCCAGACCGATGTGTCGCCACTTCAATCAGGGGATGTTCCAGAAGATCGGTCGCCTGCGAAATGGACGCCGCAAGGTCAGGTGGCGCGACGGGATACAGCTGTTCTTCCAACAGCTTGTCACTCTCCGCGCCGTAATAATGAGGATTTCCGAAAATGATCCTGAGATCGCTGAAGCCTTGAGTAAAGTCACGCTCGGTGATGCCGGTCGACAACAGAACCGAGATGCCCGGATGCAGCGCTTCGAACTCGGCCATCCCCCGGGTGAGTAACCCATGTGCAAAAATCAGAACCGACTGCACGTAGAGCGCTTGAGACGGGCTTTGCCCAAAAATGGCCTCGGTAGCCCCTTCCAACGTCAACAGTGCCTGTTGCACCGGTGGCAGATAAGCGCGCCCCGCCTCGGTCAGAACCACAGCCTGCGCCCGACGATGGAACAGCGGCACGCCCAACCGATCCTCCAGCGCTTTGACCTGCTGACTGACTGCAGCGGGTGACATATTGAGCTGCACCGCGGCACGCGCAAAGCTTTCCGTGCGCGCGGCAGCTTCAAAAACACGCAGCCAGTTGAGAGAGGGGATTCGACCTTGCATGCGACAAGGATAAGAAAAACTTAGCCTATCCCGCAACACTCACCGTGCTTTGTTTTTCGATCCCCACGCTAGTGTCATTGGCGAACGCAAACGCGAACGCGAAAGGACTTGTGTATGCTCCCGTCGATTACTCTGGAAGCAGGTCGCCCTTCGACCAAACAAATCTCGCAGTATTGGCAAGACGGTTTCTTGTTCCCAATCCCGGCTGTGCCGGTTGAGACGGCTTTGAAATGGCGGACCGCCTATGAACAAATGGAGCGTGATTGGTTGGCAGCAGACCTGCCGCGCCCGCTGATGACCTACAAGCGGCAAAATGCACAATGCGTGATGCCGCTGGCTTGGGAAGTCGGCTCTCATCCGGCCATTCTGGACGTGGTTGAAACGGTGTTGGGACCGGACGTTCTGCTATACGCTGTGGAGTTCTTTGTTAAAGAACCGGGAACGGCGGCCAAGGTCGCGATGCACCAGGACCTGACCTATTGGGGTATGGGGGCGATAGACGGCTTGCTGACGGCCTGGGTGCCTTTGTCTCCGGCAACGCCAGAGTCCGGATGCATGGATTTTGTTGCCGGGAGCCACAAGAATGCCATCCTGCCTCACGAGGACCGGGACGATACCAACAATCTCTTGTCTCGCGGACAAGAGATTGCCGTCGACATCGCGCCCGAAGACAGGATCGCGATTGAGCTGCATCCGGGTCAAATGTCACTGCATCACGGTTTGACGGTTCATGGATCAGGACCAAACGTGTCAGATGACCGGCGCATCGCAGCGGTCATCCGGTACTTAACTCCAGAGGTCGTGCAGGAACACGGCGGTGGTGATTTTGCGATCCCGGTGCGGGGGACAGATACAAAAGGCAATTTCACCCATTACCCGCCCGCCTCCGAGTGGTTTTCAACCGAAGCACTGGCGCTTTACGAGCGCATACGCGAGCATCAGAACAAAGTAATTATGGCGGGCACAAATAAGGCTTCTGTCTACGGTTGATATTGATCCCTGTGTGCCGCCCATGAAGGTCGCGGGCGGCACATGCGTTAGGCTGGCATGCTCTTGCTGTTCGGCTCAATACGCCATGTGCAAATCGCGCGGCCGCAGAACGAACCGGCGGCAAGACCGGCGATTGCGGTAAAGGTCAGCGTGAAAGCCGCGGACGCATAAACATCAGGCGAAATTGCCTGCGCGACACCACCGGCGAAATTCATCCAGAACACCGCCATCAGAACCGCAAAGGTCAACCATTCCCCTGCCAATCGAACCTGGCCGTCGTGTTTTCCGTAGACCCGAGGGGACTGATAACGAAACCCCAGAACGCCGCCCAATAGATAGGCCACTGCGAAAATCGCCCAAAGTCCCGAGGCTGGGGGCAGTCCGGCGACAGCATTGACGGACAAAACGCCGATAAAGGGCATCACATATAGAGGCCATGCTGTGACGACCCGCTCGGAGGTGGCGCGCAGGCCTGTCCAAACCAAAAAGGCCAGAACCGGCCAAACCCAGAGCGGCGCACCTTCGATAATAGAAAAAACCATCGCCTCAGCCCTTACGCAGTTTCAAACCGGTCAGCCGGCCCACCAGCCAATTAGCCAGACCGCCAACGACGATCATCATGATCCATCCCATTCCCATCTGTGATCCCTTTCTGGAAGTCTGTTTGCGCTTGCCATCGCAGCCGCAGCGCGACAGAACAAGTTGTGTGACGTGAAACGAGAGCGACACTTCGTGAACGACAAGCCGATGCAATCTACGAACACCCAACGACCACTGTGGCACTTACCTGAGCAGGCGGCAGCCTATGTACTTGCCACAGGCACATTCGCCACGCTTGGACCGTTCGGGACGTTCGATTTGGCTTTCTGGATGCGGCTGATCTATTGGACTTTGGCGATTGGCGCTGGGTGGGTGTTTGTCTCAGCATCGATCATGACGATGCGCCGCAAAGGTTTACTGCACTACGAATCTCCAATCCTGCGCCTTGCTCTGTCGATCATGATCGCAGCCCCGCCAACCGCATTGGTTGTTCTCGTCTTGGAAGAGGTATTCCGGCCCGGAGATGGACCATTTCTGAAGCCACATGTTTTTTTGTATGTTGCCTTTGTTTGCCTCGTGATTGGCGGCACAATGATCGCCTATGTACGTCCAAGGCTCACCCAGCCGGTGAAAGTCCCAAGCTACATGATCTTCATGAAGCGCCTGCCACCGCAATTGGGGACCGACCTGCTGTCCCTGTCCTCGCAAGATCACTATGTCGAGGTCACCACAACAAAAGGACGCGATCTGATCCATATGAGACTGGGTGATGCACTGGAAGAACTGCGCGATTACCCCGGCCAGCAAGTGCACCGATCGCATTGGATCGCGGCGCGTGCCTTTAGTGGCACCAGTCGTGAAAACAACCGGCTCGTGGTGCATCTGAATGACGGACGTACTTTGCCGGTGTCACGCTCATTTGCCATAAAGGTCCGCGAGATGACTCCAAAGGTCGATGTACCCGACTAACAATTCCTGCGATTAAGGCGGCTGCTGCCTTTCCCTTTATGCCTCTATTGGGTAGAGGGTTCGTCAAACACGTTGACGAACGCAGGATCATGACCGATGGCGATGGAAAAAACCTTTGATGCAGCCGAGGCCGAAGGCCGGCTTTATGCGGCTTGGGAAAAGGCTGGCTGCTTTACCGCAGGCGCAAATGCGAAACCGGGTGCCAGCACCTATTGCATCATGATCCCTCCGCCAAACGTCACGGGCGTTCTGCACATGGGTCACGCGTTCAACAACACGCTGCAGGATATCCTGATGCGCTGGAAGCGGATGCAGGGATTCGACACACTCTGGCAACCTGGCACCGACCACGCAGGGATTGCCACGCAAATGGTTGTGGAACGCAAACTGGCCGAAACCCAGCAGCCCTCGCGCCGCGAGTTGGGCCGCGAAAAGTTCCTTGAGAAAGTCTGGGAATGGAAGGCCGAGTCCGGCGGCACCATCGTCAACCAGCTGAAACGCCTTGGCGCCTCCTGCGACTGGTCGCGCGAGGCCTTTACCATGTCCGGCGCGCCGGGTGCGCCCGAAGACGTGGCAGGCGGCAACTTCCACGACGCCGTGCTCAAGGTCTTTGTCGATATGTACAACAAGGGCTTCATCTACCGCGGCAAGCGGTTGGTGAACTGGGACCCGCATTTTGAAACCGCGATTTCAGATCTCGAGGTTGAGAACATCGAAGTCGCCGGCCACATGTGGCACTTCAAGTACCCGCTCGCAGGTGGCGCGACCTATACCTATGTCGAGAAGGATGAAGATGGCAACGTCACTCTGGAAGAAGAGCGGGACTACATTTCGATCGCCACCACCCGCCCCGAAACCATGCTGGGCGACGGTGCGGTGGCAGTACACCCTTCGGACGAGCGTTACGCGCCCATCGTTGGCAAGCTGTGCGAGATCCCCGTGGGTCCGAAAGAGCATCGCCGCCTGATCCCGATTATTACCGACGAATACCCAGACAAAGACTTTGGCTCGGGTGCTGTGAAGATTACCGGTGCGCATGACTTCAACGACTATCAGGTCGCCAAACGCGGCGGCATCCCGATGTACCGCCTGATGGACACCAAAGGCCACATGCGGGCCGACGGTGAGCCTTATGCCGACGCTGCCACATTGGCGATGTCCGTGGCCAAGGGCGAACGCATCCTGTCTGAGAACGAAGCCGACGCCGTGAACCTGATCCCTGACGAACTGCGCGGATTGGATCGCTTTGACGCGCGCGAACGGGTGGTACAGCAGATCACCTCCGAGGGTCTGGCCGTGATGCGCGCCGTGACCAAGACCGATCCGGAAAGCGGCGAAGACGTCTCTGTGATGGAACCATTTGTTGAAAACAAACCCGTGATGCAGCCCTTTGGTGACCGTTCCAAGGTTGTCATTGAACCGATGCTGACGGACCAATGGTTTGTCGACGCTGACAAGATTGTGGGCCCGGCACTGGATGCCGTGCGTGATGGCACCGTGAAAATCCTGCCCGAGAGCGGTGAGAAAGTGTATTTCCACTGGCTGGAGAACATCGAGCCCTGGTGTATCTCGCGCCAGCTGTGGTGGGGACACCAGATTCCAGTTTGGTATGGTTTGAACCTTAAGGCGCCCGGCGTATATGACGACGAAGGCGACGGTGTTCTTGATCTGGTCGAAATCGGCCGCCTGCTTGCGGACCAGCAACTTGTTGTTGGCGATGAGACCCACCACTGCGCCGCCTCCTTTGACGACGTGAAAACCCGTTTTGCCGATGACGAAGCGCGCCTGCCGACGCCCCTTAACAACGCCACTGTGGTCGAGGTCGCAGACCGCAACGAAGCAGTGCAGAAATTCGCGGCATCTCTGGCAGCGTACGAAGTATCTCAGGATCCGACCAAACTGGTTTACCCCGTCTGGCGCGACCCCGACGTGCTCGACACGTGGTTCTCTTCCGGTCTCTGGCCCATCGGCACGCTGGGTTGGCCAGAAGACACACCGGAGTTGCAGAAATACTTCCCGACGTCGGACCTTGTGACTGGGCAGGACATTCTGTTCTTCTGGGTTGCGCGGATGATGATGATGCAGCTGGCTGTCGTAGATCAGATCCCGTTCGACACAGTATACCTGCATGGTCTCGTGCGCGACGCCAAGGGAAAGAAGATGTCAAAATCCACCGGCAACGTCATGGACCCGCTCGACATCATTGACGAATACGGCGCCGACGCGCTGCGTTTTTCCTCGGCGGCGATGGCCGCTCTGGGCGGTGTACTGAAGCTCGACATGGAACGCATCAAAGGCTATCGCAACTTCGGCACCAAAATCTGGAACGCCGTGCGCTTTGCCGAGATGAACGAAGTTTACGAGGGCGGCGCACCTGCGGCAGGCGCCCCCGACGCGACTGCCACAGTGAACCAATGGATCATCGGTGAAACCGCCAAGGTGCGCGAAGAGGTGGACGCAGCGCTTGAGGCCTATCGCTTCAACGATGCTGCCAATGCGCTTTATGCCTTTGTCTGGGGCAAGGTCTGCGATTGGTATGTGGAATTCTCCAAACCGCTGTTGAACAGCGACGATGCGGCCGTGTTGGCCGAAACCCGCGCCACGATGGGCTGGGTGCTGGATCAATGCCTGATCCTGTTGCACCCGATCATGCCGTTTGTCACCGAAGAGCTGTGGGGCGTGACCGCAAGCCGCGATGGCATGCTGGTGCATCGTGATTGGCCAACCTATGGCAGCGATCTGGTGAACCCCGAGGCCGACCGCGAGATGAACTGGGTGATTTCTGTCATCGAGAACGTGCGTTCGACCCGGCAACAGATGCATGTTCCTGCGGGGTTGAAAGTGCCGATGCTGGTCACTGAACTGGACGCAGCCGGCAAAGCCGCCTGGGCGCGCAACGAGGCATTGATCCTGAAGCTCGCACGTATCGACAGCCTGACAGATGTCGCTGAATTTCCCAAAGGCTGCGCCACCGTCGCCGTTGAGGGCGGCACCTTTGGTCTGCCGTTGGCGGACATCATCGACGTCGGTGAAGAAAAAGCCCGGTTGGAAAAAACGCTTGGCAAGCTGGCCAAGGAACTCGGCGGCCTGCGTGGACGGTTGAACAATGCCAAGTTCGTGGCCTCAGCCCCTGAAGACGTTGTTGAAGAGGCCCGTGGCAACCTTGCAGCCCGCGAAGAAGAAGAAGCCAAACTGAAAGCCGCGCTTGAACGGCTGGCAGAAATCGGGTGAGCTCGCACAAGCTCAGTCGCACGGACACGGTGATCTTTATGGGCGGGATCACCGCCCTGACGGCCGTGTCCGTCGACATCGTGCTGCCCACCACGGCGGTCGTGGCGCGCTATTTCGGGGTTGATCCCCGTTACGGCGCCATGCTGGTCGGGGTCTATTTCATCGCCTACGCGATCGGGCAATTGTTCTGGGGCCTGTTCTCGGACGCGTTTGGACGCCGCCGGGCGCTGATCCTGTCACTCAGTGGTTTTACCGTGGCCAGCCTGGCATGCGCCCTCGCCCCATCTTTTCAAATCCTGATCGCCGCGCGTTTTATTCAAGGCTTGATGGGCGGCGCCCCTGTGATTGCCCGCGCCATGGTTCGCGACGTGGCCGAAGGCAATGAAGCCGCGCGGATGATGACCGTGCTTGGCGCCATTCTCACCATCGGGACAATGTTTGCCCCTGTGCTCGGATCGGGCCTCTTGGTATTGTTTTCTTGGCGCGCAATTTTTGTCAGCCTGACAATTCTCGGCCTTGTGTTCCTGGCCTACACGCTGAAAGTCCTCCCCGAAACCGGCGGGCAGCGACGCCCGGAACGTTTTAGTTTCGGGTTTCTGGTCAAGGCAGGAGCCTATCTGTTCACCAACAGCGGCTTTCTGGTCCCGATGATTGCTGGAGGGCTGACCTTCGGCGGCTATGCCGGGCTAATGGCCGTGAGCGCGATCATAACTGAGACTGTCTATGGCGTTGAGCCCGAAGCCTTTGGCGCTCTGTTTGCTCTGGCGGCGCTGGTCAACACCGGCGGTGCGCTGTTGGCGGGGCAATTGCTAAAACGGATCTCCCTGCGGCAGGTGGGCTCTGTGGCCATGGTGATGCTGGCGGTTGCCGCAGCCGTCAATCTGCTGACAGTGGCCATTTCCCCCTCCCTTCAAGTGTTCTGGGGCGTTGTGTGCCTCTATGTCCTTTGCTTTGGGATCATCCTGCCCACATCTTATGCCGCGGCCATGGAACCGGCTAAGGAAATGCCCGGGTTCGCGGCCTCAGTCATGGGGGCCGGCACGATGATCATCGGGTCATTCGCGGCCATGATCAGCTCATCACTTTATGATGGCACCCACATGGCGGCGAACCTGACCATGGGCGTGTTTGGAGCCGGAGCCGTTTTGACCGTTGTTGTGGGACGTTACCTGAGACTAAAGTAGCGACATGTTTGCTGCGCTCAAAAACCTGCTCGAACGTCAGATCAAAAATGCAGAAGCCGAGGGCGTGCTTTCGAACCTCGAAGGTGAGGGCAAGCCCCTGCTCCAACGCCACGCGCTGGAAGACCCGGCCACTGCTGTCGGTCATCGGATCATGGCGGAGGCCGGCGTCATGCCTCGCGAGTTTGCCCTCAAAGAAGAATTAGACGCCGCCCGCACCGCGTATCGCGACTGCACAGATCCAGCAGCGCGCAAAGACCTGATGGCCAAAATCGCCGACCTTCAGCTGCGCTATGAAATGGAGCGCGAAGCCTACCGCAAATTCCTGCGCTAAGCCCCTTCATATTGGAAAAAATACTCCGGGGTGAATGGGCCAACGGCCCAGAGGGGCAGCGCCCCCACAGCCTCGCCTATTTAAACACCGGCGCGCGTTTCTGAAGATTGGCGCCGATCACTTCCACCTGATGCGGTTTGCCGATCAAGCCAACCTGTTCGCGGCTCTCTTCCAACAAGACCGCTGCCACGTCACCAGCGTTGGCTTCGGCATAACCAATCAGACGTTTTGCGGTACGGATCGCCGAAGGGCTTTTACCCGCAATCTCGGTGGCCAGCTCCATCGCCGCAGCCTCGGGGTCATCAGACAATTCTGTCACCAGGCCCCAGGCTTCTGCCTGTTCGGCAGTGATCTGCTGCGCGGTATAGGTCAACTTGCGAATAACGTCCGAACGCGCCAGCGACGGCAAGAGCGCCATCCCACCCATGTCAGGGATCAGCCCCCATTTCATTTCCATGATCGCCAGTTTTGTGTCTGGGGCGGCAATCCGGATATCTGCGCCCATGGCCAACTGGAAGCCACCACCGAACGCTACCCCCTTGAGCGCGGCAATCACCGGAACCGGAACCTTTTGCCAGACCATCGCAACCTGCTGAAAACGGTTGCTGTCGCCGTGCGTGCGCGGCATTGCGATTTCTTCAGGATCGCTGGCGGCCATGGCAGCAAAACTCATCACATCCAGCCCAGCACAAAAGGCTTTGCCCTCGCCCTGCAACACAACGACGCGCACATCTTCATTGCCAATCAAAGACTCGCCCGCGTCAATGATGGCGTCGATCATGTCGCCATCCAGCGCGTTCATCTTGTCAGCTCGGGTCAGCGTGACACGGGCAATGTGGTTCTCAATTTCGACGGAAACGCGGGACATGGGACAGGCTCCTGTGGCTCAGATTACCTGTAGTCTCGCCAAAGGTCGCGGCCCCGTAAACCCTGACGTCAGGGCACAAGCCGTTCAACCGCCCGCATCATGCCCAAAGACTTGTCATAGACCAACGTCAGAACGCGTCGGCCACCTGTACGGCTGGCGACCATGGGAATCGTCCGGGCAAAGCCCGTGGCCAGAGTAGCGGCGATAAAACCGCGGCGTGAGAGGTTGGCCATCGTGGCACCTCCTCAATAGTTGCGAATGATTCTCAAATAGGATCGCGCAGCAGGCAATTCAACCCTTGCCCCGCGCTGCACCTTGGGTCAGTTTTGCGTCATGACAGGACCACGCTATACCGCCCTCACCCAGACTTTGCCCGCAACCGTACCATTTGTCGGCCCCGAAGCGCAGGAACGCGCCATGGGGGCACCCTTCAAAGCCCGGCTTGGGGCCAACGAAAACATCTTTGGCCCATCCCCAAAGGCCATTGCCGCTATGCAGCACGCCATGAGTGGCATCTGGATGTATGGCGATCCCGAAAGCTACGATCTGCGCCACGCGTTGGCGGGGTTTCACAACGTAGATCCTGCCAACATTGTCGTTGGCGAAGGCATTGATGGGCTGTTGGGGTATCTTGCCCGCTTGGTGGTTGAAAGTGGTGATGCTGTCGTAACCTCAGAAGGGGCATACCCGACCTTCAATTACCATGTCGCTGGCTACGGCGGTGTGCTGCACAAAGTGCCTTACAATGACGATCACGAAAGCTTGCCCGCCCTGATCGCCAAGGCTGCCGAAGTTGACGCCAAGCTGGTCTATTTTGCCAATCCGGACAATCCGATGGGCACCTGGGTCTCCGGGGTCAGCATCATGGCCGCGCTTGAAGACTTGCCTGAAGGCACATTGCTGGTTCTGGACGAAGCCTATGTCGAATTTGCCCCCGAGGGCACGGCTGTCGAGGTCGACATCGAGGACCCGCGGCTGATCCGTATGCGCACATTTTCCAAAGCCTACGGCATGGCCGGTGCGCGTGTAGGCTATGCAATGGGGGCCACGGACCTTATCCGCAACTTTGAAAAAATCCGCAACCATTTTGGCATGAACCGTGCCGCACAGGCCGGGGCCCTGGCGGCCCTAGAAGATCAGAGTTGGCTGACTGAAACTTGTTCAAAAGTCAGCCAAGCCCGCGCAAGGATTGGCCAGATCGCCCGCGATAACGGCTTTAGAACCCTACCCTCGGCCACCAACTTTGTGGCCATCGATTGTGGGCGCGACGGAGCTTTTGCAAAATCCGTTCTGGATGGGCTGGTATCGCGCGGTGTGTTTGTGCGCATGCCGTTTGTCGCGCCTCAGAACCGCTGCATTCGTGTCAGCTGTGGGCCAGAAGACAACCTAGCGCTTTTGGCCCAAGCTCTGCCCGCTGTTTTGGCAGAACTTGGCTAACACGAAGTGCTCACAAATCTTTCAACTGACGGTTTGAGACCACCGCGCTATCTTTCCTTTTGAAAGGGATTGCGATGGCACGTCAGGTTCGTCGGGTTGAGAATTACACCAATGCCGCACTTGTCATGGGGCTGGTGAACCTTTTGTGGATTCTCACGTTGATTTGGGCGATCTGGGGATTGGCCGCCGTCTTGCTGATCTCGATTGCTCTGAACCACGCCATCACACTGCTTGAGCGACGCACGCAAGTTCACGAAGATTGAGGGGTCAATCTCGGATCAGCACCTCTCCTTCGATCTCCATCGCGAACCCCAGCGGCAGACCAGCCACACCAATGGCAGATCGTGCATGGCGCCCGACCTCAGACCCGAACACGTCGATCACCACATCGCTGAAACCATTGATTGCCACATGTTGTTCTTTGTAACCGGGAGCGGATGTGACCATGCCAAAGACACGCACCCAATTGGTGATACGCGACAGCTCTCCGATCTCGGCCTTGATATTGGCCAGCACGGATAGCGCAATACCGCGCGCTTCTTCGTAGGCCTGTTCGGTCGTCAGATCCGCGCCCACGGTTCCAAACGGCCCTGCAAGCCCACCATCATCTCCGGTCTTTGGATGGCCCGAGAACAAAACTCGGTTTCCAACAACGTTCACGAAGGCAAAGGGCAGCGTCAGCCCCTCGGGTAATTGCGTCTTTGGAGGCAAAACCAACCCCAAGTCTTCAAGACGTTGTTCCGGTGTCATGTCTGTCTCCTTTGAGTGCTTTGTGCAGAGCATATTTGCACTACGTGGTCAAAATCTAACCCTGTGCGATCACCGCAGCTGCGGCGTCCAGTGCACCGGGGCCAAAGGGTATGTCGCAGGCCACCATGCCTGCCTGCACCGTTGATAGCATGCCCAGCACCATATGGGCATTTACGTGCCCCATATGACCGAACCGAAAGAATCCGTCGGCCTTTGGGTCATCGTCAGACGACATGCCCAATCCAATGCCCAGCGTCAGCCCGGCCTCATCCTGTGTCCAGCGACGCAGCTTTGTGCCGTGCGGTGCGCCGATACTAAGCGATGTGACGGCGTGGCTGCGATGGGTGGGGTTGGCCATGTTGAGCGTGATCGGACCGCCTTGGCCCCAGGCATCAACCGCTGCCCAGATTGCGCGGGCAAGTGTTTCGTGACGCGCCCAGACGTGTTCCAGCCCTTCGTCAAAGATCATGTCCAACGCGGCGCGCAATCCATAAAGGTGGTGAGTCGGTGCTGTGCCGCAAAAATGCTGATAGTAGAGGGCCGGGTCCGTGCGCGGTTGCCAATCCCAATACCGTGACACGCGGTGCATCCCGGCACGTACCGCTCGAGCACGATCGTTGAAGAACACCAAGGCCAAACCCGGAGGCACCATCAAACCTTTTTGTGAGGCCGCGACCATAACGTCGACGCCCCAAGCGTCCATCTCGAAGCGATCGCAGCCCAGCGAGGCGATACAATCCGCCATCAGCAATGCAGGATGTCCGGCCGCATCCATCGCGGCCCGCAATCCTGCAATGTCTGATTTGGCCGAGGTAGACGTGTCGACATGTACGCCAAGTACGGCTTTGATGCGGTGCGCTGTGTCGGCGCGCAGTGCCGCTTCGATCTGATCCAGATCCATTGGGCTTTGGCGGCCAAAATCAAGCGTTTGAACCTCGGCGCCTAAGCCCGCAGCCATTTCACCCCAGCCGATGCCAAAGGCGCCCGTTGCCGGAACAAGAACCGTATCACCGGAACCGACAACATTAGAAAGGGCCGCTTCCCACGCGGCATGGCCATTACCGATGTAGATGGTCGCCACATGGCTTGTTCCCGCGACCCGCTTGAGGTCGGTCATGATGCCAGCTGTCATCTCGATCAGCTCGCCTTCGTAGATATTCGGCGCGCCGCGATGCATTGCACGCAAGACAGCCTCGGGCATGACCGAAGGGCCCGGAATGGCAAGATAGGAACGGCCTTGGGACAGCGACATGGAAAACTCCTGTAGAACAGCGCAAACACTAGCCGCAATCCCGGCGACGTCAATCGCGTCGGCGCCGTTTTCAACACCTGCAGGGATCTGGACATTTCCTGAAGTTCGGGCTTAAGGTGGCCGACACTGGCAGCACCCAGATTGCCCCCTAGGATCACACCGTCCGCCCGATCGGACCCAGAGGCAAGGCGCCCGAAAACGTGAGCAAAGACTCCTCAAAACCAAGCCATGACAATTCATACCTGTTCATGTGGCTTTGGCGGAATTTCCTGAGCAAATACAAATGGTATTTGTTCTTGGCGATCATTTTCATGGCAGTCGAAGGCTCAATGCTGGGCGCTGTCAGCTACATGATGCAGCCGATGTTCGACAACGTCTTTACGGCAGCGGATCCGGTGGCGCTATGGGGTGTTGGTCTGACCATTCTGGCGATCTTTATGATCCGGGGTGCGACGGGGCTGATCCAGAAAGTCACACTAACCTACATCCAGCAAAAATCTGCTGCCGATTTGCGGATTCGCATGCTGGACAGATTGATGGATCAGGACAGCGCGTATCACCAGACACATCCCCCCGGATATCTGATCCAGCGGGTGCAATCGGACGTAGCATCGATCAACGGTATGTGGACAGCGATGATCACCGGTGCCGGGCGCGATACCTTTGCGCTGATTGCCCTCTTGGCCGTGGCCATCAACGTGGATTGGAAGTGGACCCTGATCGCCTTTATCGGCATCCCGGTTCTTGTATTGCCGTCCTTGATCGCCCAGCGCTTTGTGCGCCGCCGCGCCCGCGAGGCGCGAGACATTGGCGCCGGTGTTTCAACCCAATTGGACGAGGTTTTTCACGGCATTGTACCGGTCAAACTGAACCGTCTTGAAGACTACCAATCCTCAAAATTCCGAGAGTTGGCCCGTCGACTTGTTCGCACCGAAGTGCGTGTGCGTATTGGCGCGGCATCGCTCACAGGTCTGGTCGATGTTATGGCGGGGTTTGGTTTTCTGGCGGTTCTGGTTTTTGGCGGTGGTGAGATCATTACGGGCGAAAAAACCGTCGGTCAGTTCATGAGCTTTTTCACTGCCCTGTCCATCGCTTTTGAGCCGTTGCGCCGACTTGGTGCGCTCAGCGGTGTTTGGCAAGTCGCCGCATCCGCCATTGAGCGCCTGCAAGAGATTGTCGAGGCAGAACCCACCCTAAAATCACCGCCCAATCCCAAGCCCGCCCCCAAGGGCGTGCCCGAGGTGCGACTGGACAACGTCAAGCTGGCCTATGGCGACGCCAAGGTTCTTCGTGGCACCAGCTTTACAGCAGAAGCCGGGAAGACGACGGCCATCGTCGGCTCATCCGGAGCAGGTAAATCGACGGTCTTCAATGTCCTCACGCGGCTCGTGGATCCACAATCTGGCAAGGCCATGGTCGAGGGCACGCCTGTCAACGCTCTGTCTCTGGCCGACTTGCGAGACATGTTCTCAGTGGTGTCACAAGAGGCGCTTTTGTTCGACGACACTTTGCGCGAGAACATCCTCTTGGGCCGTGAAGACGTGTCAGACAAGCGCCTAAAAGAGGTGCTGGATGCCGCGCATGTCTCCGATTTCGTCGGCAAACTTCCCGATGGGCTCGATACCCAGGTCGGGCCACGCGGCACAAACCTGTCAGGCGGGCAGCGGCAAAGGGTCGTGATTGCGCGGGCCCTGCTTCGGGACAAGCCCATCCTGCTCTTGGACGAGGCCACCAGCGCTTTGGACGCGCAATCCGAAACCGTAGTACAAGCCGCATTGGAACGCCTGTCGAAAGGGCGCACGACGCTGGTGATCGCACACCGGCTCAGCACGGTCCGCGAGGCCGATAAAATTGTGGTCATGGATAAGGGTAAAGTCGTTGACGAAGGTCGCCATGATGAGTTGATCCAGAATGATGGAATTTATGCTGAACTGCATCGATTGCAGTTCGCCAGCGATGGTGCGACTGCCGAGGCAAAAGCCCTGAAGAATGCCGTCAAGGCCAAGACTGGCAAAGCCCCGAAACGCAAACGCACGGTTGTTGGCCGTTTGCTGAAAATGCTGCCACGGATTTGAAACACATCCACGCTGGATTGAGGCTTTGAGGCGCCAGCCATTGCACCATGTCGTACCAGCAAAGATTATCGGCGGTAGGATGCCGCAAGCTCTACCGGATCTGCTCCTAAAAGATAACGAACAAGCGTCCACAGATTGCGTGTGCCACGCCGGAGCCAACCCTGACTCTGGTACTTGTCGGCGCTGGTCGTGATGCTGGCCGACATTGCACTTGGGCGCGGCCTGAGGCCGCGTATCAGCGCAACATCTTCCATCAAGGGAATATCGCGATAGCCGCCGAAAGATTCGTAGAGTTTCCGAGGAATCAGCAATCCCTGATCGCCATAAGGCAACCTGAATAAACGCGAACGCAGATTGGCCCACCCGGCAACCCAGCGAGGCATGACCCCCACTGCATTGAACCGCAGTTGAAAATAGGCTGCCTGACCGCCTGACATTTGCGACCGCACGGTTTCGCTCCAACCTTCGGACAAGGCAGAGTCAGCGTGCACCACCAACAGCCAGTCACCTTGCGCCTTGGCGCATCCTGTTTTGAGTTGACCACCGCGCGAGGGTTTGCTGTCAACGATCACGGCCCCGGCCTCACGCGCCATCTCAACGGTCGTGTCGGTTGAGCCACCATCAACGACGATTAACTCGCGGATCAGCCCCTCTTGAACGCCCTCATACAGGGTTCCCAGACAGGTGGGCAGCACCTCAGCGGCGTTTAGAGTTGGGATCACCACAGAGATCGGTGCGCGCATTTTTCGTCCTCGGCCCTGTTGCTTGGGTACATTCTATCTATATGAGAGAATAAGACAGGAACAGGACCCCAGATGACCCAAGCGCGCGCACTTTATGAGATTTCCGGCTCTGACGCCGAGCACTTTCTGCAAGGGTTGATCACCAATGACATCGCTGGCCTGCAGAATGGGTTGGTCTATGCGGCCATCCTTACGCCACAGGGCAAATACTTGGCCGACTTCTTTTTGTCACGCAGTGATGGTGGAATCCTGATGGATGTCGCGGCTGATATCGCGCCAGGATTGGTAACACGGCTGGGCATGTACAAGCTGCGTGCAGACGTGACTATCTCAGAGGCATCGCTACACGTGCATCGCGGCACAGGGGCGGTTCCGGAAGATGGGTTTGCCGATCCACGACACCCTGATCTGGGATGGCGCGCGTATCGCGATGCGCCCCAGACAGAAGACGCCAATGATTGGGATGCCCTGCGCGTGGCTCATTGCATCCCCGAAACCGGGATCGAACTTGGTCCTGACAGCTATATTCTGGAATCTGGGTTCGAACGACTGAACGGTGTTGATTTCCGTAAAGGCTGTTACGTCGGTCAGGAAGTCACGGCGCGAATGAAACACAAGACAGAGCTGCGCAAGGGATTGGTCGCTGTCGAGATCGAGGGCAGTGCCCCGGTTGGCACCGAGATCACTCGGGATGGCCGGACCATTGGCACATTGTTCACGCAGTCAGGGGGTTGCGGCATCGCCTATCTGCGTCTCGACCGAGCCGGAGAAGATATGCGGGCCGGCGACGCACAGGTCACGTTGTCATCGTAATCCACGAAGGGCGTGTCCGACGCCACTTCTTTCCCTAAAAAGCAAACGGCCCACCAAATGGCGGGCCGTAATGCGAAATCAACAAGCCTTAAGCGCGTTCCGAGTATTCCATCGTCTCGGTATTGACGATGATGTCCTCGTCTTGCCCGACAAAAGGCGGCACCATCACGCGCACACCATTGTCCAGCAATGCAGGCTTGAACGAATTGGCCGCGGTCTGACCTTTGACCACTGGCTCCGTCTCGACAATCTTGCAGGTCACTTTCTGCGGGACCGTCGCGTTCAACGCTTCTTCTTCGTAGAACTCGACCACGATGGTCATACCATCCTGCAGGAACGGGCGGCGATCCCCCAGCAGATCCGCAGGCAGCTGGATTTGCTCATAGGTCTCGGTGTCCATGAAGACCAGCATACCGCCATCCTCATAGAGGAATTGCTGATCCTTTTGTTCCAGACGCACACGCTCGACCTTATCGGCACTGCGGAACCGTTCGTTCAGTTTCGATCCGTTGCGCAAGTTTTTCATCTCGACCTGGGCAAAAGCACCGCCTTTGCCAGGCTTGACGTGGTCAACTTTGACCGCGGCCCAAAGGCCATCATTGTGTTCCAGAACGTTGCCTGGACGGATTTCATTTCCGTTGATTTTTGGCATGTGACAAAACCATGAATGCAAGGTTGATATAAGATTGCCACACCCTATATCTGGCAGGCTTACGGGTGGCAAGGTGGCCAATATCGTGCTGCACATGCAGAATGATATGCGCATTTTGCATAAGTGCTATGCATTTACGCCCTATCCGAATCATTAAATAGGCGTCATAACGGGCGCCACGCCGAAAACACAAGAGCAATAATACAAGGACGACGAGATGCGAGATTTCGTTGATGGAACGGCTTTTAACAATGAACAGGGCAACCGCGCGCGCAAATTGTTTGCTGCAGTGGTCCTGGCCGCGCTTGATGATGCCATTGCCGATGACAAGAAATACGGCAACGGCCCCGAACAGATCGCCCGCTGGGCACGCTCGCGCGATGGTCGCGAAGTGCTGAGCTGTGCTGGCATCGACCCCAACGAACGTGTTGTTTCGGGTCTGATGGAATTTGTAGGCAAAGGTGTTCGTACCTCTGTCGCGCTGTCGCGCGAAGAAAGCGAACGTCGCAACGCGGCACAACAGGCCGAAGCCGCCTAGGTCGAAACAAACGATCTGATTAAATGAAAATGGCGTGCCACAGTGGCACGCCTTTTCTTTTTGCAGCTCGAACTTTTAAGTAAACCTATTCCAGTTCATGTGCGACCAGCGCACGATGGATTTCCCGGCGCACAAGTTTGCGCACGTTGCGGGTAATCCGTTCACCCAAGGCGCCCTGCAATTCCTGCCGTACGATGTCACTCACCAGATCGCGCAGCATCGCCTCGTCCAGCATCAAGGTTTCGTCGACTTCAAGGCTTTCCAACTCAGGAGCAACCGTGCCTTCGATCTCTTCTTCGGCGTAGCTGACGGCTTCAGCCGCGACACGATCAGAGAAGGCTGCGAACTGAGTTTCGACAGTCTCCACGTGCTCCGCTTCACTTTCCGCACCGGCTGGTGGGAGGTCTGACACATCGACAAACTCTGCTTCCAGCGTATCAGAGACATCTTCTGCGTCAGCGTTCGTTATTGCATACTCCTCGGCGGCCTCGGCAGGTTCCAAGTCAGCTGCAACTACCTCGTCCGGCTCAGTTGAGGACGCAGGGGTGAATGTTGATGCCCGCAAAAACGTCGGCATTTCCATTCTGTCATCTGCGTCGTCTACCGTAGGCGTCGTGTCTGACACCTCGGCGTTCTCCTGGGCAGGCTCAACAGGCTCTGCCCCGACTCCGACCCAAGTCAACCCACCGATCTCGGTTCCCGCATAATCACTATCGCCAGGCTCGTCGGGTTCGTAGGGGCCACTTTGCTCAGCAGCACTCATGCTTTCCCATTGAACCAAACGCGAGTCCATTGCTTGAGCATCTGACAATGCAATGCCTTCATCAGGATCGAAGGACTCGTCTGGCGTAACATCATCAATCGTTTCGCCGGCCTCGTCTTCATGGGCATCAGAATCTGCGGCACCCCAATCAACGGCCTCGACCTCTTCCTCTTCGGCTATTTCCGTATGAACAGCGTCTTCGGCCTCGTAAGAAGGCCCGTCGTCTATTTGGGCCTCAGCCTCAGTGTCATCATCCACGTGTTCATTGGTTTCGGACACGCGCAAAGCGGGCGTGAGCACAAGACGCTCTGACGCAGCTTCTTCGGTATCACCAGCCTTTTCATCCTGTTGCTCAGCCTCACTTTGGGCCGCGGCAACGGGGACGCGTCCATTTTCGGACACGAGACGACGAATCGATGTCAGGACATCTTCGATTTCAACATTGGTCACAGGATCAGACATACGAAAACACTACTCCAGCTGGCGCAAGAGTCTACCCGTTCGGGCATTTTCGCACAACAGATAGGGAAAATTGTCACTCTTTGCCGAGTGAGCGCAAAACCTTGTCCAATTGCTTGCCCCGTTCGCTGCGCGCGGCTGGAGCATCTTTGACAGCATTATAATAGGCTTCGGGATCATAGCGCTGAACTTTGAGGTTCAGGTGATCTGTCGTCATAAGACCCATGGATGACAAAAGCGCGAATGTCGCGGTAATCTGATTGGTCTGCGCCGTGATGCGCGACGCCTCTGCGTCCAGAAGTTGTTGTTCCGAGATCAAAACGTCCAATGTGGTCCGTGCGCCCAGTTTAGATTCTTCGCGAATGCCCTCAAAAGCAATCCGAGCGGCTTCGACTTGACGCGCCGTGGCCGTGACCTGCGCCTTGGACGCCGCCAAAGAAGCCCAGGCGTTGCCGGCATTTTGGCGAGTCGTATGGCGCACCACATGCAAGTTTCCGCGTTCTGCATCACGTTGCGCCATCGCTTGACGCACGAGCGAGGACAACGCCCCCCCCTGATAAATCGGGCCACTAAAAGTCAACCCAACAACACCGACGTGATTATGGTCAGAGTTGCTGAAGTTTTCTTCTACCGACAAAGTGCTGTCCAGCGTGATGCGCGGCCCCATCGCGGCCTCGGCGGCCAATACAAGAAATTCGGCGGCAGAAATATCCAATTGCGAGCGCAACATGTTTGGATGACCACGAATGGCAACGGCCTTGGCCTGCTCCATCGTCGCGGGCACCTGTGGCAGTCGACGCGGCGAGACCAGCACGCCCGGTCGATGGCCAATTGCCGCCGAATAGAATTCCTGAGATTGCATCAAGTCGCCCTGAGCCGCAGCAAGTTCCGCACGCCCACCTGCAAGGCTGGCTTCGGCCTGTGCAACATCAGTCCGGGTCACTTCCCCCACTTCAAAACGATCTTTTGCGGCCTGAAGTTCACGTTCTACAAGGCGCAAGTTGTTTTGGCGCAGTTCAACAATCTGCGTATCGCGGATCACGGCCATATAGGCCTGCACGGCATCAAACAGAACCTGTTGCTCGACGTTGATCAACGCCTGCCGTGTCGCGAGAACCGTTTCTTTCGAGGCCGCCAGCGACGCTTTGCTTTGTCCGTTGTCGTACACCAAGATTTGCAATGACAGACCAATGCTGCTTTGCGCTGTGTCCAGATTGCGTCTGATCGAACTGACCTGACTGCTACCAAAGGTGTAATCGACTGAGCCGAACCAGTTCAGGATGGGTTGAAGACTGGCATAGGTTTGCGCAACGTTTTCGTCTGCCGCCCGCAACAATGCTCGGTTCTGCTCGAGAAGTCCGCTATGCTCATAAGCGTGAGCAAGCGCATCGGCGAGATTCTCGGCCGATGTGGCTGCTGGCATCGTAAACGCAAGTGACACTGCCAGAGCTCCGGCACGAATATTGTCGAAAAAATGCCTTGCCATGAGTCCCCCGAAGGATTGTGCGGGCCAAAACCAGCCAGAAATCGTTACAGTGTAAAGGCGCGGTGCTTTTCGAAGCCCGGCAAAACCGGAGCCCCCGCATTGAAGGCAAAACGCCAGTTCAACACACCGTTCAGCATGTATCCAACACGCACTGTGCCCAAAGCACCGTCCATTTCAAGCGAAACAATCCGCCCGCCCTCTTTCAATTGCGATGTGATGCTCTCAGGCATGAAACCAACCGCACCTTGCAACATGATCACATCGTAAGGGCCGTGGTTCGCCGCCCCTTCGGTCAGCGGCGCTTCGTGCATAATGACGTTGTCTACACCTTGTTCAGAAAGCGTCGACTGCGCTTCGGCAACCAGATCGGCATCATCTTCAACGGCAACCACCGCTTCGGCAATGCGGGCAATAACCGCTGCCGAATATCCCAGCCCTGATCCGATATCGAGGACCAACTCGTCATTTTGGATGTCCACTGCGTCGAGCATCTTGGCCAAAGTGCGTGGATCCAGAATCACGCGACCACCGCCCATCGCGACATGTTCGCCAACATAGGCAGCATCGCGTTTGTCACGTGGCACAAAGGCTTCGCGAGGAATATTCAGCATTGCTTCGATTACGGTAAACTTGGTGACATCCGATGGGCGCACCTGGGTGTCGACCATGGTCGTGCGGAGAGCGGTGTAGTCGGTCATAACTAAACTCATTCGTTCAGACTCGGGGTTCAGACTGTCTTGCCACAGAAGCTCGGGATCATCAACGGGCGGCGATGGTATTTCCGTCGCTTCACCTCTTGCGGCCCTGCGACAGATCAGCTAAGTCCGGCCAACACCACGGACGGCGAGTTGGCGGAGTGGTGACGCAGCGGATTGCAAATCCGTGTACACCGGTTCGATTCCGGTACTCGCCTCCAATAAAATCAATGACTTGCGTCATTCCACATCTCCTTCACTGCCTTTTTTGAAACAAGTGTTGAAACTTTCACGTTTCGGTCTTGCTTCGTTCCATTTGATTTCTTGCCTCTTGAGCGCGCCTAGCTAGTTCCCTCTGGCGGATCGGCCCGCCGTATTTTTTCAGCATCTCAACGCCTGAGTGGCCGGTGACAGCCTTGACCATTTCGTCATCACATCCAGCCAGATAAAGTTCGATCGTCGCATTTTTCCTGAGACCGTGCGTTTTGTAGTAACTCGCCTTCTCGTGCTTCATCTTCTTTTTGATGGAGCGCATTTCCTCAGCGACGATGCGATAGCTGACCGACCTGCCCTTGGTGTCGGTCACGACCGTGCCGTCCGTTCGCTCGAGCCCGTCCAGGTGAGCCTTGAGACGGTCAGTGAGCGGGATCCACAGCGGCTTGTCGGTTTTACCCTGAGTGAAATCGAATCCTTCGTCGGAAAAGTGTGCCCACTTCATCTTTACGACGTCGCCAATTCGCTGGCCTGTGCCAACGCAAAGCTCGTAAACCAGCCGCGCCCTCTTTGAAGCCAGCGCTTCGAACTCGGCGCGAACATCATCTGGCCACGGCTCCCAGCCGTCGCTCTGCTGCTTGAAAAGCGGAATGCCCTTCGCCGGATTGCCGTGCTCCTTCTTAATAAAGCCAATCAATCGTGCGTGGTTCATCAAGACGACCATGACCTGGACGAGATAATTGGCTTGCCGCCAGTGATCCGCATTAGCGCGGTGCAATTCGTAGATATGATGGGTCTCGATTCTGGCCGGGTCTTTCTCGGCCCAGATCTCACGAATGTGGCTGATATACCGCCGATAGTCGGATCTCGTCCGGGGCTTCAGCTTTTTGTAGGCGTCGCTCTCGTAGTAGCTCAGGATTAAGGCCTCAAAGTTACGCTTCACCGGCGCAGGCGCTGGCTTTCCTTTAAGCAGGCGATTGTAATGATCCCAAAATTCCGGAGTGCCCGCTTCCTCATGCATCATGACAGAGATGCCGCGCGAACGCCGGATGAACCGAAGGTATCCTCTGTCATTGTAGACGTATTTTGGAAGGCTCTTGCGGGTCATTCGCCCATTCTCAGATCACTGTTGAGAAAGTCGTCAGCTGCCTCTGGCGCGACCATGTTGGCATCGACGATGACACTGCCATCTGGCTTGATCTCGAACTTCGCGCGTTGCCAACCTGCCTCCCGCGCCTCGCGGATAAAAGCCGAGGCCGCTTGTTTCGCTTTCGTCTGTGCACTTACTTTCGTCATCTTATCGACACCTCTCTCACCTCGTTAACAACGCGCATTATCACCCTGATCTATATTGATATTTCCGATTGAAGCGGGAGTGGAGCGCCTGTCCTTTGCCGCGCGAATTGCGCGGATCACCTCAGAATTCTGGGAGTTGCCATTGCGATCGGACTCCGCCTTGATCCACTCCTTGAGCTCTTGCGGAAGCCGAAGTTGCATTGGTTTACGACTGTTCATGAAACGCCTCCAGGTTGAAACAATATCCCGTTAGTGGCATTTAGCCACTATTGCGTCAATCGCTTTTTATGGCACAGTGCCACCATGGCAGAACAAAGCTCTCAGAATCAGGATAAATTTATCGTGCGGCTGCCGGACGGCCTGCGCGATAGGATACGCCTCGCGGCTGAGGCCAACCACCGCAGTATGAATGCTGAGGTCGTTGCCCTACTCGAAGAAAATTATCCGGCCCCTGTGCCGGAAAAACTGGAAGACCCCGCCGCGCGGCTGCTCTTCTGGCTCGCGAAGCGCATCCGCCGAAGAAGCCCGAAGCCCGGCTCTCCCAGAGACAAGCAAGCAGCCTTGTATGAGCGCATTGCGGTCGATATCTCTGAACGCATGAAGGATATCGGGGAATAGCCCTAATAGGCCACCCACTCATATCCGTGGTTGCCTTCGTGATCCTCCCATTCAACGCCGACGCCTCGTCGCCAATTCGATGACGAACAGCGTCGCGACGGCAAAACCCATTGCGGGGCGGCCGCTGGTGTCGTGCGTTGCCAGCCGAATTCGCCCCGCGTGCCGTAGGTCCCGAGGCGCATGTTGTAACTCTCAGAACAATCATCGTCGCGACCACGTTCGCGATGGCTGTAGTGCCGAACATCCCAGACGCGGATCGAGCGCACGAAATCGAATTCTAGGCCGCTGATGTCGATGTCTGCGCCACTTTCCACCACCTGTGCCAGAATGACGTGACCAAGTGTCTGGCCGATTTGGTTGCTGGCCTCCCAAGTTGTCGGGGCCGTGCTTTGCATAGGCGCGCGCTCCGCAACACCCATCGGACAACGCCAGATTTGCAGAGGTGGCTCAATCGGCCAAGGCGTGATCCGACGGATGAACACAGCACGGGCATGAGCGCATTCTGCTGACGCGGGCCACCCACCAGCCAGGCAAAGCAGAATGGCGCAGTCAACCTGATAGGCTTTTGCCGCCTGTGGAGCCACACTGGAAAGCAGAGACATTGCGACCCCAAAGAACCAATTCCTGATAGATCTGCACCACATATCAATATATGCCTTTTGCTACATTACTGTATTATTGTAAATGTAGCTCCAACAGCCCCCTTCACACCATATACGAGAACATCATTTGTGATGCTCGCGCGCGTTTTGTGGAATATATTCCGTAGAGCAGTTCTTGTGATCTGGCCGAATACAGGCCATGAAATTGCGGGAACGAGTAGGGCTAAATGTACGGAATCTAAGAAATTCCAGAGGATTGAGCCAAGAACAATTAGCCTTAGCTGCGGAAGTCGATCGCAGCTATATCAGCGAGATCGAGCTCGCCAAAAATTCGGCATCAATCGATGTTCTGGAGCGGATCGCGGATGCTCTCGGCGTCGATCCAAAGGAATTGTTTAACGAGAGGGGCTAGTTTTGCCCGAATTTGAGAGTGCTCGCACAACGGCCGAAGCCATCGGCCGCATTACATGTATTGAGACAGGCGAAGAAATTGGCTTGCTGTATCATTGGGACAATGGTGAGACGCAGGCGGCGCTTTACGATGATGGTCATCCTGAAACATCAAACTGCTCAGATCATCCCGCTGAAACGGACATTGGCGCAAACCGCAGCTAACGGCCGGAAGAATCTCATTTTATCAAATGCGGCGTGTTGCCTGGAGGTCTGCTATCGGGTGAGTGGCTTTTTTCTTAGGGCGGTTGGAGTTCATACCACCTGACAGAGGGCTCGCGTTGTAATGGATCGGAAACTGAGATAGCTTCGCTGTGTGAAGTGCCTTCGAAACATAACCTCAATACTGCTTGTTGTTCTTCTGGTCTTTATGACGGGGCTGAGCAGCGCTTCGCATGCTTTATCCATGGGTTGCGTTGGTGGGCATTGTGACGAGCACAAGGTCATGCCTGTGGTCGAAAATCACACTGGCCACGCTTTGGGGGAATTGACGAGCAGCACACTGCTTGGATCAGATGGGATAGAGCATGACGAATGCAATCCATTCCTGTGCAATTCTCTCGCGCTAATACTGCTAACTTCCGACGCAGTTTTTGACCAATCCGAGGCCGTATTGGGTTGGCAGGTTGGCCACCTCTCAACTCTGGAAGAGCCGGACAACCCGGACAGACCACCCAACCTTTGAATCAGGATTTCAGCGCTGCTTGCGTGAGTGATCAGCGTTTTAGAAAGGTCGCAGGAACACTGCGGCCCGCCCCTGTTTCACAAGGTTAGGACCATTCCATGAACAAAAAAAACATCGTGATCGGCGCGTGCGCTGTGGCAGCCGTCGCTGCATACCTCGTTCTTCGACCCGGCCCCGCAGAGGAAGTCGCGCAAGTGGAACCTGTTGGAGGTAACGCAATTGTTGCGATCCAGATGCCGCAAATCGACGGCAACGCAGCGATAGGCCAACGCATATTCGAGAATACCTGTACCGCCTGTCACGGCACCAACGCTGTTGGTGTTGAGGGCGCGGGACCACCATTGATCCATGTGATCTATGAGCCCAGCCATCACGCTGACGAATCCTTTCAGCGCGCTGTCGCGAACGGAGTCAGAAGCCATCACTGGAGTTTTGGTGACATGCCACCGGTCGAAGGCTTGACCCGTGGCGACGTTGCCATGGTCATCTCCTACATCCGCGAAATCCAGCGCGCCAACGGAATTAACTAAAGGATACCCCAATGAACAAACTTACCACATTTGCGTTGATGACCGTTCTGGCGACCAGTGCGTTTGCGCATTCACCCGTAGATCACACAACGCCTGAGAATGGCGCGACAATCACGGAAGTCCCGCCCGAGATCAGCTTCAACTTTGCCAATGATATACGTCTTACACGGGTGGATATGCTCCATCAGGATCATCCGTCTGTCCGGCTTGATCTCGGGGATCAGACGAGCTTTGACCGTGTGTTCACGCTGCCCCTCGAAGGCATGGGGAAAGGCACCTACCGCATCGAATGGCGGGGATTAGGTTCAGACGGGCACGCCATGCAGGGCGAATTCTCGTTCACGGTGGAATGACCATGCCGGATATCTGGGAAATAGCCGCGATATTCGCCAAACTGACGCTGTATTTTAGCGTCGTTGGGTCGACCGGGCTTGTGATCATTCTAGCGGCCTTTCCAAATCTGGTGCTACCACTATGCCGCCGGATCAAGGCGAAGGCTGTGGTGTTGGCGGGACTTGCCATTTTCGCAGCGGTGTTCGGCTTCATGCTGCGCGGGGCCGCTCTGACGGGTGGAGCCGATGGCATGACCGACCCCGAAATGCTCGGGCTGTTGTGGCAAACACCGGTTGGGGACGTCTTGGTATATCGGGTTGCTGGTGCGGCACTCATAATCTCGGGAATGTATATTCCCCGTGTTGGGCCGAGGATTGCTCTCGCGGGCGGGACCATAGCGTTATGGTCCTTTGCAAAGATCGGGCACGTACCTGACTTGCAGCAAACTGGCGTCCGCCTGCTCCTTCTTTTGCACCTTATGGGCATAGCGTTCTGGATTGGCATCCTTGGCCCCTTGCGGAGCCTGTCACGACTGCCAGAGCACTTGGACAACGCGGCCCTGCTGGGGCATCGCTTTGGGCAAGCGGCGGCAGTGATTGTCCCGGTGCTGATCCTGGCAGGCCTGTTGATGGCCTGGCTGTTGCTGGGCGATCTGAGGGCACTCTTGTCAACCGGGTATGGGCAAACCCTTCTGATCAAGCTGGTGCTTGTCGGCGCGATCCTGATTCTGGCAGCCGCAAACAAACTTCGTTTTGTTCCCGCCATGCAGGCCGGGGACAGCAAAGCCGCGCGGCATCTGGCGCGCTCCATCGAAATTGAAACGGCGGTCATACTGGTGGTGCTTGCGGCAACGGCAACACTCACCAGTGTTTTGACCCTTCCGAACTGAGGTTTTCCATGAACAGACGAGAATTCCTGATCACGACAAGCGTGGCGGCACTGGTTCCGCGTATCTCGATTGCGTCAACCCCTGCGGAGTTGATTGCGCAGCCGGTCAGCGCGCAAATCCTGCCCGACGGAGAACCGGCTACGCCAATGTTGGGTTTCAACGGCAGCACGCCCGGACCAGTGCTGCGGACACGTCAGGGCGAAGTCTTTGACATCTGGTTCCGGAACCAGATCGGCGAGGGATCGACGGTGCATTGGCATGGGCTGCGTATCGACAATGCAATGGATGGCGTTCCGGGCCTGACGCAAGACGTCGTCGAAGCGGATGCCGAGTTCGCCTATCGTTTCCGTGCGCCGGATGCAGGCACCTTCTGGTACCATTCGCACAACCGATCTTGGGAACAGGTTGCAAAGGGGCTCTATGGCCCGTTGATCGTGGACGAGTTGACGCCACCGGACGTGGATCACGATTTGATCGTGTTGATAGATGATTGGCGCATGACCGAAGCGGGCACGCTGGCCGATGGTTTCGAAAATATGCACGATCAGGCGCATCAGGGGCGGCTCGGCAACTATGCCCGTGCTCTTGTCGAACCGAGCACGCCCGTCCGTCGTGGTGATCGTGTGCGACTTCGTCTGATCAATGTCGCGACCGACAGGATTTTCCCGGTTGAGATTGAAGGTGTCGACGGCAAGATCGTTGCAAATGACGGAATGCCCCTTGTCAGTCCACAGGAGTTATCCAGTCTCATTCTCGCCCCGGCCCAACGCGCGGACATCATCGCGGATGTCACTTCCCCGGACCAAATCGCCTTCATGTTTCCCACGCAGGACGGCCCCTACTTGCTGGGTGAAATCCCCGTTGAGGACGCGAACACGGAGCGGCAACCATCGGAGATTTCTGCGTTGCCACCAAACGAGGTTACGCAGCCCGACTTAGACAATGCGGTTTCCCTGACGCTTACCATGGAAGGTGGGGCCATGAGCCGTCGCATGATGCAAGGTATGATGGGTGGCGATATCTGGGCGTTCAACGGGCAGTCCGGTCTGACGGATACCCCGTTTCATCTGTTCGAACGTGGGCAGACAGCGTGTATTCGTCTGGTGAACGACACCCGTTTCCCGCATGGCATCCATCTGCACGGGCATCATTTCTTTGAGGTCGGGGCTGACGACGGACTGGGCGCTATCCGGGACACAACACTTGTGGACGCGGGGGAGACCCGCGACATCGTCTGCGTGTTCGACAACCCCGGAAAATGGCTGTTGCATTGTCACATGCTGGGGCATCAGGCGGCGGGTATGAAAACATGGGTGGAAGTCGCATGAAACGCATTCTGATCATCGCTGCTTGTAGCGTCGCGACTGGCGCAATCGCCGGTCACGAACTGGATGACCGGGACTTGGCCAATGGGCGGGTCCTCTACGTCGAACAATGCGCGTCCTGCCATGGCGCAAATCTCGAAGGGCAGCCCGACTGGCGCACGCCCGACGAAAACGGCGTTCTGCCTGCACCACCCCATGATGAGACCGGGCACACATGGCACCACGATAACCAGCTTCTCTTCGAATACACTCGGCTTGGTGGAGAGGAAGCATTGGCTGCGCGCGGTGTCACCGGCTTCGCAAGCGGTATGCCGGGTTTTGGCGATGCTCTCACCGATGACGATATTTGGGACATCCTGACCTATATCAGATCAACCTGGCCGGACCGCGTTCAGCAAATTCAAGCCGGTCGCAACCCACCGCACAACTAAGGAAGGCGGTCTTCGCTACGTGGCGTGGGAGCATAGCGCCCGCGCCCGGTTTTTGTCAGCAATCCCCGATCAGACAGATCTCTGAGGGCCCGATAGCAGGCTTCTTTGGTCAACCCGATCTGGTTGGCGAATTGTGTGACCGAACCGGTCAGCTTGCCCAATTCTACCGCCAGCAATACGCGGTCGTTCGCTGATTTCAAAGCGTGCAGCGTCAATAGCTGGCGGTAATCCTGCACCTGCACCGCCAATCGCTTGGTGATCCCTTCCGAAAAAGCCGTGTCTTCACGTAGTTGCTTCTGGATGGCTTGCTTCGAAATCCGAACAACTTCGGATGGAGCAGTACAAATCGCGTCGCAGTGGTAGTGATCCGAATAAATGGATGCTTCGGCAAACATGTCGCCAGTCTGAGCGTTGTAGATCGTTACGGAGTTTCCAGATTCCGTCACGCGAGTTAGGCAGATGCCACCTGACGCCACAAAGAATATGCCCTTTGTGGTGTCGCCCTGCCGGAACACGTGGTCTCCAATGGAATAACGCATTTGAGACAGAGATTTTTCATCCAATGCGCCGAACGGGGTGGGTAACATGTGATTTCAATCATATTCGGATCTGCGTCTGGGGTGTAGCAAGCCACCAACCCCAAATGCAAGAACGGACATACCATGATCAGAACGACACTTTGCGCCATCGTGGCGCTCATAGCCCTTCCAGCCGCCGCCCAACATGCCCATCAGGGCTCGGACGGCCCTTTGGAAACAGGGCAGTCCGCCTTCGCCGCAATTTCGGAAATCGTACAAATCCTGTCAGACGACCCCGGTACCGACTGGACCAAGGTCAATATTCAGGCGCTGCGCGATCACCTCGTGGATATGGAGTTGGTCACGACCCAAGCGACCGTGAACACTCAGACCGAAGGCAGGATAGTCGAGTTTCGCGTCACCGGCGAAGGGATTGTGGCCGATGCCGTCGCACGCATGGCGACGGCACATTCACCGATGTTGGAAACGGCAACCGGATGGACAGTGACTGCTCAACCCTCCACGGGGGGAGTGACCATGCACATCGAGGTTCAAACCGAACAGGAGCTTGCCCGCGTCCTTGGTCTCGGGTTCTTCGGCGTTATGACCATCGGTGCGCACCATCAGGCGCACCACATACAGATGGCCTCAGGTGAAGATCCGCATCACTGATGCGATCCAACCAAGACGCAGTGATTGGAGCTTGCACAGCCAACGGGTATTTTGCCCGAGACTGTCACCATAAGATTGAGCAACTTTGGACGGCAGGTTGGCGTAAAATAGCGAAGGTCGGTTTTGTCGCTCATTCAACTGTTCAGAAAAACCGTCTGACCCGTTTAGCATAATCCTCAAACGCAGTGCCGTACTGATCCTTTAGCCAACGCTCTTCAGCAAATGGGGTGACCACCAATATCGCAATTACCGGAGCGCCAACCGCGAACACCCAGGGCGCAGCTGACAAGATCATCCACCCGCCGACGATAGCAATATCGGCCACATATTGCGGATTTCGAGAATACCGATACATGCCTTCGGTGCGCAGCGTGCCCTTGGCACCACCCGTCTGGGGCACTCCGAAGTGTGAGACCTCCAGCCAAACAATGATATTGCCGATCACTATTAGTGGAAGTCCGACCCCGAAGCGCAGCCAACTCGGAATGGCGACGTTGCCCCAGCCCAGTATCCCCAAGACAATGAGGATGCCGAACAGCGTGAAAGTCGGCACCCAGACGAACACTGGCGTAAGGGCGGTATACTGTTTCGGCGGCCATATGCGGCGCTTGGGAAAAACAATCGACCATAGGATTGCTATGAGCGTCGCTGCTGCAACCCCGAAGCCGAGATAGATGATAGCTGTCTGCATCATGTTTCTACATGCCCGTGCTCGATCATCTGGCGGCGCTCCGCGAGAGCCTGGCGCACGATCTGATAGGCCGAGGACAGAAACAGTCCCGCCATGACGGTTGCGACGATCAAGTCCGGCCAGCCACTTGCCGTGCCCCAGACGCCTAACGCAGCAAACATGACCGCGACATTTCCAATAGCGTCGTTGCGCGAGCACAGCCAAACTGACCGAACGTTGGCGTCGCCGTCTTTGTATCTGACAAGCAAGAGAACACTCGCCAGATTGGTGAGCAGGGCAAGAAAGCCCACTGCACCCATGATCTCGGCGGTTGGGACACCAACGTAGAAGACGCGGTAGACGGTAGAGCCGAAGACCCACAACCCCATCAACAGAAGGCTGATCCCCTTGAACAAGGCGGCGTTCGTGCGCGCTCTGATTGAAGCCCCGATGACCGCCAGCGAAATGCCGTAGGTCAGGGCGTCGCCTGCGAAGTCGAGGGCATCCGCTTGCAGGGCTTGCGAGTTGGCCAGATGACCCGCAGCCATCTCGACCACGAACATAGTTGCGTTCAGGGCAATGACGATCCAAAGCCGCCGTTTATAGTCGTCCGAGACGCCTTCGAATTTGGCATCGTGTCCACAGCATCCAGGCATTAGGTTGCCTCCTGCGTTTCAGGGATTGATTGATCTGGAACAAGGGCTGCTTCGCCGCCGGGAATATCCGGCACGTGGCCTTTGCGCATCCTCCTGACGCGGTGGTTCATCCAATGGCGAATGATGACACGATAGAGAAGCCCCTTCACGCCGGTCAGCTGACGGTGGGTTGCATAAAAGGCATCGGGGTCATCGAAGGTGCCGAAGTCGTGATTGATTCCGGTCTTTTGTATGTAGGTGCTGACCCCGCGCCATTCGACGTTTGGGTTCTGAAGGCAATCCGTGCCCGCACCATAGGCGCAGAGCGATTTACGCTCTGGAAAGGTATTTTGCAGGGCCGCCAGGACGGGTGCATCCAGGATGAAACCCTCCAAGTTCAGCCACGCCCCGCCGTGATAGATTTCGACCCATGAATGGATGATGTTGGCAGGCGCAAGCGGATAAACCAGCTCTGGCACGACCCCGCGCTGTAACCGCTTGTCGATGGTAAAGCCATGAAAGCGGCACGGCACTTCAAGGGCGCGCAGAAGCGCCATCAGCAAGGTGCCTTTCGTGTTGCACTGCCCATAGCCATCAGACAGCACCCTGGACGCAGGCAGCGCATCATCGGAGTTGTAACCGAACCGGATTTCGTTGCGGACAAAGTCATAGGCGGCACCGATACGGTCGGCGTTTGATAGGGTCATCCAGCCACGATCAGCAACAAGGCGCATAATGGGGCCAGCCTCGAAATCCAGAAGGAGTGTTGGGGACAGGTATTGATCAGTCATCGTGGCCTCTTGCAGCTGTGTCCCACTCTATCTACAATCTCTAGTGACTAGAGGTTCAAGAGGTTTCTTCATGTTTTCTATCGGCGAGCTTTCAAGACGCACAAAAGTTAAGGTGCCGACCATCCGCTATTACGAGGAAATGGGCCTTTTAGCGGAGGCCGAGCGCACGAGCGGCAATCAAAGACGCTATGACAAAGCCGGATTGGAACGGCTCAGTTTCATCCGCCATGCACGCGATCTGGGCTTTTCGATTGAGGCAATCTTGTCCCTGATCGAGTTGCAAGACCACCCGGACAGATCGTGCGAAACCGCGACAGACATAGCCGTTTCGCAGCTTTCAGACGTGCGTGAGAAGATCAAACGGTTGAAGTTGCTGGAAAAGGAACTGACCCGCATATCCAAGGGATGTGATGGACTTGGTGTGTCCGAGGACTGCTACGTTCTGGCGTCACTTGCTGACCATGAGCATTGCGAAAACGAGCACTGATCACCCGCAGCACGAGCCTCCCTCTTGGATTGGAGGACATTTGACCGTGCCGTAGGAGCAGTACACGCAGCAGTCCCCTTCGAGCGGTTTTAGAACCGTGTGGCAGGACTTACATTCGTAGAACCACTGACATGCATCGGTTGGCATCGTCTCTTCGGCAACGTGCCCGCATTCGGGGCATGTAAGTGTGGATTGAAGGTTCACTTCGCTCGTTTGCGTCGCCATAGCGCGTATCCTGTGAGTAGTAGAAATCCAGCAAGGATTGGCAGCAGCACGTCGTCTCTATAGACGTAACCGAGTGCTCCGCTGATCCCAAAAAGCGAAAACAGCCAAGGTAGAAAAGGGGTCAGGCAGCAAACTGCGGCCAATCCCGAACCGCCCAGGCTCAGTGGAAGCAACCAGCCCCTCATCGATACTGCCTAAACAAGGCAAACATCGTCCTCGCCGCGTCTTCTTCCCAGAGAGGTGAACTGGCAGCGAGAGCGAAAGCCAGCGTCGTGAAGCCAAGCATAACGACAGTTGAGCGCCTGCGTTTTGCGCATACCCAACGCCGCCAAAGGCGGAACCATCCCCAAGCAAGTACAAGTCCCACGACAACCAATATCTCGGTGCGATACTCGACAAATGGCCCAAGCAAAACCAGCCACGTGCCACCCAGTCCTATGATTGAAAGGCCAATCGGCAACACGCAGCAGGATGCGCTTAGCAAAGCCAACAGACCAGCGCCGCCGATCAGCAGTCGGTTTGGCCCGTTGGTTTCATCTTGAAGAGATTCAGGATTCGACATCATGGCTGATCTTATGCATCCTGTAGTAACTACAGAAGCAAGCGGAGTTTGATCACATGATTGCGATTGGTGAGGCATCCCGCCTTAGTGGCGTTTCAATAGAGACGATCCGCTACTATGAGCGTGAGGGGATAATATCAAAGGCAGTCCGCACTGCTTCTGGTCGACGAGCTTATTCGGACACAGAGATTTCGGAGCTTCGCTTCATCAAACGGTGCCGTAATCTTGGGTTCTCCATCCAAGACGCAGTTGCGCTTCGCAATCTCGCCGATGCACCGTCCGATGCATGTGAGACGGTCGAGCGACTTGGAAGCAAGCATCTCTCGGACGTTCAGGCGAAACTGGCGGAGCTTCGGAAACTTGAGAAGGCTCTGGTCGAGCTGGTCGCGAACTGCGCAAAGGGACAAAGCGACTGTCCGATGTTGGATGCTTTAAAAGCCCGCTAGTTGGAAAGTCGACGTTGGTTCAGTCGCAGCGCAATTTTACTTCGTCAGCGCGTTGGCGACCTTCGCCGCCGCTTTGTTGAAAGGCATCTTTCTCTACGTGAGGACAGGTGTCATTTCCTCACGTCGTCCAGAAGCTCCAAAACGCGCGCGTAGTCTTCGCTGGCGACGCGCGCTTGCTCGAAGATCTCACGACGCTCCAGGTCCTGGCAACGGAAGTACCGCTCAACTTCGGTAAAATACGTCTCCGCATCACGCATCAACAGGTCCGCATAGGCCCATACGTCATCGGCATTGGTCGGCATCCAGGGCGGAGCAGGCGGCAGACAACTGCCCGCGATCGCCGCAGAACTCCAGCTCAGAACGATCATAATCGCCCATGTTTGTTTCAAAAGCACCATATTATCTTGGCTCAGCCACTCCGTTGCAGTAAATTCGTTTCAACGCATGAAAGGTGTAATAACTCAAAACGCACCTATTGATTGCAAGGTTATAATATTGTATCGGTTCGGTAGTCCATGAGGGACTGCCGGGCTAATGCACAATTCTGCAAGGCTCGATCCTATGAATTTGATGCAAGACGCCCCCAATGTTGTCAGTGAAGACGGGCTGCGCACGCTGCTTGCCGAGGGTCATTCGGCGGATGTTGTGTGCCGGGTTACGCCCAAACGTACAGGTGCTCAGTGGTCCGGAGTTTGGACCGTGCATTGCGTCTCGCCTGATGGCGAGACGCGTCGCCTGCTCGTCACTGCGCGCAACAACATGGCCGCTCGAGAGTTCAGGACAATCAACGGCTTATCCAGCTTCCTTGCAGGACTTGGAGTTTCGATCGTCTCGATCCCGATGCTCGAAGGCAAGATCGCCTCTCACAAATTGGACGACGCGGGCTAAGCTACTTTCCGTTCTCGCGGCATTTCTTGCTGTCCCCGCCTATTCTGAAGGCTTCGTGCTTTCCATGCGGGCCGATGGCCAGCTCGAGACCAAAGCACCGCAATCAGGTTTCGCGCAGAGCTACGTCAACGGGATTGGCGCAAACCCACCAGATTTGATCGTGTTCGCAGCGCCTGCGCCTGAAGCTCCGCCTCATGCACCCGCCCGCGCTGTTCCCCGCCCCGAAATCCTCGCAGCCCTTGAAAGCACCGCTCACCGTTATGGTGGGCATCCGGCGTTGCGTCGCGCCGGTCTCTCGGTGACGGAATGGCAGACGCTGTTCCAGGCCAATATCGAAATCGAAAGTGCCTATCGCCCAAATGCGCGCAGTCCCGTAGGCGCGATTGGCCTTGGACAGTTGATGCCAGCGACGGCCGCGCAACTTGGTGTTGATCCGCATGACTGGCAAGCCAACCTCGACGGCTCTGCCCGCTACCTTTTGATGATGTTGGCGCAGTTTGGCACGCCCGAACTCGCGCTCGCTGCCTATAACGCGGGGCCTGATGCGGTCGCGCGCTATGGCGGCATTCCTCCCTACCGAGAAACCCAAAATCACGTGCGCCGCGTCATGGCCGTGCGTGATCGACTGACTGGAGCCTCCTAATGCACACACAAATTCGCATGATCCTTTCGCTGGCTTTGGCCAGTTTGATGATTGCCAATCCCGCGCTCGCGCAAAGTATCGACCTCTCCCCGGTCCAGAACCTGCTGCAAGGCATCGTCGACACGATCACCGGTCCCCTGGGCATTGTTATCGGCACCTTGGCCCTGATTGGTGTGTTCCTCTCCTGGCTCTTTGGCATTCTGGATTTCCGCCAAGCCCTCTGGGTGCTGGTTGCCATTGCAGGCATCGCTGCTGCGCCGACCATCGTGACCGCCATCTGGGGCGCGTAAAACCGACATGGCAACGCAAACCCGCCTCTTCCTCGGCCTGATCCGGCCGCCAAAGCTCATCGGCTTGCCGATCATGTATGCCATGGTTTGGCTGTTCGGGTTTGTGTTGCTGTTTCTCTGGGTTCAGAGCTGGCCGGTGATCATCATCGCAGCCGTGGCCTATCCTGCGCTGTGGAAAGCGGCTGACTGGGATCCGGCCTTTCTCGAGGTGATGGTCACCGCGCTGCAGGAAACGCCCCCGACGCCAAATCGCAAGATCCATTCGGGGGACAGCTATGCTCCGTGATCCTTCGGATGATCTTGCCATGCTGCCGGACTGGGCGCGCCAAGAGCGCCCGATGGCCAGCATGCTTCCCTATATCAGTCTCGTGAATGATGTGACGATCCGCACGCGCGGCAATGCACTGTTCCAGTGCATCCGTCTTGACGGCGTCAACAGCATGACCAGCGATGACGCGCATCTGGAGAAGATCCGCGCCCTCTTTGCTGCGATCATCGCGCAGATCGGGCCGGAATACAGTTTCTACGTACATAAGGTTTCAAAAGCGATCGAGACCACGTTGCCACCGGTGCCCGACGGAGGATTTGCGCAGGCGCTCGACACCCGGTGGCAAACTGCGATGGCGCAAGCAGGCCTGCGCGACAAAACACTCACGCTCACGGTTCTAAAGCGTCCGCCCCCTGGCGCGCGGCTGCGCCTGAAACGCTCAGACTCGATTGCCCAGCTCAAAGACCAGACCGCCAAGCAATTGCGCAAGCTCAGCGAGGTCGTCGGGTTTTTCTTGTCGTCCTTTGCAGAGATGAACCCGCGCCTGCTCGGGGCCGAAAGCGGCGAGCTGCTGGGCTTTCTTGGCGCGCTCAACATAGGTCAGGAACGGCCGCTCTTCGCGAAATCGCGCTTTGGTATTATTGCCGAGGATGTGGCCAACACACGGGTTACGTTTCAGGGGCGAAGCTTCAAGCTGGACGACGGAACTGCAGGCATGCGGTTCGGCACCAGCTTCGCGATCAAGACCTATCCTGCAAAAACAAGCTGCACCATGTTCGATGAGCTCAATCTGCCCATCGACATGGTCGTCACCCACTCCTTCACACCGATCAACAGCAACATCATGGCCAGCCGGATTAAACGGCAACAGCGCTTGATGAAGGCCAGCGATGACGGAGCCATCTCATTGGCCGAAGAACTGGTCGACGCACTGGATGATCTGGAATCCAAGCGGCTCAGCTTTGGTGATCATCACATGACTGTCACTGTCTTTGCCGAAACCGAAGAAAAGTTGGAGGCCATCGCTGCCGAGGTGCGCAACATCGCCGCCAGTGAAGGTGTCAATCTGGCCAATGAAAGTTTTGCCGCCCGCACCCATTATTTCGCGCAGCATCCGGGCAATGGGCAGATGCGCAGCCGTAAGGCCGCCATCACCAATACGAACTTTGCCGACCTCGCAGCGTTGCATCGCGGTCAACTGGGCAAACCCGGACACAAAGTGCCTTGGGGCAAGCCGATCACCCTTTTTCCGACGCCTGAACGCTCTGGCTTTCTGTTCAACTACCATGAGACGGGTCAGCCGGACAAAGAGCCGACCGGTGGGCATACCTTGATCCTCGGTCGTCCTGGCTCTGGCAAGTCAGTTTTGTCGGCCTTCCTCATGACCCAAGCCCGTCGATGCGACGCGCGCGTCTTTGTCTTCGATTATCGCGCTGGCATGGAAATGGCGGTGCGGGCCAATGGCGGGCGTTACAGCGCAATCAAGGCGGGTGAAGCCACCGGTCTCAACCCGTTGCACACAGAAATCGACGGGCGCGGGCAAGCCTGGCTGTCGGATTGGTTGGCGACGCTGTTACATCGCGCTGACAAGCCTCTAAGCCCGGTCCAGATCAACCGCATCCAAGAAGTGGTGCGCCAGAACGCCGGGGCGAGCGATGCCGCCCTTCGCAACTGGCAGGATTTGGCCTCACTCTTTGTGGCCGGGGCGGATGAAGGGGATCTGTTTGAACGGATCCAGGAATGGACGGCGGATGGCCGCTATGGCTGGATCTTCGGTCAAAGCTCCGAGGATACCTTCTCGCTCGATGGTGATGTCGTGGGGTTCGACCTGACCGGGATTCTCGACAGCGAAAGCGAGAAAGAACGCATGGCGGTTCTCTCCTACCTGTTTCGGCGGGTGGAGCGGGTGATCGAGGATCGCAAGCCGACGTTGATCATCATCGATGAGGCCTGGAAGGCGCTGGATAACCCGTATTTCGCGGACCGGCTCAGCAATTGGCTCGTGACCGCGCGCAAGCAGAACGCCGTCGTTGTGATGATGACCCAATACGCAAGCCAACTCGAGAAAACCCGCACCGGCAAAACGATTGTCGAGGCCGTTCCGACGCAGCTCCTGCTTCCCAACATCCGCGCTTCAGCCAGCGACTACACCATGCTGGGCCTTTCTGAGAAAGAGCTCAGCGTTTTGCTCGGCACCGGCAGCAACTCCCGTCTGGCGCTGGTGCGTGATGATCAAGGCACGGTGGTGATCGATGCCGATCTAAGCGCCCTTGGGCCCTATCTCACGATCCTTGGCGGCATGGAAAAAGGCGAAGCGCTGGTCGGCGCGGATTATCGCCAGAACCCCGATTTTTGGAGACATATTGATGCTTAAACTTTGCGTGCTGACTCTCACCCTTTTGACCCTGACAGCCTGCGCGGAATACCGGCCGTCAGAAGCTGAATGCTTCAACTCCTTTGCCGAGGTCAGCCGCAGCAACTGCAATTTCGAGCTGCTCGGGCCGATTGGTGGTCTCGGTGAGTAAGCACCGCCTGCATATCTATGCGGGCTTGGTCTGTTTCGCCGCGCCATTGGCCTATGCCCAAGGCGTGCCCACATTTGATGCGGGCATGTTTCTGCAACGCGAGCGCGTTCTGCAGCAGGGCGAACAAGATCTGGCGCTGCAGCGGGATCGGCTGTCCAAAGACGAAGAGCTTGAAGAACTCGAGCAAGAGCAACTCCAGGCGCTAGAAGACATTCTCGATGCCTCGACGCTTGCCAGCGGGAACTCAGGCGCACTGGTTGCGAGTTTGGAAGCTGGTTCATCACCTGAAAGCGCCGCAGAAACGCTTTACGGTCCGGTTGATCCAAACCCCGGCGCAGCCCAGATGTTCGGCGACGCCTCTGGCTCGATCGAACAACTGATCATTCGCGCTTCTCAGGAAACGCACCATATGTCTGGCGTGCGCGCGGCGGGTCTGTCGCCCAAGCAATGGCGTTGCCTCCTGCAGGCGCTGATCTGGCAAGAAAGCCGTTTCACCATCGGCGCGCGCTCCCCTGTTGGTGCATTCGGCCTGACCCAGATCATGCCAGGCACAGCACAGGATCTCGGGATTTACCCGGCCTACTATGAGAACCCCTACATCCAGGTCACCGGCGGCGCGGGCTATCTGGCGCAGATGCTGGCCATGTTTGATGGCAACGTCATTCACGGTCTGGCGGCTTACAATGCTGGTCCTGGCAATGTTCAGCGCTACAGCGGCGTGCCGCCCTTTGCTGAGACCCAGCATTACGTTCAGGTCGTCCCCGAACGCTACAATCTCTACCTTGCCCGCGTCGGCGGCGTTGACGCGCTTGGCACGATTGATCCCGTTTTGCTTGCTAACTCGACCATGAGCCTGACCTCGTTCGGTGCAGGGATCTATGGCGATTACTCCTTGGTCTCGGTGCAAGCGGCCGCGCTTCGGGTGCAGGACATCATAACCCGCATTGGCGAGACAGATGACATTCACGCGGCCATGTCGCTCAACACCTATGCGCGCGCCGAACTCGCTCGACTGATCGCAATTCGCACGCGCCTCAAGGCCACCCATACCCGCCCGCTTAGCGCGACCGAGCTGGCCATGGCAGCCGCACAGGCCCGCGAACAAGACTTCATGCAATTCGATCTGGAGGCACTCCGATGATCCGTTTTCTTTCTACTGTTGCCACCTGCGCGTTGCTGGTTGCCTCACCCGTAGCTGCTCAAGGTGTGCCGACGGTCGACACGCGCAACATCGCTCAGGAAATTCGCCAACTGCAGCAGATGCTGGAGGATTTCGGGATTCAGACCGACCAGCTCGACACGCTTCTCGAACAGCTCGATCTGGTGCAACAGCAGCTGGACACGCTCAACGAGACCTATGCCGCCCTAACCGGCGCGACGGATATAATCGAGATGGCAATGGGCGGTGATCTGGATGGTCTATTAGACCAAGAATTCGGCGATCTTCTTGGCACCATCCGGCAAATCCAAAGCGGCGATTTCAGCGGCCTGATCGGCAACGCAGCTCCTCAAATTGAAGGTCGCATGACACAAGCCTTGGAGGATGCGGGCTTTGACCAAGACAGTTTGTCCGACATGGCCAGTAGCGGCAATCCAGGGGCGGAACGCATTGCCAGCCAGGCAGGCACCGGGGCGGTGATGTCGGCAGCGGCCGAGAACAGCTACGAAGAGGCCGCGCAATCTCTGGAACGGGTCGAGCAGCTGGTATCGCTGATCCCGGATATGGAAACACTGAAGGAAGCCGTCGATCACAACACCCGCGTCACCGCCGAGCTGGCCATCGCTATGACGCGCATGTGGGAGTTGGAAGCCATCCAGACCGTCGGCGCAGGCCAATCCGGCGTTGCCGATGCCGCCACGCTGGCCGAAGAGCGCCGCTATATGGACTTCACCCTTCCAGACCTGCGCGCGGACTGATCCCATGAACAGCGGAGCGGAATTCATCGAAGAAGAGCTCGTCTACGGCGCACGAAGACGCGAGCTCATGTGGCAGAAACTGGGACTGACAGGCATGGGGTTTGGCATGGCAGGTTGCCTCGCCGCCGCCCTCGTGGCCCTGTTCGACGCGGACCCGCCGCCCATGATCGTTCCCTTTGATAGCGAAACCGGCATGGCCCTCCCCAATGCCATGGTTGAAGCGGTCTCACTCACGGAACGCCCCGCTATCATTGAGGCACAGGTCTACCGCTATGTGATTGATCGAGAGACGTATAATCAGCTCGACAATGACGTGCGTGTGCGGCGGGTCCTGGATCAGTCGGACGGATCGGCCGCCGCCGGGCTACGCGCATTGTGGACCAGCGGCCATGAGGCCTATCCGCCCGACACCTACGGAACAGATGCCCGGCTTGATGTCGAGGTGTTGTCGATCACGCACATCAGCGCCAACCGTGCCCAGGTGCGCCTGCGCAAGCGGCTCAATTCACCGCGCGGCAGTCAAAACGGGCTCTTTACCGCAACGCTGATGTTTGAGTTTCGGCCCGAGAATAGCCGGTCAATCGACGATGTCTGGCAGAACCCCTTTGGCTTCACCGTCACCGAATACGCGATCCGCTCGGATCGTTTGGAGTAACTAATGCGCCGCCTGTTCTTGATCCTCGCCATCCTTGTTCCACTTGCTGGCACGGCTTTCGCCGAAACTCAGCCGCGCCAGGGTCCCTATGACGCCCGCGTCCGGCTGGCCACCTATCAAGATGGGCAGGTCTACCGCATCCGCACAAGCCTGACCCATGTGACCAGCATTGAATTTGGCCGAGGCGAGACCATCCGCTCGATCATTGCGGGCGACACCGAAGGCTTCCTTTTGAACGGCGTTCCCGGTGGCCAGGCTTTTGCGATCAAGCCGGTCTCGCGCGGCGCGCACACCAATATCACCGTCTACACCAACCGGCGCAGCTATTATTTCAACGTGACTGAGGCGAGCTCGCCGACCTTCTACGTCATTCGCTTCACCTATCCCGAGGCGACCCCTCGACAATCGCGTGTGGCCGCCACCGCGCCAGCAAACCACGCCTATGGCGTCAGCGCGCGTTCCGAGATCACCCCGCGCGAAATCTGGGACGATGGCACCTTCACCTATTTCCGCTTTGCCGCGAATGCGCCGTTACCCGCGATCTTTCGCTGGTCCGGTGGCAATGAGCGCAGTGTGAATGCGCTCGCGCGGCCAGATGGCGTGATCCGCGTCTCAGGTGTCAGCGATCGATGGGTTCTCAGGCTCAGCGAGGATGAGATCTGCGTACAAGAGATGAGCGAGGCAAACCACGATGAGTGAAACATCTGAACTTAAGAAACGCCTCGAATCGCTTGAAGATAAGCCACAAATTCGAAAAGCGCGACCGTCATTTTTCGCTATCGCTCTGGGCATCGGGGCAATCGCGGCCCTTGGGGGTCTCATGCTGTTGTTCTCTGGCGGCTCTGAACCCGACAGCCTGGAAACCGCCTCACCGGATGAATTCCAAGCAGCGGGACCGGGCTTTGGTGCGCTCGAGCCCACGCCTGCACCGATTGACACAATCCCACCGCCGGAGCCGGAAGCAGACAGCGAAACAGAAGAACTGCGCGCGCAAATGGATGCAATGCAGAGCGAGCTTGAGGCGCTTCGCAACGCGCCAGCACCTGAGACTACGGCCGTCGATACAGAAGCGTTGGAAACCTTAGGCGCAGAGATCGACGCCCTGCGCAGCGAGGCAGCAGCAACGCAAGCCGCCTTGCGCGAAGAACTGGAAGAACGCGCACGGCAAATCCAGCGTCTGCGGAACGATCTGGAGCTTGCACGCCTGGAAGCCCCGCGCACGCCCGCACCAACCGGCCCCACGGCCGAGGAACTGCGCCTTCAGGAGCTGGAACGGCGGCGGCAAGCCGAACTTGACGAACTCCAAGCCCGCATCGCCAGCCCAATCATCGCCTTTGGCGGCTCGGGTAACGGCAACAATGAAACCGCCGCGCAGCAACGACGGCTTGATGGCGACACAGACTTTGTCCGCAACGGCGCTGAACCCGCTGAGGTGACCCAGGCCCAGGTGATCGTGAACCCGTCAAACACTGTTGTTCAGGGTACGATGATCCAGGCCGTGCTCGAGACAGCGATCGACAGCTCGCTCGCCGGTCAGGTCCGCGCGATGGTATCGGAAGATGTCCACGCCTATGACGGCTCGCGGATCCTGATCCCACGCGGCGCGCGTCTGATCGGGCGGTATCAATCCGGCCTCGACATAGCGCAGCAACGCGTGACGATCGCTTGGGACAGGATCATTCTGCCCAGCAATCAGACCGTCGAAATCAGCGCCTTCGGAGGCGATGAACTGGGCCGCTCCGGAACGACCGGTTTCGTCGACAGCCGCTTTGGCACGCGGTTCGGGTCAGCAGCCCTTATATCGCTGATCGGAGCCTTGCCCGCCGTGGCCGCCCAGAACACCGAAGATGAGATCGCCTCAGATGTCCTCGAGGGCATTGGCGAAGACCTTCAGGACAGCGCGCAAAGCGTGATTGGCGAATATCTCTCCGTCTCGCCCGTGATCTATGTCGACCAAGGAGCCCGCGTCACAGTGATGGTCGACCGCGATCTGGAGATCTTCTGATCATGGCGGCCAGCTATCTGCAAAGCTCGATGGACAAGATCCCCGAGGCGCGTGACCCAAAGCTGATCGAGCTTTGCATCAATCCTGATGGCACGCTTTGGGCCGAGTTTCAGGGAGATCACTTTATGCGGTCCGTCAATCAACAGCTCTCGCCAAATGAAATCAAAGACCTTGGCAATCAGATTGCTTCCGCCGCGAACACCACGCTCAGCCGAACGAAACCCATCGTTTCGGTCAGCATCACCTACCGTGACCGCCCGATCCGCGCGCAAGTCATCCAGCCTCCCGCCGTTGATGGCGGTTACGCGATTTCCCTGCGGTTCTTCGCCGACCTGCCATTGGAGAAGATCAAACTGTCCTATCTCTTCGGAAAAGAGCGCAGCAACGAGGGTGCAAGACGCAAGCGCAATGCCGAGCTGCGCGATGTCGTGGCCACCGGCGACATCGACGCAGCGATCAAGTTCTGTGTCATCCACAAGCTCAACATGATCGTGTCTGGCGGCACCTCAACGGGCAAGACCGTTGCGGCGCGCAAAATCCTCTCCTTCGTGCCAACCGACGAACGCATCATCACGATCGAAGAGGCCGCCGAACTGCGTCCAACGCAGCCCAATGTTGTCACGCTGATGTCTGACCGCGACGAAGCCACGCGCAGTGCTGATGTCCTCCTGACCTCCACCCTGCGCATGCGGCCGGATCGCATCGTTCTGGGCGAAGTGCGCGGGAAGGAAGCCATGACCTTCCTCGAGGCCATCAACACCGGCCATGGTGGCTCACTCACCACGCTGCACGCTGAAACGCCTCAGCTGGCCGTCCAGCGTCTCGCCATCGCAGCCCTGAAGACAGATGTGCCCATGACCTACCAGGACATGAACGACTACATCATCCGCTCGATAGATGTGATCATCCAGGCCGGTCGCCATGAAGGCGCGCGCGGCATCACCGAATTCTACCTGCCGATTGATCCAGCCCAAGCGAAGGAAACAGACCATGTTTGAGTACAAGATTGAACAGATCAACACCGCCAAAACAAAGCCGCCAAAGATCGAAGCGCAGCTGACGGCCCTTGGTCAGGATGGTTGGGAACTGGTCTCGGTCGTGCCGGATTTCGACGGCGAACACATCCTAAAGGCCTTCCTGAAGCGCGACATCTGGCGGGTCAAACCGACCGAGAAAGCATAGGAGCACCCGATGGGCGTCGTCACCTGGATGGTTGAGACAACCGACAACTTTCTGGAAGACGCGGCCCAAACCACTTTTGGCAACGTCGCGGGTCAGCTTGGCGGTGTCATTGCCGTGGCCTCGACACTCGCTGTGATCGGCGTCTTTCTCAATATGGTGTTTCAGTACAAGTCCATGGATGGGCGGACTGCGTTCTGGTTCGCCCTCAAGCTAATGCTGATCTCCCTCTTTGCGATGAACTGGGTCCAATTCAACGCGGTGGCCAGCGCCCTGATTGATGGCCTAGACCAACTTGCGGGCGGCATGGTGGCAGGGCTTGGCGGCGGCGGCGCAGGTGCATCCTACTTTGCCGAGGCCTTCGACGATCTCATCGAGGAATTTGGCGACTACCTGAACGCAGCAGGTGACAACATGCATTGGATGGCCGGAGCCCTGATCGGCGCGATCGGCGCATTCCTCCTAGGCGTCATCGGCGCGCTTTGCGGCCTTGTTCTGATATTCGCGAAGATCATGCTGGCCTTCATGATCGGCATCGCTCCAATCATGATCGCGCTTTCGCTGTTCGACGTCAGCAAGGACTATTTCCACCGTTGGCTGTCCAGCACGGTATCCTATGCGCTCTACCCTCTCGTGATTGCAGGGGTGTTTTCCACCGTCGTCGGCATGTCCCGCTCGCTCATGACCGAACTCGGAGATCCCTCCGGCGCGAGCAACATCGGTGCGCTTGTGCCCTTCTTCATGATGATGTTCCTCGCAGGCGGCATGATCATCGCCACCCCGCTGATCGTCCGCTCAATCTCAGGCAACTTCATGATGGCCGGACCGCCGAGCATTCCGGGTCCGGGCGGCTTCGCCAAGGGTTTGATGGGCACCAAAGGCTCGCGAGCGCGGGCAAGGTTTGGGACGAGGTCGAATGCAGAGATCGCCGGGGCTGGGATACGTCAGGCAGGTGGTGCGACCGCTTCAGTGGTTCAGAGAGTCGCGGAACGAGCCAAGCGACTGGAATAGGAATTCGGCCCAGATTCGACCTCCACCGACCGTTCGGATTCCGAATCGCAGCTTAACCGGGCCAGCCATTCGTGCAACGCGCAGCACTTTCAAGAAGCGTACTGTTCTGACGTGCTATGTGGCTGGCAAATACTGAGATGCTGAGCATACAACTACTCTTTTCGCCCCTCTGGTGAGCGCAACATACAAGTTTTTGGCATTCATTTCATGTGTATCGACAATTACGACCTGATCGGCTTCCAGGCCCTTTACCAAAAGCGTGCTGCCGACAGATTTTTTTCCGAGGGCACGGCTATGAAAGCGCCGCTCCTCTCGTGCCTTGAGCACCATGTCCGCAAAGTCGTTTGCGCTTGCAGATGCGTGCAGTGCTTTCAGAAGGTTTCTAAACACTTCTCCTCTAAAGGCTGACACACCGGACTGATTGCTCAGAGCTGACAAGAGGGCCGCCGCCTTTTGAGGGGTCTTCTCCGCGTCGAAACTCAGGGCCGCCATTTCTTGAGCTGTGGCTGGCTTCCGGTTTGTACCTGCCTTTAGTGAGACAATTCTCGCTAACATTTCGGTCGCGCTTATTCCGCGAAGAACGCTTGCGGCTTCTTTGAGCAATTCTGCGGTGGCGTTGGGAGAGGCAAAATCGAAACGACGAGCAAAAGAAACTAGGTCCGTAAGGTCCGCATTCTCTACGACTGACGCACCTTTTGTAAACTGAGCGATTTGTTGTTGCCTCTGACGGTTGCGGCTGCTGCAAATAATCAGCGAGCTCTCGATGTCCTTTGACGTACCATGAGTTGCCGCAAGAATTTTTTCGAAATCCTGATCTCCTGCAATGGGTACCCATTCCAATTCTGATGGAGCCGTAGTGAGGTCAATTTGGCCACCCCTCAGAAGTATTGGTCGCAAGTCCAGCAGCCACCGGCCCAATGATCCAGCCCCGGCAAGGTTCCAGCGCCACGGTGTAGATAGCTCACTTACCAACGGAAAATCCTGAAGAACTTCGGCGTTCCAGTCTACCTGTGTGTCCCCAAAATCGAATATCCCTTGAAGGACATCGCCGAAAATGCAAGTCGGCAGCACTCTCGCAAGTTCACATATAATTCGGTGCTGGGCGCTCAAGCAGTCTTGGTATTCGTCGACTAGTAGGCGAGAGTAGTTTGCGGCAAGAAGGTTGTCGATATGGCGTCCTTGCAGCAAACCGAGGGCAGCCTGCTTTATAGCAGGATAATCAGTTCCTGGGTTGGACAGCTGCAAAATGGATGGGTCTGCGGCGCTTCTCAATGGAAACATGCCGACCAGTCTCATAGCCCAACCGTCAATGGTCGCGAGACGATAGCTAGATCGAGGTACTTCACCCTTGTCCAGCCTCTGCCGAAGCGCCGCAACCGCCGCATTCGTATGAGTCAAAACGAGGACTGGTTTCTCAGTTTTACAGCGCTTTAAACTTTCCGCAATTAGGTGGGTTTTTCCGCATCCAGCGGGAGCCTGTATGCACCCTTTTGATATCTGGAGAGGATCAGGTTCGGTCATTGTGACCCCAAGCCCAATTCATCAACGCTGTAGTGATGCCCGTCAGATCGGCATGTAGCGAGGAATAACTGGGAGCTAAAATGTTCTTTGCTACATGTTCATATGGCGCAATCCGCTTGAACCAACCGTCTCCACTACGCGCTGCCTGGCCCAGTATGCCAGCGGTTGCAGGCTGAAGCGCATTTGTTTCCGCCCAATTCTTTGCTTGAGCCAGATTGAATTGGTTTTTTGATGCCGTACAAATCTGCGCGTCGACCTTGTCACCGTTTGGTAACGAAACGGCGTAGTCCAACAACGCCGCAATGACCTGCCCGGTGGCACACCGGAAAATTGCATCTTCGAGAGCACATTGGTTTGGCCACTTGAATACCGTGCCTCCTCCAGTAACAAAAGCCTCTTCATCAGCGGCCTCTAGAGGAACGTCACTATCCATGAAAATTGATACATTGTACCCGAGGCGGAGGAGTTCATTCGCTGGAGAAAGCACCTTTTTGGCTCCACCTCCGTCAACTAGCACTGTTCCAAGCGCTTCCATTGAGACGTTTCCACACCCGCTACTGTGCTGATCAAACCCCCTTATGAAGCCCATTTCAGATTTGCCTTCGCAAACGATTACTCGCTTCGCCAGAAAAGCCTCTGGGTTACTTCTCAGCAATCCCTGAGCACTCCCAGAAGCGGAATGGGCCCGGTGTTTTCCGGTGGTTTTGTCAACACGCAGCAACGTCAACTGGGTGTGGTCTAGCTCTCTCAAAACAACTGGCGAATGGGTCGTTGCGTAAACCTGTTGGGTGGCCGACGTGTCTTTCGCACCCAGCGTGTTGAGCAAGCTTCGTATCCGATGCGGTTCCAGACCCGTTTCCAACTCATCAACCAAGGCGATGCTAGCGAATGATGCGACTTTTCTTGCCAAGCCTGCAACCAGCAGGCGTTTTGATCCAGTACCCAAAGATGAAAGCGGTATGTTGTTCGCGTCATGCAGCGCAATCGCTCCCGTGCCAAACTTCACTGAGTTCGCATCGAGTAGCGCGTGTACCGCCCCAGCCGTCGGTACGCCCAACTCATCGGCAGACTTCTTCACCACATCGAGGCTGTCCGTCAGTTCCTTGTTTGCTGTACTGCCAAAGTCTGCTCGGGCTTTTCGAGCGGCATCGGACAAGCCCTCCGTTAGAGCCAGCTTTTCATCCGTCAGCCTTTCAAACAGCGCACCACGTCGCCATGCGAGGTGCCAGTCGGGGTGATCCCCGAGTCGCAATGGGGAGGAAGTTTGGCGATCCTCCCACCGTAGATTTCGCTCGACACCCTTAGCCTTCGCCCGCTTCGACAAAAGTGACCATTGTGGTTCTAGGTCTTTTTCAACCTTCAGTCGGAGCACCAAAATTGTTTCTAATCCGTGGCCAGGCTCATCTTCAAATTTTCCCGTAGTCGGGTTGTAGCCGCAAAAATAGTCGCTGTAGGCATCAATTGAGAGAAGTGACGGTTCAAGTGCACCAAGTGCGGCCAAGATCTTTATTGGCTCGCTGGTGTCGGTCTTGTGAAAATCGTAATCAGAAAACTGCACGGAACGTCTCGCACCAAGACAGTAGTCAATTGCGTCCAACACTGTGGTCTTACCGCTGTCTCCGACCCCGATCAGACAATTCATGCCGTGGTTAGGCCTCCACGACAACTCTTTTATCGATCTGAAGTTTTGAACGTTTAAGTAGACAATTTTGGGCAAAATACTGAGCTTCCCGAACCAGATTCTTCACAACCTAGCGGAGAAGCCGAAGAAGCATAAGACCTTACTTGAATTCATGTACCTACTAGCTCTGTCAATCGATTGAACGCCAGTTCAGTTCTATCCGGTGCGTGAATAGCTCTTGTGAAGCGAAAAGCATCTCTCAGCCCGTCATCCCCGAGCGGCCTCTTCCATAAACCTTCCCACCCTTTCAGTTCCTGCCTGATAGTCACCCAAACTGGCCTGAGCAGCTGACTGTGCATTTTGATTGCCGGACGCCAATTCTTCAATCTCATCGCGCCGTTTCCCGCAAACTTCAAAGGCATCAACGGCAGCCTCTCTTGGCACCTCCAGCGCTCCAATCTTTGCCTCCAGCGCCTTGATCTGCCCTTGCAGCCCGCGCATCTGGTCCCCCGCTGAGGGGTAAGGCAGATTCCCAGCCTGCTTATCGAAGATCTGCTTAAAGAACCGGTCATCATAGTATTTGATCCGCTTGGCGCGCACCGGCATTTGCGCGTCAACCACCAGAACGATGTCATCAAGATCCATGCGTCGCGCCTTATCCTCGGGCAGCAACGCGGTTTCTTCGGTCCGTTCAGACATGCTGCGCCCGGCAAAAGGGTTGCGACCGACCGAGCGCGAGCGAGTCACAACACGCTTGGTGGTTTTGCCGACGGCTTTGCTGAGCTCTTCGATGGTCTTTTCATCTGAGGGCGTCAGATAGAGCTTGATGCCCGCGTTGCCCTGCAGGGCACGCCGGGCATTTTCACCGTAAATTTCATCAAGCGCAGGGATGGTCTGGGTGACGATCGCGAGATTTGCGCGGTAGGAGCGCAGAGTTTCGATGCTGTCGAGCACGATCGGCATTTTTCCCAAGCGGTTGAACTCATCGAGCATGATCATCACCGGCCAGGGTTCGTCTTTGCCGGGTTCATGATCCTGAAGCGATGCCAGCAAATCCGAGAAGAACAAGCGGATCAACGGCGCGAGCGGTTTTACCATCAGCGGTTCGACCACTAGATAAACCGAAAACGGCGATTTTCGGATGTCGCGGAAATCGAAGTCTGACGTTGCGGTCGCACGGTCGATGGCGGGGTTTGACCACTGCTTCAGGCCGGACGTCATCAAGAGCGACAGATAAGAGGTGAGCGTGTCGTTGTTGGTCGAGGCCATGCGCATGAAGATCAGCTTGGCAGCTGGATTAACGGCTTCGTCGGCTCGGCGGCGATATTCCTTCTGCTTGTCCCCGCCAGATGCGGTGATGCGGTAAATCTCGCCCAGGGTCGGCCGCTTGCGCTCAAACGCCAAAAGCCCTGCCGCCACAAATAGGTCGATGCCGCCATCGAGGAGTCCTTGAACTCGGTCGTTATCAGCTTGGAGGAACAATGAGGCCAAGAGCTGCAGCTCCATTTGCTGGCGGTCGACGTTTTCCAGCGCCGAGATCCGCAGCAAAGGATTGTATCGGTGCGAGCGGCCATCCTTCCAGTCAGTGGGCGCGAACCGAAAAACCTTGTCGCCCTGCGCTGCCCTGTGGCGCGATGTTGCTTCGAAGTTTTCGCCTTTTACGTCGAGCACCACCGCACTGCCCTGATAGGTCAGAAGGTTCGGGATGACAAACCCCGTCGTTTTGCCGCGTCCGGTCGGGGCGACGATCAGGGCATGGGGGAACACCTTGGACATCACGAAGGGTTTGCGGCTCCTGGGCTTACCCATTTTACCGAGAACAAAGCCGTGGCCAGGCTTGCCGAAGAAACCGTTGCGCTTCATCTCGGACATGTGCTGCCAGTTGGTTTCCCCAAATTTAGTCAGCGCGTCGTTCATCAACACAGCGCTAAGCAAAACACCGGCGCAAGTGCTGATCCCCACGATCAAGTGAACAATCTGCATATCGTCGGGATGGGTTGTTCGAAGAACCCCGTAGCTGCGCGCCAGCATCAGGAAATCGATATCCGCGCCGACCCCGAACCAGTGGAAAGTCAGATAGGCGGAGGCCAGCACATAGCCCAAAGCAGCGCCGAGAAGAGCAAAGCTCATGACGCCAATTGCGATCCGCGTCTTACCCATGCGTCACACCCTTCTCGCCGTCGGCATCGACATGCCGCTCGCGTTGAACATCAATTTCTTCATTGGCGATCTCGTCGAGGACGTGCTCCATCGCCACACTGTTCGCCAGAGCGGCATCGCTCTGCAGATAGGCCTTGGCCGCATAAAGCCGGTCCAGACGGTCTTCGATATGTTCCTCCAGCGTGGTCTCATCGCCAATCGCCAAGTCCGGGGTACCCTCTTCACCGACCAGTTTCTCCATCTCAGCACGCAAGGTCTCGCGTTCCTGATCGTTTCGGAATGGTTCTGCGGTTGGGTCGTCCCTCATACGGCTCAGGATTTCAGCAGTGGTCGGCGGCAGCTGGTCGATGATGGCTTCCTGCCGGTCGGTCTCCACCGTCCCACTGTCTTTAAGAACCTCAGCATCTGCCAACACACGGCCCAGATCACTGTGCACCTGGTCCAGGCGGTCGATCGCTTTTTCGAGCTCATCGGCGCGCGATAGGTCAAAGCCGTCCTTCTCGGCAATCGCCTTCAGATCCTGTCCAAGCCATTGCTGCTCGAGCGCGGCGTTGCCCGCGCCGATTTCGACACGACGTGTCACCTCCTGCGCGTCAATGCCGGTGCCTTTTAAAGCCTCGTGAAGACGTTCGGAAAGAGCTGAATCCTGCAAAGCGCCTTGGGCGTCGGCCTGAATATTCCCGGCCGAATAGATCCCACTTTGGGACGCGTCTTCAAGCAAGGTGTGGGACTGCGTTCCCATTGGGCTGAGATGCGACAAAGAGCGATAGATGTCGTTCAGCTCATGCTCCAGCGCCGCACGCCGCTCCACCGGGGCGTCCGCTACGATGCGTTCAGCTTGGTTGATCTTGTCGTGAAAGGCATCCACGACCTCATCAAACGAATGCTGTTCTTCGGCCATACCATATACCTTTCCATCTGCTTCAATCGGTTTGCCCTGCGCCAAGAGCGTCGCGGCCTTGTCCAGAGCCGCCGCGATGTCGTGCTGGTTCTCGCGCGAAGCTTCGGCTGCTAAACCGCGATAGAGCCGCGCGTTCTGCGCCATGTCCGCCAAGGCGCGGTCCAGCTCGGAGCCCACGCGCTCGCGCTCGGTCGGCTTCTGGCCCGTGGCTTCCGCGCGACGTTGGTCAACATCGCTTGGCCTTTTTGTCGTGATCCCACGTTCGAGCTTTCGCGTTGCCTCAAGCCGCAGCCCATAGCGGTCCGACACCTCCACCATCGCTTCGCGAAAACTGTCGTAGTTGAAGTGGTGCCCTTCTTTCAGAAAGAAGAATTCACCGTCCTTGCTGCGCCGATTCAGAACGATATGGGCGTGAGGGTGATCCCGGTCCTCATGCACGGCGGCGATGTAGTCAAAATGGCTGCCGTCGCCTTGAAAGAACCGCTCGCAAATCTCGCGCGTGATCTCGGCAACATCCTCGCCACGCGTGCCAATCGGGAAGGCCATCAACAAATGAGAAGTGTGCCCCAGCTTGGGATGAAAGCCCTCGTTCCACTGCGCTGAAAACCGGCGTGTGACCTGCTCGATCTCTTTGGCTGACAGAATGCTCTGACCGTCATAGGTGCCACGGCTGTCGATGATAAAGCTCGACTTGGTGGTCAGGTATTCCAGCTGGTTGCCCAGCTGCGTTTTGTTGTGTGTGCCGCCGTCTCGAATGGCTTTGAAGATCGCGGGGGAATGCCCCATGGCGGCGCGCGCCATCTGCTTGGCACGTGCGCGGGGGACGCTGCCGCGAATGCGGCTCCAGTCGCCATCAAAGAAGGCCTCCTGCGCGGCGGCAACGGCGCTATTCCGGGCCATCGGCAAAGCCTCCCAGAACTCGGGCAACCTCGCCAGACAGCGCACTTCGGCGGCGCTGCGCCATGTCCTGAACCTGGTCCGCAATATCGAAGATCAGCCCGGCTAAGGCGCGGACTTGGGCATGGGCAGAATTGCCATAGGGCGGTGTCTTGCCCTGGCGCTTTGCCTCGTTCAGGCGCTGTGCAATCTGGTTGATGTTGTTGCCGGTGCGATTGAGCGATGCCGACAGCCCCTGCATCTGATTGGCCAGTTCATCGTCGGGAACAAAGAGATCGTTTGAGGCATGGATCAGCCGCCGCAACCCCTCCGCCCGGCTGTTGATATCATGCCGCGTCAATACCGCATCGAAGCCCGCAAGCTCTTTTGCCGTGAGCCGGACATTCACTAGTTCTGAACGCACGCGTGCATCCAACTTGCGGCTTTGGTCGGCCTTCAACGTATAGAAGATGCTGCGGGTCGTGACACCGAATTCGTGGGCAAGATCTTCGATCGGCACCCCCTCCGCACGCTTGCGCACGATAGCAAAACGCTGGTTTTGCGTTAGTCGCTTATGCCGTGGTGCGCGCGGTCGCCCCATGTGAAGTAATCATCCCTATTTCTTGCCAGCATCATACAGGCAGCCTTGTTATGGCATTTCGCCACAATTGATTCAATATTATAATATTGCACCAACTGCCTGTATTCCGTTTGGAGCAGCCATAGGCTGCGACCGCCGGGCAGAGCCCGGCCACATGCGCAAGGCATGACACCCCTAGTCGTGGTTCCACGCCTCAGCATCGCCAAGCAATTGCAGCGCTATTGCGCGGGCCGCGCCTTCGGCGCTGGCATAGGTTTGATGATCGGGCAGCTCGTACAGATCAAAGGGCTGTTGCGGGTCGTCCGGGGTCTCAACCCTGACATAGATCGCCCAGCCATCGATCAGTGCTGGATCATCACAGTACTCCTGCCCGCCATCGGGCAGATTGCAGAACCCATGCAGATGCACGCTGGCGCGGCCCTCTAGGGCCGCCTGCCTGATGTCAGAATACTGCATGGCAAACCTCGGCGCTTTCTTCGATGAAAAATTCGTCAGGCTTGCCGTTCAGGCGGGTGCCATCCAGACTGGTCAAACCAATAGCAGACCCGTTCCGCGTGAAGGTGATGAGGTATTGCCCGAGGCCATCACGCGTCACCATATATCCGCTGTTGACCCAGTGAACGCGGTTGCCCGCGTCCACTGCTGCTTTGATCTCTTCCACAGTCATCGCAACGCCTCCTCAAGGATTGCGAGAGCCCCAAGACAATCGTCGATATAGGGCTGCTCCTCGCCGTCCAGATCGTTCAGTTCCAGCCGGTTCAATACCGCATAAAGCGTGGCGCGCGCCTCGCGGGCTGCGCTTCGCAGGCTGACGGTGTCTTCCAGACGCGCCGTCGCAAAATCATCGCTGTGAAAATCAGGGATCATGCCGCCTCCTCCTCGCCTTGACCTGCTGCGTGCAAAACAAAGTCGGTTGCCTTCTGCGCCTCGGACGCCGCGCGGAAAATCGCCCGTTTGTCTTCTTTGAGCGCTTTCAACCACCCTTCGACATAGGCGGCGCTTTGGTCGATTTCCGGCGCAACCCCAATCTGAGCTCCGAGGAAACAAGCGCCGATTTCCGCCACCAGCTCTTCAAAAGCATAGGCCTCACGGTTCGCAAACTTCTTGATCCGCTCCAGCCGCTTTTCGCTGCCTGTCCAGTGGATCACCTCATGGGCCAATGTTCCATAATAGCCTGCCGCATTGTGAAACGTGGCAACTGGCGGCATGTGGATGTGATCTTTCGCGGGGCTGTAATAGGCGCGCGGGTCGTCGCTGGTGAGGATCTCCGCCCCTGAGCGGCTGAAAAACGCCTCAAGCTCAGGATCCGCCACCGTGCCAAGGTCACGCGGGGCCTCAGGCCGGACATAGTAGTCCTCGGGCAAGCCTTCGATCTGTTCCGCATTGAACACGCGGTAGGCGCGCGCATAGGGCAGCTCCTCCTCGATGCCCAGTTCGTTCTCTCGGGTGAACGTCCCGTATTTGACCACGGTGGACGACGTCTCACCTTTGCGGACCTGACCATCTAGCTCCTGCGCCTGTTTGTAGGTCATCCAGCGGCTGGACACATAGCCATGCTTCGCCGCCATGACCCAGAGCATCAGAACATTAATCCCGCGATACTCCTCGCCGTTGTGTCGGGTCGGCAGGGCAATGCCGGACGCACTTCCGGTCCACGGCTTGCGCCATGGCGGTGTGCCAGCCTCGATCTCTGCAATAATGGTGTCGGTAACATGGGCATAAACATCAAACTTCGGTGCCATTTTTGGCCTCCTCGATCAAAGTGACGCGGGTGAGGCTTCGCGCCCCTTTCCGCCGATGGGCTGCGCCTCGGTCACCTGATCTGACCGAATACGCATGTATTCGGCGGAACAGAGTGGGAGAGGGCAAAGCCCGACCCACGGCCCTGAACGGGGCTGTCAATCGGCCACATTTGCGAAGAAAATGTCTGCGCCAAAATCAGACGCCAATTTGCCCCGCGAGGAATGGCTCGCTCGCGAGACAGGGGAAAATGGTGGCTGATTTTGGGGATGGACTAAGGTTGACCGACCCGGACAGGGATGTTGGGCGGACCAAACAAAAAGAATGATGTCTGAATCGGGGTGAGCGGGCCAACGGACCGTTGAGCCCCGGTGCAGTCTATTAGGTGACGTTTGCCCGCGCGCGCAAAGCGCGGGTTCCGATTAATTCTAATGTCAAATGCAAGAGATCAGGCATGAAGGTATGCAAAAAAACACGGGCAAAACCCTTTAGTGCAATGAAGTAAAGCGGCTAAGGTGTCAGAACAATCGTTTCAAGGCTTTCATAGAGCCCCGGTAGATCGGCGTGGCGCACCCGGAACTGATTTCTCTTTTTTTGTTTTCCGTTTTCGACCTTTACAGCCGGATCGAGATAGACACCGCCTTGACTGATGAGGCGCATGAACCTGAAGAAATCAGTCCCCTGCCCAAGCTGGACTCTATCGGCGTATCGATATTGTCTCGGGGTGCCGGATGACAGCGAAGGCAAGTAGGCTGCCTTTGCATGCTTCCGGTTCCAATGGTTGAGCAGATTCTTGAACTCCCAACCCGCAGCAATGCGATCATCCGGAGCAACCAGCAAGATTCTCCCACCCATATCTTCGATCTTACCCGTTACAGGGTCGTATCCTTCAACGAGCATCCGAACTGAAGTTCGAGCGTGCGCTTCGGATCCGTATTTGTAGATACCGCCAAAGTTCCTGCGCCCTAGCCGACCTTTGGTATCGTCGTAACCAAAGTCATTCATAAACAGCGCGAAATTGTCGACATAAACTCCAGAGGTTGGCTCTGGGGTCATAAGTGTGACTGGTGATTTCGCACGAAAATTCACGAAATCCCGAACAGAATATTGCTTGATCTCCCACCCCATAAAATCAGGCTCCGCGATACCGTTGGGGATAATCCCCAGTTCGGCTTCGAGGGTATATCCACCACCATTCTGTGCGGAATACGGCCTGACTATACCATCGGAGTGTAGTCTTTGTCCGGAAATCCAGCCTTTGCCGTGAACGCTCCGAAGTGTTTCCAAAAGAATCTCACGAGGGTTGCGACTTTCTGTATTTGCAAGTCTTGTGATGTTCGAAAATACACCTTCAGCCGGAAACTCACCCTGCGCGTCAAGCTCGGCGACTACGTCAGAGTCATGGGCGTCTACGTAGCCGTAAACGCGCCCCTCGGGGGAAACACCGAAGAACATCACCCTTCCTTCAGCGCGGGACACCATGAGGCCCTTCGGTGCGTTCGCAGCGTTCTGCAGGAAGCCCGACATCCTGACTTCGGGATATTTGGGGTAAAGAATGAGTTGGGCGTTGGGTGCTCGCCATGTTCCCTGGCTATCTATCCAATAGAACTCGACAGAAGCTTTGTCGCGCCGCCGGACAGCGCCAGCTTTTTCAGAAAAATCGGTCTCGATATCACCATGCGGAATGATGTTGAGCGCATCAAAGCCCCCGCCCAAGTAAACTTGGTTCTTCGAGTTGTCATTTGGGGCGAGACGCTTCGCATAAAACCGCTTTGCCCCCGCATCCTGCATTACTGAAATAAGGTTGCTCAGGGAGGTGAACATGAGTCGACGCCTCTGATTTCAAATATTTTTTTGTCAGAGGACAACCATTGGGTGAGGGAGTCAATAACAGTTTCCGAATTGAATTTCTTTGAGCCACGGAGGGCGCACTCCCAGACAGTTGCGATCCTCCACCCCATCGCCTGAAGCTCCCTTGCTGTTTTGACGTCACGCTCTTTGTTCGAGGAAATCTTCCTCTCCCAGAAATCCCTTCGGGTGCGCGGTAGGCGGAATAGGTCGCAGTCATGTCCATGGAAGAAGCATCCCCGCACATCAATCAGAGCATTGTATCGGCGAAGGACAATGTCTGGTGTCCCAGGGAGCGACTTTTCATGAAGGCGAAAGCGAAAGCCGCGAGCATGAAGCCCGCGGCGGATCAGAAGTTCTGGCTTCGTGTTCTTGCTGCGAATAGCCGCCATATTTCGGCTGCGGGTAGCTGGGTCGTGAACATCAGACAGAGACTGCCTCCTTCGGGCGGCTGTCCATCACGTGCGCGAGATGAGGTGCCATAATGCGTGCAACCTCCTTGAACACCGGAACGGCAACGCTGTTCCCAAACTGGCGATAGGCCTGGGTGTCGGACACCGGAATTCTGAAGTTATCAGAATATCCCATAAGGCGAGCGCATTCACGTGGCGTCAGACGGCGAGGGTTACTACCCTCCCCCTGATCAATCAGGATCTCAGACCCGTCCTTGTGGTACCGTGCAGACAGAGTTCGAGAGACATTCTCGGGTCCGACCAGACCAAAACCGAAGCCGTTTCCTGCGGCTTTGTGTTTGGCAGCGTAGTTCTGCAGGTATTCCCAAAGTTTATCCGTCAGTGTGTATTTTGGGTTCACCTTGGCATCCGGGCCCTCAGTATAAGGAGTTTCGGCTGCCTCAGTTCCATTCTGAGGATGAAGGATCGACCCAAGCTTGATACTGCCCTTCGGCTTCAACTGGAGGTCCTCAAAAGTGAAACCGGTGTCTTCCTTGAAACCAACGATCACAATCCTCTGGCGATGTTGAGGAACGAAGTGCTGAGCGTCGATGACCTGAGCCTTAACCGAGTATCCAAGTTCCTGCAAAGCGCCAATGATCACTTCAAAGGTTTTTCCCTTGTCATGGCTCGTCAGGTTTTTGACATTCTCGAGCATGAAGGCTTCAGGCCGATGATGCTCAAGGATCCTGACAACATCAAAGAACAGTGTTCCCTGTGCTTCATCACGAAACCCGTGCTCTCGTCCGAGCGAATTCTTTTTGGAAACACCTGCCAAAGAGAATGGCTGACAGGGGAAACCGGCACACAGAACATTATGCGGCGGGATGTCTTCAGCGGCTACTTCGCGGATGTCGCCGGCGATAGCCCGGTTGTCTCGATAGTTGGCCTCGTAGGTCTGTATTGAGAACTTATCCCACTCACTCGTGAAGGCACAATGCCCGCCGATGCTCTCCATAGCCTGGCGCAGACCACCGATTCCGGCGAAAAGATCAATAAATGTGAAGCCTTGGCTCATCCTGGTCGCACCTCTTTTTTATTCACTATATATGGGTTTAACGGCCCGGTCCAGGCCAGTAATAGCAACTATCCAATCAGTTTTTCACAAATTTGTTCCTATTTTGTTCTCAACAAGCCGATTGGAAGTAACTGATCCAGCCTTCCATACATTGTGCGACAGCTCCACAGCTTCACCCGTGCAGTTTAGACCATTCCTGAACCCACTAGGATGACAGCATTTCGGGTCTTGGTTGCGGTTTGACTGTAGTACGCTTCAAACACCGATGTACCCCCATTGAGGTAGTCAGCCGTTATGTTTAGAAAAACGAAGGATTTACAAAAGACGGCAAACGACACAAGCCCGCAAAAATACTCAACCCGATAAGGCGCATTGTAGCGCATGTCGGCTAGGCTGCGCGCAACTTTAAGTATAAGCTGCTTCAGGAAGCGGAATTTTCAACTCGACGAAGAAACAGGTACTGCCCAGTATGCAAGCAAAAATTGACAGGCATTTCAGACCAAGAGCGCGCCTTCTTCAGCACCTCGGCGACCAATTGATTGGTACGCCTCGCCTTGCGGTCTTTGAACTTGTCAAGAATGCATATGACGCTGATGCTTCAGAAGTCATCGTTGATATCTCTGGAATCGGCACGAACCATCCATCTATTCGGGTTTCTGATGACGGCATTGGAATGTCTCTAGACACCGTCAAAGACATCTGGCTTGTCATTGCCCACGATCACAAAGAAAAGCAGCTCGCAAAGCATGAACGAACAAAAAAAGGGCGGTTACCCCTTGGGTCCAAAGGCTTGGGGCGATTATCTGTGCACAAGCTTGGAAACAGGATCCGAATGATAACTCGCGCTGCGGAGGAACAAGAGGTCGTAGTCGATATTGACTGGGATAAAATGATCGAACACGAGTTTCTTTCTGACGCCGAAGTCGAGGTCGAGCTGCGCGATCCGGAGGTTTTCCTCGGAGAGAACACTGGCACGGAGCTGCAAATCTCTGAACTACGCGACAAACGTTGGACACGTGGCGAGATACGCCGACTGTATCGTCAAATTACATCAATTTCATCTCCGTTCGGCCAGGTGGGAAGGGATGACTTCCGGGCTATTCTTCGGGTTCCAGACGTTCCTCAATGGATAGAACGGTTACCTGACCCAATAGAACTGCTTAAACGAGCACCCTGGAAATATTCTTTCAAATTTGATGGCACGAACTTTGAATATCACTATTCATTCAGAGGAATTCCGGGAATTCCGCGCCAAACACGCGAGGTAGAAGAAGGTGAAGTATCGCTCCTTGTCCCCCCGCACGAAGTAGATGATGACGATCCGCTCTTCAGTGGCAAAGCGCAATCGGCGACCCTACGCAAAGTAATTGCTGACCTGCAAACGATCGAAGGCATAGGCCCGGTCTCTGGCGAGTTTTATGTTTTTGACCTGACTCCTCGCATTGCAAAGCAGATGGGAGAAACGAAATTAATTAAGGACTTCTTGGACGAAAATGGGGGAATTCGTGTCTATCGGGATGGAATTCGCGTTTATGACTACGGCGAGCGAAATAACGACTGGCTTGGCCTTGACCTGAAGCGAGTGAATAACCCAACCCGTGGCCTCAGCCGCAATATTGTAGTTGGGCATGTTTCAATTGGTCAGGATGAGAGTCCCGACCTGATCGAAAAGTCTAATCGTGAAGGCTTCATAGAAAACGATGCTTACGAGCGGTTTAAACAAGTGGTTTTGGGCGCAATTGACCCACTGCAACGCGAACGCGAAGTCGACCGCAAAGCCATAAGAGAACTCTTGGGTGAAGCGCAGGACCCCGAAGTCCGCAGTATTATGGAACCTGTTTCAAAGATCCGAGTTATAGCAAGTAAGAACAACCTTTCGGGCAAAATCGACCCTTTGTTGGATCGCATTGAGCATGAATATGCTGAGATGAAGAATCGTCTTTTGTCGACGGGAATTTCAGGCACCAGCTTAGCCGTTGTTTTTCACGAGATCGAACAAGGAGTTAGGTCTCTTTACAAAAACATGGAAAACCGCCCTGAGATGGAGAACGTTGCATCTCAGGTGGAAGAGATGATGAAGCTTCTGGACGGGTTCTCCGACCTGTTACGCAAGAAGGATCGCAAGCCCGTAGATTTGAGGAAACTCATCCGCCGCGCGCGAGACTTGAACCAAATTCGTTTCAGGCATCATAACATACGGCTGAGTTGTCCAGCTGTCGAAGACGATGCCCCGGAAGTTATGGTGTCTTGTGCTTATGGCCTAACTCTGGGTGCGATTACTAACATCATTGACAATGCGATCTATTGGATGCGGGCCAAGTGGCCGAATGAGGATGTTACTGGACGCGCAATATACATTGGTATTGAGGAGGACTTCGAGGGTGGTCCGGCTGTCATCATCGCTGATACCGGACCAGGGTTCCTGGACGCGCCTTCTGAACTTGTTCGCCCATTCTATACAAGAAGACCTGAGGGTATGGGCATGGGGCTTTACTACGCCAATATGGTCATGGAACTGAATGACGGGGCGCTTGTATTTCCTGATTTTTCAGAAGCGGATGTGCCAGATGAATTTGAAGGAGCGGTTATCGCGCTCCAATTTGCTGATTTGAAGGACTAATTAATGTTTTTGCACTCCAAGTTTGTCGTTGTGGACGACAAAGAGCATCACTTAAGGGGTATAAAAGAAACACTGGATTCACTTCGCTTAGATTGTCACTCAAAACTATATGAGGACGAAGCCGTAGGTGATTGGACTGCCCTGCCTGGCACTAGAATCCTTTTCCTGGATCAGAACCTTGTCACAGGGGCGACTTTCGGAACTGCAGATAACAAGGTTGCGGTTACTGCGATACAGGATGTAATCACAAAGGTTATCTGCCCTGATAGTGGCCCGTATGGGCTAATTCTGTGGGCAGAAGAACCTGATTTAGACGCCTTGAAAGCCAGTCTTTTTGAGCGATTTACAGGTGATGATGCCCGCTACTTACCTGTGTTTTTTGCTGCACTTCAGAAGGGTGAGTACATCGACACGAGCGATGGAACGGTCAAAGACCCTGCTAAACTTCAAGAAGACATAGTAAGCCGGCTTTCTCAGAACCCACAAATGAAAGCGCTTCTGAGCTGGGAGACCGACGTTTCCGTTGCCGCAGGTGCTGTTCTAAGATCAATCGTGAACTTAGTGCCGATGGACAAGCGCTCTTCAGAAGAATTCAGCGAAGAGCTGGGAAATGTTCTTTTTCGGTTGTCCCAGGCAGGAGCAGGTATTGATCGGGCCGAAGAAAACCCAAGAGAGGCAATCAACCACGTTTTAGTTCCCATCTTGGCGGACAGGATAACCGAACATGACCCGCAAGGTGATGCGGGAGACGCTTGGAAAAGCGCTATTGTATCCCACCCGGACAAGTTTGCTCCTGTTCCAGTGCAAGCCGCAATCAACACAGCCATCCATGTGTCGAGAGCCACGTCACCCAATAGCGCACCCATTTTACCTTCAGATTTGGGAGCGGTTATCGAATTTCCATTCGAGAATGCGCAAGACGCTTTGAATGATTTGTTCGATCTCTCGGTCGAAAAACTCCGCCAAGACACCTTCTTCGGAATGCACGAACAGGATTGGGAAAAGTGTGCTTTGCGGCTCGTACAGATTGGGGCTTCTTGCGATCATGCACAACCTAAGGATGGTCCTTTGCTATACCTTCTAGCTCTGGAATGGCCGTTCCAAAACGATGATGGTTCTAAAGCCAATAATGCCAAACTCCATGCCAGGAAGACCAGCAAATCTGGGCTAGAGTGGAAGACACCCAGCATCTTGGTTGGTGGTGACTTAGTACCGGGCAAGCTGTCGGTCTTCCTAAATTGTACTTTCAGCGCGAAACGGGGAGTGGTTGCAAACTGGAATACTCTCTATCGGCTTAGGGAAGAATTGGTCTCAAAGTTGACACAAGAATTTGCTCGCCACATTTCAAGACCCGGCATTCTCACGATGAGTCCAGATGATTGAACCAAGTTTCCTTTGGATGTACTGCTGATGTAACATGAGCCGAAACTCAAATCCACACTGCGCTATTGCACCATCGGCATCAAGTCAGCAGATGCAACCTCGCCTTCAAAGCCCCGTCGACTGAGCAAACCAGCGCCTCAGGGAAACCCTCCGGAAGCTGATTGAACGTGGCCTCAACGATCGCGTTCGAAGTCTCCTGCAGCTCTTCGAACAGGCTCTGCACGACTGCGCGGGACAACCCGGATTGAACTCCTGTCTCCACGATGTGGCGGCCTACGATATTTGCCACTTTGTAGTGGTTTGAGTTTCCGAAATTCATAGCGAGCTTGAAGTATTTCCGCTCGATCTGCCGGGCGTCGACGGTCGGCTGCACCGTCAGCACGTCGTAAAGCGGTGTCATGCGGAAACGGCCACCGGGTAAGAGGCTGACGCTGAAGTTCTTTCCATGGCCATCTGTTGCACCCAGCAACCAGAACAGGACGTTCGCTTTGAAAAAGTCGTGCCGGTCTATGTTGGGATCATCACTTCCCAACAAAAGATCCATGATGTCCGAGATCCCGGGGCCGCCCTCGTTCTGGTACTTTTGCGTGGGCACAACAGATAGCGCTTGGCAGCAATCTTCCTGCGGCAGACGGATCAAGCGGCCATCTGACGTCCAGCGCCGATCAAAACGCTCAACGACCAAGGCTTTCTTGTCGCCAAACTGAACCATTTCGACATTCGCAGCCCGAAGCCCAAACGCTTCCATCAACTTCAGGCACAGGTATTCGTTTTCAACGCTGTCGGACAGGTCCATACCGTTGGGCAGCCTGCCGATTTGCGGCTTGATGATGTGCGTGGTTGGCGTCGTACCGGTTGGCTCTATCCACTGGCCGTCTTTACGAAGCAGCGCGGTTTTTTCCTGTGCACCAGCGACAGAAATGCGGAAATCATTCTCTCGGCGGATACCCAGTGGCGCTAGATCGAGGTCGCTCAAAATGGCCCCGATCTGTGCCTCGTCGACAGGTTCTCCAGTCAGCTCGGACATTGGCTGTGGCTCTTGCCCGTCGGGCAGAAACTGAAGCGCACCGATGCAGTCCCGCCCAATTTGTGAAAGCAAGCTGAAGGCATCGACGCCTTCGGCCCCGACACGTTCCGCGACCCTTCGGCGGATGACATCGCTATCGGGCAACAGGTTGTCAAAAACGGCGAGCACAGGTGCGCCGCTGTAGCGGTTCTCTTGCAATGGCAATGATAGCGACACCGGCATCCGGTGCTCCCATTCGAGCCAGTCTCGCGCATAGGCGAAACTGACGCCGCCCGAGGGCTCACGTACCAATTGGCCCACGAGCCGCGAATTCAGGAAAACGTTCAGCGGTGTGTAGCTGCGCTTGCGGCCCATGTCAGAAAATGTCCTCCAGCCCGTCTGATGTGCCCTTGCTGCGCTCGGTCACCGTAATTTCGAGCTCCAGGGCCGCGATCAAATCGAATACCGTTTCCAGCTTGGCTCCGCCGCTGCCGTTCTCGATCTTGGAAATTGTCTCTTGCCAGACACCGCTCATCGAGGCGAGTTCCTTCTGAGTAAGATTCTTTGCCTTCCGAGCCTCGCGAATTGCGTGGCCCAAGTTTTTTGATGTACGAACGAGGTGCTTCATGGCGGTTCTCCTGCCATTGGATATGACCTCTAAATCATAAATTGTCAACATGATCTCCAAGTCATAAAGCCGCAGTATGATCTGAGCATCATAATGCTCGACAGCATCGGTAGCTGTTTTCCAGACTTCGCCAATGCTCTCACGCCTTCAGCCCTGCAGCACGAACCTGCTCGGGCGTCACAAGCTTTGACGCAATCAAGTCTTCGATCTGCCGCTTGGTGATATGGCGGCACAAGGGATGCCGCTCGTGGATCCACTCGGCGAGGCTGGCGCGTCCTTTGGCTTCGGCATCTCGCGCCTTCTCGCGGTCGGCCTGGATCTGGACAAGCCCTTTCTCCCAACGTCGCGTCTTGAACCAATTGTCCGAGAAACAGACCTTGCTGCGCGTATAGCCTTCGCTTTCCTTGGCATAGGCTTTGACCGCCTGCAGCAGATCATCGGGCTTCACCCCTGCTTTCACGGCCGCTGCGATCAGGCGCAGACTGGTTCGCCGGTCTCGGATCCTGTCTTCGGGATAGGCCGCCAAGATCTTCTCAGATTCAAAATCTTCAACCTCCTCCGCCGCCTCGCGCCTGCGCGTAGGTGGTTTATGGATGGTTTTAGGATGGTTTGGGGTCCACCGTGAACCCCGTACCCCGTTCACCGTGGACCCCGTACCGGGTTCAGGCTGGACGGGGTTCACAGTGACCCCCGTCTCAATCTCGGGCTCAGCCGTGGGTTCGAGCGCGGCCACGCGCTCCAGAACGATGCGGTAAATGACAGTGTAGCCGTTCTTGCAGTGTCGCTTCCCTGTCTCGATCAGAATGCCTTCCCGCAGGAAGTCGATGATTGTGCGCTTCACCGTGCTCTCGCTGAGCTCTGTGTGGCGCTGGATCGTCCCCTTGGAACACCAGATGCCAGAGCCGTCATCGCTCGCCTTGTCGGCCAGAAACATGATGATCTGCTTGCGCGCAGCACTGCCAAAGCGGCGCTCGGCGCATTCGTTTGCGATGCGCCAGCTCATTGGACCACCTCACCGGTCAGAGGCCACGAAAAAGCAGACTGAGCGTTTGCGGTGCGGCGCTGGCCTGTGCTAATGTGCTTCGAAAGCTGACAGGCTTTTTCTATTTGGCCCCGGTTCACAGTTGCCGCTGTGACGGGGCCTTTTTCGTTTTGAACCGGCAAATTTGGCTTTGAAACTTTCGCTTTTTGTTCACTTTTTGTCAGGGGGTGTTTTGCACCCCTAAGCCGTTGTTTTTGCTTCCTGTCTTTCTGGATTGCAAATCCGTGTACACCGGTTCGATTCCGGTACTCGCCTCCAATAAAATCAACAACTTAACGGATACGCAGCCCGATCTTGGGCGGGATTTGGGCGGAATTGGTTTTCTGTACACGGATTCCCCCTAATTGTCGGGGGTCGTTTCGCTCTCTTTCCTTTGGCAATCTATACTCGGACACATGGCGGCACGACTCAAAGCTGGCGGAACACACCTGACCAGTATCCCAAAACATTTGATCTGGTGCGAGTGTGCCTGTGGTCATCATGCCAGCCTGCCGGTGCCGGTATTGCTCGCATTGAGCAAACCACCCGAGACGGTCGCACAGGCCGTTGAGCGGGCGCGGTGTCGCCGCTGTGGACAGCATAAGGTCAAAGATTATCGGCTGGTCTATCACGGCGACGGTGCGGCACGGGACGCCATGCTTGGCGCTGACATCAATCGCGGTGGTACTGAGTATTCCAGCGAGCAGTCGGCGACCGGGCAGTCGTCACACCAATATGATGCCGCAGATGTGCCAATAGGTCTAAAAGGGCCAATCAGAACAGCCCTTGGACCATCGCGGCCACACCATCACTGTGCGCGAATGCCTGACCGGACAGGACCGTTTCACGGACAGATGACATGGTCACTAACGGCCCAAACCTGCCTTTCACAAACCGGTCAAGATGCTGTGGTCGCAGCCCACTTTGCGGTCATTCTCTGAACCTGCAAAAGCTCTTGCTTGCCATCCTTCGCTTGGCAGTATGCGACGCAGCGAATAGGGTGCTAGAATCGTAACAAACCAAAACACATGAAGGATTCAGCGATCACCAGCAGTCAGATACCCCAAGCTATTCTTGGACTAGCTGTTCTAGTTTTGGGTCCTCTTGGTGCAAAAGCAGATGTACCAGTCATTTCGCGCGGTCAAACCTTCAACTGTACCCCTTCCCATGTTTGGGATGGCGATGGTCCGATTTGGTGTGAAGAAGGGCCGCGGCTTCGCCTAGCGGGAATAGCAGCTAGAGAGCTCGATGGCACCTGTTCGCCCGGCCATCCATGTCCGAGCGCAAGTGCTGAAGACGCCCGCGACGCCTTGGCGGCGTTTCTGGGTGTCCGCACTGGGGTGAGCAGGCACGGACATATCATGTTGACCGGGCCAACACTTACATGTCGGTCTGACGGCTCTGCCGGAGGAAACCGCACGGCCTCATGGTGCGTATCTCCAAGTGTGGGAGACATTAATTGCGCTATGGTAGATGGAGGTTGGGCTACTCGCTGGGATCGGTATTGGAAAAACCACCGCTGTTAGAAAGGGCTGCTGCCGGCCCAAAGTCAGCCTACCATAACGTCTGTGCTGCAACAGATAGTACCCACGAAAGCAGACTTTTGAATTCCCACTGGTAGGCTCAATGCACAAAATCGGACTTGTCTCGTATGGCTTCCAGTTGCAGGTTTCTGCTGGTTTACCCAGGGTGGATTAGCTAGATTATTCTGTATGTAACGAAACCGTTCAGCAAACCATTTCAACTAGGATGCGATATTTGGCCAAGCTTCCCGAAACAGCAACATTTACCATTTCTCCAACCTTAATGCCGTTTGCTCAAGATACTGTCGACCGATTGGCATATCTCTTTCCAGGAATCACGTTCCGCGTCACTCAGGCTGGAATTGATTGTTCATCGAACACCGAACTTGACCGGGCCATGCTCACTCAAGAAATCTGGTATGGACTTGCGCGCCAGAAGATCCGTACAGAGGGTCAGCAAGACAGGAAAGCGCTTTATGCGGCGCTCTTTCAGTAGATGAAGGTCTGGCCCCTTCAATTCCGCAAGCTTGACGAAAATGACTTCTTGTTTAGCGATGACGCTGGCGCGTTTTTCAGATCGTCGGAGGCCTTCCTAACCCGTTATGTTGAGAATCAGTTAAGCGAAAGCGATAGCGCGTTCCTGAGGCGGGGCGGACACGCGTTTGATGATATCGGTGATCCCGCATTCGTCGGTTTCGCGTCCCGTTGGACGCAAAGGATCAACTCTGCGACGCCGCTGGGGTACGTCATTCTTGTTCCTACCCTGCGCTGCAACCTGATGTGCGATTACTGTCAGGTGTCCCGGGCAGCCGAGACTGCAAAAGGTTTCGATTGGGATGAGACAAAGCTTGCACAGGTACTGGCACTTCTTGATCGTCAGTCGACTGCAGAAATTAAGATCGAATTTCAGGGTGGCGAACCGCTTTTGCGTCTTGATCTGCTAGAGGCCGTCCGCACGTTTTGTCGACGCAAATTTGCAATTTCTGAATTCGTCGTCTGCACAAACTTGCAGGACGTATCCGAAGATGCATGGCGCTTTCTAGAGGCTGAAGACACCTTCGTCAGTACATCTTTTGATGGAACATCCAAACTCCATCAAACGCAACGCACCAAAACCGCAACGGCGCACGAGCAGTTTAATGCAAATCTGGATGCAGCATTGCACCGCATCGGTCCAGCTCGGGTATCGGCGCTTCCAACTTTAGACCCATCTGACCCGCCGGAACCGACCGATGTCATCGCTGCGTTTGCAGCGCGTGGTTTTGGTTCTATTTTTCTAAGGCGGGTGAACTACCAAGGATTTGCCCGCAAAAAATATGGCTTGGATAGATCCCACCAGGAATGGACAGACTACTACCGCCGTTTCGTGCGTGCTTTGATCAGCCACAATGCCACCGCCGAAAACACGATCGAGGAGTACTACCTCAGCCACACCTTGCGGCGGATTCTTCAAGGTGGACACCACAACCATGTCGATTTGCGCAATCCCAATTGGTTGGGGGTCGATTATCTTGTGGTTGATTTCGACGGAAGGCTCTACCCAACGGACGAAGCTCGCATGGTGTCACGTGTCGGCCAGATTGACTTGTCAATTGGATCACTAAACGCTGGTTTGGATAAAGAGAGGATTTCGCTTTTCAACCTGCACGCATCCAACTTCGATGATCCAGACTGTGTGCACTGCGTATACAAGCCATATTGTGGCCTAGATCTGATAGACGACCTCTCTCGCTATGGGCGAATCGATATCCCGAGTCACCAGACCGAACATTGCCGAAGTCATATGGACCTCTTCGACTTCGCATTTGAACTTCTCTATTCTGACGACCCCAACGTGCACAAATCGATAGCAAGCTGGCTTCAGGTGGCAAGGTATAGCCCGATGTTGGCACAAAGGCATTCATGATACAATTGCAGCTAAAGGTTGACCCAATTCCTATTGTCGAACCGCTGGTCGTTCGTCTTCGAACCAGCTTGCCTGGCTCATCGACAACTACAAGTGATCACGATGCGAGGATGGTGTCACACGATACCGAAACGGCCGACTTCGACGTCAATGGTTTCTCCTTGCGCGTTCATACTCGCCACTACAAGAGCCTCGATGGGGATGTCGTGTTGGTTGTCCCAGGTCGCGGTACTCTCCATCGCCTTATCCGCGCCTCGTCAAACCACAACACTCTGCTGATAACCGAGCAGTGCGATCAAAAATGCATCATGTGTTCGCAGCCACCAAAAAAATATCACACGGACATGTTCGATCAATTCCTGCAGGCAGTCGCCTTAGCGCCGACGTCGGCTACGATCGGGCTTTCAGGTGGCGAACCATTTCTGCATAAAGCGCGGTTGCTGGAGTTTCTGAGAAAGTCCCAATCGGCCCGGCCAGATATTCGCTTTCACATCCTGACAAACGGTCAGCATTTTGAGCCCTCTGACGAAGCAAGCTTCAAATCACTGAACATGGCATCGATCCTTTGGGGGGTCCCGATCTACGCTGCAGATCGAAGCATCCACGACCGGATAGTGGCAAAACAAGGGGCCTTCGAGATTTTGGAAAGAAACCTTGCTTTGCTGGCCAAGGCCGGTGCTGTCCTGGAACTCCGAACAGTCGTTCTTAACGCCAATATCACAGAGCTCGAAGAATTAGCGAACCATCTCACTCGAAATCTGCGCTTTGCACACGTCTGGGCAATCATGCAGCTCGAGAATATTGGTTACGCCCGCATGAATTGGGATGCCGAGTTCTGCGATACATCGAAAGAATTCGACGGCATCGCAACTGCAGTCGATCTTGCTCTTGCTCGGGGACTTAGGACCAAGCTTTACAACTTTCCTCTTTGTACGGTTCCGCGAGCCTACCGGGAATACTGCACACTTTCTATTTCAGACTGGAAACAGAAATTTCTATCGACCTGCGATGATTGTCGGTTACGATCTTCATGCACAGGTTTTTTTGAATGGTACCCCGAAAATCGTGGATTTAGTGAGATAAGAGCGCAATGAGCAAGAGATTCCTGATTCCATCGCTGGTAGCGGCCGGGTTTCCGAGCGGAGCTTCAGAAGCTGCAGTTTCTAATCTCACACTTATTGATAGCGATCAGACGCCGATGTTCGACGTGTTCAGACAAACCCACAAATATACTTTGGCGGGGCACAGCTCGCACGCCAGCCATGGCTCACACTCAAGCCACAGGTCGTCATCCTCGGGCGGGTACACCACCCCACGTGCCGCGAAGCCCGCACCTCTCTACACGCCGCAAACCAACAGGAACACTACGAGTACCCCGCCGACTTCTATCCTGCCAAGCCCTCCGGCTGCTGCAGCAAAGGTTCTGCCAGGAAACAGTGCAACATTTCAGAGGATAGCCATACAGGTTCAAACTGCGTTGAAAGCATATGGTTATTACAATGGGGCGATCGATGGCATTATTGGCGCGGGGTCCAAGAGTGCCTTGTCGCGATTCCAAACGGATTATGGCCTGAAAGTGACCGGCACGATCACACCGGAGGTGCTAGATGCATTTGGCATCGCAGCGAAATAGCTTTCTTTTTGGCGCAGTTGTCGGTGTCATCATTGGTCTAGCAGCCGCTTATGTCGGTTGGCCGCTTTGGAAGCTTGCGATCATGCGGTTTAACCAGGCGCAATTTGCTGATCTCACTTTTGACTGCGACAACGCCATGCGCGGGCATCTCTTGGCGAAGCAGCGGCTCGTGGGATCTCCATCCGAGGAAAACTCGGACGCACTGCAAGCTGCGGAAATTGGCCTGCTTGATTGTCAAGACTATGATCTCATGCGGAAGAAACTCCTCCGTTGGGGACTCGCAGACAACGAACTCAGCGAAATGTCGCTTCTCGCTATCGAAGCAAAGGGCACGGATCTTCGGGATGTGATTAGAATTCATGAAATACGCTACTAGGTCTGCGGTCGCACTCGTCGTTTCTGGCGTTATGTCGACCTTCGCGTTGGCAGAGGGCCTTCGCGAGAGAGTCTTGCGGGACGCAGCTTTGGACGCCGGTCTACTGCCTGCAAACCAGTTGTCCGTCGAACAATCCGAGGACCTTGTAAATGTCGGTAAGCTCCTGTTCGAAAGCCGCCTCCTTTCTTTCAACAACGACACAGCTTGCGCGTCCTGCCATCTTGATCGCTTTGGATCAACCGATGGCTTGCCGAACGCGATCGGAACCGAAGGTGAGGGGTTCGGTTCTGCCCGAGTACTCAACGGTGGTGACATCGTGCCGCGTAACGTGTTGCCATTCTGGGGCAGAGGCGGCGTCGGGTTCGAAGTTTTTTTTTGGGACGGAAAGGTCGATGGCGCATCTGGCAGACTAGTTAGCCAGTTCGGTGCGAATGCACCGTCCTTGGATCCCTTGGTCGTGGCAGTTCATCTGCCTCCAGCCGAGATCGGTGAGATGGTGATTGATCGGCGCGATACGGAAGAGCTGCAAACGGAAGACGTCGAAACAGCCAAACGCCTGTACACTGAACTCACAGAGCGGATTCAACTTGATCCTATTCTGGGGCAGAAGGTTGCGAATGCTAGAAATCGAGCGTTGGAAGATCTTGCTTTCATTGATGTTGCCGAGGCCATTGCGGCGTTCATTCGCTTCAACTTTCGTGTGAAAGATACCAAGTTTCATCAATTCGTATTCAGCGATACCAAGCTAACAGATCGAGAGATTGAAGGTGGCCTTCTTTTTTACGGCCGTGCAGGATGCTCACGGTGCCACAACGGACCATATTTTACAGATTTCGATTTTCATGCAATCCCTTTTCCACAAGTCGGTTTTGGACGAAATGGCTTCGGCGTGGACTACGGCCGTTTCAACGTCACATTAGATGAAGCCGACCGCTATGGATTCAGAACACCGCCGCTCTACAACGTTACGCAGACAGGTCCGTATTCGCATTCTGGTTCGATTGCGAATTTGAGCGATGCGATCCGCGTGCATATCGATCCATTGTTTTTTGTCGAACCCAAAAACATGGATGGTAATGATAGAATTGAATTTTATGAACGACTTAAGATTTGGTCTGGGTCTCCATTAAATGGGGTTGTGGCAAGCGATAGCGAAATCGACGCCATTGCTGAATTCTTAGGAACGTTGTCGTATGAAAGTGACGTTTCTGTGAAGTTTGTGGATTGATACGTCACTAATTTGCTAGAGCTGAACGTCCAATGTGTCATTCACCTTTCCAGTGTGCTGGAGCAGGCTTGGAAATGTTGCTGGCCACGACCTTCCGGCGGAAAGGCTCAATATTACTCAACTGTGCTGGATTTAGGAGGAGCATCCTGCGAAACTTTGACATTCAGTATGTCTGCTTTGGGAAACGGTAACGCGCTCTCGCAGCCGCAGAGAATGACCGATTTCCTGAAGAACCATTACGAAAGAAGACCGATCAGACCGCCCGGCATTGAAGGTCCGCTTTCGCGGTATCTCAAGGATCTCGCTGCAAAGCGGCGAATTCACACTTTCCGCCCTTATTTCCAGTTCGTGTTGATTGCGGCATTTGTCAATCTGGGCTCATACCGGACCTTAGCTGCGTGGTGCATGAGCGACTGCTAAGCGGACAAAGCCGCCATTGATCGTTGAGCGGCCAACGACAACTCCCGGCGCTTTGCTGACATTTGAGGTGATTACGTTAAAGGCAAGTAGGATCCCACAGTGCAGCCTATTAGCGCCTGTTCGTGGCGAAGAGCATTCAAGGAGTACACGCAACAAACCCGACAAGCATAAAGCTCACCGGGTTTGAAGCAGAGCACCAGAGAAACCTGGTGTCGGTTGGAAAGGTTTAACCGTTCCGGGTCATTCTATCAGCGACGATGCTTGCCACCATTTTTGCCGTGGCCATTGCCGTTGTTGTGATAA
>NZ_CANMJE010000002.1 GCF_947498095.1 uncultured Shimia sp. | reverse complement strand
GCCATGCTACTTCTCCTATTTGCAGAAATAGGCTCAGCCTAACCTGCTGGGTGAAGCAGCCGGTACATCCCATTAGCGGACATTGCGCGGATCGTTTTGGTAGCAGTAAGATTCCTAGAGCAACACGGATCCCGCGTACGGCAAGAGTTGTTTCGAGCCTCTGCAGCGCCGAAAAGGGCGGCCGTTGGCAATTGGAGCGCTACTGCCTCTGATTAGACTCGGATTTGCCATTCACTCACTTCAGCAGTGTGGTCTTGCCATCGAGTTGGTTATCCAGTCTGTTCGGTCTTCGGGGACACCTTCCAAGTTCGAATAACGAGAGGGTGTTCTGTGTCGATCACAAAGGGCTGGGCGATATCTATGATATTGGCCCCGCACAACCCTTAGTTTCGAGTGCGGGACCATAGCTTGTCTCTGGATTGTGATCCGTTAGTTGGTACGGCGCTTGCGACGACGCCCAACCATCGCTAACAATCCAATCCCAGCCCCCAAAAGAGGCGCGGAAAGAGGAAGCGGAACTGGTGACACAGTTGTTCGTAATGTGAACGAACCACTTTCAACAGAACTCGATAGGTTAAACGCAAAGTTGAGGTTCAGGTTCGCCAAATCCTCTACATCATCGTCAAATAGAGCATAGCCTGAGCCAAAGTAATCCGAAACTTCGCTGAAACTTCCGAAATACTTAACATCCGATCCGGTTAAACTGTACGCAACACCATATTCGTCAATGTCACGGCGCATTTCCCATTGCCCCGAACTGTTGAGATAGGCCATCAACAGTGCCTCGGTTGAATCATCGAAATCATGATCCCAGAACGCCCCTTCGGGTACACCTTCGCGCGTTATCCATGATCCGAAGATGTCGTTATACGGTCCGAAAATTCCGGAGCTGGTAATCGATGTTGCCGTTTGCAAAACGTCCATGCCCGACCGTTCGGGTGCGAAGAATCCATCAAGATCAAAATTCGGGTTGGTTGATGCATCTCCAAAAAGGCCAAATGGATATTGCGTCGTGACGGATGCATTGGCTGTCGAAGGCTTCGCCATAAAATCAGTGGAAAATGTGATGCCATCACTTGCAGTCGCCTGAACGAATTCGTTTCCGACTCCAAAACCAATTTCGAGGGCAAACCCTGCAAGAGATTTACTCGTCGCGTTGATAAGACGGTAAAACATCTGATAATTGGCTTCTGCACCAGCTTGAACGTCGAACACCAAATCAAGGGGCTCTGTGCCAGTTACCTGAGTTTTCACTCGTTTACCGCTTTGGAAATCGCTCGTGCAAATAGCGCCCGGGTTTGACGTCATAATACAGCCATCAAGTGTAAGACCGCTGCCGCCAGAGCCGCCTTGAGTGTATACCTCGGGCTGAACTTTGATGCCTGGGGCGTACGCCTCTGGGGGCGTAAAAGTAATTTGGCCGTTACTCGTAGCGCCCGTATTTGACGGATTTTGATCATAAACTACGCTGGCCCCTGTGATTCCGTCCACAGGCGCTGAGTTGTCAACTACTACGTTGTCAGTGTTCCATCCAGTAATCGTGGCTGCACTGGAAAAACCGGCATTTGACAATGCCATGCCGGAGATGGCCGACATCAAAATCATTCTACTAGTTTTCATGTTACCCCCGTAACTTTTATTCAATTTCAGCCACCCGATTTCGATGGCAGTTAATGAGAATGCCGATAAGTGAAGGCTGAAAAGTACAGATAAGAATAGAAATTATAGCAACGGCATATTCACATGCACATATTAGAATATTACTTGTGAAAAGAACTTGATTTACATCAAAGTCAAGAATATCAACTTGTTTCCGTTCTGGAGACAATCGTGGATTTGGTCGGTTCTTGGCGAGGCCGTTCTGAAATCTTTGATAAAATTCCGGCTAACGAACTCTGGCGCTAACCCCAGAGAATGACCGCTCCCCCGCTTTTTCGAACGTGCTAATTGCTGCATTTGTCAGTATGGGCTCAAACCTGCCGTTTTTCTGCGTTATGAATAAATGACCCTTTCTGGCTTATGCCGGTAAAGGGCAGGCAACTTCGATCAAGGATGGACCATTGTCAGCGAGCCCAGCAGATAGTGCTTTCACAAAGCTGTCGATATCTTCTGCTCGTGTCCCGGGACCGCCATGTCCCTTGGCCAAAGACACCCAACCCAGAGTTGGGTTCTCTACGTCAAACAAAGCCTGAGCATTCTGACCAAATTGCGTAACACCTACATTGGCAAGTTCATTACGCAAAATCTGATAGCCGCGATTGGCAAACACAATCACTGTTACGTCCAAATTCTCGCGCGCCATCGTCCACAGCGATTGCAGGGTATACATCGCGGACCCATCACCTGTTAACGCGATGACCTTCCGCTCCGGGCATGCGATGGCTGCGCCCGTTGCGCAGGGTAAACACAGACCGATTGCGCCGCCGGTTCCCGCCAGCATTTCATAAGACCGCGCCGTTGCCGTAGCAGGCAGGACCTTCAATCCCGAAGTTACGGATTCATTGCACAAAATGGCGCCTTCCGGAATGAGAGCTGCCAGGGCCAAACCCACTTTTTCCAAAGTCAGCCGAGGTAGATCAAGCTGGAGAGCGTTCACCTTGGTTTTGTTTGTAACGCCGACAGCATCCGCCAGGGATTGCAGCGTCCAGTTGATGTCATCTGTCCGCGAACACAAACTTACCATCGCGCAGTCCGATGGCTCGGGAACACTTGGCTTTCCTGGGTGTGCAAAGAATGCAACCGGCCTGTCCGCGCCGACCAGGGTGATCGACGAGGTTCCGACCAGTTGCGCGATTTTTGGTGTCACCGGACATACCTATTGGTCCAGTTTTGCGGCGCCCGCGCCCCTTGATATCCGGGGTATCAACGTGTCAGCCAACAACCGGCATCCTGTTGCCGCGGCAATTTTGCCAGCCAGCTCGCGAAGCGGTCCGAAAAGAGCGGAATCACCAATCAAAAGCGCCGCCCCCGGTGTCTTCAAGCGGGCGGCGGCTGCCTCAATATCCTCGGGGGACGGCTGATGGAGCTTTGGGCTGTGCGTCAGCTGTTGCGCTGCGCCATCCGCTTCGTCCCCACCAACTACGCGGCCAAGGGCCGTTTCAGCCACTTCTCGAGGAACTTCGGTTGCATCCGCACGCCAGTCACGGAAGCTGGATCGGAAACCATGTGGCCTCTCTCCCATACCCCTACGCTCCATAAAGCGCGCCATCGTCGCGTCGGAAATAACACCCTTCGAACAGACGGAAAAAGATAGCCATCTCGGGCATTTGGCTTGGCTTCTTCAATTACTCGTTGAGCTTCTTTTTATAGCGGCACCGCGAAATCTGTAACGGTGCCCTTATCGCCCTTCATCGCTTCTGCAGGAGTGGCCCAGATGTCTCCATCGATTTGCTCAAGACGCAAGAAACGAAGAGGATGTGAACGAACTGCAGTGAGTATTAACAATTTCAAAGCTAGTTGTGTGGGTGTGCCTTCGTCGAGACTATCAAAAAAGCCGGGACCTTTTTCCAATGCAGGGCGGGAATGTGTTTCACTATGTGGCGCTGCTTCCCAAGGTGAGCTTTAGCTTTGCTAACGGCCTGCAAGTCCACATCTAGACCCAGCGCAGCTGCGTGCTTCACGCAAACACCCAATCTGTCGATGGCTTTTTGTGCTGTACTGGCCTTCTCATGCCAAATCGGGGCCAGTGTATCTCTAATGTCTCTCTGGTCGATTTGAGAAACCGGCATTTTCCCTAGTTTCGGCAACACGTGAAGTTTCAAGGGACTAAACCAGTTACCGGCCTTACCGTCTCCCTTTAATTACGCTTTTAGGCTTTCAAAAGCATCAACGGCAATATCATTCAAGATGTTCATGTTCCGCTCGGCTTCTCGCCGCAGAAGTTCACACTCTTTAATCGGGTCCACCCCCTTACGTGCGAGTGACCGCCAGCCTTCAGCTTCCTCTCGCGCCTCTTTAAGAGAGACGTCCTTTTAAGCGCCCAACCCCATTTCACGGCGCTTTCCAAAGACCGTCACACGAAGCACCCATTGGGCTCCTCCGTCGGAACGTTTGTAAAGCCACAAGCCGCCACCATCAGAGTATTTGCCCGGCGGGGCATTTCTTACCCTGGCTGCAGTAAGCTTGTTCAATGCTTTCAACTTTTAGTCCCCCTTTTCAGTCCACCTCAATATATAGTATTGGATTCTATCATTTGCGACAGAATGAAACAAGAATATCATGTGTTTATTAAGGAAAACGTGACCTGTACGATTGATTGCAACTACATGATATAGGTATTCAATTCCCGTTACCCGCTCCAGAATACACCAATCCTCTTAGGACGGCGCCCAGTGCACCGTGGCGCCGTTCAGAACGGCCGCGACCGGGGCGTCTTCGGGCTCCATGTGCAGGGCTTCTTGCAGAGCCTCGCGCTTGGCGTCGCCTGTGATCAGCAGGTGTTTGGAAATCGCCCGATCCAGAATCCGCGCCGACAGCGTGACGCGGGCCTCGGGCTGATCTTCGGGGTAAACCGGCACGAGGATGGGCGCGTCGGATGCCAACGCCTTACTCAGGCCCGGCGCATTGGGGAACAAAGAGGCGGTGTGCATATCTGCACCCATGCCCATCAGCGCAACGGCGATGGGCAGTTCCGGAACAATCATCGATTCAAGATCGGCCAAAACGTCTTCGGGGGCGTGCGCTGGAGTGAACAGCGGGATAAAGCGGGCAGCGGAGGCGCGGTGCACCAACAGTCTTTCCTTGATCAGCCGCGCGTTTGAGCGGGGATGGTCTTCGGGCACCCAGCGCTCATCGGTCAGCACCACATCAACGCGATCCCACTCAATGTCGGCCGCGCAAAGATCGTCGAATACCGGTCCCGGCGAGGTCCCTCCAGGAACCGCGAACAACACGCGATCTTCGTTGTGCAGGGCTTCGGTCAACTCGTCGGCAAGGGTGTTTGCCAGATCAATCGCGAGCATCTCTGAATCTGGATATGATTTTAGATTCAAGGGTCTATTCCTCTCCATTCACGCCCATCCCGGCGCATCAGTTGTTGGGCCGTGTCTGGCCCTGAGGTAAACGAGTCATAAGGTTTTGGCACATCACCCCGGGCTTCCCAGCCCTTGATAATCGGATCGGTCCACGCCCAGGCGGCCTCAACCTCATCATCACGCATAAACAGGGTTTGGTTGCCTCGGATCACGTCCATGATCAGGCGCTCATAGGCGCCGGGCGCATCCGCATCAGGCCCCAAGGCTTCGGCAAAACTCATGTCCAGCGGCACGTCGATCAGACGCATACCACCCTGCCCCGGTTCCTTGATGGTCACGTCCAGCGTGATGCCCTCATTCGGTTGCAGCTGGATGGTCAACTCATTGTTGTGGCGTCCGGCATCCGGGCCAAAGATCGAGTGTGGCGCATCTTTGAACACCACGGTGATCTGGCTGTCACGTCCTTTGAGGCGCTTGCCAGTGCGCAGATAAAATGGCGTGCTGGCCCACCGCCAATTCGACAGGTGGCATTTCAGAGCAATGAAACTCTCGGTTTTCGAGCGCGGATCATCGACATCCTCGCGGAACCCCTGAACACCGTCTCCTTGCGTGTACTGTCCGCGTACGATGTGGTGCGGCTCAACCGAACTTAAGGCGCGGATCACTTTCAGCTTTTCATCTCGCACTGAATCCGGTTCGAATTGTGCCGGAGGCTCCATCGCAATGAGGCACAACAGCTGCATCAGATGGTTCTGCATCATGTCGCGCATGGCGCCGGCTTTGTTGTAATAGGCCCCGCGCCCGCCGACACCGACCGTCTCTGCCACCGTGATCTGTATGTGGTCGATGTACTGCGCGTTCCAAAGCGGCTCAAACAGCATATTCCCAAAGCGCACCGCCATCAGGTTCTGAACGGTCTCTTTGCCCAAGTAGTGGTCAATCCGATAGATTTGGCCTTCTGCAAAATGTCGACACAGCACTTTGTTCAGCGCACGCGCAGTCTCAAGATCACGGCCAAAGGGTTTTTCAACGACAATTCGGCTGGCCGGGTCTACCAGACGGTATCCGTGCAGTCGTTCAGCCAGATCTTTGAACAGTCCTGGCCCAACCGAGAAATAGAAGGCCCTTATCCTGTCGTGCCCTTCGAGCAAGGTAGACAGTTCCTGCCAACCGGTGCTGCCTCGCGCGTCAATGGTCACATATTCGATCTGATTTAGAAATGCCTCGAGGGATGTGCCTTCCTCGGCCTCTCCAAACTCTTTGAGGGCCGGGCGCACAAAATCCCGGTAGTCGTCAGAGGTAAACTCGGATCGCGCGGCTCCGATCAGGCGGCTTGGACCCGGCATTTGCCCTGCACAATAGCGCTTGAACAGGGCAGGAAGAATTTTGCGACGAGCCAGATCTCCGGTACCACCGAACACAACCAGATCAAATGCTTCTACCGGAATGACACGCGACGCCATAATGCCCTCTTAGTCTTTTTGTCCCGACGAATTGCCGACTCCGCGCGCAACTCTATCACCTCAACGCCGCTTCACAACTCTGTCAGTGACCAGATCGTGGGTTTTCCCCAACACCCTGCTCGGCTAGCAAGGAAACAACACAGGAAGGCGCGTATGAAAGACCAGTCCAATATCGGTAAATTTTCGGATCCGTTTGTCACAGCTGGCGGGCAAACTCGTGCACACGTCGCGCTGAATGACCCACAAACCTTGTGGTTCAACACCGGAACACTCTGCAACATCGAATGCGAGAACTGCTATATTCTGTCGTCTCCAAAGAATGACACTTTGGTCTATATGACCGCTGATGAGGTGTCGGACTATCTAGATCAGCTTGAGGCACGGAACTGGGGTGTGCGTGAAATAGGCTTCACCGGTGGTGAGCCGTTCATGAACCCCGAAATGGTCGAGATGGCACGCCGTTCATTGGCCCGAGGTTATGAGGTTTTGGTCCTTACCAATGCGATGCAGCCGATGGTGCGTCCTTCTGTAAAACAAGGGCTTCTGGACTTACAGGCAGAGCATGGTGCGCGACTTACGCTCAGAATCTCTGTGGATCACTGGAGTGCCGCTTTGCACGACAAGGAGCGTGGTCGTGGCAGCTTTGATCGTACGGTCACAGGCATGCAGTGGCTGCGCGACAATGGCATTCGCATGACAGTTGCAGGACGTACGGTTTGGGGTGAAACCGAGGTTGATGCCCGCGAAGGATATGCCCGGTTTTACGAGGCCCATCGCTTTGACATTGACGCGATGAACCCCGGGACAACCGTGCTGTTTCCCGAGATGGACGGAACTGTTGAAGTTCCTGAAATAACAACCGCTTGCTGGGGCATCCTCAACAAATCCCCGGCCGAGGTTATGTGCTCAAACTCGCGTATGGTCGTCAAGCACAAAGGCGCCGACAAACCGTCGGTGATTGCCTGCACTCTGCTGCCCTATGAACCTGAATTTGATATGGGCCCAACCTTAGAAGACGCAGAGCGCCCCGTGCATCTAAACCACCAGCATTGCGCTAAGTTTTGCGTTCTGGGCGGCGCCAGCTGCTCTGCTTAGAGCGCGATTACATGCCCGTCACGTGGAGACGCCTGCCCCTTGGCCAGCGCTTCATACACTGGCAATGCGGCTTCTAGGCCCTCATGCTCTTTCAGATCCAGCCAGCTTTGCGCGTCGGCAGCAATGCGCTTCCATGCTGAGGTGATCTGGCGTTCAATTTCTCCCGGTCCCCATTCAGCACGGCGCTTTTCAATCTGGCTGGGGGCAAAGAAGAACTGCGGTTTGGGTCCGGCCAGGTCTTGCTTTGGCTGAAACTGATCCCAATGGCTGGTGCCCACGGCACTAGAATGATGCAGCAGATCGCCCAGATGGTTATGAAGTCGCGCTTTGACATCGGCATTGCCGGCCATATCCACATAGACAGAGGGGCGTTTCTCAAGCGCGTCCACATCGTCATATGCCACCACGGCATCGCATCCCGACTGTGCATCGACAAAGGCCTTGTTGCCGGCAGACGTCAGACCAATAATTTGCACTGGCTTTTCCGTCAGTTCGGACAGAAACTTACATAAACCCAACCCTGTTTTGGATGAGGCACTTCCAACAATCACTTGTTTTGCATCAAAAAAATTATTGTCCTGCAGCCAATCACTCAACAGGAAAGACGTGGCCAGAAGCGGCTGCAGCAACGATTGCAACCCCTCCCATTCCGGCGCCTTGGCATGCGTGCGCGTGTAGCGATTGTAGACCACAGGTAGCTTGGCTCTGTGCGGCGCTGCGTCCATGACCACCCTTTCGCCCTGTGCCTGTGGGGTCATGATGATTTCGTCAGCGAGCGGAAAGAACCCGTAGAACCGCGCGCCCACTTCTGCGTCTCCAGACCGGCTTTCGACCACTTCGGCAAAACCCCAGACAGGCACAACGCCCATCCCATCGATCCCCGAGGGGAAGAAATGCCAGTACCCAAGGACAAACCCCGTGGCGGCGTAGGTCACATTGTTGGTCGTCAGAGCAAAGCGCTTGATCCTCAGTCGCGCCTGACCGGGGAGCAAGTCAGCATTGGCGACCTCGTCCAGAGCAATTTGTGTTATGTCCTTTTGATCCACCAGCAAACGTTTCATTATTTCCTCCCGCGTTTGGTTCAGCCTATCCGTTTTTTGGTTCGACCCAGCGGAAACGTGACGTCATCTGTATCGAGGGCGTTGCCCCCTTGGTTTCGCGACATTGAGCAGGCTGAATTTCTCCCTGACCATCCAATCCTCCAAAGGCGTTCTAAATACGGAACAACCATTGCCCCAATATGCTGTGGCTGATATAACTGTGACAACAACATGAAGACCGCGCAACAGAAGCGAGCCACCACGTGAGCGACACGCCAGAAACCCCTGAAAACGAAGAAGAAACCCCGCGCGAGTATATGCAGCACGAGGGTCCTTCGGTCACCATCGAAGACGAGATGCGCACAAGCTATCTCGATTATGCCATGAGCGTGATCGTGAGCCGGGCGATTCCTGACCTGCGGGACGGTTTGAAACCGGTGCATCGCCGCATTCTTTATGCCATGCATGAGACCGGAAATGCCCACGACAAACCCTATCGCAAATCGGCGCGTCCGGTGGGTGATGTCATGGGTAAATACCACCCGCACGGTGACAGCGCGATCTATGATGCCTTGGTGCGGATGGCACAGGATTTCTCGATGTCGCTGCCTTTGCTGGATGGGCAGGGCAACTTTGGTTCGATGGACGGCGATAACCCCGCCGCGATGCGCTATACCGAAGTGCGCATGGACAAACCGGCCGCCTTTGTGCTGGCTGACATCGAAAAAGATACGGTCGATTTTCAAGACAACTATGACGGCAAAGACAAGGAACCCACGGTTTTACCGTCACGCTTCCCGAATATGCTGGTCAATGGTGCTGGTGGTATTGCGGTTGGTATGGCCACAAACATCCCGCCCCATAACCTCGGCGAAGTTGTTGATGCCACCTTGGCGCTGATTGAAGATCCGGACCTCACAAGCGAACAACTGATCGACTATGTACCCGGACCTGATTTTCCGACCGGAGGCATCATGCTGGGCCGCTCAGGCGCTCGCAAAGCCTATCTTGAGGGTCGTGGCAGTGTCATCATCCGCTCAAAAACCCGCGTCGAGGAAATCCGCAAAGACCGCTATGCCATCGTCATCGACGAGATCCCCTATCAGGTGAACAAAGCATCGATGATCGAAAAGATCGCCGAACAGGTGCGTGACAAAAAGATCGAGGGCGTGAGCCACGTTCAGGATGAATCCGACCGTAACGGTGTGCGCGTTGTTGTAGAACTCAAGCGCGATGCCACGGCCGAAGTCGTGTTGAACCAACTGTTCCGCTTCACTCCGATGCAGACCTATTTCGGCTGCAACATGCTGGCGCTGAATGGTGGCCGGCCGGAGCAATTGACCCTGCGCCGCTTCCTGACGTCGTTCATCGACTTCCGTGAAGAGGTTGTCGCCCGCCGCACCGCGTTTGAACTGCGCAAAGCCCGTGAACGCAGCCATATTCTGTGCGGTCTGGCCGTCGCCGTGACCAACATCGATGAAATCGTGACCACCATCCGTCAGTCACAGGATGCCGCCGAAGCGCGTGAAAAACTGATGACACGTCGCTGGCCTGCGCAACCGATCCTGCAATACATCGCGTTGATCGACGATCCGACCCACACCGCCAACGACGATGGCACCTATAACCTCTCTGAAACTCAAGCCCGCGCCATCTTGGAACTGCGCCTGCAGCGTCTGACCCAGATCGGGGTCAAAGAGGTTACGGACGAATTGGAAGAACTGGCCGGTAAGATCAAGGAATACCTTGAAATCCTGGGGTCGCGCGACCGCATCATGGGCATCATCACCGATGAGCTACAAGAGGTCCGCGAGAAATTTGCCGTGCCGCGCCGCACCGAGATTGTCGACTGGTCCGGTGACATGGAAGACGAAGACCTGATCGAACGCGAAGACATGGTCGTGACGGTCACATCCGGCGGCTATATCAAGCGCACGCCGCTTGCCGATTTCCGTGCTCAAAAGCGCGGTGGCAAAGGCCTGTCCGGTATGCAAACCAAAGAAGAAGACGTGGTCACCACGCTTTTCGTGGCCAACACTCACACCCAATTGTTGTTCTTCACAACAGATGGCATGGCCTACAAGCTGAAGACATGGCGCTTGCCACAAGGGGGTCGTACGGCCAAAGGCAAAGCCATCGTCAACATCCTGCCTATCCCAACCGGGGTCTCGATCGCCGCTATTATGCCGGTTGATGTGCCCGAAGATGATTGGGCAAATCTGCAGATCGTCTTTGCGACATCTGCGGGAACTGTGCGTCGTAACCGACTGTCAGACTTCACAAATGTGAAATCCAACGGCAAGATCGCCATGAAGTTCGAAGACGATCACGCCGACACGAAACTCATCAATGCGCGCATATGCTCGGAAGAGGATGACGTGATGCTCGTCACCTCCTCGGGCCGCGCAATCCGCTTCCCCACCACCGAAGTGCGCGTATTCAACAGCCGCGCCTCGGTCGGGGTTCGCGGCATCAAGCTGACGGGCAAGGACGAGGTCGTGTCAATGTCGGTCATCCGCCACTTTAAGGCCGAAGCTGAAGAACGCGCCGCCTATCTCAAGATGCGCCGTGCCGTGGCAGGTCTCGCCGATGACGCGGAAATCGATGACGAAGACGCTGACGTCCCGGCAGGTGAACTCAGCCAGGACCGTTATGCTGAGATGTCCGCGGTTGAGAACCTGATCCTGACCATCACATCAGGTGGCGCGGGCAAGCTTTCGTCCAGCCATGACTACCCTGTGCGCGGACGTGGCGGCATGGGCGTTGCAGCGATGGACAAAGCCATGCGCGGCGGCAGCCTTGTTGCTTCCTTCCCGGTCGAGCTTGACGATCAGATCATGCTCGCGACCTCCAAAGGTCAGTCGATCCGGGTACCGGTTGAAGGCATTTCCTTCCGGTCACGTAGTGCTGGCGGTGTCAAAGTCTTTAACACCGGCAAAGGCGAAGTGGTCGTGTCTGTGGCAAGGATTGCCGAACAAGGCGATGAGGATGCTGAAACCGAAGAGTGAGATGACGAAATGAAGAAGATTGGTGCGCTTGTCGCGATCGTAGTGTTTTGTTTTGGTCTTTATTATCGGTACGATGTTTATCAAAAAAATCAGCGTGTTGAGCGTCTGAATGACCGTATCGCGGTGATGAACTTCATGACGGACTTGTCCAACAAGGCGTCTTCGTATGACCAAGACTGTGTCAACTTCATCGTCAAATGGTTTGAGGAAACAGTCGCGGGCAATACCGCCAAAGCCAACTCGGCTGAGTTCTTTGCTGAAGGCTGTGGAGAACAACTGCGCGCAGTCCATGCCGAAGCCAAAGCCACCGTTAACGCCGCGCGTGAAAAGGCGCCTGACTCACAACTGAAAGAAGCTTTCATCCAGAGTGCCTTGGATTACATCGGTGCCTATGCCGACAAGGGCCGAGACCATGACGACATCTATTCCATGTTAAAAACCGCAAAGGACCGTGGAGAACCGTTTGGTCCCCTGGCCGACAAAGTCAACGAGTTGTTGGAAGATGACGTGGACCGGGTGACCGATGCTTATAACGCGATCGAAGCCGCCAAGACCGCCTATTGGAATGACCATGACTAAGGCACCTGCAGCCAGTCAGGAGATATGATGACCTACCGCGTTTCTCTGTTGACGTTGGGCCTTCTGGCCATGTCGGGTCCGACTTTGGCACAAGAGCTCAAGGGGCCAGACCTGCTCTCCACCATCAGCGGACAGCATTTCGACTGTAAAATGGGTCCGGTACCACTGGAATGGATCATTTCAGAGGTGGATCCAGAGGCAAGTGTTGTTCCCTATAATGCGATTGTGGGTGGCAAGACGGTCGAAGCAGAATACACTTTGACCGAAGACGGGAAGCTTAGCTCGGACGGATATGGCGATGCCCGCACGGTGACGCCGTCAGAAGACGGTACATTGTCTGTGGCACGATCAGACGGACGCGTCATGGTTTGCACGCAGCGTTAAGTCAGCATTTGACCTCCCAAGGTCGTCCAAAACCCTACAAAACCCAATTGGCTGCCAGCGCTTGGCCGCATCCGTGACAAATTTTCGTCAAATTTGCCGCCTATCGTTGGAATTACAACAAAGATGTGCACGCGGGGGCTGTGCCGTTCACTTCAGACTGGCAAGGGTCGAAATGGAAAGAACAGCTCCGGAGTCTCCCGCCTCCCGTAATTTCAAACTCCTCGTGATGCGGCTGCTGATAGCGGCCTATCTGATGGCCTGTAGCGTCGGTATTGCACCTGGTCCCAACCTTGTGCCGACCTTGTCACGCCTGATCCCCGAGACCTATGCCCTGGCGTTGGGCACGGCGATGATGTTCTTGCCTGCTTATACGATGATGGCTGGGATTTGGTTGCGTGGAAGCATTCATATTCTGGCAATGATGATCGCCTTAAACACCATTCTAGAATTGTTCGTCTTTAATGCTGTGCCGAAACCCGGCGTCCTACTGCAAGAAATCGTCACGCTTTGTGCCATGCTGCAATGCCTGATGCTGCTGAAAGGGCGTCATTTCCGCCACGAATCCATTGTGAAGAAAAAGGTGCCGGTGCGCCGTCTTGATCCCAGCGTCAGCGCGCCCTCAAACACCGCATCGCTCAGCACGAAGCCGGTTAAAATCGACACCAGCTTCTTGCCAGAGCCACGGTTGCGCACCCCTGGAGTGGCCTTTGGGCACTCTGCCCGACAACAAAACCGCGCCCCTGAAAAGGACGCCGATGTTGTGAATATTTTTGCGACCTGACGGCGAAGCTCAGAGCTTATAGAGATCTGTAAATTTGGCTTCGAGATAGGCCAACAGAGGCTCGGGACTGGGGGTAACCCCGGATGCATGCACGATCGTGTCATGAGGCGCACGCACCCCCCCATGTTGTTGCAGCGCATCGCGCAACCAGCCCGTCACCGCTGAGGTATCACCCTTGGCCAATTGCGCATCCAGATCAGGCACCGCAATCCGCAACGCATCGTTCAGGCATCCCGCATAAACGTTGCCCAGCGAATAGGTCGGGAAATAACCAAACAAGCCGACTGACCAATGCACATCTTGCAGACACCCGTTTGAGGGCTTGTCGACCGCATAGCCAAAATCTGCCTTGAACCTGTCGTTCCACGCAGCTTCAAGGTCACCAACGGCCAGATCGCCTTGCATTAATGCCCGTTCCAGATCAAAGCGCAGCATGATGTGCAGGTTGTATTGCACCTCATCAGCCTCGGTGCGGATATAGCCGTCATGCACACGGTTCACGGTGCGATAAAAACTCTCGGCGTCCGCGACACCAAAGTCCCCAAATGTTTCGACCATCTGACCATAAAGCCAGCCGGTAAACGCACGGCTGCGACCCAGTTGGTTTTCGTAAATACGGCTTTGGCTTTCATGAACGCCCATCGACACACCCTGCCCCAAGGGAGTCAGCAGATAGGCCTGGTCAATATTTTGCTCGTATGCGCCGTGGCCGACCTCGTGGATCGTTGAATAGAAACAGTTGAACGGATCATCCTCGCTGGTGCGGGTGGTGATGCGCACATCTTGCCCCGAGCCGGACGAGAACGGGTGAACAGCCTTGTCGACGCGGCCGTGGCTCATGTCATAGCCAAAGGTGCGGGCCAGTTCGCGAGTGAGCTGCATCTGTTTTTGTGCAGGAAAGCTGCCCGACAGAGCCTTGGGGGCCTCTACGGCCAGAACCGCGGCACGCAAGTCCACAAGTCTCGGGCGCATGGTATCAAACATGGCTGCCAGTTCAGTCGCAGTCATGTCCGGTTCGTAGTCATCAACCATGGCGTCGTAGACGTCACCGCCATCTGCCAACGCCTGTCCTTCCTGACGCTTCAGGCCGACAACCTCTTCCAGGACTGGTAAAAAAGCCGCCACATCTTCATCCGCACGCGCTTCAGCCCATTGACCCTGTGCGCGGCTGGTGACCTTGGCGATTTCGGCAGCCAGTTCGGCAGGCACTTTCATCGTCCGGGTGTAAGATCTGCGAATATGGCGCATCTGCGCCTGCCCCACGTCATCCAGTGTCGTGTCGTCGATGGCGGCCAGCCACTCGCCAACTTTTGGATCTGTTCGGCGCGCATGCAAGGTGGCCTCAATCGCGGCCATTTCTTCGGCACGCTGGGGTGCGGCCCCGCGCGGCATCATGGTTTCCTGATCCCATCCCAAACGGCCCGCAACCTGCGCCAGCGCCTGTGTGGTGTGCTGGAACGCCATCAAATCATCATATGCACTCATGAACTTAACCTTCTCGGATAGACCGGGTTAGGGGGTAATGCGCCAGGAAACGGGCGCGCAGGATCAGGGTCCAAAGCAGAATGGCCATGCCCTGATGCGTGATCGCAATATGGACCTGAGCGACGTAAAGCACGGTCACAATGCCCAAGACCACTTGTAACACGACGGCCGCAAGCACTGCGTTAAACGCAAACTGCGTGGCGCCATGTGCCGAAGCGCGTCCAGCGCGCCAGACGACAACCGCGAAGATCACCAGAAGGTATCCCCACATCCGGTGCATGAACTGCACCAGCCCGGCATTTTCAAAAAAGTTCACCCAAAGGGGCGCTTTCGAAAACGCATCAGGCGGAAAGAACTGACCGGCCATCAGCGGCCAGTCAACAAATGAGCGCCCCGCATCAATACCCGCCACAAGCGCCCCGAGAAGGATCTGAATAAAGGCCATATGCATCAGACCGGTGGCCATTGAAAAGGGTTTAGCCTCTTTGCCCCGACGTGCCTGCATCAGGTCACGCTCTTCCCGGCCCAGCAAAAGGATGTACCACGTGATGAACCCAAGGATAATAAAGGCCAGGCCCAAATGCGTTGCCAAACGGTAAGAGGCCACGGTGGTCACATCTTCGCCCGAGGTTACGCCACTGGCCACCATCCACCACCCGACAGCGCCCTGAAGCCCGCCAAGTGCCCCAATCAGGAACAATCGCCCCGTCCAGCCCGTTGGAATTTTTCGCGCCACGGCAAACCCGGCAAAACCAAGCGCCCAGATCAGACCAATCACGCGGCCAATCTGACGATGGCCCCATTCCCACCAGTAAATTGCTTTAAAATCCGCCAGTGTCATCCACTGATTATCAAGGCGCCATTGGTCAATTTCTTTGTATTTTTCGAACTCGGACTGCCATGCGGCCTCGGACATTGGCGGCATAGCTCCGGTCACAGGGCGCCATTCGGTGATCGACAGACCGCTTTCGGTCAAACGTGTCAGCCCACCGACGACAATCATCACCACAACAAGCGCAAAAAGCACCATCAGCCACGCCCGGATACCCCGGCGCGCGCCCTTGGTGCCGCTGTCGATCACACCCACCGCTTTGGGGGCCTCTTTGGGGCTGCTCTCGCCCACCTCTTCGAAAATGTTGCGCTTCTGGCTCATGGTTCGTCCTTTTCGCGTTTCACGAGAGATTAGGGCGCCCCCAACAGGGCTTCAAGCAATCAACGCCCGCGTTCTTTCCAACGCACCATTTGCCGCAGGACACCGTGCAGCATCTGCACGTCAGCGCGTGTCAGCGGCATACGGCTCCACATATTGCGCAGGTTGATCTTCATACCCTCTGCCTTGGCTTCGGGGAAAAAGAACCCAGCCTCATCCAGCCGCTCTTCGTAATGTGTGGTCAGGGCTTCCATGTCGAACTGACTGGCCCAGTCGGTCTTGGCCATATCGACTCGTTCCGCCACCACATCCGCACTGGCGCGACGCCACTCATATGCGGTCAAAAGCACGCATTGCCCAAGGTTGAGCGAGGCATAATCCGGGTTCACCGGCACATTGATAATGGCGTTGGCCCGCGCGATGTCATCATTTTCCAGACCAGACCGTTCGGGACCAAAAAGCACGGCCACCTTTTCCCCTGCCGCGATCTTTTCTGCCGCCATTTGCATGGCGCGCTCAGGCGTCACGACGGGTTTGGTCAGACCACGGGCACGCGCGGTGGTGGCAAAAACAAAGTGACAGTCTTCCAGCGCGGCGGGTGTGTCGGCACATAACACCACATCGTCCAGCACTCGCCCTGCCCCGGAGGCCATCGCCACGGCGCGCTGGTTCGGCCAGCCATCGCGGGGATCAACAATACGCATCCGGTCCAACCCAAAATTCAGCATCGCCCGCGCAGCGGCGCCTATGTTCTCACCCATCTGTGGGCGCACAAGCACAAAGGCAGGTTGTGGGGTTCCGGTTGGCATCACGCACTCCATCAAAAATCACCGCCGCTGATACCCCCGCACCCGGAAACACACAACACCCCTACTTCTTTTGGCTATAAATATCCCCGCCAGAGGCCTAGAATCCATCACACACCAAGAAAGGAACAGAGCATGGCGTATGACGAAGGACTGGCTCACATTCTGCGGGACGACCTGACCGAGGTCGCCGGCATCGAAGAGAAAAAGATGTTTGGCGGCCTCTGTTTCATGCTCAACGGCAATATCCTCTGCGGTGTACACAAAGGCGGTGGCATGTTTCGGGTTGGCAAGGACAATGAGGTGGCAGCACTTGCGATCAACGGCGTCAGTCCGCTGGCCTTCACCGGCAAGAAAATGGGCGGCATGCTGGATGTTGACGAAGACCTGATGGCCGACGACGGCCACCGCGCCCAAGTGCTTGGGTTGGCGATGAATTTCGTGGGCAATCTGCCCGCAAAGTAGCCAATCATGGCCAAACGTGGCGATCCACGCTATCACGGCGCAACGCTGACGAATCCGGAGCCCTAAAATGGCCGACCAAGAGCTGCCCCAGATCTATCTCATCACCCCACCCGAGATCGAGCTTAGCCGCTTTCCAGACCAATTGGGCCGCGTCTTGGACGCGACAGATATCTCCTGCGTCCGGCTGGCCTTGGCCACACGAGACGAAGACCGGATCAGCCGTGCTGCAGATGTGGTGCGTGAAACCTGTCATGCGCGCGACGTGGCAATCGTGATTTCCGAACATCTGGTGATGGCGGAACGGTTGGGGCTGGACGGGGTCCACCTGACCGATGGGGCGCGCTCAGTGCGCAAAACCCGCAAAGATCTCGGCGACGACGCCATTGTTGGTGCCTTTTGCTCCGCCTCGCGCCACGATGGCATGAGCGCGGGTGAACAAGGCTGTGACTACGTCAGTTTTGGCCCTGTTGGCCCGACGCCACTCGGCGATGGCACAATCGCCGAGCATGAACTGTTTGAGTGGTGGTCACAGATGATCGAAGTTCCAGTAGTGGCCGAAGGCGCGTTGGACACAGAGATCGTCCGCAGCCTTGCGCCGGTGACAGACTTCTTTGGCATTGGCGAAGAAATCTGGCACGCCGAGGATCCGGTTGCCAAACTGGCAGACCTGCAGGCCGCCATGCGCTAAGCCGCGCTTGCCAAGCCTCGGACAAAGCGCCACAACACTTTGCATGACTCGTACCCATGACATTCTTTGTATCGGCTCGGTCCTTTGGGACGTGATTGGCCGTGCACCTGTGCATATGCGACAGGGTTCGGACGTTCCGGGCCGCATCACCCGCCTGCCCGGTGGTGTCGCGCTGAACATCGCTATGACGCTGGCCCGCTTCGGCCTGCGCCCCGCATTGCTGACGGCGATCGGACAGGACGCCGAGGGAACAGAACTGATCACGGCCTGTCGCGAGCTTGGGTTGATCACCGACTATGTCTATCGCAGTGAAGATCTTCCGACAGACAGCTATATGGCCGTTGAAGGCGCCAACGGGTTGATCGCCGCTATTGCTGATGCCCATTCGCTTGAAGCCGCAGGCGACAAGATCCTGCGCCCCTTGAGCGATGGGACATTGGGGAGCACCACTGCGCCTTATGACGGGTTTATCGCGCTGGATGGCAATCTGACCCAGCGGCTGTTGGAAAACATTGCCCACAGCGACCTCTTTGCCAGCGCGGACCTGCGTGTGGCGCCCGCCAGTCCGGGCAAGGCAGAACGGCTGTTGCCGTTTCTCAACCATGATCGCGCCGTGCTCTACGTCAATCTCGAAGAGGCGGGCTTGCTATGCCAGACCAGCTTTGACAGTTCAGCGCAGGCCGCTGCCGGGTTGATTGCCCGCGGTGCGCGCCGGGCACTTGTGACCGATGGTGGCAACTCTGCCAGCGACGCGACACCAGATGGCATCCTGACCCAAACCCCGCCTGCAGTTCTGGTGACTCGTGTCACAGGTGCCGGAGATACCTTCATGGCCGCCCATATCGTGGCCGAAGCCCAGGGCTGTAACCGCGACGAAGCCCTGACCCGCGCCCTTTCAGCAGCCGCCAACTACGTTTCCGGAGGAAATGCCAAATGAGCCTTGTGACCCTGTCCCCCGAAGTGGCTGAGGCCAAGGCCAATGGCGCGCCGATCGTGGCGTTGGAAAGTACGATCATCACGCATGGTATGCCATTTCCGCAAAACGTTCAGGTCGCGCGCAAGGTTGAAGAGACTATTCGTGCAAAGGGTGCCACCCCGGCCACCATCGCCGTGATTGATGGCACGCTCTTTGTCGGGTTGACCGACGAACAGTTGGACCAATTGGCGCAAGCCGAGACTGTCGCCAAACTATCGCGCGCTGATCTGGCGGTTTGCATGTCGAAAGGCCTGACTGGTGCCACGACTGTGGCCGCGACAATGATCGCTGCAAACCTTGCCGGGATCGACGTCTTTGCCACCGGCGGCATCGGCGGGGTGCACAAGGGTGCCGAAGACACCTTTGATGTCTCTGCCGATTTGTCCGAGTTGGCGCAGACCTCGGTCACCGTTGTCGCCGCAGGCGCCAAGGCCATCCTCGATATCCCCAAAACGCTGGAAGTCTTGGAAACTAACGGCGTGCCGGTCATTGGCTATCAACAAGACAGTTTCCCGGCCTTTTGGTCCTCGCATTCGCCACTCGACGCGCCGCTGCGTATGAACAGCCCCACCCGCATTGCCCGCGCGCATATCTTGCGCGGTCAAATGGGCATATCCGGAGGTCAGTTGATCGCCAACCCCATTCCCGTGGCCGACGAAATCCCGTCCGACGTGATGGACCCCGTCATTGCACAAGCGACCTCTGAGGCCGCCGCCCAAGGGATCGCTGGTAAAGAGGTCACGCCCTTTCTGCTCGCACGGATCTTTGAGCTGACCGACGGACGTTCCCTCACCGCCAATATCGCCCTTGTGCTCAACAATGCGCGGCTGGCGGCGCAAATTGCGTCAGAAATCACCAAACTCAAGGCGCAATCTGCAAATTCAACCTAAAAGCCACCCAGCAGGCGTTGATCGTTCTCGGTCCATTCCTTAACTAGTCATCAGGACCAAAAAGTGAGCCACCATGACAACGCCCTTTGACGACGACCCTCATCCTCACCGCCGGCACGGGCGGTTCGCAGGATTGCGCGCGTCATTCCTGACGGGAATCGTGGTGATTGCACCTGTGGCCATGACCATCTGGTTGATCTGGACGTTGATTGGTTGGTTCGATGGTTTTGTGCTTCCGCTGGTGCCTGAAACCTTCCAGCCAAAACAGTATGTCGGCAACAATCTACCCGGCGTCGGCGTGGTCATATTCCTGATTTTTACCGTCGTTGTCGGTTGGATCGCCAAGGGTCTGATCGGTCGGTCGATGATCGGCTTTGCCGAAGGTCTCGTCGACCGGATGCCGATTGTGCGGTCAATCTATTCCGGCGTGAAACAAATCGCCGAAACCGTATTTGCACAATCGGACAGAAATTTTGAAAAGGCCTGCCTGATTGAATACCCGCGCAAGGACATCTGGGTTGTGGGGTTTGTCTCGACCAGTGCCAAAGGCGAAGTGGCGGACTCGGACAGTACCGGCGAAGAACTGATGGGTGTCTTTGTTCCAACCACACCCAACCCCACGTCGGGCTTTTTGCTGTTCCTGCCCAAGAAAGACATTATCGAACTGGAGATGTCCATCGAGGAAGCTGCCAAACTGGTGATTTCCGCAGGCTTGGTCTATCCGAACGCCAAAGACCCGACCGCGCCTCCCGATACAGAGGACTGATCGGATGTATTGGCTGGACGGAGCGATAAAACGTGACCCTGTCCGCCGCTGGAACCTACCTGACAGGATCTTCTTTGGGCGCGGCGCATGCCACATCCTTGCCGGAAGCTACTTGAAACAAGGGATCGGCCCACATTTCTACGCCGAGCATATCGTCCCGGCGCTCGGCTTTTCTGGCAGCCACATCTATGTCACCGACGGCCGTATAAGCTTTGATTTTCACGGCTATGCACTGCGTGAGCGCCTGCTGGCGCATCATTGGCGCGGTTGGCGCAAACGGTATCCAACATGGTCCGGTTCAGTCGAACGTGTGGCCTTTGATCTCTTGGACACCAAATCCCTCAACGCGCGCAAAATGCTGGGGCCAGATCAGTATGGCGGCAGTGCGCTGGCCCGCGCCCAAGCCTATCTCGCGCGCATTGACCATTCAAATGCCTACGCACGCACGGCACATCGCGCCTATTGATAGGTCGCCTGTAAATCCACGGTACTGCGCTGACCCAGGTCGGCCTTGTGCGTCGCGAGGAACGCTTTTGCCGCGCCCTGCCCGGCTGCAAACAGTTCTTTTAGGATATACCCCGTCGGCACCGTTTTTGTGGCCGAGGACAACTCGTTCATCAACGCATCGTCAGCAATCATATGCACTTTGACAGCCTTCATATCGCCCTCGGCAATTACGCCACGGGCAATCAGGCGTTCGACAAAGGAAATTGCCCGCAACTCGCTCAGTAACGCCGAGTTAAAGCTGATTTCGTTGATGCGACTTTGGATTTGCTGCGGCGACACGGGTTTTTCGCTGCGCTCAATCGGATTGATGTTCACAATGACCACGTCGTCGGGCAAATCCTTGTCAAACAGCGGGTACAAGGCCGGATTGCCGGTATAGCCGCCATCCCAATAGGCCTCGGTTTGGCCGGTTTCTGGGTCGTCGATCTCAACCGCCTGAAACATCGTCGGCAAACAAGCCGAGGCCAAAATCGCGTCTGTCGAGATTTCCTCGCGCGTGAAGATGCGTGCCTTGCCAGTGCGCACGTTGGTGGCACAGACAAACAGGCGCGGCCCCTCGGAAGAACAAACCGAGTCGTAGTCAAAAGCCTCAACAACCGGGCGCAACGGGTTTTGGTAAACCGGGCCATAGGCATAAGGCGACATCATGCGCGACAGGGTTTCTCCCATCGCATAGGGCAACGAGTATTCCAGTGCCCGCGCAACATTGCCGGGGCCAAGCTCTTGCAACCAGGGTTGCAGAAATGCGCTGAGGTGATCCTCGCGCATGGCGCCCATGCGCTGCCAAAGCGACTTAAGGTTTTCCAACGCTCCGGCCCGACCCGCGCGGATCATGCCCGATTTCACTGCAGCTCCGTTCAGCGCACCCGCCGACTTTCCGGTAATACCCGCAATTTCAATCTCAGGATCCTGCAACAAGACATCCAGTACCCCCCAGGTAAAGGCGCCATGCGCGCCACCACCTTGCAAGGCCAGATTGATCCGTTTCATCTCAGCCATGCGTCACGCCCATGTTTCTTTTGGCCACAAATATCCCGGGGGAGTCGCCCGTTTGGGGCGACGGGGGCAGCGCCTCCAAAAGACCTACAATGCCGTCCACCCCCCATCGACACTGATCGTCGTACCGGTGATCTGGGCCGCCGCGTCTGTACACAGGAACACAGTCGTGCTACCCAACTGCTCAACCGTGGCAAATTCTTTCGACGGCTGTCGTGTCAGCATGACATTCTTCACCACGTCTTCACGGCTCATGTTGTATTCGCGCATTGTGTCGGGGATCTGGGCCTCGACCAGAGGTGTCAGCACATAGCCCGGGCAAATCGCATTACAGGTGATGGGCTCTTGCGCCGTTTCCAACGCTACAGTCTTGGACATGCCCACAACGCCATGCTTGGCGGCAATATAGGCGGCCTTGAACGGTGACGCCGTCAGCCCGTGCGCCGAGGCGATATTCACGATCCGTCCCCAACCACGTTCGCGCATCACCGGCAAGGCTGCGGCCATCGTATGAAAGGTTGAGTTCATGTTGATCGCAATAATCGCGTCCCACTTTTCAACCGGAAACTCATCAATCGGCGCCACGTGCTGAATTCCCGCGTTGTTCACAAGGATATCACAGCCACCTGCCTGTGTTATCAGGTCCCGGCACTCATCACCTTTGGACATGTCAGCTTTGATGTAGCGCGCAGACACGCCAAATTCTGAACCGATCTCGGCGGCCAAGGCGTGATCTTCGTCGCGGTCCGTGAACGAGTTCAAGACGACATCCGCTCCGGCCCGTGCCAACTCCCGAGCGATTCCCAAACCGATGCCTGAGTTCGACCCGGTGATGATGGCGCTTTTTCCTGCAAGTGTCATGTGATGCCTCTGATCGTTATGTCCCTTGCATCATATCATGCTGCACGCGCAAAATAAGGGGTCAAAGCCGCGACACGTATTCCTACCTATGCCCATTCTCAGGCCAAAAAAAACCCCGGCCGAAGCCGGGGTATAGTCATTGAGGCAGGTTTCATACAGGCAAGAAACCTATCGAGCAGTGCCACCTTTATAAGCAATCCTGCGCCGGTCTCCAAGCTAAAAGTTTGATAAGGTTAAAAACCCTCGCTAGCTTGAGGGTCAATAAAAACAGGCACAGGCAGGATTGTCCCAATTATGCGACCAGTATGTTTCCACGCTTTGGTCCAAGGTTTTCTGGGCGCGAGCCTGTTTTCCTTGGCGTTCATGGCCCATGCCGAACCCAGCCACGGAATCGCGATGTATGGCGCGCCCGCGCTGCCTGCGGATTTTGCCGTCCTGCCCTATGCCTATCCAGACGCGCCAAAGGGGGGACGAATCGTCACCGGCAACACCGGAGGATTCGATTCACTCAACCCGTTTCAACGCAAAGGCACCGCGCCATGGCAGCTGCGATTCCTGACCCACGAATCACTGATGGGTCGAAACTGGGATGAACCCTTTTCGCTTTATGGGCTTTTGGCCTCTTCTGTTGAAACGGCTCCTGACCGGTCATGGGTTGAATTCAATTTGCGCCCCGAGGCCAGGTTCTCGGACGGCACCCCGGTCACGGTCGAAGATGTGATCTGGTCCTTTGAAACGCTCGGCACCGAAGGACACCCTCGCTATTTGGGGTTCTGGACCAAGGTTGGGCGCATCGAGGCCACGGGCGCGCGCAGCGTTCGCCTGACATTCAACACATCAGACCGGGAACTGGCGCTGATCGCCGGGCTGCGCCCCATCCTCCAAAAGGCGCAGTGGCAAGAGACACCACTGGCCGAGGCTTCGCTGCCAGACATCCCAATCGGCAGCGCACCCTATGTGGTTCAGGATTTTGAGGCAGGTCGCCAAGTCACGCTGACCCGCAACCCCGATTACTGGGGACAGGACCTGCCTCTGCGCCAAGGCATCGCGAACTTCGATGAAATCCGCATCGACTTTTACGGTGACGGCGACGTGATGTTTGAGGCCTTCAAGGCAGGTGAAATCAGTTATTACCGCGAGTTCGACGCCGAGGCTTGGGCCAGCGACTATGCGTTTCCGGCGATCACCGATGGCCGGATGGTAAAATCAGAAATCCCCCATTCCAAACCTTCAGGCATCACCGGATTTGCCATGAATACCCGCCGCGCGCCGTTTGATGACATTCGTGTCCGTGACGCACTTTTGCACGCCTTCAACTACGAGTTTATCGCAGACACATTGGTCGGAGGTCGTCAGCCCCGCATCTCATCTTATTTCTCCGGCTCATACCTTGCGATGACTGACGGTCCTGCATCAGAGAGCGTTACAGCCCTATTGGCGCCGTTTGCCGACGCCCTGCCCGATGATGCACTCGGGCATTACACCTTGCCGGCCTCGGATGGCAGCAATCGCAATCGCAAGAACATGCGTCGCGCCATGAAACTGATGTCTGAAGCCGGATACGAGGTGGTTGATGGCGTGATGACAGGGCCAGACGGCACACCGTTCAGTTTTGAAATCCTGCTGCGTCAGGGTGACACCCAAGATACGGCGATCACCGATCTCTATCGGAAGTCCCTCGAGAAGCTGGGGATTTTCGTCACCGTATCCGCAGTCGACAACGCGCAATACACGCAACGGATCAACGAGTTTGATTACGATATGACCGATACACGGCGCGCACTCACACTGAGCCCCGGCAATGAACAGGCGCTCTACTGGGGCAGTGCGGCCGCAAACCAGCCGGGATCACGCAACCTCATGGGTATTCGCAACCCTGCGATCGATGCATTGGTATCAACGCTCACAGCCTCGACCAGCGCGGAAGACTTTCGCACGACGGCTCAGGCCCTCGACCGCGTCCTGACCACCGGGCGCTATGTCATCCCGATCTGGTCCTATGCGGTTGGTCGTGTTGCCCATAATGCCAAGCTTCACTATCCCGAAACCCTGCCCCTCTACGGTGACGGTGTCGAATGGCTTCCGGGCGTGTGGTGGCACGAAGAGTAATCCAGCCTTCATTTTGGCAAAAATACTCCGGGGTGAATGGGCGCTTCCTAAAGAAGCGCCCAGAGGGGCAGAGCCCCTGCCCTGATCACTTCCAGATACGCGACCAATCGTTTTTCATATCGACCAGGACCCAGCCCCGGTCGGGACCTTCATCCAGCCCCCGGTTCAGCACACCGATATGTCCTTCTCGGTCATAGGCCCATTCCCGGTCGCCATCCGTGTGCCAGACCAAGATCCCCAACCGCGGACCTTCGCCGGACGTGACCCATTCCAGCATTTGGAAATCCCCATCCGAGTTCCCCCCGGCCAAAATCGGGCGCTTGCCGATATGATGTTGAATACCGACGGGCTTGCCTGCTTTGTCATCAACAAAGAACAACTCTTGCCCCTTCACAATGGTTGGCACACCATCGATCACCTCATAGGTCGAGGTCGTAGAGCTGCCAACAACCTGCTGCGGAGGTATTCCATAAGCGTCTTCGGCAAAGACTCTCATGAACTCAATGCCACCGCCTGAAACGATGTAGGTCAGAAATCCCTGATCCCGCAGATACCGCAAGAGTTCCAGCATCGGCTGGTACAGCATCTCATCATAAGGCTGCCCTGTCTTTGGGTGCCGTGCAGTTTCCAGCCACGCCGCGACGTCCGTCGCAAAGGTGTCCAGAGACATATTGGCATGCGAGGCTTTCAGGATCTCGACCAAGCCTTCCTTGCCGCTGGCCAACACAGCTTTCATGTCACCATCTGCCGCGGCCTTGATTGCCGGCGATGTCAGCATCGAAGGATCACTCGCTGCCATCTTGGCAACCTGATCGATGGCAAAGATCAACTGGAAATACACTGGCTGTTCGGCCCAGAGCGTGCCGTCATTGTCAAACACCGCGATCCGGTCGCTCTCGGTCACATAGTCGGGTGACGCCGGATCGGATACGGCTTCAACAAATTCGATAATACTGGTTTTGTTCGCGCCCTCAGTCCACGAGGGCAACGGGTCGGCATTCACGGTAGACGCTAGAAAAACAGCGCCTATTACCAAGCGAAATAGCATGAAATCCTCCTATTCGAAGCCAGCATAAACACGTTCAAAGACGACTGGCTTTACAAAATGCAATACGGCGCGCATGCCGCTTTCTATAGTTACCATCAGACAATCTAAGGCGCAGGTTTGGCAAGGTAATGTCGACTATTTTGCCAACCCGGCGAAAACCGGCTTGTGGGAATACGCCGGATCCGAGTGTCGAGGGTCAACGACGTGTCAGAGTCAGCCAAATCCCATCTTTCGCCCGCACGGTCAGATGCGCCTGCGGCACAGGCTCGTGCCCCTCAACCACCTCAAATCGAAACGCCCTGACCAGCAAAGACAGGATCAGCGGCCCCTCGATCATGGCAAATGCGGATCCGGGGCATACCCGTTGTCCGGCGGAAAACGGGAGATACGCCTTGCGCAGACCTTCCTTGCCGTTCTCGGTCTGGAACCTTCCGGGGTCAAATTCGTCAGGGCGCTCCCACATGCGATCATGGCGATGCAGATGCCAGGGGCTTAGCACGATCTGACTGCCCTTTGGCACCTCGCGCTCCCGAAACCGTTCTGGACAGGCTGCCTCGCGCACCATCATCGGCACCGGCGAATAGAGCCGCATGGCTTCACGAAACACATCTCGAGAGACCCGCAACTTGCTGACCGCCGAAAAGTATATCTTGCCCGGATCCATGACCTCGCGCGCCTCTTCGGCCAGTTTCTCCTGCCACTCCGGGTAACGCGCCATGAGGTAAAGCGCCCAGGCCAAGGCAGAGGCGCTGGTTTCATGCCCCGCCAAAAAGAAAATCGCGACCTGATCCACCATTTCTTCTGTATCAAATACATCGCCGGTCAGCGGGTCTGCGGTGGTCATGATCTTGGTTGCCAGATCATCCGGTGCGGTTCCGGCCTTGATCTCAGCCATCCGCTCTGCGGTTAACTGTTCGATCAACCCTCTGATCTGTTTTGCAGTCTCTTTCGTTTTGCGGCTGTGAAACCGCGGCATCCATTTTGGCAAGGGCAAAAGTGCGCCAAGATTGACGACAGGCTGTGCTATCTGATGCTCACGGAATGTCGAAAACACAGCGCCCGCAACCTCATGCTCAATGGGGATTGAAAACAAGGTGCGAAAAATCACATCTGCCGCGGCGTGGCTGGTCTGGGCCTCAATCTCAACAGGCCCCTGATCGGCAAACTTGTCCAGCCGCTCGACAGCTGCAACACCCGCATCCCACATTGCCGGGAACGTGTCGCGCAAACGACCGCCCTCAAACGCCGGATCGATAATGCGGCGCTGGCGCTTCCATGTTTCACCATTGGTGATGAATACCGAATTGCCCAAAAGCGGAAATAGCCCCTCGCGCACACGGTCTGATTTCGGAAAATCATCCGGACTCCCTTTGAGAACCAAATCTACCAACTCCGGGTCATTGCACATATAGCTGCGGAAAAACGGCGTTCGAAACTCGGCCATCCACGCGTGGTACAGCCGCGATGGCTGCGCCGACAAGATATCCTTGCGAAACAGCCGAAAGTACTTCCACAGGCTCACTTTGTCGGGCCTTGAGGCCGGTTTTGGGGGCAGATCAGGCATCAGTCACCTCAGTAAACCTATTGACCGCTTTTTCGATCCGGCTTGCCGAGGGGGATCTGCCCTCAAACCGTTCACCAAGAGTTTTTGGCCCTGCAGTGATGCGGAAATAGTCATAGTCTCCGGGAGTGTCGAAAGCGCAAAGATACTGGAAATGTAGCCTGAAAAAGCGCCAGCGCAGCTCTTTCCAGCGGTCAGGGCTGAGGGTTTGTGTAAAGGCTGCACTGAGCACCAGCGGCCAGCGTTTGCCAGCCTCCGGCGCAACACCGGTGACCGACACAGGGTCACACAGAGCAAAGGCACAGCCATCCCCCGGCGCTGTAACGTCAATCCAAGGCATGGATTGGGTCGACAGAAATTGCAGATCACCGCGCAAACGATGGGCCAATGGCAAAAACGACACCATCGGTACGACCTGCCCTAAAGACAGAAAGCTTAAGACCGGCCCCTGTTCCGGCACCCGACCGTCCCGGATTAAGTCGGCCAGGATCGATACCGCCAGATGCGCACCCGAGGAATGGCCGATGACCAGCACCTCATCTGCGTCGCCTTGCAATGCGTCGGCAATACGGACGGCAAATTCAGCCATCCGCGCCTCTAGCTCCGGCGGGTTGGCGCCTTTGGATTGCGCCGAATAGGCATAGTCGTGCATCAGATAATAGGCGAAAAACTTGTTGTCTCGCTTGCGAAACCAATTGAGCAGGAACGGCACAATCACCAGTCCACCCCAGGCGGTCCAATCCGGCAACCAGATCGCCGCCGCCTGTCCCAGCCCATAGGTCACCAACAACGACAGCAGCAATTGCACCAACAGAAACACAACCGGGTAAAGCGCTGCGATCACGGGACCTTTGCGCAACCTCATCAGCCGCCCCAGCGTCCCGCTGGCAATGTACGTCCAGGCCGTGCGCGCCAGCTGTACATATGTCGCCGTAATGCCCAACCCCATGCTGTCGCGCACAATATCAGACCAGACCAACACCTCAAAATCGGCCTGCGTCACGCCACCTTCGATCTGGCCTTCGACATGCCAACCATAGGGACCGCCAGCCTGTTTGGCCGACAGGGCAATCTCATAGTCCGATATCCCGGCCTGCGCCGCGCCCTCTTTGCGGTAAAGCTCGCGGTAACGCCTTGGGTGAATAGGGTCATAACCCGGAATGTAAAACACCCGGCGGCTTTTCACGGAAATATGTGCAGCCTCAGCCATCTGACCTCTCGAACCTGAGGATCACATTAGCCGCGCTTTCGGGCTGAAGTAAGTCTAAACAGCGACGTGAAAGATACCGATTTGCTGCGCCTTTTCAGGCCTGTTAGCCGATCTCGGCCAGTGCCGGGAAGGTTTCCAGCAACCAATAGGAAAACGCCGCGAAACCGCCGGTCAGCATCAAAAGCCCAATGGTCCACAACAAGAGGCCCATGACCCGCTCAATCTGTTGCATATGGCGCTTCATCCAAGACATCACACCGGTCATCTGCGGCAAGAAGGCTGCCACCAAAAGGAACGGAATCCCAAGTCCGATGGCGTAAACCCCCAGCAACAACGTGCCACGGGTTAGAGAGGCCTCAGATGCCGCCAGAGACAGGATCGCACCCAGTTGCGGGCCAATGCAGGGGGTCCAGCCGAAAGCAAACGCGAGCCCCAGAATATAGGCCCCAAATGCACTGCCGCCCTTTTCACCGACGTCCAAACGCGCTTCACGATCAAGAAATCCGATCCTGTAGACGCCCACGAAATGTGCCCCAAAGATCATCACCACGACACCGGCAATGGTGTTCAAAGTGCTCTGAAACTGCAGGAACATCGTGCCAATCGCCGAGGCGGTAAACCCAAGGAAAAGAAACACTGTGGACAGGCCCAGTACAAAAAACAGTGCCGCCATCACCACCTTGGACCGCTTTGCGGCCCCTTCGGACATGTCGTTCAATGACACCCCGCTCATATAGGCCAGATAAGGCGGAACAACCGGCAAAACACAGGGGCTGATGAACGAGACCCCCCCGGCCAAAAGTGCCACGAGCATCGCAGGCAGCAACCCCGCGTCGATGATTTCGATTCCAAACATATCGCCCTCTTACTGCATCGCGAAACGAAGGTCACGATGCCCTCCTGTCACATCTTTGTGGACAGGCCGCCGTGCCGCGCATATGTGACGGATATGACCCAAGATCTCGACGCCATCGGCCTCTTGTGCCCCCTGCCCGTTCTCAAACTCAGGAAGCGCTTGCAAACCTTGAAGGCTGGCGACCGAATCCGGCTGATTGCGGATGACCCTGCGGCCATCGTTGATGTTCCACATTTCTGCAACGAAAGCGGCCACAGGTTGATTGAAAGCACTGACCTAGACGGAAGGCTGGTCTTTCTGGTCGAAAAACGCAGCTGATATCTGTCACGTCCAACCTTCATTTTGGCACAAATACTCCCGCCGGAGGCTTCCAAAGTTTCCGTGAGCGATGACGTTGCCAACGGGCGAACACCGTCACCACAATTCCCAAAAGAAAAGGCCGGGGGTCGATCCCCCGGCCTTTTCTACATCTGTTCAAACAATTAACGGCCTGCAGACCACCAACCTTTGCGTTTAGGCTTGGGCGGGGCTTCCGGGATCGGCTCAGCCACAACTTCGGGCTCAGGCGCTGGCTCAGCCACGACTTCGACCTCTACAGCCTCGGGAGCCGCCACGTCTTCCACAACCGCCTCAGTGGGTTCCGCGACAATGGTCTCTGCTGGTGCAGTTTCGACAACTTCACCGTTCAGCTCAGCGCTATCTTGTGCTGCAACCTCTGCCGGTGCCGCTTCAGCGTCAGCTTCTACAGCAACGTCGTCAGTCTTTGCTTTCGAACGGCTGCGCGAGCGTGACCGACGTGAGCGGGTTTTCTTGGGCTTTTCTTCAACGCCATCTGCCGCCTCAGCCGCTTCCGCCGCCTCACCTTCCGCATCTGCGTTTACTTCTGCAGATGTCTCACTCGTGGCTTCGGCCTGAGACACGCTTACGTCACCATTCTCTGCGTTTTGCTCTTCGCCGTTTCCACCGGATTTGCGACGACGGCGACGACGACGACGGCGCTTGGGTTTACCCTCGCCATCCTCTTCAGCAGTCGACGCAACACTGGGTGCCGCGGGTGCTTCTTCTTCGTCAACTTCGTCCATGATCGACGTGTCAACCGACACCACAGGTGCGGCAACCTCAGCCACTGACCGGGTCGCAGTTTTGAACTTCTCAAGCGTAAAGTCTGGTGAAACCAGATGCGGTTCACCTTCAATCCGAACCGACAGACCATAGCGCGCTTCGATCTGCGCGACGTGCTCGCGTTTCTGGTTCATGATGTAGTTGGCAATCGCAACCGGACATTTGACCAACACTTCGCGTGACCGGCGACGAGTGCCTTCTTCTTCGATCTGGCGCAGGATCGACAGCGCTAGGTTGTCATCCGAACGGATCAGGCCAGTGCCATGACAGGCCGGGCATGGCTGTGTCGTCGCCTCGATCATACCGGGGCGCAGACGCTGGCGCGACATTTCCATCAAGCCAAAGCCCGAGATGCGACCCACCTGAATGCGGGCGCGGTCGGTCTTGAGCTTGTCTTTCATGCGCTTTTCGACGGCGGCATTGTTCTTGCGCTCGTCCATGTCGATAAAGTCGATCACGATCAATCCGGCAAGGTCACGCAGACGGAGCTGGCGGGCCACTTCTTCGGCGGCCTCGAGGTTGGTCTTGAGCGCGGTTTCTTCGATCGAGCCTTCTTTGGTGGCACGTCCTGAGTTGACGTCGATCGCCACCAGCGCCTCAGTGACACCAATCACGATGTAGCCACCGGATCGCAGTTGAACCGTCGGGTTGAACATCGATGACAGATAGCTTTCCACCTGATAACGCGCGAACAACGGCAGCCCGTCTTCGTATTTCTTCACGTTCTTGGCGTGGGACGGCATGATCATCTTCATGAAGTCTTTGGCGATGCGGTAGCCGCGTTCGCCTTCGACAAACACCTCGTCGATCTCACGATTGTAAAGGTCGCGGATCGAGCGTTTGATCAGGTCGCCTTCTTCATAAATCTTGGCCGGCGCGATAGACTTCAGTGTCAGCTCGCGGATCTGTTCCCACATGCGCTGAAGGTACTCATAGTCACGCTTGATCTCGGCCTTGGTGCGCTTGGCCCCTGCCGTGCGCACAATCAGACCAGCGCCCTGTGGCACGTCGATCTCGTTGGCGATCTCTTTCAGCTTCTTGCGGTCGACTGCGTTGGTGATCTTGCGGGAGATCCCGCCACCTCGCGCCGTGTTCGGCATGAGGACGCAGTAGCGCCCGGCCAATGACAGGTAGGTTGTGAGAGCAGCACCCTTGTTGCCACGCTCTTCCTTAACGACCTGCACCAGCAGGATCTGGCGCACTTTGACCACTTCCTGGATTTTGTAGCGACGCGGACGTGGTTTGCGCGGTGGACGAATGTCTTCGCTGTCGTCCTCATCGGCTACAGACTCAATGGTTTCGTCCTTGGACGACGCTTTCGAGCCCTTGGCTGCGGGTTCATCGTCTTCGTCGGGCGCTTCGGTGCCATCGTCGCTTTCAACAGCGTCATCGGCGGTATCCTCAGAAGCTTCGACCTCGACCTTGGCGTCGACCTCGGCAGGAGCGTCCGTTGCTTCTGTGTCGGCCTCCACGGGTTCAGCAGGCGCCTCTTCGGCGGCCGCGTCCTTGGCCTCGGCTTCGGTTTCTTCACCGGTTTCCGGATCCTTGGTCGCAACTGCGTCTTCGCCTTCGGTCTTGGCAGCAATGGTTTTGCCGCCTTTGTCCTCGGCGTCTTTGTCCTCGGCGTCTTTGTCCGTGTCACCATCAGCGTCTTCTACAACATCAGGTGTCGCGACAGTATCTTCTGACACGTCTTCAGCAACAACCACTTCCGCCTCAACAGCTTCCGCAGGTTCTTCAACAGGCGTTTCCTGCACCAATTCCATCGGCGACAGGCCTTCGGCGGTGTCATTACCCAGATCGATGGTTTCCATACCGTCAATCTGTTCCGGCGTTGCCTCCTCGGTGGACGCGTCTGTTACATCCGTCGCATCAACCGCCTCGGTTGCCTTGGTGTCTTTCTTGGTCTTCGAACGCGACCGGCTGCGCGAACGCGAGCGGGATGGTTTCTTTTTCTTGTCGTCTTCCTCGTCGTCGCGCGCCTTCATCGACTCGGCATAGGCGCGCTCTTCCTCCATGAGCGCTTCGCGATCCGCGACCGGGATCTGGTAATAATCCGGGTGAATTTCCGAGAACGCCAGGAATCCGTGCCGGTTTCCACCATAGTCCACAAAGGCCGCTTGGAGCGAAGGCTCCACTCGGGTGACTTTGGCGAGATAGATGTTTCCTGCTAGCTGACGTTTGTTTTCAGATTCAAAGTCAAATTCGTCGACCTTGTTTCCGTCGACCACCACAACGCGGGTCTCTTCCGCGTGGGTGGCATCGATGAGCATTTTCTTAGCCATGTTATCCGTTTGCACCCGCGCAATCGACCGTGCCCCGGTGGGGCATTGAGGCTGTGTTGGGCGGGGTGTCTTGTCTGGGCGAGGACAAGCGCGCGGCCAAGAGGGACGCGTACGGCCTCTGCTCGGTCTATCAAATGTATCGCGCGCTTCATCGCGTTTCTTCTCCGACGCATGGGAATAAGAATGTCCCGGCGCCTGTTACATGCCCTCCGCGGAGCGGTTCGGGCGTCTCTCTAGCCCTAGATACAAGGGCTCAATCGGTCTGAACGGGGCGTCTGGCGCTTTATCTGGCCGCGTGTCACGTTCAGCGAAACTCATGTCAGAGGCCCCAATTGGGGACTCTCTACCGTCCTAAATAAGACCACGTTGTGGATAATTACAATGGCAAAATCCCTGACCATTCGAAAACGCATGGAAATCTTACACCTTTCGCGCAGTCTTACTGGCTTGCTCTTACAAACTCAGAGGATTTGTACGATCTGGCGACGTGGGCTAACCTTCAACCTATTGAAGAAAAAAAAGGGATCTCCTCATGCGTCTAATATTGCTGTTATCGCTCATAGCGACCTTGTCGCTGTTCTCTGTCACGACCGCGGCGCATGCGGACGACAAACCCAACGTTGTTTTCATCTTTCTGGATAACTTCGGTTGGGGTGAACCCGGCTTTAATGGCGGTGGCATCATTCGCGGTACGCCCACTCCTGAAATGGACGCGCTTGCCGCCGAAGGGCTGCGCCTGACAAATTTCAATGTTGAAGCACAATGTACCCCATCGCGCGCGGCCACCATGACCGGTCGCTACGGCATCCGCAGCGGCAACCACACCGTACCCTTGGGCGGAGGTGTCTATGGCCTTACCCAATGGGAAGTCACCATGGCCGAAATGCTGAAGGATGTCGGCTATGATACTGCAATGTATGGCAAATGGCACCTTGGCTGGTCCGAAGGACGCTACCCTAGCAGCCAGGGATTTGACGAATTCTACGCGGTTGAAACCACGGATGTCACGGTATGGCCCACCCTCAGCGGCTATGCCGATCAAGGCATGGAAGAGAATGTTGTCATGCAGGGCGTCGCAGGAGAACCTGCGACAGCCGCACGCGCATATGACCTGGAGTATCGCGCAGAAATCGATGGCGATCTCACCGAAAAGGCGATCGACTTTATCAACCGCAAATCGGGCGAAGACAATCCATTCTTTGTTTATCTGGCTTACACGCAGACCCACTACCCCAACATTGCGGCCAAGGAATTTGACGGCGCAACGGGCAACGGTGTCTGGGCAGATATCCTGTTGCAGGTCGACACCTATATCGGTCGTGTGAACCAAGCCCTGGAAGACGCAGGGGTGGCAGACAATACCATCGTGATCTTTACGGCCGACAACGGCCCCGAAGCACTGCAAGTAGGCAGTTCGAATGTCTCTCCCGTTCCCGCCGTTCAAGGCATCGCCGGCCCATGGCGCGGAACTCTCTTCACCAGCCTTGAAGGCAGCATGCGCGTGCCCTTTGCGATCAAGTGGCCGGGCAAAATTCCTGCCGGATCGGCCAGCAACGGCGTCGTTCACTCGATGGATCTGTTCCCGACTCTGGCGGCTTTTGCCGGAGGCTCCGTGCCCAAAGACCGTCCCTTCGACGGCATCGACCAGTCGGCATTGTTCCTTGGTAATCAGGATTCCTCGAACCGCGAAGGTGTGATTGTTTACATGGGCTCACAGATCTTTGGCGTGAAGTGGAACGACTGGAAGGTCATGTTCAAGGAAAACTCCGGCGTCTTCGGCGCCACCGAGACCTTTGACACACCGCGCATCTACAACCTTCTGAACGACCCGCACGAGCGCGACAATGTGTTGTTCCCCTACACATGGGTCGCCGAAAGAGCGATGCCACAGCTATATGAGCACGCGGCGTCGTTCAAAGAACACCCGCCGATTCCGCCGGGCACACCGGACCCTTATGTGCCAGCAAACCAGTAAGGTTTTAAGTTAAGTCGACCGAAGCCGCGCCAGTGCTTTTTCCAGCGCCTGCGCGGCTTCTTCTTTTTGTTCTTCGGCAATCCGGTCCAGATCGATTTCCACCGCTACGCCCTCGGCGGCATGGCTCACCAGATTGCTCTCAACGCCCTCTCCATCTTGCACCCCCTTCACACTGAAGGTTTTCACCGGGCGGGGAAAGCCTTTGACCGTGATCGGCACGCCCTCTTCTGCCACAACCCAATCGCTCACCAGGGAATGTGTCTCATTGGCCAAGAGAATACCTCCAACCTCTGCTGCACTCTCCAGTCGCGCCGCGAGGTTCACCTCTGAGCCGATGATGGTGTAATCCATCCGGTCTTCGGAGCCAAAGTTGCCAACAGTGCAATAGCCAGTGTTGATCCCGATCCGCAGCTCGAACGTCCGCTCCAATCCCATATCCAGCCATTCCTGCCCCAGTGCCCGTACCCGTTTCTGCATCGCCAGCGCCATGCGCACGCATTGATAAGCATCTTCTTTCACACCCCGGCTCGCAGGATCACCGAAATACACAACGATGGCATCGCCGATAAACTTGTCGATTGTGCCGCCATGCTCCAGCGCGATCGTGGACATCTCGGTCAGATAACGGTTCAACAGCGCGGTCAGTTCTTCGGACTCCAACTGGTCCGTAATCTCTGTGAAATTTGCGATGTCCGAGAAAAACACAGTCAGTTTCTTGCGTTTTGACGAGACCTCCACCTTTTGGTCGCCACTAAAAATCGACGCATAAAGCTGGGGCGACATGTATTTGCCCAGTTCGCTTGACAATTTTTCCAGCAATTCCGCACGATCTGCCTGTGCCTGGACACTCATCAACCTCAAGCGCGTGTTCGACAGCGTGACGCGCCAGCCTTCAAGTATGAACCGCGTCACACCGAGAATTCCGGCAATGCCAACTGTCACCAGCCAGCCCGTCGATGCTACTTCGTTCAAGATAGCCGCAACAAAAATTGTCGCCATCAATGGTACAAAGAACCCCAAAGCCCCGCACGGAAGGGACACCAGTGTCAATGCTCCGGTGATGCTGATGGAAATCAGAATCATCATCAATAGCGCCGCTTTTTCCGGGCTCAAAGCCCCGATCATCAGCCAAGCCGTCACCGACCAGATCACCCCTAAGACAAGGGCAGACCCCCACAGGATGCGTATGGTGCGTGGACGCACGAACTTGGGGCGGGGCTTTCCAAGTAATAAGTGGTAGCGGTGCGCAAACGTTCCCAGAAGAATAAGCTGGCAGGCCATGGAATAGACGGCGCCAGATGAAATAACGGCTCGCCAATCCAGGCTTAGCGTGAGGAAAATAACCAGAAGATTACCACCTATGACCCCCGGCAAGGCGGCTTGGTTCTGCACAGTCTGAACGATGCGAATCTCATCGCGCACCCGCGCTTCCAATTCGGGGTCAATCATCTGCTCTGCACTTTGGCCTGAAGCGACAGTCGATGCCATGAGGCGCCCTCCTCTATCGCTGATACAAGGGCTGTCATGACCGCACAGCAGACCCCGTTGCGTCAATGCCTAGTTGAACAAAGCGCGCCGTTCAGAGGCCGCTCCAAGCGGCGAACGACACTGCCTCCGCATCTGGATCTCCCTCTCTGACCCTAGAGGTAATCCGCCCGCTGCAACCCGTACTTGGCCATCTTCTCGTTCAGCGTCCGACGCGGCAGGCACAGCTCTTCCATGACACTGGCAATCGACCCGCGATGCCGGCGCATGGTGTTATCGATCAGCATCCGCTCAAAGGCGTCGACGTATTCTTTCAAAGGCTTGCCTTCGGTCGTCATCACAGGCTGCATTTCCTCGTGATCGGACATCAACAGTGATGCGATGGTCCCTTCGCCGCGGCGGCTTTGCAGCACCGCGCGCTCTGCGAGATTGATCAGTTGGCGTACATTCCCCGGCCAAGGCGCTTGCAACAGTTGCGCGGCTTCTTGCGCAGAAACCTTTGGTGCTTCGCAACCGTAATCATCCGCAAATTGCTCGGAAAGCCGTGTGAACAGAGTAAGGATATCTTCACCACGCTGACGCAAAGGAGGCACCGTGATGCGCAATGCAGCTAGGCGGTAGAACAGATCAGAGCGCAGCGCGTCTTCGGCGGTGCGATCCTGTTCCTGCAAGTTGGAAATCGCGACGATCCGCGTTTCAGATGGGCTGCCTTGCTCGTTGATAATGTTAAGTAATTTTCCCTGAAGCGTATCTGGCAGACGTTCAATGTCTTCCAGCACCAATGTTCCGCCACGCGCTTCTTCAATCGCTGGCAGCTGGCTGTCTTCGGGTAACATGGGCCCGAACAACCGCCGCGCCAGAGCCTCTTCTTCAAAGGCACCACAGCTGACCAGCACAAATTTCTTGCCTGCACGACTGCCCACCGCGTGTAACGCATGCGCCACCAGCGTCTTGCCGGTGCCGGTCTCTCCATCGATCAGCACATGGCCGTCTGCCTGCCCAAGATCAAGGATGTCTTCTTTCAGACGGTCCATCACCGGGCTGGAGCCGATCAGCTTCTTCATCAATTGGCCACCGTCGCTCAACTCGCGTCGCAAGGCGCGGGCATCCAATGTCAGACGGCGGGCGTTGGTGGCTTTCTTGGCCAATTGGCTCATGCGGTCTGGGTTGAACGGCTTTTCAAGGAAGTCATAGGCCCCCACCCGCATCGCTTCGACCGCCATAGGAACGTCACCGTGACCGGTGATCATGATGACCGGCAGCGTGCTGTCCGAGCCCATCAATTTCTTCAGGAATTGCATTCCATTCATGCCCGGCATGCGGATGTCCGTGATCACGATCCCTGGATAGTCCGGCCCCAAGGCCTTTAGCGCGTCCTCGGCGCTGGCAAAGGTTTCCGTGTCGTACCCTGACAATGCCAGCCACTGGCTGATCGACTGCCGCATATCCTGTTCGTCATCGACGATGGCAATTTTCATACCCTGAGCCATACCCGTTACTCCGCTGCCTCAATGTCTTCACTCAAAATAGGAAGCTGAACTTCGAAAACAGCCCCCCTGCTCTGCCCATTTCGGGCTGTAAGTCTGCCACCTAAGTCGCTTATAATCCCTGAAGAAATTGCCAAACCCAATCCAACACCGTCACCCGGTTGCTTCGTGGTGAAGAATGGTTCGAAAAGGTCATCGAGATTCTCAATACCAGGTCCATTATCACGCACTGTCAGCGTGGCGGTTTCTCCGGCGGCAAGGATGATCTCAATCTCGGGATCACGCTCGCCTTTGATGGCATCCAGTGCATTCCTCAGCAGGTTGATGATAACCTGCTCAATACGCATCCGGTCCCCCATCACACGCACAGGTTCATCCGGGAGAATGCGGCTGATACGAATGTGACCTTGCCGCAATTGCGGTTCCATCATCGACAAGGCCGAGTTCAGCGCCTCGGCCATATTGACCGGACGAAAGTCATCGCCTCCCTTGCGGGCGTAAGACTTCAATTGCTTGGTGATGGCGCCCATACGTTCAATCAGATCGTCGATCCGCTGAAACGACGACAAGGCCTCGTCTGGGCGATTGCGTCGCAACAACAGACGCGCGCCTGCCAGATAGGTTTTCATCGCCGCAAGAGGTTGATTTAACTCGTGACTTACGGCGGCCGACATCTCACCCAAAGCGGCCAGCTTTGAGCTTTGGGCCAGGGATTGCTCGGCCACGGCAAGGCTTTGCTGCATACGCTCACGTTCCGAAATCTCACGTTGGAGACGCAGGTTCAACGCCCGCAAGCTGGCACTTTCGCGCTGGAACAGGATCATGCGCAAAGTGTTCTTGCGGTTCATCACGTAGAACCCCAACGCGATCAGGACCGCAAACGCCATGATTTCCAAAGCCAATACGGCATTCACCCGTTCGCGCACGCTGGTGTAGGTCGTGAAAGATGTAATCCGCCAACCTCGGAACGGAATGCGCGCATCTTCGCGCATCACGCCTTCGCCTTGAATATAGGCATCTGCGGGCAATTGCGTCCAATCTGCTGTGGCTTGGATTGCGCGTTCGATCGCCCCTTCGGCAGGTTGACGGGCCAGAGCCGCCTCTTCGCTCAAGCCCCGCCAGCGCGGTTCCGTCGTCAGAATGATGGTGCCTTCGCTGTCGGTTACGAACACCGCATCGGATATCCCGGCCCAGGCCCGCTCAAACTTGCGAAGGTCAACCTCTACAGCAATGACCCCAATGACCTGACCCTGAAAATCCAATCTCTTGGCATAGGTGAAATGATAGGCTCCGGTGTCCTGACGCGCGCTGGAAAAGACTGTAAGATTGGATCGCATCGCGTTGATAAAGAACTCATTTTGGCGATTTGGCGCGCCAATCTTTGTGCGGTCAGTCGCAGCCACGGTGCGGCCATCAGAATCCAGCAACATGATCGAAGCTGCGCCGATCTCTTCAACAAAAGAGATCAACCGCGCGGTAGATTGTGAAAAGTCAGCGGATGTCAGCGCGGTGATCAGCTGCGGGTCTTTCGCCAAAAGCTGTGGCACAATGGCATTGCGGCGCAGTTCAGATTGCAGGTTGCCTGAATAAAGCGCCAATCGCAGTTCGGCGCGGTTGCGCGTGTTTTGGGTGAAGCGATCTGTCAGGAACGAATTGGTAACCCAGATCGTGACCCCTGCCATCACAACAACAAGAGCCAACGCAAAGCGCACGCGCCAAGTGGACCGGCGCGGTTCTTCGTCATCCTGTATGTGAAGCGGTTCGCTCTCCATGCCCCGAGACTACGCGCCCCGGGACAGGGTCTCAAGTCAGGCGCTGGCCAGTTGGTCTACAAGCGAGCGGAACATTGCCACCCCGTCGGTACCGCCGTGACCTTCGTCAGCTGCACGCTCGGGATGCGGCATCATTCCCAGAACCCTGCGGTTCTTGGAAATCACACCGGCAATATCCGCCACGGATCCATTGGGATTGTCATCGTAGGTAAAGGCAATGCGACCTTCCCCTTGCAACTGCGCCAGCTTTTCGTCGGTCACAAAATAGTTGCCATCATGGTGTGCGATTGGCACGTCGATGACCTGCCCAACTTCATATTGGCTGGTAAAGGCGGTTTCGGCGTTTTCAACGCGCAAGCCCACGGTCCGGCAGATGTATTTCAGCCCGGCATTGCGGCGCAGAGCACCTGGCAGAATGCCTGTCTCGGTCAGAATCTGGAACCCGTTGCACACGCCAAGGGCAAAGCCTCCGCGTTCGGTATGCGCGATCAGGGATTTGCAAATCGGCGAGTTCGCAGCAATTGCCCCGCACCGCAGGTAATCTCCGAAAGAAAACCCACCCGGAACCCCAACGATATCAAGACCCTGAGGTAGTTCGGTGTCCTTGTGCCACACCATCGTGACATCCATGCCGGCCTGTTCGAACGCCACCGCGAGATCGCGGTCACAGTTTGATCCGGGAAAAACGATGACGGCGACTTTCATCACATGAGCTCCACGCGGTAGCTTTCGATCACGGTGTTGGCCAGAAGCTTTTCACACATGTCTGTCACTGTATCTTCGGTGGTGCCCTCTGCGAGGTCCAGCTCAATCACTTTGCCCTGACGCACACCTTCAACGCTATCAAATCCTAGACTGCCAAGCGCGTGGCGCACGGCCTCGCCTTGCGGATCCAGAACTCCGTTTTTCAGCATCACATAGACACGCGCTTTCATCAGTCTTTTCTCCGGTATGACAAAGACACCTCATGGCGTCTTGTTTGTAATAGTACTCAGGTTCTGGCGCCCTTTCCGAGCGCCCTTGATCAATTCACCAGCGTTGGTTTCGGGCCAGTGCCCTTTGGCAGAACACCCAGACGGCGCGCAACTTCGGCATAGGCATCGGTCAAGCTTCCGAGATCACGGCGGAACACGTCTTTGTCCAGCTTTTGATTGGTTTCGATATCCCAAAGGCGACAGCTGTCAGGGCTGATTTCATCGGCCACGACCAGACGCTGAAAATCACCTTCATATACGCGGCCAATCTCGATCTTGAAATCGATCAGTTTAATGCCGACGCCATACATGACACCGGACATGTAATCGTTGACCCGCAGTGCGAGGCCCAGAATGTCGTCCATGTCCTGCTGACTGGCCCAGCCAAAGGCAGCGATGTGCTCTTCCGAAACCAGCGGATCACCCAGCGAGTCATCCTTGTAGCAGTACTCCACGATCGGGCGCGGCAACTGGGTGCCCTCTTCGATTCCCAAACGTTTGCTCATAGTGCCTGCGGCAAAGTTCCGCACGATGACTTCCAGCGGAATAATCTCGCAAGAGCGTACAAGCTGTTCGCGCATGTTCAGACGCTTCAGGAAATGTGTCGGCACACCGATCTGGTTCAGCCCCAGCATGAAATACTCACTCAGGCGGTTGTTCAGCGCGCCCTTGCCGTCGATCACGTCTTTTTTCTCAGCGTTAAACGCGGTCGCATCGTCCTTGAAATACTGGACAATTGTCCCCGGCTCCGGGCCTTCGAACAAAATCTTAGCCTTGCCTTCGTAAATCTTCTTACCGCGCGCCATCGAGAGTCTCTTTCTTGTCTCGCGGGGGCGAGTCCCCACTTCATGGCGCCCTCTTAAATCATGGGCGGCATTGTCGCAAGCGCGCCTCGCCCCTTGCGGCGAGAGGTCCTCCCGTGCATACAAGGGCCAACGTCAACATTTGCAAGGACATGAGCAGATGACCACTTTTGATGAACGCGAAAGCGCCTTTGAAGCTAAGTTCGCCCACGATGAAGAAATGACCTTCAAAGCCGATGCCCGGACCAACAAATTGTTGGGCCTGTGGGCAGCGGAAATGCTGGGTAAATCGGGCGACGATGCAGACGCATATGCTAAGACTGTCGTACTCGCCGATTTCGAAGAGGCCGGCCACGAAGATGTCGTGCGCAAGGTCGTAGCAGACCTCGAAGGCAAGATCACCTCGGATGAGATCCGTGCAAAACGCGCTGAGATCCTGAGCCAGGTCAAAGAAAAGATGATGCAAGAAGACTGATCCGCAGATCGGAAAAACCAGTCTTAAGGCGCGGGTTTCGGTCCGCGCTTTTTCCGTGAGCATTCAGATTTGGGCAAACTTGCGCCGCTCTCATGATGTCCATGAGTGTTTTGAGATTGCCCTTGCGGGCGCGTCATGACACATCTGCCCGCGATTTGGGCCTCTCGGCCCTGTGCCTCATGCAAAGGAACTGATCCCATGACCAATGCCCTGTCCAAAATGCTGGAAACCCGCGACTGGATTATGGCCGATGGCGCGACCGGAACCAACCTGTTCAACATGGGGCTCAGCTCGGGAGACGCGCCTGAACTGTGGAACGAGCAGGAACCTGCCAAGATCAAAAAGCTTTACAGCCTTGCGGTCGATAATGGCTCGGACCTGTTTCTGACCAACTCGTTCGGCGGCAACTCTGCACGGCTAAAACTGCACGACGCTGGCCACCGCGCCCGCGAATTGTCACGCATGTCAGCGGAATTGGGACGTGAAGTGGCTGATGCGGCGGATCATCCTGTGATCGTCGCCGGTTCGGTCGGCCCAACCGGCGAAATCATGCAACCGGTTGGGGCGCTCAGCCATGCAGACGCCGTTGAGATTTTTCATGAACAGGCCGAGGGCCTGAAAGAAGGCGGCGCAGACGTTTTGTGGCTTGAAACCATCTCGGCGCCCGAAGAATACCGCGCAGCCGCCGAAGCCTTTGCGCTGGCAGATATGCCGTGGGTCGGCACCATGAGCTTTGACACTGCAGGACGCACCATGATGGGCGTGACCTCGTCCGATATGGTGCAGATGGTCGAAGGCCTCGCCAACCCTCCTCTCGGCTTTGGCGCAAATTGCGGCACCGGCGCCTCAGATCTCTTGCGCACAGTCCAGGGTTTTGCGGCCCAAGGCTCGGAGCGGCCCATCGTTGCTAAGGGCAACGCCGGCATTCCAAAATATGTCGATGGCCACATTCATTATGATGGCACCCCGGAACTGATGGCAGAATATGCCGTGATGGCCCGTGATAGCGGCGCGACGATTATCGGCGGCTGCTGCGGTACAATGGCCGAACATCTTTCTGCAATGCGCGCAGCACTTGAAACCCGCGACCGTGGACCACGCCCAACGCTGGAACAGATCACGGATGTTCTTGGGCCTTTTTCATCCGCTTCGGATGGCACTGGCGAAGATGTGGCAGCACGGCCGGCACGGCGCAACCGTCGTCGCGGTTAAGGACAAAAGCATCATCATTTAAGAGCCAAAACGCCTAAATCCTGCACAGTTGCGGGCTTTTTCGCGTATTTGGGCGCGACCCACTGACGCCATTTGACCTAGATCAGTGTAGCCCTTTGCTTTGGTGCCGCAAATTAAGGTCGCCGGGGCATCGGGACCCTAAATCGGATCAATGATGACCTGCTTTGTCCCGCCCGGCATGGAGACAAAGATGAGCATTCTTTTTGAGAAAATGACCCCCGAAGCCCGCGAAATCGCAGAAGAGAAACTACGCGCCGAGGGCGTTTTGGCCCCAGATGCACCGCTGGAATATGCCTTTGAAGTGCTGGCTTCTGAAATGCCCGCTCTTGATCAGGCCCGCGCCGAATACGATGAAAAAATTGCCGCGTGCGGCGCCAAGGACCACGCCGCATTGGCAGATCTGGCGATTGCCAAAGCCCGCCGCGTGCAACAAGGCATCGCTGAACTGGCCTAAAACAGGGCTAACTGATCCGCCGTTGCCAATGGCGGCTGAAACAGGTCCTGTCGTAATACTGGCAGGTTTGGTGAAAGACCCTGTCGGCGCATGGCCATATTGAACCGTGCCGCAATCATGCTGGCGTAATGGCCTTCGCCGCGCATACGCCGCCCCCATTGGGCATCATAATCCTGTCCGCCGTGCATTTCGCGCACCCGTGCCATCACCCTGTCGGCCCGCAGTGGAAAATGCTCTTGCAGCCATTCCTGAAACAACGGAGAGACCTCTTGCGGAAGACGCAACATGATCCAGCTGGCGGCCTTGGCGCCGGCCTCGCGCGCGGCACCCAAAACAGCCTCAATCTCGTGATCTGTCACCGAAGGCACCACCGGCGCCATCATGACCCGTACCGGAATCCCTGCATCGCTTAGACGCCGGATCGTTTGAAGCCTTCGAATTGGGGCCGGAACCCTGGGTTCCATCAGTCGCGAGAGTTTCGCATCCAACGTCGTGACTGAAATGCCTACATGCACCAATCCGCGTTCCGCCATCGACGCCAGAATGTCGATATCGCGCTCAATCAGGCTGCCCTTGGTGACTATGCCAACCGGGTGCTGAAAATCAGCCAACACCTTAAGACACTTGCGCATGATCCCCAGATCCCGCTCGGCTGGTTGATACGGATCGGTATTTGTTCCAATTGCCAAAGTTGCGACATCATATGACTTGCGGCGCAATTCTTTGTCGAGAAGGTCAGCTGCATTGGGCCGTGCCGTGATCTTGGTTTCGAAATCCAATCCCGCAGAAAGCCCTAGGTAGCAATGCGTTGGACGCGCAAAGCAATAGACGCACCCATGCTCGCATCCTCGATAAGGGTTAATCGAGCGGTCAAAAGGCAGGTCAGGTGACGCATTTCGCGTGATGATACTTTTGGCCGCTTCCTGTGTGATCTCGGTCCGAAACGCCGGTCGCTCTTCGTCGATCTCCCAGCCATCGTTTTCTTCATAGCGGTCCAGATCAAATCGCCCGGCCTGATTGCTCAGCGCACCGCGCCCACGGCGGCGGGTGTCGGAAATGGTTTGAGTTTGCGTTTCCATACCTCAAATTAGAACAAAAAGGGAACATATGCAATCAACCCCAAGATTATCCTGAAAATTTTTCACTCATGTCCTGCGATTTCCGTGTGATAAGTCGGTCTCAGCGCGGCCCATGTCGCTATTTTGACAGTAGGTTGGACCCAAATTGAACAAGTGTAGTGAAAACCACGATCCCGACCATACGTGTCGGCCCTATTGAGGAAAGCTCATGTCGGAAGAAGACGATATCATCCTGTCTGAACTGGACGACGAAGAACTGGTTCAACAGATGTTCGACGACCTCTACGACGGTCTCAAGGAAGAGATCGAAGAGGCCGTGAACATCCTGCTTGAGCGCGAATGGGCGCCCTACGACATCCTGACCAAGGCTCTTGTCGGCGGCATGACCATTGTGGGTGCGGACTTCCGCGACGGCATTCTGTTTGTACCAGAGGTTCTTCTGGCTGCTAACGCCATGAAGGGCGGCATGTTCATTCTTAAGCCGCTTTTGGCCGAAACCGGCGCCCCGCGCGTTGGCAAGATGGTGATTGGCACCGTCAAAGGCGACATCCACGACATCGGCAAAAACCTTGTCGGCATGATGATGGAAGGCGCCGGCTTTGAAGTTGTCGATCTGGGCATCAACAACGCGGTCGAGGCCTATCTTGAGGCCCTTGAAAACGAAGAGCCTGACATCCTGGGCATGTCCGCCCTGCTGACCACCACGATGCCCTATATGAAAGTGGTTATCGACACGTTGGTCGAACAGGGTCGTCGCGATGACTACATCGTTTTGGTTGGCGGCGCGCCACTGAACGAAGAGTTTGGCAAGGCGATCGGCGCTGACGCCTATTGCCGCGACGCCGCTGTAGCGGTGGAAACAGCCAAAGATCTGGTGGGTCGCAAGCACAACCAGATGAATGGTTGATCTGGCCCACATGACATGAACAAGGCCCGTCAAGACTTTGGCGGGCTTTACTTTTTAGGTGAAACATGACCCTTCCCAGCGACACAGACCTGACCGAGACCGGCTATGTGACCGCGTCCAAGTCCGGACGTATCCTGTTGCTGGCCTGTGGTGCTTTGGCACGGGAAATCCTGGCCTTGAAAGAGGCCAATGGCTGGGATCACATGGATCTGACATGCCTGCCCGCCAAGCTGCACCTTTACCCTGAGAAAATCCCCGAGGCTGTGCGCGAGGCCGTGCACAAGCACCGCGCTGACTATGACGACATCTTTGTGGCCTACGCAGATTGCGGCACTGGTGGGCTGTTGCAGGTGGCTTGTGATGAGTTGGGCGTCGAGATGGTCGAAGGTCCACATTGTTACAGCTTCTTCGAAGGCAACGACACGTTTGCAAAAACCAGCGAAGACGAGTTTGACGCCTTTTACCTTACCGACTTCCTGACCCGCCAGTTTGATGCCTTTGTCTGGAAACCCATGGGACTGGATCGTCATCCGGAATTGCGTGACATGTATTTTGGCAATTACACCAAGCTGGTCTATCAGTCGCAAACGGATGATCCGGAGTTAATGGCCAAGGCACGTGAGTGTGCCGAACGCTTGGGCCTCGCGTTTGAACATCGCCACACGGGATATGGTGACCTCAAGACGGTTTTGAGCACGCTCTAGGCGTCTCACACCCCGCATCCCCGTCAATTCACTCGCAATTCACGCCAAAATACAACTGAGGCGTTTCAAGGCGCGTTGGTGCTCCCTACCTTGTGGTCAACAAGAGCCACGAGACAGTACAGGAGAGAGCCCATGTCCATCGCAGATCAAGTTCCCACGCAGTCCGGATTTCATGCCAAGAGCACTGGCAAAGAGGTTCTGGAGAACATCGACCTCTCAGGAAAAACCGCAATCGTGACAGGTGGTTACAGTGGGCTTGGCCTCGAAACCGTGCGCGCGTTGGCGGACAAGGGTGTAAAGGTCATCGTGCCGGTGCGCTCGCCTGAAAAGGCTCAAGCAGCCTTGGCGGAACTGGCCGGTGACATCACCACCGCGCCGATGGATCTTGCCGATCTGGCGTCCGTTCGCAGTTTTACCGACGCGATGCTCGACGACCTGTCCGCGTTGGATCTCTTGATCAACAATGCCGGGATCATGGCCTGCCCCGAGGCGCGTGTAGGTCCAGGTTGGGAATCGCAGTTCGGCGTCAACCACATGGGGCACTTTGCTTTGACAACAGCCCTGATGCCACTCTTGACCAAGGCCCCGGGAACCCGTGTTGTAGCGCTATCGTCAACGGGCCACAAAATCTCTGACATCCTGTGGGATGACGTGCAGTACTCAGATACCGCTTACGATAAGTGGCAGGCCTATGGCCAAGCCAAGACCGCCAACGCCCTGTTTGCAAACGGATTGTCCCGCCGACTGAAGCCCTCAGGCGGTCTTGCCTTTTCGGTGCACCCGGGCGGCATTTTCACACCTCTGCAGCGTCACCTGCCACAAGAAGAGATGATTGCGCTGGGTTGGCTGGACGAAAGTGGAGAACCGTCTGAACTGGCCAAACAAGGCTTTAAGACGCCGGAACAGGGCTGCTCAACCACGCTTTGGGCGGCAACTTCGCCCAAACTCGAGGGCAAGGCCGGGGTTTACTGCGAGGATGCGGATGTTGCCGCACCAACCGATATGGACAGCCCAACGGCACGCTTTTTCGGTGTAAATGCACATGCCTGTGACGATGAAAGCGCTGAACGGCTTTGGGACATGAGTGAAAAGCTCTTGCAGGACGCCTGATCCTGCCATGCTGACATAGGTCGGTCACGGCCTATGTCAGTGACGTGACCCAAAGCACCAAAGCGTCTTCGTCCGAGACCGACAACAGATTGTGCCCCATCGACCCGTCATAATAGGCGCTGTCGCCACGGCGCATCTCAATCGGTTCGTAAAACTCGGTGAAAAGCCGCACAACCCCGGTCAGCACATACAGGAACTCTTCGCCGTCATGGCGGACCCAGCCATCAAAGTCGTCCATAGACCGCGCCCGAACACGCGCGCGATAGGGCAGCATGGTCTTCTTGGTCAGGTTTTCCGCCAGCAGTTCATGTTCGTAGGTGGTGGTGGCCTGATGCACACCCTCACCCGAGGCGACAACTGACAATCGCCCGTTGACCTGCCCCTTTTGCGGCGGTGTGAACAGCTGCGGCACTGAAATCTCTAACCCGATCGCAAGCTTTTTGAGCGCGTCGAAGGTCGGAGACATCTGGCCGTTTTCAATCTTGGACAGGGTAGACCGCGCCAGACCAGCTTGCTTGGCGGCCTGTTCCAAAGTCCATTTGCCTGCTTTGCGCAATTCGCGCACACGTTGGCCAAGGTCTATTGGCTCAAGATGATCCTTTTGGCCGTTTTCACGAGCCACCCGGATCAAGGACTTTGGGTCATTGTCGCTCATGTGGCGCTTTGTAGACCGCGCCCTATCGGACTTGCAACTCATTGAACCTCACAATACCTAGATCGCATGTTGTCTTTATTCGATCAGGGCGCGCATCCAGCCGCGCCGCGCGCCTTCAATATGGCCGCACATGTTCTGGCGCAGGCTGATGTGCTGGCCGACAAAACCGCATTGTCAGTCATGTCGCATGACACCTCGCAGGATTGGACATTTGGCGCCATCAAGGCGGCGGTTTTGGGCACCACTACGGGATTACTGGCACATGGGCTGCAGCCCGGAGATCGCGTGTTGATGCGACTGGGCAATACAGTAGAGTTTCCTATTGCCTATCTCGGCGCAATCGCCGGAGGCATGGTGCCTGTACCAACCTCGTCACAGTTGACAGAGCCCGAAGTCGCCAAGATGGTTGCAGAGCTTGAGCCAGCAGCCATTCTGCGCGACCCCACCATTGCCTGCCCGGATACACCGACGATCCCTCAAATCACGCTGGATGCACTGGAAGATATGCGCACCCTGTCCCCGGCCGCCTTTGATATGGGTGATCCTGACCGGATGGGTTACATCATTTACACCTCGGGCACGTCTGGCGTGCCGCGTGCCGTGTGTCACGCGCACCGCGCAATCTGGGCGCGCCAGATGATGCATGAGGGCTGGTACGGGTTACGCTCCGACGATCGCCTGATGCATGCGGGCGCCTTCAACTGGACCTATACGCTGGGGACCGGCTTGATGGATCCTTGGTCCATTGGGGCCACTGCGCTGATCCCGGCCAAGGGCGTGGACATTCAAGACCTGCCCAAACTGCTGAAACAACACAAGGCGACGATCTTTGCCGCGGCCCCCGGTGTTTACCGCAAAATGCTGTCAGATCACCCTGATATTCACCTTCCAGACCTGCGCCACGGGCTGTCTGCAGGTGAAAAGCTCTCAGAGACCATTCGCGAAGATTGGTTTGAGGCAACGGGAACAGCGCTGTTTGAAGCTTATGGCATGTCAGAGTGCTCGACCTTTATCTCAGCCAGCCCTGCTTCGCCGGCGCATCCCGACACTTTGGGCAAGCCCCAGCCCGGACGGAGGCTGGCTTTGGTGGACGAGGATGGCAAACCTGTGCAACTGGGCGAGGAAGGCATAATTGCCATTGATCGCCGCGATCCGGGGCTGATGCTGGGCTATTGGCGCGCGCCTGAGGACACTGAATCCCGGTTTTCCGGCGACTGGTTCCTGACCGGAGATCGGGGCCAGATGGAGAGTGATTTTTATGTCAGATATGCCGGACGAGCGGATGATATGATGAACGCTGGCGGCTACCGTGTGTCCCCACTCGAGGTTGAGGCCGCACTTTCGCGCATGCCCGGCGTTATCTCGGTCGGTGTAACGGATGTCGAAATCAAAAAAGACACGCGCATCATTGCGGCATTTTATACCAGTGAAAGTGAACTGGACGAAACCGCCCTGAGGACGTATGTGGAGACAACGCTGGCACGATATAAACAGCCGCGCCTGTTCCGGCGTTTGGATGCGCTGCCCACCAACCCCAACGGCAAACTCAGCCGCCGCGCCCTGCGCGACCAATTCGAGGCGACACCATGATCAAGCTTGACGTTCTGTCTGACCCTATCTGCCCGTGGTGCTACATCGGCAAAACCCGCCTTGAAAAGGCGATGGAGGCCGAGCCAGATCACCCGTTTGCCATTGAATGGCATCCCTTTCAGCTGAACCCCGACATGCCAGCAGAAGGTATGGACCGACGCGAGTATCTCGAGACCAAGTTCGGCGGCAAAGAAAACGCCGTGCGCGTTTACGGTGAGATCGAGCAGCATGCGCGCGACGAAGGGCTGGACATCGATTTTGCGGCGATGAAACGCACGCCAAACACCATCAACGCCCACCGCCTGATCCATTGGGCGGGGATCGAGGGCAAACAGAACGCCGTGGTCGACGCCCTGTTCAAAGCCTACTTCAAGGAAGGCCGCGACATTGGCAGCGACGATGTTCTGTGTGACATCGCAGATGGCGCAGGTCTGGACGCAGCCGTCATCGGCAAACTTCTCAAAACCGACGAAGATGTTGCCAGTATTCGCGAACGTGACGCCCATAGCCGCGAGATGGGTGTGAACTCTGTCCCGACCTTTATCGTCGACAACCAACATGCCGTGCCTGGCGCGCAGCCTGTGGAACTTTGGGTTAAAGTGATCCGCGAGTTGAACGAGACACAGGCCGCCTCATGACACCGGGGCTGCGTCTGCTGTTTCTGGTTCTGTTGCTGGTGCCAGTGGTCATTTCAGGCACAGTCTTTTTTCACTTTGTCGAAGGCTGGAACTGGATCGACAGCTATTTCTTTTCAGTGATTACACTTTCAACCGTGGGCTATGGCTCACTCGTGCCCGCCACAACGCTCGGCAAGATCGGCACGACAGTTTTCATTTTTTTGGGTCTTGGCATTTTTGCCTTCGTGATCCAGCAGTTCGGTGCTTTTACAGCTGAGCGCCACAAGGCGCATTCCGAATGGCTGATTGCGCGTTTGGGCCATCACAAAGCCGCGCATCCGCCGCAGGCCGATAATACGGACGATCAGCCCGCAGAATGACCCAAAGCCACCCCTTGTCCCGCGTCGAGTTCGTCGCACTATGTGCGATGATGTTTGCCACCATCGCATTTTCGATCGACGCCATGCTGCCTGCCCTGCCCGAGATCGGGCGCGAGTTGAGCCCGGACAACGTGAACAATGCACAGATGATCCTGACCAGCTTTATGCTGGGTATGGGGATCGGCACGTTTTTTACAGGCCCCCTATCGGACACCTTTGGCCGAAAGCCTGTGATCGTCGGTGGCGCTGTGCTCTATATGATCTGCGCCGCAATTGGCTGGGCTTCGCAATCTTTGGAATTGGTACTTGTCGCACGCGTGTTCCAAGGCATCGGCGCGGCAGGACCACGCGTGGTGACACTGGCGATCATCCGCGACCTCTATTCCGGGCGCGAAATGGCGCGGCTGGTGTCGATCGTGATGTTGATCTTTACGCTGGTGCCCGCCATTGCACCGCTGTTGGGGTCTTTCATCATCGCCTTTAGTGGTTGGCGCGGTGTTTTTGTCGCGTTCATCCTGTTCTCGCTCATGTCGGTGCTTTGGCTTGGCTTTCGCCTTCCAGAACCCTTGGCCAAAGAAGATCGCCGCCCCTTTCGCCTGCCCGTCCTGATCAGCGCCGTGGGTGAGATGTGGGCCATCCCGGTGGTGCGTATTTCGATCCTGGTACAAACGCTGTGCTTTGGCATGCTGATGACCATTCTCACAAGTGTCCAACAGGTCTATGACATCACCTTTGACCGCGGTGACAGCTTTCCGTTGTGGTTCGCAGGCGTGTCATTGGTCGCAGGTACAGCCAGTATCCTGAACGCGTGGTTGGTGATGCGGCTGGGGATGCGTTTTCTGGTGACCGTCACTCTGGCCGTTCAGATCGTCTGTTCACTTGGCATGCTAACCGCTGCGCTAACCCCACCAATTGGTCCAGTGTTGTTCGGAATATTCGTGTTCTGGCAGACCACACTGTTCTTTCAGGCAGGCATGACATTGGGCAATCTCAATGCCATGGCGATGGAGCCTTTAGGACATATGGCAGGCACCGCCGCCAGTGTCATGGGCGCAATTTCAACAGTCATGGGGGCGGTTTTGGCCGTGCCGGTTGGGTTGGCCTTTAATGGCACACCGGTGCCTATCGCTCTTGGGATTGGGATTGAGGCCGCGCTGGGCTTTGGTCTCATGCTCTACATGAAGCGAGCCGAGGCGCTGAGCTAAGCCCGCGCCTCGACTCTTTAACGTCAATCAGATGCGCCTGTGGACGTGTCTGTGGCAGGCTCTGTTTCTTCAGCCTCACCTTCGGTTTCTGCATCGCTGAGCGAAGGAACGTCTCCCTCGGCAGCTGCAGGATCTGTGGTGGCAGCACCGTCTCCTTCTGCAGTGCCCGGATTGGTTGGCACTTCAAAGCCCAAAAGCTTTGTGGTCTCAATATCCATGATGCCTGTTGGCTCAAGCGCGTTGTCATACTGATACCACATCACTGCAGTCTCGGTTCCGCTACCAAAGACACCATCTGCGGTACCCACGTCATAGCCTTCGCCAATCAGGGCTTTCTGCAGGTCTTTGACAACCTCACCGCTCATCATCGGATCCGTCAGTGACAGGCCCAGAACGGCATCTGGCTCGGCCGCATCCGGCGGATCACTCACGATCTCATAGACGCGCTCGTCCTCGTAATAGGTTGACCGATAAAGAACGCCATCACAGAGATACAGCGTCTCGCCATCTTCCAAGATCTTCTCACACTCGTTGTCAGAGGGCAGATCGCTTACGAAGACCAACGTCGATGTGACCAATGCGGCGGTAAAGAACCAACCCCATGCCGAATGATAGTAGTAATTGCCCCAGTGATAGTGTGGGGGCCGGTAATACGGCGGGCGATGATACGGCGGGCGATAGTACGGCGGCCGTGTATGAGGCGGACGGTATCCCGGAGGTCGTGTTCCCGGACGATTTGGCGGCCTTGCGCTTGGAGGTCGCGCCCCCGGCTTACCCATGTTCGGTGGTCGCACACCATTGCCCGGTGGGCGTCGATTGCTAGGCTGTGTCGCAGGTCGTGTCCCCGCCGCCGGGCGCGATGCGGCCGGGTTGCTGGGTGCGACGCCCGGTGTAGGGCGTGTCCCAGTTGACGGACGTGTGCCTGTCGAAGGACGCGTCCCGGTTGAGGGACGTGCGCCTGTTGACGGCCGCGTTCCGGTTGAGGGACGTGTCCCCGCTGATGGGCGCGTTCCCGTCGATGGACGCGCACCTCCCGAAGGGCGTGTGGCCGGGCGCGCTTTGGCGCCGCCAGACGGTCGCGCACCGCCGCCGCTTCTCATGCCACCGCCACGCTGTTTGGCAAAGGCCTGTGACACATCAAACTTGAGCGACACAACCCCTTGCGGGGAGGTGCCAATTGCCAGAGCAGCCACCAGTAATCCTGTGAAAACCTGTTTCATTGCATGCTCCTCAATTGCCCGGAACCCGGGGCCAGATCATTTGTTCACTGTCTTCACCGGGCACATAGGTAAATGCGCCTTCGGCGATCTCTGGTGAAAAATTCCAGTCAGTGAAATAGGCACGGTATTGCGGCCATCCTTGGGTATAAGGATCCGTTCCAACCAACATTATCAAACGTGGGCTTTCGGGGTCATCGGCAATCCAGACCTGCCAGTCTTCATCATAATTGCTGAGAGCAATGTGGTGCGCCACCTCGCCACCGATGCGAGTCAGCCCGACATAGGCTGCCTTTTCGGCGGCGTCCAGATATCCTTCGCCATACTGCATCGACAACACCGACCAGATCGGCAGATCAAGATTGTATTCCTCTTTCGCCCGATCAACCAACCCTTCAAAGTCACCGGCAAAGGCGATCTGTGCGTAGGCGTCATTTTCGACGTCATTCACACTCAGACTTGCGCCATCAAAATAGAACTCCCGCGCTGCAAGGCCGCGTTCGAGATAGCCATAATATCCACCTTCACGGTCCAGCAGGCTATAACCGCTGCGGATTTGCGTTAGTTTCTCACGCCCCTCCAGAACCGTGTCATTTGACACGAACCATTTGACCGACAATGTGTTCTGCTCAGACAGGTACTTCGCTGCTGAGGTGAGGATTTCGACTGCCTGGGGATCCATCGCCGGTGGTGGAGCGTCTGACTGGGCCGCACTCATGCCCGCAAAAGACATGGTGCCAACGATCAGCGCGTATTTGAGGACATGCATGAGCATCCGTTCCCGATTGTTGCTATGCATTCAGCCTACGGCGGCCTATGGGCGTCTGGCAAGCACGGGAATCCTGACCTTAGGGCAATGGATCAGCTCTTGGCTTTATTTCGCTTGCGCTCTTCGACCAGCTTGGTCGCCAGATCGCGCGCAATTCCAAAGGCGCCTTTGATCTTGTCGCTCTCTTTCTTCCAGTCGCGACGAACGACGATTTTGTTGTCACGCACCTTGGCGAGCCCGCGTTGGTCTTGAATGAACTCAACCAGCCCCTGAGGCGAGGCGAATTTGTCATTGTGGAACTGGATTGTCGCGCCTTTGGGGCCGCCGTCCAGTTTGGAAATGCCCGCGCGTTTACACATGTCCTTGATCCGCACAACCAAAAGCAAGGTATTGACCTCTTTAGGCAATTTCCCAAATCGATCAATCAATTCCGCGGCAAACCCTTCCAGTTCAACCTTGGTATGCAGGCTGCTGAGACGCCGATACAGCCCCAGGCGGACATCCAGATCAGGCACATAGGCTTCGGGGATCAAAACGGGGACACCCAGATTGATTTGCGGTGCCCATTGCTCATCGGCGTCACTCAGACCTTCCATTTCGCCTGCGCGGATTTTGGCAATCGCCTCTTCCAGCATGGACTGGTAAAGCTCATAGCCCACATCGCGCATCTGGCCGGACTGTTCTTCACCCAAGAGGTTGCCTGCGCCACGAATATCAAGATCTTGAGAGGCCAGCGTAAAGCCGGCACCCAGGGTGTCGAGACTGCCCAGTACGCGCAGGCGTTTTTCCGCAGCGGGGGTCAAGCGCGCGCGTGGTTTGGTGGTGAGATATGCATAGGCGCGGGTCTTTGAGCGCCCTACCCGTCCCCTGATTTGATAAAGCTGCGACAGGCCAAACATGTCGGCGCGGTGAACCACCATGGTGTTTGCAGTTGGGATGTCCAAGCCGGATTCAACAATGGTCGTCGCCAACAGCACGTCATATTTGCCGTCATAAAAGGCGTTCATCCGGTCATCCAACTCACCTGCCGCCATTTGCCCGTGGGCGATGACCACAGAGACTTCGGGCACCTGATCGGCAAGAAATTCCTCGATCTCGCGTAAATCACTGATGCGCGGCACGACATAAAAGCTCTGACCGCCGCGATAATGCTCGCGCAAGAGCGCCTCGCGGATGGTGACCGCATCGAATTCACTGACGTAGGTGCGGATCGCCAGTCGGTCGACTGGCGGCGTGCCGATGATCGACAAATCGCGAACCCCAGACAGCGACAATTGCAGCGTGCGTGGGATTGGCGTCGCGGTCAGCGTCAGCACATGCACGTCCGAGCGCATCTGTTTCAGCCGTTCTTTATGGGAGACACCAAAATGTTGCTCTTCATCGATAACCAAAAGGCTGAGGTTCTTGAACCGGATACTTTTGGCCAAAAGCGCATGGGTTCCGATCACGATATCAACCGTGCCTCGGGCCATTCCTTCGCGTGTTTTCTCGGCTTCTTTTGCACTCACAAAGCGCGACAAACTTCTGACTTCAATTGGAAAACCGCGAAATCGTTCGGCGAAACTCTTGTAGTGTTGACGCGCCAGCAATGTCGTCGGGGCGATCACGGCAACCTGTGCACCAGACATTGCCGCAACAAAGGCTGCCCGCATCGCGACCTCGGTCTTGCCAAAACCTACGTCACCGCAAACCAGACGATCCATCGGTGTGCCATTGGTCAAATCCCCAATCACGTCCTCGATCGCACGCAGTTGGTCATCGGTTTCCTGATACGGGAACCGGGCACTGAATTCTTCCCAAGCGTGGTGCTGCGCCTCCATCACAGGCGCTTTGCGCAGGGCGCGTTCGGCGGCAACACGGATCAAGCGGTCTGCCATCGCGCGGATACGTTCTTTCAGACGGGCCTTCTTCGCCTGCCATGCTCCACCGCCAAGGCGATCCAGAAGCCCCTCATCGTGACCGTACTTCGACAGCAGTTCGATGTTTTCAACTGGCAGGTAAAGCTTTGACCTCTCAGCATATTCCAGGCTGAGGCATTCATGCGCCGCACCTGCTGCCGTGATGACTTCCAGCCCATGATAGCGACCTATGCCGTGATCGACATGCACCACAAGATCCCCGGGGCTAAGCGATTGGGTTTCCGTCAGAAAGTTTTCGGCACGCCGCTTTTTACGCGGAGCACGGATCAATCGATCGCCCAGCACATCCTGCTCAGAGATCACCGTCATTTCTGGCGTGACAAAGCCGTGTTCCAGCGCCCAAACCGCCAAGTAGAGCCCACGTTTTCCAATACGGGTTGCATCAGTGATCGGAATTGCTTCTGCCAGTCCCTCGTCTTCGATCAACCCTGACAGTCGTTCCCGCGCACCTTCGGAATAGCTGGCAATCAGGACCGGACCCTCTTGCAGACGGGCACGGATATGATCGGCCAAGGCGCCGAACAGGCTGACCTGTTCTTGTTGGCGTTCGGGTGCGAAGTTGCGGCCAATACGTCCGCCTGCATCAATCACGCCCGGTCCGCTGGCCTGTGGCAAGGGATGGAACCGCAATACCCGGTGACCATCAACAGCGGTCGCCCAAGCGACATCATCAAGATACAGCAACTCAGGTGGCACGGGTTTGTACACCGTGTCGATCCGGCTCTTCTGGGTCAGTGCATGTTTGCGTGTTTCATATTGATCTACCACCGAATCCCAGCGTGAAAGACGCGCGGCATCTGTCTGATCATCAACGGAAATAACGGCATTCGGCAAGTAATCAAACAGGGTTTCCATCTCGGCATGGAAGAATGGCAACCAATGCTCAACACCTTGATGCTTGCGCCCCGCGCTGACCGCCTCGTAAAGCGGATCGTCGGTGCCCGCCGCGCCAAATTCAATACGATAGTTTTGGCGGAACCGGGTGATAGCGGCCTCGTCCAAGATAATCTCGGATACCGGCGCCAGTTCTATCTCGTCCAACTTTTCCGTGGTGCGCTGGGTGATTGGATCAAACCGCCGCGCCCCATCCAGCACATCCCCAAACAGATCAAGGCGAACGGGACCAGAATCGCCGGGCGGGAAAATGTCGATGATGCCGCCACGGATCGCGTAATCTCCGGGTTCCATCACCGTTGGCGCCTGGGTAAAGCCCATGCGCACCAAAAAGGCACGCAACCCGGCCTCATCGATTTGGTAGCCAACCCGCGCTTTGAAGGCTGCTTCACGCAGCACATCGCGCGCTGGTACGCGCTGGGTGGCGGCATTCAGCGTGGTGAGCAACACAAATTGCTGTGGCATGCCATGCACTAGCCCTGCCAGAGTTGCCATGCGCGTGGCCGAGATGTCCGCATTAGGTGACACCCGGTCATAAGGCAGACAGTCCCAACCGGGAAAACTGATCACAGGCATATCGGGTCGGAAAAACGCCAGTGCTGCACGCAAAGCAGCCAACCGTTTGTCATCGCGCGCAATATGCACCACAGGGCCTGAGGTGCGTGCGACCTCATCCAAAATCAGTCGCGCATCATGGCCCTCGGGCGAACCGCCGACGGAGATGTGAGTCGTCTGTGTCATGCCACTCTAGCCCAGCGGCGAGGTATTGAAATTCTGGTACATACCCCAGAGGGAGGTCACGAAAATGGACACAACTCCAATGACTTGCGTGTAGACTCTGTGGCGGGTCAGCCGCTTGTACAACAAGAGTCCGCTGGCCTGTTCATCCTGAATTCGTGCTGCAGTAGACAGGCTGATCAAGCCGACCAAAGACAAGGGAAACAGCAGCAAGAAAACGGCCTGAGCGAATTCATTTCCGTAAATGAATCCAATCATCACAAGGCCTGTGTGCACGAAGCAGGCAAACCCCACCAGCCATAACCCAGAAACCCGCCCCACATAGAGCAGGCGATTGGTGTTGATCCGGACCATGTCTTCCAAATCAATTTCGCTCTGGCCGCCATTGCGGCGCGCGCGAAGCACCATGTCAAAAGGCACGCCAAGCACCCAGTGACTGGCCGACGACCACATCACCGCCAGCGCAATCCAGAACCAAAGATTCGAAAAGCTGCGCATATCGATGAGTTCAAAGACAGTTTGATGCCAGTCCACGCCCGGGCCCTTTTTGGTGTTTCATCCCACATAGCGCGGCTCTGCGGCAATTCCTAGCCTTGAGATGTGGTTAAATCCGTGGCACCTGAGGGGGGCATGTAAATGAGGTCACACATGAGCCATCAACCCGCTGCCTTTCCTGCCGCCCGTCTGCGTCGCACACGCCAATCCGCCGCCGTGCGCGGTCTTGTGCGCGAGAACACCTTGACCGTTGATGATTTGATCTGGCCGATCTTTGTACGCGACGGTGAAGGCGTCGAAGAGCCCGTGGCCTCGATGCCCGGTGTTGTGCGCCGCTCCGTCGACAAAATCGTCGAGGCAGCACGAGAAGCTCATGATCTCGGCATCCCGGCGATTTGCCTGTTTCCGTATACCGACCCTTTGAAAAAGACCGAGTGTTGTTCCGAAGCGTGGAACCCAAACAACCTCTCGAACACCGCCACCCGTGCGATCAAGGACGCGGTTCCAGAGATTGCGATCATGACCGATGTGGCACTTGATCCCTATAACATCAACGGTCACGATGGGTTCGTGAAAGACGGCAAAATCCTCAACGACGAAACCGTCGAAGCCCTTGTCAAGCAAGCACTTTCTCAGGCCGAGGCAGGCGCCGAAATTATCGGCCCAAGCGACATGATGGATGGACGTATCGGTGCCATTCGCACAGCGCTCGAGGCAAACGGACATTCCGAAGTGATGATCCTGAGCTACGCTGCCAAATATGCCAGCGCCTTTTACGGTCCGTTCCGTGATGCGGTTGGGGCCTCGGGCGCGCTCAAAGGCGACAAGACCACTTATCAGATGGACCCCGGCAACAGCGATGAAGCGTTGCGTCTGGTCGGGCGTGATCTGGATGAAGGCGCCGATATGGTCATGGTAAAACCCGGCATGCCTTATTTGGACATCTGCCGCAGCGTCAAGGATCAGTTTGGCGTGCCGACCTATGCCTACCAGGTCTCAGGTGAATACGCGATGATCATGGGGGCGGCGCAAAGCGGCTGGATTGACGGTGACAAGGCGATGGTTGAAAGCCTCTTGGGCTTTAAACGCGCGGGCTGTGATGGGATTTTGACCTATTTTGCACCCGCCGTAGCACGCAAGCTCTCCGGCGCCTGACCTGCGCGCTAAATTGCCAACAAAACAAAGGGGCTAGTGACAACACACGGCACTGGCCCTATAGTTCGCACAGAACGACCGGAAAACCGGCGGTATCAGAGCAGATAACAACAAACACGGGCACCGATCATGGATATGATGAACAGACGAAATTTCACCTTTGCAGCACTTGCAGGGGCGGGTCTTACTGCAGCATGTGGCAACGGGGTTGGCAGCACAGGCGGCGCGGAAATTGACGCGCGTGTCGATAACACGCTGAATTACCTCTACACGAATTACCCCAACACCATTGACCTTGCGAACAAATCGACCGGCATACTGGTTATGCCTTTGATCACCGAGGCTGGATTTGGATTCGGCGGTGGTTATGGACGTGGTGCGCTGCGGGTGAATGACACGACTGTCGACTACTACTCTGCCGCAATGGGCAGCTTTGGCTTGCAGATCGGCGCCTCACAGCACGCGCATGTTCTGTTTTTCATGACCGAAGGCGCATTGGCGGAGTTCCGCCGTGCAAGTGGATGGGCCGCGGGAGCGGATGTGAAGTACGCTGTTGCTGACGAAGGCGAAACTTTGGCGATCGACACGACCACAACGCTGGCGCCAGTGATTGCAGTGATCTTTGGTCAGGCTGGGTTGCATGTCGGCGCGACGGTTGAAGGTACCAAATACAGCCGGATCATTCCCTAATTGCCAAAAGGCACGGCGCAATTCTTTAAGAAACGCCCGCAAGGTCATGATAAATATGTTTTTTGGGGACAGATCGAATGTCGATCTGCCCCCATTTTTGTTAATCCAAGGCGCGCAATCGCTTGAGCAAGCTGGACGTGTCCCAACGACCTCCCCCCAGTTTTTGCACATCTTTGTAAAACTGATCCACCAGAGCCGTCAGCGGCAGGCTGGCTTGGGTTTCGTCAGCTGCATCAAGGCAGATCCCCAAATCCTTGCGCATCCAATCGACAGCAAAGCCGTGATCAAAGTGATCGTCCAGCATGGTTTCGTAACGATTTGACATCTGCCAGCTGCCCGCGGCCCCCTGGCTGATAACCTCAACAACAGCCCGACCATCCAGACCGGCTTTTTCAGCGAAATGCAGCGCTTCAGAGAGGCCCTGCACCACACCGGCAATCGCGATCTGATTGCACATTTTTGTCAGTTGCCCGGCCCCGCTGTCACCAATCCGGCGGCAAATACGGGCATAAGCATCAATGATCGGCTCGGCGGCGTCATAAGCGGCCTGATCACCGCCACACATAACAGAGAGGACGCCGTTTTCCGCACCTGCCTGCCCGCCCGAGATCGGACCATCGACAAAGGCGATACCCCGTCCCTGCGCATCGGCATATAGTTCCGTCGTGACCTTGGCAGACACCGTGGTGTGATCGACAAAGACTGCGCCAGCTTTCATACCCTGAAAAGCGCCTTCTTCACCGACGCAAACACCCCGCAAGTCATCATCATTGCCAACACAGGCCATAACGAAATCGCACCCCTCAGCGGCCTTTGCCGGTGTGGTGGCCATCGCGCCGCCGTGCTCTTTGACCCAGGCCTCGGCCTTGGCAGCCGTCCGGTTGTAAACCGTGACCTCATGCCCGGCCTTTTGCAGGTGTCCTGCCATCGGATAGCCCATCACACCCAGGCCCAGAAACGCCACTTTTGCCATTGGTTCTTCCCTCTCAGTAAACTGTTAGGGCGTTTGTCCCGTTCCGTGCGGCCCTTGGCAAGGGCTAAAGCTGTTTCTTGCCTTTGCGGATCATGTGGAATGGGGGTACAGGAGGGCGGAAAGATGGTTGTGGGCATTGCCAGAGCAAGCGATGATCCCCCGCAATCGGGACATGTCTTACGCAGGGATTCGGTATGGGGTTCGTCATTCAATGGTTGCTGCGTATTGCAGGCGGTATGCTGTTGGTCGCCGTTTTGGGCGTTCTTCTGGTGTATTTTCTCGCGTCCCGCAGCTTGCCTGACTATGACAAGACTCTGGCCGCTTCTGGCGTAAGCGCACCGGTCGAAATCGTGCGCGACAGTGCCAACGTACCGCATATCTTTGGCACCGCAGATGACGATGTGTTTTTTGCACTTGGCTATGCCCATGCACAGGACCGCCTGTGGCAGATGATCATGTTGCGACGCACCGCGCAGGGCCGCTTGTCCGAAGTCTTTGGCTCAGCCACGCTTGAGATCGACACGCTTTTGCGCAGGCTCGACTTTTATCCGCTCTCGGTTCAATCGGTACAACATCAGGATGCCCGCACTGCCAAGGTGCTGCGCGCCTATGCCAATGGGGTCAACACACGCATTGATGAGATCAATCGCGAGTCCCTCGGCCGTGGGGCACCGGAAATGTTCCTGTTTCCCAATGCGATTTCGCCCTGGCAACCTGCGGATTCTATCGCCATTCAAAAGCTGATGGCCTTGCAACTGTCGGGCCACCTGGAAGAAGAGGTCATACGCGCGCGCACCAGCCTGTTGCTGCCCGATGCGGACCGATTGGCAGACATCCTACCCGATGCGCCGGGCACAGGCGTTGCCGCGCTGCCAGAGTATGCCGCCATTGTCCAAGGCAATCCCCGCTTTGCCCAGGGCCGTGACCTGCCCGCGCACCCCCTGTCCCCTTTCCCGCGCCGTGCATTGGCTGGCGCATCGAATGGCTGGGCCGCCTCTGCCTCTCGTTCGGCTTCAGGGGGCACACTTCTGGCCAATGATCCGCATTTGGGCCTCAGTGCGCCGGCGATCTGGTATCTCGCCCGTCTGGAACTGCAATCCGGGGGGGTCATCGGCGGCACCATTCCCGGGATGCCCGTGGTGCTGACCGGTCGCAGTGACGCGCTTGGTTGGGGGCTGACATCCGCCTATGTCGACGATCAAGACGTATTCATCGAAGAGCTGAACCCCAACAACCCCGAAGAATACCGCACATCCGAAGGTTTCGCGCCATTCATCACTCGCAAGTCCATCGTCAATATCGACGGTCAGGATCCCGTCACGCTGACCCTGCGCTGGACTGAAAACGGGCCGGTCTTGCCGGGCAGTCACTATGACCTGGGCACAGTCACGCCTGAGAACCATGTGGCCGCACTTGGCTGGACCGCGCTGAGCGCGCAGGACACCTCGATGACGGCGGCGGTCAACCTGCTTTATGCCTCTTCCGTGACCGAAGCGATTGACGCTGCCGAAAACTACATCTCACCCGCACAAAACCTGACTTTGGCCGACCAAGATACGATCGCCCTTAAAGTTATTGGGGCAGTGCCGCGCCGTGACCGAAGCCACCAAAGCCAGGGACGTATGCCCACGTTGGGTTGGATGCCGCAAAACCAATGGCAGGGCCGCCTGCCCTATGCGTCTAACCCTGTGTTTCTGACGCCGGTTGGCGGCATCGTAGGCAACACCAACAACAAGACAGTCGAACGCCCCTTTCCGCTGCACGTGTCATACGTCTGGGGCGACACGCAACGGGTGCAACGTTGGCAGCGCCTGATGCAAGGGCGTCAGGTTCACACCCGTGACAGCTTTGTCGAGGCGCAGTTGGATACCGTCAGCTTTACCGCGCGTGCGCTCTTGCCGCTGGTGGGGGCTGATCTTTGGTTTACCGGCGAAGCGGCGCCTGAAGGGTCTCCGGAACGCCTGCGACAGCGCGCTCTGGAGTTGTTGTCAGAATGGAACGGAGAGATGAATGAGCATCTGCCGGAACCTCTGATCTATGCCGCATGGATGCGGGCGCTGCAAGAACGGTTGATCCGGGATGACCTCGGCCCGCTTGCCGATGAGTACACCCATGTTGAACCCTTGTTCATCGAGCGCGTGTTCCGCGATGTGGATGGAGCATCCGCTTGGTGCAACGTCATCCAAAGCGCGCCCGTCGAGACTTGCACGGACATGGCGCGTCTCGCGCTGAACGATGCTTTGCTTTGGATTTCAGAAGCTTACGGCACACAGCTTGAGTCCTTGCGTTGGGGTGATGCGCATCAGGCCACGCATGACCATCAGGTTCTGGGTGACGTGCCATTGCTTCGATACTTCGTTAACATCCGCCAGTCCACAAGCGGCGGCGACAACACTCTGCAGCGCGGACGCACCAGCGGCCAAGACCCGAACCCATTCCGCAACGTGCACGCCGCGGGGTATCGCGGTGTCTATGATTTTGCTGACCCTGACAGCTCGGTCTTTGTGATTTCAACCGGCCAATCAGGGCATTTTCTTTCACGGTATTACGACGACATGTCCCAGCTTTGGCGACGCGGCGAATATGTACCCATGTCACTAGAACCAGACCTTGCCCGCGCAGCCTCGGTCGGCGTAACAACACTGGTTCCGAATTCAGCATCAGAGTAGCCATCCCAGCCCTCTAAATGTGACCCCATTGTCAGCCAAGCCTTAAGTCGCCATGCTGGGAACGGGATTTGATTGGGGTTAAACTTATGAAATTTTTGTCTCTTGTATTTGTTCTATTTGCATTGTCTTCAAACTTATGGGCCGAAACCGCCTCAGACCGCTGGTCGTATTCAGATGGTGAGGCGGGTTGGGACCTCGTGCAGAACGGCGACCTAGTGGCACGGGTTTTCTTGGGCCGAGACTATGACACAGGCGGTTTTTACTATGGCTTTTACCGCGTGTCAGACGATCCGATGATCCATTTCATGGGCGTTTCGGTGGCGCATTCTGACGGCCGTGTTACCGAACTGCCTGCCGAAGGCTGCTACGCCCAAAACTGCATGACCGAGTATCAGGGCGGCGATGGCATCGCCAGCGCACAGGTGCGCATCCCGATTTCACCAAGCCTGCAAGCGGATGTACTGGAAGAGATGAAATCTGGCAAAGACATTACCTTTCGCTACCAATCCGAAGCCAACTATGCCGAAGACAGCTTTAAGCGCATGCGGCTGGGGTTGAAAGGATCACGCAAGGCCATCGAAGCCCTTGAAAGCGCACCAACGCCCGGCAATTGAAAATCCGGGTGATGGACTGGTTGCGTCGCTGGCCGCGTTACTTTTCTTTCCAGTCTTCTTCCATCTTGGCAAACAACTTCTCGAATATCTGTTTGCCGACATCGCTGACCTTGCCGTATTCGATCTGGTCGATGTTAGGTTCTGGCGTGCCCACAACGACCAATGCATACATGCCATGGCGCCCATGCACCTTGCAGCGAAAGCCGTAGATACCGGGTTTATCCAGCACGACTTTGGCTTCCGGTAGATGTTCGATATCGATATAGTCGGCCCCTTCCGGCCACATGCCCTCAAGCGACGTCACCGTGTGATTGCCGGTCGAGTTCAGAAAGCGGATCGAGTCACCCGGTTCGATCCACAGGTAGTCTGGCGCAAAGCGGTAGATTTCTTCCGGTGTCATGGCTGAGAGGTCTATCAACTGATCGATATCATAGGTTTCAGCATGAGACGCGGCCCAAGCGATGTCAGACACAAGGCCGTTAGCGCGGCGCCCAATATGTTGCGTTTCAAAGTCTTCATCCTTTTCGTGTTTCCAGCGCAGCACTGCGCCGGGACTACTGACCGGGGGCCAGCTCAGTCTTTACTTGCGTCATCAGAACGGCTTCGGGGTTGGTCAGGTCCGGGTATTGCTCGCGTACGATATCCGTGACGGCCTGCGGATAGGTGCGGAACATCAGCTTTACATCAACCGCAATCGGAAAGGCGGTGTCAGCCGGCAGTTCAAAGACCTCATCTCGATGCCCGCCTGCCGGTATCTTCGTGTCTTCCGGCATCTTCTCTTAGCGCCAGAATACAAACCCAACAGGGTCGCCGTATTTGTCACCAAAGACCTTGCGGAAGAAACGTGCAGAGGGGTCGAAAATACCTGCGTCACTCATCTTGCCGCTTTCCAGAACCACCGCGCCCGACGCATCGCGCACTGTAATATCCAGCCAGACCTGACGGAAATCGGCCACTCCGGTGGGCAGCGCATGTCCGGGGCCGGTATTGGCCACGCGCACGTTCAGATGGCCCTTGGGCGTAAGGTTGGTTTCAAACTCAGCTGCTGTTTGCAAAAGCTCGATGTTCATCTCTTTCAGCCGTTCGTTGCGTAGCCCGACAAGGTGGTAGTTCGCGCCCGTAAACTGATGGGCCACCATAGCCGTCATCAACATAGTCGATCAGGCCTTCGTCCAGGGGCCATGCGTTTACCTTGCCTTCCCAGTCATCCACGATGGCATTTCCAAAGCGATAGACCTCGGTCTGCTGATAAGGCACGCGTGCTGCGAGCCAGGCCGTCTTTGCCGCTTGCAGGTTGGTCTCGGTTGGCTCTGCAACAAGTGTGTTCACCGCAGCCTGAAGCGCTTTGGCAGTGGTCAGGCTGTCGGCGAACTTAGCCTCGGCAATGTCGGCATAGGTGCTCAAGACATCAGCTTTGGTGCCTGCCATTGCGCTCGTGCCCAAGCCAAGCCCGATGAGCGTGGTTGCGAGGAGTATACGTTTCATGTGTTTTCTGTCCCGTTAGTGTAGGTTTATGACGTTGTTTGTTTTGTGTGTCGTTTTTGGTGTGAGTGTTGTCAGGCGCAAGGCCGCGCCCAGGTTTGCTGCAAGTCCAATCATGCAGGGCGCAAAATCCGGGCGCACAATCAGCATGGCGATTAGCATTGCGTCTTCATGCGCGCCCTCACCTGCCGCGGCGACAAAGTTCGCGAAACAGCTTTCGTCTGCCCCAAGGCATTTGCAGGCTGCATGGTGTCGCGCCAAAGGTCTGCGCCCGTGGCGGAAACACAGATCGCACAGTTGGGCAAGCGTGTCGCCGATGGCCTCGGCGTTGTCCTTGCCAACCTGATACCCTAGGCGGTTCTGGAACGACCGCATGGACTCCGGACCGTCGCACCAGGCCCGCAGTCCTCGGACCGCACTCTCGGCAACCGGGTCGAGCTCGCTGACGAGCCCCACCGGAGCTGCCCCCCTTGTTTGCGCCGGGGATGTCATTTTGTCAGGATCAACTTTCCTGCGCGGGTGATGCGCAAGAAGTATGCCTGATCTCCCAGACGAATTTGGGCGAGGCTCCCGCCTTGGGTTAACTCTTCGGCCATCCAGGCCGGGACACTGCTGATGGTCGGAGTTTGTGCAATTGTCGCGCTCATTGCTGCTTGTCCTCTTGTCGGTTTGCGATCCTGTTGAGAAGCGTCTCAAAGCACCAGTCATTTGGCCAAGGGATCTCGGTCAACACGTCAACGAGGCAAAGCTGGTCCCGATCATTATTGCGGTCTCTACCGTCTAACTGTCTCATCATGCCCTGCGTCCGCCAGAATGGTGAAAATGCGAGTCGTTCTCGAATTCCCATAACCTGAGTTATTTAGTCAGTTATGTAAATCCGATTATTTTTGTCGGGTATTATTTTTTGCGAAGCGATAGGTTCTCATAATGTGAGTGCAGCGTCGTGATCCGAGTGGGGGTATTGCTATTGCCGTTCGACGCGACAGGCGATCCGCCTGATCGGCGGACACCTATCAGATACGCAATTGGGTTGTGTGGGGGGGGGCGCTATTTGGGAGGTCAGATTGAGGGCCAACTCCGGCCCGATTGCCGATAGCTGCTTACAGGCCCTCGAACTTGCGCGCTTGGCGGGCAGTCCAGCGTACCCGCAGGTGAAAGCCCGTCTCGTCCTGGATTTCTTCTTCAACAACGCCTTCCTTGAACAGCCATGCGCGCTGTTTGCCTTGGGCAAAATCGAGATCCAGGACCTCTTCGGTCTTATCCGCCGCCAGAGCCTTGGTAATGGCCTCAAAAAGGGCTTCGAGCCCCTCTCCAGTCACAGCGGACACGGCAAAGATTTCATCATCGCGGTCGGCCCGCGCCCGGATAGCCTCGCCCTGTTCTGGTTCCAAGAGGTCAATCTTGTTCCAAACTTCAATCTTTTTTGCGCTGGATCCAACGCCAAGCGAGTTCAGGATGTCGTGCACATCTTCGGACTGCATTTCTGTGTCCGGATGGGCAATATCGCGCACATGCAGGATCAGATCGGCGGCCAGCACCTCTTCGAGGGTGGCTCGGAACGACGCGACCAGTTCGGTGGGTAGATCGCTGATAAACCCAACCGTGTCTGACAGGATCACTTCGGGGCCGTCCGGCAGCTCGACCGCGCGCATTGTCGGGTCGAGCGTGGCAAACAGCATGTCCTTGGCCATAACGTCTGCGCCTGTGACATGGTTGAACAGTGTGGATTTCCCAGCGTTGGTGTAACCCACCAGAGCCACGATCGGGAACGGCACTTTGGCGCGGGCTTTTCGATGCAGCTCGCGCGTTTTCACGACTTTGGACAATTGCCGGCGCAGGCGTACCAGTTGGTCATCAATGGCGCGGCGGTCGGCCTCGATCTGGGTTTCACCCGGTCCGCCCACAAAGCCCAGACCACCCCTTTGACGTTCAAGGTGGGTCCAAGCCCGCACGAGGCGCGTGCGTTGATAGGACAATGCCGCCATCTCAACCTGCAGCACACCCTCGCGAGTGCGCGCGCGATCCGAGAAAATCTCAAGGATCAGCCCGGTCCGGTCGAGCAGTTTCACTTTCCACGCTTTTTCAAGGTTGCGTTGCTGCACAGGTGTGACGGGACCGTCGATCAGGACAAGTTCAACATCATTGGATTTGAACAATGCGCCCAGTTCTTCGATCTTACCGGATCCAAACAACATGCCCGGATGGGCCTTGGGCAGCTTCACAACCGTGGCGCCCACAACTTCCAGCTGGGCCAGTGCATCGGCAAGCGAAACGGCCTCTTCCAAAGCGAAAGAGGCCTCACGCCGTTGATCGGCGCCGTAAATATCGGGATGCAGAACCCAAGCTCGGGTAACCTGCGCTTCGTGCTCCATCAAGAGGCGTCTTCACCCTCATAAAGGCTGATCGGCTGAGCCGGCATGATGGTTGAAATAGCGTGTTTATAGACCAGCTGGCTTTGACCATCCCGGCGCAAAAGCACACAGAAGTTATCAAACCAGGTAATAACGCCCTGAAGTTTCACACCATTGATCAGAAAAATCGTTACAGGAACCTTCGTCTTACGGACGTGGTTTAGAAATGCGTCTTGGAGATTTTGTCGATCCGAAGCCATCGCGTTTGCCTTTGTTCTTGTTGGGTGCCACGGGTGCAATAGAGGCGATTATGTAATGCGCTCTGCAGAGTTTCCACCCCTAAAAGCGAGATCACGCCGCCGTTACCCCGAAAACCGCATCATTTGAGCAACAAAATTACCTAAACGCGCCGAGCACGACCGCTAAATCAGCCCGATGTGGCGGTTATCTGTTCCACAAATCAGTCGACATCAACGCGATAATGGCCAAGGTCTCTAGCCGCCCCAGAACCATCGCCGCACATAAGACCAGTTTCAGCCCACTGCTCTGTGACACCAGATCAATCGGGGTCTCGGCGGCGACCTCAACCAGCGGGCCCGTGTTGGTCAGGCTGGCAATCGCCATAACCAGCGCATCCTCGAAGCTGGCTCCAAAACCGGCCAGTGCAATGGTGACAAAGGCCAACGACAAGGCAAACAGCATGAAAAACACCCAAGCGATCTGGGCGCCCTTTTGGCGGATGCGGCGCGAGGCCTTGCTTTGGCCCACCACCATCGAGGGGTGCACAAGGCGCTGAATTTCGCCAAGGCCCTGCAAATACAGCACATAAACACGCAAAAGCTTGACCCCACCGGCCGTGGTCGCAACCCCACCTCCGACAATGGCCAGCCCCATCAGGATCAGGCCCGGCGTGTTCAATCCGGACCAGTTTTGCGCCGCTTGCCACTCGGCGCTGGCAAAGCCCGTCGTGCTCAGGAAACTCAAAACTGTAAAAACCGATCCCCAAGCCGCGCGCACAAAACTCGTGGCGTCCTGCAAGTCGTCAATCTCATAAGCTCCGACCCAGTGACGCAGGAACAGGAAGGTCGGAACAGCCACCACAATGACCAATCCCAAGCGAAATTCGTGATCTTTCAGCACTGACTCGCGCCGAACGGCACCGGTGTCTGCGGAAAATGTTGTGCGCGACAGGGCAAACAACATGAACAAGAACAACACCACTTCTCCGCCCGCGCCGGCCTTGGCGTTTTCCAAACCACCCACTGGTGAAATTCCGCTTGTTGCCATCACCGACATGGCGTGCATCAGGCCTGTCAGCCCCTCTTCGCCCAGCACCATCAGCATGATCCAGACCATCGCAGTCAGACCGGTATAGATTGGCACCAAGGCGACACAGCCACGCTGCCACCGCTTCATCGGATGCGCGGCCCCAACGTGCGCTTGCGTGCTTTCGTCAATCCCAGGGTCGGCGCGGGTCGTGACTTCGAAGCCGCCAAGGCTGAGGGGTGCAAAGACCGCCGCCGCCGCAATCCACATCAACAATCCACCCAGCCAGCCGACAAGACCGCGCCACAGCTGCAAAGGCGGTGACAGACGGCCGGGCGTGTCAAACAACGTGGCGCCGGTGGTGGTGAAGGACGACAACATCTCAACATAGGCGTTAAGGTATGTGGTGGTCGCCAGACCCCACCAGAACGGCAAGGCCAGGACAAGAGGCAACACGGCAAAGGCCAAGAACAGAGAGATCAAGAAATCTACGGTGCGCGGGGCGCGGCCCGTATCGCTGATCGCAAGGGCAATAAGCCCAAAGAAGAAGAGAACAAGGATCGCGCTGTATAGAAAGGCTCGCCCTTCATGCGATTCATGCAGCACCCCGGCATAAACAGCCGGGACCAGCATCGCCATACCTGCCAGTCCGAAGAACAGCAAAAACAGGGGCAATCGGGACAGGCGCGCGAACATCAGATCAGAAGAAGTCGATCGAGACCTGCAACAGGCGCTCAACTTCTGGAACGTCCTTGGCCATCGCAAACAGGGCGATGACATCCCCCTCTTCGATGCGTGTGCCGCCCTTGGGTTTCAAAACCTTGTCACCTTTGAGGATGGACCCGATCAGCACACCCTCGGGAAAGTCGACATCGCGAACCTGTTGACCTGCAATGGGGGACGTCGATAGCACTTCGGCTTCGATGATCTCGGCCTCGGCGTCGCCAATTGAATAGACGTCCCGCACCCGACCATGCCGGATGTGACGCAGAATCGAACTGACGGTGGTGGCGCGCGGGTTGATATAGGCATCAATGCCCAATGGCCCCATCAAGGGTACCAGCGTTGGGTCATTGACCAGCGCCACGGCCATCGGACAGCCGCGTGACTTGGCCCGTACGGCCGCCAAGAGGTTGACCTTATCGTCATCCGTGACGGCCAGCACCGCGTCTGTGCGGTCAATTCCAGCCTCAGACAGGATCGCGGCATCCAAACCGTCCCCGTGAAGGACGATGGTGCGTTCCAGTGCTTCGGCAGCGCGCTCGGCCACTTTGCGGCTGCGCTCAATCACCTTGGCTCGGATCCGAGTAGCGCTTGCTTCCAGTTTCTGGGCGACCATCAGACCGACATTCCCGCCCCCAATCAACAAGACTCGATCTTGTTTTTTCTGATCCTTGCCAAAGACTTCCAGTGTACGACTAATGTCTTCTTGGATAGTAAACACGTAGATCTCATCGTCGACAAACAACTGGTCACCCGGCTCGGGCGCAAACAGCGTACCCTTACGCCGCACGCCAACCACAACGGCCTGTAGGGTTGAGAAAAGGTCGGTTAACTGACGCAATGGCGTGTTCACCACAGGACACCCTTCGTCCAGTTTCAGGCCAAGCATCTGAACCCGGCCTTCCAGAAAGGTTTCCGTGTCAAAAGCCGCCGGTGCGGACAGGCGTTTTAACGCCGCCTCTGCAACCTCTTGCTCGGGTGAAATCACCACATCGATGGGCATGTGATCCCGCCGGTAAAGGTCAGAATAGATCGCTTCGAGATAAGACTGACTGCGCAATCGAGCAATTTTACGTGGAATGGCAAAGACCGAGTGCGCGACCTGGCAGGTCACCATATTGACCTCGTCGGAATAGGTCGCGGCAATGATCATGTCGGCATCATTGGCCCCTGCCCGGTCTAGAACATCCGGGTAGCTGGCAAAACCGGCAATCCCCTGTACGTCCAGTGTATCCGTCGCACGGCGCACAAGATCGGGGTTGTTGTCAACAACGGTGACATCGTTGCGCTCGCCCGAAAGGTGGCGCGCAATCTGCCATCCAACCTGACCGGCGCCACAGATAATAACCTTCATGACATGCCTCTTTGGATTGGGCCTCTTCGGGTGTTCCCAAGGCATGACAGAACCCCCCGCCAAGGTCAAACACAACCATTGACCGCACCCCCTGCAATGCGCTTTCATTCCCACAGTTAAAGGAAGTGGTTCATGCGGGTGTATCTGAGGTTTCTGAGTGTTCTAACGGTGTCTGCCCTGATTTTGACGGGCTGTACCAGCAATAGCTATCAAGCGTTTCTTAAGCCGGGCGCAAGTGTCGACCGTGTAAACCGGGACCGTGCGGAATGCGATGTCGAGGCAAATCAACTGTTTCCAGCTGCCAACTGGCCCAACACCTACCCCACTGCGACGGTGGGATACTGGGGCGGCGGCTGGGGTGGCGGTATCGGGATTGTCCATACGTCAGACGTCAATTCGGGGATGCGCAATCAGCATCGCAATCAGTGTATGCGGATCAAGGGCTATGAGCCTAATACATTCCCACGCTGTACGAGTGAGCAACTGGCAAGCGGCTCTTTCGCGCCAATCACGCGTTCTCCGCAACCCTCACCAAGTATTTGCGCTGTGACACTCGAAGGTGGTGGCTGGACGCTGATCGACCTTTCGAAACCTTTGTAAGCCAAGGATCATCTTTATGAAACGACCCCTTTCGATCTTGGCTATCTCGGCAATGCTGACGGGCTGTTTGGAATACACGCCAATGTACAAAGTCGGCGCAACAACACAAGAAACCAACGTAACTCGCGCTCAATGCAATACATTTGCCGCCAACACCGTTCCGGTGATTATCGTCCGCGATTGGATTCCCATCTTTGGCGCAAATGGTAGGGTCGTCGGAGGGTACTATGAGACGTACGATGCAAACGAAGGCCGTCGTTTCAGCGTGCAACGTCAATGCATGGAACAACAAGGCTACGAACGCGTGTCCATTCCTTACTGTAAGGAAGAACAGATCGCCGGGCGCGGCTACAAGCCGCTAACCACCTCACCGCCCATCGGGCCATCGATTTGCGCCGTTAAACAGGACGGTGGCGGCCGCGTACTGATCGACCTGAACCAACCCGCGAGCTAGGCCTGTATTAACTGGCTTCAGCTTCGGCGTCCGCCTCGTCCCCACCTTCGACGTGGGCGACACGCGCACCGGACTTGTTCGACGTCACCACACCCAGCGATTTCAGTTTACGGTGTAGCGCCGAGCGCTCCATGCCGACAAAATTGGCCGTGCGGCTGATATTGCCACCAAAGCGATTGATTTGGGTCAGCAAGTACTCACGCTCGAATGCTTCGCGGGCCTCGCGCAAAGGCAAGGTCGCCAAGGCACCAGACAGCACCACACGCCCCTCTTCGGCGTCGCCCTCGGTGTCACCGGGCAGCTCTCGTGCTTCAATCGGGCCGCTACCGTCGCCCAGGATCAACACGCGCTCAATCAGGTTCTTCAGCTGGCGAACATTGCCCGGCCACAGCATGGTCTGCATCAATGCCTCTGCCTCTTCCGACATCTCTCGCAATGGCAAGCCCTGGCTGGCGTTAAACATCTCGATGAAATGCGACGCGAGGACAGGAATATCTTCGCGGCGCTCCTCCAGAGAGGGTACCGGAATTGGCACGACGTTCAGTCGGTGGAAAAGCTCCTGACGGAAAGTTTCGGCCTCAATTTCGGCCTCAAGGTTGCGCGTGGTCGAAGAGACAACCCGTAGGTCGACGCGCACCTTGTCGCTGCCCCCAACCCTTTGAAATTGTTGATCCACCAGAACACGCAGGATTTTGGATTGCGTAGCCATCGGCATGTCCGCGACCTCGTCAAAATAGATCACACCACCATTGGCCTGTTCCAGCAGTCCCGGCTCGACACCGCGCTCACCGCTCTCACGCCCAAACAACAACTCTTCAACCCGGTCCGGCTCCATCCCGGCGCAGCTCACCGTGACAAAGGGCGCCGACGCCCGGTTTGACTTGGCGTGGATGTAGCGCGCGGCCACTTCTTTTCCGACACCCGCCGGTCCTGTCAGCATCACGCGGCCATTGGATTTGGTCACTTTGTCCAACTGGCTGATCATCGTGCGGAAAGCCGAGCTTTCGCCTATCATCTCAGTCGGGCGCGTGTCCTGACGTTTGAGTTCAAGATTTTCGCGGCGCAGGCGGGACGTCTCCATCGCGCGGCGAATGACCACCAGCAACTGGTCGATGTTAAAGGGCTTTTCGATAAAGTCGTACGCCCCTTGCTTGATCGCAGCGACTGCGATTTCGATATTCCCGTGCCCCGAAATAATCACCACCGGCACATCCGGATAGTCGCGTTTGACCACTTTCAGGATATCGATCCCGTCCATGTTGCTGTCTTTCAGCCAGATATCGAGGATCATCAGCGAAGGCTGTTCCGACGTGACCTCGTGCATGGCCTGATCGGAATTGCCCGCCAGTCGCGTGGAATAGCCCTCATCCTCTAGGATGTCCGAAATCAGTTCTCGGATGTCCCGTTCATCATCGACAATCAGAATATCGCTCATCTCAACACCTCAGTTCTTATTCTTGTTCGTCTGCATCAGGGCTCGCGGCCAGCGGCAAACGAATGACAGCCATCGCTCCGGCATGGGCATTGCCCTCAAACACCGGTGCGTCCTCAAGGATCAGGCTACCGCCATGTTCCTCAATTATTTTCTTCACGATCGGCAGGCCCAGGCCTGTGCCCTTTTCGCGCGTGGTGACATAGGGTTCAAACAGGCGTGCCCGATCCTGCGGCAACCCAATGCCGTTGTCTGCGATGCGGATCACGGCGCGCCCGTCCTCTACGGTACAGGAGACATGTACCATTGGAACGAGCCCGGCTGGCGCGCCCTTTTCCTCTAGGCTTTCAATAGCTTCACCTGCGTTCTTCAACAGGTTCGTCAAGGCCTGAGAGATCATTGTCTCATCCAGATCCGCCATAAGCGGACCATTGCAGATCTCTTTTTTAAACTGCACCTTGGGCTGTCCGGTTTCTTGCAGCAACACGATGCTGGACAGGGTTGGGATCAGATCAATAGTGCGGCGTTCAGGCTCGGGCATACGAGCAAATTTTGAGAACTCATCGACGATGCGGCGTAGATCGTTGGTCTGACGAACGATCACTTCGGTCATCTGCTCCAGCTTGTCACTCTCATCCCCCACACACGAGGCAAATTTGCGCTTGATACGTTCCGCCGACAGCTGGATTGGCGTCAAAGGGTTCTTGATTTCATGGGCAATCCGGCGTGCAACGTCGCCCCACGCGGCCATACGCTGTGCGCTGACGAGATCTGTTACGTCGTCAAAGGCCACAACATAGCCCTCAAGTGCGCCGTCCTGACCGCGGCGTGTGGCCATGCGCACCAACAGGTTTTCCAACCGCCCTGCCCGCGTCACCTTGATCTCGCTCTGAACAACTTCGTCCGTGCCGGTGGACAAACCTTCAAACAGCGCACCAAACTCTGGCACCGCCACACCGATGAACATGTCTTCGTGCGTTTCAGTCCAGTCCAACAGTCGTTCGGCTGAGCGGTTCACAAAGGCCACTCGCCCCTGAGGATCCAGCCCGACCACGCCCGATGTCACCGAACTCAGAACGGAATCAAACAATCGCCGGCGCCGTTCAATCTGGCTGGTGTTCTCCAAGAGCGTCGCGCGCTGTCCTTTGAGTTGACGCGTCATCTGGTTGAAGTAGCGGCCCAGCATGGCGATCTCATCATCACCATCCTCTTCGACCACCTGCACATCGAGATCACCCGATCCAACACGCTGCGCCGCCCCGGCCAAACGCCCGACAGGGCGCGCAAGACGTTCTGCGAACCAAAGCCCCATCCAGATTGCCGCCAGAATCAGGATCACCGCAAAGCCCAGATAGACAAGGCCGAACTCGAACAACAGACGACCGCGCTCACTCTCAAGTTGGTTATAGAGTTGCGCTGTGGCCTTGGTCTCATCCAACAACGCAAAAATCTGCCCGTCGACCGCGCGGCTTACATATAGAAACCGGTCCACAAAGGCATCTAGGCGCACCAACGCTCGTAGCTCATTGGCTTCGAGATCACGTATCACATGGCGTCCACTTTCTGTGGCCAGTGCGATTTCGTCTTCGGTTGGACGCGTGTAGTTGAACAGGTAAGACCGCTCGCCACGCGCCCGCAACTCACCCGTCCCGTCAATGACATAGGCCTCTTTCAGGCCGCGTTGAATTTGTCCCTGTCCAGCCGCCAAAAGCACGCGGAGATCGCCGTCATCCAGAAAGAACGTCTGTCGCCGGTTGCCGTCCAAAAACTGGGCCAACGCGTCGGCATCGGTCTGGAGGTCGCGAACATGCTCTTCTTCATATGCCTCGGCCGCAGAGACCGAGTTGCCAACGGCCAGGCTAACCCGGTCTGAAAACCACCCCTCAAGGCCAGTATTCACAGTCAGCACAGCAAAAATCGCGACCGTTACTGTCGGCAAGAGTGCCAGAATCGCGAAAGCCCCGGTCAGGCGCATGTGCAACCGTGACCCTGCAGAATGCGACCGGCGTGATGCCACGATGCGCACGACCTTTTGCGCCACAAGGGCAGCGACAGCCATCACGTAAACAAAGTCGATCAGCAGAATAAGCCGCAATGACGACGAAGACGGCCCTTGGTTCATCGGCCCCAGAACAAGGAACGTCGCAAGCACCAAAACGGGCCCCAACGCGACCAACGTCCAGGTGGCAATATTTTGCACACGCCGCTGTCTGCGCAGTCTGCGCAAACGGGTCCAATGACTGGTTTTTGCCAGGGTGTTCACCCGACTTCCTCAATCGATTCGCGCCCTCGAAAGAACGCACCGCCAATGTTTTTCGGGCCTTATCCTGCCTCACTGAGGCAAATCGGCCACGCTATGTGGCAGTTTTACATCAACTTGCGGCGCCGTGTCACGTGAATATCCAGATCGGTGATCTTTTTGCGCAAAGTATTGCGGTTGATGCCCAGAAGATCGGCACATTTAGCCTGATTTCCTCCGGTGGCATCCAGTGCAATTTCAATCAACGGCATCTCAATCTCGCGCAGAATACGCTGATACAGACCGGCAGGCGGCAGCATATTGCCATGCAGATCAAAATACCGACGCAAATGGCGCGCCACCGAAGCGGACAGTTTCTCGGTATCCTCTCCCCCCAAGAGCGGCCCAGCTTGTGGCTGCGAGCCCAAAACACCTTCGGCTTCGGGCAGCGAAACCTCTTCGGCGCGCGCGGTCAGCACCAGACGTTTCACTGCGTTTTCCAACTGCCGCACGTTGCCAGGCCAACTATAGGCACGGAACAGCTCAATGGCTTCTGAAGAAAAGACACGCATCGGCGCCCCGTCTCGTTCTGAACGAGACAAGAAATGTGCGACTAAAAGCGGAATATCATCAACCCGCTCACGTAAAGACGGCACATGGATCGTAGCGCCATTCAAACGGTAGAACAGATCTTGCCGCACAGTTCCTTTGTCCATCGCGTCCGCCAGATTGCTCTGGCTGGTCGCAATAAACCGAGGGGCATGTTCACCGGGGCCATCGATCATACGAACAATGCGCGCTTGCACCTCGTCGTCGATGTCACCGATTTCGTCGAACAGGATGGTGCCGCCCTTGGCCTTGGCCAGCACACGAGCAGGTCCTTCGATATCGGTCAAATCCGAAGCAGTCACCACGACAAACGGCAGCGTGCGGCGGTCTGAAAAATCATGAATCTCTTTGGAGATCAATGACTTACCTGTGCCACTTTCACCAGAGATCAACACGGGCAAGTCGGTATTCATCACCCGGGCAACCAGCCGGTAAAGCGCCTGCATGACCGGCGTGCGCCCAACCAAAGGCAACTCGTCCGGACGATCCCCATCCGCCTGTGGCGTCGTGGGTACACGCCGTTTAACCTCGAGCGCCTTGGACGTGCGTTTCATCAAGTCGGGCAGGTCAAAGGGTTTCGGCAGGTAGTCATAGGCTTCGGCCTCGGCCGCTTGAATGGCGGTCATGATGGTGTTTTGTGCCGAAATCACGATCACCGGCAGTCCCGGGCGGTCCTCGGAGATCTTGGGCAACATTTCCAAACCATTGCCATCCGGCATCATCACGTCGGTGATCACCACATCGCCTTTTCCCTCGTTCACCCATCGCATCAGCGTTGTCAGGGATGATGTGGCATGCACCTTGCAGCCGGCGCGCGTCAGCGCCTGCGTTAAAACTGTGCGGATCGTGCGGTCATCATCCGCAACAAGAACGGTGCCATCCATCAGAGGCTCTCCTTCGTGGGAAGTTCTGCCTCGCGAGGCAGACGTGGTAGGGAAATGCGGAACACGGTGCGGCCGGGCGCGGAATCCACCGTAATCAACCCGTCATGATCCGAGATAATTTTGCTGACCAAAGCCAGGCCTAATCCGGTGCCGTTCTCACGACCGGACACAAACGGGTCGAACACGTCGCCCCTGATGTCCTGTGGCAAGCCGGGACCGTCATCGATCACCTCGATCTGCAAGGGCAAGGCCTGCCCACTGCCATCCGATCGGCGCAGGCGAAACGAGTGTTCGTAGTAGGTTTTAAGCCTAATTAACCCTTTATCCCCAGCGGCTTCCGATGCGTTCTTCAACAGGTTCAAGATCACCTGCAGCAGTTGATCCGCATCGCCTTGCGCCAAGGGTAGCGAGGGGTCGTATTCTTCGACGATGGTCATATGCGCGCCAAACCCGACAACGGCCGAACGCCGCGCGCGATCCAGCACGTCGTGGATGTTCACCGCCTGTTTTTGCGGTGGCGACAGATTGCCGAACTGCTCAACCTGTTCCAGCAGTTTTACGATGCGCCGGCTTTCTTCAACAATCAGATCCGTCAGTTCAAGGTCTTCCGGCGAAAGGTTCATCGACAAAAGCTGCGCCGCGCCAGTGATCCCCGCCAGCGGATTCTTGATCTCGTGGGCCAGCATCTCTGCCATGCCGATGGCCGATTTGGCAGATGACTTCACCCCTTGTGAGCGCGTCAGACGCCCGGCCAATTCGCGCGAGGTGATCAGGATCAACATATGCCCTGCTTCGCCAGACACCGGGGCAATCTGCAAATTGCCCTGTACGGGCGGCCCTTCTCCTGTGCCGATATCTGCGTCATTGACAAAGATCGGGGTGCCGTGGTCGCGGGCGCGTTCCAAGGCCTCTTCCAACGGTGCATCTACGGTGATCTTGTCCCAGACCGGAACTCCACGCATAGATTTGGCTGAGGCGTTGAGAAAGCTTTCTGCCGCTGGATTGATTTCGGCAATCAGATCGTTCTCATCAACCAGCACCGCCGGGACTGGCAGTGAGTTCCAAATGGCTGGGGCGTCACTCATGCGGCATCCTTTCGGTCGTCATCACCGAACAGTGCATCGGGCAAAAGGGCCAGAACCTCCTTGGGTGAGCGCGACGTCTGAACCCTTCGACGCAACTCTTTCGGGGTTCGCGCATCATCCATGTACCATCCCAAATGTTTCCGCGCGACGCGGCTACCAAGGTCTACTCCGTAGAAGCTCAACATCGCTTCGTAGTGGCCTGAAACCATGTCCACGAAGTGATTTCCAATTGGAATGTCAGGGGCTTGCGTGCCAAAAACCTGATGCGCCACGTCAGCCAGCAACCACGGGCGGCCTTGAGCACCGCGTCCGATCATGACCCCGTCCGAACCCGATTGCGCCAAAGCTTTGCGCGCCGTGTCGACGCCCAGAATGTCGCCATTGGCAATCACAGGCACTGAAACAGCCTCTTTGACCTCGCGAATTGCAGACCAATCGGCGGTGCCTTTGTAAAACTGACAGCGGGTGCGGCCATGAATGGTCACCATCTGGACGCCCGCCAGTTCGGCCCGACGTGCGAGTTCGGCTGCATTGCGCATGTGATCGTCCCAGCCAAGTCGGGTTTTCAGAGTGACCGGGATTGAGATCGCCTGCACCACCGCCTCAATCAGGCTTATCGCGTGGTCGAGATCTTTCATCAGAGCTGAGCCTGAGGCCCCTGCGCCAGAGCTTGAGGTCACCTTTTTCGCAGGGCACCCCATGTTGATATCAATGAGCCGCGCGCCGTTGGCTTCGATCTGGCGGGCGGCTTCGGCCATCCAATAAGCCTCGCGCCCGGCAATCTGCACCGAGGTGTTGGCCTTGTCATATCCCAGTTCGGCACGCTCGCGCACACCGGGCTTTGACTGCACCATTTCCTGACTGGCGACCATTTCCGACACCACCAGACCCGCCCCAAAGGACGAAACCAACTCGCGGAACGGCAAGTCAGTGATTCCGGCCAACGGGGCCAGAAGGACCGGCAGGTCCAATTCTATGTTCGCAAGACTCAAGGTCACCTGCTCAATCCTTGTGCAATGCCCCTGTGCTAGCCGGAAACCAGACGAGCCTCAATGAATACTCGCCCCATTTTGTGGCAAATTTCCACCATTGCCTAATTTTTAATCAATTACCAAGGGTCGATTGCCTCTCAGACACGCAGGATTTAGATAGACCCCATGACTGAAACGCCCAGAAAAATCGCCGCGCTGCTTGTGGCCGCAGGCAGGGGAACGCGCGCTGGCTCGGGTGCGCCGAAACAATGGCGCCTTTTGACGGGGCGACGTGTTGCGGATTGGACCATTCAAGCTTTTGAGGACCACCCTCAGGTGGATGAGATTCTTGCCGTCACCCACGCCGATGATGAGGCTGAGGCACTCTCTCTAGACGTGCCTTACGTGCATGGCGGCGCGACACGAGATGCGTCAGTGCGCGCCGGGCTTGAGGCGCTAGAAGGCCGTGGCATCACCCACGTTCTGATTCACGATATGGCCCGCGCGGGCGTCACGTCTGCAATCATCTCCGATGTAATCACAGCGCTGGACACTACGCCCGGAGCAGCCCCGGCTTTAGGCGTCACTGACGCGCTTTGGCATGGTGAGAATGACCACGTGACCGGCACCCAAGACCGCACGGGCCTGTTTCGCGCCCAAACGCCACAAGGCTTTCATTTCAATGAGATACGCGCCGCACATGCGGCCTATACCGGCATGCCGGCCGACGATGTTGAAGTGGCGCGTGCAGCGGGTCTGCAGGTCAGCATCGTATCCGGTGATGAGGCCAACTTCAAAATCACAACGCCCGGCGATTTCGCCCGGATGCAACGCATTTTGCGAGGAACTATGGATATACGGCTAGGCAACGGCTTTGACGTGCACGCCTTTACGGATGGAGATCACGTGACGCTGTGCGGCGTTCAGGTTCCGCATACGCGTGCACTCAAGGGCCATTCGGATGCGGATGTTGGCATGCACGCGGTGACAGATGCGATTTATGGCGCCCTGGCCGAAGGTGACATCGGTCGGCACTTCCCCCCGTCCGAGATGCAGTGGAAAGATGCCGACAGCGCGATCTTCCTGCGCCACGCGGTTCAGTTGGCGTCGGATAAGGGCTATGCCATCTCTAACATCGACTGCACATTGATCTGCGAACAGCCCAAGATCGGACCGCATGCCGCTGCGATGATGGCGCGCATGGCAGACGTCATGGGTCTGCGACCGGATCAGGTCTCGGTCAAGGCAACCACAAGCGAGCGGCTGGGCTTTACGGGCCGCGAAGAAGGGATTGCGGCGATTGCCACCGCGACATTGGTGAAAACATGAGCAAACTGATCGCAACCGTCTTTGGTGTTGGCCATATCCGCCCTGCCCCCGGTACCTGGGGTTCAGGTGTCGGCGTTTTGATGGCGCTGGCGTTGCATTACATCGGCGGCTTTCCCTTGCTTGCCATTGCCACGGTACTGGTCTTTTTAATCGGGTGGTGGGCCACCGCCGAAGCAACGCGTGGCGCTGAAGATCACGACCCCAGCGAGATTGTCATAGACGAGGTTGCGGGCCAGTGGATTGCCCTGTTGCTGGTCAGCTACGGCGCCTGGCATGCAGGATTGGATCCGCTCAAACTCTATCCCGGGTGGATCGCCGGCTTTGCCTTGTTTCGCTATTTCGACATCACCAAGCCATGGCTTGTTGGCTGGGCTGATCGGCGTGGCGACGCGCTGGGTGTGATGCTGGACGATGTCATCGCGGGCATCATGGCGGCGATCTGTACCGGGTTATTGGCCTTTCTGTGGCACGGAGTCTTTGGTGTATGAGCCTTGCGCGCGACGTTCTAACCGCTTGTGAGGCCAAGGGCTTGCGCGTGACGGCTGCTGAAAGCTGCACAGGCGGCATGGTCATGGCTGCGCTCACGGACGTCGCCGGATCGTCTGCCGTGGTGGACCGTGGCTTTGTCACCTACACGAATACCGCCAAAACCGAGATGTTGGGCGTGCGTGAGGCAACCTTGGCCGCCGTAGGTGCCGTTTCCGAAGAAGTGGCCCGCGAGATGGCGCTTGGCGCGCTGGTCAACAGTGATGCTGACCTCGCCGTGTCCGTTACGGGCATTGCCGGACCCGGTGGGTCCGAGTTCAAACCCGAGGGGCGCGTGTGCTTCGGGATCGCGACACGCAACAGCTGCGAGGTCGAAACCGTCGAGTTCGGCGCGCCGGGGCGTGACAAGGTGCGCGAGGCCGCACGGAATCACGCATTGAAGCTTCTTCTCAGTGCCGCATCCGCCTAGCGGCGCGAAATCAAGCACTGCCCAAGCTTAGGCGCCCATTTTTTGGGCACTTTGCAAAACGCCCATGTTTCAGGCGCACTCAAAGCCGTTTGCATTTTTAATTCGCCATCCTTTTGCGCTTTGTGACGCTCAAATCATCACAAATACGGAAAGGAAGGGACAATGAACGGAGCGGACACCGCCTGGATCATCGTGGCGACAGCCTTGGTCCTGTTCATGACACTCCCAGGTCTGGCACTGTTTTACGGCGGGCTTGTACGAGCGCGCAACGTGCTCAGCGTCTTTATGCAAACCTATGCCATCGCCTGTTTGATGAGCATTCTGTGGCTGGCCTTTGGCTACACAATCGCCTTTGGCAGCGGTGAAACCGGCCTTTGGGGCGGCCTTGGCAAGATGTTCCTGATAGGTGTCACAGCTGACAGTCTGTCGGGCACCTTGCCCGAGGTTTTGTTCTTTGCCTTTCAAATGACCTTCGCGATCATCACACCTGCGCTGATCGTTGGTGCTTATGTTGAGCGCATCGGTTTTGGCTTCGTGCTGTTGTTCTCTGGGCTCTGGATGCTCTTGTGCTATGCCCCCGTGGTGCACTGGATCTGGGGCGGCGGAATGCTGGCTGATGGCGGTATCTTTGGCGAGATCGGCGTGCGCGACTTTGCAGGCGGCATTGTGGTGCATGAGACTGCAGGGATCGCGGCATTGATCGTGGCCGTGTTCCTTGGACCGCGCAAGCATCGCACGACACCGCCGCACGCGCCTTGGATGGTGATGATCGGCGCAGCCATGCTGTGGGTCGGTTGGTTCGGCTTCAATGGCGGCTCGCAACTGGCAGCCGATGGTGGCGCGGCAATGGCGCTGACCGTCACACATATCTCGGCCGCGACAGCCTCGCTGTCATGGGCGCTCTGGGAGCGTATCAAGTACGGCAAAGCCTCGCTAGTAGGTCTGGTCACCGGCACCATCGCGGGTCTGGCCTCGATCACCCCGGCGTCAGGCTTTGTTGGCCCGGTCGAAGCCCTGGTAATTGGTGCCGTCGCTGGCATTCTCTGCCAAGAGGCCGTCAACGTGATCCGCAACATGCTGAAAATTGACGACACGCTGGATGTCTTCGCGGTCCACGGTGTCGGCGGCATCTTTGGCACAATCATGATCGCGGTGTTTGGCCAAGGCACATGGGCCGCACAACTGGGCGGTCTGGCCGTGGTTGGCGCATTTACGGTGGTTGTGACCGTGGTGCTGGTCAAAGTCGTGGCCCTGATCACGCCGCTGCGCGTCGACGCCGAGACCGAGGTAAATGGTCTCGACCTCAGTGCCCACGGCGAACGGGCTTACGACTGGAATTCCTGACGCGCGAAACTCAGGACGGACAGAAGGCGGACCTTGCGGGGTCCGCCCTTTTTTGTGTCTGCGCGCGAGCCATCAATCCTGGGATTGCAGAACTTCCATAAATCGTCTGGCGCTGGGCAGGTTTGGGCTTGTGATCTCTTCCCACAGAGCATCCGACAGGTCCGCACCTATCAAGGCATGGGATTTTTCGCGCACGCGGGCTTTGCGAGTGGCAAAATCCGCCACATCGGCCAGATCATGGTGCGCTGTCTCGACCTTACCACCGGTCTGAACCTGAACCACCGCTGCCGTATCCGCCAGCTCAGAGTCTCCAACCACGGTGATCTTGTCGCGAAGCTCTACCACCTCGGCACTGAGGATGACATTTTCTTCAAAGCTCTGATCCGTGGTCAGTGGCAAGCCAAGCAACGACATAGCCCCCGTCAGGGTCAAGCTGAACTTGGCCTCAAGCCGGGTTTGGGGTGCCGGGATATTGCACACATCCAGCCAGCGCGGATGCACGGCAATCTCAACCGCCTCGACCGCTTGTCCCTGAAAGCCACGCAACGCCTCGATCGCGGCGTGCGTGCCGTGGCAACAGGCATGCAGCTTGTGCGATACCGCAGGCCACAGGTAACCCTTTGCGTCAAAAGCGGTGGCATCGCAGATACCGCCATGCATCACGCCATAGCCCAGAGGACCGTCCAGCGCCGCCGGGTTAGCCTCGACCCCGTAAGACACCGCCATCAGCGACTCAACAGCCCCGGCTGCCGCCATGCCCGCATGATAGGGTTTGGCCATCGTGCCAAAATGCGCCTTGAGGCCCCCGGCCCGGCTGCCTGCAAGGGCCACGGCCTGAGCGACTTCGGTGGAACTCAGATCTCGCATCAACGCAGCGGCGCCGGCGGTGGCGCCAAATATCCCTGCCGTGGCAGTTTGGTGGAACCCGGCCTCGTAATGTGGACGCCCCAGCCACAGACCGGTGCGAATGGCCGCCTCTGCCCCGACCACAGTCGCCCTGAGAGCCGCATCAAGGCTTTCCTCCTGATCTTCGGCCACCGCCAGCACGGCGGGCAAGACAACGGCGCTGACATGTCCGATGTGGGCAAAATGCGTATCGTCGTAATCCAGCGCATGACCCAACACGCCATTGACCATTGCCGCACCACGCATGGGCAGCTGGATCTTACGGTCGATCACGCTGGCCACGCCATATCCACCGTTGCTGTGCTCCATTGCCCAGGCTGCGATCGCGACTGGTTCCGCCACTGCGGCGCGGGCCACGCTCGCCCAGTCCAACAAAGACAGGCGCATGACGTCCAACACGTTGTCCGTTAAGGCATCTTCGTAAGTCTGAAAGGCATATCTGGCGATCTTCTCGGCTGTGTGCATGGCTCACCTCTGGTTTTGAGGCGACTGTGCACCCCTGCGCCTAGCCGTACAAGTCCTTGGCCCGTTTTTCAAAGGCCGCCACGATCCGGTGCATCGCCTCGTTAAAGACCAGCCCAATCGCCTTTTGCAGGATCACGTTGCGAAATTCAAAATCCACAAAAAAGGACACATCGCATCCGCCTTCAACATCCTTGAAATCCCACGTGGATTTCAGAAACTTGAACGGACCATCCAGATACTCTGTATCCACAGACCGCGCGGCGTCGTGCAACAGCACCCGGCTGCCAAATTTTTCCCGGAACACTTTGAACGAGATCACAAGGTCAGCCAGCATCTCTCGCGAGTTTTCTTTGGGCGTCACAGAACGAATACGCGCGGCGGCACACCACGGCAAAAACTGTGGATATAACGCGACATCCGCCACCAGATCATACATCTGTTGGGCGGTATACGGCAGGGTGCGGGTTTCAGAATGGGTTGGCATGGCCTGATTTCACATGGACAGTGGCCCCGCATTTCGTATGCTGCGCTCGGAAAATCAAGGGGGTGTCATGCCAGAGCGTCCATATGTCATCGATCAAATGATCTCGGCCAAGTCCATTGCAGCGCGCATTGAAGAGCTTTGCGAAGAGATCGCAACCGAGTTCGAAGGCACGAACAAGCTGGTGGTCGTGGGGCTTTTGCGAGGTTCTTTCGTCTTCATCGCCGATCTCGTTCGCGAACTTGAACTGCCTGTTGAGGTCGATTTTCTCGAGGCGTCCTCCTACGGAAACTCGATGGAGAGCAGCAGGGAAGTCCGCATTCTCAAGGACATAAGAGGCGAAATTGAAGGGCGCGACGTGCTGGTTGTCGAAGATATCGTCGATACCGGTCACACGCTGACCCACGTGGTGCATATTCTTGAATCACGCAAACCTGCGCGACTTAAAACCATCGCGCTCTTGGACAAACCCTCACGACGCGAAGCCGACATCCGGGCCGATTGGATCGGATTTTCGATTCCCGATGAATTTGTTGTGGGCTATGGCATCGACTTTGCCCAACGCAATCGCAACCTGCCCTACATCGGCAAGGTGCGGTTCACCGAATGAACCTGCGCCATCTCATGCGCATGAAACGATTTGCGCAGAGTCCGCCCTCGGCAGCGCGGGTAAAGCTGTTTGCGGCAATCATCTTGTTATGCCTGATTCTTGGCTTGATCGAATACCTAGGTTTCTGGCCCGATTGGGCACGTGTCGAAAAAAGCCGCTTCTAAAGATGTTGCCGATTTATGACGGCGGCACGTTTTCCCAATTGAAGATTTGTCTTGGTCCACCCGATCACAGAAGAAAGGATCGGGACAAGCGGACAGGACTAGCATGAAACGTCTTGGTACAACCATTGCAGCAGGGCTTTTGGCTGCAACGTCGGCACAGGCGCAGTTTTTTTCGGACGGAGAGATTGCGTTTCATTTCCTTGAAAGTGACGGCACCGATTGGCACGCCCTGAGCGGTGATTTCACGCTGGGTTATCGCTTTGACGATATCTGGTCCTTTGAGATCGGGCTCGACGGCTCACGCACCCGATTTGATTCAGGGTTTTATGACAGCACCTACATGGCCTTTGCGACAATCACCGCCACCACTGATATCGGCCGGTTCCAGATTGGTCGCCCCCGGCTGGTGATCGAAGACTACTTTGAGGCCGCAGATTTTGTTTCGGATTACGCCACAAAGTATTACTTCCCGACGTTTTTTCATTCGATGGCTTTTGAAGACATTTATCTGGATGCCAACAATTTCCACGGGCTGCGCTATGACGGTCAATGGGGGAACACACGTGTCGGTGCATCGGTTACGCAAGAAACAGACGGCACCACCGACACCTATCTTCAATTTGCGCTGACCCATCAAATCGATGTCTACACGCTGGGCGTTGGTCTGGAACGAGAAACCACAGACGACGAGACCTCGGCCTATTTCTCGGCGGTCGGAGACTGGGGACGTTTTGGCGGCAGCTTGCTGTATCGCACTTATGACGACGGCAGCGGGTTCAGGGGTGAGTTTTACAACGCCGGAATGGATTTCGACATTACAGAACGGCTGAATATCGAGTTGATGTACAGCACTCTGGCCAGCTTTGGGGACACGTGGAAAAGCGCCACACTCACCTATGACATTACCGACAACGCCTATGTTGCCCTGTCGGGAGGCGACTTTAACCTTATCGATGACCCGCTTTACTCGCTGACTTTTGGCTGGCGCCTCGATTACTGACACCAGCCCTCCGCGTTAGAGCGGCACAGATGCGTTCGGGCTTTACCCTTCGGCGAACTGGGCCTCACGATTGGCGCGCAGTCGGGCGAAATCGTCACCGGCGTGATAAGACGAACGGGTAAGCGGTGTCGCAGACACCATCAGGAACCCCTTGCCATAGGCGGCTGTCTCATAGGCTTTGAACTCTTCCGGGGTCACAAATCGATCCACACCGTGGTGTTTCGGGGTTGGCTGCAGGTACTGGCCGATCGTCAGGAAATCGATATCTGCCGCACGCATGTCATCCATGACTTGCTGAACGCCCAGTTTGTCCTCACCCAGGCCAACCATAATGCCGGATTTGGTGAAAATTGAGGGATCCATCTCTTTCACCCGCTGCAACAGCCGCAGAGAATGGAAATACCGCGCACCGGGGCGCACCTTGGGATAGAGCCCGGGAACGGTTTCGAGATTGTGGTTGAACACATCCGGTCGCGCTGCGACGACAACTTCGAGAACTTCCGGGGCGCACTTTAGAAAGTCGGGTGTCAGAATCTCAATCGTCGTCGCCGGGCTACGGTGCCGAATGGCACGGATGGTCTGTGCAAAATGCTCTGCCCCACCATCCGTCAGATCGTCCCGATCGACCGAAGTGATCACCACGTGGTTCAGACCCAGTTTCTTAACGGCTTCAGCCACCCGGCCCGGTTCAAACGTGTCCAGAGCGTTGGGCTTACCTGTCGCGATGTTGCAGAAAGTACAGCCGCGGGTACAAATCTCGCCCATAATCATCATGGTGGCGTGGCCCTGTGACCAGCATTCGCCAGCGTTTGGACAGGCTGCCTCTTCACAGACCGTCGCCAGATTGTTCTCACGCATGATTTTACGAGTGGCGTTATAGCCCTCGCCCGTCGGCGCTTTGACACGAATCCACTTGGGTTTGCGCGGCTGCGCATTGTCAGGGCGATGCGCCTTTTCGGGGTGGCGCTGTTCAGGAATTTTCAGGTCACGCAAAGCTCTTGCCCTCGGGTCAATTCAGGTTTCACGCTGCATACCATAGTTTGCGCCCCAAGAAACCACCAGAGACGCATGGCTGATATGCGGGACGAGACAACCTATGACTAAAGCGGTCAGCCGCTTTCCGCCGTGGCCCCCGTCTAAGCCATGACTTGCTCGTGCGCTTTATTGACTTTGCCATAGGATGCTCGATCATTTGAGAAAGACATTGATCGGGAGAGAACGATGACCATTTCTGGAATTATCAAAGCGGCTGCGCGGACCAGCATTGCGCTCGTCGCGTCTGTTTCAGTGGCCTGGGCCTGCACCGGCATTATGCTGAGCGGAAAGGATGGCAGCATCATTCGCGCACGCACTGCCGAATGGGGGCCATTCGACCTTGAAACCAAGATCAATATTATTCCCAGAGACTTCACCTACTCTGCCGGAGAAATGCCGGACGGTCAGGAGGGCGCGGCCTGGACCGGGCGCTTTGGTATGGTTGGCATCAGCATGCTCGATCACGGTGCGCCCGCCGATGGCATCAACGAAGCCGGGTTGACGGCGGGGTTGTTTTACCTCCCGGGGTTCACTGAGTATCAAGAATACCTGCCAGAGCTCGCAGACAATACGATTCCCGGCGACCTGTTGGCTTCTTATGTGCTTTCGCAATTTGAAACAGTAGAGGAAGCACAAGCTGGTCTGGAAAATGTGCGTGTCGTCGGCGTTGTGGATGAAACGCTCGGGTTTCCATTTCCTTTTCACATGTTGGTGGCCGACCGGTTCGGAGGACGTATTGTCATTGAGTACATCGACGGTGAACTCACCGTCTTTGACGCGCCGCTTGGCGTTATCACCAATTCGCCGAACTACGACTGGCACATGACCAATCTCAATAACTTTGTGAACTTGTCGGCCTTGGGCGTGCCATCCGTAGAAGCAAGCGGTGTGACTTTTGCCCCTTTGGGTGCCGGAAGTGGCATGATCGGACTGCCGGGTGACTTTACTCCGCCATCGCGCTTTGTCCGTGCTGTTGCCTTTTCACAAACCGCACGAAAGACCACAGACGGCTATGACACCGTGCGCGAGGCGTTTCGTATTCTCGACAATTTCAACATTCCCGCCGATGCCGCCGAGGGTGCACAGGATGATGTTCAGTCCGACGACTTGCTGTACAGCGCCACACAGATCACCACCGCAAGTGACAGCCTAAACCTCGTTTTCTACTACCACACGATGTATGACCGGACGGTTCACATGGTGGATATGAAGAAAATCGATTTTGCGAACATGGGCAACGAGATGATTGTCTTTGAGACGAGCGGTGATCGGGAGCCGACCATTGTGGATATGACACCGGGCAATTAACGCGCGGCCCTTACACTAACGACCGCACGTAAATGCTTTGAAGAGCTGGATAATCTGCAGCGCTTCAACAGCAGATTTCCGCGCAAAGCATGCTGTTGTGCTAAGAATGCGCACCAAATTTTTCAAGAGGCGCGATGCCACATTGAACCCGGTTTAGAATCATTTTAAGTGACGCTTCGAACACTCAATACGGTATCAGGAGTATCCCCATGCAAGCAGGCGTCAAAGTTCCCGCAGTCACCTTTAAAACCCGCGTTCGCGACGAAGCTGTGGGCGGTCCAAACCCGTTCCGCTGGCAGGACATGACCTCGGACGACTACTTTGCAGGCAAGCGCGTGATCCTGTTCTCGCTGCCCGGCGCCTTCACCCCAACCTGCTCGACCTACCAATTGCCCGGCTTTGAAAAAATGGCTGCGGAGTTCGGTGAACTGGGCATCGACGACATTTACTGCATGTCCGTCAACGACAGCTTTGTCATGAACAAATGGGCCGAGAGCCAAAATCTGGACAACGTAAAGGTCATCCCCGATGGCTCGGGTGAGTTTACGCGCAAGATCGGCATGCTGGTCGCCAAGGACAACCTGGGCTTTGGCGCGCGCTCGTGGCGCTATGCTGCCATCGTGAACGACGGCACCATCGAAGCATGGTTCGAAGAGCCCGGCCTTGCAGACAACCACGGCGAAGACCCCTATGGCGTCTCTTCTCCGGAAACGTTGATGGAGTATCTCAAGTCGGCAAAAGCCAACGTTGCCTGATATTCGTATAAGATGAACGAAACGCGGCCTGTGCGATCTCACACGGGCCGTTTTTTTTGGTCTTATGTCAGACAAAGGAACGGCGCGCTCAGTTTTTGAACGCGCCGTCCTTTCGCTCGCTGTTGGCTCAAAACTTCAAGCGAAACACCCCGGAGGGTATTATCCGATCATACGCCCTGCACCCCCAGCTTGTGAACGATAATATTCACTCAACCGAATTAGCGCGATTCTGAGCACAATTTTGCCGGAACGGGCTGACCAGCCCAGGCGCTTTTCCGCGCTTTCCAGACCTTCCAGGAAACAACAGCAGCGCAACGCCACATCCGCCAACCCATCACCCAACTCGCGGACAGCTTGGGCCACACGCTCCCGCGCCATCGCCGGAGCCCCGGTGACCCCTTGGTCCGCCACATATCCAAACCGGTTTTCACCGCTGAGAAAGCGCTTCCAGTTGGACGCATCTCGCGGTCCCATCTGAGCCAGCTCAAAATCTTCTCGCAGCCGCTCGCCGGCCGCAACAAGGGTTTCGTGCAAAAACGGACTGCCGTCGCGATCCCGGCGCCGAGCCAAGGCGGTTAACGGAGAATCCGCCACGGAAAACCGCATGCCTTGTGCGATCGGTGCGGCCCCCTCAAACCCGACTTGTGCCTCGGCGAAACCCTGAGCCTGGTTTTCTGCTTCGGCCAGCATAGTGTTCAAGGCCGACCGCCCTGCTGCGGTGATGTGATAGCGTGAAATCCGCCCCGGTGATCTGCATGATATCCAGTCTTTCAGCACCATCGCCTGAGCCACCGCCCGGTCTACGACGCCAGTCCGCGCCGTCGCCCCCTCAGCTTCCCTAACGATTACGGCCTTTTCCATGTCCTTGGCGACCGCCAGAACGGCCCCGGTTTCGCACAGCCGGCGCAGAACCCGCAGCCCTTCGCGCTTTAGGGTTTCGGCATCTGGTAAGCGATCAATGTTCAGTGTCTCAGTTTCGGTCATGGCTGCGCGCTCCTGCAAGTTCTCGGGTCCCTCAGGACGAACAAATGTCGACGCATTCGCCAACGCTTCGTCCATTAAAGGGTCATCGCGCAATGTTTCGAACTTCCGGATTTGCCGTAGAACAGTCGAGGGATGACAGTCTTGAGACCGCGCAATTTCGCGGATCGAAAGCCCGTGTTCTGTGTGCAAAAGATACCGTGTTGCCGCGTCGGGCAACCAATTCTCTGCACTCGAGATCTGTCCAATTAAGCCCATTTCCATCCCATACAGGTCAGTTAGGTTCACCTGTTTTCCCACAGGTTTTCCCTAAAATTATCCACAAACTAGGCGCGATTTGTTACCCAGCTGTTAATATCTTGGTCATTTCAGATGATTGTTTCCAAATGATAAACAGTGGCAAAACCTGCCGTTCGCCGAAATCCCGCGCAACGCAACACCCGCATAGGTTGTGTTTCTTTGATGGCAATCCAAAGAAAGGACTCTGCCATGAAAGACCTGTTGAGCATGCTGAACGACCTCCGTCGCCCGCGCCTTTTGATACGGGCAGCACGACTGGGTGTTGACGAGTATCAGCGCGAACTGCACCTGAGGCCACACTTGGGGTACGGTGCTCTACCCCGCAATGCAGCGGCGCTCATGCAGTTAATGGAACAGGAAAGTGTCGTGAATGATGCCCGCCAACAAGGGGATGCAGGCTATTCCATTGCCCATCACGTCGATCTGTTGATTGCTTTGATGGGCGAAGCCCGGCTCTACCGGGCCTCGCATCAGACCGTGCAGTCCTAGCGCTTACATGAACGCGTCTGGCATCGCTTCTTTTTTCTGGGCGACATAGGCGTTCAAGGCCTCTTCGATGCCAGCGTCCAGGGCCGGTTTCTGGTAGTCGCCCAACAGTTTTTCAACTCGGTTCGAGGCTAGCGTACGGGTGTCACGCGCGCCCTCTTCTTCCCAGGTCTCAAACGGCTTGTAATCCAGAAGATCCGATTTCCAGAAGGCCGATTTGAAGTGTGCCTGTGTATGAGCGCAACCGAGATAGTGCCCCCCTGGGCCGACTTCACGAATGGCGTCCATGGCCTGCGCTTCTTCGCCGGCCGAAACGCCACCAGCCAACCCATGCAATGTGCCCAGCTGGTCAGCGTCCATGACGAACTTTTCAAAGTCCGCAACCAGACCGCCTTCGAGCCAACCGCAGGCATGCAGCATAAAGTTTACACCTGCGAGCAGCCCCATGTTGAGAGAGTTCGCAGTTTCATAAGCCGCTTGAGCGTCAGGCAGTTTCGACCCGCAGAACGACCCGGCAGAGCGGTATGGCAGGTTAAGGCGACGGGCCAGTTGCCCTGCCCCGTAGGTCACGAGCGAAGCTTCGGGAGTGCCAAAGGTCGGTGCACCCGAGTTCATGTCGATCGACGACACAAAGGCACCAAAGATAGCCGGCGCGCCGGGACGCACCAATTGGTTATAGGCCACACCGGCCAGAACTTCGGCCAGAACCTGTGTCAGTGTCCCAGCAACCGACACCGGCGCCATCGCGCCACCCACGATAAAGGGCGAGATGATGCAGGCTTGATTGTTCGCTGCATATACCTCGAGCGAGCCCATCATCACGTCGTCAAAGGTCATTGGCGAGTTGATATTGGTCAGCGAAGTCATGACAGTGTTTTGCTGGACGAACTCTTCCCCAAAGAGAATGCCGCACATGTCTACCGAATCCTGCGCCCGGCTGGGTTCCGTCACCGATCCCATGAACGGCTTATCCGACAGCGTCATGTGCGCCATCAGCATGTCCAAATGCCGTTTGTTCACTGGAATATCTGTAGGCTCACAAACTGTACCACCGGAGTGGTGAAGCCACTTTGACATATAGGCCAGTTTCACGAACTTGTTGAAATCATCCATTGTGGCGTAACGGCGACCACCAGATACGTCGCGTACGAAGGGCGGACCATAGACAGGTGCCAACACCAAGTTCTTGCCACCAACGACCACGGACTTCTCTGGATTGCGGGCATGCTGGGTGAACTCAGATGGCGCCGTCGAACAGAGTTTCCGCGCCAGACCGCGTGGAATGCGAACCCGCTCGCCATCAACATCTGCCCCAGCTTCGCGCCAGCGCTCCAATGCGGCCGGATTATCGACGAAATTCACGCCAATTTCTTCCAGCACCGTGTCGGCATTGTATTCGATGATCTCGAGTGCTTCTTCGTTCAACACCTCGAAGTTCGGGATGTTGCGCTTAATGAATTTTGCGGTCTCAAACGATACGGCACCTCGCTCTGCACGACGTGCGGCTCCTCCGCCTCCACGGCCTCGACGACGGTTTCTCGCTTCTGACATGATCTATCCTCACCCCAAGGTGTTGCATTTCCTGTCTATCTCTAGACCGATGAAACGCGACCTCGCCGAAGAATTGCGGCCATTGAGGTTTAAAAGCGACATTGTTGGCGCACATGGACCACAGCGTGATCAGGACTCGGGCGCTGCGTCCCAGTTAACGGTGCCAATACGGCCGTCGATCAACAAAGGCGACACGATTTGGTCGATCGTGCCCTCGATCAAGTCATTTACCGCGACCATGATCTCCAACTCGGCATCTTCACCTTTTTTGTCATGTCGAAGCCAACGACCCGCACACCGCGTTGCGACAATGACTGAATGGCGGTGGCACGCACTTTTGGAGCGTTCTTGTCTGAGCAACGCAGGCTGACTCGATACTCCTGTTCCAGCGAAACTCCAGCCCGTGTTCTTTTCTTTAGCCACTTGACCAATGGGCGCAGCCCCAAATTAACAAAGATAACAGCGCTTGTGGCCAACACAGCAACAGCAAACGCGCCGGATCCGGCAATCAGACTAACGGCAGCCGAGCACCAGAGCGTGGCAGCCGTGTTCAAGCCATGCACGGCAAAGCCATGGCGAAAGATGATACCGGCCCCAAGAAACCCGATGCCAGAAACGACTTGCGCCCCAACCCGGGTCGGGCTGAGTTCTTCAGGAAACAACGAAGAGAAGACCACGAAGCAAGCAGCCCCCAACGCCACAAGAGCGTTTGTTCGCAAGCCTGCCATGCGCTGACGCACCTGCCTTTCTGAGCCGATCAATGCACCACACGTTAGGGCCAAAGCCAAGTTGGCCGCGACAGCTGCCAATTGAAGGGCAGTTAAGTCCTGCATTTAGCCGCCCTCCCCTTAGGACTATTTGGCTGCGCCTGGCAATGTATATACAATAGATATACATTTGCAATTTTTTTCCAGAGCCCAAAAGTTGGCGGCACCCCTCCTCAGGCAACGAAAATACCGGCGCAAACCCGTTCTGTGGCGATCTGCGCACCCTTATCTCTTGCGAATTTTCCGAGGGTCATCTATGGCGCTGTCATGAGTGATACATCCCACGCCCGCCTTCTCATCATCGACTTTGGCAGCCAAGTGACGCAGCTCATCGCGCGTCGTCTTCGCGAGTTGAATGTCTACTGCGAAATCCACCCTTATCAGAACGTCACGATGGACATGGTCCGCGCGATGGAGCCCAAGGCGATCATCTTTTCCGGTGGCCCAGACAGCGTGACACGCGAAGGCTCACCCCGCGCCCCGCAAGAGATTTTTGACTATGGTGTCCCGATCCTTGGCATCTGTTATGGCCAGCAGGTGATGATGCAGCAATTGGGTGGTAAAGTCGAAAGCGGCCACGGCACCGCCGAGTTCGGACGCGCCTATGTCACTCCACAGAACACCGTTGATATTCTGGACGGTTGGTTTGCCGATGGCGACGAACAGGTCTGGATGTCTCACGGCGACCATGTGTCTGAAATTGCGCCGGGATTCGATGTCTATGGCACTTCGCCGAATGCGCCTTATGCGATCACCGCGGATACCAAACGTCATTTCTATGCTGTTCAGTTTCACCCCGAGGTGCATCACACCCCGAACGGTGCAAAGCTTTATGAAAACTTCGTGCGCCTTGCGGGGTTCTCTGGCGATTGGACAATGGGTGCCTATCGCGACGAGATGATCGCCAAGATCCGCGAACAGGTCGGCGACAAAAAGGTCATCTGCGGCCTCTCTGGCGGCGTTGATTCCTCGGTCGCGGCGATTTTGATCCATGAAGCGATTGGCGATCAGCTCACGTGCGTCTTTGTAGATCATGGGCTTTTGCGCAAGAACGAAGCCGAAGAAGTCATCTCGATGTTCCGCGACAACTACAACATCCAGTTGATTGCCGCTGATGAAGCCGATTTGTTCCTTGGCGAACTCGATGGGCAATCGGACCCAGAGACCAAGCGCAAGATCATCGGCAAGCTGTTTATCGATGTTTTCCAGAAGCATGCCGACACGATCGACGGCGCCGAATTCCTGGCCCAAGGCACGCTTTATCCGGATGTGATCGAGTCGGTCTCATTCTCTGGCGGTCCGTCTGTCACAATCAAATCTCACCACAATGTTGGCGGCCTGCCGGAAAAGATGGGCCTGAAACTGGTCGAACCCCTGCGCGAGTTGTTCAAGGACGAAGTCCGCGCCTTGGGTCGTGAACTGGGTCTGCCGCAATCCTTCATCGGGCGCCACCCGTTCCCCGGACCCGGTCTTGCCATTCGTTGCCCCGGCGAGATCACCATCGAGAAACTGGACATCCTGCGCGAAGCGGACGCGGTTTATATCGATCAAATCCGCAAACATGGATTGTATGATGAGATCTGGCAGGCTTTTGTCGCAATCCTTCCTGTACGCACAGTGGGCGTGATGGGCGACGGACGCACCTATGATTTCGCATGTGCACTGCGCGCGGTAACCTCAGTCGATGGGATGACAGCGGATTACTATCCTTTCAGCCATGAATTCCTTGGTGAAACGGCAACCCGCATCATCAATGAAGTCAAAGGTATCAACCGAGTGACTTATGACGTCACCTCAAAACCTCCGGGCACCATTGAGTGGGAATAAGCGCCCGCAGCGTTATACATCCCAAAACTTTGGCACGGCGTACTCTGGCAACCAAGTCACATTGGGCTGATCCAATGGATGTGGCAACGTCACGGGCTGTGGTTGATCCGGCAAGCGATCGCGGCGGTAAAATGTGACTTCGAACACCCGCGGGAAACGCATCCCTTGCTGGTCCAGCAGGGCTGCATGATTATTTGGATGCAAATGCACGGGTGCAAAGTGGCGTACAAGTTTTTCAAGTCCCGGCAATACTTTGGCCCGCCATTCGAGGCAAAACACATGTTGGAACTGGTGAAACTCAACAACAATTGTCCTGAAACGGCGCAGCACGTCGTCACTCACGCTATTCAAGACCTCAAATTCCGCCCCTTCGATATCCATTTGCAAGATCAAGTCGCCCGCGGATGGTGCTGAGCACGACACCCAATCGTCCAGAGACGTGACGCCATCGCCGCTCAATGCGCCGAGGTTGAGCTGTTCAAAGGTCAATAACGGGTGGTCTTGCGGTAACCCCTGAACGGACCCGTCGATCAAGAAACACGCTATTCCGCGGGCAGCCATGTCGAGATCAAAGTCGATCGTGGTCGCCACCCCGGGCGAAAAGCAGGCCGAGACGTCTTTAAAGTCGTCCGGCAATAGGTAACCACCGTCGTTGTTACCACCCAAGCGAACCATCTCCCGCCCGGCGCTTGTTGGTTCAAATAGCCGAAAGATCTGTTTTGCGGTGGCCAGATTCTGATCCGAGACCGGACCGATTTCTTTTCGAAACCTCTTGTTCTGTCTCCGGTGGCGCCGTGCGGCGCGGCGGCGTGCCTGAAATGCGCGCCAAAGGCTACCGCTGGCACTGGGCAAAAAGTAATCGAGAGACATGAAAACTATCCAGAAGGGTTGCGCCTGCGGTCGTCTCGGTAGAGTGTTCCGAGACAGTTAACCCGTCAACCAGATAATTCGCAAAGCCGCTGGGTCCAAGGACACGTATGAGACCTCTTTCATTGATCGCCTGCCTGATCTGTTTGGCAACGCCCGCTCTGTCCGACCTTCCTCTTGCCTGTGATGGTGAGGCACCCGAGTGGCACCTGACATTGGCCGGACCCGTGGCACAATTCGACTTTGTACGCAAAAACGACTTTGAGGTTCCGCAATCCAATACGGCCGAGGGCCGCGATTGGCCCAAGGCCTATACGCTGATCAGCGAGTTTGACACGGCTATCGTGTTGATTGACGAAGCAAGCTGCGAAGTAGGCGGGCAAACTTGGCCAATTACAGCCCATATCCTTACGCAACGAGGACAGCAGCCGATCCTGCTGACCGGTTGCTGCACGGTGGCGGAATGACCATGCCGAGAATTCAACTAAGGGGGACGCTGACCGTTCCTGCAGACCGCATAGAGGCCGTAGCCAAGGCACTGCCATTGCATATCCAACTGACACGGGCCGAGCCTGGCTGCCTGCATTTCGACGTTACAGAAGATCCAAGCAATCCTGGACTTTTTTCCGTCGACGAATTGTTCGTCGATCAATCCGCCTTTGACGCCCACCAATTGCGCGCGGGCCAATCCGACTGGGCAAGTGTTACGCAGGGCCTGCCACGAGACTATACGATCACTGAGATTTCCACATGAGCGACACGTTCAAAGCCGCGCTCTGGATGAGCGGTGCGATTGTGTCCTTCTCAGCGATGGCGATCGCCGGGCGCGCTGTCGCGTTTGAGTTGGATACCTTTGAGATCATGATGTACCGCAGCTTTGTCGGGGTTGTGATTGTGGTGATCGTGTCGGCGATGGCGCGAACCCAACATCAGATCACACGTCGATCGTTGGGTTTGCATTTCTTCCGGAACGCCGCCCATTTCACAGGTCAAAACCTATGGTTCTATGCCATCACGGTTATCCCACTGGCGCAGGTCTTTGCCCTTGAGTTCACGTCACCCTTGTGGGTTTTGGTCCTGTCTCCACTAGTGTTGGGAGAGCGTCTGACCCGTAGCCGCGCCATAGCCGCAATCATTGGCTTCATTGGGATCTTGATTGTCACACGTCCCGGTGCAACGCCGCTCAATGCCGGGTTGGTCACCGCGGCCCTTTCTGCCGTTGGATTCGCGTTTTCAATCATGTTGACCAAACGCCTGACACGGACTGAAACCATCACCTGTATCCTTTTCTACCTGACAACGATGCAGGCCGTGTTCGGTATCGTGTTCGCCGGATGGGATTTGGACATAGCAGCGCCATCGGCACAAAGCGTTCCCTGGCTGGTGTTGATCGGCTGCGCAGGCTTGCTGGCACACTTTTGTCTGACGACAGCTCTGACACTTGCACCCGCCTCGGTCGTCGTACCGATCGATTTTATCCGCCTGCCCGCTATCGCGGTGATCGGAATGCTGCTCTACAATGAATCGCTGGATATCTACGTCTTCATCGGCGCATTGCTGATCTTTGGAGGCAACTACTACAACATCCTGACCGAGACCCGTAAAAAAGCCTAAAGCGCAAGAAACGGGTCGCGTGGCTTGGGCGTCATCTCCTATTCTCGTCCCATGACAAACGCTCAAAAATCTCTCTCGTCGCGGGCCTGGATCGAGTTGCTGATGCTCGGGATTGTCTGGGGTGGCGTGTTTCTGGCAGCCCGTCTGGCGTTAAACGAAGTCGGCGTGTTGACAGCAGTTGCACATCGCACCTTTTGGGCTGCGATCGTCTTGTGGATTGCGGTGTTGGCGATGCGATTGCCCGTGCCACGCGATCCAAAGGTCTGGGCGGCCTTTGCCGTCATGGGGCTCTTGAACAATGTTGTCCCCTTTACCCTGCTGAACTGGAGCCAGCTTTACATTGAAAGCGGACTTGCCTCGATTTTCAACGCGACGACAGCGGTGTTTGGCGTGGTTGTGGCGGCGATCTTCTTTGCGGATGAGAGTCTGACGGCGCGCAAAGCCTTTGGGGTCAGCGTTGGTTTTTTGGGTGTTGCTGTCGCAATCGGACTGGAAAGCTTTCGGAGTTTTGACGTCACCAGCGTGGCGCAACTGGCCGCTCTTGGCGCAACACTGTCTTACGCCTTTGCCGGAGCTTGGGCCCGAAAACGGCTGTCGGGGCTTGCGCCTCAGGTTAACGCAGCCGGCATGGTGACATGTGCGGCTTTGTTCATCCTGCCTGCCGCTTGGATGATGGATGGCCCATTTCAGCTGACCCTGGCACCGGTGACTTGGGGGGCGTTGATATACCTCTCTGTCGTCGCCACGGCAGGCGCCTATTTGCTCTATTACCGTGTGCTGGATATGGCAGGCAGCGGCAACCTGATGCTGGTCACATTGCTGATCCCGCCACTGGCCATCGTCCTTGGCACACTCGTACTGGACGAGGCATTACCTCCCAATGCCTTCCTGGGCTTCGGTCTCCTTGCGCTAGGTTTATTAATCCTCGATGGGCGCATCTTCCGGCTTCGTATTGCCAGAAATACTCCGGGGTGAATTGGCCCAAAAGGGCCAAGAGGGGCAGCGCCCCTGCCCCCTGCCCCCAGCAAACCGTTTGACCCAAAGCCCTGACCCCGTTACCAAAACGCCGTAACACCAAAGGTCCGGGTCATGATCTATTCCTCTGCACAAGACTGGCGAAATGCGCCGCGCAAAAAGGTTCTGCTGTTTGGCATGTCAGGCCTGGGCAAGACCCATGTCTCAAACCTGCTGCGTGATCACGGCGACTGGTTCCATTACTCGATCGACTACCGGATTGGCACGCGCTACATGGGCGAATACATCGCCGACAATGCCAAGCGCGAAGCCATGAAGAACCCGTTCCTGCGGGACTTGTTGCGGTCGGACTCGATCTTTATCGGCTCGAATATCACTTTCAACAATCTTGCGCCCCTGTCGACCTATCTGGGCAAACCCGGCAATCCGGCCAAAGGCGGCGTGCCCTTTGCCGAGTATATGCGCCGTCAGGAACAGCACCGCGAAGCCGAAATCGCGTCGCTTTTGGATACCGAACGCTTTATCGGGCGTGCAGACGAGCTGTATGAGTACCCGCATTTTGTCTGTGACACGGGTGGTTCAATCTGCGAAGTGGTGGACCCGAACAATCCTGACGATCCTGTCCTGACATCCTTGTCGCGCAATACGTTGATGGTCTGGATCAAAGGCTCGGATACCCATTCCGCGGAACTCGCACGCCGCTTCGACAAAGCCCCTAAGCCGATGTATTACCAAGCAGACTTCCTCAAAAGTCGCTGGTCAGAGTACCTTGCGCAGAACGATCTGACCGAAGATCAGGTCGATCCTGATGCCTTTGTGCGCTGGGCCTATGCCTCGGCCCTCGCCCACCGACAGCCGCTGTATGAAGGCATGGCCAAATGGGGTGTGACTGTCACTGCAGAAGAGGTGGCAGATGTCACTTCAACCCAAGGGTTCGATGACCTGATCGCCATGGCCCTTGAGCGTCGCTGAGACTGCCCCTAAAGTCCCCCACCCAACTAAACTAAAACTGGAAAGATCTGGCTATGCCCATCAAACTTCCCTCCGACCTGCCTGCCTTTGACGTGCTCTCGCGCGAAGGCGTGATGGTGATGTCGGAAAGTCAGGCGATGCGGCAGGACATCCGCCCATTGCGCATCGGGTTGTTGAACCTAATGCCCAAGAAGATCCAGACCGAGAACCAGTTCGCCCGATTGATCGGCGCGACGGCCTTGCAGATTGAGCTATCGTTGATCCGCATGAGCGAGCACAAGACACGCAACACGGCTGCCGAGCATATGGCCGAGTTCTATCGCCCTTTCTCTGAGGTTAAGGCCTCGGGTGAGAAGTTTGACGGTATCATCATCACCGGTGCGCCGATTGAGCATATGCCGTTCAACGATGTGACGTATTGGCAAGAGTTGTGCGAAGTCTTTGAATGGACCCAGACCCATGTGCATTCCACCTTTGGTGTGTGCTGGGGCGGTATGGCGATGATCAACTATTTCCATGGGGTCAAGAAGCACATTCTCGACCACAAGGCTTTTGGCTGTTTCCGCCACCGCAATATGGCACCGGCTTCGCAATACCTGCGCGGATTTTCGGATGATTGTGTGATTCCAGTCAGCCGCTGGACCGAGATGAAACAAGATGAGATCGCCGCCGCAGACGGGCTGAAAACCTTACTTTACAGTGACGATGTTGGCCCCTGTCTGGTCGAAGATCAAAGCCACCGAGCGCTCTATATCTTCAATCACTTTGAGTATGACAGTGACACGCTCAAGCAAGAGTATGATCGCGATGTCGCCGAAGGCACGCCGATCAATGTGCCGATGAACTATTACCCCAACGATGATCCGGCCCAACCGCCGATGAACCGCTGGCGCAGTCACGCACATCTTTTGTACGGCAACTGGATCACAGGCATCTACGAAAGCACGCCTTACGATATGACCAAGATTGGCTCTTAACCTCCTGATATCTCTCGGACTATGCTTGGCGGCTTTCTGGGGCATTGTGCTTTGGAAGGCCCTCCGGCACGAGCGCCATGCCGAAGCCGACTATCCACCAGAGGGCCAATTCCTTGAGGTGGATGGCCATCGCGTCCATGTCCTGGTGCGCGGCCAAGGCCCCGATCTGGTTCTGCTACACGGTGCCAGCGGATCAACCCGCGACATGACGTTCGAGTTGGCCGCGCATCTGGAAGATCGCTATCGCGTGTTGATCTTTGATCGTCCGGGTTTGGGCTATTCCGACCGCATTAATAGAAGCGGGGCAACTTTGGTCGAACAGGCCGAGCTACTCAGTCGAGCCGCTGCACTTTTGGGTGCTGACAAACCGATTGTTGCCGGACAAAGCTATGGCGGCGCCGTGGCCCTCGCTTGGGCCGTTCACTTTCCTGAGCGCCTGTCGGCTCTGGTCCCAATTGCCGCCGTCTCGAGCATCTGGGCCTCTCCGATGGATCTGTATTATCGCCTTGTCTCGCACCGTTGGTTGGGTCCCCTGTTGATCCCGACCCTGACGGCCTTTGTCAGCGACGCCTATGTCGACAAGGTCATGGCCACCGTGTTTGAACCACAAGACGCGCCCAAGGGGTATGGCGCGCATTTCGGTCCCGGCCTGACTTTGCGGCGGAAAACCTTGCGGGCCAACGCGTTGCAACGCGCGAACCTGCTCGAAGAAATCCGAGCGCTCTATCCCCGATACGGCCAGATCCAAGTGCCCACAGAGATTGTGCATGGCGATGAGGACATAACCGTCCCTGCTTGGAACCACTCAGAGCGCCTTGCGACGCGCATTCCGGGCGCGACGCTGACGTTGTTGCCGGGCGTTGGTCACATGCCGCAGCATGTCGCCGCTCCAGACTGCGCAGCGGCCATTGATCGCGCTGCCAAACGCGCCGGATTGCACTAGGCGCCCGAGGCGTCCATATTAAGAAAAAACGGAGAGGTTTCATGGAGCTGCCCTTTGATGGTGCGATCAGCACCTATTACGAGAATGAGGCGCCAGACAGCATTCGTCAGGCGATCCGCTTTGCCGAAAAGGGCGATATTCTCGATGCCAGCTTCCCCCATTCTGAACGACTAAACCGCAAAGCCTATGACGCCGAGATGGCTGCTCTGCAGGTTGAACTGGTTAAGCTGCAACGATGGGCCAAGGACAGTGGTGCACGGATTGCCATTGTATTCGAAGGGCGTGACGCCGCCGGAAAAGGCGGCACAATCAAACGCTTCCGAGAAAATCTTAATCCACGCGGCGCGCGAGTCGTGGCGCTGTCAAAGCCCACGGAAACCGAACAAACCCAGTGGTACTTTCAGCGCTATATTGACCATCTGCCGGCGGGCGGCGAAATGGTTTGTTTTGACCGATCCTGGTACAATCGCGGCGTCGTCGAGAAGGTCTTTGACTTTTGCACCGACGCTCAGCGGGCGCATTTCTTTACGCAGGTGCCCGACTTTGAGAAAATGCTGGTGGATGAAGGCATCCACGTTTTCAAGTTCTGGCTGAACGTCGGACGCGCTGAACAATTGCGGCGATTCCTCAAGCGTGAGTCCGATCCGCTGAAACAGTGGAAACTCAGCTGGATCGACGTCGAAGGGCTGAAGCGTTGGGATGCCTATACCTCCGCCATTGGCGAAACCCTGAAACACAGCCATACCGAGCACGCGCCCTGGACCGTGATCCGCTCAGACGACAAGCGCCGCGCCCGTCTGGAAGCGGTCCGGCACGTATTGCACAACATTGACTATGACCGCAAAGACCTGAAATCACTGAGAAAAGCGGACGCGACGGTTTGCGGCGGACCGGACATCTGGAATGCGTAAGCGCGGTTATCACCACGGCAATTTACGACAGGCCTTGGTCGAAGCCGCGTTGATGCTGATCGAGGCCAAAGGCCCCACGGGCTTTACCCTGTCCGAGGCGGCCAAGCAGGCCGGTGTTACCCCTGCGGCGGTCTATCGTCACTTTGAAGGCCGCGAGGACTTGATTGCCGAAGCTGCGCGCCAAGGATACGAGATTTTTGCGGACCTGATGCAGTATGCCTATGACAAGGGACAACCGTCAGCGCTGGCGTCCTTCGAGGCAACAGGCCGGGCCTATCTGGCCTTTGCTCGCAAGTACCCAGGCCACTACATCGCGATGTTCGAAAGCGGGATTTCGGTCAATCGCACGCCCGAACTGGCCGAAGTTGCGGCCCGCGCCCGTGGCGTGATGGAACGCGCCGCAAGTGACCTCAGCCAGCATATCCCTCCTGAGAAACGCCCCCCCGCCAGCATGTTCTCGGCCCATATCTGGGCGATGAGTCACGGCGTTGTCGAGCTTTACGCACGAAACTCCCCCGGCACGCAAAGCCCCTTTCCTCCCGAAGATCTGCTGGAGTCGGGGATCGGCGTCTATTTGCGTGGCTTGGGGCTGATCGATCCGGACACAAAATGATCAAGCAGGTTTTCCCGGTTCTGATTGTCCTGCTGGCAACAGCCTGCGGCGAGAAACAGTACAACGAAATCAACCTGATGCCGTCACCGGTTGCCTATACGACCGGAACACTTGATCCGTTCAAGAACCGGAGCGTTAACGAATTTCATGCTCAAAACACCCTATTCTACGCCACCGATCGCGCGCCAATTGGTCCTGAGGATAAGGCTGAATTCTACGCCAATCGACGTGGTGTGACCCTGCGCGTAGGCACGGCCAACGTGAGCATGGATCCCCCGGTCGAAAGCTGGGAAGAGTTGCAGGATCTAACATCCTCGCCAGAGCGCGATCAAAAACGGACGCTGACGGTTGATGGTGTGACCGAAATTGGTCCGCTTGCGCTTACGGCACCCAATCCAATTGTAGCGCAACCTTCAGACGCTGAATTTGCTCAGGCCAGCGCCGAGTTTCGCCGCCAGATCAACCAGCAATTGGCGCACTCAGGTGGTCGCGATGCCTATATCTATATTCATGGCTACAATGTAGATTTCGCCTATCCGACGCTGGCTTCAAAGGAGCTCCAACACTACCTCGGATATCGGGGCGCTTTCATTAGCTACAACTGGCCCGCCACGCCGAACAGGCTGGCCTATTTCCGCGATCTTGAAACCGCAGACTCCACGCGGCGCAACCTGCGGGGGTTGATCGAGTTTCTCTCTAAGGAAACCAATGTCAGGCGGGTGCACCTGATTGGCTATAGCGCTGGATCGCGGCTGACATTTGAAACGGCTTATCAAATCGCGCTTTTGTCCAGGTCCGGAAAGAGCCGTGCCAAACTGGGACAAGTCATTCTGGTTGGGAGTGACTTGGATCGTCACTATTTCACCGAAGCCATCGCGGATGGATTGCTCGACAGCTTGGATCAGATGTCGATCTACATGTCAGCCAGCGACAGCGCTCTGGCCATGTCCCGGGTCGTCTTTGGTAAAAACCGACTGGGACAGTTCACCGAAGTGACCGAAGAAACCCGACCTATTGCGAACCGATTGGCCAGCATCGACAAGCTCGCACTGATTGACGTCACAGACGCAGAGGGTGCTGCGTTGGGCAATGGTCATTGGTATTTTCGCTCGTCCCCCTGGGCCAGCAGCGATATTTTTCTGACGCTTCTGAATGGGCAAAAGCCACAAGACCGCGGATTGGTGCGCCTTGAAGGAGACGCCACCTGGCATTTTCCCGAGGATTACCCAGAGCGGCTGCAACACCTCAAATAACCTTCACTCAGATACCCTTGGGCAGAAGAGAATTTGCCCCTGTTCTCAGGTCTCTACCTCTTCGTCGTTCCTTGATGAACTGGCCGCTATTTCCTCAAGTTCAGCCAAGATTTCCATCGTCGGGCAATCTAACAAGAGAGGGGCCGCCTTTTGTATCTTGGATTCTTCCCAAGTCCACCACTGCAAAGCCTGCAGGCGTTTTTCAATGTCTTCATCAAACCGACGTTTGACCAGTTTCGCCGGGTTTCCTCCCCAGACTTCATAGGCCCCGACATCTTTGACAACGGTCGAATTCGCCGCGATCACAGCCCCGTCACCCACCTGAACACCTGAAACAAACGTGGAATTCCGCCCAATCCAAACATCGTTGCCGATGACAACATCACCATTGGACTTGGGATGACCTACGATGTCGTTCGAACCGAGCTGGTTTTTGAAAATATGCCGAAATGGAAATGTAGTGGCCCAGTCAACTCTATGATTGCCCCCCAACAACACAACCACACCATCGGCAATCGAACAGAAGGCCCCTATCTTCAAGTCAGCGCCTTCGCCCACTGGCGAACAGACATTTTTTGATAGCCATAGGTATACCGCCCGATTTCAATTTTCGAGGCACCCTTCATGTAGGTTTTGACGGTGCTCGGATCGCCCTTCTTCATAGTGTTTTGCCTATACTTTTGGATCAATCGCATTCACAGGACTCTTTCTTTGTATGTGTGTCCCACACTCATCAAAAAATGACCACAAATACACACTCGACCTCAACACGTAACTCTTGGGCTCAAGCCATCAGGTTTATGACTACAGACCTTTCCAATCTGTAGCAAACGGGCATGAAAAAAGGGCCGCGAAACCGCAGCCCTTTTCGTATTCTTGTAAGCTCGTTCGGCGTTAGCGCTTCGAGAACTGGAACGAACGACGCGCTTTGCGCTTACCGTATTTCTTACGTTCCACAACGCGGCTGTCGCGTGTCAGGAAGCCAGCGGCTTTCAGCGGGGCGCGCAAGGAGGGTTCGTAAAGCTGCAGAGCTTTCGAGATACCATGCTTAACCGCACCGGCCTGACCGGTCAGACCGCCGCCTTTAACGGTGGCGTAAACATCGAATTCACCTTCGACACCAGCAACCTGCATCGGCTGACGCAGGATCAGCTGCAGAACGGGACGTGCAAAATACTTGTCCTGATCCTTGCCGTTTACGATCACTTTGCCGGAACCTGGTTTGATCCAAACACGGGCAACAGCGTCTTTACGTTTGCCGGTGGCATAGGCACGACCCAGCTCGTCACGGACGGGCTCGCGGGGTGCTGCGACTTCGACAACAGCTTCTTCACCTGCAACGGCGTTCAGCTCTTCAAGCGAGTTGATTTGATCAGCCATTGATTAGCTCCGAGTATTCTTAGAGTTCATGGATTTCACATCCAGCACTTCGGGGCTTTGCGCCTCGTGAGGATGCTCGGCGCCTGCATAAACGCGCAGGTTGGTCATAACCTTGCGCGACAGACGGTTGCCCGGCAGCATGCGCTGAACGGCTTTGGTCACCACGCGTTCGGGGTGATCGCCTTCCAGCAGTTCACCCGCGGTGCGCGACTTGATGCCGCCCGGGTGGCCAGTGTGCCAGTAATAGTTTTTGTCCGTGCGTTTTTTGCCGGTCAGTTGGACTTTGTCCGCATTGATCACGATGACGTTGTCACCCATGTCCATGTGCGGTGTGAAAGACGCCTTGTGCTTGCCGCGCAGGCGCATGGCAACGATCGATGCGAGACGGCCCAGCACCACGCCTTCGGCGTCGATGATGATCCATTTCTTTTCGATGTCTGCCGGAGTCGCAGAAAAGGTTTTCATGGTTGGTCTACCTGAGATTTGGTTGACGGATGCACCAGTGACGATGCACCGGAATTCGATGGGCGGGTTATAAAGGCATGGCGCGCACGGTCAAGCGCATAAGCCCTCAAATAAAAGCGCTAAATCAACAACTTATAAAATAGGTATTATTTTACCCCACAAAAATCAATCAGGAACACAGATCTGGTCACGTAGCGCGGCCTGTATTGTCCGAAAGAACAGCGCGACCATGATAACGCACAGCAAAACCAGCAGGCCTGTTCCAATCACACTGTGGGCCACGGACCCGGTGGCCTCGGCAAACCCGAACGATGCTGCGGTTAAAGCGGCGACCGGAAAGCTTAACGCCCACCAGGAGAGTGCAAAGGGCAATTTGACCAGTTTTGGCGACTGAACCAGGACCAAAATGGTAAAGATGTAACCTGAATTCAAAAGGATGCGCGCAAAGGCGTCCACCTGCCCTGACAGCGCAACGTAGCCCAAATAACCGACAGATGGGGGCGCAATAAGAATGACCAACGTCGGCAGGAGTTTTGCGGGCATCGGATTGTGAAAGATCAACCGGTTGAACACCAGTGTCAGAAGAACCAACCAGAACAGAATGCCTGCGGAAAAGAACAGCCAACTCAGCTCAACATATCCGAGCCGAGCGCCAGCGATGGGTGCAATCACGTTGCCAACCGCCGGAATGAACCAGGCCGGTGTCAAATGCCCAACTTCAAAAGCACGGTGGCTGATCCAGCCCGAAATCACCGCGATGGTCAAAATACCCTGAAGCCCTGCCCCAACCAGCCACACGCCGCGCGCAGCCTCATAGCCAGAAAGCAAAAGGGCGATGGCCATCAAGAGCAGCGAGATAGAGATCGCGGGAAAAAACGCCAGTTTGACCGGATGGTTCCACTCAAGCTTGACCGCGTCTGAATACCGTAGACATTTTGCGATGTAGGTCGCAGCAAGACCGGCAAACAGAATGATGGCGCCCCACATGACCACCGCGCCAACGCCGTACAAGAAAGGCCAGATGGTCGCGCCGCTCATCAAGGCGACGCTAAACCCCAAGCTGCCCATCACCATTGCAAACAGTGGCACAGGAAAATGCATCAACCGCGAAGGCCTGACGGTGCTGGACACGGGCTGTCTCCTTACATTGCTTGGGGCACTTGGTTACGCAAGACACATATCAATAACAGAATATAATGACTATCCCCTGCCCTCAGGTTTTTCGGGGTGGAATAGAATAGGTCATGGATGCGCGCGCGACCGGTGCAGCTTGGCCTTCTGAATACAGCAGAATGTCCGTAACCGACAGTGTCCTACCCATCTTAAGCAAGGTGGCATGGGCGACCATGTCTCGGCCTGCTTCGGGTTTGCGCATAAAATCCAAAGAACAGCTGGTGGTAACCGCAAGCGCTTCGCGCCCAATCTGTCCCATCGTTGCGACATAAGCCGCCACATCCGCCAGACCAAACATGGATGGACCAGATACTGTGCCGCCAGGGCGCAAGTGCGCATCCGTCACCGGCATGCGCATCACACAACCACTTTCAGTCAATTCTTCGACAACAAATGTACCTTTGACCTGAGGAAATATCTCATCAAGAAAGTAATTCATTTCCTGTGGCGTGAACTTGACACTCATGCTTTCCTCCCCTGAAGCGCTTCGCTAGGGTTGCCGCAAAGCACATGGAGAGCAAGATGGCAATTCTGGAACGCCGCGACGTTAATTCGGTCGCCTATCTGCATATGAATGCACCTGAACGGTTGAATGCCCTGTCAGACGAAATGCTGGCCGCACTGCAAATTGAGTTTGACGCCCTCAAGACCGATACCTCTGCGCGCGCCGTGGTCTTGTCTGGAGAAGGCAAGGCGTTTTGCGCAGGCCATGACTTGAAACAGATGACCGCAGGCCGTCAGGCAGAAGATGGCGGCAAGGCCTATTTCAAGGACCTGTTTGACCGCTGCGCCCGGATGATGCTGACCGTGCAGTCCCTGCCCCAACCGGTCATTGCTCAGGTGCATGGCATCGCCACCGCTGCCGGATGCCAGTTGGTGGCGACTTGTGACATGGCGGTCGCTGCCGAAGGCACGCGGTTTGGCGTGAACGGCGTTAACATCGGCCTGTTCTGCTCAACCCCTATGGTCGCCCTCAGCCGCAACATTCAGCGCAAAAAAGCGTTTGAAATGCTGACCACCGGCAGTTTCATTCCCGCCGATGAGGCCGAAGCCTTGGGACTGATCAATCATGTCGTGCCGCAGGATCAATTGGCGGCGAAGTCCACAGAACTTGCAGAAACCGTCGCGCGCAAACTGGGTGCGGCCGTTAAGATCGGCAAACAGGCCTTCTATCAACAAGCCACGATGACCACGGCCGAGGCCTATGCCTATACCGGAGATGTCATGGTGGAAAACATGCTCTACCGCGACACCGAAGAAGGCATCAGCGCCTTTCTGGAGAAACGTGACCCCGACTGGACGCAATAAACGTTTCCTTAAGCGCAACGGTGTTTTTCCTTATTTCCCGGTTATTTAACCCAACGGAATCGGGCATTCTGACGGCTTATCGGCTGTCCGCGTTGCCCTATTGGGTTGCGTAGATCGCGCCGAAATGGGGGACCACCCCACAAGATCGGTCCCCCGCATATCAACGCTATGCACCCCGTTTGCCCGATGGGTTGCGGATCGGCGCGGCGGGCCTCTGGGACGAACTGCTTACCTCTCTCCAATTGGATCCCGCCGCGACGTTTCTTTCGGGCACAGAGCCCAAGCTCTTTCAGACCCCCTTTTCAAAACAGGTTGTCTGCCCTATGTGGCGAGCCATGACCCAAGAATTACATATCGTCGGCGGCGGCATGGCAGGCTCAGAAGCCGCATGGCAAGCGGCCCATATGGGCGTGAACGTGGTGATCCACGAGATGCGCCCAAAGGTGGAAACATTTGCCCATCGCACCGGCAATCTGGCCGAGATGGTCTGTTCAAACTCGTTCCGCTCGGATGACGACGAACAAAATGCTGTGGGCTTGTTACATTGGGAGATGCGCGCTGCCAACGGGTTGATCATGGCGATGGCCGACAAGCACCGCTTGCCCGCTGGTGGCGCCTTGGCCGTCGACCGTGACCCTTTTTCCGAAAGTGTAACAGCCGAACTGACCGCATTGCCCAACGTGCGCGTCGACTATGGTGAAATCACCGAACTGCCCACTGAGGGCCATTGGATATTCGCTACGGGCCCGCTAACCTCAGCAGGGTTAGGCGCTGCTATTCAGGCCGAAACTGGCGCTGACCGGCTGGCGTTCTTTGATGCCATCGCCCCGATTGTCTATGCAGACACGATCAATATGGACGTGGCCTGGCTGCAATCTCGCTATGACAAGGGCGAGACTGAGGCAGAGCAAAAGGCCTATCTCAATTGTCCGATGAACCGCGACCAATACGAGGCGTTCATTGACGCGCTCTTGGCCGCCGACAAAACCGAGTTTCACGAAGGCGAAACCGCCACCTATTTTGATGGCTGCTTGCCGATCGAAGTGATGGCGGAACGTGGCCGTGAAACTTTGCGGTTTGGGCCGATGAAACCCGTTGGGCTGACCAACGCCAATGACCCCGAAAACAAGCCCTATGCCGTGGTGCAGCTGCGCCGTGATAACGCTTTAGGAACGCTTTATAACATCGTGGGTTTCCAGACAAAAATGAAGTACGGTGCGCAGGCCGAAGTGTTCAAAACCATCCCCGGTCTTGAAGACGCCTCTTTTGCCCGGCTAGGCGGCATTCACCGCAATACGTTTATCAACTCCCCTTCGCTTCTGGATGATCAGATGCGTCTGAAGTCTCGCCCCAACATCCGTTTTGCCGGGCAGGTCACTGGGGTTGAGGGTTATGTCGAAAGTGCCGCAATGGGGTTGCTGGCCGGACGTCTGGCTGCTGCGGAGATCCTTGGTCAAAAACTGGACACCGCCCCTCAGAACACGGCGATGGGCGCTTTGGTCCATCACATCACCGGAGGCGCCGAGGCCAAAACGTTCCAGCCAATGAATGTAAATTTTGGCCTGTTCCAGCCGGTGGAAGGCCTGAAAGGTGGGCGGCGTGGCCGCAAAGATCGCTACAAAGCCTACACGGATCGCGCCAAGGCGGACTGGCAGGGCTGGCTGGCGGCACAAAGCTGACTGGACGCAGCGCGGCGAAAACGGTTTAGTCAGTGCATGAGCAAATCGTTTCTCGAAGACATCTATGATCGCGACAACGTCCCGGACGTGACAGCACTTTATGATGAATGGGCCGCCACCTACGAGGCAGAAATCTTGGAAAACGGCTATGCCACACCGCGTCGCTGCGCCGAAGCCTTGGCGCGCGTGGCACCGGACCTGTCCCAACCGGTATTGGATTTTGGCTGTGGAACAGGTCTGTCCGGCATTGCCCTGCGTTTGGCCGGATTTGAGACGCTGGATGGTCGGGATCTTTCAGCCGAAATGCTGGCCAAAGCCCGGTCCAAAGGTATTTACCGCGACCTCAAGCACGTCAGCGCCGAGACCGGAACCGATGGGATCAAGGAACGCTATTCCTTGATCGCGGCCATTGGCGTCATCGGGGTCGGGGCCGGACCGCCCTCGTTGGTCCAAGGCTTGCTAAAAGCGCTGCCAAAGGGCGGTCTGCTGGTGTTCTCTTACAACGATCACGTGATACAGGACGGCGACTATGCCGAGGCACGCGACGCGGCACTTAACAGCGGCCTCGCGATTGAACGGTTGCGAGAGTTTGGACCGCATTTGCCCGGCCAAGGGTTAAACTCCGACGTCTATGTATATGAAAAAACGTAATGTTCCGTACACGATTTGCCCCATCCCCAACTGGTCCCCTGCACCTGGGTCACGCCTATTCTGCGCTCTTGGCGCAAGACATGGCGCGGGATCAAGGAGGTGAGTTCCTCTTGCGAATCGATGATTTGGACCAATCCCGCGCGCGCATGCAATGGGAAGAGCAAATCTATGACGACCTGACTTGGTTGGGCATCACGTGGGACGGGCCCGCTCGGCGCCAATCTGAACACTTCGACGGCTACGCCAAGACGTTGGACTTACTGCGCGACCAAGGTCTCACGTTCGAATGCGGCTGCACCAGACGAGACATCGAGGCCGCAGCCAATGCCCCGCAAGAAGGTGCGCCTCTGTTCGGCCCAGATGGACGCATTTACCCCGGAACCTGCCGAAGTCAGGGACTGCAATACAGTCAAAGCACCTGCACGCGCTTGGACATGGCCAAGGCCTGCACCATTGGCTTGCCTGCCAGATTTGATGAGTCCGGACCTGCCAACAACGGTGCGCATGCTCTGGACGCCCAAACGATGATCGACAACATCGGTGACGTTGTGCTGGCCCGGCGCAACATGGCGGCGTCCTATCATCTCTCGGTCGTTCTGGACGATGCCGCAACAGGGGTCACGCATGTGATCCGAGGAGAGGACCTGTTCGAGGCCACGCCGATCCACATTCTTTTGCAAAACGTGCTTAGGCTGCCGCGCCCGCAGTATCATCACCACGCCCTGATCCGTGACGACGCTGGAAAACGACTTGCCAAACGCGACGATGCCCGTGCCATCGCAAAATACCGCGCCGAAGGCGCAACGCCGCAAGACATCCGGCGCATGGTTGGGCTCTGAACCCTTGACTTCGTATTGCCTGAAGTACTCGCGCCGCGGGCCCGGCCAAACAGGGCCGATCAGATCATTGGCGCCATCAGTTCGACTTCTTCGCCGTCTTTAACAGCTGAGTAAAAACAGCTGCGGCGGTTGGTGTGACAGGCAGGTCCGGTTTGACGTACTTTCACAAGCAAGCTATCACGGTCGCAATCAAAGCGAAATTCGACCAATTCCTGTACATGACCCGAGCTTTCGCCTTTGACCCAAAACGCCTGTCGCGACCGGCTCCAATAGGTCACGCGACGAGAGTCCAGCGTTCGCATCACGGCCTCGGCGTTCATCCAGGCCATCATCAGCACATCGCCGCTTTCTGCGTCTTGGGCAATGGCAGGTATCAGGCCGGCCTCATTGAATTTTAGTGTCGCAGCATCAAATCCCATGTCGTCAAACCCTTTGCATATCGGATCGCCTCCTCTATCTAGAAAACAGACGACAAAGGAAACAGCCATGTCCGGCGAAAATGACCTGATCAAACTCTATTCGGGGCGCATTCTGGCGCTGGCGGCTGAAATTCCGCATACGGACCGGCTGGCAGCGCCTGACGCGACGGTCAAAAAACGCTCACCTCTGTGCGGATCGACCGTGACCGTGGACATCACATTGCATGACGGGCGCATCACCGAATTTGCGCAAGACGTCAAAGCCTGTGCCCTGGGTCAGGCCTCGGCCTCGGTTGTGGGGGCCAATGTGATCGGCCGCAGCCGCGACGAGATCGAAACCGCACGCGACGCGCTCAAGCGCATGTTGAAAGAAGACGGACCAACGCCGCCTGCGCCGTTTGACGGATTGGAAGTGCTGCGCCCGGCGCGGGACTACAAGAACCGCCACGCGTCGATCCTGTTGGCAGTAGAAGCGACGCTGGAAGCAATGGATCAGGCCGCTCAGGCCAACTGCGCCTGAATTCCCGCACCCCCACGAAAAAAAACCGCCGCACTTCCATAGGGAAGGCGGCGGAGGTTTGGTGCGTTCTTGTGTAGGACCCGGGGCCTTCGATTAGAGGGTTTGAGGCAGAACCCTAAGTCGGACTTGGGACAGGCAGTGTCAGTCTCGATGCATCAAAGTTGGGACAGGATGCGGTGAAGGAACCGGCACAAGAACGCTGGCAGAAATTCAGGCAATCCCCGGCACATGCAGGGCAACAAGCATCATCACGACCAGCACGAGAACACCCACAGAATCCTGAATCAACGTGGCACGGGAATTGCGGATCACGGTTTTGATCTGGGTCATCATGGGGCGGCTCCTGCTCGGATATTGCTTTTGTTGCCTCTTTGTTCTCATATCCTTAACGACCTGTAAAGAACTTTTTGAGAACATTTGCGAACAAAAAGAGCCTGACGGGACTAACCTACTGAAATCAAACGGATCGCCTGATCCTGTTCCATCAGCCACAAGAGAACACGCGCCGCCTGACCTCGGGGGCTGGTCAGGTCGGGATCATCATTCAACAATTTCCGTGCATCACTTTGGGCCACGGCCATCAAAGCCGCCTGTGCCTCCATATCCGCAATTCGGAACCTTGGCACTCCTGATTGCGCTGTTCCGATCAAATCACCAGCGCCGCGCATTTGCAGATCAACTTCGGCGATGCGAAAGCCATCTGTACTCTCACGCAATGTGGTCAGACGCTTTTGTCCGCCTTCGCTGAGAGGTGACTTGTACATCAACAAACAAGTCGATGCCTCGGATCCACGCCCCACCCGCCCGCGCAGTTGGTGCAATTGAGCAAGCCCAAAGATCTCTGCCCGTTCAATCACCATGATCGAGGCGTTTGGCACATCCACCCCAACCTCAATCACGGTTGTAGCCACCAGAACGCTGGTCTTACCGGCCACGAAACGTTCCATTGCCGCGTCTTTCTCGGCCGGCGGCATTTGGCCGTGCACCAATCCAACTACTTCATCCCCTAATGCAGCCCGAAGGTGTTTAAACCGTTCTTCGGCGGCGGCCAGATCCAGGCTCTCACTTTCGTCCACCAGCGGGCAGACCCAATAGGCCTGTTTGCCTTCACTCACAGCCTTGCGCAGGTGTTCGACCACCTCATCCATACGCGACGTGGTCACCATCGCTGTGGTGATCGGCTGTCGCCCGGGTGGTTTTTCATCCAGCACTGAGACATCCATATCACCGTACTGGGCCAGCGCGAGGCTGCGCGGGATCGGCGTGGCGGTCATCACCAGAACATCCGCCCCAGCGCCCTTTTTGCCCAGCTCCAACCGCTGGCGCACGCCAAACCGGTGTTGCTCATCAACGATGGCCAGTCGCAAATCGGCAAAGTGCACGTCGTCCTGAAACACCGCGTGGGTTCCGACAAGAATGTGGATGTCGCCACGCGCCAGAGCGGCCAGCTTGGCTTTGCGTTCCTTGCCCTTGTCCCGTCCTGTCAGAATTCCCAGAACCACGCCTGCGCTTTCGGCCAAGGGGCGCAGGCCCTGTAGATGCTGACGCGCCAAAATTTCGGTTGGGGCCATCATCACCCCCTGCCCGCTGGCCTCCACCGCCACCAAGAGCGCCATAAAGGCCACAAGCGTTTTGCCAGCACCCACGTCGCCCTGAAGCAAACGGTTCATGCGCAGCGGCGCTGCCATATCGCGGGTGATATCCTCGATCGCACGGCCTTGCGCCCCGGTGGGCGTATATGGCAACTGACCCAGTACCCGGCTTTGCAGCTTGCCCGTGCCTTCGCTGATTATCCCCTTGGCGCGTTGCAATTTCGCCCGTGCCAGGGCCAGCGTCATCTGATGGGCAAAAAACTCATCATAGGCCAATCGCTCGCGGGCCGGTGTGGTTGCGGACAGGTCTTTCAGCGATTGCGGGTTGTGCGCGGCCAGAACTGCCGCCCTCCAATCGGGCCATTTCGACTGAGATTTCTGCGTCGGATCAATCCATTCGTCCAGATCAGGGCTGCGGGCCACGGCCGATTGGGCCGCCTTGGACATGGTTTTGAGCGTCACACCCGAGGTCAGCGCATAGACCGGTTCAAAAGCGGGAATATCACCAGCCTCGTCCAGCGGTAACACGTGATCCGGGTGCACCATCTGCGCGACCCCATCGAACAGCTCAACCTTGCCAGAGACTATGCGCCGCTCTCCTTGAGGCAGCAGCCGTTGCAGGTAATCCCCACGCGCGTGAAAGAACACCAGCTGGAATGCCGTGCGGCTGTCTTCGACCGTTATACGATAGGCGCCCCCACGATTGCGCGCCGGGCGGTGCGCGCAGATCAACACCTCAACTGTCACCACGTCGGGGGCGTCGACGTCCAAAACCGAGTCTCGTTTCTGCCGGTCAACGCCGGAATACGGCAGTGAAAACACAAGGTCGCGCGGTTTTTCAACATCAATCTGAGCCAGATGCTGTGCGGTTTTGGGCCCAACCCCGTCAAGCGTGGTCAGGTCCGCAAAGAGCGGGAAAAGTTGCTCAGGTCGGCCCGTCATAGCCCCTCTATCAGGTCCAGCCAGGCCTGTTCATCAATGGTTTCCACGCCCAGATCCGCAGCTTTCTTGGCTTTTGACCCTGCCCCCGGGCCCGCGACCAGAATGTCTGTTTTGCCAGAGACCGACCCTGAAACCTTGGCCCCAAGACTTTCGGCGCGTGCCTTGGCCTCGGCGCGGGTCATCTGTTCGAGCGTTCCGGTAAAGACCACAGTTTTTCCGGCGACCGGGCTTTCGCTGGCGGGTGCGTCGGGAGGGATCACCGTCAAATGAGACACAAGGCGATCAATGGCCGCGCGCTCAACAGGGTTGGCCATGGCATCGGACAGGGATTGCCCAACCGTGCTTCCAATCCCGTCAATTCCAATAAGGTCATCCCATGCGGCACGGGACTCCGCGGCCACATCAAGGGACAACTCTGCCCGGTCGCGGCTATCTTTGATCCGGGCGCGACGGCCTTCGGCGTTTGCGGCCACGCGTTCCTTTGCCTCTGCCTCATCTGCAGCCCGGTTCGCGAGTGCGGCCGGACGCGCGAGATCCAAGGCTGCCACCAAGGCGTCCCATTCGCTGTAATGCAAGGCGAGATCCTTGGCAGCGACTTCACCCACATGACGAATACCAAGTGAAAACAACAGACGTGCAAAGGGGATACGGCGCTTATCGTCAATCGCGGCAAAGAGGTTGGCGGCACTCTGTTCGCCCCAGCCATGTCGGTTCTTGAGCCGGGTCAGCGTCTCGGAATCTCGAGCCTCCAACGTGAAAATGTCCGATGGTTCGCGGATTGGCAGAGTCTCGTCGTCGTAAAACATCTCAATCTGTTTGGCGCCCAGTCCCTCGATGTCAAAGGTCTTGCGACCCACGAAATGCCTTAACTTTTCCACGGCCTGAGCCGGGCAAATCAAACCACCGGTACAGCGGCGCACCGCGTCGCCTTCTTCGCGCACAGCAACCGAGTCGCATTCAGGACACAGCGTCGGGAACGCAAATGGTTCACTGTCATCGGGTCGCTTAGACAGGTCGACGTCGGCCACTTTCGGGATCACGTCACCGGCGCGGTAAACCTGCACCCAATCCCCGATACGAATATCTTTGCCGCCGCGGATTTCGGCGCCTTTGCTGTCGCGTCCTTCAATATAGTCTTCGTTGTGTAGGGTGGCGTTGGAGACCACGACGCCGCCCACTGTCACCGGCGTCAATCGCGCGACCGGTGACAAGGCTCCAGTGCGGCCAACTTGAATGTCGATCGCTTCCAGGCGTGTCCAGGCCAGTTCGGCGGGGAATTTATGCGCCACTGCCCAGCGGGGGGTCGTGGCACGAAATCCGAGCCGCGATTGCAGGTCCAGACGGTCCACTTTGTAAACGACGCCGTCAATATCATAGCCCAGAGTTGCCCTGCGCTGTTCGATCATGCGGTAATGCGCGATCATTGCTTCGGGTCCGTCGCAAAGCGCGGTCAAATCATTGGTGACAAACCCAAATTTTTTCAGTCGCTGAATCGCCTCCATCTGCGTTTCTGCTAGGGGGGCGCTCAGTTCACCCCAAGCATAAGCAAAGAAACGCAAAGGGCGCAACCGGGTGATCGCCGCGTCCAGCTGCCGGAGAGATCCGGCGGCGGCGTTGCGAGGGTTGGCAAAGCGGGTGTTCAGCCGTTTGCCTTCGGCGGCACGTACCGCATTTTCAGCTTCGATCCGGGCGTTCAGCGCATCAAAATCCGCGTGGCTCATATAGACTTCACCGCGCACTTCCAGAACGTCTGGTGCACCCGTGACGTGCTGGGGAACATCGGCAATCGTGCGCGCATTTTCGGTGACATTTTCGCCAACAGCACCATCCCCGCGCGTCGCGGCCTGAACCAAATGCCCGTTCTCATAGCGCAATGACAGGCTAAGCCCGTCTATCTTAGGCTCAGCCGTATAGGCCAACGCGCCGGTCTCTAGCCCCAGGTACTTGCGAATGCGATCATCAAAATCCTGCACGTCGCTGTCTTCAAACGCATTGCCCAAAGACAGCATCGCAACGGCATGGGTAACCTTGCCAAAGCCTTCGGAAGGTGCGGCGCCCACCTGATCTGACGGACTGTCACTGCGTTTGAGATTGGGAAACGCGGCCTCAATCGCGGCGTTGCGGCGTTTCAGGCGGTCATATTCGGCATCAGACAAGTCCGGCGCATCGGCGCCGTGATAGGCCGTGTTCGCCTCAGACAGACTCTCGGCCAGACGAGCAAGCTCGTCACGCGCCTGCTGTTCGGTCAATTTGAAAATGTCGATCTCGGCACTCACCGCTGCGCTCCCCGTCACTTTTGACTAGTGATAGGCGGCGGCAGCGGTCAGGTCCAGACTCAGTCAGGCCCGAAGTGCCAAACGTTCCTGATCTTCCAGCTCACCGGTCTGCGGGTCGCGCAGCACATAACCCCGCCCCCACACGGTTTCGATTTGGTTATCACCGCCCGTGGCTTCGCTGAGTTTCTTGCGCAGCTTACAGATAAATACATCGATAATTTTCAGCTCTGGTTCATCCATGCCGCCATAAAGGTGGTTCAGGAACATCTCTTTGGTCAGCGTCGCGCCTTTCCGCAGCGAAAGCAGCTCAAGCATCTGGTACTCTTTGCCGGTCAAATGCACAGGTTTGCCCTGAACGTCGACCGTCTTTGCATCAAGATTCACGGCGATTTCACCCGTTCGGATAATAGATTGCGAATGCCCCTTGGAACGTCGAATGATGGCGTGAACGCGCGCCACCAGTTCTTCGCGGTGGAATGGTTTGGTCAAGTAATCATCAGCGCCAAAACCAAATCCCTTAATCTTGCTTTCCGTGTCGTCCGCCCCTGAGAGGATCAGGATTGGCGTTTCAATCCGTGCCAACCGCAGTTGGCGCAGAACCTCATGCCCTGTCATATCGGGCAACCCAAGATCCAAAAGGATCAGATCGTAATCATAGAGTTTTGCCAGATCGACCCCTTCTTCACCAAGATCGGTGGCATAAACCTTCAAGTTCGCATGAGTGAGCATCATTTCGATGCTTTTCGATGTGGCAGGGTCATCCTCGACCAGCAAGACACGCATAACAAGGTCCTCATAACAAGTTCGGTTCGCCGTTAACCATGTCGAACAAAGGTTAACCGCCGGTTACTGTTATAGGGAAACTTATATATGCAATCTAAGGTTGTCTATACTTTTGCACGTTGGTGGCTTTCAGTGCCTCAATTCCATGCTGAGCGACTGCGCTGACCCATTCCTGAAACTCTTCCTCGCTTAGGCCATAGCGCTTAAGAGCATCACTTTGTGAAATCAGCCCGTAGAGCACCCCTCGCACCACCGCAGTTTTGCGCGATGCAACCCAGCGGCGTGTGTTCACTGGTGGCAAATCGGCCAATGTCATCACTTGCCCATCCGCTGTCGTTACCGTTCTTGGCCCTTCAACTTTTTTCAAAAACATACCCAAACCCTCACTTTGAGCACATGCTCGCGCATCAGGCTTAACGAGGCGTGAAACCACCCCTTGAGAGTAGTTAGGATTTTCCTATATTCTTGACGACTTCTGGTTGGAGCGACTCACATGGCGCTGGATAGCGACACAAAACTGAACTCATTGGGCTTTGCCAAACCACCCTCGGAAACCCGCGTGGTGGTGGCGATGTCAGGCGGCGTGGATTCGTCCGTTGTCGCGGCAAAGCTGGCGGATGAGGGCTATGACGTGGTTGGCGTCACGCTCCAACTGTACGATCACGGTGCAGCGCTTGCCAAAAAGGGCGCCTGCTGCGCGGGCATCGACATCCACGACGCCCGCCGCGTGGCCGAGGAAAAGGGCTTTCCGCACTATGTCCTGGATTACGAAAACATCTTTCAGGACGCGGTGGTCGATGAATTTGCCGACAGCTATCTTGCCGGCGCGACTCCGGTGCCGTGTATCCGGTGCAACGAGCGCGTGAAATTCAAAGATCTTCTGGAAACCGCCAAGGATCTGGACGCCGATTGTATGGCCACGGGTCACTATATTCAGCGTATGGTTGGTGCGGGTGGGGCCGAACTTCATTCGGCAGAAGACGCGCAGCGCGACCAAAGCTACTTTTTGTTTTCAACAACGCCGGAACAGCTGGAATACCTGCGCTTTCCGCTGGGCCATCTGCCGAACAAGGACGCGACGCGTGCTCTGGCCGCCGAGTATGGCCTGGCCGTGGCCGACAAGCCCGACAGTCAGGACATCTGTTTTGTGCCCAATGGTGACTATGCGTCGGTGATTGAAAAACTGCGTCCCGGCGCAGCAGAACCCGGTGACATTGTTGACCCGGACCGCAAGGTTCTGGGACAGCATGGGGGCGTCCTTCATTACACCATCGGGCAGCGGCGCGGCCTTGGTATCGGAGGTCTTTCAGAGCCTCTCTATGTGGTGAAACTGGACGTTGACGCCAAGCAAGTGGTTGTCGGACCGAAAGAGATGCTCTCGACCCGCATTATCCCTGTGCGCGAGATCAACTGGCTGGGCGATGAGCCCTTTGACAGTCGCGCGGAATGGCATGTGGCGGTTAAGGTCCGCTCTACCCGCCCACCACGCGAAGCGATTATCCGTCCAACGGGGCCGGATACGGCCGAAGTTGAACTGCTGACCCCCGAAGAAGGCGTGTCACCGGGTCAGGCTTGCGTGTTCTATGACACCGAGAGCAGCCGCATCTTTGGCGGCGGCTGGATTTGGCGCGGGTATTAAGATCAGACAGCGTCGGTGGCTGTGTTGGACAGCACATAGAGTCCCACGGCGATCATCGCATAGGGGCCTAACCGCTCGAGCCGTGCCAACAGGTGCTGGCTTTTGTGTACCGAGGCCGAGAGCGCCAAAGCCAGCGTACCAAGCCCGACCAATGCCATGCCAGCTCCGATCAGAACCGAGATCCGGTAGCCTGGAAGCGTGTCAGCCAAGAGTGGAGCAAAAACTGCAAGGCTGTCAGTGGAAAGCCCAAGGAACAACACCAGATACGCGAGGATCGTCCCTTTGGACCGAGGCGCCGGAACGCTACCTTCGGACGCCTTCCATTGGCCCCAAAGACCCCAAAGCCCCAAGGCCAGTGGGATCACGCCCAGATATCCCGTCCACGACGAAAAGGTGATCTCGGCCCCTTCGGCAAAGCCAGCGGCGATGGCAAGCACGATGAGCTGCGCCCCAAGAAATCCGGCCAAGGCCGACGTGCGACCCTTGGTCAGCAAGAGCGGCACCAGCACAGCCAAATTGTCGAGATTGGTCGCCAGAAGCGTCACTCCGCCCGAGGCAGCCAGACCAATTTGCACCCACATGTCGTCTTAGCCTTCCAGCCCTTCCAAGACCGCGCGCGCGGCACGCAATCCGGGATTTGCCTGACCTTTGCCCAGCGACTCCATCGTCAACGCCATCGCGCTGCGCTGTGGGCCGGGATTGTCGAGAACTTCCAACAAGGCAGGCGCAATCGCCTCTGGCTGAAACGCCGGGCCGAGGAATTCTGGCACTGCCCGCGTGTCGGTCACCAGATTGACCAGCGTGACCGTGTCGATCAGCGCCATGCGGCTCATGATCTGCCAACTCATCCAATTCATATCATAGGCGATGACCATGGGCGTGTCGCTGGCAGCCAGTTCCAAAGACACCGTGCCCGACGCCGCCAACGCAACGTCGCCCGCCCGAAACGCTGCCCGTTTTCGGGCCAGTGCGGCCTCTTCCGACAGGCCAGCCGGATCAAGAATTACCGGCGGATGCGGCCAAGTTGCTGTCAGCTCTTTCACCAGCCCAGCGACCGGCCCCGCTGCGGGCAACACAACCTGCAATTCGGGTTTGACCTGTTTCATTCGCGCGACCACCTCGCCAAAGGCTGGTGTCAGCCGCGAGACCTCGGCACGGCGAGATCCGGGCAAGGCGATCAACAAGGGCGCGTCACCAATGCCATGGTCTGCACGAAAGGCTGTGACCTCGGCGTCGCTGGCCACAGGTTCGTTGACCACCGGATGCCCGACAAAGTCACAGCGCATGCCCGCGGCCTCCATAAAGGGCGGCTCAAACGGTAAGAGGGCAAGCACCTGATCCACACCACGTGACATTTTTTGCGCCCGTTTCGGACGCCATGCCCAGACCGAGGGCGCCACGTAGTGCACGGTGCGGAGGCTACTGGCCTTTTTTACCTCGCGCGCGACCCGCAGGCAGAAATCTGGGCTGTCGATGGTGACCAAGACGTCCGGCTTTTGCTCCAGAACCGCATCCGCCGTCTGGTGCATCCGCTTCAAGAGATGGCGGTACTTGGGCAGCACCTCGGCAATGCCCATGACGCTCAGCTCGTCCATCGGGAACAGGCTGGACAGGCCTTGCGCCGTCATCAACGGGCCGCCAACACCAGAAAACGTCACCTCAGGACACAGGGTTTTAAGCCCCTCCATCAAGGCTGCGCCCAACCTGTCGCCCGACAATTCGCCTGCGATCAGGAAGACGTGCATCAGAGCACCCGGCCCATGAGAAACAGACCGGTCTCTTCCAGGGCCTGACGCGTGGCATCGTGATTGACGATCAGAACCTTACCGGCAGATGTCACAATTCCGGCAAGCCCTGCAGCCGCCGCGTTGTGAACCGTGTCTGGCCCGACCACGGGCATGTCGACGCGCAGGTCCTGTCCACGCTTTGGGGCTTTGACCAACACGCCGCCAGGTCCACGGCGCAAATGCGCGGGCGTTTCGGCAACAAAGCGCAAAAGCGCGTCAGTGCCTTGCAGGGTTTCGATCCCCAGACACAGCCCTTTGGACACCACAGTGCCCTGCCCCACATCCAGCGGTGACAGGGCCAAAAGGATATCTGCCGCCCGGCTGGCATCGGACATGTGGTCAGCGGTCGGCTCGGGGCCCGCAAATACCCCGTCGGGCACAGTCATGCCGGGCAACAACTCATGCGCGCCAACGACGATGAACCCCTGCTCTTCAAAGACGGCGATGATCAGGCGCAAAATGGCGTCATCCCCACCTTGCATCGCGGCCATCAGGCGCGGCGCAAGCTGCATCATGAACGGATCAAGTTGGCCCGGATCCAAAGCAGGGCGCGCCATGGCGCCCGCCAGAACAACACGGCTGACACCGCGCGCCTTTAGATCGTCAAACAGGCTGGAGAGCTTTTCAAAGCGATGCTCGGCAACAGGCGCCTCCATCGCGTTCTCGACCCCGTGAAACACCACGCGCACAGCGTCGGGATGCGCTGCGGCCAGCATGACGGGCAAAGCCCCATCACCCGAGAGAATGGCCAGATCCTGCATCGTTTTCTTTACCCCGGTGTCAGGTAGGAACGGTCGGTTTCGCCCAATACAAAATCAACGATTTCCTGCACGTATTCGCTGTCGAACTCTTCGCCCATGCGACGGGTGCGCTCCTGAAAGGCCCCCTCGCCCTGCGCCATCATCTGGAACGCAGCCCGCAAGGCGGTGATGTCCTCGCGGCTTACACCCCGGCGTTTCAATCCAACGAGGTTCAGGCCGTCCAGTTTTCCCCTTGGGCCCTGAACCAATCCATGTGGGATCACGTCGTTGGTAACCATCGACAGAGCCCCGACAATGGCGCCTTTGCCGATCCGCACCCATTGGTGAATTCCTGAAAGGCCACCGATTATGACATCGTCTTCGATCACACAGTGTCCGGCAACGGCGACCGAGTTCACGATCACAACCCGATTGCCCACATGCGCATCGTGGGCGATGTGGCAGCCCGCCATGTAAAGCCCGTCGTCCCCAATTCTGGTCACAGCACCCCCACCTTGGGTGCCGGTGTTCATGGTTACATGCTCACGGATGCGGTTGCGTTTGCCAATCTCAAGCCGGGTCTCTTCGCCCTTGAACTTGAGGTCCTGTGGAATTTCGCCAATGACGGAAAAGGGAAAGATCTCGGTCTCTTCGCCGATCCGTGTACCACCGCTGACCACCACGTGGGATTTGAGCACGACTCCGCGCTCGAGCACAACACGAGGCCCGACTACACAGAACGGCCCAACGACGACATCCGCGCTGATTTGTGCACCGTCCTCTATGACCGCGCTAGGGTGAATCTGCGCCTGTGGAGAAATGGCCATGCGCGTTACTCCTTGGGGAGGTCCATCATCGCCGTGAACTCGCATTCGCATGCCATTTCACCATCGACAGTCGCCACGCCAGAAAACTTCCAAACTTTGCCACCCGGTTTTCCACGCATCGTTTCAAGGCGCATTTCCAACACATCTCCCGGCACTACCATGCGACGGAACTTACACTTGTCGATCGACATGAAATAGACAAGCAACTCTTTGTCTTCCATGCCCATTGCAACCCCCACCATTACGGCAGCAGTCTGGGCCATCGCTTCGGCAATGGTGACGCCTGGCATGATTGGTTTGCCTGGGAAGTGCCCCTGAAAATGTGGTTCGTTCATGGTGACGTTCTTGATGCCGGTCGCCGACTTGTAGCCATCGATATCAATCACTTTGTCCACCAATAGGAACGGATAACGATGCGGAATAATCCGTTGGATCAAGCCAATATCAGCGTTTTGCAAAGTGTCGGACATTAGGGTCTCCCGGTGGATCGTGAACGTTCAGTTTGTACCTAGCCCTAGCAATCCATGCCGGGATGAGCAAGCACGCAGCCTATTGGTCGCCCGCGTCTCGGCTGCCGTCGCCAATTGCTCGGTTCAATCGCTCAATGGCTTGCTCGGTAATATCGACCGCATCAGTCGATACAAGTATGGTCCGGCGCTCAATAATCATACCTGCCCCAGCCTCGCGCATCAGTTCAATCAAGATCGGCCGCGCCGCCTGAATGAACACCGCTTGCTGACGGTCCCGCATTTCAGTGATGGCCCGACCCTTGGCATCCTGTTCGCGTCGAATATCTTGCACACGCGCATCAAAGGCATCAGCAATAGCCTGAAAATCCTCAGATGACATGTCTTTGCGTAAATCTGTGAGACGCTTTTCTTCGGTGGTCAATTCAGATTCGATGCGCCGGTTTTCTGCAAGCAACACCGACTGCTCGGCCTCTATATCCCGGGCGACCCGCTGACCAAAGTCAGACTCTGAAAACAGCCGTTCTGAATCAACCGCTAGGATCGGGCTTTGCGGTAACGCTCCTGACTGGGATTGTGACTGACTTAATGCTGGTGACGCAAAAGCCACCAGCAAAATGGCGATGCGAAGAAACCCTTTCAAACACATCGCCACAGCAATCAGAATTCAGCAGAGATCGTAAAGTCGAAATTGCGTTCCTCATCAAACTCTTCTTTTTGAAGCGCCTTAGTGAAGTTGAAACGCAAAGGACCAATAACCGTATCCCAGAAGAGCGAAAATCCGATCACGTGCCGCAAACTCATATCTTCGTAAAGAATTGTGCCGACACCGGACGTCCCGCCGTCCAGACCCCAAACAGTGCCGACGTCATAAAACAAACCACCATTTATCCCAAGTTCTGTCGGCAATCCCAAGGGGAATTCCGCCTCAAAACGGGCAACGGCGTAATAAGTGCCGCCTAAGGGATCATTCTGCAAAGTGCCACCGTCATATTCGCGTGGGCCGACGCCAAACGGTTCAAAACCACGAAGTTGGCGCGAGCTTAGGAAGAAGCGGTCAGTCGAGCGGCTGTCATTGTTGGGCGAGTACAAGGCCCCACCCTCAAATGTGGCACGCAGTGTAACTTCTTCCTGAAGAACTTTGGTTTCGGCAGACACCAATGCGGTCGTTGAGATGAACTCATAATCGCCGCCCAAGCCGCCAAAATCCTGCGAGAACTGCAATCGCACACCGCTATTGGGGTCTAGGCCAACACCACGTGTATCGTAACTGTAGGTGTACCCAACCGAGCTCTGCCAGACGCTGCCAACAGCGGCTTCCTGATCAATGACCGAACCGGGGATCGATGACACTGAATCCAGTTTCATCTTATTGTTCTTTCCGGTGTATCGCAGTCCCAACCGGCCGTACTCGCTAACCGGGAACTGCAGAGACGGGCGGAATTCGCCAACTGTATTGGTCCAACGCACCTGATCGGGCTCTCGATCTACGTAACGCAAAGCGAATCCGGCGCGAAGATCACGCCCCAAGAACGACGGCTCGTAGAAGGAGAAACGATAGTCGTTTTCCTCAGCAGCAGTTGAAAAGCCAAGACCAAGGGATTGTCCCCGCCCAAGGAAGTTCCGCTCGTCAAAGGAGACAACCAAACCGATCCCAAAGTCAGTCGAATACGTACCACCAAATTTCAGTGATCCGGTCGGTTTCTCGACAACGTCGACGTCGACAACAACCTGATCAGGCGTGGACCCTTCGCGGGCATTGACCTCGGCTGTTTCGAAGAAATTCAGGGCTCGGATGCGTTCGGCACTTTCGCGGATTTCCCGTGGATTAAACGGATCACCTTCCGCAATCCGGAACTGATTGCGGATCACCTTGTCCAGCGTTGCAGTGTTGCCCTCGACGTCAATCCGTTCAACAAAAATTCGTGGTCCGCGAACAAGCGCAAATTCGACGTCAAGCGTTAGCTCCCGCTCATTTCGCGTAATGATCGGGTCAACACGAACAAAGTCCTGCCCCTGCCGCAGCGCCAGTTTTTCAAGCCGTGTAATTGAACTTTCAACAAGCAATGGCGAGTAAACCACACCAGGTTTGATTTTCAGTTCGTCTAAATACTTGGCCGCGTCAATTGAATCAATTTCGCTGCGGACGGTGATTTCACCAAAGCTAAACTGCTGACCTTCCTGAACGTTGAACGTCAAGAAATACCCATCACGTTCGCGAGACAGTTCTGCGTTAACACCCGTCGTGCGGAAATCGACATAACCTCGCGACAGATAGAAGTCACGAAGGACCTGTTTGTCGAACTCAATGCGATCAGCAACAAACGTATCTTGACGGATGACAGCCCTCAAAAGCCCAGCTTGTTTAGAATCGACGATCCGGCGCAATCTGCGATCAGAATAGGCTTGGTTGCCGACAAAACTAATGCGCTCAACTTCAGTTGTATCGCCCTCGAAAACTTCGAAAACCAGGTCAGCCCGGTTGTCACTGCGCCGGATGATGCGTGGTGTCACCCGCGCCGCAAGTCGACCAGCCTGAGCATAGGCTTCGGCGATGGTCGCCGCATCTCGTTCGGCGACGGTGGGGTTCAAAACTTGGCGCGGCTTTGACTCTAGAAACGGTTCCAGAGCGTCATCCTTGAGGCGCGCGTTACCCTCGATACTGATCCGGTTGATAGTGGGGTATTCTACGACTTTGATGGTCAGTTGATTACCACGCGGTGTCAGTTCAACCGTTTCAAAAAGGCCACTCTCCAAAACCCGCTGGTAGGCGGCATTTAGTTGGCCTGCGCTAACCGTTTGTCCGGTATCGATTCCTGCATAGGTGCGGATCGCAGTGGATTCGATCCTCTGGTTTCCTTCAACCTTGATGGAATTGAACGTGTATTGCTGCGCAGCGGCCAGGCTCGGCAACACAACCAAAGCCGCTGAAATTAAAAAGAAAATTGCAATAATAAAGCGCCGCATTCCGGTCTCGTCGCGGACCGCTGCTTGCGTCACTGCCCTCTTATGGTTGCTCATACCCCAGATCCTGTGTGACATCCCTGTTGAGATGTGACTAACGAGTCTGAGCTGAGTTGTCAAAATGGCAAAGAGTCTATCCGGTCTGATGAGTTATCCACAGGCTTATCCACAAACGTGAAAGGACCCGCCTGCAAAAGCAAAACGGGTCACTCATCACCGTGGATCACGGGTTTGTTCAGAACAGTCCGCGCGAGCCGACGTAAGCCGCTAACATCAACCCCGCCAAGATCGCGGAGGGAAACAACAGGCGGTCCCAGTTGATATCCAACAACAGACTTATCGCTTTGTAGCCTTGCTCAATTGTGTGCATGGGTCCTGTCCCACTCTCTCATTGCTTTCCCAAGAAGTAGCCAAAGATTATGGCAAGAATGGGGCAGCTAGATGAAAGCTTGTTGTCGGGACACTGTCCAAGCGCCTAACAGCGCACGATATCGTTGAGCAGACCAAACGCCATAAGGCTCATGACGATCATAAGTCCAAGCGTCATCAGAACCCGTACGACACCGTCACTGGGCGGACGCCCTGCCACCGCTTCGTAGGCATAAAACACGAGGTGGCCGCCATCCAGCATGGGGATTGGAAACAGGTTCAGCATTCCGATGGCTGCTGAGAGCACCGCGATAAACCAGATAAAGCTCTGCACGCCCTGGCTGGCCATGGCACCCGACGTTTGCGCGATCCCAACCGGGCCTGAAAGGTTGCACGACGAAATCGCGCCAGTGATCATATGGTAGAGGCCCGAGATTGATCCCTGGATAATCCGATTAGTTTGAACCACCCCGCCATACAACGCGCTACCAAGCCCCAACGTCTCGGTCGCAGGCTCAAATGCCAAACCGCCGCCGATCCCGATCCGCCACGAGGTTTTGAACCCACCTTCGGCTTGCGGTTCATCCACGCGCCGCGGCGCCAAGGCAAACTCCAGCTCTTCTCCCATGCGCCAGACGGTCAGCAACAGAACTTCACCATTGCCGGTTTCAACCGCTTCCTTCAGCTCAGAAAAACCGACAATAGCCTGCCCGTTTACGGACGTTATGACATCGCCGACCTCAAGCCCGATTTCATAAGCGGCTGAGCGCGGTGACAAAGACAAAACGATCGGCGGATACGGGTAAGGCCCCTTCACGTCCAACACATCAGAACCGCGCTGGACGTTAAACGCCAAAGGCTGCTCTAGCGGGATCGCGTCCACAAAGGCGCTAAACCCTTCGCTATCTTCCAGGCCGGGGTTTTCCAGCCCTGCAATCGATAGAATTTCGTCGCCCGGCAACAACTCATGCGCCTGCGGAAGGCCATGCATTCCGCCAACCACCAATTTGTCGCCCACCTCGCCTTCACTCATAAAGACGGCGGCAAACACAAGTATCGACAGGATAAAGTTAAAGATCGGTCCCGCAGCAACTGTCGCTGTACGCGCCCACAAGGGGGCGCCATGCATCGTGTGACGGCGTTCTTCGTCGGTCATGGTCGACATCGACTCACCGTCCTTGCCCGAGGCAGCATTGGCGTCGCCCTTGAACTTGACGTACCCGCCCAGCGGAATGGCGGCGATCTGCCATTTGGTGCCGCGTTTATCGACCCGCGAATAGAGCACCGGACCAAAGCCCAATGAGAACACATCCGCTCCGATCCCTGTCCACCGTCCGACAATGTAATGGCCGTATTCATGGATCGCGACAATGATCGACAATGCGATAACAAAGGCGATCAGGATCCAGAATGTATTTCCAAAGCCGGAAAGCAGGCTAAAAATATCCACGTGTGTTCTCTCTTATTGCCGCTCTGCGATGACCGTTTCAGCCGTCTGACGGGCGATGTGGTCCGTTTCGTGCACGGTATCAAGGGTCATTTCGGCATTAATATGACATGCGCCGCCCCAAAGACGCGTCAAAACCTCTTCAACGACGCCAGCCATATCAAGGAACCCAATACGCCCTTCAAGGAAACCATCCAGAGCGATTTCCTTGGACGCATTAAAGGCCGCACCGCTCAGCCCGTCCGCCTCCATGACCTCATGAGCCAACCGCAGAGCGGGATAACGCTTAGGATCGGGCGCACGGAAATGCATCTGGCCGATCTTGGCAAGATCCAGACGTTCAACGGGCAGATCCCGGCGTTCAGGCCAATGCAGCGCGTATCCAATGGCGTGGCGCATGTCCGGAGGGCCGACATGTGCCATCAGCGCTCCGTCCTTAAACCCCACCAACGCGTGGATCATCGATTCCGGATGCACCAGAACCTCAATCATGTCATGCGGACACCCAAAAAACTCTTTGGTTTCAATTAACTCAAGTGCCTTATTAAACATGGATGCGCTGTCGATTGTGATGCGCTGCCCCATGTTCCAATTGGGATGAGATGACGCCTGTGCCGGTGTTGCACGCGCCATATCTTCAAGGCTCCAGTCGCGAAACGCGCCGCCGCTGGCTGTGATGATGATGCGCTCGACACTCGAGAAATCTTCGCCAACCAGCCCCTGAAAAACCGCCGAATGCTCACTGTCCACTGGAAGAATACGCGCGTTGTGTTTTTGGGCTGTACCCATGATCAGGGCCCCTGCGGTAACCAGAGACTCTTTGTTGGCCAGCGCCAATGTTGCGCCTTGTTCCAGGGCACAAAGCCCGGGTTTCAGGCCTGCCGCACCGACAATCGCGCTCATCACCCAGTCAGCCGGGCGACTTGCCGCGTCATCTATGGCATTTGATCCTGCGGCAGCTTCGACACTGCTTCCAGTCAAAGCCGCGCGCAAATCCTCGAACAAGTCTTCGTGAGCGGTGACCGCAACCTCGGCTTTTAGCCGGATTGCGTCGTCCGCCAGTTGCGCGATATTGCGCCCGCCGCTCAGTGCAACGACGTCATAGGCATCAGGATCACGGTCAATCAGGTCAATCGTGTTCTGTCCGATAGACCCGGTCGCGCCAAAGATCGAAACCTTGCGCATCTACTGGCCTGTCGGAAGCCCGACAATGGCCCCCATCAGCATGACAAACAAGGCCGCCCCCATCAGAGCGTCGAACCGGTCCAGCAATCCACCATGACCCGGGATCAGATGAGATGAGTCTTTGACGCCGGTACGCCGTTTGATGGCGCTTTCAGCCGCGTCCCCCATTTGCGAGAAGAAGGCCGTGGCCACGCTGACAAGGATCAAAGGCCAACTGCCAAAAAACGCACCAACTGCTGCGGCGGCCACCCAGCCCCCAACCGTGCCCGACCAGGTTTTCTTAGGGCTGACCTTGGGCCAGAACTTTGGACCACCAACGATGCGGCCGACGAAGTACCCGGCGACATCCGTCGCGATCACAACCAGTACCAGCCAAACAATCAGGCGAATGCCATTGAAGTCGCGAAGCAACATCAAACCCGTGCACGCCAGCATCAAGGTAACGGCATAAGCGCCATATATTAAACGATCTTTTTCGATTTGGGTCGCGCCAACTATTGCAGGTGCCAACAGAACTGGCAGCATCGCTTGGTGCGGCATTTCAGGTCCAATAAACAGGACAACTGCACTCAATACCCCCATTGGAATGGGCAACCGCGAGCTCGGAGATGTCATCATCCGGGTGAGTTCCCAGATCATGCCACCGCCAACTGCAGCGACAAGGGCATGGAACCAATAGCCACCCAGCCAAACCTCAACGGCACCGATTGCCACCATAACAATGGCCGACAGAATACGCGGCCCGAGATCGGCCCATTTCTCGGAAACTGCGCTCATGCTTTGATCCCGCCAAACCGGCGATCACGACTGCCAAAAGATACAAGCAACCGATGAAATTCTTCAGCTGAGAAATCAGGCCACAAGGTTTCAACGAATTCATACTCGGCATAGGCCGATTGCCATAATAGAAAATTCGAAATGCGTGCCTCTCCGCTTGTGCGGATCACCAGATCTGGGTCGGGCAGCACGCGCGTATCGAGGTATTTTGGCAGGGTTTCTTCATTTACGTCCTCGGGACGCAGCTTGCCATCTGCCACGTCACGGGCCAACCGCTTGGTGGCGCGGGCAACCTCGTCCCGGCTGCCGTAGTTTAGCGCAACGGTTAGGTTGGTTCCCGTGCAATGGCTGGTCAGCTCTTCGGCTTCATCCATTAGGCTACACAGTTTTTGGTCCAGCTTCACCCGGTCGCCAATAAACCGTACTCGAACATTGCGGCGCACGAATTCCTGCATTTCTTTGAAGATGTACCTCCGGAACAAGCTCATCAATCCCGCCACTTCGATTTGAGTTCTCTTCCAGTTTTCAGTCGAAAAAGCGAATATTGTCAGGTACTTGACGCCATTTTCCGGGCATGCCTCAACAATTTCCCGGACACGGCGAGCGCCGGCGTGGTGGCCAAACAGACGCGGCCGGTTCCGGGCCTGCGCCCAACGTCCATTGCCATCCATGATGATGGCGACATGGCGTGGACCGCCGGTTTCTTGGAATTCAGACCCCACGTTCGGACCCTCCGATACGCGCGATTAAACCTGCATGATCTCGCCTTGCTTGTTTTCAAGCGCAGCGTCGACATTCTTAATGTAAGTATCAGTCAGATCCTGTACTTCGGATTCCCAGATTTTCTGATCGTCCTCGGACATGTGACCATCGGTCTTGCCCTTCTTGATTTGATCCATACCGTCACGGCGCACGTTGCGGATCGCAACGCGGGCATGCTCGCCATATTGCGCAGCCACACGCGCCAATTCTGTCCGGCGTTCTTCGTTCAGTTCCGGAATGGGCAGCATCACGATCGTGCCGTTGGTTTGCGGGTTAATCCCGAGGCCAGAGTTCATAATCGCCTTTTCAACGGCGGAGACCAGAGACTTGTCCCAAACGTTGATCGTCACCATGCGCGGCTCTGGCACGTTGACGGTACCAACTTGGTTGATTGGCGTTTTCTGGCCATAAGCCTCGACCATCACAGGTTCCAGCATACTGGCAGACGCGCGGCCCGTCCGCAGCGAGGCAAATTCGGTCTTTAGCGCATTCATGGCGCCATCCATCCGGCGTGTCAGGTCATCAATATCAAGTTCAAAATCTTCGGACATGGGTTTGCTCTTGTGTTTTGCGACCAGATGGCCGGGATCATTTCGGTTAGTTTAAAGCGATCAGCCAACCTTTGTATAGGTGCCCTTGCCAGCAAGAATACCCCGGAAGCCACCCGGTTCATCCAGGCTAAAAACAATAATCGGTAGATTGTTGTCACGCGCCAAAGCAATGGCGCTGGCATCCATTACACCCAGGCGCTTGGCCAGAACATCATCATAGCTGACATGATCGTAGCGGACGGCGTCATCGAACTTTACCGGGTCCTTGTCATAAACCCCATCAACCTTGGTGCCTTTGAAAATTGCCTCGCAGGCCATTTCATTGGCGCGCAGTGTTGCTGCGGTGTCCGTCGTGAAATACGGGTTACCAGTCCCTGCTGCAAAGATGCACACGCGCTGTTTCTCAAGGTGACGCACGGCGCGGCGACGAATGTAGGGCTCGCAAACCTGATCCATTGGAATGGCCGAGATAACACGTGTGAACACCCCAATGCTCTCAAGTGCCGACTGCATCGCCAGTGCGTTCATCACGGTCGCGAGCATTCCCATGTAATCTGCCGTGGTGCGCTCCATGCCCTGTGCCGATCCGCTGAGACCACGGAAGATATTGCCACCGCCGATGACCATGCAAATCTCAACACCGAGGTCATGCACGGATTTCACTTCTTCAGCGATGCGCTGAACCGTCGGCGGATTAAGACCAAAACCCTGATCTCCCATCAGCGCCTCCCCCGAAATCTTGAGCATCACACGTTTGTAGGTGGTGTCGGTCACGGGGGTCGCGTCAGTCATGTTGCACTCCGGCTTCGCAAGGATTTAGGATCGCGCGCAAAATGTCGGAAAACCGGGTCAGGTTCAATGCGCGATTCGAGCACTATGCAGAAAATACCGGAAATGAGGCCATGAGCGCCCTTCCAAAGATCGCGACAGAGCAGCCGGTGTTGATCGCAGGCCCCACTGCGAGTGGAAAAAGCGCGCTGGCTTTAGAGATTGCCGAAGATCAGGGCGGCGTGATTGTGAATGCCGACGCGATTCAGGTTTATGACAATTGGCGTGTGCTAACCGCACGGCCATCGGCCGAAGACGAATCGCGCGCGCCTCACCTGCTCTATGGACACATCCCCGGCGACGCGGACTACTCCGTAGGCCATTGGCTGCGCGAGGTGGCTCCGCTGCTGACTGAGGGGGCGCGTCCGATCATCGTTGGTGGGACCGGTCTTTACTTTGCGGCATTGACTGAGGGATTGGCCGACATTCCGCCCACCCCTGCACACATTCGCTCCGAAGCCGATGCCCGCGTGCGTGACGAAGGTTTTGCCACACTACTAGAAGAGCTTGACCAAGAGACGGCCAGCCGGATTGATCGGCAAAACCCCATGCGCGTTCAAAGGGCGTGGGAGGTGCTGCGCACGACAGGGCGCCCGCTGGCTGAGTGGCAGGACAACACTCCACCTGCCCTTTTGCCTCTTTCAGACTGTGTCCCGATCCTGTTTGACGTCGACAAAGACTGGCTGAATGACCGGATTGCGCGGCGCTTTCAAATGATGATCGATATGGGCGCGCTGGACGAGGCCCGCGCCAACCTAGACACATGGGACCCGACGCTCTTGTCCAACAAGGCCATTGGTACGCCAGAACTGATTGCACATCTTCAAGGTGACATGGCCCTTGACGAAGCTGCCGAGGCTGCGACCATCGCCACGAGACAGTTCGCCAAGCGCCAACGCACATGGTTCCGCGCAAGAATGAAGGCCTGGCACAAATTCCAACCGCATGTGCTCTGAGCAATCCGCGTCCAGAACGCCACCACCGTCGCGCGCTGCATCTCGACCCAGATACACGCGGTTCGCAATTCTGGGTTTATTTCAGCGTCAGTGTATATTCCGGCCTGTCGCGCATAATCTCTTTTAGTCCGAATGACACAAGTTCTTCATCGTCCTTGCACGTGTAGTTGTCCCTCAGGATGTGCTTGAACTTGTTGTTCGGAACGCAGAACTTCCTGTCATCGTTTCCACTCCAATAGTAGCCGTCGTTGTCCTCGGCATAAAAAAGAAACTTTGCGCTGGAATACCGCCCAAAATTGCCATTGAACAGTTTGGAGCAATCACCATTGGGAATGTTACGCCACCCGGCAATGGTCCAGCTGTCATCGGTGTCCCCGGCCCGCCAAGCGTAAGCAACATCGACACTTGCCCCGGTTTCATTGCATATCGTGGCAGAATAATCGTCATTTCGTCTGCTTGAACTGTCGCTGTCGTCCGCAACGGCGCTGCTTGAGATGAGCGCGAAAGATGCAGCTGCCAGACAGGTTGCCCACTTTGATTTCATTTGCAAATTCCCCCTTACCTTCCAGAAGAATCAAAAATCATGCATTTTGGATTCGCAATATCTTTGTTGCGGTCGTCTGGTCTTCTTGTCCTTGCTCAGAGCATTTTTCGTCGCAGAACTTCTTTACGAAGTTTTCGGCGAGCCTCCGCTTGCGTCTTGCGCCTGCCTTGCCGAATCCGAACCGTGCTGGCATATCTGGGCGCCAATGTCCGAGAAGTCTTTACATATTCCATCATTCATGACCCGGCCCGGTCCAGGGATTGCCGCGCCAACAGGGATTGGAATGACGGCATCGGACCTCACTCAGACCAGCACCGCGACGCCGACGGCGCCCGTATCTGCGGTTAATGACAACCAAATTCGCATCATGACACTGGCGCAGATGACTCATAGCGGGACCTGGCAACTGGAACAGCTGCATCTCCGCGATCATCACCTTCTCTTGTGGATCACCCGTGGTCAGGGGCGGCTGCTGTTGCATGGGTTGCGCCGTGGGTTTGGCGCGCACAACGCAATTTTTATCCCGGCTGGAAAACTGCTTGCGATCGAGACCGGACGCCACATTCAGGGACAGGCGCTGATTATTCCGAACGACGGGCGCGTGCTGTTGCCCGACAGAACACAACAACTTCGGCTGCAAGACGGCCTCGCGCAGGCTGAACTGACCGGACTGCTAGAAGACTTGCGACGCGAAATTCATGAAAACCGCACCTACCTGACGGAATCGCTGACAGCGATAGCCTCGTTGGTTTCAATCTGGCTGCGTCGCCAGATGCAACTGCATGGCGCCCCACCCCGCGCCTCCTCTGCCGAGCGAATCGTGCGGCGGTTTGCGGATATTTTGGCCGAAACTTACTCTTCTGGTCGCCCAATGCAGGACTATGCGCGGGATCTGGACATAACGCCGACCCATTTAACCCGTGTATGCCGTCAGAGTTCAGGGTTGACTGCGGCAGATATGCTCAGCCAGGTCGTGCAGCATCAAGCTCGCATGATGCTGATCAAAACTTCTATTCCAATCAATGAGATAGCCGATAGTCTCGGCTTTGGAAGTGCCGCATATTTCACCCGCTTCAGCCAACAGCACTTTGGAGCGTCACCCAGTCAGGTCCGTAAGGCAGCGAGCCCACGCGACATCGCCTGACCGGGTAAGATTGTCGGGTTCCGACAGACCCAATGTCGCTTTTAGACCATTATTTGCCGATCAAGAACATTGACGTGTACCCCTTTCTCGTGCCGAATGCCCGTTACAAAATTTCTAAGCTGGGGCTCTGCACCGGCAAAAGAATGAATAACAGCGGTTGCCGCCGGTCTATTTGGCAGGATGATCGTACATCAGGGGGAAATACATGCTCGCACTCGCAAGCTGTTTCGTTGTGGCCAGTATTGGGCTGACGTGGGTTTTCCAAACCCAACCAAAGGCTGAGTCAATGGTGCAAAAATCTACCCGACGTTCCTCAGAAAAGACCTAGACGAACTGACACGCCGCCCCAATGTGGGCGGCTTTCATGCCTGTGGGGGAGACCGCATGGGGCTATCGAAACAGACCAACAGGGAAATTCATGGGACTGTTTATTCTTAGAAGGGTCGGAATGATGATCGTCACGGCAATTTGCCTGACCTTCATCGTGTTCTTTATGACCAACCTCTATCCAAACCTCGAAAAACTGGCAAAGACCCAAGGTAACTTCCGCATGTCGGAAGAGGCCGTGGAAAGCTATCTTGTTGATCGCGGATATTTGCAGCCAACACCGGTTAAATACTTGCAATGGCTGGGCGTCTTGCCCGGCTTTAAGCTGGTCAAAGAAGACGGCACTGTTCTGGGCAAATGCGTCCGCCCCGGTGTGTCAGCAGAAGACACCCCAAATTATTGCGGTATTTTGCAAGGTGATTGGGGTTGGTCGACTGTGTCCAAGGCGCCTGTCGGTGAAACCCTTGGCAAACGTCTGGCCAACACTGGCAAGCTGATGTTCTGGGTGATGGTCGTTATGGTCCCCTCAGCGCTGATCATTGGTGTTCTGGCAGGCATGAATGAAGGTAGCCGTACAGACCGTACGCTTTCGACCGTGTCGATCGCCTCTACCGCGACGCCCGAATATGTCTCGGGTGTTATCTTCATTGCGTTGCTGGCCTCAACAAGATTTGGTCTCGGACCCATCCTCCATGATTGGGGGTTGATCGAGGGCAAGGCCCTGTTCAAAGGCTCTGCCAAGACTGCAATGGACAATGTGACGTTGCAGAACTTTACCCTGCCCGTTCTGACCGTTGCGCTTTATGGCATGGGGTATATCGCCCGTATGACGCGCGCTTCGATGGCTGAGGTCATGACCGCACAGTACATTCGAACTGCCCGCCTCAAAGGCGTTAGCTTCCGCAACATCGTGATGAAACACGCGCTGCGAAATGCGCTGATCGCGCCCTTCACCGTTATCATGCTGCAGTTTCCCTGGCTGCTCAACGGCGTGGTGATCGTGGAAACGCTGTTCTCATACTCTGGCTTTGGCTGGCAGCTTGTGAACGCCGCGGGCAACAATGATATCGAGATGCTTCTTGCGGTCTCGGTGGTCTCGGTCGTCGTCGTTCTGGTGACTCAGCTGATCTCGGATATCGGCTATGTTTATCTGAACCCACGCATCCGCATTTCATAAGGAGGACCAGACTCATGGAACAATTGACCTGGACTGGTGCCCTTGGCCCATTTCTCAACCCGATATTCACTTACGTGGCCTACGCGTTCATCCTTGCGGTTGTCGCGCAGATTGTTGCCTCGTTCGTGTTCAAACCTGCCGCTGTCGGCGCGGTCATGGCCGGAACCGTAGCGGTTGGCCCCAAAGAATACGCCGACATGGCAGCAAAGTATCTGCTGCTCGCACTCATCGTCCTAGTCCTAATCTACCTTGCCGCAGGCATGGTGATGCCCTTTGGCAAGGCTGGGATCATCGGCGCCATCTCAGCTCGGTTTGCGCCGGTCTGGATCGCGCTTTTTGTGACCTTCACACTCTCGACTGTCTACAAGCGGCGGCTGGGACTGTACGGCAAATTGTTTGACTCGATGATCGGGATGATCGGCTTTGCCTTCGTGATGTTTTGGGTCTACACGGCGATCTTTGTCGGCGTGTTCAACATGATCAGCACCGGTGACGCGCTGACGCAGGTCTCGGGCATGAAGAACAAATTGCCTGGCACGCCCATTCGCGGTGTGGATCCTGAAACCTGCGGCACAGGTTGTTGGTATCTCTTAGGTGGTGACAACCTTGCGCGCGACGTCTTTAGCCGGATGGTGAATGGATCGGTCATCGTGATCGTGATTGCGCCCTTTGCAACGCTGTTTGCCTTTATGGGCGGCATCACTCTGGGCCTGCCGGCGGGTTATTTCGGCGGCAAGCTGGATACTTTCCTGTCCTTCCTTGCGAACCTGATCCTTGCCTTCCCGGTGATCCTGTTGTTCTACCTTTTGGTGACACCTGAGATCGTGGCGACAGGTATCCCGCATTACATGGCAATGGTTCTGTTCTGCTTCCCGATCGTGTTCCTGACGGTTCTGATCAACTCTCGCTTTTACACACGACCGTCGCTGCGCACGCCGCTGCTGGCGGGGATACTGGTTCTGGCGGTTTGGTTGTATCTTTCGGCCATCTCAGCACCCGGAACAGTCATCAATGTGTTGCCGGAATCCATGGACCTGTTCAACATTTCCAGCGGCATCCTCGTGGTGTTCGTCTCGGTGGTCTTTGTGAACTCGCCCACCGTGTTCAGGATCGTGCGGGGCCTCGTCTTGGACATCCAGACCCGCGATTATGTGGCGGCGGCGCAGACCCGCGGAGAAGGTCCTTGGTACATCATGCTTTGGGAGATCCTGCCCAACGCACGCGGTCCACTGATCGTCGATTTCTGTCTGCGGGTTGGCTATACCACCATCCTTCTTGGCACCTTGGGATTCTTCGGCCTTGGCCTGCCGCCGGAAAGCCCGGACTGGGGAACGACGATCAACGACGGGCGCAAGCTGTTGTCGATCTATCCGCACCCTGCTCTGGTCCCTGCCTTTGCCTTGTTGAGCCTGGTTCTGGGCCTCAACCTCTTGGCGGATGGTCTGCGTGAGGAAAGCCTGCGGGATTAATACAATGAAGACCGGGGGCCAGCCCCCCGGTCGCTCAACGTATTTGACCCGAGATAAAGAATAACGGGGCCAAGCCCCCAGAGCTCCAACAGGGAGACTGAACAATGAGTAAACTAGGTGATTATGACGGCCCGATCCTTGAGATCGACAAGCTGTCGATTTCATTCTTTACCCGCCTGCGCGAAATTCCCGCGGTGATGGACTTTTCGGTCCGTGTACAACCGGGCGAGGCCGTGGGTCTGGTCGGTGAATCCGGATGTGGTAAATCCACCGTGGCGCTGGGCGTCATGCAAGACCTTGGCAAGAACGGTCGCATCGTTGGCGGAACGATCAAGTTCAAGGGGCGCGATCTGGCCGAGATGTCCGATGAAGAGTTGCGCGACATCCGTGGCAACGAGATCGCCATGATCTATCAAGAGCCGATGGCCTCACTGAACCCAGCCATGAAGATCGGCAAACAGTTGATGGAAGTGCCTATGATCCACGAAGGTGTGGACGAGAAAGAGGCTTATGCTCGCGCACTTGAAGTGGTCACGGACGTGCGTCTGCCCGACCCCGAGCGCATGCTGAACTCATTCCCACACCAGCTTTCGGGTGGCCAACAACAGCGGATCGTGATCGCGATGGCGCTGATGTCCAAACCGTCGCTGTTGATTTTGGATGAACCGACCACCGCACTTGACGTGACAGTTGAGGCCGCCGTGGTCGAGCTGGTAAAAGATCTGGGCAAGAAATACGGCACGTCCATGTTGTTCATCTCACACAACCTTGGTCTGGTTCTGGAAACCTGTGACCGGCTCTGCGTGATGTACTCAGGAGAGGCGGTTGAGCGCGGCAGTATCGAAGACGTGTTCGACAACATGCAGCACCCCTATACACAGGCGCTGTTCCGGTCGATCCCCCTGCCCGGCGCTGACAAGAACGCCCGTCCGCTGGTGGCCATTCCGGGCAACTTCCCGCTGCCTCACGAACGGCCCAACGGTTGTAACTTTGGTCCACGCTGCGATTACTTCGAAGAAGGCCGCTGCGATGCCGGTGAAATCCCTATGGTCAACGTCCAAGGGTACGAACGCCACTCAACCCGGTGCCTGAAGTTGGAAGAGATCGATTGGAACGCCCCAATCGTGGCTGCCGAAGTCAAAGAAAAAGGCGAAATTGGCAAGGTCGTCCTCAAAATGGACAACCTCAAGAAATACTATGAGGTTGCAGCCAACGCGCTCTTTGGTGGCGGCGACAAAAAAGTGGTCAAAGCCAACGAAACGCTTTCGTTTGAGGCCCGCGAGTCCGAGACGCTTGCCATTGTGGGCGAGTCTGGCTGCGGTAAGTCGACATTCGCCAAGGTTCTGATGGGGCTCGAGACCGCCACCGAAGGGGAAATCCTCTTGGATGGCAAGAATATCGAGCAAACTTCGATCGAAGACCGCGACACCCAAACCGTCGCTGACGTTCAAATGGTTTTCCAAAACCCATTTGATACGCTGAATCCGTCGATGACGGTGGGACGCCAGATCATGCGCGCGCTGGAGATCTTTAAGATCGGCAACAGCGAAGCCGACCGGCGCAACCGCATGCTAGAACTGCTCGATCTGGTAAAGCTGCCGCGCGAGTTTGCAGATCGCATGCCGCGTCAACTTTCGGGTGGTCAGAAACAGCGCGTCGGCATTGCGCGCGCCTTTGCAGGTGGCGCACGCATCGTGGTGGCGGACGAGCCAGTGTCAGCGCTCGACGTGTCTGTTCAGGCGGCCGTAACCGACCTGTTGATGGAAATTCAGCGTGAAGAGAAAACCACGCTTTTGTTCATCAGCCACGACCTGTCGATTGTGCGCTATCTCTCGGACCGGGTGATGGTGATGTATCTGGGCCATGTGGTCGAGTTGGGCACCACAGATCAGGTGTTCTCACCCCCGTATCACCCCTACACCGAGGCGCTGCTGTCTGCGGTCCCCATCGCGGACACCTCGGTTGAGAAAACACACATCGTTCTCGAAGGTGACATTCCTTCGGCCATGTCGCCGCCTCCGGGCTGCCCCTTCCAGACGCGGTGTCGCTGGAAGTCCGAAGTGCCGGGCGGTCTGTGCGACCAAGAGGTGCCACCGGTCAAAACGCTGGCAGACGGCCACCAGGTCAAATGCCATCTGGCCGAGGATATCCTCGCCAAGATGGAGCCGGTCATCAAGATCGCTGCAGAGTAACAATCAGGATAAAACCCTGTTTTTGGGATTGGGGCCTTCGGGCCCCTTTCTTCTTTCTGGACGCCCGGCTATCGTCGCCTCATGTCACGCTTTGCCCCCATGCCCGACCCGCCCTATTACGCCGTCATCTTCACGGCCCAACGTACCGAAGGCGATCATGGCTATGGTGCCATGGCTGACAAGATGGTGGACATGGCAGCGGAACAACCCGGTTACCTTGGGATCGAGACAACCCGCGATGCCGCCGGGTTGGGCATCACGATCAGCTATTGGGAAGACGAGAACAGCCTGATGGGCTGGAAACAAGTCTCGGAGCACCTCTTGGCTCAGAAACTGGGCAAAGACAGATGGTATTCCTATTACACGCTGCGCGTTGCCAAGGTGGAACGGGCCTACGACGGCCCCGAGGGGCGCTAAGCTCTTACAGAACCTGAGACAGGAACTGACGCGTGCGCTCTTCTTTGGGCGCATCGAACAGCTGGTCCGGCGTGCCAGCCTCAAGGATTCGACCGCGGTCCAGGAAACAGACTTTATCGGCCAGTTCGCGTGCGAACCCCATTTCATGCGTCGCGAAGATCATAGTGATGCCTTCGGCCCGCACCGCGCGCAGCACGTCCAGCACCTCAGCGACCAGTTCCGGGTCCAGCGCTGACGTAATCTCATCAAACAGCAAGACCTCGGGCTGCATGGCCAGCGCACGGATGATGGCCACGCGCTGTTGCTGCCCACCTGACAATTGATCCGGGTAATGCCCCATGCGATCGGCCAGCCCAAAGCGTTCAAAAAGTGTGGTGACAGGCGCCTCAAGCTCCGCCTTGCTAAGGCCCTTTAGCCGGCGCGGGGCCAGCATCACATTGTCCGTCGCGCTCATATGCGGGAACAAGTTGTACGACTGAAACACAAGTCCAATACGCTTGCGAACTGGTTGCGGGTCCAGTCCCGGTTCGGAGATATCGACGCCATCCAACAGGATTTCTCCGTCGTCAATTGGCTCCAGCAGGTTGATGGTTCGCAACAGGGTCGACTTGCCTGATCCGGATGCTCCGATCAGACAAACCATCTCGCCCTTGGCGACATCCAGATCAATACCTTTCAGCACGTGATTGTCCCCAAAGGCTTTCTGAACGTTGGTCATGCGCAATAGCGGTGTCATTGTTCCAGCCTCCGACGCTTGTGCATCAGGTAATCGGCGTATCTTGTCGCCGGAATCGTGATGGCCAGAAAGATCAGCGCCGCACCAACATACGGTGTGAAATTGGCATAAAGCGATTTGTAGACACCGGCCTGACGGAAGATCTCTACCGGTCCAACAAAGGACAATAGCGCCACGTCTTTTTGCAACGCCACGACAAGGTTCATATTTGCTGGCACCACGTTGCGCAGTGCTTGCGGCAGGATCACAAACCGCATTGTGTCTGACGTCGTTAACCCCAGCGACAGGGCTGCAGACCGCTGGCTTTTGTGGATCGATTCAATGCCGGATCGGATAACTTCGGCTACATAGGCCGCATAGACCAGGATCAGCGCCAGCGAGCCCCAGATATAGGGTGAATTCCAGGGTCGCGGCAGTCCCAAACCGGGAATACCAAACCCAATGAGGTAGATCACGAGGATCACAGGAAGCCCGCGAAACACATCCGTATAGATGGTTGCGAATAGTCGCAGAGGGTATAAAGCCGGTCGCTGAATATCCCGGCAAATCGCGACCGCCAGCCCTAACAGGGCGATCAGTGGCAGCGACCACGCAAAAATCGCAATATCCAGAAGAAACGCATTTAGAAGCCCTGGAAACGTCTTGGCAAAAACACCACCATTGAAAAAGCTGCGCTTGACCGCCTCCCACCCTGGTGCCAGTGGCACCAGAATGACGATGGCGGCCACAACGGCCAAGGTCGAAAGCGCCGCAATCCGCATAGAGCGTTTGCGCAACGCGGCCTCGTAAGCCGCCCGCTTACCCTGCGGTGCGGGCGGTTTGATCGTTTCAGTCATTCTGATCGCGGTCCCGGATTACTTGATAACAGGTACGCCGGTCGCGGCTTCCAGCCATTCGGCTTCGAGTTCCGCCAGTTTGCCCGAGTCTGTCAGCGCTTGGATCGCCTCATCTACGCAGGCTTTGATTGGGTTGCCATCCTCCATCAGCGCCCCGAACTGATCCGGGTTCTGCGATCGATCGGCAGGAAACTGGCCCAGCAATGCCCCATCGTTCACAACAACAGCAGACAGGTACAGCGCTGTTGGCAAATCGAACAAGGCCGCATCGATCTGGCCCGCCTGCATGGCTGCCGTGACATCCGCGTTGTCGCTGTAAAGCAGTGTCGACTTTGTCGGGCCGACAACATCGTCGATCATGGTCGCGCCCGTCGTGCCCGCCATCGCACCCCAGATCAGATCCTTTAGCGCATCAGGAGCCGGGTCTCCGACCTTTTCAGCAATACTCTTTGTCGAGAGAATGGCCATTGGTGAAGAATAGTATGGGAGCGAAAAATCAACCATTTCCTCGCGTTCTGGAGTGATCGAGTATTGCTGCATGTTAAAGTCAAAGTTCTTTGAACCCGGCTGAATCGCTTCATCAAAAGATGTCCGGACCCAAGTCACTGCACTGTCGTCAAAGCCCATTTCATTGGCAATCGCATAGGCCACAGCGGCTTCAAATCCCTGTTTGCTTTCAGGGGCATCGTCCATCACCCAAGGGTAATAAGCCGGGTTTCCGGTCGCGATCGTCAGAACGCCGTCGGTCAGGGTTTTACCAACACTGCATTCGGCGCCAGCCGAAGCAGATGTGGCTACGAATGCCGCGCAGACGGCCGTCAGAACTCGTTTCATGTCAGATGCTCCCAGTGAAGTTGGATTTTGATTTCATGTCGCCACCTTTACCGGCCAGAGTCCAGATGTTTTTCTGGGTCATTCGCCCTGTCGCTGGCCGTCAGTCGCTTAACAAATGCTCATAGCGGGCATCGGTCAGCGTTCTCATGAAGGCCACAAGCGAATCGACATCGGTATCACTCAGGTCTTCACCTTTTATGAGTTCTGAGACCGCCAGCGTTTTGGGAACTTCGGGTATGCGCCAGCGTATGCCGGTGGCTGGATTGATTTGGCGGTGCTTCTCAAAGCTTGTGTATTTCAGATAGAAACGCACCACGGTCTCTAGGTCCTCAAAGACGCCATTGTGCATGTAAGGCCCCGTGACCGCGACATTGCGCAGCGTTGGGACTTTGAACCGTCCCGCTTGCGCCGGGTGGTCTACGTCGGGGTGCTCCAAAAGCCCGCGATCGACATAATTGTCTGGTTGCCCAGTGGCTTCGCGTACCGCGACATTCACCGGTGTTCCGATGTTGTGGTAGCCATAGTTGGTAAAGGTTTCGCGGCGGTCATCCGCGCGCAGCTGTGCCTGATGACAGAGGCTACAGTTTGTCCTGTCGGGATCAAAAAACAACATCCGGCCACGCTCTTCTTGTGCGCTGAGGCGTATTTCACCTTTCAGAAACCGATCATACTTTGAGTCAAACGGGGCAAATACATCTGTGCGCTCAAAGGCGGCAATCGCTTGGGTCATGGCGTCAAACGCAGCGTCCGGGTCCCGCCAGATGTCTGGGTCAAAAAGGGTGGTGAAGGCGGCGACATAATCGAGGTTACGTTGCAGACGATCAACGATGCTGGCGCGGTCTGGCATCGCCATTTCAATTGGGTTCAAAGGCGGCCCTGCGGCTTGCTCTTCCAACGACGCCGCGCGCCCGTCGTGGAAAAATCCTCCTTCATAGTTACCGCTTTCCGTGCGGCGAAAGTCTGGCGTCAGAGCGGCGTAAGTCAGAGTTGGCGCATTGCGGTCTCCCAAAGAGATATCATCGTCGCCGAGGGAGACAGCGCGACCCACTTCGGTTTCGCGGGGATCGGTAAATGCCCGTTCCGGATCGTGACAGCTGGCGCAAGCCAATGTGCCATTGGCTGATAGATCTGTGTCAAAAAACAAAGCTTCGCCAAGAGTTTCCAGCGACCAATCCCCGCCCTCGGCCATCACAAAAGACGCGCTCATCAGGTTTAAAGACAGGGTCAAGACAAGAACGTGTTTCACCAGCGGTGCTCCGGGTCAGATTGGCACAGATCTATCGTGCCATCCCTGCGGCGCCCTTGACCAATGACAATTCTGGGGTGACCTCCACGCAGATCAACTGCCCAGGATCACCCGAACATAGTTTTGAGTTTCTTTGTAGGGCGGCACGCCGCCATATTTGCGCACAGCCTGCGGACCCGCGTTATACGCTGCCAGCGCCAGGCGCCATGAGCCAAAACTGCTGTATTGCCGGGCAAGATACCGCGCGCCGCCATCAAGGTTCTGATAGGGGTCCAATGGATCGACATTCAGGTGTCTGGCCGTCTCGGGCATCAATTGTGCAAGGCCCAAAGCGCCTTTGTGAGACTTAGCCGTCGCGTTCCAGCCAGATTCTTGCTGGACCAGCTTCAGGAACATGTCGACAGGCACACCATTGCGCAAGGCCGCCTCGCGCGCCATCGCAAGATAAGGGCCATTGTATTTGCCTTGAAAGCTGCCATCACCCCATTTGGACGGCGTATAGACCTTGACCGGCTCCAAGCGCACCGCCGAGCGATATTGGTCCTTGGCCCGAGTATCGAGAACTTTGGTCTGAGAGCGGAACGTGGCCGACGCGGACTTGGACTTAAAGACCTGCGCCACTACGGGCCCTGACAGGCACAGGGATGCCAAAACAACGCAAAACACTGTGCGCGTACTGCCTCTGACAGCCTCAATTTTGTTCATCATGCCCGGCCCCACCGTAGATGTTGCGGGACTATATACCCAAAGTTTTCCCAATTTCCAGTTTCCTGAATCACTGTATTCCGTGAAAGCGCTGAAATTTGCCGACGCCTTGAAGCATTTTTCTTGCCAAAGTGACCCCATTAACCTTGTTCTAACCTTGTTCAGATGGTCTATGCTGAGCCGAACAACACAAGATTCTGAAGGAGCGGGCACATGACCGGATCGGTGAACAAAGTCATTCTGGTGGGCAATCTAGGAAATGATCCCGATGTGCGCACGTTCCAGAACGGCGGCAAGGTCTGCAACATCAGTGTTGCAACCTCGGAAACCTGGAAAGACCGCAACACCGGTGAACGCCGTGAACGGACCGAATGGCACCGCGTTGCAATCTTTCAGGAAGGTCTGGTCCGCGTGGCCGAGCAGTACCTGCGCAAAGGGTCCAAGGTTTACATCGAAGGTCAGCTGCAGACCCGCAAATGGCAAGACCAGTCCGGCAATGACCGCTATTCAACCGAAGTCGTCCTGCAGGGCTTTGGCGGCACGCTGGTAATGCTGGACGGCCGCAGCGGCGGTGGTGACGGCGGCGGCTTTGGCGGTGGTGGTCAAGGTGGCGGCTACGAACAAGGCGGTTATGGCGGCGGTTACGATCAGGGTGGCGGCCAGCCCAGTGGCGGTCAGGGTGGTGGCAATGCGCCTTCCCGCGACCTTGATGACGAAATCCCGTTCTAAGCCGGACCTTACCGATGACAGATTTTCCCGACTTTGACCGCGCTCTTGAAGCGCGGCTCGTTGCCTATTGTGCAATCGACAGCCAAAGCGATGAGATGTCCCCTACGCAACCCAGTACAGCCATTCAGCTGGACATGCAGCGCCACCTCATGGCCGAATTAGAGCATATGGGTGCCAGCGACATTGAACTGACTGAGTATGGCGCGGTTCTGGCAACTGTACCCGCCACGTCCGACACTGCGCCAGACATCGGGTTTTGCGCGCATGTGGATACGGCCCCGCAGTTCAATGCGACAGATGTAAAACCGCGTGTCTTTCGCAAATGGGATGGTCAGGACATCACCTTTCCTGATGCCCCCGATCTGGTGCTGAGCCCCAAAAACCTGCCTTATCTGGCCAGCAAGGCCGGCGATGACATCATCACGGCCTCGGGACTGACTTTGCTGGGCGCGGACGACAAGTCCGGTGTTGCGATCATCATGACCATGGCGGAACACCTTTTGTCGACGCCCGGGATGACCCACGGGCGTATCCGTTTGGCCTTTACCCCGGATGAAGAAATTGGGCGCGGTGTGGATGACCGGCTGCCTGCGGATATGGGCGTCGATTTTGCCTATACCTTGGACAGTTCGCGCGTGGGCAGCCTCGAATATGAGAGCTTTTCGGCTGATGGCGCCATCGTCAAAGTCACCGGTGTTTCGGCACATCCCGGGTATGCCAAGGACAAGCTGGTGAACGCGCTGCATGTGGCCGCCGATATTGTGGCACGCATGAACGTAGATGGCCAAACGCCCGAAACCACCTCGGGCCGCGAGGGATTTGCGCATGTCTATGCGATGGAAGGCGGATCATCTGACGCTGAATTGCGGGTTCTTTTGCGTGATTTCGAATTGGACGGGCTGGCAGCCCAAGGGGACCGTTTGAATGCGGCCTGCGCGGCGGCTGAATCTGCATTTCCTGGCGCAGTAGTGACCTGTGATATTTCCAAACAATACCGCAATATGCGCTATTGGCTTGAGAATGACATGACCCCCGTCGATATCGCCAAAACCGCCTTTGAGGCCGAAGGGGTCAAGCCTAAAGTGGACATCATCCGCGGTGGCACGGACGGGTCTCGGCTAACCGAATTGGGTGTGCCCTGCCCCAACCTATTTACGGGCATGCAGGAAATTCACGGACCGCTAGAGTGGATCAGTGTACAGGACATGGCCGTCTCAACACGGATATGCCTGAGACTGGTGCAGCACGCCGCCAAAACCTGAGTAAAAGCCAGAGACTTCGCTGCGTTTCTGTTTGGGTTTGCACAGATCAGGAAGCCATTCGTGGCTTTCCTTTGCTCAAACCCGTCGTTTCAGCTCATCCTGCAATAGCTTCAGGACCGCGTCTTTGGGCACATCCGACGTGACAAAGGCCTGTCCGATACCGCGCGCCAGAATAAAGCGCAGCTGGCCATCGATGACTTTCTTGTCTTGCGCCATAAGGTCCAAAAGCGCTTGGGCATCAGGCAGGTCGCCAGGAATGTCCTTGAGGTCGACCTTCATACCCATTTCGGCAAGATGTTGGCGCACGCGGCTGGGATCTTCTTGCGAACACAGGCCCAAGCGATAGCTCAACTCAAATGCCAGCGCGCAACCGATTGCCACGCCCTCGCCGTGCAATAGTCTGTCACCGAATCCCGTGGCGGCCTCAAGCGCGTGGCAGAACGTATGACCAAGGTTCAAAAGCGCTCGGTCCCCTTGCTCTGTCTCATCGCGGGCCACAATCTCGGCTTTCATCTCGCAAGAGCGTTTGACGGCGGCGATACGCGCCGCCTCGTCGCCAGCCGCAAGTGCCGGGCCCTGCCCTTCAAGCCACTCAAAGAATTCAGAATCTCCGAGCAAGCCGTATTTCACCACTTCGCCATAACCAGCCAGAAAATCACGTGGTTTTAGCGTACCCAGAACGTCAATATCGGCCAAAACCAGCGAAGGTTGGTGAAAGGCGCCTATGAGGTTCTTGCCTTGCGGGGCATTGATCCCGGTTTTGCCGCCGACCGAACTGTCAACCTGCGCCAAGAGCGAGGTTGGGATTTGCACAAAACCAACACCGCGTCGCAGCACAGCCGCGGCAAAGCCGGTCAGATCGCCAATGACCCCGCCCCCAAGCGCCACAACCAGGTCGCGCCGCTCGACCTTTTCGGCAAGCAACCATTCGACCGTGCGTTCAAAGTGCGGCCAGCTTTTTGTGCTCTCACCCGCGGGCAAGACCAAGGCTTCCATAGTGATCCCGGCAGCGGCCAACCCGTCTCTCAGGCTCTCCAGATGCAAGGGCGCCACATTCTCGTCCGTAACAACCCGGACCTGTGGACGCGCCAACATCGGTGCGATCAAGGCCCCGGCCTGGGCCAGAAGACCCGGACCGATATGGATGTCATAGGCGCGATCACCCAAGCCAACGTGGACAGTTTCACTCATGTGTTGGTCTCCAGAACATCTGGTCGTGTCAAAAGAACGTCGATCACCTGTCCGGCCATATCTTCGATTGAGAACGCGGCATCTGCTTTGACCGAAAGGTCCGCCAAGGTATAGATCGGAACACGTTGATTGTAGATCTCAGTGAGCGTGGCCTTGGGGTTATCGGTGCGCAGCAAGGGCCGTGTGTCCTTGTGCTTAACGCGGTTCCACAACAGCTCGAGGTCCACATCCAGCCAGACCGCAACACCCTTTTCAGAGATCATGCTGCGATTGCCGTCGGCCAGATAAGCGCCGCCGCCTGTCGACAGGATACCGCGCTCTTCATCCAACAGACGTTCGATCACCTGTGCTTCTTTGCGGCGAAAGAACGGCTCTCCATCACGTTGGAATATCTCGGCAATACTCATGTTTGCGGCTTTGACGATCTCGGCATCAGAATCCAGAAAGGACGCGCCCAACCGTGCGGCCAGCGCCCGGCCAACAGCTGTCTTGCCCGCACCCATCATGCCAATGAGAACAACCGTCTTTTTTAGCGTAAATGCCATGCGCCCCGTCGTGCATCAGCCAAAATCGGCTGAGCCTTGCCCAAAATTCAACTTTGGCCATTGAATGACGTGATCTTGCGCAAAAGGCCAGTTATAAGTTGGAAAAAACAACAGGCAGAACAAGAGCAGTTGCTGGGGATAAGCATGCGCAAACTCTTCATTTTTTTGATGATCCTCGTGGTTTTGGCGGGGCTGGGTCTTGTGGCCTATGCTTATGTCGGACCGATCCTGGGCGCCGATTTCTCGGCGCCCCAACAAGAGATTCGCGTTCCCGTGACGCTGACACCTGCAGATGGCAGCTAAAAACGCCCTTTTGCTCTGCGCGCTGGGTGCGGTTGCAACCTGGGGTGTTCCGGCGGCTAGAGCACAAGACAACCCGCCGCTTTCGGCCATTGAATGGCTGAACCAGACACCCACCGTGACGCTTGATCTGGGGTTAGAAGAACCGCCGGTGACTGCCACGGGTCAGCAACCTGACATCACCGTCGACACGCTGGACGCTCCGGGGCGCGATGCGGTTGGGCTGTTGCCCAGCCATGTCACGGGTCTACCGGATTCGTTGTGGCAGCACAGCCGCGCCGAAACGCTGGCTCAGTTGATTGCGGAGCAGCCAACAACTCAAGTTCCTGCAATGCAGGCGCTGCTATATACCTTGCTGCTGGCCGAAGCCAATGCGCCGTGGGACGCCGGTGAAAACGACCTGTTGTTGCTCGCGCGCATCGACAAACTGATTGAGATGGGCGCGCTGGAACAAGCCGCCGCACTGTTGGAGCGCGCTGGCCCAACGACTCCGCCCCTGTTCAGCCGTTGGTTCGACGTGACGCTGTTGATGGGACAGGAAGACGCCGCCTGTGCGGCCCTTGTTGCCTCTCCAAGATTGACCTCGGACTACGCGGCGCGGATTTTTTGTACGGCGCGCGCCGGGGATTGGAATGGCGCAGTCCTGATGTTGGAATCTGCCAATGCTTTGGATCTGATTACCGACGAAGAAGACGCCCTGCTTGTGCGGTTTCTTGACCCCGAGCTTTTTGAAGGCCAGCCCATCCTTGTGGCCCACTCCGCCCCAACCCCTTTGATTTACCGCCTTTACGAGGCAATCGGCGAACCGCAACCGTCGCGCGGGTTGCCGCGTGCATTCGCACATGCAGATTTGCGCGGCATTGTTGGCTGGAAGCCCCGGCTTGAAGCCGCGGAACGACTGGCGCGCACCGGCGCGTTGCCGGAAAACCGATTGCTTGGCATCTATTCTGAGGGAAAACCCTCGGCCTCTGGCATGATCTGGGACCGGGTCGCGGCGATACAGGCTTTTGATGACGCTCTGACGTCGGGCGACAAGATGGCGGTTGCCGACACGCTTCCGCGCGCCTGGACCGCCATGCAAAGCGTACACCTTGAGGTGGCCTTTGCGCGGCTCTATGGCTCACGCCTTCTCGCGCTGCCCTTGCAAGGCGTGACCAAACGTCTGGCGCGCGACATTGCCTTGCTGTCTCCCAGTTACGAACAAGCATCACATGCGGGGCCACGTGATTTCCTTGCTGGATTGGCGCAAGGCACCCCGCCCCGCACCCCAACAGATCCACAACAGCGTGCCATTTCCGACGGTTTCCACGAGGCCCGCGTGCCACAAGAAATCAGCGCGATGTTGGCGCGGGGTCAGCTGGGCGAAGTGATTTTGAACGCGATGTCGCTGATGGCCGATGGCGCCTATGGCAACCCCGCCGCCCTGACCGACGCACTTGCCATTTTACGCGCTGTCGGGCTGGAAGACACCGCACGACGGGCCGCCATGCAGGTCGCCCTGATCGACACGCGGGGATGAGCGATGAGTGACTTGCGCTGGATATCCTCGTTTATTGATGCCCAGGCTGCAGAACTCGGGGCCTCGCCCAACACGCAAGAGGCTTATGCTCGCGACCTTCGGGATTTCTGGGAGTGGTGCAGTGGCAAAGGTCATTCATTTGAAACGTTGGCACGCGAAGAGGTTGAGGCCTATCTGATCAGCTGCGAAGCACAGGGGCTCGCCAAATCAACCCGCGCCCGCAGGCTGTCGTCAATCAAACAAATGTTCCGCTTTGCTTTTGAAGAAGGGTGGCGCGAAAACAATCCCGCCCTGTTGATCCGGGGTCCCGGCAAATCCAAACGCCTTCCAAAAACGCTGGATGTGAGTGAAGTCGACAACCTGTTGGAAGCCGCGCGCAACTCTGGCCGGACCGAAACAGACCGCCAGCGCAACACCTGCCTGATGGAATTGCTCTATGCCACGGGGATGCGGGTCAGCGAATTGGTGTCCCTACCCGTTTCGGCAACGCGGGGCGACCCGCGCATGCTGTTGATCCAAGGGAAAGGTGGCAAAGAACGCATGGTGCCACTGTCACCACCTGCGCGCGAAGCACTGGCCGCGTGGCTGATGGCTTGGGACGCCTTGGCCGAACAATCCAAAGCGCAAGGTCAAAAGGCTTCGCCGTTTTTGTTTCCTTCTCGGGGGAAGTCCGGTCATCTCACACGGCACAGGTTCTACGCGCTGATCAAGGAACTTGCGGTCGCAGGCGGCGTGTCTCCGGCCAAGGTCACGCCCCACACACTGCGTCATGCCTTTGCAACGCATCTTTTGGCAAACGGTGCCGATCTGCGGTCGATTCAAACCCTCTTGGGGCATGCGGACATTGCGACGACCGAGATCTACACGCATGTGCTGGATGAACGGCTCAGCGAGTTGGTGCATACGCATCACCCGCTGGCGAAATCACCAAAATAGACCGCCAGACGCTTGAATGCGGCGCCTTGCGACCCCATAACGCCTGTCATGGACAGCACAATTTCTGACACGGCATCGCTTGCCGGCACCCTTGGCACCTCAGCCTTTGACAGCGCCTTTTGGATCACCTGTGGTGCCATTCTGGCATTGCTGGTTTTGTCGGGGTTCTTTTCTGGCTCGGAAACCGCGTTGACCGCTGCGTCGCGCGGCAAGCTGCGCAGCAAAGCTGATAAGGGAAATCGCGGCGCCAAACGAGCGTTGTCGATCACCGAGGACAACGAACGTCTGATCGGGTCAGTATTGTTGGGCAACAACCTTGTGAACATCCTCGCCGCGTCTCTTGCGACAGCAGCATTTACCAAGGTATTTGGTGAATCCGGAGTGGCACTGGCCACGTTGGTCATGACCCTCTTGGTACTGATCTTTGCCGAAGTTCTGCCCAAGACCTATGCTATTACCCGCCCAGAAGAGGCCGCCGCCACGGTTGCACGCCCTATTGGCCTGTTGGTGACAATCTTTGCTCCGATCGTGTCCGCCGTGCGCTGGTTCGTGCGGCTGGTGCTACGCGTTTTTGGTGTTGAGACCGATCCCGACAGCCACATCCTTGCGGTGCGCGAGGAAATTGCAGGCGCAATCCAGCTTGGCCATTCCGAAGGCGTGGTGGAAAAAGAAGACCGCGATCGAATCCTGGGCGCATTGGATCTGAGCGATCGCACGGTCGAAGAGATCATGTTGCACCGCTCAGGTATTGAAATGCTGGATGCGGATGACGATCCGGTCAGCATCCTCAACCAATGTCTTGAAAGCAACCACACCCGCCTGCCCGTCTTTAAGGATGATCCGGAAAACATCATCGGTGTAATCCACGCCAAAGACCTGTTCCGGTCTATGTACCGTCGTGTTGCCGATGCGGACACGACCTTGGAAAGCCTTGCCGCCTTTGATCTGCAAGAAGTGGCTAAGAAACCTTACTTCGTGCCTGAAACCACATCACTTGACGATCAGATGCGCGAGTTTCTGCGACGGCATTCGCACTTTGCCCTGGTGGTTGATGAATATGGCTCTCTACAGGGTCTGATTACGCTTGAGGACATTCTGGAAGAGATCGTTGGCGAGATTGCCGACGAATTTGACACCGATGAAGAGCCAGAGATTGCCAGATCCGAAGATGGGCAATTTCTGATCGATGGCGCCATGACCATCCGCGATCTCAACCGCGCGACCGACTGGCAATTGCCCGATGACGAGGCCAACACCGTGGCTGGTCTGGTGATTCACGAGGCCCAGATGATCCCGACCACCGGACAGGTGTTTTCCTTCCACGGCTTTCGCTTTGAAGTTATGGCGCGAGAAGCCAACCGGATCACCACCTTGAAGATCCGCCCGCTCTGAAGGCCCGCACCGCGGGCCTGCCTGCGGCGCGAGTATTTTTGGCATTACGAAGGCCAAAGGTCACAAAGACTGATAGGTGCCTTCACGAAATCCCATGTAACTTGTCGCAATAATGCTTGCAGCCGCGTGCAATTTGGCATCTGTGGAGCTTAACAAGTGAAAGGCTTCAAGCTCATGGACAACGTCCGCGGCATTTTTCTCATCATTTTCGCAATGGCAGGGTTCGCGATTGAGGACATGTTTGTCAAAATGCTCTCGGCCCCCATGCCGACAGGCCAAATCCTGATCGGCCTTGGGCTGGGTTCAAGCTTGATCTTTGCCGCGCTCGTGAAACTCAACCGGGAGCGCCTGTTTGCCCCCGCGGCTTGGGGACGCCTGCCATTGATACGCGCTTGCACTGAAGCCGTGGCCGCCGCAGCGTTCGCGGGTGCGTTGGCGCTGGTAGATATCTCGACCGTCGCCGCGGTGTTTCAGGCGATGCCTCTGGTCATCACGATGGGGGCTGCGCTGTTTCTGGGCGAACAAGTTGGCTGGCGGCGATGGACCGCCATCCTGCTTGGGTTTATCGGCGTGCTGTTGATCATCCGCCCGGGGATGGACGGGTTTGAACCAAATTCTCTGATCATCTTGATCGCGGTTTTCGCAGTCGCGGCGCGCGATCTTATCACCCGCCGCATCGATAGTGCCGTTTCGTCCTATGTGATCTCTTTTCAGGGATTTTCCTCGCTTGTGGTTGCAGGGTTGGTGATGCTGATTTTCACAGAAAAACCCTTGGGCGCTTTGGGCGTGTCAGAGGCACAGATGTTTGCAGGGGCCATCCTGTTTGGCGCCGCCGGGTACTGGGGCATCGTCACGGCCATGCGGGTTGGTGAAGCTTCAGTCGTGGCACCCTATCGCTATACACGCCTACTGTTCTCGCTGGTGATCGGTGTGTTTGTTTTTCACGAGCGCCCTGACTGGCCAACGCTGGCAGGGGCCGCACTGATTATCGGCACTGGGCTTTACACCTTCCTGCGTGAACGCCAACTGGCACGCCCGATTGAGCCCGCCCATCCCGACTTTCCCGCAGATTGACCCTCACCAACTGCGGAAATGTGTCACTGTTAGCCCTAACCGCTGCCCTTTAGCTATGTTAGCGCTATCAATGCTGGTTTACTTTCGCGCCTTCCCTGTTATAGCTCAGCGCGAAAACTGGAACCCAGTCCAAGGACCGATCTATCATGAGCACCATCATCGACATTCACGCCCGCGAAATTCTTGACAGCCGGGGCAACCCGACTGTTGAGGTCGACGTGATCCTGGAAGACGGCACAATGGGCCGCGCTGCAGTCCCCTCTGGCGCGTCAACCGGAGCGCATGAAGCCGTGGAAAAGCGTGATGGCGACAAGGACCGGTATCTGGGCAAAGGCGTTCTCGAAGCTGTCGCTGCCGTAAACGGTGAGATTGCCGAAGAGCTGGTTGGCTTTGATGCGACAGAGCAGGTTGCCATCGATATGGCGATGATTGAACTGGACGGCACCCCGAACAAGGGCCGCCTGGGCGCTAATGCCATCCTTGGCGTGTCGATGGCCGTGGCCAAGGCCGCCGCAGACTTTACCGCGCAACCTCTGTTCCGCTATGTCGGCGGCACCTCGGCACGCGTATTGCCCGTTCCGATGATGAACATCATCAACGGTGGCGAGCATGCGGACAATCCGATCGACATTCAGGAATTCATGATCATGCCGGTCTCGGCATCAAATATCCGCGAAGCCGTACGGATGGGCGCCGAAGTCTTCCACACCCTGAAGAAAGAGCTGACCGCTGCAGGCCTGTCGACGGGCATCGGCGATGAGGGTGGATTTGCGCCCAATATCGGTTCGACCCGCGACGCGCTGGACTTCATCAAAACGTCGGTCGAAAAGGCCGGCTACAAACTGGGTGAAGACATTTATCTCGCGCTCGATTGCGCGTCATCTGAGTACTATGTGGACGGCAAATACGAGTTGAAAGGCGAAGGCAAATCGCTGACTTCAGCCGAGAATGCCCAGTATCTGGCCGACCTCTGCGCAGACTATCCGATCATTTCGATCGAAGACGGTATGGATGAGGACGACTGGGACGGCTGGAAACTGCTGACCGAGATGATCGGCGACAAGGTGCAACTGGTGGGCGACGATCTGTTCGTGACCAACCCAGTGCGTCTGGCCGATGGCATTGCCCAAGGTGTCGCCAACTCGATGCTGGTCAAAGTGAACCAGATCGGGTCGTTGACCGAAACGCTCAAAGCTGTCGATATGGCCCACCGCGCACGTTACACCAACGTGATGTCGCACCGCTCGGGCGAAACCGAAGACGCCACCATCGCCGACCTCGCTGTCGCCACCAACTGTGGCCAAATCAAAACTGGCTCACTGGCGCGCTCGGACCGGCTCGCCAAGTATAACCAATTGATCCGCATCGAAGAATTGCTGGGTGAAACTGCCGAGTACGCGGGGCGCTCGATCTTGAAGCAAAGCTAAGTTAAGTTTCCTGAAAGAGACCTGAACACTGAAAACCCCGCCACACCGGTGGGTTTTTTTATTGGAACCGCGACGGACGGTAAGGACCCAGGAGGTCTGGTATGACACCTGTTTGCAACTCTGCACTAACCATCTCAGCCATGACCGCCGCCAGCGTGATGCCACTGTGCATGACACTCACGTAAAGCCCCTCGAGACCTGTTGGACCGACCACAGGCAGACCATCCCCCGGCACGGGGCGCCAGGCCAGTGTGACCTCTTCCAGAGACAAATCATGCTGCGGGAAATAGTGGCGAATACGATCCAGGGCTGAGTTGGCTATCTTGTCCGGCGTCTGCGTAATCTCTTCGGTGGTGTCTGCCTGATGGCCAACAGAGGTTGGCATCATGATCCGGCCATCGGCGAGTTGGCGAATTTCCCCCTCTGGCGTCACCAACACAGTGTCCAGCACCTTGGGGATCGGCACGGTCGTCAGCAACAGACCCGGACGCGGCAGCATCGGCAAGGCAACGTCTAGCGGAGACAACAACGGGTGACTTCCGACACCGGCAGCCAGCGTCACGCGGTCTGCCGGTATCACTCCTTGCTGTGTCCGGACACCCGTCACGCGCCCGCCTACTTCACAAATCTCAAGGGCTTTGACTCCGGTCAAAAACCGCGCTCCAAATGTCGCGGCGTCTCGGGCCAGGGCCTGTGTCACGGCGCTTGTCTCTGCAACACCCTCTTGTGGGAAGACCAGCGCCTCATCCGGAAGGCCGCTGATCCCGGGCAGCCTGTGTTGCAAGGCCTCTGCTTGCAGATGCGAGACCTCATAGCCCAAGCCACGCAATCTGTCGCGCTGAGCGGCAAGGGCCGCTCCTTGTTCTTCCCAACACACCGCGCCGCCCCATGAAATCGGCAAAGCCCCGCGTTCCGCTTCAAGCCGGCGCCATGCGGCGATGCCCTCGCATCGCAAGTGATAGTGGTGTTCATTGGCGTGAAAACTGGCATTGATCCAGCCAAACGATCGACCGCTGGAGTCGCCCGCAACACGTCCTGCATCCAGAACAACAACATCCGATCCGCCGGCAGCCAAGGCACATGCAATGCTGCACCCAATGATACCGGCGCCAATCACAATTGTTTTCTGAGCAGTCATATCAGGCCCTCCCCCATCAAAGGGCTATCGGCGGCAGCGCGGCATGGCAAGCACGATCCCCAAGAACAACACCGTTTGCAAGCCACCGCCCTGGCGCCATATGATGCCACTATGCAAAAGAAGCCAGCGCCCCAGGCCTTGATCTTTGATGTCTTTGGCACCTGCGTTGATTGGCGCAGGTCAATCGCGCAGACCGTGACCGAAGTATTGCCGGAAGTAGATGCGTTTGCGTTTGCCGACGCCTGGCGCGGGGAATATGACCCGGCAATGGCACGTATTCGAGCTGGCAATCGCGGCTATGTCGCCTTGGATGTGCTGCATCTTGAGAACCTGCTGCGGGTGGCTGAGCAGTTTGGCGTGACTTTGGAGGACGCAGAGTCGTTAAACTCGGCATGGGAACGATTGATGCCCTGGCCCGACGTGCTTCCGGGGCTTGAAAAGATGGCTGAAACCGCGCTCATAGCGCCCTGCTCCAATGGATCAATTGCCCTGATGGCGCGCATGGCGCGGCATGTGGGATTGCCTTGGCATGCCATTCTGGGTGCCGAACTGGCGCAAAACTACAAACCGCATCCATCCGTCTATCTTGCCTCTTGTGCAGCGCTGCAACTCGATCCTTCTGAGGTGGTCATGGTCGCCGCGCATAACGGAGATCTGCACGCGGCGCGCGGCGCGGGACTGGCAACAGCGTTTGTTCCCCGCCCCGTTGAACATGGCCCCAAGCAAACGACCGACCTACACGCTGAGGGGGATTGGGACTATCTCGCGCCGGATTTCGTCGCGCTGGCTGAAATGCTTTGAACCGCTCACGCAACGTCAGGGTTTTCCACGGTTCACCCCATCCTTAGTTTTGGCACATGACGCCAGAAATCCAGAAAACGCCGATTGGCCCATTCACGGCAACCGCATTGCGCTTTCCATCCAACGGGGCGCCTGTACATTTTTATCACGCAAACGGATTTGGGGCCGACTGTTACACGCCCTTTCTGACCCAAGTTGCACCGCGTTGCAGTCTCTCGGCTTTGAATATGCGTCCGCTTTGGCCAGATGGTCCGGCCCCTGTGCCCCGTCGTGGATGGGAACAGTATGGCGATGACCTGATCGCATGGCTTGAGGCAACACAATCCGAACCGGTTTGGGCCATCGGGCACTCGATGGGGGCCGCAACAACAGCGATGGCTGCCAACAAACGCCCTGATCTGTTTCGTGGACTGGTTTTGGTCGAACCTGCGGGTGTCACCTATCGCCTGTATCGGATGTTCCGGCTCGTTCCCTACCGCATGCGCCGCCGTATGGATCCAGCCCATAGCGCATTTCACCGCCGCAGCCATTGGCCCACCCGCACTGAAGCGCTCCAGGAGTTTCGTCGAGTTGGTGCCTATAAACGTTTTTCTGACTATGACTTAAAGAGCCTTGTTGAAGCGGTGACCGTTGCCGACAACACCGGGTTTCGATTGGCCTTTCCGCTGGACTGGGAAGCGCACAACTACGTGATGCCGCCCTATATTCTTCCGACCCTCAAACGCCTGAGCGTGCCAACACGGATCATTGCAGCGAAACCGTCACTCTTTGTCGATCCGAGCATTCTTAAGTCTCTTGCCAAGGCCCGCCCCGACATTCCAATCACCACGCTTTCAGAACACGGCCATCTGTTGCCTCTCGAGGCACCGTTTCCAACTGCTGACGCCGTAAATGCAGCTCTCGACGTCTTGCAGAGTGATGCCAATTCGGCGACAACACACGCATGACTGCTGATGAGATCATTGCCCGCCTGAACCTCGCCCCACATCCTGAAGGCGGACATTATCGACAGACATGGATTGCCCCGTCCGATGAGGACAGTCGCCCGGCTGGTACCGCGATCTATTTCTTGTTGAAAGGCGGAGAGGCCAGCCATTGGCACAAAGTGGATGCCACGGAGATTTGGCATTTTTACGCCGGCGCGCCGTTGGTTCTTTCAATTGCCGAGACCAATGCCGGCCCACGGCAGGACTTGACTTTGGGGCCAGATCTTTCAGCGGGCCAACAGCCACAACTGATTGTCCCAACGCATCACTGGCAGGCTGCAGCCACAACCGGGGACTGGACACTTGTCGGCTGCACGGTTTCACCGGCATTTCAATTCCAAGGGTTCACTTTGGCGGAACCGGGCTTCGATATTCCCTAGCCCTGCGGTTCGCTGACCACGCCACCTCCGACCAAAGCACGCACGCCTGTCGTTGTGGGGCATGACGTGGGCAGCCCTCGCGCCACACGTACGGCGAGATAGGCAAAGGCCTGCGCTTCAAGCATGTCACCGTCCAACCCCACCGCCTCAACCGGACGAACGGGGCAATCCAGACTGACCTGCAGCATCTCCATCAAGACCGGGTTGTGACGCCCACCGCCGGTGACCAGTACCTCTTTAGGGGGGGCCGGACAGTGAGGCATCGCAGAAGCAACACCAGCTGCACACATCGCCGTCAAAGTGGCGGCAGCATCTGCGTCCGACAATTCGCGCACCAAACCAACCATTTCCGCAAAATCGTTTCTGTCCAGAGACTTGGGAGGCATTCTTGCAAAGTACGGCTCGGCCAGAAACAGCTCTAACGCGCCTGTCTCAACCTCGCCGTTCAACGCGATTTTGCCATCAAGGTCGCAGTCCAACCCCAATCTTTCCCGCATCAAGTCATTGATCGGTGCATTCGCAGGCCCAGTGTCAAAGGCCAACAATGCCCCCTCGTTCTCTGGGGCGTCTTTGGATGGATCAACCCATGTGATGTTGCCCACGCCACCAAGATTGAGAAAGCAGACTGGCGCCTGCGCCTTGATCCACTTGGCACAGGCAAAGTGAAAGAACGGGGCCAAGGGCGCACCCTCTCCGCCCAATTGAACATCTGCACTGCGAAAGTCCCAAACCACTGGCAAATCCAAGGTTCGCGCCAGATTTTGGCCATCACCCACCTGACACGTCCCGCGACCACGCGGCTCATGTGCCAGGGTCTGACCGTGAAACCCAACAAGGTCGATGCCATTGAAACCCTGCAGCACTTCGATATGCGCCGCCTCGACCACCTCGGCTGCAGCTTCAGCCTTGGCACCGGCCCAAGTGCCCAGGGCTGCGTTCAGAACTGCGCGTTCTTCATCCCGGTAAGCGCGGTAGCCTGTATCCCCAAAACCGAAAATCCGCTCGCCGTCAGTTTCGACAACCGCAGCATCCACGCCGTCCAACGACGTTCCTGACATCGCCCCCAGTGCCGTCCAGCCCGCTTCACCCGACTTGGCCCTTAACATGGCCCTACCTCATTCTTGTTTGCATCAATGTGTTGGCCATCCGCACTCTATTGTCCACCAAATGTCAACGGTCCGGCATATAGCTACATATTCCTCACATCATTTCAGAATTGACTTTGACCTGACGCTATTTAGCGCTACCCTCGATCATATTTTAGCGCTACCCTCGATCATATTAAGGTGCGATTTCCGCTCAATGGCCAGCAACGTTTCTGCTCCAGAGTATTGTTTACAAAAAAATAATGTCGTTTCGGGGAGATTGAGAATGACAAGACTTCTAACCAGCGTGTTGGCGCTTGGGATCGGCGCGTCCGCTGCTTTCGCCGACGCCGTTCCCACCGAAGAAGCTGCACAAGGCGCCTTTGGGGACAAACCCTATTCACCGTATGCCAATCGGGATATTCCGTTGTTCCCGCTTTGGGGCGAAACGCACCTGCACACCGGCCTGTCGCTGGACGCTGGCGCCTTTGGGAACATTCTTGGACCAGATGACGCGTGGCGTTTTGCCAAGGGTGAGCAGGTCACATCGTCGACGGGCCAGCCCTTACGACTCAGCCGCCCCTTGGACTGGATGGTTCTGACCGATCACACAGACCTCATGGGCTTTGCACCGGACCTGCAAGCCGGAAAGCCTGAAATTCTCGCCGATCCGAAGGGATTGGAGTGGTATGAAGGCTATACCGCAGGTGGCGAGGCCGCCGGAAAATCCGCCTTTGATCTGATCACCAACTTCTCGCAAATGACGCTGCCTGAAGCGATTGTCGATGCCTATAGCCCTGGCGCTGATGCCTTTGCCTTTACTTGGGAAAAAATCGTTAACGCGGCTGAGGAGCACAATGATCCGGGCAAGTTCTCGGCCTTTATTGGCTTTGAGTGGACGTCCGTGCCCAAAGGCTTCAACCTGCACCGCAACGTGATGCTGCGCGATGGCGCAGTACGCGCTTTGCAGGTGGTGCCACCAGTCACGCAACCTCCCCTAGGCAGCACCGATCCACTGGATCTCTATGAATGGCTAGAAACCTATCAGGAAAAAACCGGTGGTCGCGCTGTGGCTTTCTCACACAACGGCAACCTGTCCAACGGCTGGATGTTCCCGACCGAGGGCACTTATGCCGGTGGAGAAGTTGATCAGAACTATGTTGATCTGCGAGCAAAGTGGGAACCACACTACGAGATCACCCAGATCAAAGGTGATGGCGAGGCGCACCCGGTCCTGAGTCCGGAGGATGCTTTTGCGGACTACGAGAACTGGGACATCGGTAACCTTGACCTTACTGAGCTCAAGACGCCTGAGATGCTTAAGGGTGAGTATGCCCGTGAAGCCTTGAAACAGGGCCTTGCATTGGAAGCGAAATTTGGGACAAACCCTTACAAATTCGGTGTGGGTGGGGCGACCGACAGCCATACTTCTCTGACAACCGCAGAAGAAGAAAACTTCTTTTCCAAATCCGTCAGCGTGGAACCCTCTCCGACACGTATCCAGCACCCGTTCATCAAGAGTGATCTGGGCGAAATTCCTGGACACAAGCTGGTTGCATCAGGCTACACAGCCGTATGGGCCACGGAAAACACCCGCTCGGCGATTTTTGATGCGTTCAAGCGACGCGAGACCTACGCCACCACCGGCCCCCGTATCGGGCTGAGATTTTTTGGTGGCTGGGACTTTACCGAGAACGATCTGCGCACCCGCACACCGGCTGTGACCGGCTATGAAAAGGGTGTTCCGATGGGATCCGATCTGCGCCCGAATGAAGGTGACGGCGCACCAAGCTTTATGCTTTTTGCCCTGCGTGATCCGATTGGTGCCAATCTTGACCGCATGCAGATTGTCAAAGGCTGGCTGGACGCCGAAGGCGCGTTGCATGAAAAAGTCTACGACGTGGCGTGGTCGGGCGACCGTCAGCCGGATTCAAAAGGTAACGTGCCCGAAGTCGGCAACACCGTAGACATCGAAACCGCAAGCTGGACCAACACCATAGGCGCGTCTGAGCTGACGACGGTCTGGACAGATCCGGATTTCGATGCCAACGAGCGTGCGTTTTACTATGTGCGCGTGCTGGAAATTCCAACGCCGCGCTGGGTCGTTTATGACAAATTGCGCTTTGGAATTGAGCTGCCACCAGAGGCGCAGCTGATTCATCAGGAACGCGCATATTCGTCGCCAATCTGGTACACACCCAGCTAAATTTCTAATATTCTAGCTAACAGGGGCCGCCTTAAGGGTGGCCCCTGATTCTGAAGAATTGATTATCATGACTGGTGAGCCCATGCGCCTGCTGCGAGAACCCTTGTTTCACTTTGCCATTCTGGGGGCCGCGTTGTTCGTCTGGTTCAACCAGATCAACCCACCCTCGCCCGAAGTTGCAGCACCCGATCAGATCCTCGTTGATACGCAAGACGTCGAGCGGCTTGGCCTGCGCTTTGAAGCGACGCGCCAGCGGCCTCCGACACCCGAGGAAACGACCCAATTGGTCGACGCTGCGATCCGTCAAGAAATCATGGTACGTGAAGCCCGCGCCTTGGGCCTGGATATCGGGGACGAGGTCATCCGTAACCGGCTCGTCCAAAAGATGGTGTTTCTACTCGAGTCTGGAGCCACCTCGCAGGCGCCGGATGATGCCGTTCTGGAAGCCTATCTTGGTGAAAACCCCGAAAAGTTCGTGCAACCCGGTTGGATCGCCTTTGAACAAGTCTATCTTGGGCAAGCTCCGGACCCTGAAACGGTTGCGAAAATCCGACAACAACTCGACGCGGGCGTCGACCCGCTACAACTGGGTGAACGCAGCCAGCTGCCCGCCTATGTACCCCCATCAAGATCAACGCAAGTTGACGGTGTCTTGGGCCGAGGGGTCTTTGCAAAGATTGAGCCCCTCCCGTCGGACGAATGGGCCGGCCCCATCCAATCTGGCTTTGGCGCGCATTTCGTCCGGATTACAGATCGCGAAGCCGCATCAACGCCACCACTAGCCAAAATCCGTGACAAGGTGCTCGCGGAATGGATGCGTGAAGCCGCCGACGCGCTTTCGGCCCAAAGATACGAAGCACTGCAATCCAAGTACGAGATCATTCGTCCTGAATTGGCAGGAGCCTCGGAATGATCGACAGGATTGTTGCCCTGGCCCTCACCGCTTGGCTGCTTTCTGTGGGCGCCGTTTTAGGACATGCACTGGAACCGGGTTTTTTGAGCCTCAAACAGCTTTCAGACACGTCCTGGCAAGTCGTGATGCGCAAACCGGATGTTCAGGGTCGCCCTATGGACATTGCCGCCACTTTGCCAGTGACTTGCAAAGCACCATTTTCACCGGTCCCGGTTTATGATGGTTCGGCCTGGATCAGCAGTTGGGTTGCCGATTGTGCAGCCCCAATCGTTGGCGACACCATCACAATTGACGGGCTGGTCGCGCAGCGCACGGATGTCTTGGCACGGGTCGAATACCGCGACGGCCGCTTTGACACCATTCGCTTAACGCCAGATGCCCCCAGTTTTGTGCTGACGGCGGCTCCGACAGCATGGGGCGTGCTCAGCAATTACCTCGCGTTGGGGTTTGAGCATATCCTCGAGGGCTGGGATCACCTGTTGTTCGTCTTTGCCCTATTGCTCTTGATCCGCGACACATGGCGGCTGATCGGGGCAATCACCGCCTTTACCATCGCGCATTCCATCACGTTGGGGCTGGCCGCCCTTGGCTATGTCAGCTTGCCCGGCCCGCCGGTCGAAGCCATCATCGCACTCTCCATCGTGTTTCTTGCCATTGAGGTTTTGAAACGTGATCCCAAAGCTCCGCGCCTGTCGGAACGCGCACCCTGGGTGGTGTCGTTCGGCTTTGGCCTGCTGCACGGGATGGGCTTTGCCGGAGCGTTGACCGAGATTGGCTTGCCTGCCACCGATATTCCTCTGGCGCTCTTGGGGTTCAACCTTGGTGTTGAATTGGGTCAGATCAGCTTTGTCATTGCCGTGATCGCTGTGCTGGCAGTGCTGCGTCGCGTCGTTACGCAATTTGTCCAAACCGGAGATACGCTCTCGGCACAGGCCTTTGCCCTCACGACCTATGCGGTTGGTGGCGTCGCGACCTTCTGGCTTGTCGAACGCATCTCGGGCTTTTGACCTCACGGGCTTTACAAGCAAGGGTCAGTTTGACAAGTACGAGCCTGAACTTTCCATCGGCTCGACATGGGCCAAGACACAAGGCCAAAAACCATGACCTACCACCCCAAGTCCGACTTTATGTCGGTGATGATCGAACGCGGTTTTCTTGCTGACTGCACCGATTACCAGGGCCTCGACGAGGCGCTGACCAAGGGCGTGGTTCCGGGATATATCGGCTTTGACGCTACGGCCAAGTCGCTGCATGTCGGATCACTGATTCAAATCATGATGCTGCGTTGGCTGCAAAAAACCGGCCATAAACCGATCACCCTGATGGGCGGCGGCACGACCAAAGTCGGCGACCCGTCTTTCCGTGCCGATGAACGCCCCCTGCTCACGCCAGAGATGATCGACGACAACATCAGCGGCATCAAACAGGTCTTTGCCAAATACGTCACATACGATGACAGCCCGACTGGCGCGTTGATGCTGAACAATGCCGAGTGGCTGGACGATCTGAACTACCTCGACTTCCTGCGCGACATTGGCCGTCACTTCTCGGTTAACCGTATGTTGTCGTTCGAATCCGTAAAATCGCGCCTTGATCGCGAACAGTCGCTCTCGTTCCTCGAATTCAACTACATGATATTGCAGGCCTATGACTTTTTGGAGCTGAACCGCCGCTACGGGTGCCTGGTGCAGTTCGGTGGTTCGGACCAATGGGGCAATATCGTTAACGGGATCGACCTGACGCGCCGCGTGATCGACAATCAAATCTTTGGCCTGACCTCGCCCCTCTTGACCACGTCAGACGGCAAAAAGATGGGCAAATCAGCCGATGGCGCGGTTTGGCTCAACGCCGACATGCGTAGCCCTTATGAATTCTGGCAGTTCTGGCGCAACACCACAGACGCCGACGTGGGCCGCTTCCTGAAGCTCTACACCGAGATGCCACTCGACGAATGTGACCGTCTCGGTGCACTTGCAGGGTCTGAGATCAACGACGCTAAGATCATCCTCGCGAACGCTGTGACCACCCTGTGCCACGGGGCCGAAGCCGCCTCGACGGCCGAGGCCACCGCGCGCGAAGTGTTCGAAAAAGGTGGCGTTGGTGACGATCTGCCCACACTAACGGTCTCGGCGGCTGATCTGCCTGTCTCGATCGTTCAGTTGATCGTAAAGTCCGGCCTTGCCAAGTCCGGCAAAGAGGCCAAGCGTCTCATTTCTGAGAACGGCGCCAAGCTGGATGATGCGCCTCTGAGCGATGCGGGGTTGATGATTGACGCCGCTACGCTGTCCTCACCGATCAAGCTCTCGGCCGGCAAGAAACGCCATGCCTTGGTGCAACTCGGTTAAGCCAACAAGAAAAATCCAAATGGAAGGGTCCTCACGGGGTCCCTTTCTTCATTTTGGCACAAATACTTCGGGGTGAATGGGCGCTTGACGCCCAGAGGGGCAGCGCCCCTGAAATCACTGGACACATGGCTTACCGTCCTGTTATTTGAACATACGTTCATTTCACGCCACAACGGGAGACCCCCATGAACATTGCCGACACCTGCGCCGTTATTACCGGAGGGGCTTCGGGCCTCGGAGAAGCCACCGCTCGTCAATTCGCTGCAAGCGGCGCCAAGGTCGCGCTGTTTGACCTGAACGAAGAGGTCGGGGAAAAGGTTGCTGCAGAACTGGGTGGCACGTTCCACAAGGTCAATGTGACGGATGAGGACTCGGTCGCCGCAGGCATTGCTGCCGCACGGGACGCGATGGGCACCATTAACGCCGCCGTGAACTGCGCAGGCATCGCGCCTGCCGCCACAACCATCGGCAAAAAAGGTCCCCACCCGCTGCATGTCTTTCAACAAACCATCGACATCAATCTGGTTGGGTCTTTTAACGTCGCACGCCTGGCCGCGGAAGTGATCGCCGAGAATGCCGCCGCCGATGATGGCGCGCGCGGGGTGATCATCAACACCGCCTCGATCGCCGCGATGGACGGCCAACGCGGGCAAGCCGCTTATGCGGCTTCCAAAGGCGGTATCGTCGGCCTTTCGCTTCCCATGGCCCGCGACCTCGCGCGCTCTGGCATTCGCGTCATGGCCATTGCACCAGGCATCTTCCTGACACCGATGCTTATGGGCCTGCCACAAGAGGTACAAGACCAACTGGCCCAGGACGTCACCTGCCCCAAACGCCTTGGCCGCCCCGAGGAATACGCCAAACTGGCCCAATTCATCGTCGAGTCCGGCTATCTGAACGGCGAAGTCATCCGCATTGACGGCGCGTTGCGGATGCAGTGATTGCTCCGACCAAGACACAGTGTAAGCCCTCGTTTCGCGGCGAGGGCTTTCCTTTTTGCCAGAAAACCAAAACTGGCTGCGAAACTTCGCTCTTGACCTCAAGCTGACTTGAACCTTTAGAACGTGCACCCGACCAACCAACATACGGGTTTCTCCCATGCACGTTCTTATCGTTTTCGACCATCCAGATCCCAAGTCCTTTAGCGCAGCCATCGCGCAAGAATTCATGCGCGGTGCAATATCCGCCGGTCACACCGTCGAGCTAGCAGATCTCAATGCCGAAGGCTTTGACCCACGCTGGACCCAAGTTGACATCGACAGCGATGAAAGCAACGGGTCCGCGCCTCCAGACATTCTCAAGGAACAGGACAGGATTGCGCGAGCCGACGCGATTTGTCTGATTTTCCCGCTGTTCTGGTGGGGCATGCCGGCCACGCTCAAGGGCTGGGTAGACCGGGTGTGGACTTGGGGATGGGCCTATGACCAACTGGACGATCCAAACAAGTCATTGCAACGCAATCGAAGCGGCCTCTTGCTTGTTCCGGCAGGCGCAAAGTCCCATGAAATGCGCGACAAAGGCTATCAAGACGCTTTGGAGACATCCTGGGTCGATGGTACCTTTGGCTACTTCGGGTTTTCCCCGCGAAAGTTGGAATTGCTGTGCGGCTCAACCGGATCCTTAGAGCGCAGGAAAAATCTGTTAGCCCGAGCGTATCAGGCGGGTCTTACCATGCCTCCTCCGGATCCGGACCGATAAATAGACGTTGCACGCGACACCTGCTTTCATCAAACTCACTCCATGCCCTTGCAAAACCGTGTCCAACCTACCGGAGAAATCCTCGCGCACCCTGCGCGTGGTGCCTTCATGGGCAACCGTGGCGTACTTCATGATGATCATCGGCATCTGACAAACGCGCGATGGCGACACAAGGCCTGGGTATGTTGCGTGACAGAATTCAAGGAACGTAAGCGGACGCTGATGACGCCCAATCGGTATACCGAATTGTTCTTTCACGACGAAGCCGTGGCCCTTGCAGCGGGGCATCGCCCCTGTGGGGAGTGTCGGCGCGCGGATTATGTCGCCTTTCTTGATGCAGCGAGTCACAAAGGCAAAGTCGCGGCGTTCGACTCGCGACTGCATGCAGCACGTGCAATCCCAAGGGTGTTTCAACAAAGACGCCATGTGGCCAATGCCAAAGACCTGCCGGATGGCACGTTTTTTATATCGGATCATGGGGCCAGCCTGATTTGGGAAGATGGAATTATTCTTTTTGATCCAAATGGTTATGGCGAAAATCTAAAGAGACCAGTAGGTTCCGTAGAGGTCCTGACGCCGGAACCAACACTAGAGGCCCTGCGCGCCGGGTACGTCCCGCAGGTCATCAGGTAAGTCGGACAAGTTTGTCCGACTTAAGCGGTTAGTTTTCGGCTTTTTCTTCTAGCGTCAGCCAGTCTTCTTCTGCTTCAGACAGGGCGGTTTGCCGCTCTACCAATGCTTCTGTGGCCTTTTGGAATTTTACGGGCTCTTTACTGAAGAGATCAGGATCCATCAGGAACTCTTCTAGCTTGGCAATCTCAGCTTCCAAACGTTGCATGATGCCCGGCAATGCCTCAAGGCGGTGTTTCTCGGTGAAACTCAGTCCTTCTTTGGCCGTGCTTTCTTGCTTTGACTTCTCGGCCTTAGTTTTTGATTTCTCTGCCTTTTGTGGAGCGTCCTTTTGGCGTTGTGCCTGATAGTCACTCCAGCCGCCGGCGTAAACGGTTGCCCGGCCATTGCCCTCCATCGCAACCGTGGTTGTCGCCACCCGGTCGAGGAAATCCCGGTCGTGGCTGACCAAAAGCACGGTACCATCGTAATCGTCGAGTATTTCCTGCAGCAGATCCAACGTTTCCACGTCCAGATCGTTGGTAGGTTCATCAAGCACCAAGAGGTTGCTTTCGCGCGCCATCAGCTTGGCCAGAAAAAGCCGCGCTTTTTCTCCGCCTGAAAGCGAGCGGACCGGCGCGCGGGCTTGCCCTTCGTCAAACAGAAACTCTTTGAGATACCCCACCACATGCTTGGGGTTTCCGCGCACCATGACCTGATCCGCTTTGCCCGACACCCGCATATCCGGGTCACCGGTCAGACTGTCCCAAAGGCTCATGTCCGGGTCGAGCTGGGACCGGGATTGGTCAAAGATAGCGGGATGAAGATTGGTGCCCAAACTCAAGCTGCCCTCATCCGGTGCGATCTGACCCATCAGCATTTTAATGACCGTGGTTTTGCCGACACCATTGGGCCCCACAAAGGCCACGCGATCACCGCGCTGGATGGTAATGGAAAAATCACGCACAATCTGTTGCGCATCAAAACCCTTGGACAAGCCTTTGGCATCAATCACTTTCTTTCCGGATTTTGGACCGGAAGCAAGCTCCATTGCTGCAGACCCTTGGCGTTTGATCTGTGAGGAACGTTCGGCGCGCAGCGCAATCAGAGCACGCACGCGGCCCTGATTGCGTTTGCGCCGGGCGCTGATACCTTCAACCGCCCAACGGGCCTCGGATTTGATTTTGCGATTTAGTTTGTGACGCTGCATATCCTCGTCGTCCCAAACCTTGTCGCGCCATTCTTCAAAGGCCTCGAATCCCTTTTCCTGACGCCGCACCGCACCCCGATCAATCCAGAGCGTTGCGCGTGTCAGGGCGCGCAAAAACGCCCGGTCGTGCGAAATCAGCACGTAGGCCGCGCGGGTATTGGCCAGTTCGTTTTCGAGCCAGGCAATCGCTTCGATGTCCAGATGGTTTGTGGGTTCGTCCAGCAGCATCAATTCCGGCGCCTCGGCCATCAGTCTTGCCAGAGCTGCCCGGCGACGTTCGCCTCCAGAGGCCGTGTCCACGGGGCGATCTGGATCAAATTTCAATCCTTCGCCTGCCCGCTCGACCTTGTAAAGCTCGCCTGGGTCCAATGCAGCGCTGGCAAAGTCGCCAAGTGTCGCAAATCCAGACATGTCCGGATCTTGCTCCATATAGCCGACTGAAACGCCTGCAGGCACAACGATATCGCCCTTGTCGGCCTCAACCAGCCCAGCCATGACTTTCATCAGGGTCGACTTGCCCGATCCATTGCGCCCAACCAGAGCCACCCGGTCACCGGGCTGAACCACAAGGTCCAAGTCGTCAAAAATCGGGTCACCGCCAAAAGTCAGCGATATTCTGTTCATCTGCAATAAGGGTACACGTGCCATGCGCCGGTGCTACTAGCCCGAACTATGAGCGTCAACCACTCTCTTTGGGCTCATTGTATCTGAAATGACTTAAACCGTGAGAGCTCTCAGAAGTCGTTTGCGCTCAGGTGGAATAGCACCCACTTCAAGTCCGGTAAAAACATGCAAAGTGTTCAGCTGAGCATCAACCACGGCATGGTCACTGACCCAGCCCCCCATCAGCAAATACGTGCGTAGCAAAGGCGGCATGCGCAGCAAGGCACGCTTGGGATCGGATTTGCGCCGCAACCGTGCAGCAAAGCGAAACACATTAGGGGCTTTGACCTTTGGCGACCAACGTTTCGGCGCGAGATGGTGATCCCGAAGCATTGCGAAAGCGTCAAAGTATTCCCCCGCATCCGTGCCAGAGAACGAGGAGCACCCGAATAGCATTTCCACTTTATTTTCATCGACATACGCGGTCATCGCTCCCCAAGCTACGCGCAAAATGTCGGCATCCTGAAGGTCAGGGTGAATGCAGAAGCGCCCCATCTCTACCATGCGGCCCTCAAAGTCGCACAACGCGCTCAACTCATAGTATTGCGCCGAATAACTGCGTTCGATTTCACTGCCGCACGTCAGTGCCAACGCCCGAAAGCAGCAGACTAATTGCCCTGTGGTACTGTCCTCAACCAGAAAGTGCGTACAAAGCGGATCATAGGCGTCAACGTCCGGCGCCCCGGCTTCGGTCGCAAGAAATGCCAGTTTGCGCAACCGTTGCGCCGCGCGCACATCATCTGCGCTTTCGGCAATTCGTGCTATGTATCGCCCGTGGTCCATCGTCATCGCCTTTGTCTCGCGCCGACTTATCCTCTCAACATAGCGAGGCATGTGTAACGGCGAAATGTCGGCGCCTCAGATCAGAAACCGACCGGACCGAAATTGCCGATATTGCCAAGGATTTGCTTGATAAAGCCCGGGTTTTCGACGTCGTTGTCGGTGATGCGCCGTGTCAAAGGCACCACGTTGCCGTCTTCGAGTGTAAACTCTTCGATGTTGCGAACCCGACCATTAGAATCAAACGTAATGGCAAGGAGACGGCGGTCGACAACTTTCGGTTTACGCGCACCATAGTGACGGATCTGAGTCCGCACATAATAATAGCCGCTTTCGTTCAGAACGCCCGAGGCAGACGGGGTGCCAACCGCTTCGGCGACACTTTCACGGGTATCGACGCCAACCTTGATCTTTTCAAGGTCTTCGGGCACAGGCACATACCCGTGGTTGCGATACTGCGTTGTACAGGCGACAAGCCCGACAAAACACAGAGCCAGCACTGCCCAACGCATTCGATTTAATCCACCGGTCATAACTGCCCTCTTGCCTTGGCTTCTGACGCCTTTTATCCCGATTACAGAATGAATGCCTTTGGTTCAAGTGAATGAAGCGATCACCCGATGACTGATACAGCAAATCAAGCCACCCAATTCCGTGTCGCCGACCTGCGCCAAAACCGCGAGACTCGGTTTGACCTTCGTCCTGACGCCAACTCATGTGAGGCTCTGGCAAAAGAATTAGGGGTGTTAGGGTTAAAAAAATTGCGCCTTGCGGGAAGTCTTCAGGCCTTGGGCAAATCCGATTGGGAAATCAAAGCCACCTTGGGTGCCACGGTCACACAGCCCTGCGTCGTCACTTTGGAGCCCGTGACAACACGCTTGGACGTGCCAGTTGAACGCCGTTTTATCGCCGGATTGGAATCGCCTGCGTCTGATGACGACGATGAGGACATTGAGATGCCCGAAGACGAAAACGCCGAACCTTTGGGAAGTATGATCGATATTGCCCAAGTCATGGCGGAAGCTCTGGCGCTGAACTTGCCGCTCTACCCTCGCAAGGACGAGGCAGACATAGGTGAAGCGGTGTTTACCGAGCCCGGAAAAACCGCCATGCGAGACGAAGATACGCGACCTTTTGCCGGTCTCGCCGAGCTGCGAAACAAGCTATCTGATGACGATCAAAAATAGAGCTTGCGTCAGCGGAGATTCGCAGTATTTTCGCGCGCTCATTGGAATTTAGAGTTGGACTTGGGCGCGCAGACCGCGTAATGCCTCGGGACGCTCAGGAAAACGGGCACGATGCATCGGCATCCCGCCCCAGAAATCGAAGGTTGCGACATGGCTGTCCAGCAGAACAAAGTATCGAAATCGCGCCGCAACAATCGCCGTGCACATGACGCACTGGTTGCAGCGAACCCGAATGAATGCCCAAACTGTGGCGAACTGAAACGCCCTCACCACGTTTGCGCGTCCTGCGGCCACTATGACGACCGTGAAGTCGTTGCGATGGTCGAAGACGTCGATCTGGACGAAGACGCGGCATAAGAGACGGGGATCCGGCCCGCATGACCGCTGAGAACACATCACGGAAAGCGGGTGCCGGGCGCACCATCATCTCTATTGACGCCATGGGTGGCGATCGCGGGCCGGCAGCTGTAGTTGCCGGCATTTCGCGTTCTGCCAAGAAGAACCCTGATATCGGGTTCATTCTGCACGGCCCTGCCAAAAAACTAAAAAACCTGGTCGCCAAGAAGAAGCACTTGGTTGATCGGGTTGAGATTCGCGACGCGAGTGGTGTTGTCTCAATGGAAGACAAGCCTCGTGATGTGATGCGCAATGGCAAGGACACTTCGATGTGGGCCGCCATTGACTGTGTCCGTGATGGTGAGGCAGACGCAGTTGTGTCCTGTGGCAACACGGGCGCGCTGATGATGCTGTCGGTGGTTCGTCTGCGCAAAATCCCCGGGGTCACCCGCCCGGCAATTGCCGTCCTATGGCCATCGCGGAATCCACAGGGTTTCAACATCATGCTGGATGCCGGTGCTGACATCAGCGCCGATGAAAATGACCTGCTGCAATACGCGCTGATGGGAGCGTCCTATGCCCGCAACGGCATGGAGTTGGCCCGTCCGCGCATCGGCCTGCTGAACGTTGGTACCGAAGAGCACAAAGGCCGTCCTGAACTCAAACTGGCGCATGAAATGATCCAGGAAAACGCCGATGCGGCGAATTTTGAATTTGTTGGCTTTGTGGAAGGACGCGATCTGCCTGGTGACTCGGTTGATGTGATCGTCACCGACGGGTTTACCGGGAATGTGGCATTGAAAACCGGTGAAGGCACTGCAAGCCTCGTTGGGGAACTGCTGCGCGAAGCCTTTAAATACACGCCGCTGTCTCGACTTGCCGCCCTACTCGCCTATCCGTCGCTCCGCCGTCTTAACAAACGCATTGACCCTCGCCGCGTGAATGGCGGGGTCTTTTTGGGGCTCAATGGCACGGTGGTGAAATCCCATGGCGCATCGGATGCGACGGGTGTGTCCGCGGCGATCAAACTGGCCTTTAAACTGGGGCAGTCAGGCTTTGCCGAAAAACTGGCAGCGCGGGTTGCATCCGCAGTGAGCCTGCCCCAAGATGCCGCGACGTCAGCGGACGACAGCCAATAACGGGACCCAAATATGACATTACGCGCCGTGGTCAAAGGCGTTGGGCACTATCTGCCCGAACGAGTTGTACCCAATTCCGAGTTCGAAAACTTTCTCGATACGTCGGATGAATGGATTCGCTCGCGCTCGGGCATTGAACGGCGTCATTTTGCGGCCGAGGGTCAGACCACCTCGGATCTGGGATTTGAGGCCTGCAAAGCGGCCCTGGCCGATGCAGGTATGGATGCCGACGATATTGACGGTATCGTCGTCGCCACATCGACCCCGGACCTGACCTTTCCATCTGTCGCCACGATGTTGCAAAACAAACTGGGCATGACACGCGGCTTTGGCTTTGATGTGCAGGCAGTTTGTGCCGGATTTGTCTATGCACTGACCAATGCCAATGCGTTGATCCTGTCGGGTCAATGCAAGACCGTTTTGGTCGTGGGCGCTGAAACCTTCAGCCGGATCATGGACTGGGAAGATCGTGCCACCTGCGTGCTGTTCGGAGATGGTGCAGGCGCACTGGTGCTGCAGGCCGAAGTTGGCAATGGCACCAGCGATGATCGCGGCATCCTGTCCGCAGATCTGAATTCCGACGGCCGCTACAAAGAGATGCTGTTCGTGGATGGCGGCGTCTCGACCAACGGAGAGTCGGGCAAATTGCGCATGCAAGGCAATGCGCTGTTCCGGCAGGCGGTCGAAAAGCTGACCTCGACCGCACACACGGCCTTGGACAAGATTGGCCTCACCGACGACTCGGTCGATTGGATCGTCCCTCACCAGGCCAATATCCGCATCATTAAGGGCACCGCCAAAAAGATGGGCGTGCCGATGGATCGTGTGATTGTCACGGTGCAGGACCACGGCAATACCTCGGCTGCATCGATTCCCTTGGCCCTCTCTGTCGGGGTTGCAGAGGGCCGGATTAAGACCGGAGATCTGCTTGTGACCGAGGCGATTGGTGGCGGTTTGGCATGGGGTTCAGTGGTCCTTCGTTGGTAATCCACCCCTTTTTCGCCCCAAACCTCTGAACAATTAGCGCTAAACCGCTGTTTCCAAGCGGTTCTTGTTGACTCGCAATTTTGCTTCCTCCTAATGTTGGGTCTAACTAATAGGGGGACTGACTATGAGCGAAAAGACTTTGACCCGGATGGACCTGAGCGAAGCGGTGTTCCGCGAAGTCGGTCTTTCGCGAAATGACTCGGCACAATTGGTCGAGTCGGTGCTCAACCATATGTCTGATTCACTGGTCCGCGGTGAGCAGGTCAAGATCTCCTCATTCGGCACGTTCAGCGTTCGCGACAAAGCCGCACGCGTCGGTCGCAACCCCAAGACCGGTCAGGAAGTTCCGATCAGTCCACGCCGCGTTCTTACCTTCCGTCCTTCGCATCTTATGAAAGAACGCGTCGCAGCCGGAAATAAGAGCTAAGGCAGGGTAAGCGCGATGGGCAAATCCAAAGACGCCTTTCGCACGATCAGCGAAGTTGCGGACTGGCTTGATACTCAGGCCCATGTCCTGCGTTTTTGGGAAAGCAAGTTTTCCCAAGTTAAGCCCGTAAAACGCGCTGGCGGACGGCGGTACTATCGCCCCGCAGACATGCGCCTGTTGGGCGGCATCAAGAAACTTCTGCATGACGACGGCATGACCATAAAGGGTGCGCAGAAACTGCTGCGCGAAAAGGGCATTAAGCATGTCTCTGCCCTGTCACAGCCCTTGGACGACGAAATCGAAGAAAAGACAGTGGCCGCAACGGTTGAAACCGAAGTTCAGCCCCCCGAGATTTCACCGGCTGAGGTCTTGGAGTTTGCCAAGCCCACCGAAGCACCAGAGGTAGATGAAGAGGATCTGAGCGAGGTCGCTGGCGATTTGTTCCCCGTTCAGGCCGCATCGAAAGCCGAAGGCGTGCAGGATCAGGATACTGCAACTGAACCAAGCGACGACACATCAGCTCCAACGCCCGAAGATCTTCCGTCACAGGACGAGATGCCCGCATTTTTGCAACGGGTCACTTTCGACACGGTCTCAGACGCTCCGGATGAGATAAAGGCCGACGACGCAGCTCCGGTTGAGTCTGATGACAACCAAGGGGATGCATCAGAAGACTCTGTCGCCCCCACCGCTGACGCGATCGCCGCAAAAATCGCAAGCGATACCCCTGCCCCCGAAGCCAAAAACAACAAACAATCAGAGCAGACCAATATGGAACCCGGAAAATCCCTGTTGCCCGACGTCGTTGCCACCCATGCAATCGACGCCAAAAACCGTTCCGAAGTGGGCGATTTGTTGACAAGACTTGCAGCCCTGCGCGAGCGGATCGCTGAAACCGGAAATGCCTAGGCAGGTTTCGCATTTTTTGACTTGCTCCCGTCCCCAAATTCGCTATGAACGCTCTCACGTCGGGCTATGGCGCAGCCTGGTAGCGCGTCCGTCTGGGGGACGGAAGGTCGCAGGTTCGAGTCCTGCTAGCCCGACCAATCAAAACCGCCCGTGTGCCGTAAGGCCCGGGCGTTTTTTGTATCCAGAGGGATGATGATGACCGGCGTAATACCCAGCCAAACGATTGAAAATATGCTAGTTTCTGGAGAGATCATTACAGATCTTCCAGCGGTAGATGGACAGGTTCAACCGGCCAGCCTTGACCTGCGTCTTGGCACCGTAGCCTACCGGGTGCGCGCCTCGTTTCTGGCAGGGCAAGATCGCAGCGTTGCAGATCGGCTGGAAGAGTTTGAAATGCACCGCATTGACCTCAACGGTGGTGCGGTTCTGGAAAAAGGCTGTGTCTACGTTGTGCCGCTGATGGAGAGCCTGAACCTGCCCGACGACGTGCAGGCCGTGGCCAATGCCAAAAGCTCAACCGGACGACTTGATCTGCTGACCCGCACAATCACCGACGGGGGTACCGAGTTTGATCGCATTCAATCCGGTTATCAGGGTCCACTCTATGCAGAGATCTGCCCGCGTTCATTCTCTGTCCTGGTGCGCCCCGGCATGCGGCTGAATCAAATCCGCTTTCGTCAGGGGCAAAGCATTCTCAGCGATCCCGACCTGCATGTGCTGCACGAACGCTCGCCATTGGTTGACGGCGACGCCGTGATTGACGAGGGGTTAGGGTTTTCGGTTGATCTGAAGCCTGCGTCCGGCACCTTGGTCGGCTATCGCGCCAAACCCCATACCGGCGTTATTGATCTCGATAACATTGGCCATTACGACCCATCGGAATACTGGGAAGAGCTGCATGCTTCGGATGGCATGATCATCCTTGATCCCGGTGCGTTTTATATCCTCGTCAGCCGCGAGGCAGTTCACATCCCCCCCGCCTATGCCGCAGAAATGGCACCCTTTTTGGCCATGGTTGGTGAGTTTCGTGTGCACTACGCGGGCTTCTTTGATCCCGGTTTTGGTCATGACGCTGCCGGAGGCGCAGGCTCGCGCGGAGTGCTTGAAGTGCGCTGCCACGAGGCACCTTTCGTGCTGGAACATGGGCAGGTTGTGGGCCGTCTGGTTTATGAGCGAATGGCCGACATTCCCGACCAGCTCTATGGCGCCGGTATCGCATCAAACTATCAGGGCCAGGGCCTTAAGCTCTCCAAGCACTTCAAGACTGTCTAACCCCGCGGTTGCTTTTTGCCTCAGATTTCTTAGCCTGTAGTCTTAGGGTTTGGGGGATGACAATGCGCAACTTTGGTTTTCGGACGCTCGTGGCTTGCTTGGCCATAAGTGGAGTTACGCCCGCGGTTTTGGCGGATGAGAGTAGCTTTGAACGCTGTGCACCCCTGTATCAAAAGGCGGCTGCGCACCGGTTGGAATGGGATGCCTATAAGCACGCAGAAGACCGTCTTTTCGACATTCGTGACTATATTGTGCGCCGGCGTGATATCGAAAGAGACGAAGTTGACCGGCTGGAGGCCATTCTCAAAATCATGCAGGACAGCGACGAGGTTTGGGACAAGTACCACCGGGCTTTTGATCGCTATGAGCGAGCTGAAAACGATTTAGAGAGCTTCAGCAACGAGGCCAGCGACATGTATGAAGAGGCCAGATGGCACTATGACCGCAGTCAGGAAACGTATTCAAGGATCTCTCAAGAGTGCCCCGACAAGATGAATTCCAGTTTTCTGGAGACGCGATGTTCCCAAGGAAACAGTGGTTACGACGCGATCTGTGATGCCTTTGGCATGTGACATCCCGATTTCATTTGACGTGATCCCCCTGTGACAGCTCGGGGCTGATCCCTGCTTGAACTCCGCGCTCCAAGTGAGTGGACAGAACGACATAAGTGCGCGTGCTGCGAACCCCTGGCATGTCATAGATACGCCACAGAAACCCTTCCATCGCCTCGGGGCAATCCATGCGCACCTTGAGGATCAGACCGGTGTCTCCGGTAACGGCATGCACCTCTTCGACTTCGGGCAACCGTGACAATTCCAAAATACCTTCGGTCTTGCCCCACCCTGCGGCCTCAACATGGACAAAGGCCAGAAAGTCCTTGCCCAAAGACGGTCCATGCAGATCCGCACTGGTGCGTTTAATCACGCCAGTGGCCCGCAAGCGTTTAACGCGCTCATGCACGGCAGGCGCAGATAGGCCAACTTCACGCCCCAAATCCGCATAAGAGCGGGTGGAGTCCTCGGACAGGGCACCTAATATTTTTCGATCCAACGCATCCAGCGGCTTGGACCGCGGGGCATTCTGCCGAAGATTATCTGTTTCTTTCCCGGTCTCAGTCATGGTCTCTTTCCTGAACACAATCTCCCCTTTAGGAGAGGTACCGAACCACATTCATCAATTCAAGGCTCTGACGGATGATCCTTTTGCTTATGCTCTGTGTCGGATTGATTGGCGCCAACTCATTGGTGTTGTCACCAATCGCCGCTGAAGTGGCCCAAGGCCTTGGAGTTGGCAGTGCCGCCGAGGTCATGACTGCGGCTGCAATCTATGGTTTTGGCGTCGCTCTGTCGGCCTTGTTCCTGGCCCCTCGCGCAGATCGCATTGGCGCGCCCAAAGCCCTGAAACAAGGGTTGATTCTGGTCATTCTTGGTATGGCTGCAAGTGGCTTTGCACCTTCTCTTCTGATCCTGAGCCTTGGTCAGGGCTTGACTGGGGCTGGCGTCGGCATTGCTCTCCCGGCGATTTATTCGCTTGCGGCGATTATCGCGCCGAAAGGGAAAGAAGCACGCGTTATGGGGCTGGTTCTGACAGGATGGACGCTCTCAATGGTTGGCGGTGTCACGCTTGCAGCGTTCATCGCTGATTTCTGGGGCTGGCGATCCGTATTTGGCCTGCTTGGCATCGGCATCGTGGCCATCTTTGTGCCAGTACACTATGCAAACTTCCCGCCTCACACTGTCAGTGACGTGACAACCTCGCCATTTAGCGCCCTCCAGGTACCCGGAATTTTGCCCGCATTGTTTTCGGTGCTGATGCTGGGAACAGGCTTCTATGGCGTCTACAACTTTCTCGGCGCCCATCTGACCGACAATCTGTCCCGCAATGTCAGCGATGCGGGATTGCTGACGTTGTCGTATGGGCTTGGATTCGGAGCGTCGACCTTACTGGACCCCTGGCTGGACCGCGTCGGCCCGCGCAGGGGGCTCTTGGCCGTATTCAGTGCTCTGGGACTGTACTATCTCGCAATGACTTTCTGGAGCGACACATACTATGTGCTCGTTGCGATGATGTTTGGTTGGGGCATCGTACAACACCTTGGGCTGAACCTGACCGTGGGTCGTCTCAGCCAATTGGATGCCTCTCAACGTGGCGCCGTGATGGGACTAAACTCGACTGTCATGTATCTGAGCGTATTTGGCGCAACATTGGCGTTCCGCCCGCTTTTTGAGGGCGGCGGATTGACGTTGTGCCTGATCGGCGCGTCGCTGCTTGCATTTCTCGGGGCCAGTGAAGCGCTGTTCGCGCGGCTGCGTGCTCGTCGCGATCTAATTCTGGAAAACTCTTAGAAGCGGGTCATTCTTCGCACCATGCGCGCGGATTGTTTCGCGCGTTTGGCGTCAAACTTAGGAGCCGCTTGTTTGGGTTGCCCACGGTCTTGCTGCGGCGTGGCACGACCCGCTGCGTCTGAACGGCTCATGGCTTTAGTGCCTGATTTAATGCCATAATTTACAGCTTTGCGCATAAATACACGCATGACCATGTTCATCAATTGGTTCGCATTCATTGGATGCCACCCTACTTTTCTTGACTGCCTCACCCATAATGTAATGTGAAATCGTGCAGAATTTAAGGCATCGCGCGGTAAACCGCCGCTCCAGAGCCTTAGGCATCAATCCTCGAACAGTTCTGACTGCCCTTCGCTGGCCTCTTCTTCTGCGTCTTCGCTCTCGCCCAGTTTGGGCATACTGCCCGGAGGGGGGCGGTTTTCCAACAGACCCGCGGCGCGCAGTTCTTTGAGGCCCGGCAAATCACGGGCGCTCTCAAGACCAAACTCGTCAAGGAACTGAGGCGTCACGACAAAGGTCACAGGACGCCCCGGCGTCATCTTGCGACGTCCAAAGCGGATCCATTCCATTTCCAAGAGCTGATCGACGGTACCCCGGCTGACACTCACGCCGCGAATTTCTTCGATCTCGGCGCGCGTGACAGGCTGGTGATAGGCAATGATCGCCAGCGTTTCGATCGCAGCGCGGGATAATTTCCGCGTTTCGACCATCTCTTTTTGCATCAGGAACCCAAGATCAGGGGCCGTGCGCATGGCCCAGGCATCACCGACTTTGGTCACATGCACGCCGCGCCCCTCGTATCGCTTGCGCAGATGCACCAGGGCCTCAGCGGCGTCGCAGCCATGTGGCATGCGGTCGTTCAGTTCTTTGACCGAAACCGGTTCTGCGCTGGCAAAAAGGATGGCTTCGCACATGCGTTCCTGTTCGGCCATTGGTGGCGCTTCAAACAGGCTTTCTTCTTTTTCTTCAATATCTTCAGGCATGGTCTTCATCTTTTTTGCGCAGCTGAATGGGTGCGAAACTCTCAGACTGGCGAATTTCGACTTTGCCTTCTTTGGCCAACTCCAGAGAGGCGGCAAAAGTCGAGGCCGTTGCTGAACGCCGTTTTTGTGGATCGTTCTCCCAGCCTGCGGGCAGGTAGCTCAATATGTCCGTCCATTCGCCTGCATAGCCAATCAGGCCGCGCATGCGTTCCAGGGCTTCTTCCATTGTAAAGACCGAATCCCGGTCCATCGTGAAGGGGCGAAAGTCATCACGGGTGCGAATGCGGGCATAGCCCTGCATCAGATCCAAAAGCGTCGCGGTATAGGTCACCCGGCGAATACGGGTGACATCCTCGGGAATGCCTCGGGCAAAGAAATCACGCCCCAGACGATCACGGGCCATGATCTTGGCGGCTGAATCCCGCATAGCCTGAAGGCGCTCAAGCTGAAAAGCGAGGTGTGCAGCCAGTTCTTCACCGCTTGGCCCCTCTTCTGATGGATCGGGTGGCAGTAATAGGCGCGATTTTAGAAACGCCAGCCAAGCCGCCATCACGAGGTAATCTGCCGCCAGCTCAAGCCGCAACTGTTTCGCCTTTTCTACAAAGGCGAGGTACTGCTGGGCCAGCTCAAGGATCGAGATTTTCCGCAGGTCCACTTTCTGTGTGCGCGACAAGGTCAGCAACAGGTCAAGCGGCCCTTCAAAGCCGTCCACGTCGACGATCAGCGCCTCGGCGGCAAGCCGTGCAGCCACTGCATCCGTCTGGAGTTCACTCGAGAATTCTTCGGCCATGCCCCTGCCTGTCAGATCAGGGTTTCAAGTTCGGCAGTGAGCGCCGGAATGTCAAGCGCGGGGCGCTCAGGGGCGGTGTCCAAAACCCTTTGAGCGCGAGCCTGAGAGGCGTGCCCCATATCCCCTATTGCGCTGGCCACAGCGATCCGTTCCGCAAGAGTTCCGTTGCAATGCAACACGGCATCACAGCCTGCCGCAATGGCGGCCGCGGCGCGTTCGGGCACGGTACCGGACAGGGCCTCCATTGAGATGTCGTCGGTCATGATCAGGCCGTCAAAGCCAATCTCGTCACGGATCAAGGACATCATAACCGGCGAAATCGTCGCCGGACGCGGGTCGATGTCTTCAAAGATCAGATGAGCGGTCATCCCCATGCTGAGATCATTCAGTGCACGAAAAGGTGCAAAATCCTGTTCAAGTGCTGCACGCGGGGCCGTGACACGCGGCACATCAAGGTGGCTGTCCACTTCGGCGCGCCCATGCCCCGGAATGTGTTTGACGACAGGCATCACACCACCATCCAAATGACCATCCGCCACCGCGCGACCCAAACGCGCAACCATGTCAGGGTCACTGGCATAGCAGCGGTCTTTCAGAAATGGGTGCGTCACATCGCAGGCCACATCGACAAGGGGCGCGCAATTGGCATCTACACCGCCTTGCCGCAGCTCATCGGCCGTAATCACACTGCGCAGATACATAGCGCGCTCGGCATTCGGATGCGCCTTTTGCACAAACTCAAGCGGTGGCAGCCACTGGGTGGCCAACGGTGGGCGCATGCGTTGAACACGCCCGCCTTCCTGATCGATCAAGACCGGAGCATGATGTCCGACGCAGTCGCGCAGTTCGTCCGTGAGGGATCGCATCTGTTCGAGACCGTCGATATTGCGCGCAAACAGAATGAACCCAAACGGATTAGCATCGCGAAAAAACGCACGTTCTTCGGGGGTCAAACGCAGCCCATCACAGCCGAAAATGGCCGCGTTAAAGCGGCTCAACGGACCGTGACCGGAATGCAATCGGCGCGCTCAGCCTTGAGCGCAGAGCACAGGCGCCGCGCATCGCTGAGGTCGGCAAACCCCATTGCGCGCAAACGGTAGAACACACGCCCTCCACTTGTAGCCTGTTGGATTACACGTGTCTTGTTGCCCAGATAATCATCGAACCGGACCGTCAACTTATCCCATTCACTGGCCGCGATGTCTTCGCTTGCGAAGGCGCCAAGCTGAACCAGATGCGTCCCTGCCGGGATCGCATCTGCATCGATCGCTTTGGGCGCAGCAGTCGTGTCTGCTGGCGCCGCAGAAGCCAATCGTGTGTCAGTGTTTCCGAGCCCTTCCGGGCGCAGAACCGGACGCAAGGAATGGCTGACGCCGTTGGTAAAGACCACCGGTTCGGCTTCCGGCTCTGTGGCTGCCGGCTCGGGCGTCGTAGTCGTTTCCGGCGTTGCCAGAGAGGTTTTGACCGGCTCAACTTCATCATTGGGATCACTGGCCAAAGGTGATGTCTCGGCGGCAATCTGGTTGGCCAACTCAGAAATCGCATCGATTTTGTCCGCAGACAGGGGCGGAGGAGCCACGATATCGCTGGTGTCTTGTGGCGCGGGCGCCTCGCGTGTTGTCGCGGGCTCAACCTGCGGCACACTTGCGGCGACCAGTCTTTCGTCTTCGGCGGTCAGATCAATCGGCTCTGGCGCCAGAACCAGACGGTCCGCAGGAGCAGCCGCAGCGCCATCCGCCGCAACCGCATTCACAGCCAACCCCTGATGCTCTGCCTGGCGTCCACCGGGATCATCTGGTTGAACACGCATCGGTCCTTCGACCGCTCGCACGACAGGAACGCCGCTCACGTCACGTACCAAGAGCTTGTAGCCCCACACACCTGCACCGGCGACCAGCGCCAGCGACGCCACGGCGCCGAACAGATTGATTAGGGGACCAAGTGTCCGGGGTTCTTCAGGAGTCATCCCCTGCCCCGACATCGGAATCTCTGCCATTATCGCCTCACTGCCACGACGATACAGTGTCGTCGGGGTTGTCTTGCCTATGCCTCTAACCCCGCGCGATGTGCAGCTTGATCACCGCATCTCCTGCGCAGGAGTTACGCCGAGAATACCAAGACCAGCAGAAATAACAACGGCTACGGCGCGCGCTAGGGCGATTTTCGCCTGTGATGTGGCCGGATCGCCCTCTTGGATAAAGCGCAGCGATGTCTCTTCGTTGCCCTTGTTCCAAAGTCCATGCAGTTCGCTGGCCAATTCGTAGAGGTAAAAGGCGACGCGGTGTGGCTCATTGGTACGCCCGGCAATCTCAACCAGACGCGGCCATTCGGCGAGTTTTTTGGCCACCGTGATCTCGGCCTCATGGTCGAGTTTTGCAAGGTCAGCGGCGGCGAGCGTCGCATCATCCGCAGCAATGCCAGCCTCGGCCGCCTTACGCAGCACCGAGCAAACCCGCGCATGGGCGTATTGGACGTAAAACACCGGGTTGTCTTTGGACTGCTCCAGTACTTTGTCAAAATCAAAGTCCAGCGGCGCGTCGTTCTTGCGTGTCAGCATGTGGAACCGGGTGACATCCGCACCAACCTGATCGACAACATCCCGCAGCGTGATGAAAGTACCGGCGCGTTTGGACATCTTGAACGGTTCGCCGTTCTTGTAGAGCTTCACCAGTTGCGTGAGCTTGATGTCCAGTGGCACACGGCCATCAGACAATGCCGACACGGCCGCCTTCATACGCTTGACATAGCCACCATGATCGGCACCAAACACATCAATAAGGGCATCGAAGCCTCTGGAAACCTTATCATAATGGTAAGCAATGTCTGGCGCGAAATAGGTCCATGCGCCATCGGATTTCTTAACCGGGCGGTCCACGTCGTCACCGTGTTCGGTCGACTTGAACAAGGTCTGCTGGCGTGGCTCCCAATCTTCGGGTTTCTTGCCCTTGGGTGGTTCAAGCACGCCTTCGTAAATCAGGCCCTTGCTCTCAAGCGTCTCTAGCGCAGCCTCAATCCGGCCCGTGCCATAGAGTGATTTCTCGGAATAGAACAGGTCCATCTCGACGCCCAGTGCCTTCAGGTCGGCACGGATCAGATCCATCATTGCTTCGGTCGCATAGTCGCGAACCTCGACCAGCCACACACCTTCGGGTTGGTTGACATAGGCGTCACCCACCTTGTCCTTCAGCGCCTCGCCAACCGGCACCAGATAGTCGCCGGGATAGGTCCCGTCCTCGAACGCGACCTCTTGGCCGTGCGCTTCGAGGTACCGCAGATACACAGAGCGCGCCAAAACATCGACCTGCGCGCCACCATCGTTGATGTAATACTCACGGGTGACGTTGAAACCGACGAAATCCAGCAATGAAGCCAGTGCATCGCCAAACACGGCCCCACGGGTGTGCCCCACATGCAGAGGCCCGGTCGGGTTGGCCGAGACATACTCAACATTTACCTTTAGGCCCTGCCCCATGTCCGAACGACCAAAATCTGCGCCGGACTCGATCGCCGATTTGACAAGACCCTGCCACAATGTCGGCGCCAGATGTAAGTTCAAGAACCCCGGGCCGGCCACTTCGGCACTGGTCACACGCACATCTTCGGCCAGCTTACCGGCAAGAGCTTCGGCGATGTCGCGCGGCTTCATTTTCGCGGGCTTGGCCAGCACCATGGCCGCGTTGGTTGCCATGTCGCCATGCGCCGCATCGCGGGGTGGCTCAACGGCCACGTTCTTGAAATCCAGATCGCCCGGCAACGAGCCTTCGGACTGCATGGTTTCCAAAGCGCTGATAACCAGCGCGCGTATGTCGGTGAAGAGGTTCATATGACCCATCCTGAATGGTTTGGCCGGGTTTTACACCCGTGGGCGGTCAGGTCAACCGAAGAGCCGCTCATGCTCCTGCAAAGCATAGCGATCGGTCATCCCGGCAAGGTAATCTGACACGATCCGTGCCACATGGGTTTTGTCTGGCGCCGCTGCGATGTCCGGTTGCCATTGGTTCGGCAAAAGATCGGTCTGATTCAAAAACAACGGGAACAGATCCTCAACTACGGTTGTGACTTCGGCGCGTTTTTCCATGACGGCTGGAGCCCGGTACATGCGGGTGAACAGAAAATCGCGGATTTGCCGCAGATCGCGCCACAGTGAGGGTGAAAACTGGATCACAGGCGCGCCATAGGCACGGATATCTTCCACAGACTTAGCATCGCTTTGAGTGAGCAGCGCTTGCGACGTGTCGATCACATCAGCCACCATTACGCCAAAGACGCGGCGCAAGGCCTCGTGGCGGCGACGCACCGGATCAAGGTCGGGGTAGCGGCTGTCAACGTCAGCATAGGCCTGCCCGATGATCGGCAAGTCGGTGATATCTGCTTCGGAAAACAGCCCCGCTCGCAAGCCGTCATGCAGGTCGTGGTTGTTATAAGCAATGTCATCGGCAAGTGCTGCAACCTGGGCTTCGGCGCTGGCATAAGTGTCCAGTTCAAGATCGTGCAGCGCGTTGTAATCGGATAGCGCATAGGGCAGATCTCCGACAACGGGACCATTATGTTTTGCAATGCCTTCAAGGGTTTCCCAGGTGAGGTTCAACCCATCAAACCCGGCATAGTGCCGCTCAAGCGAGGTGACAATGCGGATGGCTTGTGCGTTGTGATCAAAGCCACCATAGGGCTGCATCAGCGCGTCCAAAGCGTCTTCGCCGGTGTGACCAAACGGCGTGTGGCCCAGATCATGGGCCAGCGCGATGGCCTCAGTCAGTTCCGGGTTCAAGCCCAGAGCTCCTGAAATGGTGCGTGCCACTTGCGCGACCTCAATCGAATGGGTCAACCGTGTGCGATAGTAATCACCTTCATGCTCCACAAAAACCTGTGTCTTGTGTTTCAGCCTCCGAAAGGCCGACGCGTGAATAATTCGATCGCGATCCCGCTGAAAGCAAGAGCGAAAGGTGCTTTCCTCTTCCGCGACACGCCGTCCCCTGGCTGTCATCGGATCCGAGGCATATGGCGCTCGCATGGTTGTTGGTCCTTGTCGCCTGTCCCTTTGATTTCTATATTGCAGCTTGGCTGTCATGGAAACCGGCCAAATTCGCGCGAACCGCCTGTCAGGAGTGACAAAATGAACCTTCCGCCAAAAGTCACGGACCGTGCCTTTGAACGTCTTGCAGAGATTGGCGCCGCCGATCAGGGTCAGGCCCTGCGTGTCGCGGTCGAAGGCGGCGGCTGTTCCGGCTTTCAATACGAGATCAAGCTGGACGAACCTGCCGCGGACGACATGGTACTGGAAGGTAATGGTGAGCGGGTTGTGGTTGATGAGGTGTCGTTGCCATTTCTGGCCAATGCGGTGATCGATTTTAGCGAAGAATTGATCGGCGCGAGGTTTGTGATTGAAAACCCTAACGCCACAAGTTCTTGCGGATGCGGCACAAGTTTTTCGATTTAATTCAATTTCTTATCTGGAAAACCTTATGCGACGTATCCAAGAGAAACGTGGCAAGGACACCTGTGTATCCGGCTGCATTTGATCCCAGACCAGAAACACACCTGACCCAATGACGATGGCCACACCAAGGTAGATATTGGTGGCGGGCACCTCGCCAAAGAACACCGCGCCTAGCACAACCATCCAGACAAACTGCAAGTTCATCAGCGGCGTGACCGTGTAGGCTTTTAACAGACGCAACGACACCACCAAAAGCCGGCGGGCGGCAAACAAGAACACTGCATAAGCGGCGACCCAGACCAAATCGCTCAGAGGCATCGGCACAAAAACAAACGGCAGTACAAGAGCCATTGAGATCGACAGCGCAAGATTGGTGAACAGCACCTGTGACAGGGCGTTGTCTTCGTGACGGCCAATATAGCGCGCCAGAACCATTGAAAGTGTGCCGCACAGGCACGCGATCAGCGCGATGCCATGGCCAAAAGACACCGAAGACAGCCCAGCGGGGAACAGGCACAGCACACCGACAAAACCCGCCGCCAGCGCAGCCCAGGCCATGGGGCGGACGTGTTCAGACAATATTGGTGCCGAAAACAACCCGGCAAAAATTGGCATCAAGCCAATGAAAACAAAGACTTCCGCAAAGGGAAGATAGCGAAATGCGTAGAAAAAGGCGGCCGATCCAACAATCGTCAGGGCAGCCTTTAGAGCCATCGCGCGCGGGCAGGAGGTTCTGAGGGGTTGGCGTGTGCCCCCTGCCCGCGACGATACCCAGGCAAGGCCGACCACGATGGCACCACTCAGGGCAAAGAGTTGAGGTGCCGCATAGCCCTTGGCTATGAACTTTGTGATGGCGTCTGCCGAGGAAATCATCAGCGTGTAGAGCACCGCCAAACCGGTGCCCACGAGCGCTGTATTGTTAAAGCGTGTCATGCGTGCCCCGCCATTGAGCGACCGGAGCGAGCAAAGCCTTAGAAAAAATCACCAAATTTGTCACAGGAGGTCTCAGCCCAGCCAACAACCGCCTGCGCATCCTCTGAGAGATGGTCCAATACGACCCGGCGCATCACCTCCCAATCACCGGAACGATCAGGCAGTTTATACATGCATTCCGACAATTCACGCAGCGGACCTGCAACCCCGTCAGGGCGGAAGAACGCCATACGTTCGGATTTGACCGGCTTGGCAAAACTCTTGTGACCACAGACCGACATCATCCAGTTGCAAACCAGAAATTCATGGTAGCCGTCCATCGGCGTTGTCTGGCCACCGGTCTCAATCGCAAAGCGATGCGTGTGACGTACCAACCAGTTTTCCCAGACGACTGGCACGTCAAACCCGCCATACCGTAGTGCGATGCAAACCTCGGCCAAAAGATCCGCGTTTTGTTCTAAAAAGGCCAAAAGCCCGGTAAATTCCAGCGAGGTACGTATGTCACCGTCAAGCTGCGGGTCTTTGCGACCATATTCCGAGAGATAGAAAACCGCATGTGTCAGTTCATAGGCGGCCTTTTTGTTGGGCATGGAAAAGGTTGCAGACCGGGCAATGAAACGACGCATCCGTTCTTCGAGACTGCTGTCATTTGCCAGTGGGTCACATCCACGACGTGCCATAAGGCGGCGCGCCTCCATGCGCTGAAGATCAGAAAGTTCAGCGTGCGCAAACCCTTGTTCTGAGACCCATTTCGTGAGTTCTTCGCCTTTGGATCCATCCATTCCTAGGTCTTCGAGATCCAAACAGATCGACAAGAGAAACCGATAATACTGCGGAAAGAACCGCAGGCGGTCTTCGCCCTTGTCATAAAAGCCGCGATAGGCATCCAGCGCAACTTCGTTTGCCGACGCCCCAGAACATTCCAGAATGTTCAGAAGTTCGGCGTTTTCTTTAAGCCAGAACACATCGTCACCAAACCGACGGTAGCTGGCAAAACTGGCCATCAATGCCGCGTGATGGTCAGGCTGAGATTGCCGCTGGGACGGGACGTTGAGTTGAACAATGTTGGTCATGTCAGTCACCGTGGTATAGAGGGGGCGTCTCTCGGCGCCCCGTTCCCGTTGCAATCGGTCTTAAAGGCCCGAGGTGAAAAGCGCATTGCCTTCACCCGCTTCGGCTTCGGCCTTTTCTGTTGGCACTAAACCAGACGTAAAAATCTGCACCAGTCCGCTGGTGAACATTTCAGTGCCTTCGCCGGTTTCCACCGCATCGCCGGTTGCCGCGAGGCCCGAAGTGTACATTTCCACCAGTCCCGACGTGAACAGATCGGTGCCATCGCCGGCCTCTGTTGCGCTGCCGGTGGCGGCCAGGCCCGAGGTGTACATTTGTACAAGGCCGGATGTGAACATCTCGGCGCCATCACCGGCCATTGCGTCCTGTGCCATCTCTGGCGATAGACCAGACGTGAACATTTCCGTGTTCATACCGTCATGAATGCTTGTGCCAGAACGCTGCACCGCACGGTTTGCAAAGGTTTCGTTAACCATTTCAACAGATTTTTTTGCGAGCATAAGAAAGACCCTCCGAGTTAGGTTTCGTTTTGAAGTTTTGAGCCTCTTCAGGCTTGCACGTTAAACGGGTTTGCAAAATAATTTTTCTCGCATTTGGTGTTAGATCAATTTCAATCTCAGAACCACAAATCCCCCAACCATCTGTTTTTAAATTAAATTATTTGCATGTTGCTGGCTGCATTTTTTCGCCTTTTTTGCGCCTCATTTTCGCCACATTTCGAAAACTCAACCATAAAGTGTATCCGAATCTATCTGGGGGGATGCCGAATCCGAGCCCGGAATCGCACTGCCGACTCGAGAGATTCTCTACTCCTCTCGTCGCGGTGGCTTGTCTCTCCTCACGGAGTGAGGATAAATCTTAACAAAATCTGAGCAGGGAGAGCGCCGTGAAAATCGCCACATTTAACATCAATGGCATCAAGGCGCGGATCAACGCCCTACCCGACTGGCTGGATGAAGCGCAGCCTGACGTAGCTTTGCTCCAAGAGATTAAGTCTGTGGACGAAGCTTTTCCGCGAGAAATCTTTGAAGAACGTGGCTATCAGGTCGAAACCCACGGCCAAAAATCCTTTAACGGCGTCGCCATCCTGTCAAAACTCCCTCTGGAGGACATCACACGCGGCCTGCCCGGCGATGACAGCGACGAACAGGCCCGCTGGATCGAGGCTACCGTTATGGGGGATGTCCCTGTGCGGGTCTGTGGTCTCTACCTGCCGAATGGCAACCCCTGCCCCGGCCCCAAGTACGACTATAAACTTGCCTGGATGGAACGGCTTCACGCGCGCGCGCAGGAACTGCTGGCGATGGAAGAACCCTTCCTGATGGCCGGCGACTACAACATCATCCCCCAAGACGAAGACGCCCGGCGCCCCGAGGCGTGGCAGGAAGACGCCCTTGCCCGACCCGAAAGCCGCGCCGCCTTTCGGCGTCTGATGAATCTTGGCTTCACCGAGGCATTCCGCGCTCGTGTGCACGGCGCCGGTCACTATAGTTTCTGGGATTATCAGGCCGGGGCGTGGAACCGTGACGATGGCATTCGTATCGACCACTTTCTGCTCAGCCCGCAATGTGCCGATCTGCTGCGTGATTGCCAGATCGACAAAGAAATCCGAGGACGTGAAAAGCCCTCAGACCATGTCCCGGTCTGGGTTGAGTTGGCGGCCTAATGCGTCGGGATCAGTTCAAGTCATTGTCGAGCCAGTACTTGGTCCCTGTTGCCGTCGCAGCCACGCGCCAACCATTTTTGGATAGGTAATAGAACGAGCGACCTTCGACAAAGCGGGCTTGTTCCATGTCGTTGTCATTGCCCGTCATGCTGCTGGCTTCGGCCGTGGCGTCATAACCGTTGCGCACGAAATCATCAAAATGCCCGGCGGTTTCGAACAAGATCACGATCTGCCGCTCAAAGCCCCCAATGCCAAACGCCACCCCGAGGCCCCCTGTTCCCATGCTCATATATGAGCGCGCACCGCTTTCTTTCACGACCGCAACGCCACGACCATACCCGGCCGCCGCCCCTAGAATAGCAACTTGGCGCGCATCAAACACGGCATACCCATAGCTCTGATCATAAAGGATTTGCGCCTGCGGGTTCTCGGCCAGGAGTGCTGCCAGGGTTCTGGTTGCCCCGCTGTCAATACGCGCGCGGGTTTCAGCTGGTGTCGCCTCATCCGAAAGCATCTCAGAGGTCGAAGACACCGTGTTATCGATGGCTGTGCCGACATCATTTGCCGTGTTACCAACCGCTGTTCCCACATCATTCGCTGTATTGCCAACCGCCGTACCGGCGTCAGATGCGCCTTTCTTGACCTTGTTCCAAAGGCTTTCGGATGAGGCCATACCGGGTAAAAAGCAAATAAGGGACACACTCAGCAAGAAACGGGTCATTGGGCACTCCTCTGTCAAAGACTTGCGCAAAACCTAGCACGGATCACGAGAAGGCAAAGTGCTAAACGTTTGAGGTCGATTTGGGCAGAGGCGTTTGAACCGACTTTAGTTGTCTTTTGTCACGTCGTGACGATAGATCCAATCAAACTGCTGCAATAGCCGTTTTGGAGCCAGCTTGGACACCGCTCGCAGCCCCAGATGGGCACCCATACGAATAGGTGGGAAACTGAGGTGGTATTTCCAAGCATTTCCGCTGGCGGTCTCGATCACCTTGGTGGCTCGTTCAACGCGACGGGATTGATACGATTCAAGACCCACAGTCATATCATCGGCCTTGGCCAAAGCATCTGCCAGCACCCAGGCATCTTCCATCGCCATAACGGCCCCTTGGGCCATGAACGGCAGCGTGGGGTGCGCAGCATCCCCTAGGATGGCAACATTTTCGCCGATCCACTTCGGAGCAACAGGATGGCGGAACAGCCCCCAAAGCCCGACCTTGTCCACGCGCGCCAGCATTTTTGCAGCCTCACCGCTAAAATCTGCAAAAGCTTCACGCAAATTCGCAGGATCATCTTCGTGCATCCACCCTTCGTCTGCCCACTGCATGCGCTCCTGCACCATCACCAGATTGATGAGTTCACCACCACGCAAAGGGTAACTGACCATGTGCCGTTTTGGCGCCATATGCACACGCGCAACTGCCGGATGGTTCAGGTCATTGGGAATGGTCGCCCGCCAAGCCACCTGACGTGTAAAGAACGGGGCAATCGTGCCGTTCAGTGCCTTGCGCACGTAAGAGTGCAATCCATCCGCACCGATCGCCAGATCAGCTTTCATCACAGCGCCATTGGTCATCTGGATTTCGGGCACGACGCCGGGCCTCACAGTCTCTACATGCTGCAACAGCCGCAGACGGACGCCCGCGGCGCGCGCTGCCTCGGCCAACAGGTCAACCAGATCAGCGCGGTGTATGAAAAAATAGGGTTGGTCCTCGGGCAGCAGCCCGAGATCCAATCGCGCCACCAGGTTTGAGGCACGATAGTCGCGTAATTCGACTGCCTGCCCCCGAACCGCAATCGCGCGAAACGCGTCACCTAGCCCCAGCGCCTGCATCACGGCAAAGCCGTTGGGGCTGACCTGAATGCCAGCACCGACTTCGGTAATCGCCGGAGCTTGTTCCAAAATGGTCACCTTGGCGCCGCGCGCCTGAAGCGCTAAAGCCGCCGTCAGGCCGCCAATACCGCCGCCAACAATGGTGATTTTCTTGCCCGAAATACTCATAGCTGCCTTTTGAAACGAAAAACGCCGGGGATAAAGACCCCGGCGCAATGTATCTTTGTGATGATCCGCCAGGATCAATCGTCGCGATGGACCTTTTCACGACGCTCGTGACGTTCCTGAGCCTCAAGGCTCATGGTCGCAATCGGACGTGCGTCCAAACGCTTGAGTGAGATCGGCTCACCGGTGACGTCGCAATAGCCATACTCGCCTTCGTCAATGCGGCGCAGAGCCGAATCAATTTTGGCAACCAGCTTGCGCTGACGGTCACGGGTACGCAGTTCCAATGCACGATCAGTTTCTTCGCTGGCGCGATCTGACACGTCAGGAATGTTGCGTGTGCTTTCCTGAAGCCCCTCGATCGTGTCGCGGCTGCCATCCAGCAATTCTTCGCGCCAATCAACCAGTTTGCGGCGGAAATACTCGAGCTGACGCTCGTTCATGAATGGTTCATCTTCTGCGGGACGGTAGTCGTCGGGCAGGAAGTTCTCAGCTTTCATGTCTGCTCCCTCGATGTGGCTAACGTCCGTCGCTAAATTTCCTTCAGACATCAGACCCCCCTTCTCTATGGCCACGGCATTACTCCTGTTTCAGAAGATTGTCACTACCCTTAAAGTCGCAATGCGGTGAATTTTTGTCCTCATTAAAGCGTTTTGGGAAAACGCAAATTTTTTGGTCACTGTCAACCTCTGGTGGCCACTGTTGCTTAGTTCGCAGCGTCAAAACTTCTGGGACTTCACGTCAATTCAGAAACGCACTAGGGTGCGCCAAAGTTTGAACGCACGCGCAGGAAACATCCTATGAAATTCGAAGGCACGAAAAGCTACGTCGCGACGGACGATCTGAATGTTGCAGTCAACGCAGCCGTAGCGCTGGAACGACCGCTTCTGGTCAAAGGCGAGCCCGGTACAGGCAAGACGGAATTGGCCCGTCAGGTCTCAGAAGCGTTGGGGTTGCGCATGATCGAATGGAACATCAAGTCCACCACCAAAGCGCAACAAGGCCTGTATGAATACGACGCCGTCAGCCGTCTACGGGATTCCCAACTGGGCGAAGAGCGCGTCCATGACGTGAAGAACTACATCAAAAAAGGCAAGCTTTGGGAGGCCTTTGAAGCAGACGAAAAAGTCGTCCTGCTGATTGATGAGATCGACAAAGCCGATATTGAGTTTCCTAACGATCTTTTGCAGGAACTCGACAAGATGGAGTTCCATGTCTACGAGACCGGTGAGACGATCAAGGCAAAACATCGCCCGATCATGATCATCACATCGAACAATGAAAAAGAACTGCCTGACGCCTTTTTGCGCCGTTGTTTCTTTCACTACATCCGCTTTCCCGATCACGACACGATGCGCGCCATTGTCGAAGTGCATCACCCGGGCATTAAAGAGCAGTTGCTGACAACGGCCCTGACTCAGTTCTTTGAGATTCGCGAACAACCAGGGCTGAAAAAGAAACCTTCCACTTCAGAAGTATTGGACTGGCTCAAGCTGCTGCTGGCCGAAGACCTGGATGCCGAAGATCTTGCCCGCGATGGCGCCAATGCGTTGCCCAAATTGCACGGCGCCCTGTTGAAGAACGAACAAGACGTGCACCTCTTTGAACGCCTGGCTTTTATGGCGCGCTCAGGACGCTAACGCTGCAAACATGACCTTTAGAAAAGGCCCGCCGTTCTGCCGGCGGGCCTTTTTGGTTTCGTCGCTGCGCGTCAGGATCAATTTCCGAGGAACGCCCTAATATCGGCCGTGTATTCGTCCGGTGCTTGGAACATCGAGAAATGGCTCACGTTTTCCTGCAACACGAGAGTTGCACCGGGAATTGTTGACGCAATCATCTCTGCGTGCGCCATCAAAATGGCTTCGTCATACTGGCTTTGCACAACAACGGTTTTCACAGGAACCGAACCCAGTGCGTCCACGCCACCCGGCTTTTCAGTGCCCCACATGGCTGCCACACCGCCCAGAAAATCCTCAAACCCTTCGGGCGTAGGGGACAATTTGGCGTAATCCGCAGCCATAGCTCCGACGTAGGCGCCAAAGGTCTCGTTGGTTTCAACGGACGGATCGATGCCATCTAAGGTCACGTTGCCTGCATGTGCAAAGTGGGTGGCCAGTCTTTCTGGATTTGTCTGGCTGATCGAATAGCCAATATTGGCTCCATCAGACCATCCCACCAGATGCACCTTTTCAACGCCAAGATGATCCATCAGCGCGAGGTAATCCGAGGCCAAAAGCCCGTAGGAGTAGTCGCTGCCATCGTTGGTTGATCGCCCGTGTCCACGCGTATCTGCGACGATGACTTTGTAGTCTGCCATCAGATCGGCCACTTGGGCGCTCCAGATATCGGCATGAGCCAATCCACCGTGAATCATCAGGATGGGCGTGCCCTCTGCCTCGCCGTAGACGGCATAGTACATCTCAATACCGTTAACCGCTGCCGTTCCGCTGTTTGAGGTTTCGGGCATGGCCGCGGGTTGTGGAATAGAGGTCCACCGGCCCTCGGCGAGCGCCAGTGTTGCTGTAACCGCAACGATGGCGGCTGTGACCAGAGTTCGGATCATGACTTGCTCCCTGAATGTTTGTCTCATTTAATGATTGAAACACGCTAACAAGAGATTGGACCTTGGCGTTAAACCGTCAGCGCAATGCGTCTGGACATGAAGATGAAGAATTCGAAAGCGATTTCAACAAGTTGGTTCCCACGTTACGCATTTAGCGCAGCGTCTCCCAATCTATTGGATTCGATTTATTCGGATTTTGATCAGCAGTCCGAGCGGCTTTCCGGCCATGACCAATCTTACACACAGCTCACAGCAGGCGCCTTTCAGGGGCGATTTCTGAGCGGTCAGCTGGGACCGGATGTTGCGATTCACATCGAGTATTGCAACCAATCTCTTGAGCAAGAAGTCGTCAGCCCGCCTGACTGTTTCACCTTTGGCGTTCAGCTCAATTCGGGCCAACCGTTCCGTATCAACGGTCACGTGACGGATGCGACCGACATGTTTGTCATGTCTCCGGGGGCCTTAATGCATGTGGTCAGCCCGCAAGATGGCAGTGCTCTGGCGATCAGCGTGCAAAAAGACATGCTTTTGGCCCATTGCGCCTTTACCCCGGCCTTGACTGATTGGCTTATCGGGCTCAACGGGGATTTGGGTTTTCTGCCACAAAGCCCGTTGGCGCAACGCATGCGCGATGACTGTGTGCAGGCGCTAGAGAACGCGACGCAGATCACCCAAGCTGCGGGCTTGAGCACCTTAGGGCATGCGTTGGTGGCCAGTCTTGCAGCGCAGCTTGCGCTCTATTGGCCAAGCAGCGCGAGTGCTTCACATCAGGACGCCGTGCCGTCATTTGTTCGCTTCCGCCAGCATAGCCTTAACCTCTCTTCAACGCCCTTGTCTTTACCGGCCGACCCCTCTCTGGTCGCCGGAGCATCCGCCTCGCGACGTAGCCTGGAACAGGCATTCTCGACCCATGTGGCCATGGGACCGCTGACCTATCTTCGTGTTCAAAGGTTGCACGCAGTTCGCCGTGCGCTTGCGGCGCCGGAAAATGCCACTAGCACAATTGGCGATATCGCGGCGCAGTTTGGGTTTTGGGATTGGAGTCGGTTTTCGTCTCAGTTTCGCCGGCACTTTGGGATTTTGCCCTCGCAAGCCCGAACAGAATTTGGCGTCTAACTTACTGTCGTTCTTGTCTTGTTTCGGGTGCTGGATCATAGTGCCCCGACCTAACACCACAAAGTCGCCTTAACAGTTTCATACCAGTGTCCGGTTTTTTCGGCTATTTGTAAGCGGCGGATGAGGAGAGTCCCTGTGTCGACAGAAAAAAGCGCGAACATTAGACCCTTGGTTGCCGGGGATGAATCGCAGTGGCGCGCACTCTGGACCGGATACCTTGAGTACTATGAAACCTCGGTTCCTGAAGAGGTCTACCAAACCACTTTTGCGCGACTTCTTGGGGACGATCCTCAGGACTTTTCATGTTTTGTTGCAGAGCAGGATGGTCATCTGATCGGATTGACCCATTATCTGTTCCACAGACATGCGTGGAAGGTTGAGAATATCTGTTATCTCCAAGACCTCTATGCCGCACCAGAAGCCCGCGGCACCGGCGTTGGCCGGAAGCTGATCCAAGCAGTTTATGACGCCGCAGATGCAGCAGGCGCATGCAATGTCTATTGGTTAACTCAGGATTTCAACAAAACGGCCCGGACACTTTATGACCGGATCGGCAAACTCACCCCATTCATTCGGTATCAACGCTCATAATGCGCAAGACCTTTATTCTCCCTCTTGTTTTGGCCTTAAGTGCCTGCATGTCTTCGCCCCCAAGCGAGACTCCAAGCCGTGCAGACGTTGACGGTGGCACTCTTCCGCCAATGAAGATTTTTGCAGCTCCGACCGTGACGGCACCAAACCGGTCGAACCGCGACATTGCCCGTGACTTTCTGGATCTGTCTTTCATGATGGAAAGTGGTCGGGAACTGCCGATCCTTACGCGCTTTCAGGGGCCGATCACTGTTCGCGTTACCGGCAAGGCACCGGCCAGCCTGCAACCTGACCTGACCCGCCTGCTCTACCGGCTGCGCACCGAGGCCGGAATTGATATCACGCAGACAAAATCCGGCAACGCCAACATCACAATCGAAGCGGTGAGCAAATCAGAAATTCGCCGCAATCTTGCGCATGCCGCCTGCTTTGTTGCGCCCAATATCTCAAGTCTGTCGCAATACCGCTCGGCCAAGCGAACAGCCAAGACCAATTGGGGTTTGTTGGAAAACCGCCAGAAGCTGGCAATTTTCCTGCCCAATGACACCAGCCCGCAAGAAGTTCGCGATTGCCTGCACGAGGAACTGGCCCAAGCACTTGGGCCGCTCAACGACCTTTATCGCCTGTCGGACAGTGTCTTTAACGACGACAACGTGCATGCGGTTCTGACTGGGTTCGACATGACGATCCTTCGGGCTTATTACGACCCGGCCCTGCAAAACGGCATGACCCGAGGCCAGGTCGAAGCCCGCTTGCCCGCCATTCTGGCGCGTATCAACCCGCGTGGCGAAGGTCGCTCACCACGCTTTGCCAAATCGACCAACCGTGAATGGATTGATGCCGTGCAACGTGCGCTTGGCCCTGGCACTGGCCCAACAGAGCGACGAAATTCTGCCAATCGAGCCTTGAATGTGGCTCAGGCCGAAGGGTGGAACGATCATCGCCTTGGCTTTTCCTACTTCGCCCTGGGTCGACTCATGCAGGCGTACAGCGCCGAACGCGCGCTCAACTATTTCCTCTACGCCGATCGCGTATATGCGCAGACGCCCAACACCGCCCCACACCGCGCCTTTGTCGCCACACAACTGGCGGCATACGCCATCTCTGCCGGAAATGGCCAAGAGGCGCTTCAGTTGATTGATCCGCATCTCAGCGTGGCCGCGGCCCACGAGAACGCAATTCTGCTGTCAACCTTGATGCTGCTCAGAGCCGAGGCGCTCGATCTTTTGGGGCGTACAAGCGAAGCCAAAGCCGTCCGGCTGGACAGTCTGGGCTGGGCGCGATACGGCTTTGGTCCGGACTGGGCCGTGCGCGCAAAACTGCGTGAAATCGCATCGCTCAGCCCTGTCAAAAGGAGATACTGAGCCCCATGATCGTTCTCGGCAGCGCCATTCTAGGCGCTATCCTCGGCGCCCTGCAGGCGAAAAAACGCAAAGGCAAACCGCTTGATCTGCTGCAATATGCGGCCATTTATGCAATGATTTTCGCGGTTGTCGGCCTCTTTATCACGATCATCTTGCATCGTATGGCGGTCTGACGCATGTTTCTGCCGCTCTTTGAAAACCTGAGAGACGGAGGCGTGCCTGTTTCGTTGCGCGAATACCTGAGCTTTCTCGAAGGGGTCAAGGCCGGGTTGACCACCTATGACGTGGACTCGTTTTATTATCTGGCGCGTTCGGTCATGGTCAAAGACGAGCGTAATCTTGATAAGTTTGACCGCGCATTTGCTGCGACCTTTTCGGGGTTAGAAAACATCAGCATGCAGGATGTTTTGAACGCTGTTGATGTTCCCGAGGAATGGCTGCGCAAGATGGCCGAAAAGCACCTCTCGCCGGAGGAGATGGCCGAGATTGAATCGCTTGGTGGCTTTGAAAAGCTGATGGAGACGTTGCAAGAGCGTCTCAAGGAACAAGAAGGTCGCCATCAGGGAGGCAACAAATGGATCGGCACGGCCGGGACATCGCCCTTTGGCGCCTATGGCTACAATCCCGAGGGCGTCCGGATCGGCCAGAAAGAAAGCCGCCACCAGCGCGCGGCCAAAGTCTGGGACAAGCGAGAGTTTAAAAACCTTGATGACTCGATCGAGCTGGGCACACGCAACATCAAGGTTGCCCTGAAACGCCTGCGGCGTTGGGCCCGTGACGGCGCGCATGAAGAGTTGGACCTGGACGGCACCATCCGTGCCACGGCAGAGCATGGCTACCTTGACGTGCAAACCCGCCCTGAACGGCGTAATGCGGTGAAAGTTCTGTTGTTTTTGGATATTGGCGGATCAATGGATCCGCACATCCGCGTTGTAGAAGAGCTGTTCTCCGCGGCCAGTTCCGAGTTCAAACACATGGAGCATTTCTATTTCCACAACTGCCTGTACGAGGGTGTGTGGAAGGACAATCGTCGCCGCTGGGATCAACAGACCCCGACTCACGAAGTGCTGCGAACTTACGGCCCAGACTATAAGTGTATCTTTGTTGGCGACGCCTCGATGAGCCCCTATGAGATCGCCTATCCCGGTGGCGCCAACGAACATTGGAACGCCGAAGCCGGGCAGGTCTGGCTGGAACGCGCCCGCGAGCAATGGACGTCAAATCTTTGGATCAACCCGATCCCGGAAAAACACTGGCAATACACTCAGTCGGTAAAAATGATCCAGAACATCTTTGAGAACCGCATGGTGCCCATGACGTTGCAGGGGATCGAGCAAGGCATGAAGGAACTGACACGCTAGGGTCGGTCTTGACGCAAGGCCTGCGATCCGGTCATGCATCCCATAGCCGTATTCAAACACAGGCAAACCTATGGCCGACTGGCTGACAGACGCATTGCTGACATATGGCCCACTTTTGGTGGGGCTTTGCACATTTGCTTGCTGCCTGATTGTTCCCATCCCCGCCTCTTGGCTCATGCTGGCAGGTGGCGCACTCGCGTCTGGCGGCGCGATGTCCCTGCCCTTGCTCATGATCGTGGCCTTTGCCGGCGCAGTTTTGGGCGATCAAACGGGCTATTTCACGGGCGTGGCCATTCACGACCGCGTTCAGGCCTTTGCACAGCGGCATCGACGCAGCGCTCAGCTTTACAGGCGCGCCCAAGACTTGACGGACACCCGCGGTGGGCCGGGTGTGTTTTTCAGCCGCTGGTTACTCTCGCCGCTTGGTCCTTATGTGAATCTGATTTCAGGGGCCGCCGATATGACATGGGCGCGGTTCACGCTTTGGGCGTCACTGGGCAAACTGGTCTGGGTCGGGCTTTATTGCGGGCTCGGGTTTCTGTTTGCCCACAACCTTCCAAAGGTCGCGCGTCTCTTGGGCGGCGTGACATGGGCTTTGACGGGGTTGGCCATTGTTATAGTTGCGGCCGCGATCTACTGGCAAAGGCGTCAGAAAACCAAAGGGTGACTTGCCCCCGCGCGCGCGCTGCCCCATATCAGAGACATGTTGCGTTTTGCCCCCATTCTGCTTGCGATTATCTACGGATTGATCATGTTTCGCTTTTCAGCTTGGCGCACCTCGCGCGAGTTGGATGCAAAATCTACCGAGCTGGTTGATCCCACGTTGGTGCCGTTGATCAAAGATATGGCCAAAGCGCTTGATCTGCCCCGTATCAAGGTAAACATCTACGAAATCGAGCCCGTGAATGGTCTTGCCGCCCCGGATGGCCGAATCTTCATAACCCGCGGGTTTTACAACAAATTCCGCACTGGTGAAGTCACAGCGTCAGAAATGGCCAGCGTTATTGCGCACGAGTTGGGTCACGTTGCCTTGGGCCACTCCCGTCGCCGTATGATCGATTTTTCCGGGCAGAATGCCTTGCGCACGGCCCTGGCGATGGTCTTGGGGCGTTTCTTGCCCGGGATCGGCGTATGGATTGCAAACAGTGCCATTTCGCTGCTGGCGGCGCGTCTGTCACGCAGTGATGAGTTTGAGGCCGACGAATATGCCTCGGCATTGCTGACAAAGGCCGGAATTGGCACAGGCCCGCAAAAATCGCTGTTTGAAAAGCTAGAGCACCTAACCGGAGCGCATGGTGCCAAGACGCCTGCGTGGATGTTGAGCCACCCCAAAACGCCAGAGCGGATCAAGGCCATCGAGGCTTTGGAAACCAAATGGGGTATCTCGTAGGTCGGACAGCCTGTTCGGCCTACCCGAGCGCTTTAGCCAATCGCGGTAAACGCGCCTTTTTCAACAGCTTTCGCATGTCCCAGGTCTCGCCCGAGAGCCGATCAGCTTCAGCGCGGACCTTTTCTGCAACCTGTTCAACAGCCACTGGTGAGATGTCCCAGATCCCCCGCAACAGCGTATCGGGGTCAATCCGTTCCAACCCTTCTTCGGCCAGCAATCCACGCGGAAAATCCTTGGCATTCACTGTGACAATGGCATCTGCGGAACTGGCGATCGCAGCTGCTAGCACATGTACATCTGCGGGGTCGGGCAAATACAAACGATCCTCAAGCGAGGGCTTCCACGTCACCTCAGCGTTTGGCCAAGTGGCCCGCACCAGCGCAATTTCACCGCGTGCCTGAGCTTCGCCCGTAGGTCCGATTTTCCGCGCCGCACGCGCCCATTCCTCAAGAATACGGGTAGACCAGATCGGCTGAAAAGCTCCGGTCTGAGCCACTCCCAATAGCATTTCACGCATCACCGTGGGATAGATCACACAGGTATCCAGCAGGAGCCGTTTCACAGTCGGAAAAACAGTGCTTTGAGATAGCCGCTTTCGGCCAATTGCGGCATCAATGGGTGATCAGGGCCCGCAAAGCCTGTGTGGATCAATTGAGCTTGGCGCCCTGCCCGACCAATGCCGCGCACGGAAGCGCCACGAAATTTGGCGAGATCTGCCGCATGCGAACAGGAGCACAGCACCAGATAGCCGCCTTCGCGCACCAGTGGCGCCGATAAACGGGCAACGCGCTCATAGGCGCGCAAACCTTTTTCCAACGCCGGTTTTGACGGCGCAAAGGCTGGGGGGTCGCAGATGACCACGTCAAACTGTTCTCCCTCTTCCGCCAAGGCGGCAAGGGTCTCAAAGGCGTCGCCTTTGCGGGTGCTAAAGCGATCCCCAAAACCGGATACCTCAGCGCCCTGCTCTGCCAAGGCCAATGCCGGCGAAGACCCATCCACAGACAGCGCCGATTGAGCCCCCCCAGCCAAGGCTGCCAAAGCAAACCCACCCACATGGGAAAACACATCCAGAACCTTTGCATCTTTGCAAAGGTCAGCGGCAAATCCGTGATTGGGTCGTTGATCATAGAAAAGCCCGGTTTTTTGCCCCCCGGTCAGATCGGCCATATAGGTCGCGCCGTTCATTGTGACGGGGACCGGCGCATCAGGCGCGGACCCGATCAGAGTGGCACTGTCATCATCAAGCCCCTCAAGGCCACGCGCCCGACCGGACCCGCTCTTGAGCACAGTTGTGACGCCCGTGACGTCAACCAACGCCTGCACCAGTGGCTCTAACAAAACTTCAGCCCAGGCCGCGTTTGGCTGCACGACGGCAACATCGCCAAATCTGTCGATGACCACACCGGGCAAGCCATCAGCTTCGGCGTGGATCAGGCGGTAAAACGGCGCATCATAGATCCGCGAACGCAATTCAAATGCGCGGGACAGTTTTGCGGCCAGCCAAGCCTGATCAATCGACGCCTCAAGGTTACGATCCAGAACACGTCCCATGATGCGCGAATTTGGGTTCACGGCCACCAGTGCCATGGGGCGGCGGTCAGCATCCTCCAGAATGGCGATGCTTCCGGGCGGAATGTTGCGGGTACGGCGGTCAACAACCAACTCGTTGTCATAAATCCAGGGAAAGCCGTGACGAATGGCACGGGCATTGGCCTTGGGTTTCAGGCGGATCACAGGAAAAGAGGACGGCGTCATGCCGTCCTCTTAAAGATGTCTCGTAGCACTGAAAAGAGCTATTCAGATCAGATCGGCTGTACCGGTGTCATAGGGACCACCGTTGCAGTCACCCGACCCTTGGGTTCAACCCACCCAGTCGCAAGCGTCATCTCGTCTTGGATCACACGTGCCAGGTGGTTGGTGATGCGGAATTTCTGGGTCAGACCACGCGATTCAGCTTGGATCGCTTTTTCGCCGCCATAGCCAACAAGGTCAGCCCGGATCGTACGTGGCCCACGAACGACATTGCCAGTGGCCGCGTCGCGAATGGTCATAACGAATTCCAGCTCGTGTGTCCCACCAATCGAGTAACGGGTTTTTTCCGTCAAGGCGTGGAACTCTTTAACTTCGATTTCGACGATTACGGGCATTGCGCCGTTAAGCTGTCCACCACCCAATTGGATCGCGTCCTCGAAGATGGCTCCAACTTGCTGATAGCGGTTGCCATAGGGGTCACCGCGCCAAACGATATCGACCTTGGGTTTATAGGAGTTCTTTTCCGAAACAGTCAGGGTCGTCGGCACGTTTACGTCGAAGCCAGCAAGTGCGAAAGACGGCGCCGGAGCAGGCAACTCAGACTGAGTTTGCTCAATCGGCGTGTTTCGTGTTGCGGTCTCAACCGAGGCACAGGCCGAAAGGCCAAGCCCAAAAATCATCATTGCTGCTGTCAGTCGAACACGTTTCATGTCCAGTCTCCTTTGGACCCCCAGGTCCATTTACACGCGATCAATCTGCGCGCGAAATAGGGCAAGAATGAGACAAATTGTGTTCGATTCAGTGGAATTTTCGATGCAAATTTCCCGAAAATCCCTTGTTTCTATAGGCTAATTTCGATCCCGAGACCGCCAGCCACCGCGCCGTTTTGGACGGCAGATTTGGACAAGACCTTGCTCAAGTATGCTAGTCATGGGGTGGTCAGGTTGCGCCTCGCCGTAGATGGCCAGCATCGCATTCAGGCCATCGCGCGTGTCCAATCCCGACGGGATCGACAGGGCCCAATCCAAAAAGATCGACCGGCACTGAGACTCGATAATACCTTCAATCTGATAGGACTCCCGAATTAGCCCCTTGGGATCCCAGTCAATTTCGGCCATCGGTCTATTCCTTTGTCAACGCCCGTCCCAGAGCCATGTCGATGTGTTGTCCAGCGCGGGCTGCGGCCTGACCCAAAGCCGTTTCCAACTCTGACATCGTGCCCATCCCGGTTTCTCGCAAAAGAAACGCTGCACCACCTTCACCGATCACCTCAGGGGACAAATCCTGTTCACTCAGCAGCTTAGCCGCCACCTGTACCTGCCAGAAAAGCGCATAGTCGTCTTTGAGTGCTGTACTTTCCGCGGCATCGAGCCACCCAATCGCGACACCTGAACGCAAGGCTTGCGGGACAGTTCGGCGCGGGCTGCCCGCCAACAGCGCCGCCGTTTGCGACAAAAGCTCGATATCCTGCATCCGTCCCTTGCCGATTTTGGCCTCCCAGATCCCGCTGGGTGCTTTGGCCGAAGCAATCTTGTCGCGCATATCGGCCACATCTGTGCGGATCTTGGCGTCATCGCGTGGCAAGGCCAAAACACTGCGACGAAAGGCTACGATTTCACTCATCAAAGCGCCATCACCAGCCACCGGGCGCGCGCGGGTCAATGCCAGATGCTCCCACGTCCATGCCTCGTTCTCCTGATAATTCTTAAACGACGCGACTGAGGTGGCCACCGGTCCTTGCGTTCCTGAAGGCCGCAGCCGCATGTCGATCTCGTAGAGCCGCCCCTGGGCCATCTGAGCGGACACAGCCGTGACCATCGCTTGCGTCAAACGGGCATAATACGCACGGCTTGCCAGCGGACGGCGGCCTTCGGAGAAGTCGACACCGTCCGCGTCGTAGATCACAATCAGGTCCAGATCGGAATCCGCGTTTAGACGGCGCGCACCAAGTGAACCCATGCCCAGGACGACCGCACCGCGCCCCGGCATCTCGCCGTGTTTTTCGGCAAACTTGGCGACGACAACGGGCCAAAGCGCCGCGAGGCACGCACTGGCGAGATCGGCATAGTGCACCCCGGCTTCATCCGCAGAAATCACCCCACGAAGGTGATGAACACCGACACGGAAGTGCCACTCTTTGGCCCACCGACGCGCCGCGTCCAATTTACCTTCGTAATCGTCTCCTGCACTGATCAGCACATCAGCTAACTCTTCGCGCAGCCCCTGTTCACTCGGCCAAGCCTTAAAGAACGACCCTCCGATCACGGCATCGAACACGCCAGAATTTCGGCTGAGGTGCCGCGCCAGTGCCGGGGCTGTCCCAACAATATCCACAAGTAAATCAATGAGTTGCTGGTTTGCCTCAAGCAACGCGAAAAGCTGTACGCCCGCAGGTAGACCTGCCAAAAACCCATCCAGTGCCAGCAGCGCCTGATTGGGATGGGCGGTCTCCGCGAGGCGGTTCAGAATCTCAGGCTTCAGGCGTGCAAAGCTTTCGACCGCGCGTTCCGAGCGCAGGGCAGGATAGGTTTGCCAGCGATCAATCACGTCGCTGTCAAACTCATGCGTTGTCACGGTGTCGCCGGCATCAGGGGCAAAAAAGCCTTCGGTGAGTTCATGCACCTCGGTCAGACGGTCATGGATGTCCCGCGTCATTTCATCCAGATCACGTCCGGACAGACAGGCCAGGCGCTGCATGTTCTCATCGGATTTTGGCAAGTCATGGGTTTGCGCATCATTGACCATCTGGATCCGATGCTCGACCACGCGATGCGCGCGATAGTGATGCGATAGAATTTCAGCCGTTTCAGACGGCACCCAGCCCTTCTCGGCCAATCGCCCCAAAGCTGGCACTGTACGATTGTCGCGCAGGTATGGATCACGTCCACCAGCAATCAACTGGCGTGTCTGGGTAAAGAATTCGATTTCCCGGATGCCGCCGCGCCCCAGCTTCATGTTGTGGCCCGGCAAAGTGATGTCTCCGCCCAAGCCTTTGTGCTCACGAATACGCAAACGCATGTCGTGGGCATCTTGAATGGCGGCAAAGTCCAGATGTTTGCGCCAGACAAAGGGCGTCAGGGTCTTGAGAAATTTTGCGCCCGCATCAAGATCACCTGCTGAGGGCCGCGCCTTGATATAGGCCGCGCGCTCCCATGTGCGACCAAGGCTTTCATAGTAGCGCTCGGCCGCTTCCATCGCGAGACAAACAGGTGTCACCGCCGGATCGGGACGCAAACGCAGGTCGGTACGAAAGACATACCCGTCGCCGGTCAGATCGCTGAGCATGGCCGACATCTTGCGGGTCGCACGCACAAAAGAAGAGCGCGCGTCGTGAAAGTCATCCGGGTCAAAGCGGGTTTCGTCAAAGAGGCAGATCAGATCGATGTCGGACGAGTAGTTCAGCTCGTGCGCGCCCATCTTGCCCATCGCCAAGGTGACCATGCCGCCCGCAGTGGCCACATCATCTTCGGTCTGGCCCGGCAGTTTCTTGCGCTTGATCTCGTTGGCAATGGCGGCCTTTAGCGCCAGATCGCTGGCCAGATCGGCATAGTCCGTCAGGGCACCTGTGACTTGCTCCAGCGCCCAAACGCCTGCAAGATCAGCTAAAGCGGTGAGCAGCGCCACTCGACGTTTACCGCGACGCAACTCGACCGCAAGGCGGTCCGGCGCCATCTCTCCAAGGTCAGAAAACAGTGTTTTCAGCGCGGTTTCGGGATCGTCAAACGCCTCGGGAAGCCAATCGTTTTCTTTTTCGATCAACAGCTTGAGATACGGGCTGCTTCCCGAAGTTCCGTGGATCAGCTCTTTCAATTCAGTTGGCAGATCTGGCACCAATTCCACCGTTTCGTCGCCACGGTCAGTGTCATAAGCAAATGGAAGGCGGATGATGCGGGACTGAAAATTCATGCCAGCAAATGGACATGTTGCAGCGGCTTCGTCAATGGGGCGAAGGGCCTCGGGCGACAGCTTGTCGCCGCCTCTGGCGCGCCGTAAGGTCCCGTTATGCGCTGTCTCATTGTTCTTGCACACCCCCTGCCCCAATGCCTGAATGCTCATCTGGCCCAAGCTGTCCACGATGCGCTGACCGACGCCGGTCACGATGTGCAGTTCCTCGATCTTTACCGCGAGGGCTTTGATCCAGTGCTGACACCAAACGAACGTAAAGCGTACTATCAGGACACATTTTTGGATCAGGCGGGATTGGCCGACATCGAGATGTTGGTAATGGTGTTTCCCACGTGGTGGTTCGGATTGCCTGCAATTCTCAAAGGATGGATCGACCGCAGTTTCCTGCCCGGCGTGGCCTATGACCACGCAAGCGACCTGTCTGCCCTGACACCACGATTAACCAATATGAAGCATGCTTTGGCGATCACGACACTGGGGGCACCGGGATGGGTTGACCGCCTCATTCTGCGACGCCCGGTCTACCGCGCTTTGAAATGGGGTCTGATCAAGGCCTGCGCGCCCAAGGCGCAATTTCGTATGCTGTCGCTCTATGCCTCTGAGACGGTCGAGACAAAGCGTGTCGCAAAGTTCGAAGCAAAAATACAGGCAGCCCTAACGCGGATGACTTAGGTCACAGGCGTGTCCTGCGAAAAGCGATTGATCCACTGACCATCAATGCTCTCCCAGAGGGATGAAATCAGCATGGCCTGCCACTTGGTTGCGTTCGGTGTGCGATAATCGGCGCGGTATGCCAAAAGCACGCGACCGGGTCCAAATTCCATCAGGCGCGTCTCGGACAGTTGGAACTCTGCCATACTGGGCCCGTCTGAAAGCTGTTCCATGTGCCCGGCACGATCCGAAAAACCGCTTGGATAGACACCGAGGAAATCCGCACTCAACAGTGCGCCATCCGCTTCGGAATCACCGGACACAAGCGCTTGCCAAACTCGTGTCTCCAACGCGACGCAATCTTCTAAAGTAATATTATCCATGCCGACACTCTGGGTGGCACGGGTCTGCGGGTCAACGATGTTTACAAACCCAGTGCCCTTGGGTTTTCTAGAGCGACCCCCATGGAGACCGTTCGAATGAGCAAAAGCCTGAAACGCGTGCGTGCCGCCCTTGAAGCAGCTGGCCTTCCGAATGATGTGCGTGAGACGGACAGGGCCCGGACCGCACAAATGGCCGCGGAATCCATTGGGTGCGTGCTCGACCAGATTGCGAAATCCATCATCTTCCAAGGTGACTCAAGCGGAGAAGCTATTCTGTTTCTCACGGCTGGCGGCAATCAGGTCGATACGGTCAAGGCCAGTGCCTTGGCAGGTGAACGTCTGGGCAAGGCCGATGCCGACCTGGTGCGTGCGCAAACCGGCTTTGCCATTGGCGGCGTCAGCCCGGTCGGACACATCACCCCGATACGCGCTTTTATCGATTTAAGGCTGTTGGAGTTTGATATAGTCTGGGCCGCTGCTGGCACGCCGAACCATGTTTTTCACATCGATCCAAGCCTTTTGCCGGGATTGACTGGTGCGAAACCAGCAGATTTCATCGTATAACCCACCCAAAAACTCACTATTATTTGTTTTTTTACAATATCTTATTCAGATAATGTAAAAAACATTCACATAGCCACTTGCAAAAGCACCTCCACATGCCGATTTTGGGGATGTGAAGACGATTTACATTACAGACCACGGAGAGAAAAACATGACACCTTCTGCCACTGCCCCCGTCGCTTCCAGCCCAACCGGTTGGTTTACACGCAGCGTGGCCTGGCTTGACAGCAAAGGCAAAGGCGCTTGGATCGCCGCGATGATCCTAGGCTTTATCCTGTTCTGGCCCATCGGCCTGGCCCTAGTTTTTTACATCACCTACACCAATCGCTGGAGTTCAACCATGTTCAACAAGTCCTGCAGCCGCCGCCACCGTCATGCGATGCACGTGATGACCCCAACAGGCAACCGCGCCTTTGACGCTTACCGCGAAGAAACGCTGCGCCGCCTCGAAGACGAGCAGAAAAGCTTTGAAACTTTCCTCGAACGTCTGCGTGAAGCCAAAGACAAGGCCGAGTTCGACGAGTTTATGGACGAACGCGCCACAGCCGCCGCAGCAGAACGTGAGGCTCCGCAGGCTTAAGCCTGCCCCCACAAAAGACCCAGTGGCCCCGATCGGGGCCACTGAACTATTGTTGACATAGGACCCTACCCCAAAATGAGCACGACCGCCCAAATGGACTTTCAACTTCCAGATCCTGACACACAACCAGCGTTCTATGCAGATGTTCCCACAAAACGGTTGATCGCCTGGGTGATCGATCTGGTTGTCATCGTGGCAATCTCATCGGTGGTGGCGCTCTTTACCGTTGTGGGCCTGTTTTTCTTTGCGTTCATCCTGCTTATCGTCGGGTTTATCTATCGCACGATCACTTTGAGCACGCACTCGGCCACGTGGGGCATGCGCCTGACATCGATTGAGTTTCGCGACCGCACCGGGCGCCACTTTGACTTTGGCAGCGCCTTTTTACACACGCTGGGGTACCACGTGTCGATCTCGATCTTTCCGCTGCAACTGATCTCGATCGGGCTGATGTTGATGTCGTCTCGCGGCCAAGGTTTGACCGACCACGTTATGGGATCTGTCGCAATCAATCGTGCGGCACGCTACTAGGCCCTTGGCCTCGGGAAAATCCGTGCTATCGTCCTGATTGAGCTACTGATCAGGACGATATGCGTCACACACTTCCTCTTGCCCCGCAGTTCTACGTGACCGCGCCCCAGCCCTGCCCTTATCTTGAGGGGCGGATGGAGCGGAAGTTGTTTACGGCGTTGCAGGGTGAACATGCCGCGGCCCTGAACAACACTCTGTCGCATCAGGGGTTTCGTCGCTCACAGAATGTGCTTTATCGCCCGTCCTGTTCAGATTGTTCTGCCTGCCTTTCAGCGCGTATCAATGTGGCTAAATTTTCCTCATCGCGTAGCCAAAAGCGGATTATCAAGCGCAACAGCCATCTGGTGCGCAGAGCCACGTCACCTTGGGCAACCGAAGACCAATATGATCTGTTCCGCACCTATCTGGACAGCCGCCACGCTGACGGTGGAATGGCGGACATGGATGTCTTCGAATTCGCCGCGATGATTGAGGAAACCCCGATCCGCAGCCGTGTTGTTGAGTATACCGACCATGACAGCCATGATCTGATTGGTGTGTCGCTGACGGACATCCTCGATGATGGGGTCAGTATGGTCTATTCGTTTTACACGCCGGATGTTCCGCGCCAGAGCCTTGGGACCTATCTGATCCTGGATCACATAGAGATCGCGCGAGAGGCGGGATTACCTTATGTTTATCTGGGCTATTGGGTGCCTGGCAGCACCAAGATGGGCTACAAAAGAAATTTCTCGGGGCTGGAAGTTTACTCCGATGGACACTGGCAGGACATTGGCGAGCCAGAGCGCTTTGACAGCAAGCGACACCCGCTGCTGACAGACCCAATTGCCGAGCAGGTTGCCAATCTGTCTTTGCCCGACATTCGCGCACCCAAGGGCTGATCGTGCGTCACTTGCATGCCTTTTCTCTGATCGTTCCAGACTATGACAAGGCGCTGGGTTTCTATGTTGGCACCTTAGGATTCGACCTGCGCGAGGACACTGATCTTGGCGGCGGCAAACGCTGGGTTGTGATCGCACCGGATAGAACGGCCCAGACCAGCATTCTTTTAGCTCGCGCTGCGGACGACGCGCAAAGTGCCGTCATTGGCAATCAATTCGGCGGGCGTATCGGGTTGTTTTTGCACACCGATGATTTTGCCCGCGACCACGCAGATATGCTGGCCAAGTGTGTCACCTTTGAAGAGGAACCGCGTCACGAGCCTTATGGGACGGTTGCCGTGTGGCGTGACCCGTTTGGCCATCGTTGGGATTTGCTGCAGTTATCCTCCTGAGCCGATCCACCGCGATTCTAAGATCCGAGTGCGCAAACGAAAACGGGGGCCCAAAGGCCCCCGCTTGTACTTTGTCTATCCTCATCCGGGTCAGTTCGGGATCAGGTCCGGCAGGAAGGTCACGATGATCGGGAAGGACCACAACAAGGCCAGCCCCACCACCTGGATCAACACGAACGGAATGATACCTCGATAAATATGCCCGGTTGTCACCTCTTTCGGAGCAACGCCGCGCAGATAGAACAGCGCAAAGCCAAAGGGTGGCGTCAGGAACGAGGTCTGCAGGTTCACGGCGATCATGATGGTGACCCATTTCGGATCGAAAGTACCACCGTAGATCACCGGCCCGACGATCGGGATCACGATGTAGATGATCTCGAGGAAGTCGAGCACGAAGCCCAGCACGAAGAGCACCAACATCACGATCAGGAACACCGTGAACTCGTTGTCAAAGCTCTTGAGGAACTGCTGGATATAGTGCTCGCCACCAAAGGAAATCACCACCAGATTGAGCAACTGCGAACCGATCAGGATGGTAAAGACCATCGAGGTCACCTTGGCCGTTTCTCGTACCACCGGGGTCAGGATGCCGCCCTTGAACAGGACGTAGCACGAGAACAAAAGACCAAAGGCTGCGTAGAGATAGGCCGCATAGGCGAAGAAGAACGCCACCCAGCTTTCAAAGCTCACGTCGCCTTGGTTGATCCGCAAGTCAAAGTTAATGCCGATCAGGATACACAGCATGATCGCGACCGTAGAGAACAGGATCACTTTGCCACTGCGCTCTTCGTCCTGAAGACGACGGTAGGCCGCCAACATCAACGCACCCCCTGCCCCAAGCGCCGCTGCCGGCGTTGGGTTGGTGATGCCACCAAGGATTGAACCCAGAACAGCCACGATCAGAACCAGTGGTGGGAAGACCACACGGATCAATTCGTTCTTGGACATATAGCCTGCTGCGTGCGTACAGCCATACATCGTCAGAGCGAAGGGGATCAGCCACAGCACCACGCTGGCACCTGCACTGGTCGAAGGCGAAATCAGCACGATATCGACGATAAAGGCCAGGATTACCCCAACCGCGCCGATGATCAGCGGACGACGGTCTGCCGACGGGCTCACGCCGCGGGCAAAGACCAGAACCAAGGCTGCCATGACCATCAGGATCGAGATACCTGTTCCAATCGGGGCCGCGTTGGCCTCTTTGGTGGCGACGCGTTCGGCGATCTCTTCGTCCGACAGTTTCACACTCTGCTGAACACCGCCATCGGCTTCAATCGCGGCGGATTCAGCCACGGCCTCGTCCCAGGCTTCTTGTCCGTGCAGTTCTATCATCGACGCCTGACAGGCCTCGCTGACATTTGTGCGCAAAGAGGCGGCCTCACCGATGTCAGTATATGAGTCGACCTGCAAAGACTGCGAACCGATCACGTTGACATTGCCCAAGACAAAGAAACCCGCGATGAGCAGCACCGGAATACCAAGGAACCAGGTGAACGCTTCGTTACGGCTCACTGGTTCGGCATTGGTTGATCCCATTGCCACAGCAGGTGCTTTCGACGGATTGAATAGCGCGTAGCCAAAGGCATAGAGCGCATAAAGCAACGCCAGCATGACACCGGGAACCAGCGCCGCCTGGAACAAGGTTCCGACCGACACAACCGCTGGCTCACCCAGATAGGTCAGCGCATCGGTACATCCCGCAGTCTGCGCGCGTGCTTCTTGGGCAGCTGAATAGAGATCGCCTGCCAATGTACCCAACAGAACAATCACGATTGACGGCGGAATGATCTGCCCCAACGTGCCCGACGCGGCAATCACCCCCGTCGAAAGCTCAGGAGAATATCCGTTGCGCAACATGGTTGGCAGGGACAACAGCCCCATTGTGACCACGGTCGCACCAACGATCCCTGTCGAGGCCGCAAGAAACGCTCCCACAACAACAACCGAAACGGCCAGACCGCCAGGCAGCGGGCCAAAGACGCGCGCCATTGTGGTCAGAAGGTCGTTTGCAATTTTAGACCGCTCAAGCGTGATGCCCATGAGGACGAACATCAAAACAGCCAGAAGGGTTTCGATCGATTGACCCGCAAGAACACGCTCGTTGATCCGGTTCACGATGAAGGAAACGTTGCGATCCATCGCAACTTCCCATCCGCGTGGGAACACAGCTTCTTCGATACGCGGCAAGTCTGGGTATCGGAAGACCGAGATCGTATCGGCCTTAATCCCTTGCGAGACAAGGTCCGCATACATGGCTGACGATGTATCAATCGCCTGGTGAATCAGGATCCCGGCACTGTCGAGTGCTGCGATGATCCCGAAGGAAATAATCCCCGCTCCGCCGATGGCGAAAGCCACCGGAAAGCCCGAAAGGATGCCCCCGAAGAGGCAGAGGAAGACGATAATCAGGCCGATCTCGACCCCATCAAGTCCAAACAACATAGTAACTGCCCCTTAACTCAGTGTGTGCCTTCGTAGGCTTCTTCACCCTCGCCCAGCGTATCGCGGTCGAGGTATTTGCCGTCGCTTTCCATGCCTTCCTTGCGCTCAAGATACGAGCGATAGAAGAAGGCGATTGCGTGCAGGAAGACCATGCCAGCAAAGGCGACGAGAAGGATTTTGAACAGGAAGTACGCGGTAAATCCGTTCGGCGACGGGCCAATAAACTCGACGTTCCAGCGCATAGCGCGAGATTTCAACAAGAGACGGTCCAGCGTATCTGAAGCCGAGGGTTTCGGAACAATCAGGTGGCGCCACATGAAGTACCAGCCGTAAAGCCATGTCAGCACGGCCATGGGCATCATAAAGAACAAAGACCCGAACATGTCGATCGTCTTTTTAACCCGGTGCGACACTGCCGAATAGACCAGATCCACTCGCACATGTCCGCCTTGGACAAAGGTGTATGTCGCGCAAAGAGCAACGACCAACGCATTGTAAAGCTTCAATTCTTCAGCGTACCAGCTGATGTCGAACTGGAGCGGAACGCCGAACCCGAACACGATGTCCGGCCGGGTGAAAATCCGCTGCATAAACACGATGATGATCTGCTGCAGAACCATCAGAAGTCCTGCCCAGGCAAAGAAACGCCCGGTGGTGTTAGCAAACCCTTCCAGCACCCGAACACAGAGCCACATGAAAGAATTGCGCCACATTCCAATCGCGGTCACCACGAGGAACAGTGTGAACACAACAAAGAAAAACTCGACCGATCCGCCGTAATAAACAAACCGCATCACCGCTTCTTTATTGGACCAGTCCAGCCAGAGTTGCGGGTGCGTGATCGCATATCCGAAGTTGTAAAAGGCCATGCCGATGTTCTGGATGAACCACCAGATACCATCCAGAAGCGCGCCGAAGCCTGAGCCGCCGTCGTCCTGCATCTTGTCCCCCTAGGAAATTGTTGGTGGAGCAGGCGATTTTTGTTTTGACCTGCTCAGACCTGTTTGTGGGTCCCGGTACTCCGGAACCCACCTGTGTTTTGAAAGGGTGGCTTAGCCGCCCAGAACGCGGATACGCTGCTGAACGTAGTAGCCGTCCGATTTGTTGATCCAGCTTGCCGAGGTGGCCAGCGAAGCTTCGAACGAAGCACGGATCTCTGCGAACAGTTCGTCGCCCATGTTTTCGTCCATGACTTCGGCAGAAGCCGCGCCAAACGCATCCCAAACATCGTCCGAGAACTGAAGGGTCTTGACGCCCTGAGCCTGCAGACGGGCCAGTGCGGCACCGTTGTTGGCCAGAGTTTCCGACAGCTGAAGCTGCGTGGTCGCCATAGAAGCGTAGCGCATGATCGCTTTGTGCTGATCGCTCAACTCGTTCCAAACGTCGAGGTTCATGTTGGCTGCAAGCGCCGAACCTGGCTCGTGGAAACCAGCAGTGTAGTAGATCTTGGCAACTTCCTGGAAGCCGGCGCGTTCGTCAGCCATTGGGCCAACCCACTCCAGACCGTCCAGCGCGCCCGAAGAAAGCGCCTGATACAGTTCACCACCGGGGATGTTCTGAACAGATGCGCCCAGTTTACCCAGCACTTTACCGCCCAGACCAGGCATACGGAACTTGAGACCGTTGAAGTCTGCTGCCGAGTTAATTTCTTTGCGGAACCAACCACCCGACTGCGAGCCGGAGTTACCAGCCAGAAGGCCTTTGAGGTTGAAGATTTCGCCCAGCTTGTCGTGCAGCTGCTCACCACCACCGTGATAGTACCAGTTCGAAACTTCCTGTGCCGTGCCACCAAATGGAACCGCGGTGAAGTATGCATAACCAGGGTGCTGACCAATGAAGTAGTAGTCAGCCGAGTGATACATATCAGCTTGGCCCGACGACACGGCGTCAAACACTTCCAGCGCGCCAACCAGCTCGCCCGGTGCTTTCTTGTCGATGGTCAGCTGACCGTCCGACATTTCGCCAACCATGGTTTGCAGGTAGGTTGCGGCATCATCAAGAACAGCAAAGCCACGTGGCCATGATTGCACCATGGTCAAGGTGCGTTTGCCTGTTGCGTACGCCGGAGCCGCCAGAGTGGTAGCAGCGGCCGCGCCGCCCAGAGCAGAAGTCTTCAGAAAAGAACGACGATCCATATAGGTAATCCTCCCAGAATTAGTTCAGTCCGACATGCCTTTTGGCACACGGACGGATCGTTGCAAGTGACGGAAGGTTAGCTTTGCCTCTGACTTTAGGGAATACCAAGTACTACGTATTCTCAGACCGAACTGGCAGATTTTCTGACCAATTCCCTCCGTATTACTGCGTAAATCATGCATGAACCGCCTAAAAACTGGCAATCAGCGCTATGATTCGCACCGATTCCCTATTATCGAATCACAATGCGCAAACTGATGACGCTCCTGCGCCTGTCTTATGGGCAAAAGCTGTTTCTGCTGGCCACCGTACCGCTCATTCTGGCGGTTGCGGCGATTTCGCTCTTGGTGGCGAACCAGTCACGACAGCTGGCCGAGCGCGAGATTGCGACCTTGGAAGATCAGTTGATCGAAGCCAAAAAGGCCGAATTGCGCAACTATGTGACCCAGGCGCGTAACGGCTTTTATTATGTCTATGGTAGCGCCGCTCCAGACGATGAAGACGCCAAACGTCAAGTCATGCAGATCCTGGCAGCCATGATCTATGGCACCGACGGGTTCTTTTTTGTCTACGACTATGACGGCAAAAACCTCGTGAGCCCGCGCCAAACTGATATGATCGACCGGAATTGGTCCGGCCTGACAGATAGCGAAGGTACGCCTGTTGTGGACGAGTTGATCGCGATTGCCCGACAGGGTGCGGGATACCACAGCTATCTTTGGCAAAAGCCATCAACCGGGAAAGAAGCGCGGATGATCACCTATGTGACGTCTTTTCCCAGCTGGCGTTGGGCCGTGGGTACGGGGGTTTTCATTGACGATGTCCTGGCTTCGGTTGCCAAGGCGCGCGCAGATGTTGAGACACGCGTGCGTCAGACATCAATGTACATTCTGGCTATCACGCTGGCGGCTCTTTTGCTGGTGTTCATGTCTGGCCTCTTCATCACCATTCGCGAGCGCAGGTTGGCAGAAACCAAGCTCAAAGAACTGACTCAAAGGGTCTTTGATGCCCAAGAAGAAGAGCGCGGACGCGTGGCCCGTGAGTTGCATGACGGGATCAGCCAGCTTTTGGTTGGCGTAAGGTATGCACTGGACAGCGCTCGACGGCGACTTGGCGCGGGTGATCGCAGCGGTGAAGACATGTTGGACAAGGGCATCGACCATCTCTCAGGAGCCATTCAGGAAGTGCGCAGGATCAGCCGTGATTTGCGCCCCGGAGTGCTGGATGATCTTGGCTTGGGCCCTGCCCTCAAGGCGCTGACCGATGACTTTGCTACCCGCACCGGAATTGATGTGGACTTCAACACGGTGGTGTTTCGCAATCGTCTGGACCAAGACGCCAAGATTGCGCTCTACCGGATTGCTCAAGAAGCTTTGACCAATATCGAACGTCATGCCGGTGCCAGCAAGGTCACCATCGACGTGCGCGGCCACAAGAAAGGCGCCACGCTGCGCATTGCCGACGATGGCGGTGGCATCCCGTCCGAGACGACCTCGCAACCCGGCTCGGGACTTGGCTTGCGCAACATGCAGGAGCGTGTGGAACAGCTTGAAGGAACATTGCGCATCTTCTCGTCACGCTCGGGAACGGTTATCGTGGCCGAAGTTCCGCTGACACATATGCTGCAACCACAGGAAAACGCGACCGAGACCAGAAAGGCCCGCGCATGAGTGAACAGACCACAGTTGTTATTGTCGATGATCACCCAATGGTCGCCGAGGGTATTCAATCCGTGTTGGAGAGCTACGGTGATATTGCGGTGATCGCCACCCTGACCAATGGTCGCGAAGCCGTGGAACAAATGCGTGGTCTCAACCCGGATGTGGTGTTGATGGACCTCAACATGCCCGAGATCGGTGGGTTGACCGCAACCGAGATGCTGCTCGAGGCGAACCCCGACACGCGCATTTTAATCCTGTCGATGCATGACAGCCCGGAATACATTTCAACCGCTTTGGGCCATGGCGCGCGCGGCTACATCCTCAAAGATGTGCCAACCGAAGAGATCAAGATTGCCATTGATACGGTGATGCAAGGCGAACGTTACCTGTGCACTGGCGCCAAGGGATCTTTGGAACCATCGGGCGATGACATGCGCGAAAGCCTGACCAGTCGCGAGCAGACAGTTCTATTGCAACTGGCCCAAGGCAAGTCGAACAAAGAAGTTGCAAGTGCCCTCAATATCTCGGTTCGCACGGTTGAAACCCACCGCAAAAACATCAAGCGCAAATTGGGGATCAGCTCGACCGCCGGGCTGACGCGCTATGCAATGGAGCACGGCGTGCTGCAAGGCACGGGTGTAGGCCTTTAACGCCTAGAAGTGAGACCTGAAAGCTAAACCTGCTCAAGGGGCGCCGCCCCTCTCGTCGGTTTTAACGGGCAAAGCGAACGCTCACTCCGAAAAGCTTTTTTGGCCAGGAGAAGCAGAATCAGCACCCAACTTTCCTGTTTCTTCAGATCACACCTCGATCTGCGCAACTTTCGGAAAGATTTTCGACCCGAAGCGACACTTTCTGTGAGATTATTGCACTGCAGCGCAGATTTCCCTGTTGACGCCCTCTCCTGCCCTTAATAATGTCCGCGCACGCATTTTGAAGGAGCGCTTGCTGTGGAACAGCTAGTCGTCATCGTGGGAAATTGGCGCATGGGCCGGTAACGGACACCATAACGGTTCCCCATGCGCCCCCGTCAGACGATCGGGGGCTTTTTTATGCGTATGAAAACTGTGACGTTGTAAACGGAGAGACACATGACACGTCAGATGACCGGAGCGAGAATGGTAGTTCAGGCCCTTAAGGATCAGGGTGTGGACACGGTATTCGGATATCCCGGCGGGGCAGTCCTACCGATTTATGACGAGATCTTTCAGCAGAACGATATTCGTCACATCTTGGTGCGCCACGAACAGGGGGCCGTACATGCCGCCGAAGGCTATGCCCGCTCAACCGGCAAGGTTGGTGTCGCGCTTGTGACCTCTGGTCCCGGGGCCACTAACGCGGTAACCGGCCTGACTGATGCTCTGATGGACTCAATCCCGATTGTTGTGCTTTCTGGCCAGGTTCCGACATTCATGATTGGCTCGGACGCCTTTCAGGAAGCGGACACTGTTGGCATCACCCGCCCCTGCACCAAGCACAACTGGCTGGCCAAAGACACGGCAAACCTGTCTGGCCTCATCCATGAGGCGTTCCATGTCGCGCGGTCCGGTCGTCCGGGACCGGTTCTGGTCGACATCCCCAAGGATGTGCAGTTTGCCAGCGCCGATTATACCCCGCCTCAGGCGGCGAAAACCTCGCATTACCAACCTCAGATGAAGGGCGATATCGAGGCGATCACCGAACTCGTGGAAGCGATGGAAAAGGCCGAACGGCCTGTGTTCTATACCGGTGGCGGCGTTATCAATTCGGGCACGGCCGCGTCACAGCTGCTGCGCGAGCTGGTCGACACCACAGGCATTCCGATCACCTCGACCCTGATGGGTCTGGGGGCATACCCGGCATCTGGCAAGAACTGGCTGGGCATGCTGGGCATGCACGGATTGTACGAAGCCAACATGGCGATGCACGGCTGTGATCTGATGATCAACGTCGGGGCGCGCTTTGACGACCGGATCACCGGGTTGATCGAAGCGTTTTCGCCCAAGTCGAAAAAAGCACATATCGACATCGACCCCTCGTCGATCAACAAGGTCATCAAAACCGATATCCCGATCGTTGGCGACGTTGGCCATGTTCTCGAGGATATCCTCAAGGTTTGGAAAGCCCGCGGTCGCAAGACCAACAAAGAGGCGCTGACCAAATGGCACGGCCAGATCGACAAATGGCGTGAAACAGATTGCCTGAGCTTCAAACAGGAAGGCAAGATCATCAAGCCGCAATATGCGCTGCAACGGCTTGAAGCGCTGACCAAGGATCACGACCGCTACATCTGCACCGAAGTGGGCCAACACCAAATGTGGGCCGCACAATACTTGGGCTTTGAAGACCCCAACCGCTGGATGACCTCCGGTGGTCTGGGCACGATGGGCTATGGTTTCCCTGCGTCTATCGGTGTGCAGATGGCGCATCGCGATGCGCTGGTGATCAACGTGGCGGGCGAAGCCTCCTGGTTGATGAATATGCAGGAAATGGGGACCGCGGTTCAGTTCCGCTTGCCCGTGAAACAGTTCATCCTGAACAACGAACGTTTGGGTATGGTGCGCCAATGGCAGGAACTCCTGCACGGTGAACGCTATTCACACAGCTGGTCCGAAGCCCTGCCCGACTTTGTGAAACTCGCCGAAGCCTTTGGCGCCAAAGGGATTTATTGCGACAACCCAGATGATCTGGATGACGCGATCATGGAAATGATCAATCACGATGGTCCAGTGATCTTTGATTGCCTCGTTGAAAAGCACGAGAACTGCTTCCCGATGATCCCGTCGGGCAAGCCGCACAATGAAATGCTTCTGGGCGAGGCTTCGACGCAAGGCGCGATCGAAGCTGGCGGCGCGGTTCTAGTGTAAGGAGAACGGAAATGGCTGCTCTAAAAATCAAAAAAGGCTCGAACAAGCACTCCGCCTATAACCTGCGCCCAACGTTTTCTGACGTGCAGGAATCTCATACGCTGGCAATGCGGGTCGACAACGAACCAGGTGTCCTGGCGCGGGTGATCGGTCTGTTCGCAGGCCGCGGATACAACATCGAAAGCCTGACCGTGGCCGAGGTGGATCATCTGGGTCACCAGTCGCGCATCACCATTGTGACCACAGGCACGCCGCAAGTGATCGAGCAGATCAAGGCACAGCTGGGTCGGATCGTTCCGGTTCACGAGGTGCATGACCTGACCGTAGAAGGCGCTGCAGTTGAGCGCGAACTTGGGTTGTTCAAGGTTACCGGCAGCGGAGAAAAGCGCGTCGAGGCCCTGCGGCTGGCCGATATCTTCCGCGCCAATGTGGTGGATTCAACGCTGGAAAGTTTTGTGTTTGAAATCACCGGGGCGTCAGAGAAAATTGACGCTTTTGCCGACCTGATGCGCCCCTTGGGTCTGGTAGAAGTCGCCCGGACGGGAGTTGCGGCCCTATCACGCGGTGCCGAATAACAGTCAGAACCGATCAAGTGTTAAAAAAAGGGGACCAATAAACGGTCCCCTTTGCGTTTAGACAGCAACCAGTTCGCGGTCCGCTCTCTCAGTAACATGGGGGGTAAACAGAATCACGTCTGCCGAAGCTTGCGGCTTGGTCGCAGACCTGCCCATTTCATTTGGCTGGCGTGGCTTCGCAGCCTCTTGCAGCGCACCCGCCAAGCCCTCGTACGCCCCTTGTTCGATACGCCGAGGATTGTGGGCATAGCGCAGGTGCTTTTCTTGCTGAAGTTCGAAATGAACCAAGTCTCCGGCGTCCAAGTCCACCAGTTCTCGAGGCATGTAATTGTCCCCGTTAAAAAAAGCTAAATCGCCTTGATCTTCGCACCAGATAACCGCTTTTTTATCCGCATTATCACTCCACAGAACCACGCCAAGCATCTGAGTTCTAACTCCTTTTTGCCCTCCCTATGAGTTTCACAAAAGTTTCCCGACCTGCACATTGAAATTTGGGCGTCGGACACAACGAAATTGTGTCGACAAGACAAACTCCTGGTGCCAAACTGCATCACAGTGGCGCCAAATAGCGTCAATCTGCGCCAAGTATCGGATACAGTTGCGCCTTAAGCGCGAGTAAAACAAAAAAAATCAACCGGAGATTGCATTGACAAACGCCTCGGGAACCCAAGATTCTCAACCGTCTCCAGCGGAACTTCGGAAAATTTTCGGTGCAAACCTGCGGATTCTGGCGGACCGATATCCGTCTGTTTCCCAGCTGTGTCGGGAACTGGGCATCAATCGCACGCAATTCAATCGCTACCTCTCGGGCGAGAGCTTTCCACGACCTGACGTTTTGCACCGGATGTGCCAGTTTTTTGATGTGGATGCCCGCATCCTTCTGGAACCCATCAACAGCTTGTCCACCGAACGTGGTGTGCTCAATCATCCACTCATCGCTGACTTTGTCGGGACTGGAATGACTGACATTCCACAAGATGTCTTTCCGGACGGGTTTTATCGGTTTTCAAGACTGAGCTTCACCGAAGCTGATCTGATTATCATCGGTCTGGTCTATGTATTTCGCCAAGACAAACATACGTTTATCCGAGGTTATGAAGCCAAAGAAGGTATGCGCCAACAAGGGCTTCCCACAGATCAGAAAACGCGAGAGTTCCGCGGAGTCGTTTTGCCGCAGGAAGACGGTCTTGCCGCGCTTGTGTCCCACAAGAACACGATGGCGACTTCGTTCAACTATCTCAGCCGGGTCGCATCGTTTCAAAATCACTATTGGATTGGGTACGCCACTCGCACCGTACGGGAAACTGTTACCGGTTGCCGTGCGGCCCGTCTGGTCTATGAGCATCTTGGGTCAGACACTGGCGCCGTGCTAAGTGCTGCACGCTCGGTCGGGTTTTGCAAACCCGATGAGCTGATCCCCTATCACCGCAAGTTATTGCAACTGGATCGCCCGTTTTCCTGACGCCTATTAGCCCCGGTCAGAAACGAATTCGTGTCGCGAATCGCATTGTCGAGTCGCAGATCAGCAATTGACTGATGCAATTGCGCGTATGATTTGAGTCGCGGGAAACAGGAGCACAGGATGACACAGCCAAACCTTTCCGGGGTCATGCGCCCTATTGAGACTGCCAATGGTCTTGGCAATAAGTGGTACACTGACGCGAGCTGTTTCGAAGATGAGAAACAGGCCGTATTGCAGTCTACCTGGACCGGCCTCGCTGTCGCAGCGGATGTCCCGGAACCCGGCGACGCGGTGCCACTAAGCTTTCTGGGCATGCCTCTTTTGTTAATCCGTGACAAAGAGGGAGAAGTTCGGGTCTTTTACAACACCTGTCGCCACCGTGGCATGATCCTTGTTGATGAACCGCGTAAAATCGAAGGGGCCATCCGCTGTCCCTATCACTCCTGGTGCTACGCGACGAATGGGCGTCTGGTCACCACGCCGCATGTGGGCGGCCCAGGCCAAAACACGCATGATTGCATGAAACGCGAAGACCTTGGCCTGATCGAAGTGCGCAGCCATATCTGGCGCGACGTTGTATTCGTCAACGTCTCTGGCGACGCGCCAGCCTTTGAAGAGGTGCACGCGGATCTTCTCAAGCGCTGGTCGGAAGTGGAAAAGCCGCTTTATCACGGCGGCTCGGACAGCCGATTTGATCTGGAAGTTCAAAGCAACTGGAAACTCGCAGTTGAGAATTTCTGCGAGGCTTATCATCTGCCGTGGGTCCATCCGGGGCTAAACGCAATCTCGCGACTGGAAGATCATTACAACATTAACGAAGCAGGCCTCTACTCGGGTCAGGGCACGTTGGTCTATCAACAGCTCAAAGGCGACGATGGCACCACTTTCCCGGATTTTGAGGGACTCTCAGACCAATGGGACCAAGGCGCCGAATACATCGCCGTCTATCCCAACGTGTTGCTTGGCGCGCAACGCGATCATGCTTTCGCCATCGTACTGGAACCCTTGGCACTGGACCGAACTGTTGAGCATATTCACCTCTATTATGCCACGCCGGAAACCGATGCAGACATGCGGGGCAAAAACACCGAACAATGGCGGGTGGTTTTTGAAGAAGACGTTTTTGTTGTCGAAGGCATGCAGCAGGGTCGCCATGCACTGGGGTTCGATGGCGGGCGGTTCTCCCCCGCAATGGATGGGCCGACCCACTGTTTCCATTCCTGGGTCGCGTCGCGCCTGTCAGACCGTGACCTGCCGCAGGCGGCAGAGTGACGGACAGTCTCGACCAACGCTTACTGAAGGCCCATGCGAGCCATGACAGGGCGGCACTGGTCTCACTCTACACCGAGGCCGCAGATCAGGCGCAGGATGAGACTGAACTGGGGTTCTTCCTGACGCATGCCTATGTGTTTGCGTTGGAGATAAACGATGCACGCGCGGATGCGCTCCGCCAGCGCCTTAGACACATGGGGCGCGAGCAATAAACGGTGGTCAGGTAGTTTCTGCCAAATCCTCTTCGTCCACACCGGCCTCTTTCATCAGAGAATAGAGATGCCAGGTCGCGTGCCCCAACAGCGGCAAAACAATGAAAAGGCCCATAAACCCGGGAAGAAGCGACAGAAAGGTGAGCCCTGCAATAAGGGCCGCCCAAAATATCATTGGAATGAAGTTCTGTGAAACGGCCTGAAAACTGGTGATCATGGCGGTGACAAAGTCCACCTCGCGATCCAGCAACAAGGGCAAAGAGATCACGGTTATCATGTACAACAGCAACGCAAAGAGCGCGCCAACCACCGATCCAACCACCAACATCACCAAACCATTGCCGGTCAGGTAGACTTCAAAGGATGTTGAGACATTGGTCATGGTTGAAAGGCCCAGGAACAGTGCAAAAATCATATGCGCCAGAAAGAACCAGAACAGAAATACAATAATGATCACCGCACAGATAGACGGCAGTTGCCGTTTCCCCTGCCGCCCGATCACGCCAAAAATCGCGTAGATGTCCATCGCGCGCCCTTGTTCAAGACGCCGCGAGACCTCGTAAAGTCCCACTGCAGCAAAGGGGCCGATCAAGGGAAAGCCAATCGCGGCAAACACCAGCCAATAGGTATGACCGGTTTCCACCGTAAGCCACGTCAAAAACCAGCCAGCGATCACATAGAACGCCGAAAACACGAAACCATATCCGGGCCGAGCCAGGAAATCCTTCCATCCGCGCGCCAACGCCCCCCGCAACATCGCGAAAGTCACCTCTCCCAGCGGGGGTACGCCCAGTTCTGGCTTATCCGGCATCCACTCCTCCCAAAATGCATGTCGCCCAATGTTATGTGATAAGACCCTCTGGGCTTACACAAATCAACTGTTCTGAATATGAGCCCGACACTTTTGCGGCCAACCAGTAGTGTCGTGATAGGCTTGTGCCCAATTCAACAGGTCACGATCGCGTCCTTTGGCTGTGAACAGTTGTACCCCCATCGGCAATCCCCTGTCGCCAAAGCCAATCGGCAAACTGATGGCAGGCACGCCGGCCAGGCTGACAGGGACAACAACTTCCATCCATCGATGGTAGGTGTCCATCACCTGCCCATTGATTTCACGCGGCCAAGGAATGTCTGCATCAAAGGGCCAGACTTGGGACACGGGCAGCGCCAACGCGTCATAACGTTGAAGCACGTCCGCCAGAACTTCATACCAACGCGCCCGCAATGCACCTGCCTGGCTGATCTGCGACGCGGTTAGCGCCAGACCTCTTTCGGTTTCCCATTGCGCCTCTGGTTTCAGTTGTGCGCGGCGCTCTGAGTTTGAATAATCCGCAGCCAGTTCTGCCGATACGGCCCAATGGCGCAAGGTTGTCCAGCTGGACCATAAATCTTCAGCGGCAAACGGGGCGTCCAGCCCCTCCACATGAAAGCCAGAGCCTTTTAGCCCCGCTTCACACATCTCAAGAATGCCCGGTTCCATCGGATAGGCGCTGCCCCAATCACCGAGCCACCCGACCGATACGTTGGACAGCGACTGCGGCGGCTCAAGCGTCCAGTCCTGCACAGGGGCATTGTGTGGAACCATAGGGTTGGGCGCGGCAATCACCGACATCATCAACGCCATGTCACGTGGGCTGCGGGCCATCGGTCCGAGGGTGGAGAGTTGTTGAAGAAACGTTTCGCTTCCCGGTTCGCGGGGCACCACGCCCCAACTGGGGCGAAATCCATAGACATTGCAAAAGGCTGCCGGGTTGCGCAAAGACCCCATCATGTCCGATCCATCCGCCAGCGAAACCATTCCCGTGGCCAGTGCCGCCGCGGCGCCTCCGGACGAGCCCCCTGCTGCGCGCGTGGTGTCATAGGGGTTGCGTGTCACGCCAAAGACCGGATTGTAACTGTGCGAACCGAGACCGAACTCTGGGACATTGCTTTTGCCAACAAAGATCACGCCAGCAGCATGTAGCCGGGCTACCAATGTATCATCCTGCTGGGGTACCTGATCGGCATAGAGCGGCGAGCCTTGCGAATTAGGTAGGCCGACCAACGCGGCGAGGTCTTTGACGGCAAAAGGCAGACCATGAAGCGCGCCGCGCTCTTCACGCTGAACTTGATCGGCCGCGCGCGCCTCATTCATCAGTGTTGCGGAATCACGCAGCGATACCAAGGCGTTGACGCTGCCATTCACGGCTTTGATCCGCGCCAAGGTCTCGGCCATTAGCGCTTCACACGTCATTTCACCTGCGTGCAGCGCAGCCAGAATCTCCACCGCGTCCCGGTCCAGTATGTCCATTACTGCCTCCCTCAATGACAACAGGCTACCGTCCTCGCAGCTGCATGCAAGGTCCAGGCTTCTTTTGGCTCTAAATATCCCGGGGTGAATTGGCACCGGACCTTGTCCGGGGCCAAGAGGGGCTGGCCCCTGCCCTAGTCCTCGGATTGCGCGTCGGCGCGGCTCTTGCCAGAGGCGTCCATCGCAAGGGTGGCCGCCATGATCCCATCCAGATCACCATCCAGCACGCCCTTGGTATCCGAGGTCTCAAAGTTGGTGCGCAGATCTTTGACCATCTGATAGGGCTGCAACACGTAAGACCGGATCTGGTTACCCCAGCCCGCATCGCCAGCGTTCTCATGCACCTCATTGACCAGAGCAGACCGCTTATCCAATTCCATCTGATACAACCGAGACTTCAGCGCCTTCATGGCAATGTCACGGTTCTGGTGTTGGGATTTTTCCGAGCTCGTGGTCACGATACCCGTAGGATGGTGGGTAATCCGCACCGCCGAGTCGGTGGTGTTTACGTGCTGACCACCTGCGCCTGACGAACGATAGGTATCGATCCGGATGTCTGCGGGGTTCACTTCAATTTCGATATTGTCATCGACCACAGGGTAGACTTTTACCGAGGTGAAAGAGGTATGGCGCTTGGCGGCACTGTCAAAGGGCGAAATACGCACCAGACGATGAACACCGCTTTCAGATTTCAGCCACCCATAGGCATTGTGCCCCGAGATTTTGTAAGCGGCAGATTTGATGCCCGCTTCTTCACCGGCTGTCTCTGATTGCAGCTCGACCTTGTAGCCTTTTTTCTCAGCCCAACGCACATACATACGCGCCAGCATCGACGCCCAGTCACAGCTTTCGGTACCACCAGCGCCCGAGTTGATCTCAAGAAACGTGTCATTGCCGTCCGCTTCGCCGTCCAGCAAGGCTTCGAGCTCTTTTTCCGCAGCCTTCACAGCCAGTTTGGTCAAAGCCGCTTCGGCGTCGGCGACGACCTCTTCGTCTTCTTCCATTTCACCCAGTTCGATCAGTTCGACATTGTCGTTCATGTCAGTTTCAATCGATGTACAGGTCTCAATTGCATCAACCAGGTTCTGACGCTCGCGCATCAGTTTTTGTGCGGCTTCCGGATCGTTCCACAAGTCAGGGTCTTCGACGCGGGCGTTGAATTCTTCCAACCGAAAAGACGCCGTCTCCCAATCCATCCGCTGGCGCAAAAGCTCCAGAGATTTCTCGATCTTGGCAACAGTGTTCTGGGCTTCGGCGCGCATCGGGTCGGATCCATTCAAATTTGGTCAGGCTTGGGTGATAAACCACCCCATGAGCGCGGGCAAGGCACCAGTCGGTCTCGCAAAGCGATTGCTTCAAAATGCTGGAAGATGTGCCAGACGGAGTGATGCCCGTTAGTAAAGACCACCCGAACTCATGGTGCCAAACGTCGCTTTGGGTCCAACCACAGTGGTTTCGCCATCTGACGTCGTGACTTCGGTTCCGGTTGCATGCACCTCGTCGAACAATGGCAGGTTCGATCCCATCGCAAAGCCACCGTCAAAAGTGATACCAAAGATCGGCTCTTCGCCATCACGGAAGTACTCCGCCACAACACTCGGACCGGACGCATCATTGGCCAAACGCGCGCCAGAGTAGCGGTCGATCTTGATGAAATGTCCGCCCGGAGGCACGCGGAACTTACCGCCACCGTATTTCTTGATGGCCTCACTCATGAACTCTTGGAAAACCGGGCCACAGGTGGTGCCCCCATAGGTCCCTGCCCCCAAAGGACGTGGGCGGTCATGGCCGATGTAACAGCCTGCAACAACAGTGCTAGAAAAGCCGACAAACCAGACGTCTTTGGCTTCGTTAGTGGTGCCGGTCTTGCCCGCGATTGGCACAGGCAGCTGGACCTGACTGGAGGCCGTGCCGCGCGTCACAACACCCTGCATCATTGAAGTCAGCTGATAGGCAGTCACCGCATCCATCACCCGCTCGCGATTGGTCACAATACGCGGGCCACGGTTGGTGGCGATATCAGCCCGATCACAATCGGTACATTCGCGCTGGTCGTGACGATAGATCGTCTTGCCATAGCGGTCCTGTACGCGGTCCACCAGGGTTGGCTCAACCCGTTCACCACCGTTGGCGAACATGGCATAGGCCGCAACCATCTGGAAAAGCGTGGTTTCCTCAGACCCGAGTGAGTTGGCAAGGAATTTCCCCATATCGTCATAAACGCCAAAGCGTTCTGCATAGTCGGCCACGACTTCCATGCCGACCTCTTGCGCCAGACGAATGGTCATGAGGTTCCGGCTCATTTCAATACCGGTTCGCAGAGGGGTTGGCCCGTAGAACTTGTTGGTCGAGTTGCGCGGGCGCCATACGCCTTGCGGCGTATCAATTTCAATCGGCGCATCAATCACGATGGTCGCCGGGCTGTAACCGCTGTCCAGTGCCGAGGCGTAGACAAAGGGCTTAAAGGATGAACCGGGCTGCCGTTTGGCTTGTGTCGCGCGGTTAAAGACCGAATCCTGATATGAGAAGCCACCCTGCATCGCAATCACGCGGCCGTTGTTGACGTCCATCGCCATAAAGCCGCCCTGCACTTCCGGGACCTGCCGCAACGACCAGCGTACGAACTCGCCGCTCTCTTCTTTGGTAATCGCGCGCACCAACACAACGTCACCAACATCAACGAGATCTCCGGCCACTTTGGCCTTACGTCCACGGGTGCCATCTTCGTTCAGCTTACGCGCCCAGGTTACATCCTTGGCAGGAATCCAATGACCATCATCGTCGTCCTCAACACCTTCGATCCCGATGCGGGCATCGTTATTGCCAACCTCCAGCACAACTGCCGGATACCAATGGCCTTCGAGGTCTACATCGCGCGAAACCTCCAGTGCCCCAAGTGCTTCGCGCCATGTGGCCTCATCGGCCAATTGTTCCGCGGCCAGCTTTAAACCTGTTCCACGCCACAAGCCGCGCGAACGGTCATACTTTTCAAGTGCATGACGCAGCGCACGCGCCGCAATCTCTTGCATCTCTGGATCAATAGTCGCGCGCACGGTCATGCCACCGGTGAAGAATTCCTCTTCCCCAAAATCCACGCTCAATTGGCGGCGAATTTCATCGGTGAAATAGTCGCGCGGCGGCAGAGCAGATTTGAAACTGTCAAAGTCGCCATTTTGCACGGACCGCAGTGGCAACGCCTTTTCCGCTTCATAGGCCGCTTCGGTGATGTAACCGTTCTCGGCCATTTCTTTCAGAACAAAGTTGCGGCGCGACAACACGCGGTCATAATTGCGAACCGGGTGGAATTTGCCCGGCGCCTTCGGCATGGACGCCAATGTTGCCGCCTCATGCGGTTCAAGATCTGACAGGGATTTGTTGAAATAGGTCTGTGCGGCAGCGGCCACACCGTAAGAGTTCTGACCCAGGAAAATCTCGTTCAGGTAAAGCTCCAGAATTTGATCTTTGCTCAGTGTCTCTTCGACCCGTGTCGCCAAAATGATTTCTTTGATCTTCCGCTCGATCTTGCGGTCACCAGACAGGAGGAAGTTTTTCATCACCTGCTGCGTGATTGTCGAGGCGCCACGAACCGTCTGACCGCGCGAGCGAATGGCTTCGACCCCTGCTGCGGCAATCCCGCGGGCGTCATACCCTGAGTGATGATAAAAATTCTTGTCTTCCGCAGAGATGAACGCCTGTTTCACGAGATCGGGGATTTGATCTGAAGGCACAAACAACCGGCGTTCGCGGGCGAACTCATCAATGATCCGACCTTCGTTCGAATAAATACGGCTGATCGTTGGGGGTTTATATTGCGCCAAGCTTTCGTGGCTCGGCAAATCCCGCCCATACATCCACAGGACCGCCCCGATAGACAGAGCAACCACGGCGAGACCCATCGTCACAAAAGTGAAGATGCTGCCGAGAAATGTAAGAATGGCTCTTAGCACATTATGCTCCGGTATCGTGTACGTGGTCCTGAAAAACAGGTCTTTCGGTCTCTATATATTCCGTCGCGCACGGGGTCAAAACACATCGCCGACATCACTGCGCGCCTTTTTGCCAATAGGCTTGCCATTTCCCCAACGTCACTGGCGTGACAGACCCCGCAGGATTTTGTCTTCGGCGCGCCACGTCAGCAGGCCATCCCGGATCGCGCCAGCCATAATCGCGCGCCAAATCGGGTCTTGCAGGCGCTCCATATCTACATCTGACGACAAAAAGCCAACTTCGATCAAAACCGATGGAATGTCGGCGGCCTTAAGTACGGAAAACCCTGCCCGGCGCAGCGGCTTTTTGTTCAATGAGCCGCTGGCTTCGCGGATCGTGTTCACCAAGGCGCGCGCCAGAATGTCTGTCCGAGGCTGTGTTTCTTGACGGGCAAGGTCCAACAAGACATCGGCAACGCGATCATCGGCGCCACTGAGATCAACACCGGCAAGAATGTCCGAGCGGTCATGTCGCTCGGCCAGTATCTCCGAAGCTGCATCTGACGCCTCTTTGGACAGCGTATAAACCGTTGCGCCGCTGGCATGGCCCTTTTGCAAGGCGTCTGCGTGTAGCGAAATGAACACATCCGCACCTGCCTCATGAGCAATCGAAACACGACGCTCAAGCGAGACAAAAACGTCTTCGTCGCGGGTCAGGATCACTTCAAAACTGCCGGTCCGTCGCAAGGAATCGCGTACTTCACGGGCAAAGGATAACATCAGGTCTTTTTCCTGAGCGCCATCACGTTCTGCGCCGGGATCAATTCCGCCGTGGCCTGGGTCGAGAACAACCACAATCGGGGCCCAGTCGGGGCGCTCTTCGCGCGCCTCACCTACGTCAGCAGGCTCTGGCAAATCCCATCGTGGGTCGCGTGGGGCACCGGACTTGCTGGCGTAGTCTTCTTCAGTCGAGGGCATCAAGGACAGCTGCAAAAGCGCCTGCCCCGAGCTCTCGTCCAAGGTCATCCCTGCGGTTTCGACAACAAGTGGGCTGTCCAAATCAAGCACCATACGGCTCCAGCCGGGACGAAACTGGCCATGACGCACCTGTCCAATGCTCTCAACCTGTCCGAGCGCGTCCGCATCAAACCCCTGCCAGTCAATCTCGCGAAAATCCAAAACCAACCTGCGCGGGTCATCCAGTTGGAACACGCGCCACGGCACCCCCTGCGACAGGCTAAGCGTCAGGTCGACGCGATCCCTCCACGTATTTGTCAGGCTGCTTTTCTCAGCATCCACGCGGGCAAGGCCACTCAGATCCTGGGCGGCGGCCACGGTTGCGATCCACAACATCGCGAAAACTGCTAAAACTCTGCTCATTACCCTTGTCCGTTCGGGACTTTCGCGCAGTCTAGCCCAGCCAACGGCGCGGAACCAGCCCTGACCCAAGACGCCGCGGCTAGATAGCCCCGCGCGCGGTCATGAACCGTTTTAGTCGCGCAAGCCCTTCGGCAATGTCTTCGGTCGCCCGTGCATAAGAAAACCGCAGGGTCGTTGCCCCGCGCACCGGATCAAAATCCAGCCCCGGCGTGACGGCAACCCCGGCCTCTTCCAGAATTTCGCTGGCAAAGGCGCGGCTGTCTTCCGTGTAGCGGCTGACGTCGACGTAGACGTAAAAAGCCCCATCCGGTGGTGCAAAGCGATCAAACCCGGCTTTTGGCAATCCTTCGATCATCAAAGCCCGGTTCTTGCGATAGACTGCCATGTTGGCCTCAAGCTCTTCGTGGCAATCCATCGCGGCCAATGCGGTCACCTGACTGGCATGTGGAGGGCAGATAAACATGTTTTGCGCCAAACGCTCGATCAGACGCACGTGATCCTGCGGTACGACCATCCAACCTACGCGCCAACCAGTCATAGAAAAATACTTGGAGAATGAGTTGATGATGTACGCGTCATCTGTGACCTCAAGCGCGGTCACTGCCTTGGCTTCGTATTCGATGCCGTGATAAATCTCGTCGCTGATAAAGGCAGCCCCCTTTGCGGCTGTGGCGTCATAAAGCGCCTGCATGGCTGAACGGTCCAGCATGGTGCCGGTGGGGTTGGCTGGTGACGCAACCATCAGACCTTGCACATCCATGTTTGCAAAATCAGACGGCACTGGCTGCAAGCGGTTCGCGTCGGAGGTCTGTAAATCAACGGGTTGCAGCGACAAGGCTTTGAGGATTTGCCGGTATGACGGATACCCCGGCGCGCCGATCGCCACTCGGTCACCGGCCTCAAACAGCGCCGTGAAAGCGAGCAGAAAAGCCCCGGATGACCCTGGCGTGACGATCACACGATTGGGATCAAGGTCGACGTTGTACCACTCCCCATAAAGCTGCGCGATACGGGTGCGCAAGGCAGGCAATCCCAAAGCTACCGTATACCCGAGAGCGTCGCCCTGCATTGTCTCAGTCAACGCGTTTTGGGCGCCGCGCGGTGCGGCAGTACCGGGTTGACCCACTTCCATATGGATAATGTGACGCCCGTCGGCCTCGGCCAGACGGGCAGCTTCCATGACATCCATCACAATAAAGGGATCGACCTCTGAGCGTCTTGAGTTCCGCATGTTTTTCGTTCCTATTGGCCCCATGATCTTTCACCGTGAAACGGCGTTGCCGTCAATCCATACCTTTCGGCTTTCGGCGGCTTTGTTGCTGAGCGCAGTCTTGGTTCTGGTGACATTGCCAGCCCGGGCTGCCGGGCTCATACGGGATCCAGACATTGAGTTCGCTCTGACCAAAGTTGCCGAACCGATCCTATTGGCCTCGGGTTTGGGGCCAGGTGTTCGAATTATTTTGGTCAATGACCGTAGCCTCAACGCTTTTGTCATCGACAGCCAGCATATCTATATTCACCTCGGCCTTTTGAACCGGCTCGATAAACCTGAGATGTTGCAGGCTGTGATTGCTCATGAGGCCGCGCATATTACCAATGGCCACATAACTCGCCGACATTTGAACCTCGACAGCGCACGTAATGCCGCCGGGTTGGGCATGGCCCTGGCTCTTGCCGTCGCAGCGGCCACCGGCAGTGCTGATGCCGCCGCGGGGCTTGCTCTTGGCACCCAATCGGCGGCTCAACGCAACTTTCTGGCACACACACGCGCAGAAGAAGCCGCTGCGGACCAGTCGGGCGTTCGCTATATGGCGCGAGGCGGCGTGGACCCCCGCGGCGCCGTGGCCGTACACCAATTGTTTCGGGGACAGGAATTGCTGAATGTTTCGCGTCAGGACCCGTACATTCGTTCGCACCCGCTGACACGGGACCGGGTTCGCGCAATGCAGAACTTTGTCGATGGCTACACCGGCGAGGTCAAACCTCAGGCCGAGGCGCAATACTGGTTTGCACGGGCGCGCGGCAAAGCCTCGGCTTTTACGCGGTCGCCTAAATGGACTTTGCAGCGTTCTAAAGAAAGTCCGACCGAGGACATTCGAGCCATGCGCGAAGCTGTGGCCTATCTGCGTCTCTCCGACGCGTCTCGGGCCGTCTCGCGGATAAACCAAGCGCTGGAGTTGCGACCAAACGATGCGTTCTATTATGAACTCAAAGGGCAAATACTGCTGGAAACACGGCAGTTTAGCGCCGCAGTTGATGCCTACGAGCGGTCGGTGGAACTCGCTCCGCGAAACGCGCTGAACCTTGCGGGATATGGCCGCGCCTTGATGGCAGCCGGAAGAGACAAGGAGGCGTTAGATGCCCTTGAGCGTGCCCGTGCCCGAGATTTTAGGGATGCGCGGTTGCTGCGTGATTTGGGGCAAGCCTATGCCAAAAACGGCCAAAACGGCATGGCATCCTTGTCGACCGCCGAGCGATATGCTTTGCAGGGCCGGCTAAAAGATGCCGAAATTCATGCGCGTCGTGCTTCGGGCCTTTTGCCGCGTGGCTCTAGTGCGTGGCGCCGTGCAGAAGACATAATGATTGCTGCCGAAAGAACAGGTAAAAGACGATGACCTTTAACATACGGAGATCCAGATGATCCGATCCCTCTCACTTGCGGGCGCGTTCGCCCTGACCGCGCTGCCCGGATTGGCGCTTGATTTGGACAAGATGACCGACGAAGAGCGCGAAGTTTTCCGTGCCGAGGTTCGCTCATACTTGCTGGACAATCCAGAAGTCATCATGGAAGCCGTAGACCTGCTCCAACAGCGCGAGGCTCAGGCAGAAGCCGCGCATGATTTGGCGCTGGTCAAAGCCTATTCCGGAGAGATTTTCGACGATGGGTACAGCTACGTTGGCGGCAACCCAGATGGCGACATCACGCTGGTAGAATTTGTCGACTACCGCTGCGGCTATTGCCGGAAGGCTCACGAAGAGGTCAAGCAGCTGGTTGAAAATGATGGCAATATCCGCCTGATCTACAAGGAACTTCCAATCCTTGGAGAAGCCTCCGTTCTGTCATCACGCTTTGCCGTGGCTGTAAAACAAGTTGCGGGGTCAGAGGCTTATGCGATGGCGCATGATGCCCTTATCTCAATGACCGGTGAGCCCAGCCCAACAGCCCTGTCACGTTTGGCTGACGCTTTGGGATTGGATGCGACAGCCGTGTTGGCGCATATGGACAGTGCTGAGGTGACGGATGAAATTCGTGCCACCCGCGCCCTGGCTCAAAAACTAAGCATTTCAGGCACGCCGACCTTTGTCATGCAAGACCAGTTGCTGCGCGGCTATTTGCCTTTGAACACCATGACTGCGCTGGTCGAAGAAAAGCGCGGGTAAGTCCAGCATTTTTGGATCAGAGGGGCGCTGCCCCTCTGGACGCCCCGAAAGGCGTGCATTCACCCCGGAGTACTTCCGGCAATACGAAGTGTGGAGGATCAGAGGTCTTCGGGCTGGCTTTCGATTTGACCCGCTTCGATCTCGGCAGCGCGGCGTTCAACCTGTTCTACGATGTGGTCGACCATTTGGTCATTTGACAACTTGTGGCTTTGCTTGCCCGCCAAATAGACCATTCCGGACCCTGCCCCACCGCCGGTGAAGCCGACATCCGTCATCAGTGCCTCGCCGGGACCATTCACCACACATCCAATGATCGAAAGTGACATGGGCGTGTGGATATGCGCCAAACGGGTTTCCAAGGCTTCAACGGTCTTGATGACGTCAAACCCTTGCCGCGCACAGCTGGGGCAGGAAATGATATTGACCCCACGGTGGCGCAAACCCAGGGATTTCAGAATTTCGAACCCGACCTTGACCTCTTCAACCGGATCAGCGCTCAACGAGACACGCATCGTGTCACCGATGCCCATCCACAAAAGCTGACCCAAACCAATCGCAGACTTGATTGTCCCACTAACAAAACCACCCGCTTCGGTCACACCCAAATGGATCGGGGCATCCGTCACATCGGCCAACTGTTGATAAGCGGCGGCGGTCATGAAGACATCGGACGCCTTCACACTGATCTTGTATTCCCGGAAATCGTTGTCTTCGAGTATGCGGATGTGTTCGAGCCCGGACTCGACCATCGCATCAGGACAAGGCTCGCCATATTTTTCAAGAAGGTGCTTTTCCAGCGACCCGGCGTTGACGCCAATGCGAATGGAACACCCGTGGTCCTTGGCGGCCTGGATCACCTCTTTGACGCGTTTCTCATCGCCGATGTTGCCAGGGTTGATACGCAGGCATGCCGCCCCCGCCTCGGCGGCCTCGATGGCACGTTTATAGTGGAAATGAATGTCGGCGACGATTGGCACCGGGCTTTCGCACACAATTTCTTTCAGTGCTTGTGTCGACGCTGCATCCGGGGTTGAAACCCGCACGATGTCAGCGCCCGCCTCGGCAGCGTCCAGAATCTGTCCCAGCGTGGCTTTGACATCCGAAGAGTCCGTGTTGGTCATTGTCTGCACGGCGATCGGAGCGTCGCCACCAACCGGCACGTTGCCGACATGGATCTGGCGAGATTTACGCCGCTCAATGTTGCGCCACGGGCGAATGTGGTTGATCGACATGAAAAAGCCCCTCACCGACTAGGATCAGGGCTTATGTAGGCCGGTTCCCCAAGGGGGGCAATGGGGATTACTCGTCCGTTACGATTGCCGCGTCTGCTTCGGCCACGATCCGCGCCAGTTCAGGGTCACCGCCCAAATCAGCCAGATCATAAGTCTCTTGCAGTTGGTCGAGATCAAGCGCCAGATCGCCAATACGGTCTGCGCCATCGCCCGCCGGACCATACAGCGCGCCGTTGAGCTTGAAATAGACCGAGCCACTCATCCCAGCTGTCAGAACCGGAGCTTCTTCGGTTTGGGGCAATGTGAACTCTTCGCCGGCGTTGAGGATTTTTTCCAACAGAATTGACCCGTCAGCAGCTCGGACACGAACCCAGGCAGGGCGTACAGCCATCAATGTCAGTTCAGGTGCGTCGCTGGCCAGAACCTGCGGCACAGCGCGGTCAAGCTGTTCTTCGGCTTCCGCGGTTGAGAACGGAACATCCTGCGCAAAAAGACCAGTGGCGGAAGGGTCTAGCGTAGAGATCGGTGCGTCGCGTGCCACCATCACCGGGGCATCCAGTGCCTCGGGGCGATAGAGACGATCCAGCGCCTCGGGCGCTGTAAAGCCGCCTGCCACAACGTCGTCGCGACCTTGCGTAGCTTCGGCCAAAGGATCGAGGTCTGCGGCCACCACTGGGGTTTGTTCTACAGGTGTGAGTTTCACGCGCTGGATTTCATTCAGAACCGACCAGCCGCCATAGCCAATGGCAGCTATCAGCGCGACCAAAACCAGAGAGGATCCGATGGCGCGAGGCTCGATGCGGGACAGGATTGATTCCTGTTCAGGCGTAAAGGCCAGCACCGGATTTTCAAATGGATTGCTTTCACCACTCACCGCAGCTTTGCCGCCCTTGCGGATGGTCGAGGCTTCGGCGGACATACCATGCGCGGTAGCAAAACCGCTTTCGTCGCAAAACTGGTCAAAGGCAGACTCGGGGTCCATGCCAAGATAACGCGCATAGGACCGGACATAACCCGCGATAAACCCAGGCGTTTCAAACGCCGAAGGATCGCTGTTTTCGATCGCAGAGATATATGAGGCGCGGATGCGCAACTCGCGCTGAACGTCGAGAAGTGACTTGCCCAACGTGGCACGCTCGCCTCGCATCATGTCACCCAGACACAATGCGTAGTCGTCGAACCCTTTCGGTCGCTCGTCTACCTTTTCGGTATCGCGATGTCCCTTGCGCCTGATCATGCCATTCGCCTCACTGCAATGCCGATCCGTTTTCGTCCCCGATTCGGATCGGGCCCTTTGTTGAGGCTAATGTAACACAGTGCAACAATTATTGCACCTTTGGCGGGGCTTAGCCCGCCAACTCGGCACGATTCAGCGCACAGTGAGACCACAACTCATCCAGAGCACTTACCAGGCGATCCATCTCGTCCGGGCCATGAACAGGCGAAGGCGTAAAGCGCAGGCGTTCAGTGCCACGTGGAACGGTTGGGAAGTTGATCGGCTGCACGTAGATGCCAAACCTTTCAAGCAACATGTCCGACAACGCTTTGGTGTGAACGGGGTCCCCCACCATCACCGGAACGATGTGTGAGCCGTGATCAATAATCGGCAAGCCCAATCCCTTAAGGCGGGTCTTGAGAATCTTGGCTTGTGTCTGTTGCTGATCGCGACGGTCCTGATCTGTTTTCAGATGCTTGACCGAAGCAGCGGCACCGGCAGCCACCGCGGGCGGCAGCGAGGTGGTGAAGATAAAGCCCGGAGCATAAGAGCGGATTGCATCACACATCTTGTAGCTTGCAGCGATATACCCACCCATCACGCCATAGGCCTTGGCCAACGTGCCGTTGATGATATCAATCCGATGGGCAAGACGATCCCGTTCAGTGACACCGCCACCGCGTGGACCGTACATGCCAACGGCGTGCACTTCGTCGATGTAAGTCAGAGCGCCAAATTCGTCCGCAAGATCACAGATCGCTTCGATCGGGCCAAAGTCGCCATCCATCGAATAGATAGATTCAAAGGCGATCAGCTTGGGCGCTGCAGGATCGTCTGCCGCAAGCAACTCGCGCAGATGTTCGACGTCGTTGTGGCGGAAGATGCGCTTGGCACCGCCATTGCGGCGTACACCTTCGATCATCGAGGCATGGTTCAGCTCATCTGAATAGATAATCAGGCCGGGAAACAGTTTCGGCAGCGTCGAGAGCGTCGCGTCATTGGCGATATAAGCCGAAGTGAACAACAGCGATGATTCCTTGCCATGCAAGTCGGCAATCTCGGCTTCCAGACGTTTGTGATACGCGGTGGTTCCCGAAATATTGCGTGTGCCGCCCGACCCTGCGCCGGTGGCGTCAACCGCTTCGTGCATCGCATCCGTCACAACAGGGTGCTGGCCCATTCCGAGATAGTCATTGCCGCACCAAACTGTCACCGGCTGAGTTGTTCCATCCGGTTTATTCCAGACAGCATGAGGGAAGTTCCCTTTTTCCCGCTCGATGTTGATAAAGGTCCGATAACGACCTTCGTCATGCAGTCGCTGGATGGCGGCTTCAATCTGAGCATTATAGTCCACGGGTGTCCCCTCCGCATTTAATCACGAGCCCGGAGGATGCGCGTTTCCGGCTCATAATCATTCAAGTGTCTGAATGGATATATCGCGCACACCATTTGCACAACAGGTTACATTTTGCCGCGAGGCGGAACCTTGACACAAGTCAAGGCAACCACCCGGGCTTTCGGCACTGCTGGACAGTCCTGCAAACCCTGCTAGGCTCGCCCGGATTTTCGAGTTTAAAGACTGCAGAGGCGCACAGAACATGACACTAGAAACTGTACTTGAGCGTATTGATTCAGACATTGGCGAGGCCACGGATCGCTTGTTGGATTTGCTGAGAATCCCTTCGATCTCAACGGATCCCGCCTTTAAAGATCACTGCGACAACGCGGCAGATTGGCTGGTCTCCGACCTGCAAACTCTTGGTGTTACTACGGAAAAGCGCCCCACCCAGGGCCACCCCATGGTTGTAGGTCATGTCGATGGCCCCGGTCCCCACCTTCTGTTCTACGGTCACTATGATGTGCAGCCGGTTGACCCTTTGGACTTGTGGGACCGCGATCCGTTTGATCCCGCCATCGAAGAAACCCCGGCAGGCAAGGTGATCCGCGGACGCGGTTCATCAGACGATAAGGGGCAGTTGATGACCTTTATCGAAGCTTGCCGCGCATGGAAGGCCGTTCATGGCTCCCTGCCCTGCAAAATTACGTTTTTCCTCGAAGGCGAAGAAGAATCAGGCTCGCCTTCACTTGTGCCCTTCATGCAGGAAAACGCCAAAGAGCTGACAACGGATATTGCGCTGATCTGCGACACTGGATTGTTCGAAAGTGCGGTTCCTGCGATCACCACGCAGTTGCGCGGTTTGCTCGGGGAAGACTTTACCATCACTGGTCCCGACCGCGATCTCCATTCGGGCATGTATGGCGGGTTGGCAATGAACCCAATCCGGGTTTTGTCAAAAATCCTTGCCGGCCTTCATGACGAAACAGGTGCTGTCACGGTGCCGGGCTTTTACGAAGACGTGCCGGAACTCGCCGACGAGATTCGCGCACAATGGCAGGGCCTGAACTTTGACCACGAGACCTATCTGGGTGATGTAGGACTGAAAGAGCCTGCCGGCGAACAGGACCGCACGCCACTTGAACAGATCTGGTCGCGTCCCACCTGCGATGTGAACGGCATTTGGGGCGGCTATACCGGAGACGGGTTCAAAACTGTTCTGCCCAGTCAGGCCTCGGCCAAACTGTCGTTCCGTCTGGTGGGCCAGCAGGACCCGGATAAGATTCGCGAGAGTTTCCGCAATTACCTAGAAAGCAACCTGCCCGCGGGTTTCACGGTTGAGTATCGTACTGAAAAGGGATCACCCGCATCACAAATGACAATTGATGATCCGGCCTTTGAGAAAGCCCGCAAAGCTTTGTCAGACGAATGGCCACGTCCTGCGGCATACGTCGGCTGTGGTGGCTCGATCCCGATTGCGGGGTATTTCAAGGATATCCTGGGTGTGGATTCGATGCTGATCGGTTTTGGCAAGGACGACGATCAAATCCACTCGCCAAATGAGAAATACGACTTGGAAAGCTTTCACAAAGGCACACGGTCTTGGGCGCGCATTTTGCATGAATTGACGCGCTGACCAACCTATCCGGCCCTGCCAAATGTGTTTGACGGGGCCGCAACACTGTCCTCTGACAAAAAGGCTTTGGCGTTCTTAATGTGGCGCGCAATCAGCCGCGCCTGTTTTTTGCGATGTGGGATCGGCAGTGCTGACGGCGCGGCGTACGTCGGGCATTTGGCCATAGGGAAGTCCGCAATAACCTTTTCCCGAGACTCCTGCGTTATCGAGATCATCGATTGCGACGCCACCAGAAAACTCTCACAGGGTGCACCTTCGGCCAAAACGACGGCATGCCGTTCCAGCAGCAGGTGGTGGTACACGAATTGCTCTGCGGGCCCGACAAAGTCGACGCCCGGCGCACCGACAAACTGGTGCGCAGCGACAAGAACCTGCGCGCTGTCCAGCATACGCGAGGCAATTGGTGACGACACCATGATGCGGTGCTGGCGCGAAACAAATAGGTCCCGCTCTGGCATCCCCTCACCAAGGGCGCCTGCCTTGATGCAGATGGGGCGCAGCTTCAGATCCTTGCGCGCCTGATGCCCTGCGACCCTGCGCGACAAAACCTGGCGCACGGCAACAAGATTGCCAAAGGCGTCAAGCACAAGGTCACCGCGTTGCAAGTCTTCAACGGCGACCTCCCCCTTGGGCGTGGCGATGCGCGTTCCAGCGAGGAAGCAGGGAATATCCCCTTCGTTGGGGTCGGTCTGTGTGGTGTAGCCTCCGCCTGGCGTCCCTTCGAGGGATTCCCCGGCGCCGGCCTGACCAATCTGGGTCGACGTTTCGCCATCTGCAGCCCCACCGTTAGCCGTCACCGGTGCCCCGTCATCAAACGAGATGAACTGGTAGACCGTGCCATTCTCGCTGAGCGATACGGCTCCGCTTTTGTTCAGGCCACTAAATGTCGAGGAATCAACGTTGTTGATGATGTAAACATCAAAGCCATTGACGGTCGTGGCATAGGTCTCAAGCGTGTTGACCGTCCGCACCGACCCACCAGGATTGTAGACCGTGACCAGAATATCGCTGACATCTGTACCCTCATCGACCACGATCTCAATGAAATCGAGGCTTGGACCGCCGAGATACTTTACTTCAGAGATGTAAGGGTCTGCCATAAGGCGTCCGTTTTAAAGCTTTGTGTCAAACAAATCCTTAAAGGGACAAACGGCCACGATTGTGGCAGCTACCAGGCATTTTGTGTTGATTTCAAAATGAAAGTGGCGCGGTTGACGGGGCTCGAACCCGCGACCTCCGGCGTGACAGGCCGGCACTCTAACCAACTGAGCTACAACCGCGCATAGGTCTTTCGACGTGCCTTTCGGCAATGATCCGTTTGCCGACAGGCACCCCGGATCGGGGCTGGCAGCGGTGGCGCGGTTGACGGGGCTCGAACCCGCGACCTCCGGCGTGACAGGCCGGCACTCTAACCAACTGAGCTACAACCGCTCACTGCCCGCATCAGGGCGGTGCCCTTCAGCGTGAGCCGTGGTTTATGCCGCGCCGCATGGCACGTCAAGCGGATTAATCGAGGCGGTTTGAAATATTTTACCAGCAAGCCAAGAGCGTGTTTTTGCCCATGCGATTTGGGGTTTTGTTAAATCCATGATGCTATGCGAGTCACCTAGAATGAATAAGGATATTCCGCCATGCTGAGACCACTTGTACTAACATCTGCTACTGCGCTGCTTTTGGCCGCCTGTTCTACACCTGACCCGGAACCGGTCAACATGCAGCCCACCTTTGACAAAGCCGGCAATGCATACTGCATGGAAGGCTACAGCCTTATGAGTTCAGAAACCGGCGGCACGGTCTGCGCACCCGACAGCTGACCCAGAACACCCTTCGGCGGGGCCATGTCCTCGATCATAGCGTGGCCCCCGCCAAACACCCCCAAGCCCGTACTCGCGACCGCAGCCCTATTGCTCTGACAGGGCCTTGCCGGCAGAACAAGGCAGACTCTTGCAGGGTTATTTCATTGCCATTCAAGGCGTTGTAAAGTAAGATTTTCGCAAGTGGTACAGCCACATCGAGCGAAAAATTATTACGAGTTTGACGATGCGCAAGAAACTAACCAAAGCCATTTTTCCGGTTGCTGGTATGGGAACGCGTTTCCTTCCAGCGACTAAGGCAATTCCCAAGGAAATCATGACTTTGGTAGATCGCCCGTTGATCCAATATGCGATTGACGAAGCCCGTGAGGCGGGCATCAAAGAATTCATCTTTGTAACGTCCCGCGGCAAAAGCGCTTTGGAAGACTACTTTGACCACGCGCCTCAACTGGAACAGGAGCTTCGCAAGAAGGGCAAAGATGACCTGTTGCGTATTCTGAAATCCACCAACATGGACAGTGGCGCTATTGCTTACATTCGCCAGCACCGCGCACTGGGCCTTGGTCACGCCGTGCATTGCGCCCGACGACTCATTGCAAACGAACCCTTCGCCGTCATCTTGCCGGACGACGTCATCGATGGCGAACAGGGCTGCCTCAAGCAGATGCTTGATGTCTACGAGGAAACCGGCGGTTGCATGGTTGCGGCGATGGAAGTGCCGCAAGAAAAGACGTCATCCTATGGTGTGCTCGACGTTGCAGATGACATGGGATCTTTGGTGTCGGTCAAAGGCATGGTCGAAAAGCCCAAAGCCGAAGACGCCCCCTCAAACCTCGCCGTGATCGGGCGCTATATCCTGACCCCTGACGTGCTGCGCAATTTGAACAGGCAGGATGCAGGCGCTGGAGGAGAAATTCAACTCACCGATGCGATCGCCAAACAGATTGGTACCGAAAAAGGTGTGTATGGCTACCGGTTCCGCGGCCAGCGTTATGACTGTGGGTCAAAATCCGGCTTTTTGCAGGCGACAGTAGCCTTTGGTCTGGCGCGCGATGACCTGCGCGATGATTTGTTGAGTTATCTCGACGAAATCGCAGTTTCCCGAAAAGCCGCAGAATAATCCAAGGAGCAGCCCCGCGTGTCAAATGTGCTCGTCACCGGCGGCGCCGGTTACATCGGCTCACATGCCTGCAAGGCCCTGAAAGCGGCCGGTTTCACACCTGTCACCTATGACAATCTGAGTACCGGTTGGCAGGACGCGGTGAAGTTTGGACCTTTTGAACAGGGCGACCTGTTAGACCGTGCCCGGTTGGACGACGTATTCGCCCGGTACGCCCCAATCGCCGTCATGCATTTCGCCGCTCTAAGCCAAGTGGGTGAAAGTATGGCTGAGCCCGGCCTGTACTGGCGAAACAACGCTGGTGGATCATTGAACCTGATCGAAGCGGCAGCGGCGGCTGACTGTGAAAGCTTTGTATTTTCGTCAACTTGCGCCACATATGGTGAGCATGACAACGTGCTCTTGGACGAAACCATAGAACAGCATCCAATTAACGCCTATGGCGCCTCGAAACGCGCGATCGAGGATATGCTTAAGGATTTTGACGCCTCCTCTGGTCTGAGGCATGTCATCTTTCGCTATTTCAACGTGGCCGGTGGTGATCCCGAAGCTGAGGTCGGCGAATTTCATCGCCCAGAAACCCATTTGATTCCGCTGATGCTCGACGCAATTGATGGTCGTCGTGATGCGCTCATGATCTTTGGCACTGATTACGATACACCTGACGGCACCTGCATTCGCGACTACGTACATGTTAGCGACCTGATTGATGCGCATGTACTGGGTCTGAAATGGCTGTTGGACGGCAACCCGTCCGAAGTGTTCAATCTGGGCACTGGCAAGGGATTTACTGTGCGAGAAGTGATCGACCAATCCCGCGCCGTCACAAATCGCATCGTGCCCTACACTGAGGGTCCGCGACGTGCCGGGGATTGCACAAAACTTGTCTCGGGATCGACCAAAGCACAACAGCTGCTGGGCTGGTCCCCGTCCCGCTCAGACATGCAGACCATGGTTGCTGACGCCTGGCGCTGGCACCAGACAGGGCATTACGAGAAGTAACGGCTTTCGCCTCTGCAACAGAAATGCCGCGCAGCCAAGGTGGCATCTTCATTTTGAACTGTGGGTAAGAACGGTGGGTCGAGAGAGCCTCGAAATCTTCTTCACCAGATTCATCTCATTGATTTTAAACAATTTTCAAGAATGCGCCGCCGTTGATGTGTACTAGCGTTATGCACTAGTTTCGAAGCAGTCACCACTCAGATAATGCGATGGCGTGATTGTGGATTGACGTGCTGAAAGCTAATCGCTTTCCAGCATTTTCAATAAATTGTCTTTTGCCAATAAAGCATTTTGGTATGCGTGACCGTATATGTCATTTTCAAGCTTTGCTAAAGCTTGATCAACGCAAGAAAGTGCCTCTCTACAAGTATTCTCCCGCGCATCCCCATTGAGTGTTGTGGCCTCGACAAAGAGAATTGCTGAACGATTGACCTGAATTTTGGCCCAATAAATCGGGTTTTTGTCTACATCCACCAACGCTTCAGCAGCTTCAAGAAAGCCATTAGCTACTTTTAACATGTCTTCAGTAACGCGCCCTCCAGTTCTAAATGTATCCATGGAAAAATTAGCTAGGTCCAAACAAACGTTAAACAGTTCCCAATACATATTGTTTTCAATGTAATAGTCGTGCGCTGCCATGCCGTGTTGGAACGCAAGGCTAAGGTTTGGTCGTGATGTTTCAGGTTGCTCCAGAGTTTTCTCTACCAACCTACCATAGTCGGACACAAGGTTTTGGTTAACCATTGCGGGTTCTTTTGGAAAATCTTTGGCTGTGAAGACTTCCAGCGCCGACGTCCGTAGATTAATTGATTTTCTCAACAGCGCCATTCGCCTATTCCTATTTTTGTAGAAACGTGTGCGCAACTTCACAACGTTTGCCAAATTATTCTTGGCCATCGCCCCATTGAATACGTCGCTTAGTGGTGCGTTCTCGTCTGACAATTCTCCAGATTCTTTCAACACTTCTTCAAGATGCTTCTCAGACAATGAGGCGTATTTCTTTGCATCGTCTCCAACAGCGGTGTCTGTCAAATGCATATAAATATCTCCCAAGTCCATCTGGACCGCATGATATGCTTCGCGCTGTGAGCCTCGATCAATTTTTGAAGTGCATCTTTCATCAGCTTTAGAGAGTAGTCACAACCCTCCCTGCCAAAATGATTGCCGTACTCCGTAAGCATTTGCTCATAAACGCTTCGCATCATTACTGGCTGATCCGAACCCATTGCTAAGAAGCTATCTGCCGCGACAGAAAGTGTTCTGTAGGCACTTTCAACGTCCCCCTAAAACAATGCAATTCTAGCTTCGGTCAACAACAATTGAGCGTTTTGTAGAATTGCTGGCGCTAGAACATTCTCCCTTTTAACATCCTTTGCATTGGAAATTAGCGCCTCGGCTGCTTCCAAGTCCAACTGTCTCAATTTCGCCAATGCAGCTGAGTGGATATTGCCAATTCTCTCGCTGGCCCCCTTCAAGTCGTCAAGTTCAGATTTGAGGCTGGAAAACTGACGAGCTTTGACGGTCAGAAAGCTAACAATCTCTTCCTTGGTTTCAATATTTCTAGAGCCAAAGAGTTTCGTTAAAGCTTTATGTTCGTCTAGTGATAGCGTGTGTGAGTCCGCCACAGCATTCTCTAGGCTTCCCACTCGTTCCAATATTTCCTGCAAAGTGGCTTGTTGTTCTTCGCCTTGAGAAACCAGCTTTCTTAGCTGCGCCAACTGTTCTTTAGTGAGAGGTACTTCCAAAGCAGCTTTGAGCCTTCGGTCTCGGCACATTTCAGCTAGAATGGGTAAACACAAATCCCTTAGCGCGTCGAAATGCTCTTTTCGGAAGAAAGAATCTCGCGGAATTGAATTCGCGATCCGTTCGTAGATGGCGTCAGCTTCTAGCCCGCATTCGACAAACTCTGTCTCGCCGAGTTTTGATTTTTCCAGCATTTGTGGCAAAAGTTGACGGGCATCTATAGGTTTGTTGAAACGGGGCTTTCTGAGATCCTCATTGAAGCGTTTATCAGCTTTCTTCGCCAGCTTTAAGCCTTTGAGGAAAGCCGGCTCCAAAGCCTACGTATCTTCCCAGTAACCCATTGTCGTTCCGAGGCCATTTTCCAACTCATCTGCCGCATTCTTTCCACTTTTTAGGTCTCCCCTATTAATCTTCCCACCCTTCTCAACAGCGCCGACCAACAAAACTATGCGCCGCTCGGGCAGCACTACACATAAAGGGCGGAGCTGCTTGTGATCCCCCCTGACCTTCAATTCATTCAAGTCGGTAGTCTTGTACTTCTTCAGCCAGTCCGGGGGTAGGCTCCCAGCAATCCCTTCAATTGCACCAACCTTGGCATCCAACTTCGCCTGATCGCTAGTCGTTATATTTTTCGATCTCAACCATTCGCAGCAAGATGGGCCAAGGCCGTTATGCGGACAGTGTCGTGGTGCGGGTCTTCGAGTATCGTTTCCCCTATCACTCCAATGAGGTGATTTAGCAGGTCATTGTTTCAGATGAGCCAAAAATGAATTCTGACTAAGCCAAAAAGGCATGCACGGAAAGCTTGAGCTTGTGTTTCGATTATTGCAATTGCGTCAATTTTGTGGCAATCTTGCCCAAATTTCATTTTGGGCTGAGAATACCCAAAGTCATTTTGAAGTGTACAGGGGGAGATTGTTATGAGAGTTAGAAATGCACTATTTGCCTTGATTTTGGGTGTAATAGCCGTGCCGTCTGCAAATGCAGCTGTGATGAATTTCGATGGTGCAAATGGAAACCCGGACCCATGGGTGGAGAATGATTTTATCTTCTCACCAGTAAAGACATCCAATGACACAAAATGTTGGGGCGGGCGGTGCCTTCAGGAGATAACGCAGGGTGAGGTCACTACCATGACCTACGATGCACCAGTAGCAGACGCTACTCCTGATCCTTTCAATTTGGATTTCTTCTACTTTTCGCTGCTAGGTAATACTCCGCACGGTGACAATGTGTTGACTGTCATTGGCACGTTTGCGGATGCAACAAAGATCTCTGCGACGTTTTTCTTGGACGACCTGCTAGGAACGGTCTTGACTGACGCCACCACAAGTGTTGCAAAGCTGCACGGGGGAGAGACGAACAACACGCAAATCAAGAAGCAATCGGGCTATTGGGTCGATTTTGGTGATAGCTGGAACAATCTAATCTCAGTTGACTGGACCGGAAACACTCTTGCAAATGGGGAAATTGTCTATGGTAGAAACGGCAGTGTTCGCATCGATTGTGTGGGAGCGAATGAGAGTGTCACAGGTGCGAACAGCGGATGTAATCCTATTACGGTTGCCACTGTTCCAATTCCCGCAGCGGGACTGCTGCTCTTGGGCGCACTAGGCGGGCTTGGTTTTGCTGGTAGACGTCGCCGTAAGATTTAACCAGGCAGAAAATTATCGCTCTACCAAGGAGGACGGCCCAGTGGTCGTTCTCTTTTTGGTTATGTGTTGCTCCGAGCGGTCCTAATTGCTTGGTATGCGTACAACCTAGTCAGTGGACAATCTCCCCACCAAGAAGACCCCAATGAAAGCAACCATCGTTGTCTAGCTTGGTCTTTCCTCAGTATTCCTTCAGGTGGCCCTGCTTTTTTGGCGCATCCCAGACGCTCTTCTGAACGTCTCGCAACATCTCTTCGGTAAGCCCGTAGTCGTACACTTGAGAGACATCCCGTTTGCCTTCCTACCCACCCAGCTCCTTTATCCGGTCCTTCTGGCACACCAGCATGTCTCGCCACACTTCCTTGTCTAAAGGTACGACTTGATCTTTTGCATTTCACGAGCCAACCCCGGCAACATCGCATCACTCTTGCCATACCCATCAGCCGACCCTCCAGAAGCCCGCCCTGCAATGTACAGTTTTGCTGCTGTTGTCATTTCGCCGTCCATCGCCATGTCCTCAAAGAGGTGACGCCAACCATGGTTAGGCGCGGCTTCCTCGCGTGTCACCCCAACTTTAGACCGCACCCAGACCGACAACTCCTGCTGAGCCGTTCGCATGAACAACTTGCTCTGCGGATCCTTCCTGCACCCATCCACAAATTCAAGAAGGCCCTTGGCTAACAAATCGGGATGCACAGGCACTTTCCTGATGCTGTGTTCGTTCTTGAGCGTCTTTTTGCCTTTAGTTGTCAGCACGTAGAACCAATATCCTTCATCCATGAAGAAGTCCTTTGCGCACAATTGAGCAACTTCACTAACCCTCGCTCCAGAATAAGCCATCAACCAAGGAAGCCACCTCAAAGTTGGAGTTGCCTCTGCCCGTGCAGCCGTCAGGATAGCCCTTGCCTCATCAAGGCGAAGGGTTCGATCTTCACTCCGTACACCACGCTTATTTGGGCGTTTGACTACGTTCACCGGGTTCTGGTGTGCGTAAAGTTTCCGAGGGTATGTTGCTGGCCCCATTGCATCACCGTGCTGAGGTTCTGGAGGCGTTGAGCGATTGTGTTGTTGGCCAATTCCCCTTCTTCAAGGAGGTTAAGCTTCCAACTTTCCACGTCTTCAGCTGCAACCTAGGATGCATCCTCGCTTCCTCTATATTCAGCGAATTCTGTGGCCGCCTTGCGGAACTTCCTTAAGGTCCTCTCTGGCAATGGCTTTCCCTCTCTGCCTAAGGACCTGCGCCTATCTTCCTCATCAATGATTACAGAGGACGTCAGAACTTTAGGTGTTGGTGATTTGAAAATGTCACTTGCTGGCTGTTGTGGAATGAACTCTGGGTACTTGGCAGTCTCGCCACTATCGCTGTAATCCCCTTGTGCTTTTTTCAGGTTGACCGCGACGGCTTCGCTCATCGCCTCAGCTATCAGCGGCAGCAAGCGCGATCTCGTCTCAGCGTCCACCACCAAACCATGTCGCCGCAGGGCTACGTCAGCGAAGCCGCTGAAACGCCTCTCCAGCCCTGCTTTGTTGCATGGCGCTGGCAGCGGGCCCACCATCAGGTCTGCAAATGGGTGTGACCTCAATTGTTTGGCCTCGAAGTCCAGTGACTGAACGTGTCGCCACATTGCGGGGTCGCCGGGGTTCTCGTCCAAGATGGAGACCCAGTCGCTCCTCAACTCCCCCAGCAAGGGCTACGCACTGCTTGTGGGTTATAGCCTAGCAGGACCACATCTCAGCGCCCCCCCCCAGTGGGCGTCTACAGCCGCCAGCACTTGTGTAAACCGTTGCTTGGCTTCGTCGGCATCTGGAGACTTCAAAGACACTTTGACCACGTCTCCAACCTTCACTGTGACGAATTTATCGCCTACAAGAACGGCAATCATCGTCCCACGCGCGAACTCAGCAACATCATTAGGCACCCTGACGCGTAGATAGTAGGTTCGTCCGATCAATATTGGGTTGGGCATAACGTATCTCATTGTGTACCGCCTCTGTGTACTAGTTGAGGCAGCGCAACACCCTGATATACATGGATATGTGCGATATCAATGGGATAGAGTGGTGGGTCGTGAGAGGCTCGAACTCCCGACATCTTCGGTGTAAACGAAGCGCTCTACCAACTGAGCTAACGACCCGGTGAGCGGGTATTTAGACGGTGTTTCGATCATGTGCAAGAGGCAAGTTTCGCCTTTTTGAGAAATTGACATAGACGTCCAGACAGTGCGCAATAGATGCATGACTTTTGATCCCACGCAGCACCAGATGCTCCCGCCCCGCCCTTTCACGGACTTTCAAATCGGCGAGGTGTTTCGTGCCCCCTCGCGCACCATGACCGAGGGGGTCTTTGCATCGTTTCAAGCGGCAAGTGGCGACAATCACCCAATCCACTATGACCGCACCTATCTAAACCGCATGGGGCACAAAGATCTGATGGCGCATGGTTATCAGACGTTGATCCAAGCGGCGATCGGTGCCAGCCCTCTTGCGCATGAAATGGGCGAAGCGCTGATCGGCTTCATCGAGCAATCCTCTCGGTTTCTGAAACCGGTTTATTGTGGTGATACAATATACCCCGAGTTCGAAATCACTGCTCTGAAACCTGGCACAACAACCGGCGTGCTGACCGTGGCGATCCGCATTCACAATCAAGACGCCGTGTTGGTGGTCGAGGGGCATCAGTCCTACCTGATGCGGCTCTGATCCAAACAATTCGGGCGCTCACCGACAAAGGGAGCGCCCCGGAAAACTGGTGTATGATGAGAGATGTCTGCTTCTGACATCTTCGATCTAAACGAAACGTCCTACAGCTGAGCTATTCACCCAGTGGTGCAATCGTCGCCTCAGTCGGATGTGTCGGCAGGTCCCTGAGCGTCATCTTTCGGGGCCGTTGCCGCGGCGCCCGCTGTCTCAAGCGGTTGGCGGACGCGCGTCGTAATAACGGTGCCGTTGCTGACTTCTTTTGACTTCAGAACCTTAACCTTGCCCAACGGACGCAGATTTAGGCTGCGCCCCTCAGCCAACGCCTCTCCGAGCACAGCAAGGGCCGCCTCGATTGCTGGCTTGGCAAATTTCTTTTTGATGCCTGAACGTTCAACAACCATATCGACAAGATCGACCTTCTTCAGGTCAGGCGCACTGACCACCAGGGTGGATTCCTGCACAACAACCGGAGCGACTTTGGTCGCTGGCTTGGCGGTCTTTGGGGCCACGGGTGCCTTAGGAGCCGCTTTTCTGGTGGTCTTCGTGGTGGTTTTCTTTGTGCCCGCAGTCTTGCTGCGCGTACTTGTTGTTGCCCGAGCCATGCTTCGCCTCACCATTGTTGTTTATTTGGAAGCAACCTAACAGCGTAATGGAAACGTGGCCAGCCTGCATTCTGACGCGACAAGAGAAACGCGCGAGAAACCCCGCGCCTTTTGCTTTGTCTTTGTGTCGTCGATTTAGTGCGCTGTCGCGCCTGTCCCTGCCTCTTTGGCAAGAGCAGCCGCGGCTTCTGCGGCCTCATCCCATTCTACCGCTTCCGGCTCGCCCACAAGGGCCAGTTTCAGCACTTCGGAGACATGGGTCACAGGGATAATATCCAGACCTTCTTTGACGTTATCCGGAATTTCCGCGAGATCTTTCTCGTTTTCTTCCGGGATCAGAACGGTCTTGATACCCCCGCGCAATGCAGCCAGCAGTTTCTCTTTCAAACCACCGATTGGCATCGCGTTGCCCCGCAAAGAAACCTCGCCGGTCATGGCGATATCCCTGCGCACCGGAATGCCTGTCAGAACCGACACAATCGACGTCACCATCGCGAGACCGGCCGAAGGGCCGTCTTTGGGCGTCGCGCCGTCGGGCACGTGCACGTGGATGTCCCACTTTTCAAACTGCGGTGGTTTCACCCCGATTTTTGGGCTGATCGACCGCACATAGCTTGAGGCCGCATCGATGGATTCTTTCATCACATCGCCCAGCTTACCAGTGGTCTTCATCCGACCCTTGCCCGGCAAGCGCAGTGCTTCGATCGACAGAAGATCGCCGCCGACACTCGTCCAGGCCAGACCGGTGACAACACCCACCTGATCGTCCTGTTCTGCCAGCCCATAACGGAATTTCTTCACGCCAAGGAAATCATCAACATTCTCAGCCGTGACAGTCACGTGTTCGGCTTCTTTCTTGACGATCTGGGTGACCGCCTTGCGTGCCAGCTTGGCGATCTCACGCTCAAGGTTCCGCACGCCCGCCTCGCGAGTGTAACGCTGGATGACTTCGGTCAGTGCCTCATCGGTGATCTCGAACTCGGACTTTTTCAGACCGTGGTTCTTGACCTGCTTAGCGATCAGGTGCTGTTTGGCGATCTCGCGCTTTTCGTCTTCGGTGTAGCCGGCCAGCGGGATGACTTCCATCCGGTCCAGCAGCGGGCCCGGCATGTTGTAGCTGTTCGCCGTGGTCAGGAACATCACGTTCGAGAGGTCATATTCGACCTCGAGATAGTGGTCGACAAAGGTGCCGTTCTGTTCGGGATCAAGAACCTCGAGCATGGCCGAAGCAGGATCACCCCGGAAGTCCTGACCCATCTTGTCGATCTCGTCGAGCAGGATCAGCGGGTTGGTGGTCTTGGCCTTTTTCAGCGCCTGAATGATCTTGCCGGGCATCGAGCCGATGTAAGTTCGGCGGTGACCGCGAATCTCAGACTCGTCGCGCACGCCACCCAGCGAGATGCGAATAAATTCGCGCCCCGTGGCCTTGGCCACCGACTTCCCAAGCGAAGTTTTGCCCACGCCCGGAGGGCCGACAAGGCACATGATCGGGCCTTTCAGTTTTTTCGAACGCTGCTGCACGGCAAGGTACTCAACGATGCGTTCTTTAACCTTTTCAAGGCCATAGTGATCGTCATCCAACACAGACTGTGCTTTGTTCAGGTCTTTCTTGACGCGACCTTTCTTGCCCCACGGGATGCTGAGCATCCAGTCGAGATAGTTGCGTACAACCGTGGCCTCGGCACTCATCGGCGACATGTTCTTCAGCTTTTTCAGCTCTGCGTCGGCCTTTTCCTTGGCCTCTTTAGAAAGCTTGGTCTCAGCAATCTTCGCTTCCAGCTCGGCAACTTCATTTGAGCCATCTTCGCCATCACCCAACTCTTTCTGAATGGCCTTCATTTGCTCATTCAGATAGTATTCGCGCTGGGTTTTCTCCATCTGGGATTTGACGCGGGTTTTTATCTTTTTCTCAACCTGCAGGACGCTCATTTCGCCCTGCATCAGGCCATAGACCTTTTCGAGGCGCTCGCTGACGGACAGCGTCTCAAGCAACTCTTGTTTTTGGTCGACTTCAATCCCGAGATGACCAGACACCAGATCGGCCAGTTTGGCCGGCTCAACGGTTTCTGCAACGGCGGCCAGCGCCTCTTCGGGGATGTTCTTTCTGACCTTGGCGTAGCGCTCAAACTCATCGCCTACGGTGCGCAACAGCGCTTCGATCGTGGCGGCGTCGCCGGGCAGTTCGCTGAGATACTCAGCGCGGCCCTCAAAGAAATCTTCGTTGGTCAGGAATTCCGTGATCTGCACGCGTGCAACACCTTCGACCAACACCTTGACGGTGCCATCAGGCAGCTTCAGCAGTTGCAGCACATTGGCCAGCACCCCGGCGCGATAGATATCGTCGGCTTCTGGGTCGTCCTGTGCGGGATCAACCTGACTCGACAGCAAAATCTGCTTGTCGTCCTGCATCACCTCTTCCAGCGCCCGCACGGATTTGTCGCGACCGACAAACAGCGGCACAATCATATGTGGAAAGACCACAATATCGCGCAGCGGCAGTACTGGGTAGGATGCGTTAAGGGGTTCTAACATGCTCAGTCCTTGTTCTTGGCAAAACAGCGCAGGTCCCTGACATAGGCAACCTTTTGGCCATTTCCGTTTCCTGAATGATCAATTTGGGTTCTGTGCGCCGAATTTCAACCAATCCAGATGGTGGCACGCAGAATGCCCTCGCCAGAACAGAGGTGCAAGCACGCTTTGTGTTTAATCCACAGGAAAATTCGACCTCGACGAGATAGTCGCGGGGCGACTTGCGGCTTGCCTGCAAGCGCGCCGAACCACTGGTGCCTCACAAAGGCTCAATATCGCCTTGCGCACGTCCTTCGTGGAAATCCTTTTGCCACGCGTCAAACGTGCCCGCGGCAATTGCGTCCCGCATACCCTGCATGATCTCTTGAAAGTAATGCAGGTTGTGCCAGGTCAGCAGCATGCCTGAAATCATCTCATTGGCGCGGAAAACGTGGTGCAGATAAGCCCGGGAATAGTTGGAGCAGGCTGGACAACTGCAGCGTTCGTCCAAAGGACGCGGATCATCGGCGTGGCGGGCGTTCTTGATATTCACAACACCGTGCCGGGTAAAGACCTGCCCGGTTCGGCCAGACCGCGACGGCAATACACAATCCATCATGTCGATGCCTCGCGCGACGGCGCCAACAATATCATCCGGCTTGCCCACGCCCATCAGATAGCGCGGCTTGTCGGTTGGCAGCATATCCGGTGCATAATCAAGGCAGCCAAACATCGCCTCTTGCCCTTCACCCACCGCAAGGCCACCAACTGCATAGCCCTCGAATCCGATGGCCTTCAGAGCCTCGGCGCTTTCTTCCCGGAAATCCTGTTCCAGACCGCCCTGCTGGATACCGAACAGTGCGTGCCCCGGACGATCTCCAAATGCCACCCGTGAACGCTCGGCCCACCGCATTGACAGACGCATTGAGCTGGCTATCCGGTCGCGGTCGGCGGGCAGCGCGGGGCATTCGTCAAAACACATGACGATGTCCGATCCCAACAATCGCTGGATCTCCATCGAGCGTTCGGGCGTCAGTTCGTGTTTGCTACCGTCAATGTGGCTTTTGAAAGTCACACCCTTCTCGGTCAGCTTGCGAAGTTCTGCCAGCGACATCACCTGAAATCCGCCGGAGTCCGTCAGGATCGGACGCTCCCAGTTCATGAACTTGTGCAGCCCGCCCAATCGGTCGATGCGCTCCGCCGTCGGGCGCAACATCAGGTGATAGGTATTGCCCAGAAGAATGTCGGCTCCGGTTGCGCGCACCGACTCTGGCATCATCGCTTTCACAGTCGCCGCAGTGCCGACGGGCATAAAGGCAGGCGTGCGGATCTCGCCGCGGGGCGTGGAGATCACACCCATTCGTGCGTTGCCATCTGTGGCTTTGAGCTCAAAGGAAAACTTGCCCGACATACCTATCCTATCCCGCAAATCTGCTGATCGCTGCCTTTAGCGCCAATTGCCGCCCCTTGCCAAGCCCAGGGGACAATCAAAATCTCTGACCGCACTGGTCGCGAGGGCCGATTGCCGTGGCCTTGGTCGGATTTCTCGGCTAACGCTTGCGACATGCGCCTGTCCTTCCAACTGTCTCTCTTTGCCATCTTCCTGCTTTGGCTTGCGGGTCTGACAGCTGCCGCACAGTTCTCTAAAATTGCTGTGCCGTTTGATCTTGTGCAGGCCCTATATCCGCAAGCGGGGGCCTCAATCGGTTGGCTCTTAACCCTGATCAGCGCGCTTGGCGCTGGTTTGGGAATGGTTGCAGGTACCTTGGCCGGACAAGTCGGCAGCTTGCGCATCCTTGTCGCCGCGCTGTTGCTCGGTGCCATCTGTTCACTCTGGCAGGCCACGCTGCCTGCATTGCCCCTTATGATGCTCTCGCGCCTGATCGAAGGCCTGTCTCACCTCGGCATCGTTGTGGCGGCCCCGACTCTGATCGCTCAGATCAGCACTGATCGCATTCGCGGCGCGGCGCTTTCACTTTGGAGCACGTTCTTTGGTGTCAGCTTTGCCCTGACCGCTTGGCTGGGGTTGCCCTTGATTGACGTCGCCGGCCTCGAAGCGCTGTTCCTGCTGCACGCTATGGTTATGGCCGCGCTGGCGCTTGGGTTGGGGATGCTCCTGCGAGGCGCGGCCGCTCAGGCCGGGGTCCGCCCCTCGTTGTCCATGGGACATATTCTGCGACAGCACGCCCAATCCTACCGTTCGCCCTATATCTCTGCGGCCGCGCTGGGCTGGGTCTTTTACACGCTGACCTTTGTTTCGCTCCTGACCCTGTTGCCCCCGCTCTTACCCGTTGAGACGCGTGCGGTCATCATCGGCGCAATACCTCTGGCCAGTATTGCTGTTTCCCTCTTGTGTGTGCCGGTTCTGCTAACACGGATCGCGGCCGTGCGCGTGGTGGTCCTTGGGTTCGTCCTGTCTGTTTTGGTTTTGGGCCTTTTGCCTCATGGCGTTCCGGTCGGGGTGGTTGCTATCACGCTATTTGCAGCTCTTGGTCTGGTTCAGGGCGCAACCTTTGCAGCCGTTCCACAACTCAACGCCTCGCTTGAATCCCGCGCGCTGGCCAATGGGGCGTTGGCGCAAATGGGCAACGTCGGCAATCTCCTAGGCACCCCAATCTTATTGGCTTTGTTGGTGCATGGGGGACCAACCCTCGCTTTTACCTGCATCGCAGTTCTTTACGTGCTTGGCGCTGTCGCTCACGAATACCTGCACTTGCGCCGACGCAGGCTGGGAGAAATCCAAGGCCCCTGACCCCGCGAGTATCCCGGCAAGACAGCAAAAAAATCACGAGACTCAGCCGCCATTTCGCGACATACCTGTCTTGAAAACACCCGACTCAACCCCCATTTGTATACCAATGTATACCCAGTGGAGATTTTTTATGTCAGAAGAATTTATTCTAGATCTATTGACCGCCAACATTGTTTTGCTGCTTGGCGCCGTGCTTTTGATTGTCGTAGTTGTCAAAGGCATCAAGATCGTACCGCAATCCGAGAAATATGTGGTCGAGCGGTTTGGCCGCCTGCATTCGGTGCTTGGGCCCGGTATCAATTTTATCGTGCCGTTTCTTGATGTGGCGCGTCACAGGATTTCGATCCTAGAGCGCCAATTGCCGAACGCGACGCAGGACGCCATCACCAAAGACAACGTTTTGGTCCAGATCGACACCTCGGTGTTTTATCGCATTCTTGAGCCGGAAAAGACGGTTTACCGAATCCGTGACGTAGATGGCGCAATTGCGACCACCGTCGCTGGCATCGTGCGGGCCGAAATCGGTAAAATGGACCTTGATGAGGTACAATCAAACCGCGCCCAGCTGATCAACCAGATCCAAACGAGCGTCGAAGATGCTGTGGATGATTGGGGCATCGAGGTGACGCGCGCCGAGATTCTGGACGTGAATCTGGATCAGGCCACCCGCGACGCCATGCTACAACAGCTGAACGCTGAACGTGCGCGCCGCGCTCAAGTGACCGAAGCCGAAGGAACCAAGCGCGCGGTCGAGCTGAACGCGGATGCAGAGCTTTATGCCGCAGAACAAATCGCCAAAGCCCGCCGCATTCAGGCTGATGCCGAAGCCTATGCAACGGAAGTGGTTGCCAAAGCGATCCGCGATAACGGGATCGAAGCGGCCCAGTATCAGGTTGCGCTGAAACAGGTCGAAGCTCTGAACGCGCTTGGGGGTGGTGAAGGCCAGCAGACCGTGATTGTTCCCGCGCAAGCGTTGGAAGCTTTTGGGGATGCGTTCAAAATGTTGAAGGGTGGTGCCAAATGACTGCGCTGATGACGACATGGTGGGTTTGGCTGGCATCTGCATTGGTGCTGGCCATTCTCGAGGTGTTGGTGCCGGGCTTTGTCTTTTTGGGGTTTGCCATCGGCGCGGCCTTGGTCGGCCTGCTGCTGCTTGGCCCCGCTGCGCTGTTGTCGGTTCCAATGCTGTTGTTGATCTTTGCCGCCCTGTCGCTGGTGTCCTGGCTGCTATTGAAACGCTTTTTTGCATTGCCCAAAGGTCAGGTGAAAACCTTCAACCACGATATCAACGACAATTGAGTGGTACGAAATAGCGCGTTCACACCCTCTGGACCTCGTCGTGTCTAAACCCTATATGTTCACTCAGGATTGAGACAGGACCCGGACATGACCCAGGCAACCGACCCCATCGAGGGCACCCCATTGATTGCGCCCTCGAGCACAGACCACCCGTTGCACGAGGCATCGGTTGAGGCCTGCCGCAGCGTCTATGACCCGGAGATCCCGGTTAACATCTACGATCTGGGTTTGATCTATACGATTGAGATCTCGGATGAGAATGACGTGAGTGTCATCATGACCCTGACCGCACCTGGGTGCCCGGTTGCCGGCGAAATGCCGGGTTGGGTCCAAGAGGCGATTGCCGGTGTTGCCGGCGTGCGCAACGTTGAGGTTGAACTGGTCTGGTCTCCACCGTGGGGCATGGAGATGATGTCCGACGAAGCCCGCCTCGAGCTGGGCTTTATGTAAAACCGTCATCCAAACATCACCATTTCTTAACAGCGTTGCCATTGCGCTGTTACGCCCACGCGCGACTGCAAACACACGATCCTTTTCCAACAGGAGTGTTTCGCATGTTGCGCACTGTAATGCTGGCCGCTCTGGCCATTTCTCCGCTGCCTGCACTGGCAGCTGATGTCGACTTGGGCCCTCGCCCCTACTATCTGATCAATCAAATGCAGGACGGACCGCTGAAACAGCGCCTTCAGGCCTGCGAAAACATGGCAATGAAGCCACATCCCTTTTCAATCGGCCACCGAGGCGCGCCCTTGATGTTTCCCGAACATACCGTCGAGTCAAACCGAGCTGCCACACGCATGGGGGCTGCGATTCTCGAGTGCGACGTGACATTTACCAAGGATCTTGAACTGGTCTGCCGCCACGCTCAGAACGATCTTCACACCACCACCAACATTCTTGCCACAGATCTGGCCGCAAAATGCACCGCCGGGTTTTCACCTGCGAACGGTGATGCCAAGGCGACGGCCGAGTGCCGCGCCTCGGACATCACACTGGCCGAGTTTCGCACACTGAATGGCAAAATGGATGCCGCAGATGCCGCAGCCACAACGGTGGAAGCCTATATGGACGGCACCGCAGGATGGCGCACCGATCTATATGCCACCAAAGGCACGTTGATGACCCATGCCGAGTCGATTGCCCTGTTCCGGGATCTTGGTGCCAAGTTCACACCCGAGCTGAAATCGCCCTCGGTCGAGATGCCATTCAATGGATTTACCCAAGCTGACTATGCTCAGAAGTTAATTGACGAATACAAAGCAGCCGGAATCCCGGCATCGGATGTCTGGGCCCAATCTTTCAACCTCAACGACGTCCTTTACTGGATTGAAAACGAACCTGAATTTGGCCAGCAAGCTGTATTCCTTGATGACAGCTACAACATCGACGGCTTCGACTCGAACGACCCTGAAACCTTCCCGCATGACTTTGTCGAACTGCATGCCAAGGGCGTCAACTACATCGCCCCCCCGATGTGGATGCTGGTCACCGTTGAGAACGGCGAAATCGTTCCTTCGGCCTATACCAAAGAGGCCAAAAACGCTGGGTTGAAACTCATCACCTGGACACTGGAACGCTCTGGCCCGCTGGAAAACGGCGGCGGCTGGTACTTCCAGACCGTTAAGGACGTGACGGGCAGCGATGCCATGTATTTTGAGCTGCTACACGTTCTGGCGCAGGACGTCGGTATCGAAGGCATCTTCTCGGATTGGCCTGCTACCGTGACCTACTACGCCAACTGCATGATGCCCGACGCGTCGTAATCGCAACGAAACGTGACCGGCTCCGGCAGAGAAATCCGGCGGGGCCATCTTGATGCGGGGACAATCCTGACCTATTTTGTCACTCGAAACCCGCGAGGAACCCCACATGTTCGGCATTCCCGGCAAACAGGCCGTGACCATGACCCCAAAGGCGGCGGCACAAATTGCCCGCCTGATGGAGAAAGACGGCCATTCCGGCCTGCGTATCGGCGTCAAAAAAGGCGGCTGTGCGGGTATGGAATACACGATGGACTATGTGACCGAGACCGACCCTCATGATGAGGTGGTCGAGCAGGACGGCGCCGTGGTGATGATTGCCCCGATGGCGCAGATGTTCCTGTTTGGCACCGAGATTGACTATGAGGTGTCGCTGCTGGAATCCGGTTTCAAGTTCAACAATCCCAACGTATCCGAAGCTTGTGGGTGTGGTGAGTCGATCAAGTTCGACGATATTGAAACACTCGCCGCCAATCGCGATTATGGCGTTCCGAACCTCAGCTAAACTCTATTTGCTAAGTGTCGTTGGTTGCTGTGCGCCGGCAGGACCTGCCATGCGACGCAAGGCAGGCTTGACGCCCATGCCCTGAGCGCAGAAAACGGGGCAACAAATGGTTTCAGGGACATGACATGCGACGCAAACTGGCAGCAGGCAATTGGAAGATGAACGGTATTTCTGGCGCGTTGGAGGAGCTGCGCGCCATCGCCGCAACAGAGACCACACAGACCGACTTGTTGATTTGCCCCCCCGCGACGCTGATCTCGCGGGCCGCTGACGCCACCAATGGCTCAGCGCTGGCCATTGGTGGACAGGATTGCCACGCCAACACCTCTGGCGCCCACACTGGCGACACTGCGGCCGCCATGATCGCGGATGCGGGTGCCACACATGTGATCACCGGCCATTCCGAACGCCGCACGGATCACGGTGAGAGCAATGCCGACATCGCTGCCAAAACGGCTGCCGCGTGGGACGCCGGGTTGGTCGCCGTGGTCTGCCTTGGCGAAAGCCTCGTACAGCGCGAAGCGGGAGACACCATTGATGTGATCGGCACACAGTTGGCGGGCTCCCTGCCCGACGGCGCGACAGCCGACAATACTGTCATCGCCTATGAACCCATTTGGGCCATCGGCACTGGGCTGATCCCGTCGATGGAGCAAATCGAAGAGGTCCACAATTTTCTGCGCGGCGCTCTGATTGGGCGCTTCGGGAATGAGATCGGCGACGCCATTCGCCTGCTCTATGGCGGCTCAGTGAAACCCGACAACGCCGAAGATATCTTTGCGGTTTCCAATGTCGATGGCGCTCTGGTGGGCGGCGCGAGCCTGAAAGCGACGGATTTCGGGGCGATCGTTAAGGCATTGGATGTCGCCTAGGATTTGCATTGCAAAGAGACCTCTCACAGGGCAATGCAGCTAACCCAGCGCAGCCACCAGATAGGCACATCCCAGCCCTCCGGTTAGCAAGATCAGCCCCCATGACGCGACGGTGTTGAACTCATTGTCCGGGTGGCGCCGGAACAGAACATGCAAGCCGACGTGAAGTATTGAAAAGCCGGCGAGTCCAAGACGTACAGAGTTGACCGAGCTACCATCGCCGCCCCAGAGGATCAGCGTGATCAACGGCACATGGGCCCAGATGAACACCTGTGCGCCCACAGGGTCCGGCAGAAAGCTGGTTAACGGCAATATCCGCCATTCGTGACGCCGCACCGCATCCAATTCATGCGCCAGAAAAGCGCCGACCAAAGCGTAGTAGAGTACATCAGACATGTTGCCTCTTCATGGTCCCGTACCGCAGAAGACCAGCCAAGCACATTGGAAGGCGTTTCAAAGACGATTTCAAACGTCTTACTCAGCCCCCGACGCCGCGATTTTGAGCCCCCATGTCGTGGCACCATTGTCATCGGCAAATTGCATGCCGCGGAGTTCAGTGGCCCCACCCTTTAGCACGGCCATAACGACCTCATCACTCAGATGGCTCGACAACACCCAATGCCAGGTCTTGCCGGAAATGCCCGAAAGGTCTTGCAGTTTTGGCGCGAGGATATTGGCCAGCAAGGTAGACGCCTGTTTCGGCCCCATCTTGACCAGCGCCTTGCCATGTTCTCCGTCGATGTGGATAGGCTCAATCAATTCCCCACCTGCCGGCGCTTCTTTGGTCAGGATTACGTCGATGCCCGGCAGAGGGCTTTGGGACCGTTCAGACCCTGAGAAAGCCAGCACATGACCTGGCACACAGGCCGCTGCCCCCATCATCAGAAATTGGCGTTTGCTGAGGGTCATGAAAACCTCCCCTAAGTTTCGCGTCTCTGCTTGTTAGCACCCTGCCCGGCCCCAGACTTTGATAAATATCAGATTGCAGAGCCCAAAAACAAAAACGGCCCCGGAACATACCGGGACCGCTTCAATACTTTGTTTTTCCCTAGTGGGTTATGATCTCCGGCCCCATGAAGGTGTTGGGCAGGAAGGTCGAGATCACCGGAATGTAAGTCACCATGATCAGGAAGACGAACAGCACGGCCAGGAATGGCAAGGCAGCGCGTACGACACTCATCATCGGCATGCCTGCGACCCCTGACGTCACGAAGAGGTTCAGACCCACAGGTGGCGTAATCATCCCGATCTCCATGTTGACCACCATGATGATGCCAAGGTGGATCGGGTCGATGCCCAGCTGGATGGCAATGGGGAACACCAGTGGTGCAACAATCACCAAGAGGCCCGATGGCTCCATGAACTGTCCACCGATCAGCAGGATCACGTTCACCACGATCAGGAACATGACTGGTCCAAAGCCCGCGCTCAGCATCGCACCAGCGATGTGCTGAGGCACTTGTTGTTCGGTCAGAACATGCTTCAGGATCAGCGCGTTGGCGATCACGAACAACAGCGTCACTGTCAGTTTGCCAGCCTCAAACAACGTGTGTTTGGTGTCTTCGTGAACCAGAGCGGTAATCAGAGCATGCGGCTTGCGCAAAAGCTTGCCCTTACCATTGCCCCGGTCCGCCAGAGGTCCCATGTCTTTATAGATGAAAGACGCGATCAGGAACGAATAGACAGCGGCTACAGCAGCGGCTTCAGTCGGCGTGAAAATCCCGCCATAAATCCCACCCAGGATGATGACGATCAGGAACAGACCCCAACCAGCTTCTGCGCCGGATTCAAAGATCTCACCCCAACCGCGCCATTCACCTTTGGGCAGGTTCTTGACCTTGGCCATGACGTAGATCGTGACCATCAGCATGATGCCAGCCATAAGGCCCGGAATAACGCCTGCGAGGAACATCCGGCCAACCGAGACTTCTACTGCGGCAGCGTAAACCACCATCACGATCGAAGGCGGGATCAGGATGCCCAGCGTGCCTGCGTTACAGATCACACCGGCGGCGAATTCCTTGGTATAGCCCACCTGACGCATGCCCGCGATCACGATAGAGCCGATGGCCACCACCGTTGCAGGCGAAGAACCCGAAAGAGCCGCAAACATCATACATGCGAACACGCCCGCAATCGCTAGACCACCCGGCAGGTGCCCTACGCAGGCGATGGAAAAGCGGATGATCCGCTGCGCCACGCCACCGGTCGTCATGAACGACGATGCGAGGATAAAGAACGGGATCGCCAGAAGTGTGAAGTGTCCCTCAAAAGCTTCGAACAATGTACCCGCGACAGAGGCCAGCGTAGCGTCCGAGAAGAACAACAGGAACAGGATCGATGACAGACCCAATGAAACAGCGATAGGTACACCGATCAGCAACAGGCCGATGACCATCGCGAATAGTAGAACGACTTCCATCAGTCATGCTCCCCTTGCTGAGCTCGTACTTCTTCAATCTCGTCTTCGACTTCGTGGCTGGCGACCAGACGGTCGGTTTCACCGCGCCAGATCTGCATCGAGGCCTGTGCAAAGCGATAGAGCAACAACAGCATCGATACCGGCAACACGAGATATGGCACCACTTTGGGCAGCTTTTCGTATTCGTCGCCGTAATTGATCAGGTCTTCAAGGAAGCGGAAGATGCCGATCATCGGCACGTCCTGAACCTCGTAGAAACTTTGGCTGCGGAACTTGTCGGCAAAGCCCGTTGGGAACCAACGGCCCGAGGTGGGCGGCAGGTCCGCAAACACGGCCCAGTAATCATAAGCGCCCTTGACCATAAAGACCGAGAACAACAGGCAGGCCGCGACCGCGATGATGCCCATAATGCGTGCCACGCCTGCGGGTACCATGTTGATGATCGCATCGACACCAAGATGACTGTGTTTCTTGACCGCATAGGACGCGCCCAGCAGCACAAGCCAGCCGAACAGGAACACCGTAAGTTCCAGCGCCCAGAGAATATTTGAGTTAAAGCCGAACCGGGCAATGACGTTGGCAAAAGTAATCACCGTCATCAGCCCAAGGAGGATCGCAATCAGCGTCTCCTCGATCCGGTCCACGAAACTATGCTTGTGTTGCATGTCCCCATGTCCCCGAAATTTTGGTTAAGGCACAGCCATGTCCGGTTAGGTGATCCGGATTTTGTGTACTGCGCGTTCAAAAAAGGGCGGACTCGTTGGCCCGCCCAAAGTCGGGTGCGCCCTTAGCAGGCGCACCTCGCGATTACATGGCCGCGTTGATCGCCTGTGCGGCGTCGATGTTTTCCTGGCCTACGTCATCCGAGAACTTGTCCCAGACAGGGCGCATTGTGTCGACCCACTCTTGGCGCTGTTCTGCGGTCAGCTGACGGATGGTACCGCCTGCAGCCACGATCGACTCTTTCGCGGCGTTGTTCACAGCAGTCGACTCGGCGTTGCGAGTGGTGGTGACTTCGCCCAGGATCGTCAGGAACTGGTCACGTACATCTGCGTCCAGGCTGTCCAGCCAGTCAACGTTAGTCACAACCAGATAGTCGATGATGCCGTGGTTGGTCTCAGTGACACCGTCTTGAACTTCAAAGAACTTCTTGCCGTAGATGTTCGACCAGGTGTTTTCCTGACCGTCCACAACGCCCTGTTGCAGCGCGCCATACACTTCCGAGAAGGCCATTTTCTGGGGCGAACCGCCGATGGCTTCCATTTGGGCAACCAGAACATCCGACGATTGAACGCGGAATTTCAGGCCATTGGCGTCCGAAGGAGAAACCAGCGGTACGTTGGCTGACATCTGCTTCATGCCGTTGTGCCAGTATGCAAGACCCTGCAGGCCGCGGCGCTGCATCGAGTCCAAGAGACCTTGGCCAGCGTCCGACGCCTGGAATGCGTCAACCGCGTTCACGTCTTTGAACATGAAGGGCAGATCGAAGATGCGGAATTGCTTGGTGAACTTTTCAAACTTCGACAGCGAAGGTGCTGCCAGCTGAACGTCGCCCTGCAACATGGCTTCGAGAACCTTGTTGTCATTGTAAAGGGTCGAGTTCGGGAACACTTCCATGCACATGGTGCCGTTCATCTCGTCGTTGATGCGCTGCTCCAGCAGCGAGGCGGCGATGCCTTTGGGGTGCTTGTCGGTGTTGGTCACGTGGCTGAACTTGACGACGATCTCGCCGTCGTCACAACCAGCAAACGCGGCGGTGCCTGCGGTTACGGTCAGGGCCAGTGCGGTGGCAGCAGTTGTTAGATATTTCATAGGGTCTCCTCCCCAGTGTTTCGTAGCAATGTCAGTCACACCCCTCGCTCCACGGGGCGTTAACGAAACTGTGAAGCCAAGCAGAAAACCGCTCAACACTTTGTTTGTTTTTTGGCTGATGGGCGAATTTTTCGCCTATTTTCAAAGCACTGAAGAAAGAAACCTTTGCCCCACACATTCAGACTTTGCAATTCTGTGCGATTTCCCGCACGGGACCGACAGGCAACTGTGCGGATTTTCGCACACCCGCACACACTCCCTAACGAAAGTCCTCGGCGCGCAACCCATGTTTGCTGAGCTTGTCGTAAAAGGTCTTTCTCGGCAGTTTCAGGGCTGTGGCGGCGGCTGAAGCCCGCCCCCTTGCCCGGCGCAAGGCTTCCGTCAAAAGAGAGCGTTCCACCTGCGCCATTTGTTCGACCAAACCCAGATTGCCAGCCCCGGCTTCTTCGTCACCATCCTGCAGGCCAAGTGTAAACCGCATGGCGACGCTCATCAGCGCACGGGCATTGCCGGGCCAATCCCTCGCCATCAACTCTGCCAGCATATCGGGCATGATCTCAGGTGGGCTGAGCCCCGCTTGCTCAGCAGCCTGGGCCACGTAGTGTCGAAAAAGCACGGGGATATCCTCGGGGCGCTCGGACAGAGCCGGAATACGGACCTGCATCGCGTCGAGGCGATAGAACAGGTCTGCATGCAGTAACCCCTGTTCGACTGCGCGCCCCAGATCCGCTGTGCTGCCAAAGATCAGGCGGGGGTGATTGCCCTGCTCCATCATGGTCATCAGGGCAAACTGCGTTTCCATCGGCATCGCCGTGATCTCGTCTATGAACAAGCTGCCGCTCTTGGCGTCTTCGGTCGCACGATCAAATCGCGCCGGATCCATGCCTGCGGCAGAATACTTACCGAACGGTCCCTTGCTGAGGGGGGAACAGAGGTGCACGACCTCGGCCACCTTGGAAATGCCTGTCCCCGGTGCGCCAGTGACCAGAACTTCGGCGGTCGTGCGGGCAACATTGCGCACACGCATCCGAAGCGCCTCGGCCAGATCAGAAGTGCCAAACAGCATCCGTGCTGCCGGATCGCCAGTTTCCAGTTGTGCCTTAAGGCGGCGATTTTCCAACACCAGCGCACGAGTTTGCAGCGCCCGGTTGATGACACGCACGAGATCCTTGGGGGCGCAGGGTTTTTCAAGAAAGTCGAACGCCCCCTTGCCCATCGCCGCAACCGCCATGGGGATGTCCCCCTCTCCGGTCAACAGGATAACCGGCAATTCGCTGTCCACATCGTGCGTATAGCTCAGGAGATGAAATCCATCGCGCCCCGGCATGCGAATGTCCGACACGATCACCCCATCAAAATCTCGCGCAATGTGATCTTTGGCCTCAATGAAACTCCCCGCAGTGACGGCATCCAGATCAGCCAATTCCAGCGTCTGGCCCAGCGCCTCGCGCACCGCAAGGTCGTCATCCACCAAAAGTACTTTACGCGTCATGCGGCCTGTTCTCCGTCTTGTCTCTGGTCGTCCCAGTAATCCAGTTCCACGGTAAAGATCGCGCCCCCTTCGGGCGCGTTGGCTCCGCGAATATTGCCGCCAAAAGATTGCACCAGACCATAGGAGATCGACAGGCCCAGTCCCATGCCTTCGGCGCTGCCCACCTCTTTCGTGGAAAAGAATGGATCGAAGATCTTTTCTGGTTCAGCAATACCGGGCCCTGTATCCGAGACTTGAATGGTCACGCGATCCTTGGCGCTCACAGCAATTCGAATAACCCGGTGGTCGCTTTCCATCATGGCATCGGCGGCATTGGAAATAAGATTGACCAGCACCTGCCCCAATCGCACTTCGCCACCCCGAACCCAGATCGGTGCTGCGGGCGGTTGCCACTCGAGCGTGACCTGATCGCCACGTAGCCGCGCTTGGGTCAGTTCCAGCGAGGATTGTACAACTGAAACGATATCCACGCGCCCCATGGGTTCACTTTCATTTCTGGCAAAAGCACGCAAGTTGCGGATGATCCGAGCCATCCGGCCCGCCAGCGCTGAAATCCGCGACAGGTTTTCGCCGGCCACCTCGGTCTTGCCGCGCGCCATGAACTGCTCGCCATTCTCGGCAAATTGCTGAATGGCCATCAAGGGCTGGTTCAATTCGTGGCTGATACCGGCTGACATCTGGCCCAGCGCACTGAGTTTACCGGCCTGTACCAAATCTGCTTGCGCTTGCTTCAACGCGGCTTCAGCCTCTTGCCGCTCAGTGATTTCACGCCTTAGCTGGATGTTGGTGTCCGAGAGCGCTTGCGTGCGCAGCATCACACGTTCTTCCAGCACGGCGTTTGCTTCGGCCAACACACGACGCCGCTGAATAGCCTGATACAGGAACACACCAAAGGCAAAGATCAACGCCGCGACAGCCGCTGCCTGTAGGGATGCAATACGTGTTGCCGGGGCGACATCCAGTACGGCTTCGCCGCGCATGGCAATCACTGGCAATGGTTGCACCATATGCATGCCGCGGTCCGGGATATAAGGCCCCCAGTCCAGCCGCCACAATGTATGACCGGCCCGTTCATAGTCGTTAAAGGGCGGTGCGGCACCCTGAGGAGGCACCAGCCCGGTATCGCCGGGCCGACGCTCCCAGAACAGCATCTCATCCCGATTTGTGATAAAAACCAGACCTTGTTCGTCAATAAAGAACACCGCCGGGCCGTCGCCTTGCCAATTGCTTTCCACGTAGTCGATATCAACACTTACAGTCAGTACACCGCTGACCCTGTCGTCCTCGGCGAAACTGGGAGAGGCGAACAGGAAATGGCGCAAGCCGGTGGCCGTATCGCGGAAATGATGCACGCCCAGCGCGCCGTTCATCGCGCGTTCGAAATGCGGCGCACCGGTTGTTATCATGTCATCTGCCTCAAAGGCAGAGGCCAGGACCCTGCCCTCGGGATTTGCATAATAGAGGTTCAGTGCCGCCGTCTTGTCGGCTGCCTCTCGCAACAACGCGCGCGCGGCCTCTTGGTTCCCGCCATTTGGCAGGCTGGTTAGCGCCGGATGCGACGTCAAAAGAACGGCAAGTTCCTGATAGCGTTGCAGCTGCGCTGTCAGACGGTCCGCAGCAAGCGCAAGGTCGGCTTCGCCCCGTTGCGCCAATTGGTCCAGCGCCTGACCATAGCCAATGCGCCAAACCGCGCCCGGCACCACAGCCAGAAGCACGGCAAACACCGTCAGAATCGCTATGCGTTGGCAAACCCATCTCTTCATAGGGCTAAGATTAACGCCTGCCCCCTTGCAAAGGCCAGCCACTTGCCAAAGATGGGCCTCATGAAACGCCTGACCCAGCCCCCGACCGACCCCGCCTTTGTCCAGAACCCCTACTCGTTTTATGAAGAAGCACGACAGCATGGGGCGATGTTCTTTTGGGAAGACTACGACATGGTCTGCGCGCTCAGCCACGCCACAGTGTCGATGATCCTGAAAGATCGCCGCTTTGGACGCGAGGTTCCGCCTGAGATGGCCACAAAGCATCCTGCGCATCTCGACCCGTTTTACCGGATTGAGGCGCATTCCATGCTGGAGCTTGAGCCGCCGCGCCATACCCGCTTGCGCGGACTGGTCCTGCGTGCCTTTACGACCCGGCGCATCGCCGCGCTGTCAGAAGGCATCGAGAGCCTGTGTCACGAGCTGATAGACGCATTCCCAGAGGGTGAGTTCGACCTGATCGACGCTTTAGCTGCACCGCTTCCCGTCCGCGTGATCTGTCGTCTGCTTGGCGTGCCAGAAGACATGGGGCCGCAATTCCTGCAATGGTCCAACGCGATGGTGTCAATGTATCAGGCCCGCCGCACCCACGAGATTGAAATTGCCGCTGCCGAAGCCGCACAAGAGTTCTCTGACTACATCCGATCCTATGTCGATCAGCGCCGCAGCTCTCCGGGTGAAGATCTGATCAGCGAGTTGATCGCGGCCGAAGAAGACGGCGAAAAATTATCAACGGACGAGTTGATCACCACCTGTATCCTGATGCTGAATGCAGGCCACGAGGCAACCGTGCATTCCTTTGGCAATGGGGTGAAAGCTCTGCTAGAGCACGAGACGCCTCATAGTGCCTATATACCCGATGCCATTGCCCAGACGGTTGAAGAAGTGCTGCGATATGATCCGCCTCTGCATATGTTCACGCGTTACGCTTATGAGACGATAGAAGTTGGTCGCCACACGTTTCAGCGCGGAGATCAAGTGGCGCTTTTACTGGCCGCCGCCAATCGTGATCCCGGCCCGTGGGAGAACCCTGAGGATTTTCAGCCGCAGCGCCCGATCAAAACCAACTCCAGTTTTGGCGCGGGCCTGCATTTCTGCGTTGGCGCACCGCTGGCCCGCCTTGAGCTTTCGCTGGCTCTTCCCATCTTGTTTGAGCGATGTCCAAATCTACAGATCACCCAGACACCGCGTTATGCCAATGTCTATCACTTCCACGGGCTGGAACGGCTGATGGTGACTCGTTGATCAGATAATAATATCATCCAAAGCCTTGGGATGATCCGTTACCGCCTCCCATCCATCCTCAGTGATGATGAAACTGTCCCCCACTTGTGCGCGAAAATCCTCCACGGTGACGGACCCGTCCACGGCAAACACCATACCGGGCTGCAAAACGGTTGTGTCGCCTGTCACCAATTGCGGGGTTTCCAGGAAACTGAACCCGGTCGCGCGGCCGCAACGGAACGGATAGTCAAACCCGCCGCTCTGAATAACCTCGGCATAGGCCGCATGGACAGTTTCCGCCGTCACACCCGGTCGCAGAGCATCTAGCGCAGCGCGTTGGCTGGCGACGGCGACCTCATAAACATCCGCGTGGCGTTGGTTCCGGATCTCGCCAATCCAGAACGTCCGGTCAAAGCCCAGCTTAAAGCGGTGGAAATTGGTCATCCCACAGAAACACAGAAACACCGGCTCACCATGCCGCATGATCCGGGTAGACGCGCGGTGGTGCGTCTTGGTGATCTCGGATCCCGACGCCATGATCTGCAGGAAATGTGTATTGGGGGACATGTCTTTTTCATCGTAATGCGCCGCGAGCAACTCGGCGGCCTTGCGCGTCCCACCCTGAGACGTGGCCAGAGCAACCTCGAATTCCGGTACGCCGTCAGCGATCGCTGCGCGGCCCGCGTTCATCATGGCCATCGCGACCTGTCCTGCGTGGCGGGCCAGTTGCAGCTCTTGCGGGGACTTTATCATCCGCATCTCGGCCAAAAGCGGCGTGACACTGGTCGCCTGCTCCGCTGACACAAGAGTACCTACAAAGGCCCGCACCAAGGGTGGCATGTGGTCTGGTTCTATTCCGACCACCCCAGCGTTTTTTAACGCGTCCGGCAGTTCCTGGCGCCATTCCGCGCCCATTCCGTCATTCCACGCGGCAATCCGATCAACCTGCGCCGAAGCAAGTGCCGTGTTGAGGTCAAGGTTCGGAGTGATCAACAGGCTCTCACCGTCCCGCGACACCACAAGGATTGTTGGTCGTCCAAACTCCATGTGCAAATAGTCGTAGTAACCTGTCAGATAATAGACATTGTCGTCGTCGGTGATCAGCGCCACATCAATGCCCGCAGCGTCCATCCGCCTGCGAAAACCCTGCATCCTTTGGGTGAACATCGGTCAGTATCCTTCCTGCTCAGGCAACCTGTCCCGGACCAACGTTGTCCAGAACGCAGCGCCAATCGGCAAAATCGCGTCGTTGAAATCGTAGTTATCCGAATGCAACGGTTGCCCATGGGGCCCAACCTCACCATTACCGAGCATCAAAAAGCATCCCGGCACCGCCGCGCTGAAATGCGCAAAGTCTTCGGAGAAACTCATCGGTTGGCAATTCGAGATTGTCTCAAGCCCCGCCGACATCGCCGCTCGCACCACGGCTTCGGTTGGTCCTTTTGCGTTCATTGTCTCGATGAACTCGGCGTTGTAGCTCACGTCGACAGACACGCCATGCGCCTGTGCGATCCCGTTTGCGATCTGGCGCATGAACCCCTCAACCGCAATCCTGTCTTCAGGGCTGCGCGCCCGCACATCCCCCTTGAGCGTCGCGTGTCCCGGCAAGACATTGCGCTGCCCATCCGTCAGAAACTCAGTCACCGAGACCACAACGCCCGCGCCGGGTGCCAGCTTGCGGGATACGATGGTTTGCAAAGCCTGCACGATCTCGGCGCCAATGGTGATCGCATCTCGCCCCGCTTGCGGCATCGAGGCATGACCTCCCTGCCCAGTGATCGCAATCTCAAACAAGCTTTCCGACGAGCAAATCTGTCCCGGCCGGGTCAAGACCTGTCCAACTGGCGCGCCGGGTAAGTTGTGGATGGCATAGACCTCTTCGACTGGAAAGCGCGCGAGCACGCCTTCATCGATCATCGCCTTGGCACCCAGCCCATGCTCTTCGTTCGGCTGGAAGATGAAAACGACAGTGCCGTCAAATTCAGGGCTCTCAGAGAGGGCTTTGGCCGCTCCCAGCAACATGGTCATGTGTCCGTCATGACCACAGGCGTGCATGACACTGGGCGTTTGTGAGACATAGTCGTGCGCGCTGGCCTCAGAAATAGGCAATGCATCCATGTCTGCCCGCAATCCAATGGCACGATTACCGGTTCCGGCGCGCAGGATGCCGACAACGCCTACCCCTTCATGCACCTCAAGCCCCATGTCTCTCAGAAGGCTGGCAACTTTAGCTTTCGTGCGATCTTCTTGAAATCCCAACTCGGGAAATCGGTGAAACTCGTGCCGCAATGCGGACATCTGATCTGTGTCGAACCCCAAAAGCTTCTCCTCGCCATTTGGGGTCAGAATACTCGGATCATGTCGTTTCCCTAGTCAAAATGCGACATGGCGGGTTTTCAGGCGCGCTGCCCATAGCCCGCCTTGAAAACAATGTGCCAATTCAGCGTCAGGACGCGGCGCCGACCAAAGGCAGGTCCGTGGTCGATTTGATCTCTTCCATCGACAAAAGTGCCGTCACATTGTGGACCCGCACCTCGGAAATCAGTGTCTGGTAGAACACATCATAGGCGCGTGCATTGGCGACACGGACTTTCAGGATATAGTCGATATCCCCCGCCAGCCGGTGCGCTTCCTGCACTTCCGGACGGTCCTGCAAGGCTTTGAGGAACTTGGCCTGCCAATCAGCCTCGTGTTCGCTGGTGCGGATCAGAACAAAGAAACACGCCTCAAACCCCAAGGCCTCTGCATCTAGCAAAACCGTCTGACGCTTGATGATGCCACCATCGCGCATTTTGCGGATACGATTCCATACTGGCGTCTTGGAAGAGCCCACTCGCTTGGCAATTTCGTCCAAAGATTGCGCCGCATCGCGCTGCAGCTCCTCAAGGATTTTCCGATCCATCTCATCAATCCGCAACGCCATTCCAAATTCCTTTCCGTTTCAGAACAACAGGACACTTTCGAATTCAATTCGGAACGTCTGTTTCTATTTCTTCGCTCTACTAGCGCTAATATGGGAAAATTTCCTATATAACAATCAGAAACAGCAACAACTGACAAAGCCATGCCCCGCGATACGACACGAGATATGCCAGACAGCCAAGGCTCAGGCCACATCACCTTTGTTGGTGCGGGCCCGGGTGATGCCGAGTTGCTGACCCTCAAGGCGCTGAAAGCGATCCAAAGCGCGGACGTTGTGATCCATGATCGTTTGGTGGGTGAGGACGTGCTTTCACTGATCCCCGACCATATTCAACGGATCGACGTTGGCAAGACTGGCTTTGGTCCCTCTACGTTACAAGAACACATCAACGCACTGATCGTTGTGCACGCCGCCAGTGGCGCGCAGGTTGCGCGCCTTAAAGGTGGGGACAGCACGATTTTTGGCCGCCTCGACGAAGAGATTGACGCCGCAGATGCTGCTGGCATCTCGTGGCATATCGTACCTGGCATCACCGCGGCCTCGGCTTCGGTTGCAGCCATTGGTCAAAGCCTGACCAAGCGCGGACGCAATGCCTCGGTGCGCTTTCTGACCGGCCATGACATGCGCGGCTTTGCAGATCATGACTGGCGCGAACTTGCGCAGACCGGACAGGTCGCCGCGATTTACATGGGTAAGAAAGCTGCCCGGTTCATTCAGGGTCGCCTCATGATGCATGGCGCCAATCCCGATACACCCCTTACCCTAGTTGAAAATGCCTCGAGACCCAATCAGCGGGTCGTTTCCACGACGTTGGAACACCTATCCGCTGATCTGGCGGATGCTGCTCTCACTGGTCCGGCGCTTGCGCTGTTTGGCCTTACTCCCCGTGCGGCATCCGCCACCCTTTCCAAACCCCTTGAACAGGAGCTTGCCTGATGGCCCGAGCCTTTACCCCCAAAGTCATCACCGCCAACGCACTTATTGAGGGTGATGTGATCTATATGACCGATGCCGGAACATGGACTCGTGACCTGACCGACGCCGTGTTGCTGACCGATGAAGCCGACGCAGACCTGCGTCTACTCGAAGCTCAGCAACAGCCTGGTGAAGTTGTGGGCGCCTATCTGGCCGATGCACAATCCGGTCCCTTTGGCCCCGAACCGGTGCACTTTCGTGAAGAGTTCCGCGCCGCCGGCCCATCCAACTATTTCCACGGCAAACAAGCCCAAGGCGTCGCAGGCCACTAACCGCCTGCCCGAGAGAGGATCCCAGCCATGTATGCCTATAACGATTTCGACACCGCCTTTCTGGCCGAGCGCAACAAACAGTTCCGCGCGCAAGTGGAGCGCCGCGTTTCCGGCGCCCTGACCGAAGACGAGTTCAAGCCTCTGCGCCTGATGAATGGCGTCTACCTGCAGTTGCACGCCTATATGCTGCGCGTGGCAATCCCTTATGGCACGCTGAACAGCCGTCAGATGTCACAACTCGCGCTGCTGGCTGAAAAGTGGGACAAAGGCTATGGCCACTTCACCACTCGCCAGAACATCCAGTTCAACTGGCCGAAACTCTCGGATATTCCGGATATGCTGGACGCGCTGGCCGAAGTCGACATGCATGCCATTCAGACTTCGGGCAACACCATCCGCAACGTGACCGCCGACCATTTTGCCGGCGCTGCCGCGGACGAGATCGAAGACCCGCGCCCCATCGCCGAGCTGATCCGTCAATGGTCAACTGACCATCCGGAATTCCAGTTCATGGGCCGCAAGTTCAAGATCGCAGTATCGGCTGGTGAGAAAGACCGCGCCGTGCTGAAAGCCCATGACCTCGCTGTGCGTGTTGTACGCAATGATGCGGGCGAAGTTGGTTACCAAATCCTCGTGGGTGGTGGCCTTGGACGTACCCCGATGATCGGCAAGGTGCTGAATGATTTCCTGCCGCGCGCCGACCTCTTGCCCTACATCGAAGCCGTGGTTTCTGTATGGAACCAGATCGGCCGTCGCGACAACAAGTACAAAGCCCGGATCAAAATCACGGTGCATGAGCATGGTTTGGAGGATATCCGCGCCCGCGTTGAAGAGCGTTATGCCGCGATCCGCCCGACCTTTGAAGGCATTGACCAGACCCTCTTTGCCGACATCCAGTCGCATTTTGCAGCGCCGGACTTCCGCGACGCGCCGCTGGCCGCCTACGACATCGCTTATGACAATGACCCACTGTTCCGCAGCTGGGCTGACACCAACCTCAGCGAGCACCGCGCGCCGGGTTATTCGATTGTGACAGTTTCACTGAAGAAACATGGCGCAACACCTGGCGATGCCTCGGCGGAACAGATGCGTCTGCTGGCAGATCTCGCCAAGCAATACGGCCATGACGAGTTGCGCATCAGCCACGAGCAGAACGTGATATTGCCGCACGTCCACAAATCAGACCTGCCCATGATCTACGCCGCCTTGCAGCAGGCCGATCTGCACACCGCCAACATCGGCCTGATCTCGGACATCATTGCCTGCCCCGGTATGGATTACTGCGCACTGGCTACGGCCCGTTCGATCCCGGTTGCCGAGCAGATTGCGACGCGTTTTGACGAGTTGAAGCTCGAGCATGACATCGGTCACCTGCAGATCAAAATCTCGGGCTGCATCAACGCCTGTGGTCACCACCACGTTGGCCACATCGGTATTCTGGGCCTCGACCGAGCTGGTGTTGAGAACTACCAGATCACCCTGGGCGGCGATGCCACATGGGATGCGGCCATCGGCGAACGGGCTGGCCCCGGCTTTGCCTACGACGAGATCGTTCCGGCCGTGGAACGTATCGTCCAGGGCTATCTGGACCTGCGCCACGGCGAAGAAGAGACCTTTATCGAAGCTTACCGCCGTCTGGGCCTTGCACCGTTCAAGGCGTATCTCTACCCCGAGGTACAGGCCAATGCCGCTTGACGAAATCCAGACCGAGCTGGGGGCGGATCGTGCTGCCCTTAGCGCCAAGGTCGAGGAACTGAACGCCACCTATCGCCATCACAGTGCCACGGATGTATTTCGAGGCGCGCTTCAGGATGGCGGCGAGATTGCATTGGTGTCGTCCTTTGGGGCGGAATCCGTGGTGCTTTTGCACATGGCCGCCGTGGTCGAAAAATCCACACCCATCCTCTTTGTGGATACCCAGATGCTGTTCACCGAAACCTTGGTTTATCAGGCCGAGGTGGCCGAACGTCTCGGCCTGAGTAATCTGCGTATCATTCAGGCGGATTCCGATGACGTCGCCCGCGACGACCCCTACGGCGCACTGCACCTCAGTGACACTGATGCCTGCTGTACGTTACGCAAGACGATTCCCTTGCAGCGCGCCCTGAAAGGGTTTGATGGCTGGATCACCGGGCGCAAACGCTTTCAGGCGGGCAGCCGCGAAACGCTCGACTTTTTCGAGGTCGAAGACGGCACCGGGCGCATCAAGGTCAACCCACTGGCCCATTGGGCCCCGGAAGATGTACGCGCCTACATGGATGAAAACCGTCTGCCTCGGCACCCGCTGGTGGCCCAAGGTTACCCCTCAATCGGCTGTGCGCCATGCACCAGCCCGGTCAAACCCGGCGAAGACCCCCGAGCGGGCCGCTGGCGTGACCAGAACAAAGAAGAATGCGGCATCCATTTTGTCGACGGCAAAATGGTGCGGATAGGAGAACACGCATGACTGTTATCATCACCGATACCGGCTTTGGCACCGACGACTGGACCAAGGGTTTTGTACCCGCAAATGAGGCTGCAAATGATGTTGTCTCATTAGACGTGGCATCAGACGCCGACCCGGCCACCTTGACCGGACACCTGACCGGTGTTGAGATGATCCGCATCGACTTTCCGTCTTTTGCGGACGGGCGCGGGTTTACCATCGCCCGCCAATTGCGTCTGGCAGGATACAAAGGCCGTCTGCGCGCCAAGGGTCATGTCATTTCGGATCAATACGCCATGGCGCGCCGCTCAGGCTTTGACGAGGTGGAAATCAGCGATGATCTCGCCACCCGCCAGCCCGAGGCAGACTGGCTTGCCCGTGCCGATTGGCAGGCGCATGACTATCAGGCCCGGATGCGCGGCAACCGCTGACGCCGCGTAACAGATCGCAACTTTGCGATATGTCAAAGACATATCGTCGATATACCTTCAATTCCCTTGTGGACATGATAAAGGGGGGCAGAATGACCTGCCCCGAAACCCCGTGATGACAGAGCAAACACCCGTGACCGAAGCACAAGCCACTGCCGTACCCAAGGTACCCACCCTGCCCGACGCACAAACCGTGACCGAGGTGCAGCACTACACCGACCGCCTGTTCTCATTCAAATGCACGCGGCCAGCCTCGTTGCGGTTCCGCTCAGGCGAATTTGTGATGATCGGCCTGATAGGTGACCCACACCCCGAAACCGGCAAGCAAAAGCCGCTTCTGCGCGCCTACTCGATTGCCTCGCCTTCTTGGGACGAAGAGCTTGAGTTCTACTCGATCAAGGTTCAGGACGGCCCGCTGACGTCGAAACTGCAGCACATCAAACCGGGTGACGAGATCATCCTGCGGCCCAAGCCGGTCGGCACCTTGGTGCATGACGCGCTGATCCCCGGCAAACGCATTTGGTTTTTTGCCACCGGCACCGGCTTTGCCCCCTTTGCCTCGCTCCTGCGCGAACCACAAACCTACGAAGATTACGACGAGGTCATCATCACCCACACCTGCCGCGAGGCCGGTGAGCTGACCTATGGTCGCAACATCATTGAATCGCTGAAAGACGACGAGCTGCTCAACGAAGTGATCGGCGAAGGCTTCTGGAAGAAGATCAAATACTACCCGACCACCACCCGCGAAGAGAGCGCCAAGATGGGCCGGATCACCGACCTCATCAACTCGGGCGAAGCCTATAAAGATCTGGGCGTTGAGCCCCTTTGCCCCGACAACGACCGCGCCATGATCTGCGGCAACCTTGCGTTCAATCTCGAACTCAAAGACATGCTGGAAGCGGCCGGCCTTGAAGAAGGCGCCAACTCAAAGCCCGCACAATACGTGGTGGAAAAAGCCTTCCTCGACTGATCTAGACGTCAGTCAGAAAAAGAGTGAGCCCCGGCCAACGCCGGGGCTTTTGCTTTGGAATCAGTCGGTTGATGACTACAAAAGTCAGGCTCAGCCTGCCGTAGGGGATAAACTACCCAGCAACCAATCTCGAAACTCTAAGGCTTCGGGTTTGTCCTTGGCTATCGACACATAGTATCCTTCCTGACCCGAAATTGACGCGGGATGCGCGCGTTCGACAAGACCCGTTTGCAAGGCGTGGTCGGCGAGCAATTCGCTCACGAGCGCGACCCCGTTACCATTCGCTGCAAGGTGCAGAGCCATGCCATAGGTATCGGTGTAAAGCGACGGAGCCGACGTACCGCCAACCTCCTTTGCCCAGGATTGCCAACCGCTGGAAGTTCCGACGGCTTCGATCAATGGCAGATCTTGCAGGTCTCCGATGAGCTTTGGGGATTTCAACGCGACAAGACGGTTCGGCAAAAGCGGCTCGGCGTTGGCTCCGGCCTGCCGTTCTGACCCAAATCGGATTTCCACATCTGCTCGGGCGGAATGGAAATCATCTGACCAGATCGCGCTGAGAAGTCTCACTCTGAGGGTCGGGAACCGCGCTTGAAATTCTGGCAAGCGTGGCGCGATGATCCAATGGGCGACACTCACAGATGTGGCAATGGTTAACAGACCCTTGGCGGGCCCTGTGTCCACGGTATCCATCGCAGCAGCGAGGGCTTGCAGCGGCGCATCCACCTCGGGCAACAGGCGGCGGCCAGCATCCGTTAATGCCAATCCCCGCGCATGTCGCATGAACAGGGGCACGCCAAGCCGTGTTTCAAGCGATTTCACCTGCTGGCTGATCGCCGATTGCGTCAGGCTCAGTTCTTCGGCGGCAGCGGTGAAACTCAGATGCCGGGCCGCAGCCTCAAAAGACCGCAGCCAGCTCAGTGGGGGAAGGGATTTCGCCATGTGTCAAATCAGCCATTAGTGTTTCTAATAGCTAAGGGCATAATTCATTCGTTTGTCAAAAAATTTGTCGCTTCTTAACGTCTCTTGCAGCGAACAGGAGGATCACATGACGCCCGAAATCAGGAAAATCGTAACCTATGATGAAGAGGTTTTCATCGAAGGATACCGCGCGGCAGACAAGCCATGGCGGTTGTTTGCGGTTGCAGCTGTCGTGCGCAACCCTTGGGCCGGGCGATTTGTCGAAGACCTCACACCGGAAATCCGTGCCTATGGCCCCGTGCTGGGCGAAATGATGACCAAGCGGATGATAACGCTCGCCGGAAGCGGCGCAGCTATTGAAGCTTATGGAAAGGCCGCCGTTGTCGGGCTTGATGGCGAGATCGAGCATGCCTCGGGGCTGATCCACACATTGCGGTTCGGAAATTTCTACCGCGAAGCCGTCGAGGCCAAATCCTATCTGGCATTTACGAACACGCGCGGGCCCGCCAATGCGCCGATCATGGTGCCATTGATGGACAAGAATGATGCCGGACGTCGCTCGCACTATCTGACGATCCAGTTCTCAATCCCAGATGCGCCGCGGGATGACGAGGTTGTCATTGTGCTTGGGGCCGCGACTTCAGGTCGGCCACATCACCGGATCGGAGATCGCTATCAGGATTTGAAGGACTTGGGCCATGACCTCGACAACCCTGCCTCGGTCTGAGATTGCGGGCCTTTCCGCAATAGACGCAGGCGCAGGCAAGCCGGTAGTGCTGTTGCACGGCGTCGGCTTGCAGGCAGAGGCGTGGGACAAGCAGATCACGGCCCTTTGCGGTACCCATCGTGTGATCGCACCCAATATGCCCGGCCATGGCCAAAGCCCCTGCCCGTCTGGTTTGAGAACGCTCGCTGACTATGCTCAGGCCTATCTGCCCGTGTTGAAATCGCTTTCAGAGCCTGCGGTCGTGGTCGGCCACTCAATGGGTGCAATGATCGCGCTTGAACTGGCGCGCCTTGCACCTGAAAACGTCCGCGCTGTGGCGGCACTCAACGCGATATTCGAGCGCAGCCCACAAGCCGCAGAAGCAGTACAGGCCCGCGCGGACGCGCTTGACGGCGCTACCGTACCAGATCCGACCTCGACACTGGCGCGTTGGTTTGGTGACGCACGATCGCGTGAACGAAGCGCTTGCGAAAGCTGGCTTCGTGCCGCCAACCCTTTGGGCTACAAACTAGCGTACACGGCGTTTGCACAGGAAGATGGCCCAAGCCGACAGGCTTTGGAGGCTTTGGCTTGCCCGTCCCTCTTCGCAACGGGCGCGCTTGAGCCGAACTCAACGCCAGCCATGTCGCGCACCATGGCCGGGCTTGCCCCAAAGGGGCGCGCTTTGATCGTGGACGGCGCAGCGCACATGATGCCAATGACCCATGCCGACGAGGTCAACGACGCGCTCGTTCACCTTGCTCAGGAGGTCGGGCTATGAGTGTGTTCGACCCTCGTGCCCTGCGCAACGCCTTTGGCAGCTACATGACGGGCGTTACCGTTGTCACAAGCATAGCGCCTGACGGATCGCCGATTGGCTTCACGGCCAATTCCTTTTCATCCGTCTCACTCGACCCGCCTTTGTTGCTGGTGTGTCCCGGTAAATTCCTCTCTACTTACGAGAGCTTTGCCAAATGTGCGCAGTTTGCTGTCAATGTCCTCGCCGAAGGTCAGGAAGATGTGGCCAATGTCTTTGCCAGCTACAAAGGCGACCGTTTTGCGAAAGTCCCACACAGGCAAGACGCCTTGGGCAATCTGCTGATTGACGGCGCACTTACGCAGTTTTCCTGCACAACGCATAGGGTGATGGATGCAGGAGATCACTCCATCCTGATTGGCGAGGTGCAAGACCTGACCCAAACGTCAGGGCGGGGCCTCGGATATGCCGGTGGGCAGTTTTTCAGCCTTGGTCTGGAGCGCGCCGCACTGGAACATGCAGGCAGCACCGCGCTGGGTGGCGCCATCATCACCACGGGTGACAGCGTGCTGCTGGAACGGACCGAAACTGGCTATCGTCCGCCACAGGTTATGGCCGATAATCGGCACGACTTACGGCAAACCCTTGGGCAAAGCCTCACCGACCGCGCCTTACCGGTCTCACTCGGACCCGCCTATTCGGTGTTCGACGAGGGCAAAACGCATTGTTCGTATTTTCTGGCAACAACACAAGCCACAGACAGCGCCGCTTTTGAAACCCATCCGATCCATGACATTCCCAAACTGAAATTCGCCTCGCAACCCATCACCGACATGATGAACCGCTTCGCACTCGAAGCGCAGACTCGCAGCTTTGGTCTCTACATCGGTGATGCGCAGCGTGGCGATGTTCACCATTTGCCTGAAAGGACATAAAATGGAGTTCTCACTCTTTGTGCACATGGAGCGTCTGACGCCCGATCAATCACACGCGCAGCTGAACGAAGAGCTGATCGCGCTGTGTAAAATGGCTGATGATGCTGGAATGCGGGCCGTCTGGACAGGTGAACATCACGGCATGGAATTCACCATCGCGCCCAACCCTCTGATGTCGCTTGTAAATATCGCACACCACACAAAGAACGTGAAACTTGGCACAGGCACTGTGATTGCCCCGTTCTGGCATCCCATCAAGCTGGCTGGTGAAGCGGCCTCTGCCGATCTGATGACGGGTGGTCGGATCGAACTCGGGATTGCGCGTGGCGCCTATTCTTACGAATACGAACGGCTCATGCCGGGCATGGACGCTTGGGAGGCCGGGCAGCGCATGCGCGAGCTTGCCCCTCTCATTCCAAAGCTTTGGGCCGGAGACTGCGCCCATGACGGCGAGTTTTTTAAGTTCCCTGCCACCACCTCCACACCCAAGCCGTTACAAGAAGGTGGTCCTCCGATCTGGATCGCTGCACGCGATCCCAACAGCCATGAGTTTGGCGTGCACAACGGGTTCAACATCCAAGTGACGCCGCTGTGGCAGGGGATTGAAGAGATCGAAACCCTGATGAGCCGCTTCAACGCCGCTTGTGAGACTTATGACGGCCCACGTCCAAAGGTCATGCTGCTTCATCACACCTATGTCGGCTCTGATGCAGATGATGTGGCACTAGCCGCACAGGAGCTTTCGCGGTTCTATTGCTATTTCGGGGCCTGGTTCCAGAACAAGCGCCCGATCGAGCAAGGGCTGATTGCGCCCCTGTCGGACGAAGAAATGCAGGCCAACGCACTGATGGCACCCGAAAACATGGCGCGCGATTTGACAATCGGAACCTCAAGTGAGGTCATAGACAAAATCAAGCAATACGAAGCGCTCGGATATGATGAATACTCTTTCTGGATTGACAGCGGGATGAGCTTTGAGCGCAAACAAGCCTCACTTGCCCGCTTTATCAAAGATGTCATGCCTGCTTTCACATGAGGACCACGATGGCTTCCAAACCACACTATAAGCTCTTTATCGATGGCGCTTGGACTGAAGGGTCCGAAGGTCAGATCATGACATCGCAAAACCCTGCAACCGGGGAAGACTGGGCCACTTTTGCCTGTGCCTCCAAGGCGGATGTCGAACATGCCATAACAGCGGCACGCAATGCGCTGAATGACCCTGACTGGCGCGATATGACCCAGACACAACGCGGCAAGCTGCTTTATCGCCTTGCCGAGTTGATCGAAGAAAACGCTGCCAAGATCGGGCAGATCGAAACGAAAGACAGTGGCAAACTGCTGACGGAAACCGCCAGTCAGTCTGCCTATGTCGGCGACTACTACCGCTACTATGCGGGGCTTGCCGACAAGATCGAGGGCGCAGTCCTGCCGATCGACAAACCCGACATGCACGTTTTCACGCAACGCGAGCCAATTGGCGTCGTCGTGGCGATTGTACCGTGGAATGCCCAGATGTTCCTTACGGCGACCAAACTGGGTCCGGCACTTGCCGCGGGGTGTTCTGTGGTGCTCAAGGCCTCAGAGATCGCCCCTGCCCCGATGTTGGAATTTGCCCGACTGATTGAACTGGCCGGGTTCCCAGCCGGAGTTGTCTCTGTCATCACCGGAGACGCCGAAAACTGCGCTATCCCGCTCACACGCCACCCGGATGTCGATCGTATCGCCTTTACCGGCGGGCCGGAAACCGCGCGCCACGTCGTGCGCAACTCGGCTGAGAGTTTCGCAGTCACCACGCTGGAACTGGGCGGAAAATCCCCGATTATCGTCTTTGAAGACGCCGATCTCGATGGGGCAGCAAACGGTCTGATCGCAGGCAATTTTGGCGCATCAGGTCAAAGCTGCGTGGCTGGGACGCGAGGTTTGGTTCATCGTTCGGTTCTGAAAGCCGTGGCGCAGAAGATCGAAGAAAAGATGAAAGGCGTCGTGATCGGTGATCCGCTTGAACCCGGAACCCAGATTGGCCCGCTCTGCACCGCGGACCAAATTAACAAGATCAAGACCACGCTTGCGGCGGCCGTCGCTGACGGGGCGACGATCCGCTTTGGTGGGGCACCCCTCGAACGCCCCGGGAACTACATGGCGCCAACCCTCGTGGAATGCGCAAACGCTGACACTGAAACCCTCAAGGTGGAAATGTTTGGGCCTGTCATGTCGCTCTTGCCCTTCGACACAGAAGAAGAGGCCATCGAGATCGCCAATAGCACACCGTTTGGCCTTGGGTCTGGTGTCTTTACCGAGAATGTCGCGCGTGCGCATCGCGTGTCAAAACGGCTCAAGGCTGGCATCTGTTGGGTCAATACCTACCGCGCGGTCTCGCCTATTGCGCCCTTTGGTGGGTTCGATCAATCGGGATACGGGCGTGAAGCTGGCATTGAGGCCATCCACGACTACACGCGCACCAAAACGACCTGGATCAACACCTCAGATCAACCAATGGCCAACCCGTTTGTGATGCGTTGAGCTGTTCAGGAGGACGCAAGCGGTATTCAACAAAACTGGAGTCCCAGTTGTGCCTTAAACATCCCGCAGGGTCAGACGAGCCCCTGCGGGACGACAGCCTAAAGGTCCTCGCGGCAAATATCTGCCACACCCACAAACCGCGCCAAGCGGACCAGTTCGGCGTCGAACTTGGCAAGTCGCGCAGGCGTCCAGGTGACTTTGGGCTCAAGCCAGCGTTGTTTGACAACCAAGTGCCCCTTGGCCCGATCCGCCTTGATCTCAGCGCGGCCAATCATCCGGTCCCCTTCCAAAATGGGATAGACATAGTACCCCCAGATGCGTTTGGCGGCAGGGACAAACATCTCAACGCGGTAGTTGAAGCCAAACAGGAACTCTAAACGCGCGCGGTCGCGGATGACCGGGTCAAATGGATTGAGGATGCGTAGACGTGACGTCGGTTGCGACAGCGCGTCCAATCGCGCCTCAATATCAGGTAGGGCCAGCGCTTGTTTCCAAACCCGGTCGGCCCCTTCGATCTCAACTGGCACGAGTTCCGGCGTTGCGTCACACCAGGCACGCACCTCATTCGATGCCACGGCGTCCCAGAAACGCTGAATATCTCCGAAACTGCCAAACCCCATTCGGGACAAGGCCGCGCGGTTGAGCCAATCGACCTGATTGGCATCTGACATCCCTGTCTCTCGTAGGTGCTCAGGGAAAACACGTTCTGCCAGATCATAGAACTTCGTGAAGTTTACCCGGTGGCACGTCGCCAATTCGCCGGTGTACCACATGAAATCCAGGGCCAGTTTGTGCGGCGGGCGGCGCCACATCTCTTTCTTGCCTTCGATCTTGGTGTCAAAAGCGTGGGTCGACAGCGCGCCTTCTTGTTCAATGCGGGCCTTGATGTCAGCCCGGCCAGCAGCATCAGGCAGCCCCTTGAACCACCCCGCCTGCCCCATCTGCTCTGCCTTACGGCGGAACTGACGCTGCCACATGGGTAGGAACTCCATGGGCAACACGCTGGCATCATGGGTGAAATGCTCAAACACGCCGCGCTGGCGCAACAGTTTGTCCAGCATGGGCTCGCGGTAATGCTGGTTGCGGCTCCAGAGGATGTGGTGATGGGCGCGTGACACCACTTGGATCGTATCCAACTGCACAAATCCAAGATCGTGAATGATCCCGGGCAAATCCAGGGCACCTGTAGGCGGCGCTGCCAGGCCTTGCGCGTCAAGCCAGAGCGCGCGCGCCTGTCGATTCGGGATACGCAACACGGGCTTAGGTGGCATCCGGCACGCCGGCGAGATTTGGTTGCATGATCCGTCAGGTCCCCGTTTGTCGCGTGGATTAGATCATTTCGTCTGTGCGGGTCAGGAGCAAGCAAAAAGCCGCCCGCAACTGCGGACGGCTATCAGTTACTGCCGTTTTTTGGCAGGATTAGTCGGTGGTCGTTGGCAACTCTTCTGTCACGCTGTCAACAGCAGAGTCCGCAGCTTCCGTGGCCGCTTCGGTGGCGGTCTCAGTTGCTGATTCAGTCGCGGCTTCCGTTGCAGATTCCGTTGCGGCCTCGGTCGCGGCTTCGGTTTCTTCCATCACGTCGTTGACGGCATCTGTCACGGTATCTTCGGCCTCTTGAACCGCTTCATCCACCATGTCCTCGGCTTGTTCGGTCGCTTCAGTCACGGCTTCCTCAGCTTCTTCCGCAACTTCTTCAGCCATTTCTTCGGCGGTTTCTGTGGCGTCTTCAACCGCTTCGGTTACCGTCTCTTCTGCTTCTTCAACAGCGGTTTCCGCCTCGGTCGCAGCTTCTTCAGCAGGCGCCGATGCTTCAGGGGCCGATTGTTCGACCGCTCTGTTGCTATACGTGAAATAGGCAACCGCAGCCGCCCCTAAAAGAACAATCCCAACAATCAGGTTACGCATCTCGTTTTCTCCTCAAGTTCTCCCCACTCTGGGGCTATGTTTGCAGATGTAGAAGGAAGCCTTGTGCCACAAGGGGAAACTCGCCGGATTTCGCTCATTTCGCGCGATTAACCGCTTGTATCGCCCACCGCGCAGGCCTAAATTGACGCGCAATTGAACTGCACTATCGAAGGAACGAACCCATAGCCCGCAGACCCCACAATGCGCCTCCGCAGCGCGACACCGGCCCCCGCGTCAACGACCGCATCCGCGATCCCGAGATTCGCCTGATTGGCGCCGAGGGTGAAAACGTAGGAGTTGTAAGCCCTCGCGAAGGCATGCGCCTCGCAGAAGAGGCAGGTCTGGACCTGGTGGAAATCTCGCCCAATGCGAAGCCGCCCGTCTGCAAGATCATGGATTTCGGCAAGTTCAAATACGAACAGCAAAAGCGCGAATCCGAGGCCCGCAAAAAGCAGACCACCATTCAGGTCAAAGAGGTCAAATTCCGCCCCAACACCGACACGCATGACTACGATGTGAAAATGCGCAACGTCATCAAGTTCCTGGAAAAAGGCGACAAGGTAAAGATCACCCTGCGCTTCCGTGGTCGTGAAATGGCGCACCAGAACTTGGGGCGCGAACTGCTTGAGCGCGTGGCAGAAGATGTCAAAAATCTCGAGTTGGGCAAGATCGAAAACATGCCTAAGATGGAGGGCCGCCAGATGATCATGATGATCGGCCCGCTTCCAAAGTAAGTTTTGCCCTTGGCAACGTGAATTCAGACCCCCTCACCCAGACCGGGCGTGGGGGTCTTTCTTTTGGCCGGATCAACCTTAGGAGCTCGCCCATGTGGGAAGACCGTTATGCGTCCACAAATGACTTTGTTTTTGGCAAGGCACCAGCGCAGTTCCTGCTGGATCACGAGGCCTATCTGAAAGCCGGTCAAACCGCGCTGGCCGTTGCCGACGGTGAGGGCCGAAATTCGGTCTACATGGCTGAGAAAGGCCTGAGCGCCACAGCTTTGGAATTCGCGCCAACGGCGATTGAACGCGCGCAGGACCTAGCCAGTGAACGCGGCGTCACGGTGGATTTCCAACAATTGGATATCCTTGCCAAACCCTGGCCCGATCAAACTTATGATCTGGTGGCTGGAATCTTCATCCAGTTTGTCGGCCCAGATGGGCGGCGCATTCAATTCCAACGCATGAAAGACGCGACCAAACCGGGTGGTCTTGTCATGCTGCACGGTTACCGCCCCGAACAGCTGGATTACGGCACCGGAGGCCCGCCGTTTGCCCAGAACATGTATACTGAGGTGATCCTGCGCGCGGCCTTTGTCGGATGGGAGATTCTTGAATTGAAAGAATACGACCGAGAGGTGCAGGAAGGCCGTGGACATTCCGGCATGTCGGCCCTTATCGATCTTATCGCACGCAAGCCTATGCACTAAGCGATGGTTCGATCACCCCGCCACCACTTTATGGCGTCCGGGTAGTCAAACCCCAGTGAGATCAGGTTCACGACCAGCAAGACGATCACCGCAATGTCCTGCACATCGCGGGCGCCACCTCCGCCTTGTGCACGGATTGACCCAACCCAATCACCAACGGCGTCCACAACAGAATATGGGGAAAAGCCATGGCCTTGGAGAACCCGCGCTCGACCAGCAGGATCGGCAGGTTCAGCGCCATGCCACCCACGGCCAAAAGAGCAAACAGCCCCCAGAACGGCGCGCCATTGGCCCAGAACACCAAGGGCATCAAGTTCACCGGCATCAGGACAAGGGCCACCCAGAGCTGCACCCAGCCCGGCATCCGTCGAAAACTAGCCCATATCTCAGAATTCATCCTCAGGTCCTCCCAAAGACAAAGGGCGCCGCTGCCGTGCCGCCCCCGTCTTCATTTTGGCCAAAGTACTCGCGCCGCAGGCTGCGCCCCGACGGGGCGCAAACGCTCACTAGGCACAGGCAGCTACGGCACGACGTGTCAGAACCGCGACCAGATGTGCACGGTACTCTGACGACCCGTGAAGGTCCGAGATCATACCATCCGCCGACGGTGCTGCAGGCACCGCATCCGCAGAGAAATTCGCCGTCAGGGCAGCCTCTGCCGCTCCCCAGCGATGCACGCCTTCTTCTGCCGCACCGGTGACGGCTACCCGCACACCCGCTGCCGTCTTGGCGACAAACACCCCGACCAGCGCAAAGCGCGAGGCAGGCTGTTCGAACTTTTGATAGTTCGCCGCCTGAGGTTTGGGGAAGCTGACCGAGGTGATGATCTCACCTTCGTCCAGGGCCGTCTCAAACATGCCTTGGAAATAGTCATCCGCCGCAATCGATCGGGCATTTGTGGTGATCGTCGCCCCCAACCCCAGAGCTGCGGATGGGTAACAGGCCGAAGGATCGTTGTTGGCAAGGGAACCGCCAATCGTACCGCGATTTCGCACGGCTGGATCGCCAATATTGCCCGCAAGATCTGACAAGGCCGGGATCAAGCCACTGGCTGCTACGTCCGCATGCACGGTCGCGCCACCAACGCTGATGGCATCGCCATCATCGCAGACACCTTGCATTTCGGCGATCCCGGTCAGGCTCACCAATTTCGAGGGGCTGGCCAGACGCTGTTTCAGCGTGGGGATCAGGGTTTGCCCACCCCCCAGCGCCTGTGCGTCCTCTGTGGCCAGTGCCGCAACCGCATCAGCAATGCTGGAGGGCTTTTCAAAGTCAAAGTCATACATGGTCCGTCCTCCTTACTTGTTCATTGCTGCCCAGACGCGCGATGGCGACACAGGCATATCGATATGGCTCACATCATGGCCCCCGGATTGCAACGCGTCGACCACGGCATTGACCACCGACGGCGGCGACCCGATGGCCCCGGCTTCACCGCAGCCTTTTACGCCCAAGGGATTGTGCGTGCAGGGCGTCTGGCTTGAGTGATCCACCGAATAGAACGGCACATCATCCGCACGCGGCATGGCATAGTCCATGTAAGACGCACTCAAAAGTTGGCCATCACTGTCGTAGGTGCAGTTTTCCAACAGCGCTTGGCCAATTCCCTGACCAAGCCCGCCGTGCACCTGACCTTCGACGATCATCGGGTTGATAACGTTGCCGAAATCATCCGCGGCCGCAAAACGTTCGATCGTCACTTTACCGGTTTCAGGGTCAACTTCGACTTCGCAGGCATAGGCACCAGATGGGTAGGTAAAGTTGGCCGGATCATAAAATGCGGTTTCTTCAAGCCCAGGCTCAATGTCCTCGATTGGGAACTGATGCGGTACATAGGCTTTCAGAGCGACTTCGCCCCAGGCAACAGATTTATCCGTTCCGGCAACCGTGAACTGGCCGTCCTTCAACTCGATATCTGCGTCCGACGCTTCCAACATATGGGCTGCGATCTTCTTGGCTTTGTTGATGATCTTTTCCGTGGCCTTCACGACCGCAGAGCCACAGACTGCAAGCGAGCGTGATCCATAGGTCCCCATGCCAAACGGGATTTTGCTGGTATCGCCATGCACAATCTCGATCTGACCTTCGTCGATGCCCAGCATATCCGCAACAACTTGCGGAAAGGCCGTCTCGTGACCCTGACCGTGGCTGTGCGCCCCGACCATCACCGCCAGAGACCCGGTGGCATTCACACGCACTGTGGCAGCATCATAAAGACCGACACGCGCGCCCAGAACGCCAACAAGGTTCGAGGGCGCAATACCGCAAGCCTCGATATAGCTGTTCACGCCCAGACCGCGCAGCTTGCCACGCGCTTCGCTATCGGCACGACGCTTGGCAAACCCGGCGAGATCACCGATCTCTTCCAACTTGTCCATCACCGCATCATAATCGCCGATGTCATATTCCAGCGCGACAGGCGTCGTGTACGGGAACTGATCAGGTTTGATAAAGTTCTTACGACGCAGCGCAATGGGATCCATGTTGAGTTCACGCGCACATTTGTCGATGACGCGCTCAATGGAATAGGTCGCTTCAGGTCGCCCTGCCCCACGGTAGGCATCTACGGGTGCCGTATTGGTCAACACGGCCTTGAGGTTCACATAGACATGCGGAACCGTGTAATTCCCTGCCATCAGCGTGCCGTGAAGGAAGGTTGGCGTCACTGTCGCAAAGTTCGACAGGTACGCGCCGACATTGGCCAGCGTTTCCGTGCGAATAGCGATAAAAGTGCCGTCTTCTTCGGTCGCCAGTTCGATCTTGGTCACGTGATCGCGGCCATGCGCATCGGTCAGGAAGCTTTCCGACCTGTCCGCTGTCCACTTTACCGGACGACCAAGTTTCTTAGCCGCTGCAAGAACCAGCGCTTCTTCGCCGTAGTGGTAGATTTTTGAACCAAAACCACCCCCTACATCCGGCGCAATCACGGTCAGCTTGTTCTCGGGAATGCCCATCACAAAGGCCGAGATCAGCAGGCGCGTGAGGTGCGGGTTCTGCGACGTTGTGTGCAGCGTGTAATCGCCCGTGCCGGGCTTATAGTCGCCAATTGACGCCCGCGGCTCCATTGCGTTTGGAACAAGGCGATTGTTGACCAGTTCCAGCGTGGTTACATGCGGCGCATTTTTGATGGCCTCGTCGGTCGCGGCACGATTGTCCTCAATCCAGCCCCAGTCGAACACCATGTTGGTTTCGATCTCGTCATGAACCAGCGTGGCCCCTTCGGCCAGCGCTGCCTCGGCTGTTGCAACGGCTTGCAACTCTTCGATGTCAGCGTCGATAGCTTCTGCCGCATCACGCGCTTGTTCCAGCGTCTCGGCAATCACCGCGGCATAGGCATCCCCAACATGGCGAGCCTTGCCGTGGGCCAAAACCGGGCGCTTAGGCTCTTTCATTGGTGTGCCATCACGGCTTTCGATGTACCAGCCAGCAGGGTTGCCACCGACCTCGACAAAGTCTTCGCCGGTGAAGACGGCCAGAACACCTGGCATGGCTTCTGCAGCCGAAGTGTCGACAGATTTTATGACGCCATTCGCGACGTTCGAGCGGGCAAAAACCGCATAGGTTTGACCCTGTTGATTGATGTCATCCGTGTAGTTTCCCTGTCCGGTCAAAAACCGGACGTCCTCGCGCCGCTTTGAGCTGGCGCCGATGCCTCCATCTTTGGGCATGGTAGTCCTCCCCTAAATCATACGCATATCGCGTATTGGTGTTTTGATGCGCAGCAAACCTCCCCGCTTGCAGCGCTCATTTTCTAGTACGCGTTCCAGTAACCTTTGATCACGTCACGGGTTGCCAGACGTTCTGTCTCGCTGGCTTCTCCATGAACAACCAAAAGTGCACGTCGGTACTCGTTGTCATTTGTCGTGGAACCGGCACACAAAATGACCACATCCTGATCCCCTGGCTCCAGATCCCACGCAAAGACATTCCACGAGCCGGCGCTTACGCTATTTGCGCCAAGAGTATCTTTGTACCTTTCCAAGACGGAAACCGCGCGATCCATACACTCGGCTTTGTCATACAAAACCCCAAGATCCGATGTCGAATACCCTTCGGCCTGCGCGACCAACGGGCTCGACAAAGTCGCTGCCAATACGGGATACGCTAGGCGCATGCCTTTGCATCGCTTTGAGCTAACGATCCTACCTTCTTGTTTTAGCATGAAAATTCCCTCCCAAACGATAAATGTGTCGTGATTTCAAGTTCCGGTATTAGCAAGCATTTGCCTTAATATGCCTGCCAATACCCCTTGAGTACGTCGCGGGTTGTAAAGCGCTCCGTTTCGCTTTTGGCGCCGTGAATTACCAAAACGGCACGGTTCTCAACCTCCCCAGATGTTGACCCGACACAGGTGATCACAACGTCCTGATCGCCGGGCTCCATGTCCCAGCCGTAGACAACCCAGGTGCCCGAGCTGACACTAGAGGCGCCAAGCGTATCCTTGTATCTTTCAAGCACGGATTCTGCCTGAGCCATACAATCGCTCTCGCTGCTTGTTACGCCAAGATCCACGACGGAATACCCTTCGGCCAGCAGCGCAGATGGCAAAGCAAGCGCGGCGCTCAATCCTAACGCATTTAGCCAACTCATCATTCAGCCGCCACTGCAGAAACATCCTGACCGGACGCAGCCAGAATGGCCTTGACGATGTTGTGATACCCGGTGCACCGGCAGATATTACCTTCCAGATAATCGCGAATTTCCGCCTCGCTTGGCTTCGGATTATCCTTGAGCAGAGCTGCGGTCGACATCACCATGCCTGGGGTGCAGAACCCGCATTGCAGACCATGATGGTCCTGAAACGCTTGTTGGATCACGTTCAGGGATCCGTCAGCATTGGCTTGCCCCTCAATCGTGTCGACCGATGCACCATCGGCTTCGGCAGCCAGCATCGTGCAGGCTTTGACGGCTTCTCCGTTCACGTGCACCACACAGGCCCCGCATTGGCTGGTGTCACAGCCCACATGGGTTCCTGTAAGGTTTAGTGTTTCTCTCAAAAAGTGGCTTAGCAAGGTGCGGCCTTCGACATCGCCGGACGCAGTCTTGCCATTCACGGTCATTGTGACCTGTGACATTGGCTCCTCCCAGATTGTTCTTCTTTTTGGTCTTTATAGACCTCGAAGTTAAACACGGGGCGGCGACTCTGAGAACCTTTTTTTCTGAATGGTCAATAAATTCCCTTGCGATTGCCTATTTTTAAGCCTTCTAACCCCGCTCAACACGCTCGCGCGGCATGGGGCGAGTCGGGATTTCCTTGAGCAAGCCGCCGACTCCCATTGCAGCAATATCGGACGCCGTAACATCAATTCCGCAGATGATCCGTTCCAGAACCCAATCTGCGCCGTTCAGCGCCGGAGAGCGTGCACAACCCGGCAGCCCGATCACCGGACGCCCCTTGCAACGGCCCAGAAACAACAGATTACCCGGATCAACAGGCATGCCAAACCGCTCAATCTCGCCGCCCGCAAGACGCACGGCTTCAGGCGCCACATCATGCACATCAGACGTGGCAGAGGCAGTAAGAACAAAAACGATCTCGCCCGTGGCGCTCTGGATCGCATCCGCCAAAGACTCCGGGCGATGTGGCACCAAAACGCGATCCTGAAGCATCATGCCCATGCGCTGAACGCGCCCCAACATAGCGCTTCGCCCCTTATCAGACGGCGCCTCGGGCCCAACCGTTGTCTCGATAAGCGTGGCAGAACCAAAAACCGGCGGCGCTACACGCAGGCCACCCTGGGCAATGTCGCAGGCTTTGACCAGATTGGTCTCGGGGACCGCGTAGGAAATGATTTTGATCGTGGCGATCATCCCGTCAGCATCTACCCGGTGGAAATCGGGAACCGTAGCGATCGTTATCATCGGGTCAATCGCATTGATGGCGTTGATGATCTTTGCATCCACCCGGGCCACGCCGCAGCCCGTGGTATAGAGGTTGACCCGCCCGGCACCTGCGCCTGAGGCCCGAAGTCCATGCCCCTTAGACGCAGTCAGAATAGCCTGCGCGAGGCGTTCCGCTGCCCTGTCTTCAGGCACATCGCCAGCCTCAAGGAATGCCACAACCACAGTCTCGTGACCTTCGGCGGCAAGATCATCAATGTGGATTCGTGTAAGCCGTGTCCCCTTTGCAATTCGATAGGTCATTTGCATGTCATAAGGACGGTCCAAGGCACGCAGAGAATGGGCCAGAACTGCGCCCTCTGCCTGATCCAGCACGACAGGGCCAAACCTCATGCGCCCATCCTCAGAACCTGAACCATTTCAGACAGGATCGACAGGGCAATCTCAGATGGGCTTGCTGCCCCGATGTCCAAGCCAACGGGGCCGTGAATGCGTGCGATCTCAGTCTCTGAGAACCCAGCCTCGGAGAGCCGCTGCACGCGCGATGCATGGGTGCGTTTTGAGCCCAGCGCACCGATGTAGAACACGTCTGATCGCAGGGCGATCTGCAGCGCCGGATCGTCCAGTTTGGGATCATGGGTCAGCAAAACCAGCGCGGTTCGGGTATCCAGCCCAATCTGTTGCATGGCTTCGTCCGGCCAGTCTTCCAAGATGGTTTCGCCGGGAAACCGCGCCTCAGAGCCAAATGCACTGCGCGGATCGACGATAATTGGATCATAGCCTGCAATCCGCGCCATTGGGACTAGCGCCTGCGCGATATGCACGGCTCCGACAATGGCAACTCGCAAAGGCGGGTTATGAATGGCAACAAATTCGCCGCTCTCTTCGACGCCTGATCGGTCCATTCGAAACTGCGTTTCATGACCCTCGCAGGTCAACATCCCACCACCAGTCGACGGATCGCAGACATAGGCGACGGGGCGCCGCTCTGCCCGTGCGGTGACCAGCTCCTGCAAAACATCTTCTGCCAACACTGCGCCCACGGGTTCCACCAGAACCCGGATAGTTCCTCCGCAGGCCAGTCCAACAGCAAAAGCATCTCCGTCGCTGACACCAAACTCCAGCAACCGCCCCTTGCCATCCTCAAGTGACTCCAAGGCTTCGACCATCACCGCGCCTTCGACACAGCCGCCAGACACCGATCCCTCGATCTGTCCATCCCCGGAGACCACCATCTGAGACCCCGTGCGACGCGGTGCTGATCCCCATGTCTCAATCACAGTCGCCAGAGCAGCCCCACGTCCTGCGCGGTGCCAATCCAGTGCCAGTTCCGGGGCACCTCGTGCAGTGTGTTTCATGTCATCCTCATTCATAGAGCCACAAGATGGGCTTTGAGTGCGTTGAAGACAAGCCAGAGCTGCCACTCAACCCCATGGACATGGAATTGACATGAGACAAAAAGCTGACAAATTTTGGGGCAAACACGCTAGAGGACACCAGAATGCCTTACCCCATCTTGCACGCCGCTCGCCTTGTCCTGTTTTTTGCAATCGCAACACCCGCTTTGGCTGAGACCCTTGAACCTCAGTTGCAAGAGCAGCGTGAGTATTACTCAGCTCTCTCAAAACGCGCGTGCCAAGAAGATAGAGGTGCGATTGAGGAATTGCGTAGCAAAGCAATGATGGAAAACCATCCGGTTGCGATGAACAGCATGGCTTGGCTCATCCTGACCAAAAAATGTAACTACAAAGATTACCCTCAAAGTGCTGCAGTGGATTTACAATACGGGTCTGCGCAGGCTGGCTACCCAATCGCCCTGTTGAACTATGCCAAGCGACTTACCAAAGGGCTTTTGGTGGTGCAGGATCACGACTATGCGCATGACTATTTCTATCGCGCAATGCGACAGCAATATGGTGGCGCAGCGATCGCGCTGGGGCTTGAGTACGTCAGCGGGACGCACATGCCCAAAAATCCGACACGGGCTCGCGAGATGTTACACTTGGCGTTGGAGTTAGGGGCCGATGGAAAAGACATCGAACGGCTAAGAGATCAACTAGAACAGGCGAGCATCCCCACAAGCCGACCTCACCCCAATCAACATCCGTGGAGCTTCACCCAATACAGCACGCATTTCAGCGGCATGCGGATGGCCTATTGGGAATACTTCGATCGCGGTCTTCCATTGGGGCGGGTCTTTGTTGGTGTTGACCCCTTGTTCAATCGCTTGTTGCTGGGAATGAGCGTCGTCTCAGCCGATCCTATTGTGCGGTTTTTTGACGTCCACGTGGACCCTGGCAACGGTGATCTGGTTCAGATCCCTGTTATGTCCTGCCAGCAAGACAGTTGCATAACATCTGATAAAGACGCTGCGGGCAGCCAAATTCAGCGGATAGTGCTGACGCTTCCCCGAGACAGCAGGGAGTCTTCTTTGGAGGCCATCAAAGCCGGAGCCGCCATCGTTTTTCGCTTTCAGACCCGTGCAACAACGTCAAATGCTCAGGCCAGAACTTTTGCCTTTAGCCTCTTTGGCTCGCACGAGGCTATGGAAATGCTTGCCGAAAACTCGCAATAGACAAAAACGATGGGGGTTGTGGCTTTGGCCGGCTCCTGGGGGAGAGCCGGCCCAGATCCCGTAGATACCGGACCTGTGACCCTCTTGGTTGCGTCCCCTAGCAGGGTAACCCCACACCTAAAGCCCGAGGCCATAGCTGTGGGGCGGACAGACCCCAAGCGATGCCCGGGTACGCCCCCATAAGAGCATTTGACCAGCTATGTCGGCACCAATTGGAGGTCCCGAGAGTGACCTTGGCGCGGGAACGGATGTTCCGACGCCTCGCGCGTTCCATAACGGCCAAGGGTTCATTTAGAGCGACCGGCAAAGAAGACCATGCGCAACGTGTAACAAGGCACGTCCCCGGTCTTAACCTGCGCCGAGGCTCGCCATCAGACGCGCCTTTTCCCCGGCATCGTCGGGACGCGAAATCGCTGACGCAAGATCTTCCAAAGAGGCTATCGAATGGCCAGCTCGGAAACTGTCTACATGCGGCAGCATTGTTTGAATGCCCTGCGCTTTGGGGGCAAAACCATCCCAGCGTAACAAAGGGTTCAACCAGATCAGTCGCCGCGCACTCAGGTGTAATCGTTGCATCTCACGCGCCAAAGCCTTTGGGTCACCACGATCCAGACCATCGGTGATCAGCAGCACAACAGCGCCCTGCCCCATGACCCGTCGTGACCAATCGCGATTGAAGCTGTGCAGGCAATCGCCAATGCGGGTACCACCCTCCCAATCCTGAGCCTCGGCACCGGCCGAGGCCAGCGCGTGATCGACGTCACGGGTAGCCAAATGGCGCGAGATATTTGTCAGCCGGGTTCCAAAGGTAAAGCCATAAACACGCGCCCAGCCCGCGCCTTTCTGGTTCGCAACGGCATGAAGAAAATGCAAAACCATGCGGCTGTATTGGCTCATTGAGCCGGAGATATCGCAGAGCACCACCAAATTGGGCCAGCGAGGACGTGGCTTTTGCCGAGAGAGAGTCTGGATGTCCCCCCCCTGACGCATCGCCGCCCTCAGAGTCCGTCGCCAATCGGCGCGCGCTCCGTGCAGATCAGGTATCCCACGTCGCGACAGAATGGGTTTCACGGGCAGGTTCAGGCGCGCCAACATACGTTTGGCGGCGGCGATCTCATCGGTGCTCATCTGCTCAAAGTCGAGGCTGCGCAGACGTTCCTCGGACGACATGGTCAGTGACGCATCAATCTCGATCTGCGTCTCACCGTCATTTTCTTGCTCAGACGTCTTAGGCAAATCGCGCTCAACACCATCCAGCAATGCCTCGGCTGCCCGTTTTTCGCCCGCGTTGGCCGCACGCTCTTCCTGAACGCCGCGTACTGCAGGTAACAGTGCCGCCATCATATGCTCAAGAAACTGAGGATCGCGCCAATAGAGGCGAAAAACCTGAGCAAACACAGCGCGATGTTCGGGCCGGGACACAAAACAGGCGTGCAAAGTCCAATAGAAATCTTGTTTTGAGGTGAAACCTGCCGCCTCAACCGCGCGCACTGCGTCGATAATCCGACCCGGCCCGATACGCAGCCCGGCCTTACGCAACGCCCGTGCGAACCACGTGATATTGTGTGTGAGCCGGGGATCCTCGGGAATTTCTAGGTGGGCCGCTTCGGACATGCGCGTCAGGCTGGTTCGAGTGTCGCGCGCGCCTGATCCAGCACACGTTTCGCCTCGGCTCCCTGCAGTTTGGCAATGTCATCCTGATACTTCAGAATTGCCCCCAACGTGTCAGCGATCAATTCGGGGCTGAGCGTTATGACGTCCAGCGCCAACAGGCACTTGGCCCAATCAATCGTTTCCGCGACACCGGGTTTCTTGAACAGGTCCTCGCCACGCAAGGCCTGCACAAAGGCCACCACCTCGCGGCTGAGGGCTTCGGCAGCCTCGGGCGCGCGCGACTGCAGGATGGCGATCTCGCGATCAAAGTTCGGATAATCGACCCAGTGATAGAGGCACCGCCGTTTAAGCGCATCATGTACCTCGCGGGTCCGGTTCGACGTGACAATTACGATGGGCGGCTCAGGCGCTTTGATCGTACCAATCTCGGGAATCGTCACCTGAAAATCGCTGAGCGCTTCCAAGAGAAAGGCCTCAAACGGTTCGTCAGTGCGATCCAACTCGTCGATCAACAGAACCGGTGGCCCGGCAGGGTCTGGCTGCATTGCCTGCAACAGTGGCCTCTCAACCAGATAATCCGGGCCAAAGAGTTCCGCGTTCAACATGGAACGATCTGCCTGACCGGAGGCTTCAGCGGTGCGAATCGCAATCATCTGCGCGGCAAAGTTCCACTCATAAACGGCCGAAGACGCGTCCAAGCCTTCGTAACATTGCAGACGGATCAAGTTGCGCCCGAGAGCTGCGGCAATCGCCTTGGCAATTTCGGTCTTGCCGACGCCTGCCTCTCCTTCCAGAAATAGGGGTCGCCCCAGACGGAGGGACAGAAAAACAACGGTCGCAAGGGCGCGGTTACAGACGTATCCCTGTCGCTCCAGCCCTGATTGAACCTCGTCGATGCTCTCAAATGCCTGCATTTTGCCCCTCTCCTATTCCGCGTCAGGCTGCACGTGCCGCCCGGCGCGGTCAAGCGCGTGATCTTTGCAAAACCGCGCTCGGTTCCCTATTTATGCCTTATTGGCCCCCTATGTCAGAGGCATAGTGTAGGGCGCGCTGTGTCCAAGACCAGCGACCAGGGAATGAGTACATGCAGGACGCACCAAACGGCTTTGATACCCCCATGTTGGGATTGGCCACATCCGAGTGGCTGGAACACATAGAAGAGATTGCTGAAGAACACGGCTATTTTCAGCCCCTCGGCCCAGATCATTTCGCGACATTCGTTGAAGATAAGCCAATGCTTGTGGTCACATTTGAATCCATTGAGAGCATCCAGTCACGCGCAGATACCGGCCAACCGCTCGGATTTGAGCTTGTGCGCGAATTGGGATGGTCGCACCTTTGCATCTTGTCTCATGGCCAAAGCTGGTTCCGCGACCCAGCCGTTTATGCGTTTTTTGATCGCCTGTCAGATGACGGGTTCTTTGATGAGTTCGATCACGTACTGTTTTACGGTGCAGGGTCTTGCGGCTATGCCGCTGCGACCTATTCCCTCACGGCCCCCGGAGCGCGTGTGGTGGCCGTGAATCCCCATGCGACCTTGTCACCCGAGGTGGCGGGCTGGGACAAACGCCACAAGTCGGCCCGAAAGCTGTGTTTTACTGACCGCTATGGCTATGCACCGGAAATGATCGAGGCCGCCGAGAAGGCGCATATCATCTATTCTTCGGATGAGCCCGAAAACGCCATGCATGCGGCCCTGTTTCGCAAAGCCAATGTTGATGTGTTGACCATGCCGCCAATGGGCGGCCCGGCAGAAACCGCATTGATGAACATGCAAATCCTGTTGCGAATCATGGTGCAGGCCGGCGTGGGAACCCTCACCCGCGCTTCCTTTTACAAACTGCTGCGGGCGCGGCGCGATTATGGCCCATACCTGCGCACTTTGCTGCGACGTCTGCAAGCGAACGAACGGGTTTTGTTAACTGCAGTGCTCTGCGCCAATGTCACTTCTCGAATGACCGCACCGCGTTTTTCCAAGACCCTCGACAATCTTGCAAAAGACGCGGTGGACGGGCGATTGGCTGGATAACCACACCGCGCGGCGTCTTTGCCACTGGAAACACAAGCCGGTTTTGTGTAATCGGCCCTCATGAGCACATCCCTGACCATCGCCCGCCCCGATGACTGGCATCTGCATCTGCGCGACGGCGCAATGCTCAGCGCCGTCTTGCCTGAAACCGCCCGCCATTTCGCACGGGCGATCATCATGCCGAACCTTGTGCCTCCGGTCGTAACCGGTGCCCAGGCCGCAGCTTACCGCGAGCGTATCTTGGCCGCCATGCCGGACGGCAGCTCATTCGAGCCGTTGATGACATGTTACCTGACCGAGGACACCGATGCCGCAGATATCGCCGCAGCCCATGCCTCGGGTCTGATAAAGGCTGTTAAACTCTACCCGGCAGGCGCCACCACCAATTCTGCAAGCGGTGTCGCAAATTTTGACAACGTGCGCGATGTTCTTGAGAAAATGGCCGAGATCGGCCTGCCGCTTTGCGTCCACGGCGAGGTGACCGACGCCGAGATCGACATCTTCGACCGCGAGGCCGTGTTCATTGATCGCGTACTTGATCCGATCCGCCGCGCCACCCCTGGGCTGCGTGTCGTTATGGAGCATATCACGACCAAAGACGGCGCCGATTATGTTCTGGCCAATGACCACGATCTTGGCGCTACGATCACCGTTCAGCACCTGATCCTGGACCGCAACGACATGCTCGTTGGCGGCATGCGCCCGCATTATTACTGCTTGCCGATCCTCAAGCGTGGCCATCACCGTGAGGCTTTGCTGGCCGCCGCCACCTCGGGCGACACGCGGTTCTTTTTGGGCACAGACAGCGCCCCCCACCCGACACACGCAAAAGAATCCGAATGCTGTTCGGCTGGCTGCTTCACTGCACCCAACGCGCTCGCCATTCTTGCGCAGACCTTCGAAAAGGCAGGCGCGCTCGACAAACTCGAAGGCTTCATCTCGCGCCACGGCCCTGCCTTTTATGGCCTGCCTGTGAATGCAGACACGATCACCCTCACCAAGTCAGATACCGCTACAATCTTCCCGGCAAAGATCGACGCCGGAGAGCACACCGTTACCGTCTTTGACCCGGGATTCCCGGTCTATTGGGACGTGACCTGACCTTCATTTTGGCAAAAATACTCCCGCCGGAGGCATCTGCACGCACCACCGGCGCCAACCTCACAGGATGTTCTCATGATCCCCACCTCCTACCCCACGCCAGAGGAAATGGCCCGCCTTACGGCCCGTATGCTGCTCGAAATCGGCGCGGTGAACTTCAACACGGACGAGCCCTATACACTGGCCTCGGGCCTGCCCTCGCCCAGCTACATTGACTGCCGCAAGCTGATCTCATTTCCGCGCATCCGCGCGACATTGATGGATTTCTTGACCGTGACCGTTATGCGCAATGCAGGCTTTGAGGCCTTTGACAACATCGCGGGCGGCGAAACCGCGGGCATCCCCTTTGCAGCCCTCGTAGCCGAGCGCATGGCTCTGCCCATGACCTATGTACGCAAAAAACCCAAAGGCTACGGCAAGAACGCCCGCATCGAAGGCGCCATGAGCGAAGGCGAACGGGTTCTCTTGGTTGAAGACCTAACGACCGATGGCGGCTCAAAACTCAGCTTTGTCGACGCCATCCGCGAGACGGGCGCCACCTGCGGCCACACGGCGGTGATTTTCTACTACGACATCTTTCCCGAGACCACGAAGACCCTCGGAGATCATGGCGTCGACCTGCATTACCTTTGCACCTGGTGGGATGTTCTCGCCGAAGCCCGCGCGCAAAACGCCTTTAGCGAAGAGACCCTTTCCGAAGTGGAATCATTCCTCAAAGCCCCGCGCGCTTGGCAAGATGCGCGCATGAAGTCGTAAGTGCTTCTTAGGTCGGATAAATTTGTCCGACCCACCCAAGCCAGGATGGGCGCGCCCCCGCCTAACACCACTATTTGTGGACAGATCCTATCTATCAGCCCCCAAATGTGGTAGATAACCGACAGCCCTGACTTATCCACAGATCGTCCACAGGAACATACAATTTGCCCTTCGCGCTCGGCGTAGTCTAGAAGCTGAGATCAAGGGCAGTGAGGGACAAAATGAACGAGATCGCGAATATCAACGCAACTGGCACTGAGGCAGAAACCGAAGACCCGATGCCACACTCCATTGAGGCTGAACAACAGCTTCTGGGCGCGATCCTGACCAACAACGATATCTACGACCGCATTGCCGCAATCATCAAGGCCGAGCATTTCTACGACCCCGTACATGCACGTATTTTTGAAGTTGCCTCGGCCCGCATCGCCCGCAACAACCTCGCTTCACCTGTGACGCTGAAAACCTTCCTTGAAGATGATGAGGGCCTTAAAGAGCTGGGCGGCCCGGCTTATCTTGCGCGCCTGGCTGGCGCCGCGATCTCAGCATTTGCCGCGCGTGATTATGCGCAAATGATCTATGACATGGCGATCCGACGCGAATTGATCGGCCTTGGCAATGATATCACGACCCGCGCCCAGAAAGCCGATGTCGCGCTGGAGCCTAAAGAACAGATCGTCGAGGCGGAACAGGCACTCTACAAGCTTTCGGAACAGGGCAAAACCGACAGCGGTTTCGTGTCCTTCCTCAAGGCTGTGACAGAGGCCGTCAATGTTACCAACCAAGCCTATGAGCGTGGCGGCGGCATGGCAGGTGTGTCCACAGGGCTCACTGATCTCGACAAACAGCTGGGCGGTCTGCACCCCTCGGATTTGCTGATCCTTGCCGGTCGCCCTTCAATGGGCAAAACCTCACTTGCCACTAACATCGCCTTCAACGTCGCCAAGGCCTATAAAAAGGGTCTGAAAAGTGACGGCAGCGAAGGTGCGATTGACGGTGGCGTCGTGGGTTTTTTTTCACTTGAGATGAGTGCTGAACAGCTTGCCGCGCGTATCCTTGCGGAAGCATCTGAGATTTCCTCGCATAAAATTCGTCAGGGTGATCTGACCGAAGGCGAGTTTCGTCGCTTTGTCGATGCCGCCAAAGAGCTTGAGGCCTGCCCGCTTTTTATCGACGACACCCCAGCCCTGCCGATTTCGCAGCTCGCGGCCCGTGCGCGCCGTCTCAAGCGGACTCATGGTCTGGACGTGCTGATCATCGACTATCTGCAGCTTTGCCGCGGTACATCTGAGAACCGCGTTAACGAGATCGCCGAGATTTCGATGGGCATGAAGGCCATCGCCAAAGAGCTGAACATCCCCGTGATCGCTCTGTCGCAGCTGTCACGTCAGGTCGAAAGCCGCGACGACAAACGCCCGATGCTGTCGGACTTGCGGGAATCGGGATCAATCGAACAGGATGCCGACGTGGTGATGTTCGTGTTCCGCGAGGAATACTACAAAGAACGCGAAAAGCCCGGCGATCACGAACTTGAGCGCATGGCAGAATGGGTTGAGGCGATGGAGAGCCTGCACGGCAAAGCCGAAGTTATCGTCGGCAAGCAGCGTCACGGTCCCATCGGCACTGTAGACCTCAGTTTTGAGGCGCAGTTCACCCGGTTCGGCAACTTGGCCAAGTCCTGGCAACAGCCCTCCGACGACAGCTTCTGATGACACCAAGTCAACCAAGCCTGCGCGGGGTGAACCACATCACCCTGGTTTGCGCAGATTTGAATCGATCTATTTCATTTTATACCAATGCGTTGAATGCCACTCTTCGCGCAAAGTGGACGCGTGGGGCGTATGTCGAAATCGGCCCGCTTTGGCTGTGTCTTGAGCAAGGGCACCCAACGCGACGGGACGATGATAGCCATGTTGCTCTGGACTGCGCACAAGAGGATTTCGAGGCCCTGTCTGCTCAGATTTCCGCACGGGCCCTCTTGTGGAAAGACAACACCTCGGAAGGCGCCTCGCTCTATTTCCTCGACCCGGACGGTCACAAGCTGGAATTGCATGTCGGTTCACTTGAAACGCGACTTGCTGAGTATTTCGGTCGATCAGACGTTACCCTCTACTGAAGAGGCTTGACGGACCGCCCTCGGGCGCGTTCAACTCGCGTCATGGCACACTCATGTCTTTTCTTTGAACGGGCGACCCTGCCCCGCCACTTCGGTTTCCGTCGCAAACGCTTTGCGGGATAGCACACTCTCTGTTCGCCACCCTTTTGGAAAACGGAGAGAAGACCATGACAGAGTTCACAGATATTCCTGTAATTGACGCCTCGGCCCTGTACGATGGCGATCAGACCACCCTGATTGATGCCTTTCGCAAGGCCTATGGCACAACCGGCTTTGGCTACATCGTCAACCACGGCATCGACCCGGCGCTGGTTGAGGCGGTGTTTGACGCGTCCCGAAGGTTTCACGCCCTGCCGATGGACGCAAAAATGGCCATTAGCGTTGATCGAAACCACCGCGGCTATATCCCCATCGACACCTCGACCGATGTCAATTCCACGCTGGCCGAAGTCACCAAACCCAACCAGTCCGCCAGCTTTATGATGATGCGCGAGGATGCCGTTGAAATTCCCGGCCAATTTCTTTCTGGCCCCAACCAATGGCCCGACCTGCCCGAATTTCGCGGTGTACTTGAGGCTTACACCCAGGCCCTTTCGCAGCTGGGCTATGCGCTGATGCAGGTTGCTTTGCAGGCCGCGGGCGTGACCGATCTGTCGATTATGTTTGCGTTTGAGACCCCGACAACTTGGCTGCGCCTGTTGCACTATCCACCAGCCCCTGCACAGGCCCCAGATGATTTATTTGGGTCAGCCCCACATACTGATTTTGGCTGTTTGACGATATTGGCTCAGGACGATGTTGGCGGCCTGCAGGTACGCACCCCCGCAGGCAATTGGGTGGATGCGCCGCGCATTCCCGGCAGTTTTGTGGTCAATGTTGGTGATATGCTGCATCGTCTTTCAAACGGTCGGCTTTTGTCGACGCCCCACCGTGTCATCAACAGGTCGGGCCGCGAGCGCTATTCCTGCCCGTTCTTCTATGACCCAAACGTCGCTACAGAGATCTCACCGCAACCGGGCACAGGAACCGCGCGGTTCCAACCGATCGGCTTTGACGATTTTCTACGTGGCGAGTTGGAAGCCGCCTATGACGCCCACAAGGGTGCGCCCTGAGACACCGATTGCGTGGCTTTCCCCCTTGACCTCAACGCCCACGCGTTCGACAAACCCTCATGGCTACCGCGACCCTGACAATTGACCTCCCCGCCCTGATCGACAACTGGCGCGCGCTTGATGCGATGACCGCCTGCGAAACCGCTGCCGTGGTCAAGGCCGATGGGTATGGGTTGGGCGCCGACCGTGTGGCACGCGCGCTTTTGCAAGCTGGTGTCACCCGTTTTTTCGTGGCCGCAACCGAAGAAGGTGCGTCTTTGCGCGAAGCTTTGGGCCCGGGGCCGGAAATCAACGTCTTTTCCGGTCATATGTCCGGTGACACTGATATGATCGCGGACATGACTCTGACCCCGATGCTGAACAGCGCCGAGCAGATGCTGCGCCATTTTGAGGCCCTGCCCAACACGCCCTTTGGCGTGCAGCTTGATACCGGTATGAACCGACTGGGCATGGAGCCCGCCGAATGGGACGCTCTGAAAGACATTGCCTTGGAAATGGGACCAACGCTGCTGATGTCGCATCTGGCCTGTGCTGACGATCCAGAGCATCCGATGAACCCGCGCCAACTGGCAGCTTTCCACGAGATGACGGACGGGCTGGACGTGCCCCGCTCGCTTGCGGCCACGGGCGGCATCCTGTTGGGGGATGACTATCACTTTGACCTCACGCGCCCCGGTGTGGGCCTCTATGGGGGCCTGCCCTTTGTTGATGCGACACCGGTCGCACAGCTCGACCTTCCCGTGATCCAGATACGGGATGTCGAACCGGGAGAAAGCGTGGGATACTCAAATACATGGCTTGCAGAGCGCCCAAGCCGAGTCGCAACCATTGCGGCCGGTTATGCCGATGGCATCCTCCGTGCCATGGGCGAAAACGCAGTTCTGCACGCGCAGGATGACCCTTGCAAAGTCATCGGACGTATCTCGATGGACATGATTGGCGTCGATGTCACCGACCTTGATGAAGAGCCCACAAGCCTGCAGCTGTTGGGTACGCATCAATCGGTGGACACCGTGGCCGAAGCGGCGGGCACAATAGGCTATGAAATCCTGACGTCGCTGGGCGCACGCTATGGACGGCGGTACAAATCATGATCCTGACTGCCCCTCTTGCCGCACTCGGGCGCGCAACGATGGCCTTGTTTGCGCTGATCGGACAGGTGACGATTTTTGCGGTTTCGGCCATCACCCACATCTTCCGCCCGCCGTTTTATGGCCGTGAGTTTGCAATGGCGCTGTTGAACATCGGCTGGCTCTCACTGCCCGTTGTCGGTCTGACCGCCATCTTCACTGGCGGTGCCTTGGCGTTGCAAATCTTTGACGGTGGCAGCCGGTTTTCGGCCGAAGCTGTGGTGCCGCAGATCGTCGCCATCGGCATGGTGCGCGAGTTGGGCCCTGTGCTTGTAGGCCTCATGGTTGCCGCCCGCGTGACCTCGTCAATTGCGGCTGAGATCGCTACGATGAAAGTGACCGAACAGATCGACGCGTTGACAACCCTTTCCACCCATCCGATGAAATACCTGACCGCGCCAAGGCTCTTGGCCGCAATCCTTGTAGTGCCGGTGCTGGTGGCAATCGGCGACATCATCGGCATCTACGGCGGCTTTTTGGTCGGCACACAGCAGCTGGGCTTCAACCCTTCAACTTACGTCCGTAACACCGTTGATTTTCTTCAACAATCTGACATCATCTCGTCCCTCATCAAAGGTGCAGTCTTCGGTGGCATCGCCGCGACGATGGGCTGCTATTACGGCATGAACTCTGGCCGTGGCGCCCAAGGCGTGGGTCGTGCCACCAAAGCATCGGTTCAAGCCGCTGCCGTTCTGATCCTCGCCGCGAACTTCCTGCTCACATCGTTGTTTTTCACCACATGATTACCTTTACCGACGTTCATAAATCTTTCGGCCCCAAACGGGTTCTGCAGGGGGTCAACCTTGAGATCCCTAAGGGTGAATCGATGGTGATCATTGGCGGGTCCGGCACTGGCAAATCCGTGGCGCTGAAATCCGTTCTGGGCCTGATCACCCCTGACAGCGGCACCATCACCGTTGACGGCAAGGACGCCACCCAGGGCGACCGGGACGCCTTTCTCGCCCGCTTTGGCATGTTGTTTCAGGGCGGCGCGCTGTTCGATTCCCTGACCGTCTGGCAAAACGTGGCCTTCCGCCTGTTGCGTGGCTCGCTGAAGCGCCCCAAGGACGAGGCACGCGAGATCGCTGTTGAGAAACTGCGCCGCGTCGGGCTGACACCCGATGTTGCCGACCTCTTCCCCTCTGAGCTGTCCGGCGGCATGCAAAAACGCGTGGGCCTTGCCCGCGCGATTGCGGCAGAACCCGAGATCATCTTTTTCGACGAACCCACCACCGGACTCGATCCGATTATGTCCGGGGTTATCAACGAGTTGATCCGCGAAATTGTTGTGGAAATGGGCGCCACAGCAATGACCATCACCCACGACATGACATCTGTCCGCGCCATCGCCGACAAGGTCGCCATGCTACATGACGGCGTGATCCAATGGACCGGCCCGGTAGGCCAGATGGACAACTCTGGCGATCCCTATCTGGAGCAATTCATCTCCGGCAGCGCAGAGGGACCGATTGAGGCGGTAAGATGAGGCACATACGCCTCCACGTGTGCGGCGTTATACGTAGCAACAGTCTTTTGCTCTAATTAGGGCCTTTCCAAGCACCAACTGAGCTCGAAGTCACTTGAAAAGACTTCCAAAATTTTTGCTCTGCTTCCTCCTAACTTGACTACTGCGGTCACACCACGCAGCCATCAATCGACAATCCAGCAGGAGAGTGTCATCTTCTATCCAGACGATGATTGACGTGGGGGTCTTGTTTTGCTCATTCTCGGCATTCTCATTCTATTTGTACCGCCCGTGGTCACCGCTCTGACCGCCTATTTCGGCTATGTCATGCTGAAAACCCGGCGGCTTATCGGCAGTGCTCTTATGGGGCTTGCAGTTTACATGGGCCTGATCATGCTTTGGGAGTTTCAATATGACATCGGGATCGACCTGCCCGATCTCGACTGGATCCCTCCTGGACTGTCCGGCGATGCGACGCTTTTGGCAGTCGCGGGTTTGATGGCGCTTGGCTTGATTTTGGCGGTGATCAAATGGCCCGAGGGGCAACGCTTTCGCTGGCTCGCGATTGTGACGGCACTGTTGTGGGGCGCTGTGTGTTTTGCGGGACTTGTGCTTAGTCAGGTCAACTTTATGCACTAAGGCGTGGCGCAGAGTGCGCGATTTTCCCCATTGGGACGGCTTGAGGCGCGCGTCAATCGTGACTAGGTCGCCAAAACACTATCGAAAGTGCACATATGCTGCGTATCGCCAACCTTGCCCTCTTGATCCTGTTTCCCATCGCGTGGTTTGCTCCGCTGTTGCGGGCCGGGCTTTTGCCGATCTTCGGGTTGTCAGAAATCTCGATCATCTCAGGCCTGCAATCCTTATGGGACACGGACCCGGCGCTGGCGTTGTTGGTCACCTTCTTTGCGATTTTTGCGCCTTACATGAAGACCATTGGTCTGGCGCTCATTCACTTTGGGCAAATGCGGCGGCGGGTGCTGCCTGCGCTGGAAATCCTCGGGAAACTTGCGATGGCCGACGTCTTCCTGATCGCGCTTTACGTCGTGCTGGTCAAAGGGACGGGCTACGTCACCGTGGAAACCGGCTGGGGACTTTATCTCTTTACGGCCTGTGTTCTGGCCTCAATCGGCATTAGCCATTTGACGCGCAAGCGGTAGTGGTCCAAAACGAGAACATGGCAAAATCAAAAACCCAGTTCTCCTGCACCGCGTGCGGCAATATCACCAACAAATGGTCCGGGCGGTGTGACGCCTGTGGCGAGTGGAACACCATTGTCGAGGACACGCCCCTGTCGGCAGGCCCCGCCGCGGCCAGTCTGGGCAGCAGCAAGGGTCGCTCGATCACCCTGACCGATCTGCGAACCGAGGAAACTCCGCCCCCGCGCACCAATAGTGGCTTGGCGGAATTGGACCGGGTTCTGGGTGGCGGGTTGGTGCCTGCCAGTGCGGTGCTTGTGGGCGGAGATCCCGGCATCGGGAAATCCACGCTATTGCTTCAGGCGGCGGCAAATTTCGCCAAACAGGGCCTCAAGACCCTTTATGTGTCGGGCGAAGAGGCCAGCGCTCAGGTCCGCATGCGGGCGCAACGGCTGGATTTGACCTCGGCGCCCGTGCAATTGGCAACCGAGACCAATCTGCGCGATATCCTGACCACGCTCGAGGCCGAAAAGCCGCAACTGGCCATCATTGATTCCATCCAGACTATGTGGTCCGACAACGTCGGCAGCGCGCCGGGCAGCGTCTCACAGGTGCGCGCAGCCGCGCATGAGCTGACAAGTTTTGCCAAACGCAAGAATATGGCCGTGATCCTTGTGGGGCACGTCACCAAGGAAGGTCAGATTGCCGGCCCCCGCGTGGTCGAACACATGGTCGACACCGTTCTCTACTTTGAGGGCGAACGAGGCCACCAGTTCAGAATCCTGCGCGCGGTCAAGAACCGCTTTGGTCCTGCTGACGAGATTGGCGTTTTCGAGATGACCGGCAAAGGTTTGGCCGAGGTCACCAACCCCTCGGCGCTGTTCCTCTCGGACCGAGGGGAACCCAGCCCTGGAAGCGTGGTCTTTGCCGGGATCGAAGGCACCCGCCCAGTCCTGATCGAACTGCAGGCCCTTGTTGCGCCCTCTCCACACTCTCAACCCCGGCGCACCGTTGTGGGATGGGACAGTGGACGCCTCGCCATGATCCTGGCGGTTTTGGAAGCGCGCTGTGGCGTCCCCTTTACCGGGCTGGACGTCTACCTGAACGTGGCCGGTGGCATGAAAATCAATGAACCCGCCGCCGATCTCGCCGTGGCAGCCGCCCTTTTGTCTGCGCGGGAAGATGCTGCTTTGCCCGCTGACACTGTTGTTTTTGGCGAAATCAGCCTCTCAGGTGCCCTTCGGGCGGTCGGCCAGACAGAAAACAGGTTGAAAGAAGCGCAAAAACTTGGTTTCACGTCCGCAATCGCTCCGAAAGGTGGCAAGACTCCGGAAACCAGCGGCATATCGCTGAACCGAATGGGAGATTTGACCACTTTTGTTGGTGAGGTGTTTGGTGCAGGTTAAGGCCCAGGTGGGCTCAAGGATACGGAAAGCGCATGGAAGGTTTTACACTGATTGACGGCGTGGTGGCTGGTGTCATCATCGTCTCGGCCCTACTGGCCTATAGCCGGGGGCTTGTGCGCGAGGGCATGGCCATCGTGGGATGGATCGCTGCCGCTGTGCTTGCATTCATCTTTGCGCCACGCGTCGTGCCTCTGGTCAAAGAGATCCCGGTCGTCGGCGATTTTCTGGGCGAAAGCTGCGAATTGTCAGTGATCGCGTCCTTTGCGGCAGTGTTCGCACTGGCACTGGTCGTTGTCTCACTGTTCACACCATTGTTCTCTTCCCTCGTCCAGCGCTCGGCGCTCGGCGGATTGGATCAGGGCATGGGGTTCTTGTTCGGAGTTCTGCGCGGCATCCTGTTGGTCGCCATTGCATTTTTCGTTTACGAGACCGTGGCAACCTCACAGACATTCCCAATGGTGGACGACAGCCGGTCAGCCAAGGTCTTTAGCCGCATCACAGGCCAGATCGAAGAACGCGACCCGGCGCAGGCGCTGGGTTGGATCACCCAGCAATATGAGGATCTGGTGGGCAGCTGCGAATAGGCAATCGTTCCTACCCTCAAATACAAAAGCCCGCGCTGATACCGCGGGCTTTTACTATTCTTGGGGGTTACAGTGCCTAGGGGCGGCTAAACACGTCCTCCAGAACCTGACCCGCCGCCCCGCTTGGCATGGTTGTACCAAACATCGCGGCCAACGTGACAGCCACATCCACGGTCGCAATCTGACGCGCAACAATCGCAGGTTTGATCCCTGGACCCGAAAAGATCACCGGCACGTGGGTATCATAGCGCCACGGCGAGCCGTGCATCACCCCGATGGGCCCATCGTCCATAAGGAAGGAATACGGCGCTTGAGCGACATAGATATCACCCGACCGCAGCGGGTGAAAATTGCGCCGGATCGACTCTTCAAGATAATCCCCACGCTGCTCATCAAAAGGCACCGAAGGCATGGCCATGGCAATTCCGGGAGTCGCCAGAAGCTGATCAACGATAAACCGCTCTATTGCCCGGGTATCAGCGCCAACCGCGGCAATGGCCTCGTGATCCAGATAGATGTAGGGGCGAAAAATATCCTTGATAGCCTGATCCACACCAAACGCATCAGCAAGCCCAGTGTTCAACTCGGTTTTCAAGCCATCGTTGGTGTTGCGGTGCACCACATGACCCTGTTCCTGCATGAACTCGGCAAACTCCGGCATTCCGTGATCCGCAGACAAGACATAAAGCACATTGGATGCGCCCACTTCGCTGTCAACAAAGCTCAGGAACTCCGCGAGCGTGCGATCCAAGGCACGCACAACCTCTTCGTTCTCAAGGCTTGAAGGCCCAAAGAAATGGTTGGTGGCATCCACGCCGGAAAAGCTGACTGAAAGGTAGTCAGTATATTTGTCTTGGCCGAGGTCTTCGCCAACCAAAGCGGCCTTGGCAAACTCAGCCGTCAACACGTCGCCAAAGGGACTTACCAGAACCTGCGTATAGTAAATGCCATCCTCTGGGGCGCCATAGGGATGTGGAAAGGTGCGGCCAAAGCCTTTGAGGTCCGTCTCATAGGGGCGGTCATCATTTTCTGCCAAAAGGTAGCTGTCCAGCGGGCTCTGTAAGTCCCATGCCTTGCCCGCCATCGCATCCGCAGGCTTGGCCGCATTCCACGCCGCAGCCCACTCGGGATAGGCGTCGTGATAAAATCTGCTGGTTTGAAACGCGCCGGTTGACGTCGACATCCAATAGGCTTTGCCCACATGTCCCGCCATGGCTACAGCTGAGCGGTCCTTGCCGGAAATTCCGATCACCTTGGAGCGCCCATTGTTTGCTTTGTAAAGCTCATCCCCAAAAGTCGACGCCAGGATATTGACCGGCGAGCGCCCATCAGTGCCCGCAGCCGCCTGAGAAGGATCCACCTGAATCCCATCGCCGCCAAATCCCGGCAACGGCAACAAAGGATAATTCTCATCCTCGATGTTATAGCCCAGTCGCCCGTCTGAACGGTCAAACCAGGCATTGCCGATCATGCCGTGCTCAGAGGGATGCGCCCCTGTGGCGAGCGTCGCATGACCAACGATGGTTTCGGTATTGGCATGCATGTGATGGGCATCCGTGTACCAGACGCCATTGTCGATCAGGCGTCGAAAGCCCTCTTGGCCGAAACTGTCCATGTAGCGGTGCAGCAGGTCACCGCGCAGTCCATCCACGGTGATTTGCACAATCAACTTCGGTGTCTCGGACACGGCTATTCCGGGCACGGCCAGCGCGCCGACCATCATCAAACTACAAGTCAGGTTTCGGATCATGCTGTGCACTCCTGTTTCTTGGTCTTTCTTTGCTTTGCATCAAGATAGTGCGCCCTCAGCACAAGCACATCATTTTTCGGCCAAATTCCCGCCAGCGACATTCGCGACACTTTCGGATGTGATCCTTTCGTGACATATGGCGCGCAACCCCTTATGAGAGGCGCAAGCCTGCCAACACGGATTCGGAGCCACTCGCCTTGTCCAAGCATATGCCGCCTGCCCACCCGTTTGATGATGACAAGCTGAAAGAGGAGTGTGGCGTTTTTGGCGTCATTGGCCTCAAGGATGCTGCCAACTTCGTCGCCCTTGGTTTACACGCCCTGCAACACCGAGGTCAGGAAGCCGGAGGCATCGTTTGCCACCATCCCGAACACGGTTTCAACAATGCCCGCCGCTTTGGCTATGTGCGTGACAACTTTACCAAAGAAAGCCTGATGAAAACCCTGCCCGGTCCCTTGTCGATCGGGCATGTGCGTTACAGCACTGCCGGGTCCAAAGGCGCAGCCATCCGCGACGTCCAGCCCTTCTTTGGCGAGTTTTCAATGGGCGGAGCCGCAATCGCCCATAACGGCAACATCACGAATGCCGAAGCCCTGCGCAAAGAGTTGATTGAACGCGGATCAATCTTTCAATCTTCGTCCGACTCAGAGTGCATCATCCACCTGATGGCACGGTCCCTGCAGCGCAACATCCCCGAACGCATGGAAGACGCCCTGCGACGCGTTGAAGGCGCGTTTTCAGTTGTCGCGATGACCCGCACCAAGTTGATCGGTGTGCGCGACCCCCACGGGGTCCGCCCGCTGGTTCTTGGCCGCCTCGGCGAAGGCTGGGTGCTCAGCTCGGAAACCTGCGGTCTTGATATCATCGGCGCCGAATACCTGCGCGAGATCAAACCCGGTGAAATGGTGGTCATCACCGAAGATGGCGGAGTAGAGTCATCGTTCCCCTTCCGTCCTCAACCTTCCAAATTCTGTATCTTCGAGCACGTCTACTTCTCGCGCCCTGATTCCATCATCGGCGGGCAGTCGGTCTATGAGACCCGCCGCCAGATCGGTGTGGAACTTGCCCGTGAAAACCCCGTCGACGCGGATTTGGTCTGCGCCGTGCCGGACAGCGGCACCCCAGCTGCGATCGGCTTTGCCCATGAGAGCGGCATTCCCTTTGGCATGGGCATTATCCGCAACCAATACATGGGCCGGACCTTTATTGAGCCGACCGAGCAGATCCGCAACATGGGTGTGCGTCTCAAGCTGAACGTCAACCGATCGCTGATCCGTGGCAAACGCGTGATTCTTGTGGATGACTCGGTTGTGCGTGGCACCACCAGCCGCAAGATCAAAGAAATGATCCTTGATGCGGGCGCGGCAGAAGTGCATTTCCGCATTGCCTCGCCCCCCACGGCCTGGCCCTGCTTTTATGGCGTCGACACGCCACAACGCGACAAGCTGTTGGCGGCCACGATGACCGAAGACGAAATGGCAGAACATCTGGCGGTGGATAGCCTCAAGTTCATTTCGCTCGACGGGCTCTATCGCGCCGTGGGTGAAGCGTCCGGCCGTGACGCCTCTTGCCCGCAGTATTGCGATGCCTGTTTCTCAGGCGAATACCCGGTTGAGCCAGCAGACATGCTGAACAAAGGCTTTGAGATGAAGGCCGCCGAGTGAGCCTCCCGGCTCTTTCAGACCCAATTCAAAACGTCGTCGAGACGTGGCCAGAGCTTGCGCAAACCCGCTTTTATACCCTCCGCCAGATCATCCACGACACCGCCGCAACCAACCCGGACGTTGCGCCTCTGACCGAAGACCTGAAGTGGGGCGAGCCGTCGTTCCTGACCAAGACAGGCACCACGCTGCGCATCGACTGGAAACCAAAACACGCTGAAGAGATCGGCCTGTTTGTCATCTGTCGCACAGATCTTCTGGAGCAGGTGCGCAACCTCTACCCGGATACATTCCGATACGAAGGCACCCGCGCGCTGTATTTGCCGCTGGGCCAGCCCATCCCCGAAGAGGCAATTGCTTACCTTTCAAATCGCACACAGACTTACAAACTGTAATCCGGCCACGCGGTAACGTCTAAAATCCACCAGCAATGCTGCAGTGCGGCAAGAACCCGCCGACGACAGGAGCAGGCACTCTTTTCTTCCGCGCGCCCCCCTGATACCTGCCCGCCTCGACCCCATATCCGGGTCAGCGAACACAGGTATCTCATGAGCAACGACACCCCGAACACCGTGGCCGAAATGGCCACCCAGCAAGGTGCGCTGAAACGCGACACCCTGACCCTGATCGGGATCATGGGCGGAGCCACCACAATGCGGGCACTGATCATGCTGCCATCTGGCAGGGTTATCACTGCGAAGCAAGGTCAAAAGTCCAGCGTCGGAACGGTGGTCGGCATTGACGAGACCCGCGTAGTTCTGTTGCGCGGCGGCAAAGAGCTGACGCTGGAAATGCCTTCTTAGGCACGGCGCTGGTTGGTGAAGGTGTAGCGCACCAGCCTGCGCTTTGCTCCGGGAGGCTCAAGGTGCCGGTATTTGCCGCCAGAAAAGTAAGGCAAATCCACGGCGTGCCCATCCCGCACCATCTCTGCCGCAAGATCCCGGCCGTCTGGCAGAAAACAGGTGGCGACATAGCGGTCAAAGCTTGTTTCGCCATTCAGCCTTGCGGTCACAACATGTCCTTTGCACATCCTGACCATCGCCCATTTGGCCTTTTGACCGTAAGGTTCGTCGATTTCGGGGGCATCAATTCCCGCCAGACGTATCTTGGCACCCCGGATCACGATCGTATCGCCATCAATGACATAAACGCGCCCCGTAAGCTCAGATTGGACAGGGCGCGGCGCGATTTTCTGTCGCGCACGAGTCTGCCCCGCTTGTTGCCTCTTCCTTGTTTCCGGTTTGGCTGGCTTCGGCCTATTTGAACGTGGCTGTTGAGGCTTGGGTTTGACGTGGCTGCCGACAACAGCCCACGTCAGGCTAATGATAACCCCACCTACTAGAATGACTTCGATCATGAATTACTCCTGATGGCTCAACGCCATTCAGTTAGCCCCTTGGCAAACGTGAGTATTGTGATCCTGCGCCATCCTGATTTTTTTCGATGCCAGACATTTGCGCCCCAGACGTGCGTGGCTTCCCCCTTGACCTTGCCACCGGAACGCCGCACATGGGGGCATGACCGAAAAGATCGCACTTATCATGGGCGCGTCGCGTGGCCTTGGCGCCGCGATGGCCGAAGCCCTCGCCCCCGACTATCACATCGTTGCCGTCGCCCGCACGACCGGCGCGCTTGAGGAGTTGGATGACCGCATTCAGGCCAAAGGCGGCAAAGCCACCCTGGCACCAATGGACATCATCAACAAAGATGCGATGGCGCAACTGTGTCGCTCGATCCATGACCGTTGGGGCAAGGTGGATCTGTGGGTCCATGCTGCCGTACATGGCGCGCCGCTGACACCCGCCGGCCACATCTCGGAAAAAGACTGGGACAAGTCTGTGGCGATCAACGTCACGGCGATGGGCGTTCTGATCCCCTTCCTGACCCCGCTTTTGGGCGAGACAGGACATGCAGTGTTCTTTGACGACCCACGTGGCGGCGCCAAGTTCTTTGGCTCATACGGCGCCACCAAGGCCGCTCAAATCGCGCTGGCCAAAAGCTGGCAGGCGGAAAGCGTTAAGACCGGACCGCGTGTGTCCGTGGTACAGCCCGCCGAGATGCCCACCGGCACACGTGCGCGGTTCTTCCCCGGACAAGACAAAGACGCGCTGACACATCCGCGCGACGAAGCCCAACGCCTGATCACCGAACTGGACCTCTGATCGATACGGGCCGGACCGCATAAGGTTCGGCAGCCTCGCCAAGGCGCAAGGGGCACCCCTGCTCGCGAAGAGGCTCGTCCTTCTCAGCCAATGCTTGCCCCGACGCCCCTGCTCGCATAGACACGTTGCAAGAGCAGACAGGGGCAAAACATGCGCATTCTCATCACCAATGACGACGGCATCAACGCGCCGGGCCTCGCGGTCATGCATGCGATTGCGACCAAGATTGCAGGTGACGCGGGCGAGGTTTGGACCGTTGCCCCTGCGTTTGAACAATCCGGTGTTGGGCATTGCATCAGCTACACCCACCCAATGATGGTCTCGAAGATGGGCGAGCGCCGATTTGCCACCGAAGGCAGCCCGGCAGATTGCGTGCTTGTGGGCATCCACGACGTGATGAAAGACACCCCTCCTAACCTGATCCTGTCGGGCGTGAACCGGGGCAATAACTCAGCGGAAAACACGCTGTATTCCGGCACGATTGGAGCCGCAATGGAAGGCGCACTCCAGGGCGTCCCCTCTATCGCGCTCAGCCAGTACCTCGGGCCGGAAAACTATGACATTGACGATCCCTTTGAGGCAGCGTCCCGACATGGGGCCGAAACTGTGCGCAAAATCCTTGCGGCCACGCCCAAGGAAAACGCCGATTACCGCCTGTTTTACAATGTGAATTTCCCTCCTGTGTTGGCTGACAACGTCAAGGGCGTAAAACTGGCAACCCAAGGGTTTCGCCGCGACACCTGTTTCAGCGTTGAGCCGCACAACTCGCCGTCGGGGCGGCGCTTTTTGTGGATCAAAGGCGGCAACCAACGGATCATGACGGCGCCCGGCACGGACGCGGCGGCAAATCTCGACGGTTATATCTCGGTCACGCCAATGCGCGCGGACCTGACAGCCCACGACACTCTGGACGCATTGAAAGCCATCGAATGACCGACGCCCACAGCCTTGCCGAACGCAAAATGCAGTTCCTGTTTGCGTTGCGCTCCAAAGGGGTGACGGATCCGCGCGTTCTGACCGCGATGGAGCGCATCGATCGCGGGCCATTTGTCCGGGGTGTTTTTGCCGACCGCGCCTATGAAGACACACCTTTGCCGATTGCCTGCGGACAGACAATCTCGCAGCCCTCGGTGGTGGGGCTCATGACGCAGGCACTGGATATCTCGCCCCGTGACAAGGTTCTCGAAGTGGGCACCGGCTCGGGCTATCAGGCGGCGATCCTCAGCCAGTTGGCGCGCCGCGTTTACACGGTGGACCGACACAAACGGTTGGTCCGCGAAGCGCGGGCGATCTTTGAGGCGATGGACCTTGCCAATATCACGGCTTTTACATCGGACGGCAGCTTTGGTCTGCCAGATCAGGCGCCGTTTGACCGCATTATCGTCACCGCCGCGGCCGAGGACCCGCCGGGGCCCTTGCTGCAACAACTAAAGGTCGGCGGCATCATGGTTGTACCTGTTGGCCAGTCCGACACAGTGCAAAGTATGATCCGCGTGGTGCGCCACGAGAGTGGTTTTGACTATGACGAAATGCGCCCCGTGCGCTTTGTGCCATTGGTCGAAGGGCTTGCGCCGGACAACTGATTTGGGGCATACCCAAGCCTACAAGAGGCGAAAACGCCCGTTTCCTGGTAAAGAGTAAACCACGCCAACGGCGGAATCCTTTCGTAAGTTGGCAATTGAGGACATCGAGATGGCACATCCGGTAATGAGTCGGAAAATGGCCCGCGTGCTTTTGGCAGGCGCGGCGCTCAGCGCATTGGTCGCCTGCGAAGACGGGCTGGATTATGACTTGCGTGGCGGCTTTGGCGCCGACCTAGACACGACTGGCGCGGCTCAGACCGCAACGGCAACGCGGCCCCGCCCCGACAAACGCGGCATTATTTCTTATCCCAATTATCAGGTTGCCGTGGCCCGGCGTGGCGACACGCTGACCGATGTGGCGAACCGCATCGACGTGCCGGTCGCCGACCTGTCAAAATACAACGGTATCCGTCCGGAAGACACGCTGCGCCAGGGCGAGGTCATTGCCCTGCCCTATCGCGTCTCGGAACCGTCGGCGGCGACCGGAGGCTCTGGCGTTGTCACAGCGCCATCGGACGTTGACATCGCAGCGCTGGCCGGCGGCGCGATCAACGACAGTTCCGCAGCGGCCCCGCGTGTTGACAGCGAACCGCTCCAGCCTGCTCCGAAGAACGCCCCCAAGGGTGAAACCGGGTTTGAGCCCATCCGCCATAAAGTGAAACGCGGCGAGACTGCCTTTACCATCTCGCGGCTTTACAATGTCACGCCGCGCGCGTTGGCCGAATGGAACGGGCTCAACAGCGACTTCACCATCCGCGAAAATCAGATCCTGCTCATTCCCCCAGCCGCAGCGCCCAGTTCGGGCAGTGCTGCTGGAACCGCGGCCGCAGCAACCACCACGGCGCCGGGCCAGGGCTCACCAACCCCAACACCGCCAAGCGCGACGAAACCGCTGCCCGAGCCCAGTGCCACGGTCGATAAGCCAGAATCTCCGGACCTCGGCGCAACGCAAACCTCGACCGCTCAAATGGACTATCCGGTGGATGGCAGCATCATTCGCCCCTATTCCAAGGGTAAAAACAACGGCATCGATATTTCGGCACCCGCAGGCTCTGCGGTCAAGGCGGCCGCAAACGGCAAAGTCGCGGCCATCACCACCGATGCGGACAACGTCAAGATCGTGGTCGTGCGCCACGACAACAACCTGATGACAGTCTATTACAATGTCGACAACGTCAGCGTGAAAAAAGGCGCCAGCGTCAAGCGCGGTCAAAGCCTTGCCAAAGTGCCCTCAGGCGACAGTTTTGTGCATTTCGAAGTGCGCAAAGGCTTCGACTCGGTCGACCCGATCCCCTACCTCGAATGACCTGAGCCAGCCTCTCAGCTTTCGGACAAGGTTACTCCACGGCGACCCGCGAGGTCTGTAAAGTATTGCCAGGCCACGCGACCCGAACGGGCCCCGCGCGTGGCTTGCCATTCAATGGCCTCAGCCCAGAGCGTGTCTTCGTCAATCTCGACCCCATAGGCCCGGCAATAGCCCCGGATCATGTCCAGATACTCGTCCTGAGAACAGGGATGAAAGCCCAGCCACAACCCAAACCGGTCAGACAGAGACACCTTTTCTTCGACGGCCTCTGAAGGGTTGATCCCGCTAGATCGCTCGTTCTCAATCATGTCCCGTGGCATCAGGTGGCGACGGTTCGATGTGGCATAAAACACCACATTCTCTGGCCGCCCCTCTATACCACCGTCCAGCACGGCCTTGAGCGATTTATAGTGCTGGTCATCATGGCTGAACGAGAGGTCATCGCAAAACAGCAGAAACCGCTCGGCGCGCCCGCGCAAAAGGTTCAGCAACCGCGCCACACTGGGCAGGTCCTCGCGCTGCAACTCAACAATCTTAAGCGGCAGATCCTGCTTCAGAACCTCGGCATGCACCGATTTCACCAACGAGGATTTCCCCATCCCACGCGCGCCCCACAACAGGGCGTTGTTTGCCGGTAGACCCCGTGCGAATTGCAGCGTGTTCTCCAGCAACGTGTCACGCGACCGATCCACCCCGATCAACAAGGACACATCCACCCGGTTCACCCGCGTGACAGGTTCAAGCCGATCAGGGTCCACATGCCAGACAAAGGCTTCAGCCCCGGTAAAGTCCGGTGCACCAAGCGGCGCAGGTGACATGCGTTCCAGGGCATTGGCGATACGTTCAAGGGCATCTTGGGTCATGGTCGTCTCCGTACTGCCTGCGCTTCAAAGCATGTTCTGCGGCGTCCAACAAGAGGGGCACCAAATGAAAAGCGCGCCGGAAGAACCGACGCGCTGTTTCGCTCAATGCTTGGCAGATCAGGACTTGGGCGTCTCGTCAGCCTCGTCCTCGTCAAACTCTTTCATCAAAGGATCTTCGTCCTCGTCCTCGTCATCATCATCGTCGAACCACAGCCCCTCGGCCCGCAATTTCTTTTCCCGAGCCTTTTCGACTCGTGCGACCATGAAGATCGAAATCTCGTACAGGCCATAGACCACAACAAAGAGAATAAGCTGCGTCACCACATCTGGAGGCGTCACCAATGCGGCCAGCATCAAAATGCCAACCATCGCGTATTTGCGCACGCTGCCAAGGCCTGCAGCGCTGACCAGACCGGCCTTGCCCATCAGCGTCAACAGCACCGGAAGCTGGAAACACAGGCCAAAGGCCATGATGAATTTCAGCGTAATATCAAGGCTTTCGTTGACCTTACCAAAGAAAGTGACCTTGATCCCCTCTTGGGTTTCGGGGACCACCACGGCGTCTGCAGGCACGTCTGGCGTGGCTGAAGACAAGAGATTGGCAAAGATCGAGCTAACGTCAGCAAAGCCCAGGAAAAAGGCCATCGCCAAGGGTGTCACAACCAAGTGTGCAAAACTCGCACCAAGGATAAACATGAACGGCGAAGCGATTACAAACGGCAGGAACGCGCCTTTTTCATTGCGATACAGGCCCGGCGCAATAAAGCGCCACATCTGAAAGGCAATGACCGGAAACGCCATCGCAAAGCCAAACACCATCGAAATTCTGAAAAGCGTGAACAGGTATTCCTGCGGTGAGGTATATTGCAGCGTCGGAGACGGATCACCCAAGGCGCGCAGGGATTGCTCAATCGGCGACAGCAAGAAGTTCAGGATATGAACCGCGATGAAATCGCCACCAATTGGGATAAAGCAGATGCTGATCCCCACCACCAATGCCAGCACCGAGCGGATAAGCCGGGTGCGCAGTTCAGCCAGGTGTTCGATCAGCGGCGCGGTGCTGTCTTCGATCTCTTCTGTATTGCTCATGCTTTGCCCTTAGAGGTCGTATCCTCAGAGTCTGCTGCCTCTGCTGTCGCCGCCCGCGCAGCTTCAGCGCGGGCCTTGGCCTCTGCTGCGGCCTCTTCAGCGGCCTTGGCTTCGGCGTCCAGGCGCGCTTGCTCTTCGGCGTCCAGACGCTTTTGCGCCTTTTTGGCCGTGGCCTCTTGAATTTTCTTGGCCTTTTCAGCGCGATCCGCCGCCAGTTTTCCAGTGTTGCTTGTGGGGTCAATCCCGAGATCCGTGACTGATTTCAGCGCGTCATTGGCAGCATCCCGCGTGGCCTTCATCGGGTTCGCGGCTTTGCTAAAGGCATCCGATGTGCTTTTCAGCGTATCGGTCACATCCTTGACACCCGCCTGATCGGCGGCCTGGTTCATGGCGCTGGAAAACTCGCGCGCCATTCCCTTGGCCTTGCCGACAAACTTTCCGACTTGCCGGAACAGTACCGGCAAATCCTTTGGCCCCACAACGATCAGCGCAACAATGCCGATCACCAGAAGCTCGGTCATCCCGAGATCAAACATGGCGTTTCAGCCCCTTAGGTATTAGACTTTGTCTTTGTCTTCTTCTGGGGTCACGTCCTTGGCGGCGTCGGCAGCTTCCTGCTCCAGCTCTTCCTGACCCTCGTTGATACCCTTTTTGAACGACGTGATGCCTTTGCCCACTTCGCCCATCAGCGACGAGATTTTGCCGCGTCCAAACAGGACCAGTACAACAACAGCGATCAGCAGAAGGCCCGGCAGGCCAATATTTCCCAAACCCATGATGGTTCTCCTTAGCGTCGGAACCGCGTTGCGCGGGCCCCGGTTAAATGACCTGACCTAGATAAATCGTCACAGAGGGAACGGAAAGCGCCAAATCAGCCCAATCCCACCCTTTTTCGGCGGTTTTCGGCGTGCGCGATGTCAACAGCTTGTCAGTTGACAGGTTTTTGTCAGTAATGGGCAAAAAACAACAGAGAATCACCTGATGAAACGTTCAGACCGCCTATATGACCTGATCCAGATCCTGAAAGATGGCCGTTTGCACCGGGCCGAAGACCTTGCCCGCGACCTTGGCGTGTCGGTGCGCACCATTTACCGCGATATGGACACGCTGGCCGCCAGCGGGGTTCCCGTCGAAGGGGAACGTGGCCTCGGCTACTCTGCGAGGGCTGCCATCACCCTGCCCCCACTGAATCTAACCGAGACCGAACTTGAGGCCCTGCATCTGGGGTTGGCGGCGGTCGGTAACGGTGTGGAGGGCGAATTGAAAGACGCTGCCGAAAGCCTAAGCGCCAAGATCGACGCGGTTCTACCCGAAGACCGCCATGGCGCCCCGAAATCCTTTGGCTTTGCGATCTATCCCTTCGCCGATGCCGCACATGGGTTCAGGTTTCTAGGCGTCTTGCGCAATGCCATTCGCATGCGTCAGAAACTGCGCATAGCGATGCAGGACGGCGCGACACGGGATGTGCGACCTCTTAAGCTGGACTACTGGGGGCGTGTCTGGACCTGCCTTGTGTGGTGCGATACGCAAGACAGCTTTGCCACGCTGCGTGCAGACCAGTTTGAGAACGTGCAGGTTTTGCCCGGCTTGTTTGTCGACGAACCCGGAAAAAGACTTGAGGATTACGCCTCAGGCATTTGAAACTGCTTGAAATTCAGGACGCAGGAAAAACGAAACACCGGTCGCGCCGGATCGTAAGCCACAAGGGCGTTCCTTCCGCTGGTAGGAACACGTTTGGGACCGTCACTTTCAGCATTGAGCCGTCATAATCCATGCGGAACTCTACAAGGCTTTCGTTGCCCATAAAGCGCGCGCGCTCAACAATGCCTCGTGCTGCCACACCATCTGTTGGCGTTGGCGCAGGTCCTTTGCCGCCCCGATCAAAGTCCAATTTCAGGTGTTGAGGACGGATGACGATGTCGACATCTTCGCCGTCTTTAAGCCCTGGGGTGAGGAACCGTCCAAAGGGTGTTTCAGTCAGAGCACCATTGCTTACGCCGCGGATCACATTGATATCGCTGAAAAAGCCCAGAGCAGCCTTGTCGATTGGCGCGTTGTAGATGTTATAGGGCGCCCCCTGTTGAACGATCTTTCCGTCGCGCATCAAAGCAATTTCATCGGCCATGCGCATGGCCTCTTCCGGCTCGTGGGTGACCAGCAGCACGGCGGTGTCTTCTTCTTTTAGCACCGACAGGGTCTCATCGCGGATGTCATCTCGCAGGCGATTGTCCAGCCCCGAGAATGGCTCATCCATAAGCATGATACGCGGGCGTGGCGCCAAGGCGCGGGCCAGTGCAATGCGCTGCTGCTCACCGCCAGACAGAACATGCGGGAACTTATCCACAGCCCAGCTCAGGCCAACTTTGGACAGCAATTCCTCGACCCTCGCGCGTTTGGAATCTTTGGTCCCTTTAAGGCCAAAAGCCACGTTGTCGGCCACAGTCAAATGAGGGAACAGCGCAAAATCCTGAAACATCAGACCGATATGGCGACGTTCGGGCGGAACCCGAAACACTGTGTCACAGATCAGATTGCCATCGACATAGATCTCACCTGAGTCCTGCATTTCGACGCCGGCAATCATCCGCAATGTCGTGGATTTGCCGCAGCCAGAGGGCCCAAGCAGACAGGTCACATGACCCGGTTGAATGGTCAGCGAGACATCGTTGACCACGTCCCGGTCGCCAAACCGCCGTTTCAAATTCCGGATTTCGAGCCGGGGGGGTCCTGCTGCCACGTCTGCCTCACGCTAATGTCCGATGAAAACCATCGGAATTTTAAGAAGCCTTACCAGCCCCCCCAAAAAGCTGCAAGGGTTTGGGCGGGCCGCCAGCACGTCTCAATCAGCTGGCACAAGGTCAAACGGACGCTCAGCCAGAATGCGGCCGTTAACCTGCAAGGCCACCTTATGCGGTCCGGGATGCAGCTTAAACGTGGTCGCATTTCCCTTGAGACGATGAGATTTGGCCAGCGCCAGAGTGCCATCTTTCCCAATAACCGATTGTTTCAGCTTGAAAACCTTGCGCCCTTCCGTGCCGCTTGGGCGATGAAACCCCAACACGTAATCCACAAGCACTGGCGTTCCAACAGGACCTGCAAGAGTGACATCAAAGGCCAAAGACTGATCGATGACGACATGGTCTGAACCCAGATCAAAACGATCCACACGGATATCAGCATCAGCGCGATATCCCATCATTTCAAGCGCGCCGGGATGGCCTTGCTTCACCAGTGTTCTGAGCGCATGACGGGTCATCCACTGAAGCTCTTTCGCGTCTTGCTCTTCGGCTTTTTGCCACGAGGCAAGCCGCTCAAGCACGGCTTCTGGATTGATTTTGGCAATATCATTCAGGTGGTTCGCGACCGACCGCGTGACGTAACGCGTTGGATCAGCGTGAAGACGGTCCAACAAAGGCAGAACATCCAAAGGACTTGTGGTGATCGCCTTGGCCCAGGGCAACTTGGGGCGTGTGCCTTCGCTGACCAATCGGCGCACGTGGTAGTTTTCATCCCTTGCCCAGCGGTCCAAACGCGCAAAGGTTTCCTCGGGCCATCGGTTCAAAAACGGTCGGATGTAAAACTCCATCGAGAACCGTTTCGTCGCCGCATGAATGAGGTCCAAGGCGCGATCCCGATGTGCCTCTAACCCATGACGCACGGCCAGAATACCCGGTACCGCATGGATAAATCGGCCAAAATCATCATCCTGCAAGCTCGGATCCAATTCAGCAGGCATCGCGGCCTCAAGTGCCAGAGCCATGTTTGAAAAGGACGTTGGCAAACGCGCTTCGATACAATCAGCGATCCAGTCAAGACGCTCCATCAATTCGCGCCCTTGAAGCCCCGCAACCACTTGGCGGTGAAATGCTGCCCCATCAAAATCGGAAATGGCGGCAGAGTATTCTGCCGCCAAATCGCTTAAGGTTTCCACATTAAACAGCTGATCTTTCAAAGAAAAACCTTGCGACATCGTTACAATGTCGCGTTCACGTTTCCGCCATCCAAGAGGATGTTTTGCCCCACCATAAAGGCCGCAAACTGTGAGCACATAAAGGCGCAGGTGGCACCAAAATCACGCGGATTGCCATCGTGCCCGACAGGGATCGTGGCTTGGCGGGCGGCACGTGCCTCGTCAAAGCTGATGCCGGACTTTGCGGCAACACCGGTGTCCAATCCGTCAATGCGGTCGGTCGAGTGGCTTCCGGGCAAGAGGTTGTTGATGCAAACGCCGTTGGGTGCCACTTGCCGCGACATGCCAGCCACGTACCCCGTCAGGCCGGCACGCGCCGAGTTTGACAGACCCAGAACCGCGATCGGGGCTTTGACCGATTGCGAGGTGATGTTTACAACACGCCCCCAACCCTTGTCGATCATTCCAGGCACCAGCGCTTTCATTAGCGCAATTGGGGTGAGCATATTGGCATCCAAAGCACTGACAAAGTCGTCACGATCCCAATCCGTCCACATGCCCGGAGGCGGCCCACCCGCATTGTTCACAAGAATATCAACGCCTTGGGCGGCTTCGATCAGCTTGGCCTGCCCCTCTTCGCTGGTCACATCCACGGCCACAGTGTCGATTGAGACACCAAACCGGCCGCGCAGATCGGCGGCGGCGGCTTCCAGCGCCTCTGACCCGCGGGCGTTCATCACGAGATCAACGCCCGCTTCGGCCAAAGCCGTGGCACAGGCCAATCCCAACCCTTTTGATGACGCGCAGACCAATGCCCGCTTTCCTTTGATCCCCAAATCCATCATATCGCTCCTGTTCCTTGAATTCTGCACATGTAAATCACATTTTTAGCTCAGAGCCAGCAAATTGCCGAAGCACAGGCCACAAAGCGCCACATTTTCTGTGCTATGGTCAAAGCAACCAGACCAAACCACGAAATAGACCCAATGTCCCAAAGCCTTCCTTCCGCATCCCAGCCGTCGCAACGGTTGCCCGTTTACCGGGCCGAACAGTTGCGCGTGACGGATGGGGCAAACCTTGGGGATACGCTGTCTTTCGCAGAAGAGCTGGTGCCCGATGATGTTTACGAACTGAATTATGACGCACCTTTGCAAAGCCTGTCCATTCAGGTGGGCGAAGCAGATATTTACCGGATCGCATCAGACAGCGCTCTGGGGGGCGCGAATGCAGCGCTTGTCGCAGACAGCGTTCTGACCGTTATGCCGCCCACGGGTGAAACCATTGAAATCCTTGTTCTGGTTGAGGTCGACGCAGACGGGCACATTACCGAGATTTATGCCGCCCCTCTCAGTCCATTGAGTGAAAAACTGCCCTATTCCCTTGTTGGCATTGATCGTGCCACAGCACGTATTCGCATGGCCCAAATGGCTTGCGTCAGCTTTACGCGTGGCACCCGCATCACGCTGGCAACCGGTGAACAATGCCCGGTCGAAAAGCTGCGCGCGGGTGATCGCGTTCTAACCCGCGATGATGGTGCTCAGGAAATTCGTTGGGTCGGTCATGTGACCATGCGCGCTACGGGCGAGTTTGCCCCCATCCATATCAAGGCTGGCACGCTGAACAACGCCGGTGATCTTCGCGTCAGCCCCGATCACCGTCTTTTCATCTATCAGCGTCACGATCATATTGGTGCCGGACGCTCTGAACTTTTGGTGCGGGCGCGTCACTTGGTGAACGGTGACACTGTGCGCATCGCCGAAGGTGGCTATGTCGACTATTTCCAGCTGTTGTTTGACACACACCAGATCATTTTTGCCGAAGGTATCTCGGCAGAAACGATGGAAGCAGATCACCGCACCCGCCCGGTTTTGCCTGAAGACTTGAAAGAGGCTTTGACCCAGAGTCAGACCGGTCACAACTCCGGTCCGCGCCATCAGGCTTATGAGGTCAACGAGACCTTGCTTGACCGGCCCGACGCGGTTGAGCTTTTGCGCCGCGCCTCGTCCAAGTAATCCACACCGATCACTGGTATTGCCCCCCTGCGCCCGCCCGATTATACGGCGCACATGTTAGACGTGAAACCGAACCGCCCCGACCTGCCGGCAGAGATCGCCCGCCGCCGCACTTTTGCGATCATCTCGCATCCGGATGCGGGCAAAACGACCCTGACGGAAAAGTTTCTCCTGTATGGTGGCGCCATCCAGATGGCCGGACAGGTGCGCGCCAAAGGTGAAGCACGCCGTACGCGGTCAGATTTTATGAAGATGGAACAAGACCGCGGTATTTCGGTTTCGGCCTCGGCTATGTCGTTCGATTTTGGCAAGTACCGGTTCAATCTTGTCGACACGCCCGGCCACTCGGACTTTTCCGAAGACACTTATCGCACGCTGACCGCTGTGGACGCGGCCGTGATGGTAATCGATGGGGCCAAAGGCGTGGAAAGCCAGACACAAAAGCTGTTTGAAGTCTGCCGCCTGCGCGACCTGCCGATCCTCACCTTCTGTAACAAGATGGACCGCGAAAGCCGCGACACTTTTGAGATTATCGACGAGATTCAGGAAAACCTCGCCATCGACGTGACACCTGCCTCCTGGCCTATCGGTGTGGGGCGCGAGTTCATGGGCTGTTATGACCTGCTGAATGATCGGTTGGAGCTAATGGACCGGTCTGACCGGAACGTCGTCGCTGAATCTGTCGAAATCAAAGGGCTGGATGATCCCAACCTGGCTAAGCATGTGCCTGAACACCTGTTAGAACAACTTCTTGAAGAGGTTGAGATGGCGCGTGAACTGCTTCCCAAGCTTGACCCGCAAGCGGTCCTAGAGGGCCATATGACCCCAATCTGGTTCGGCTCGGCGATCAACTCGTTTGGCGTTCAAGAGTTGATGACCGGAATTGGCGATTTTGGTCCCGAACCACAGGTGCAATCGGCAGAACCCCGCAAGATCGCGCCGGAAGAAACCAAGGTTGCCGGGTTCGTGTTTAAGGTTCAGGCCAACATGGACCCGAAACACCGCGACCGTGTTGCCTTTGTGCGCATGGCGTCCGGCCACTTCAAACGCGGCATGAAGCTGACCCATGTGCGCACCAAGAAGCCAATGGCAATTTCGAACCCCGTCCTGTTCCTCGCCTCGGACCGCGAACTGGCGGAAGAGGCCTGGGCTGGCGATATCATCGGCATTCCCAACCACGGCCAATTGCGTATCGGCGATACGCTGACCGAAGGCGAAGCAATCCGTGTGACTGGCATCCCGTCTTTTGCGCCGGAACTACTGCAGGGCATTCGTGCAGGCGACCCGCTCAAGGCCAAGCACCTTGAAAAGGCGTTGATGCAGTTTGCAGAAGAGGGTGCCGCCAAGGTTTTTAAACCGATGATTGGTTCGGGTTTTATTGTCGGTGTTGTCGGACAGTTGCAGTTCGAAGTCCTGGCCAGCCGGATTGAGCTGGAATACGGGCTGCCCGTAAGCTTTTCACAAAGCCAGTTCACCAGCGCGCGCTGGGTGAGCGGCGAGCGACAAGAAGTTGAAAAATTTGCAGATTCGAACAAGCAGCACATCAGCTATGACCATGATGGCGACGTGGTGTACCTTACCCGCCTGCAATGGGATATCGATCGGGTAGAACGCGATTATCCTGACGTCAAACTGACCGCCACCAAGGAAATGATGGCCTGACCCACTGGGCGATTGCACGGCGCAAACCTCCGTGCAATCATGCGGCATGTCGAGCGATCCACTGACCTATTCCGACGGCCTGATCGGGCTAAGCGAGCGCTACAATGTGCGCCGCAAACCCTTTGTCTTTTACAAAGAAGACCTGCCGCCTTTGGGCGTTGATCTTGAAGCCCTCAAGGCCCGTATCGTGCCAGACACTGCGACCGCCTGGAAGGAAGGCGAGCCGATGAAAGGCTCAAGCTGGGCCACCAAACGTCGTGCCATTGCCGAAGAATTCGTTGGCAACACGGAACTGGCCTATCTCAACGCCATGCTGATCGCCAACCTGCGCAAGAAAGACGGCCCCACTCAGGCGGCACCGCTGTTTCTGCGCCTGTGGCAAGAGCAACATGAGCACCTGATTGACGCGCTTGATATGCGCTGGAAAGTGTCCTCGATCATGACCTTTGCAGACCACGGCGCAACCGACGTTCAGCGACAGGTTGGTCAGGCATTGCGCATGCTGTTCGGCATGATGAAGCTTTATGAATTTGAGCGCCTTTACAGTGGCTTGGATCCCAAAGTTCCTTTTGAGCTTGCCAACCGTATCCGGGCTAATCTGCCGATGCAGATGGACAAGTTTGCCCTGAACAAGGGCGGGTTGGACGTCAATATCATCGCACCTGTGTGGGAGCTGGCCCTGACGGACATGGGCATCGCACCGCTTGCCAACCACCTGATGGAAGAGCTGAACGCCGATCCCGGCACAGTGTTTCGACGGATCAAACACATGCGCAAGGCGCGCATGAAGCTGAAAGGCCTGGCATGACCCGCTGGGGGATCGTTGCGACGATCAAGGCCCCTGCCCGCGAGGTGCTGAGTTTCGTGGCCTACCATCTGGATCTGGGCGCGGATCACCTGTTCATCTATCTCGACAACCACAATCCCCGCGCTGAGGCCGCACTTGCGGCCCACCCCCAAGTTACGGTCACACGCACAGACGGCGACTATTGGGCCGCCCGCGGTCGCCAAAAGCCCGCGAAACATCAGGTCCGCCAGACGGTCAATGCCACCCATACCTATGCCACTGTGACTGACCTTGACTGGTTGCTACACATCGACGTGGATGAGTTTCTCTGCCCCAATCGCCCTGTGCACGAAATGCTTGAGGATCTGGCCCCGGACGTGGTCTGCGCCCGTGTGCATCCCGCAGAGGCGCTAGCCACGGACGGCCAAGATGGTCTGGACCCGAGCGCGACCTATTGCAAAGGCTGGATGAGCAATGATGTCGATCGGCGCAGATTAGAGCAAGAGCTCTACCCGAGTTTCGGCAAGTACATGCGAGGCGGTTTTGTCAGCCATTTCATCGGGAAAATCTTTGTCCGCACGGGTTTAAGTCCGCTGATGTTCCGTATCCACCGCGGCACCATCGACGGCGAAGAAATCGCACCACAAGTGGCGCTTCACGGTATCGACCTCTGCCACATGCACATCACGGATTGGGCCAGCTGGCAAAAAGTCTTTGATTATCGTCTGGACAAGGGCTCTTACCGCAGTGACCTGAACCCCACGCGCGACGCCGGGTCGGGTGGCCTCTCGATGCACGACTTGTTTTCGTTCCTGATCGAGGATGGTGGCGAGGCCGCCCTTCGGCGCTTCTTTGACGAAGTCTGCCTGGCGCGTCCCGAGTTGCTCGAAAGCTTGCGGCAACATGATTTGCTGCGGGTTCTCCATCTTGATCTTGATGCCAAGCGCAAACGCATTTTCCCTGATTGGCGCAAGTAACGGGCAAATTCGCGCGTAAATCTCTCCCAAACCGGCCAAGTGTTGCCGGAAAAGGGACAATCCCCCATGAAATCCGGGCTTTGATTGACCCCCATGGGGTTTTTCGTTACACACCGCCCGTGGGTCGCAACTGCGGCAAACCGCGGGGCCGAACGGGCCCGACCCCACCATACGCTACGGGCCGGACGTGTCCGTAAACCACGGATACACATGACAAAATTTTCCGATTTGAACCTTAACCCAAAGGTGATGAAAGCCGTCACCGAAGCGGGTTATGAATCTCCGACCCCAATTCAGGCTGGGGCGATTCCCCCGGCACTTGAAGGCAAAGACGTTTTGGGTATCGCCCAGACCGGGACAGGCAAAACCGCCAGTTTCACCCTGCCGATGCTGTCGCTTCTGGCGCGTGGCCGCGCCCGCGCCCGCATGCCGCGCAGCCTTGTACTCTGCCCCACCCGCGAACTCGCGGCGCAAGTGGCTGAGAACTTTGACACCTATTCCAAACACCTCAAGCTGACCAAGGCGCTGTTGATCGGTGGCGTCAGCTTTAAGGAGCAGGATCTGCTGATCGACCGGGGCGTTGACGTTCTGATCGCTACACCGGGCCGTTTGCTGGACCATTTTGAGCGCGGCAAGCTGTTGCTGACCGGCGTTCAGATCATGGTGGTGGACGAAGCTGACCGGATGCTCGATATGGGCTTTATCCCCGACATCGAACGGATCTTCTCGCTCACACCCTTTACGCGCCAGACGCTGTTCTTCTCAGCAACGATGGCGCCTGAGATCGAGCGCATTACCAACACTTTCCTGTCGGCTCCGGCCCGCATCGAAGTGGCCCGCCAAGCGACCGCGTCCGAGACCATCGAACAGCAGGTTCTGATGTTCAAAGCCAGCCGTCGCGACCGCGAAGGCAGCGAAAAGCGCAAAGCACTGCGGGCGTTGATCGAAAACGAAGGCGATGCCTGCACCAACGCGATCATCTTCTGTAACCGCAAGACGGACGTGGATATCACCGCGAAATCGTTGAAGAAATACGGGTATGATGCGGCCCCAATCCACGGTGATCTGGACCAATCCCAGCGCACTAAGACGCTGGATTCATTCCGCAACGGCGAATTGCGCATTTTGGTTGCCTCAGACGTTGCCGCGCGCGGTCTGGATGTTCCAAGCGTCAGCCATGTGTTCAACTTTGACGTACCTGGCCATGCCGAAGACTATGTCCACCGCATTGGCCGCACCGGCCGCGCAGGTCGTGACGGCAAAGCCTTTACCATCTGCACGCCGCGTGACGAAAAGAACTTTGATGCGGTTGAAAAGCTGATCCAAAAGGAAATTCCACGGGTCGAGAATCCGGTGAAACCTTCGGAGCCCCGCAAATCGGACGAAGAAAAGCCGGAGAAGGCACCCGCCAAGGCCAAGCCGCGCAAAGCCAAAGAAGAGGTCGTGGAGCAGCCCGTTGAAGCCAAGACCGAAGCTAAACCGCGGCGCGAAGAGACCAAGCAGCCAAAATCAGGCGGTGGTCGTGGCCGGGGACGTTCCGATCGCGGACGCGGCGACAACAACAAGGTTGTCGGCATGGGCGATCATATGCCCAGCTTTATCGCGCTCAGCTTTGACGAGCGTCGCACCGGTTAAGAAACTATGAGGTCGGGCCTGCGGGCCCGTCCCTTGCGTCCGAAATTGAGTTTCGGCCGCCACTGCTCTAAGATAGCAGATGCAGGCATTGGTCTTTTCGGCCTGCAGCACTCCAGAAAACATGATTGGAAAACTATGCTGACACATCGTTTTAACGATGCTCTTGTCTTTGCGTGTGACTTACACCGAACGCAGCTCCGCAAGAGTCGAAACACACCGTACATCTCACATCTCTTGGCAGTCTCTGGCCTCGTCATGGAAAACGGAGGCGACGAAGATCTTGCCATCGCCGCCTTGTTGCACGACGCGGTCGAAGATCAGGGAGGAATGGATACTGAGGCGATCATTCGCAAGAAATTCGGGGGATATGTTGCTGATATCGTTCTGGAATGCAGCGATCAAGTCACGGGCAAAGATGAACCCTGGTGGCCGCGCAAACGGGCCTATCTGGCCTCTATCCCCAGCAAATCCCAGGGCGCTGTGATGGTGACCACCTGCGACAAGATCCACAATGCGTCCACCGTTCTGGTCGATCTCAAACATGAGGGCCTGAGCGTCTTTGACCGCTTCACCACCGGGCAAGAGGGCACCTTGTGGTATTATCGAAGCCTTGCCGACACGCTTTTGGATCACGCTCCGACCCGATTGGGTCGTCAGCTGGATGACGTCGTCAGTCAGATGGAAGCCAAAGTGGCATCAATCAATGAGGGCATCTGAACGTAACCCGGCGCGTTCCAGATGCACCGGTAAAACACGCCCATATAGCTGCTTGGTGCGTTCAGGGGCACCGACCATGTCGGGCTCTTCCACATAAGAAAAAATCGCCACATAGCGCCGTTTTGGCCCCATCAGCGGCGCAACACGGTGCAGCGAATAGCGACCACGGAACAATTGCAGATCACCGGGTTCCAGATGCAGCACCGTCACCTTGTCTGACGTACCATCCAGAACTTTGCGAACCTCGGCGAAATTCTCATCGTCTTTGCGGATGCCTGCTGCATATTCAAACGCCCCACCCTCTTCCGCATTTTGAATGGCCAGCGTGACGGTGTAATTGTTGGTGTCAAAATGCCAGGGAAAGCCGTTGCCCTCTTCGGCCATGTTAACAATCACATCCGCCAATGGGTCGGCATAGCGATAGAACTGGTCTTCTTGCAGGCACGCGCGAATGAATTCATCGAACCCTGCACTGTCATGGATACGGCGCAATGGACCGTCGCGTTCAAAACAATCGGCTGCAATAAAAGTATTTGAGCGGTCATAAAACTGCCGCCGCGGATCGTCCCCGGGCAAAGTCGGGTCATCCGAGGTAAAGTAAGGGTTGGTTTTGCTGAAACTGCGATGGCCACGATCGGCCACGGCGTCGGCCTCGTCCGTTAAGCGGGCAATCGCCTCAGGACGCAGAAACCCTTTGAGGACAGCACAGCCATCCCGGGCCAGGTCCGCCTGAACCTGCGTCAACAGGGCATCACGGGCCGGGCCATCAAGGTGGATTGGATAGCGATCAAGATCAATCAGATCGTTGGCGATATGAGACATGACTTCCTCCCTCGTCATGCCTCATCCACGCGCGTTTCAGATCGCGTTTCTATCGTGTTTTCGTCAACTTGCGCGTCGCAAACAGGCCTTAGCTTAGTCTACTCACAATCACGGTCACCTCGGGCTTGCGCCCGATTTCATCCAAACAGGTGTTGCGTGCAATGCGACGGAGTTCCATTTCCAACTTGTCGTCGTCACCCAACGTCTTTTCCGATGCGCGCCCCAGAAACTGCGAGAGGTCTGCTTCCAGAACATCAATCACAGGGGCATTGCTGCGACCTTGCTCAGACAGCCCTTTGATCTCGCACCAGGCTTCGCCCAGCGGTTCGTCGTCATCATCAAGGATCACGGTGACCACGACATGGCCATTTAACGCCATGCGAATACGGTCGCGTACAACCCCGTCCATCGCACCGATGTGTACCGATCCATCCAGATAGGTGCGTCCGGTTTCTACAAAACCGCACACCATCGGGGCATCCCCGGTCAGGTCAACCATGGTGCCGTTCACCGCCACCAAAGACCCACGTCCACGCGCAAGGCTAAGTTTGGCGTGTTCCCGCAAATGGCGATGTTCGCCGTGGTTGGGAATGACCATTTGGGGCTGAACGATGTCCTGCAGACGTTCAAGATCCGGGCGATTGGCGTGGCCTGACACGTGGTAGGCGCCCGAGTTGTCATCCACGACATCCACACCCATTTCCGAGAACTGATTGACGATGCGGATCACGCCCCGCTCGTTGCCCGGAATGGTCTTTGATGAAAACAGAAACAGGTCGCCCTCTTTCAACTCGATCCCATTATACTTACCGCGCGCCAGTTGAGCACTGGCGGCCCGGCGCTCGCCCTGCGAGCCGGTCACCAGTAGCATCAGGTTTTCACGCGGAATGGCACGGGCATCTTCCGGGCTGACCACCTTGGGAAAGCTTGTCAGCACGCCAGTCTGGATCGAGGCTTCGATCATCCGGCGCATGGCACGTCCCATCAGGCAGATTGATCTCCCGGCCCGCTCCCCGGCCTCGGCAAGGGTTTTCACCCGCGCTACGTTGGACGCAAAAGTTGTGGCGACCACCATGTTCGGCGCGTCTGATACAAGTTTCTCAATCTCTGGGCCGACACTGGATTCAGACCGCCCGGCATGGGGTGAAAACACGTTGGTGGAATCGCAGATCAACGCTTTGACGCCGCCCTTGGACACGCTGGCCCAAAGCTCCGGATCAAAAGGTTCCCCCACAACCGGTGTTTCATCCAGTTTAAAGTCGCCAGAGTGGATCACCCGCCCGGCAGGCGTATCAATCACAAGGGCAGCGCTTTCAGGGATCGAGTGGCTGACCGGCAGGAACCCGACGGAGAACGGTCCGGCCTTGGTCACTTCGGGCCATGCGCTCACCGTCTGAATACCCTCTTCGGGCTGACCACGATCCGCCATCTTATGGCGGGCCAGGTTTGCGGTAAAGGCACGCGCATAGACCGGTACACCCAGACGATCCCAATAGTGGCCGACCGCGCCCACGTGGTCCTCATGACCATGCGTGATGAACACAGCTTCCAGCCGGTGCTTGTTTTCAGCCAGCCAGGTGATGTCAGGAAAAATCAGATCGACGCCGGGGCTGGTGTCCATATCCGAGAATGTCACGCCCAGATCGACAAGAATCAGACGCTCCTGATCCTCGGGGCCATAGCCATAAACATAGGCATTCATGCCAATTTCACCGGCCCCACCAAGGGGAAGATAGATCAGACGATCACTGCTCAATTGCCGTGTTCCTTATTATATTTGTGGATCACGGTCAGGCCGTGCATGGTCAGGTCTTCTTCGAATGTGTCAAACAGCTGTACGGATTGCTGAAACAACGGGGCCAACCCACCGGTCGCAATCACTTTCATTGGGCGCTCGCGCTCGGCCTTGATGCGGTCACAGATCTCACGCACAAGGCCAACATAGCCCCAGAACACCCCCGATTGGATACAGGCGACGGTGTTGGTTCCAATCACAGATTGGGGCTTGGCAATATCGACATGCGGCAGGGCCGCTGCCGCGTTGTGCAAAGCTTCAAGGCTCAGGTTCACACCGGGCGCGATCACGCCACCAATATAGGCGCCATCCTTGGCCACAACGTCAAAGGTTGTCGCGGTACCAAAATCCACAACAATCAGATCGCCACCGTGACGGTTATAGGCGCCTGCAGCGTTGACCAACCGGTCGGGACCGACACTCGTGCCTTCATCGACCCGCGCCTCAACCGGCAACAGGCATTCCGGCTTGCCCACCACATAAGGGCGACAGCCAAAGAAACGATCCGCAAAAACCCGCAGGTTAAACACCACCCGCGGCACCGTTGACGAGATAATGACCTCGGTGATGTCCAGATCAATCTCGTAGTGTTTGATCAGGGTCGAGAACCAGGTGAAATACGCATCCGCCGTACGGCTGTGATGCGTTGACGTGCGCAGGGTGCACAGGAATGTCTCGCCATCCCAGATGGAAAAGACGGTGTTGGTATTGCCGCAATCAATGGCCAGAAGCATCGCTAAGCCCCTTGTCCGTGGTTAAAAGAACACCTCTGCAGCCGGAATGGCGACAGATCCCCCATGAGTTTCCCCTGAGGTCTTCAACACCAGATTGCCTGCCAAGTCCACCGTTTCAAAGATGCCCACGGTTTCGTCACGTGACGTTCTGGCGGTGATCACCTCGCCCAGTTTCGCCGCACGCGCCAGCCAGGCTTCGCGGATCGGCGCAAACCCATAGGTGGTGAACTGTGTCTCATAGCGGGCATAGGCAGCGGCCAGAAGGGTCAGAAAATCTTCGGCGTCAATGTTCACGCCGGTTTCCGACAGCAAAGACACAGGCGCCACCGCGCGGGCCTCTAGCTGACCAGGGTCTGGCGCATGCTTCAGATTGACGCCAATGCCAATCGCAAGATGGCTGGCTTTGCCACCGGCGAACCCTGCACTTTCCAGCAGGATGCCTGCCACCTTGGCACCGTTTAACAACACATCATTCGGCCATTTGAGGGACAAGGCCTCGGCTCGCACACCGGCACCTACAAAGGCATCAAAAAGCGAGAGCGCGGCCACAAAAGACCGCAGCGCCACAACCTCGGGGCCCTCTTTGGGCTGCAGCACCAGAGTGCCCGCAAAATTTCCAGTCGGGTCCGACCACGGCCGCCCGCGTCGCCCGCGCCCCTTGGTTTGGCGCAGGCCCAATATCCACTCTGGCCCGCTCAGCCCCGGCGCAATACGCGCGGCTTCAGAGTTGGTGCTGTCCACCTCTGCCAATACCCGCCTGCCATATCCCACTGGCCAATCCGTCATGTCCAACTCTTCGTATTGCCCAAAATACTCTCGCCGAAGGCATATCCAAAAACAGCGACGCGCCCCATAGGGCGCGTCTCAATTTCCCAACAGCCAGTTTGCTGCTTACTTGACCAGCGTTGCCGCCGCCGCTTGCGCGATGCCTTCGATGCCAAACAGGTTCACAACCCCGATCAGCATGATCGCAGCTGAGCCCATCAACAGACCGTAAAGCACCGGCGATTTGCCATTGTCCAGCGCATCACCCTCTTCACCAAAATACATGTAGTAAACAATGCGCAGGTAATAGAAGGCACCAATCACCGAGGCGATCACACCCAGCACCGCGAGCCATGCCAGACCCGCATCATAAGCCGCGCGCAGCACGTAGAACTTGCCGAAGAACCCGACCAGCGGAGGCACGCCCGCGAGCGAGAACAACAGGATCAGCATCGCCATCGCCTTGCCCGAATTGGTGCGCGAATACATGTTCAGCGACCGAATATCGGTGACCGGCTGACCGTCTTTTTCCATCGAGAGGATAAAGGCAAAGGTGCCGATGTTCATGGTCACATAGATCGCCATGTAGATCAGCAAGGCCTGCACACCAAAGGCTGTACCAGCCGCCAAGCCCATCAGGGCATAGCCCATATGAGCGATCGACGAATATGCCATCAGACGTTTGATGTCGGTCTGACCGATCGCCGCCACGGCGCCAAGGAACATCGACAACACGCTCAGCAACGCGATGATTTGCTGCCAGTCGCCAACCACACCGCCAAAGGCGTCATGCAGCACACGGGCAAACAACGCCATCGCGGCCACTTTGGGTGCGGTCGCAAAGAAGGCGGTGATCGGGGTCGGAGCCCCCTGGTAGACGTCAGGCGTCCACATGTGGAACGGAACGGCCGAGACTTTGAACGCCAGACCACAGGCGATGAACGTCAGACCGAACAGCAGCCCCAACGAAACGTGGCCGTCGCCCGCCGCCTCGATGATGCCCGCAAACCCGGTGGTACCGGCAAAGCCGTAGACCAGCGACGAGCCATAAAGCAACAGACCCGACGACAAGGCGCCCAGCACAAAATACTTCATACCGGCTTCGGCAGATTTCGCGCTGTCACGGCGCATCGAAGCAATCACGTAAAGCGACAGGGATTGCAGTTCCAGCCCCATATAAAGCGCCATCAAATCGCCAGCCGAAACCATGACCATCATGCCGACAACCGACAATGTCACCAGCACCGGATATTCGAACCGCAACATGCCGCGGCGGCTCATATAGTCTTGGCCCATGATCAGCACTGCGGCTGCGGACAACAGGATCGTGACCTTGGCAAAACGCGCAAAACCGTCATCGTTGAACATGCCGTCAAAGGCGGCACGTTCGCCCTCGCCTGATAGTCCGATCCATGCGGCTACGATCACAAAGATCACAGCGGTCGCCCAGACCAGTTTGCCCGCGATTTTGTCTTTGCTGGTGTAAACCGCTCCAATCAGCGCCACCATCGCATAACAGGCCAGCAGGATCTCTGGCAGAATGATATTCAGATCAGCCTGGATCATTTTCTCAAGCTCTCCTTAATGCGACGCCATTGCCGCGTCCCCAATCGGGGACTGCGCCAATGCGGTTTCATAATTGTGGATCAGCGCCTCGACAGAGGGGCCAATGATATCGGTGATCAGCGGCGGGTAGACACCCAGGATCAGGGTCATGGCCACCAGCGGCGCAAAGATCCAGCGCTCGCGTGGTGTCATATCGCTGATTGTGCGCAGGCTCTCTTTGATGAGATCGCCAAAGACCACGCGGCGGTACAACCACAGCGCATAACCCGCTGAGAAGATCACACCAGAGGCCGCAAAGAGCGCGATCCATGTGTTGACCTGGAAGACCCCCATGATGGTCAGGAATTCACCGACAAAGCCCGAGGTGCCGGGCAGACCGACGTTGGCCATGGTGAAGAACATGAAGATCAGCGCATAGGCCGGCATGCGGTTCACAAGTCCACCGTACGCGTCAATTTCACGGGTGTGCATGCGGTCATAGATCACGCCCACACAGAGGAACAACGCACCCGAGATAAAGCCGTGGCTCAACATCTGGAAGATGGCGCCATCAATACCCTGCTGGTTGGCAGCAAAGATGCCCATGGTGACATAGCCCATGTGCGCGACGGATGAGTAAGCGATCAGCTTCTTCATGTCTTCCTGCACCAGCGCGACCAGTGACGTGTAGACCACGGCGATCACCGAGAGCCACAGGATAAAGTCCGTCAGCACCGCTGAGCCCACCGGGAACATCGGCAGTGAGAACCGCAAGAAACCATAGCCACCCATTTTCAACAGGATCGCGGCCAGAACGACCGAGCCTGCGGTTGGCGCCTGAACGTGCGCGTCCGGCAACCAGGTATGCACCGGCCACATCGGCATCTTCACCGCGAAAGAGGCAAAGAACGCTAGGAACATGATCGTCTGCATGCCGCCTACAATGTGGATGCCCAGAACCGAGAAACTCTCAGAGGCAAACTCGTGGTTCATCAGCATTGGAATGTCGGTGGTTCCCGCTTCGGCAAACATCGCGACCATCGCGACCAGCATCAGCACCGAGCCGAGGAAGGTATAGAGGAAGAACTTGAAGCTCGCGTAGATACGGTCTTTGCCGCCCCAGATACCGATGATCAGGAACATCGGGATCAGGCCCGCTTCGAAGAACAGGTAGAAGAGCACCAGGTCCAGCGCCATGAAGACGCCCAGCATCAAGGTTTCCAACAAGAGGAAAGCAATCATGTATTCTTTGACGCGATGCGTGACATTCCACGAGGCCGCAATCACCAGTGGCATCATGAAGGTGGTGAGCATGACGAACAGAACCGAAATCCCGTCCACGCCCAGTTTGTATTTCAGACCCATCAGCCATTCGCGTTCTTCCACGAACTGAAAGCCGGTATTCGAGGGATCAAACTCGAACAGGATAGCCAGCGACACGAGGAAGGTGATGACGGTCGCCACCATCGCAACCCATTTGGCATTCCGCTGGGCTGCCGCCTCTTCCCCGCGCAGGAAGATCGCAAGGATCGCCGCTGCCAGCGCCGGGATGAATGTGACAAGGGAGAGCAAGCTGTCGTTCATTAGTGCGCTCCTCCGCTGAGCGTCATCCAGGTGATTAGAACGGCAAGGCCGATCACCATGGCAAAGGCATAGGTAAAGATGTAACCGGACTGCGCGCGGCCCGCGAGGCGGGTGAACCAAGGCACGATGCCCATCGCCACGCCATTGAGGAAGCCGTCGATAACATTGCCATCGCCCTTCTTCCACAAGAAGCGTCCAAGCGCCTTGGCTGGGTTCACGAAGACATAGTCATAGATCTCGTCAAAGTACCATTTGTTCAACAGGAACAGGTACAATGGCCGCTGGCTTTCGGCGACTTTCGCCGGGAAGGCCGGGTTGACGATGTAGAAGTAGAACGCTGTCACAAAGCCCAGGAGCATCGCAATAAAGGGCGAAACCTTGACCCAAGTCGGGGCGTGGTGCGCGTCATCCATCACGTGATTGTCCGGGTGCATGAAGATAGCGCCTTGCGGGGCCTCACCGTGATGCACTGCGGCCATAACCTTGTGGTCAGGATCATCATGCATTTCGCCGTGATCGTCGCCATGTCCGTCTTCGGCGTGGGCGGTCTCTTCGGCGTGGCCAGTGTCAGCGGCCGCATGATCTGTCTCATCAGCGTGATCGTCGCCATGCACGGTTTCTTCGTGATGCGCCGGGATGCCAAAGAACTTGTTGACCGTGTTGTGGTCACCAAAGAACGAGCCGTACCAGATCATACCGGCAAAGATCGATCCCAACGCCAGAACGCCAAGCGGCACCAGCATTACGGTCGGGCTCTCATGAGCATGCTCGTGGGTGTGTTTGTCGCCACGTGCTTCACCATAGAAGGTCAGGAACATCAGGCGCCACGAGTAGAACGAGGTGAACAGCGCGGCAATCACCAGCATCCAGAAGGCATAGCCGCCTTGTGTGCCTGCCCATGCGCTTTCAATGACCGCATCCTTGGACAGGAAGCCAGCAAAGCCGATATGGGTCAACGGGATACCGACACCGGTGATGGCCAGCGTGCCGATCATCATCGCCCAGAAGGTATAGGGCAGCTTCTTGCGCAACCCGCCATAGTTCCGCATGTCCTGTTCGTGATGCATGCCGTGGATCACAGAGCCCGCGCCCAGGAACAACATCGCTTTAAAGAAGGCGTGGGTGAACAGGTGGAACATGGCCACCGAATAGACGCCGACGCCAGCCGCTACGAACATATAGCCCAGCTGAGACATGGTCGAATAAGCGATCACGCGTTTGATGTCGTTTTGCACAAGACCGATGGTGGCCGCGACAAAGGCGGTTGTGGCGCCCAGCACGGTGACAAAGGTCATGGCTTCGGGGGCGTATTCCATCAGCGGCGACATGCGGCAAACCAGGAATACACCCGCGGTCACCATGGTCGCGGCGTGGATCAGCGCCGACACCGGGGTCGGGCCTTCCATCGCGTCCGGCAACCAAGTGTGCAGGAACAACTGCGCCGATTTCCCCATCGCGCCAACGAACAACAAGAAGGCCAGGAGGTTGGCCGCATTCCAGTCGGTCCAGAGGAACGTGACGTTGGTTTCAGCCAGTGCAGGCGCTGCTGCAAAGATGTCGTCAAACTTGATCGAGTCGGTCAGGAAAAACAGACCAGCGATACCCAAGGCAAAACCAAAGTCGCCCACACGGTTGACCACAAACGCCTTGATCGCAGCAGCATTGGCACTTGGTTTCTTGTAATAAAAGCCGATCAACAGGTACGAGGCAACGCCCACACCTTCCCAGCCAAAGAACATCTGGATCAGGTTGTCCGAGGTGACCAGCATCAACATCGAGAAGGTAAAGAACGACAGGTACGCAAAGAAGCGCGCCTTGTAATGCTCGCCTTCTTTCCAGTTCTCGTCATGGGCCATGTAGCCAAAGGAATAGAGGTGCACCAGCGCCGAAACCGTGGTCACAACGATCAGCATGATTGCAGTCAGCCGGTCCAGACGAATGGCCCAAGCCGAGTCCAGCGTGCCCGATTGGATCCAGTCCAGAATATGGATGTATTGGGTCTGACCGTCATGGGTGAGGAACACGACCCAAGACAAGAGACAGGCCAGGAACAACAGGCCCGTCGTGACCCATTGCGCGCCCTTCTCGCCGATAAAACGCCAGCCAAAGCCGCCAATAAGGCTACCGATCAGCGGAGCGAACAGGATGATCTTTTCCATCTGTCTTAGCCTTTCATCACGTTGACATCTTCCACCGCGATGGTGCCGCGGTTGCGGAAGAAGGAGACAATGATCGCCAGCCCAATCGCAGCCTCAGCCGCGGCAACGGTCAGGATGAACAGGGTGAACACCTGCCCAACCAGATCGCCTGCGTAGCTTGAGAACGCCACCAGGTTGATGTTGACGGAAAGCAGCATCAGTTCGATCGACATCAACAGGATGATGACGTTCTTCCGGTTCAGGAAGAGGCCAAAAATCCCGATGACGAAGAGAACCGCCGCCACGGTAAGATAATGTTCAAGTCCGATCATTTTGTCCCTCGGTCCTTATTCTTCCAAGTGCGGGCGCTTAAACGCCCTGCCCCGGTTTCACGTCTTTCAGTTCCATCGCGTCTTTGGGATCGCGCCACATCTGGTGCAGCACGTTCTGACGTTTCACGTCACGACGGTGGCGCATGGTCAGAACGATGGCGCCGATCATGGCGACCAACAGGATCAGACCTGCCAGTTGGAACAGAAGGAAATATTGGTCATAGATGATGAGGCCCAGGGCTGCGGTGTTCTGCACACCCTCAGGCGCCACGGCGGCGCGCTGCGCTTCGGCCACATCCGACACCTGCCAGACGCCGATGGCCATGCCGAACTGCATCAACAGGATCACACCAATGAGCAGTGCCAGCGGCATGTACTGTGCCATGCCTGCCTTCAACTCTGCAAAATCGATGTCCAGCATCATCACAACGAACAGGAACAGTACGGCGACGGCTCCCACGTAGACGATGATGAGCAGCATTGCGACAAATTCCGCCCCCAGCAGAACAAACAATCCTGCCGATGACAGAAAGGCCAGGATCAGCCAGAGCACCGAATGCACAGGATTGCGGCTGACAACGGTGAACAGCCCGCCCGTGATGGCGCTGAGCGCGAAGAGGTAAAAGGCCAGAGCAACCATACTCATGTGTCACTATCCTCGTTTTCGGCCATGACACTTTCGGCAAGCTCAAGGGCTTTGGTCATGGCGGGTATGCCGGCGAACATCGACATCTGTCCGATGGTCTCGACGATTTCTTGTTTTGTCGCGCCCGCCTCTAACAGGTGGCGCACGGTCATGCGGATCTGGCTTTCGCCTTGGGCGCCGAGAACGGTCAGCGCCCCCAGCGTCAAGAGCAGACGGGTCTTAGCGTCCAGTCCGTCTTTGTTGATGGTGTTGCCAAAGAACATTTCCATCATCTCTTTGGACATGGTTGGCCACAGGTTCTCGAACCCTTTCGGGGTGAACGACTCCATCGCAGGGTTCATGGCCTTGGCCATGTCCTGATACTGCGCGATCATCGCTTCAAAGGGGTTCTTTCCATCGGTCATCGGTAAGGTGCATCCAATTCGAGGTTCTTGGCGATCTCGGCTTCCCAACGTTCGCCGTTCTCAAGAAGTTTTTCCTTGTCGTAGAACAACTCTTCGCGGCTTTCGGTGGAAAACTCGAAGTTCGGACCTTCGACAATCGCGTCCACCGGGCAGGCTTCCTGACAGAAACCGCAGTAGATGCATTTGGTCATGTCGATGTCATAGCGCGTGGTGCGGCGGCTGCCATCATCGCGGGGTTCCGCGTCAATGGTAATCGCCTGAGCCGGGCAAATCGCTTCGCACAGTTTACAAGCGATGCAGCGCTCTTCCCCATTGGGGTACCGACGCAGCGCGTGCTCACCTCGGAACCGAGGCGACAGAGGCCCCTTTTCGTGCGGGTAGTTGATCGTCACCTTGGGGCCGACAAAGTACTTCATCCCCAGCCGGAACGCCTTGAAAAAGTCGGTCAGCAGGAAATACCCAGCCGCGCGTTTATAGTCGATCTGAGTCATATCAGCCTCCAATCGCCCAGCGGGCATAGGCGCCGCCGAAGAGTTCGAATTTCGCAAGGAATGCGACCAGCACGACCCAGACCAGCGACATCGGCAGGAAGACTTTCCAACCAATGCGCATCAGCTGGTCATAGCGGTAGCGCGGCACGAGGGCCTTAACCATCGAGAACATGAAGAACGCCGCACCCATCTTCAGGATCATCCACAGGATGCCATCCGGCAGACCAGGAATTGGCGACAGCCAACCACCGAAGAACAAGAGCGAGACAAGCGCGCACATCAGAACCACGGCGACCAGTTCCCCGATCATGAACAAAAGGAACGGGGTCGACGAGTATTCCACCTGATAGCCTGCCACCAGTTCCGACTCCGCTTCGGGAAGGTCGAACGGCGGACGGTTGGTTTCTGCCAGCGCCGAGATGAAGAACAGGAACAGCATCGGGAAGTGCGGCAGCCAGTACCACGAGAAGATGCCATACGCGCCATCTTGTGCAGCAACAATGTCACCAAAGTTCATCGAGCCGGTCGAGATGATGATGCCGATGATGATCAGGCCCAGCGAGACTTCATAAGAAATCATCTGCGCAGCGGACCGAAGCGACCCGAGGAACGGGTATTTCGAGTTCGATGCCCAACCGCCCATGATCACGCCGTAAACCTCAAGCGAGGACACAGCGAAGACATAGAGGATCGCAACGTTGATATCCGACAGGACCCAGCCATCGTTGAACGGGATCACTGCCCAGGCGATCAGCGCCATAACAAGGCTGACCATCGGTGCCAGAAGATACACGGCCTTATCCGCACCCGCGGGGAAGACCACCTCTTTCACGATGTATTTCAGGAAGTCCGCGAAACTTTGCAGAAGACCAAAGGTCCCCACAACGTTCGGGCCCCGGCGCAGCTGAACTGCCGCCCAGATTTTGCGGTCCGCATACATCAGGAAGGCAAGTGCCACCAGCAGCGGAATGACAAGCAACAAGACCTGTCCTACCGTCAGCAGGAAGATCCCGAGGTTCGTGGTGGTAAAGAATTCAATCATGGGTCCTCACACCGTGGGTATTCCGTTGTCTTTACAGTCGGCAACGATGACTTCGGCGTCGATCGTCTTAAGACCGTCGGGCAGTGAGGAAGAGATGGTATAAGCCGCATCTCCGCTCCACGTCCCGTCATTAAAATTTGTCGTTGTCCGCAAATGACGGGCAAAGCCGTATCCACGGATCAGCGCGTACTGCGCCGCAGCGCATTCGGCATAGCGGGAGACGTTAGCCGCCGCGTTGGGGTCGTCCTTGTTGCCACGCATGGCAACATTGAATCGCACCAGATCATCTTCCAGCAACCGTGTCTCGACACCCAGATACAGGGCATCCGGCGTCTCGCCTCCAGCACAGGACACACCCTCTCCACAGGTCGGCGCACAGGCCGAAAGCCCCAGCGCAAGCGCCGGAACAAATGGGGATATGAGGGTGTTGAGATGCATCTGTCTTACTCAGCCGCCACTTTCTGGTTGGCCCGCGCGCTGGCGGCTGCCGACAGCTCTGCCATCAGCTCGCTTGCCCGTGCAATCGGGTTGGTCAAGTAAAAATCAGTGACCGTCGCAAAAAACTTGCCGGCCTTAAGCTCGGCCGCCGGTAGTGCCTCCCAGCCGTTGTCGACAACCTGATCGATCTTGGCAAGATGGGGCACTTCGGCCACCAAGGCCTGACGCAGTTGCGCCAGCGAGTCATACGGAAGCGTCGCGTCCAGTTCAGCACTCAGGGCGCGCAGGATGGCCCAGTTTTCCTTTGCTTCACCCGGCGCGAACCCGGCACGCATGGCCAGCTGTGGACGACCTTCAGTGTTCACAAACAGGCCGTTTTCTTCGGTATAGGCAGCCGCCGGCAGGATCACGTCCGCCCGGTGCGCGCCACGATCGCCATGGCTGCCCTGATAGATCACGAAAGGCCCTTCCGCGATTTCAACTTCGTCAGCGCCAAGGTTGTAAACCACCTCGGCCCCCTCGAGTGCACTATCCATGCCACCTTCGGTGACCGCGCCGATATCCATCGCACCCACACGGCTGGCAGCTGTATGCAGAACCAGCATCTTGCCGGTTAGTTTTTCTGTCAGCTCCATGCATTTGCTCAGAACCGCAATCCCGTCACCTTCGGTGATGGCGCCCTGCCCGACGATCACTACAGAGTTTTCCGACGCCTTAGCATTTTCCAGCATACCTGCGATCATCCGACGGCCTGGGCCGTGATGGATCGTGTCATACGTCAGGTCGCCGCTTTTCACGCCCACGGTGTGGATCTCGGCGCCGCGTGCCCAAGCCTTGCGAATCCGCGCATTCAACACCGGTGCTTCGTTGCGAGGGTTGGTGCCAATCAGGTAGATAACCTTAGCGTTATCAATGTCTTCGATAGCAGCATTGCCGACATAGGCCGAGCGGTTGCCCGCAGGCAAAACCGCGCCATTGGTGCGGCATTCGATGTTGCCTTCCAGACCGTCAACGATCTGTTTCAGGGCAAAGCTGGCCTCAACCGGCGCCAGATCACCAATCAGACCGGCAACCTTTTTGCCCTTCATCGCCGTAGCAGCGGCACTCAGGGCTTCGCCCCATGTTGCGGGCTTCAGCTTGCCGTCGACGCGCACATAAGGGCGGTCCAGACGTTGGCGGCGCAGCCCGTCCCAGACAAAGCGGGTTTTGTCGGAAATCCACTCTTCGTTAACGCCATCATGGTTGCGTGGCAGGATGCGCATCACTTCGCGGCCTTTGGTGTCCACGCGGATGTTCGACCCCAGAGCGTCCATCACGTCGATGGTTTCGGTTTTGGTCAATTCCCACGGGCGGGCGGTAAAGGCGTAAGGCTTTGAGGTCAAAGCCCCTACCGGGCACAAATCAATGATGTTGCCCTGCAGGTTACTGTCCAGTGTCTGGTTCAGATAGCTGGTGATTTCGGCGTCTTCACCGCGGCCGGTTTGGCCCATCTGTGTGATGCCCGCGACCTCGGTCGTGAACCGCACACAACGAGTGCAGGAAATACAGCGCGTCATCGTGGTTGAAACCAGTGGACCAAGGTCCAGATCGTCTACGGCGCGCTTGGGTTCCTGAAAGCGCGAATCCGAGATGCCATAGGCCACGGCCTGATCCTGCAGGTCGCATTCGCCGCCTTGATCGCAGATCGGACAATCCAGCGGGTGGTTGATGAGCATGAACTCCATCACGCCTTCGCGGGCTTTCTTGACCATAGGCGAATTGGTTTTCACCACCGGAGGCTGACCTTCGGGACCGGGGCGGAGATCGCGCACCTGCATCGCGCAAGAGGCCGCAGGCTTGGGTGGACCGCCAACAACTTCGACCAGACACATCCGGCAGTTGCCCGCAATCGACAGGCGTTCGTGATAGCAGAAACGTGGAATTTCCACGCCTGCCTGCTCACAGGCCTGGATCAGCGTCATCGCGCCGTCTACTTCTACTTCGGTCTCGTCAATGACGACTTTGCGCAGGTCAGACATGGTCTACTTCGCCCTCAATAGCGCGCCGATCGCGCTGTTCTTTGCAATTTCCGCGCGGCCGACCGCACAGAAGGTTTCCGGTTGTCCATAGATGGCGCCCTGAGACTTCAGATAAGCTTCGCCCTTGGCGCGCATCCGCTTTTTCTGAGCCTTGGACTCAACATGTTCTTTGATTTCGGCGTTGCTGTAGCCCAACTCATTGGCCCGTGCCTTGAGTTCCCAGGCTTCGCCCAGTGCCTTCAGCTTACGAGCCGAAATCTCTTCGCAGACTTCGCTGATTTCCCAGCCTACAGCCGCCGCAAGCAGTTTATCTTCGACTTCCGCCACTTCACTAAGTGGTGGTTTGGCAGCCGCGGCCGCCCCTGCAAACACAGTCGCAGCCAGTACAATTGGCATCATCACACGCATTGTCGCACTCCTTTTGCCGGGCGCGCGGATATCGCGCGCCTCTGCCCAAATCAGAGTGCGAGGACCGTGTGTTATGCAATAACGGCGGGTCATGGCTTGCAGTATCCCTCCATAATCAAGGTTTCGTCATCCAAGGTCAGAGCACTGTTTTCCTGATCCGGGCCGTTGACCCAGTCGATCTTGGACGTGCCATATTGTTCAATACAGTAACGGGTCCCAGCGTGGCGGCCGGCCTCTTTGGCGCCATCCAGAGACTGCGTTGCTTTGCGCACAACAGAAACAAAGTGGGTCCGATCCTCGCCTTCGGCCTTTTTGGCGCTGGCCTTGAATTCGATCCCATCAAAGGCAAACTCGGATTTTGTTCGATTGTTTTTCACGCGATTGCAGCCTGAAACAAGCACAAGCGACAGCACCATGCCGGCGCCAATCGCGCCGCGTAACAGGGATTTCCCAATTATCTTTTGCTGCCCCATCGTCACAATTCTTACTCCGCTGCCATCGCGCCCATGCGGCCGGTTTTCTGGGCCTTGATACGGTCTTCGATTTCCTCGCGGAAGTTCTTGATCAGACCCTGGATCGGCCAAGCCGCCGCGTCGCCAAGGGCACAAATCGTGTGACCTTCGACCTGTTTGGTCACGTCAAACAGCATGTCGATCTCTTCCAGTTCAGCCTCGCCCTTCACCAGACGATCCATCACACGCATCATCCAGCCGGTGCCTTCACGACAAGGCGTACACTGACCACAGCTTTCGTGTTTGTAGAACTTTGACAGGCGCCAGATCGCTTTGATCGGATCGACGCTCTTGTCCATGACGATCACAGCTGCGGTGCCAAGTGACGAGCCGACATCGCGCAGCGCGTCGAAATCCATCACCGCGTCTTTCATGTTTTCACCGCGCACACATGGCACGGACGACCCACCAGGGATGACCGCCAAAAGGTTATCCCAGCCACCGCGAATACCGCCGCAGTGCTTTTCGATGAGCTCTTCAAACGAGATCGACATCGCTTCTTCGACGACGCAGGGGTTGTTCACATGGCCCGAGATGCCAAAGATCTTGGTGCCTGCATTGTTGGGGCGACCAAAAGAGGCAAACCACTCAGGGCCGCGACGCAGGATTGTCGGCACAACCGCGATTGATTCCACGTTGTTCACCGTGGTCGGGCAGCCATAAAGGCCTGCACCCGCCGGGAACGGCGGCTTCATACGGGGCATGCCCTTTTTACCCTCTAGGCTTTCCAAGAGAGCAGTTTCTTCACCGCAGATATAGGCGCCCGCACCGTGGTGCAGGAACAGGTCGAAATCCCAGCCCGATCCGGCGGCGTTCTTGCCCAGCATGCCGGCCTCATAGGCTTCATCGATTGCGGCCTGCAGCGCTTCACGCTCGCGAATATATTCGCCTCGGATGTAGATATACGAGGTATGCGCATTCATCGCGAAAGACGCGATCAGGGCGCCCTCGATCAATGTGTGCGGATCATGGCGCATGATCTCGCGGTCTTTACAGGTGCCGGGCTCGGACTCATCAGCGTTGATCACCAGGTATGCGGGACGTCCGTCGCTTTCCTTGGGCATGAACGACCATTTGAGACCGGTCGGGAAGCCCGCCCCGCCACGACCCCGCAGGCCGGATGCCTTCATCTGGTCAATGATCCAGTCACGTCCGTTCTGGATGATCTTTGCCGTGCCATCCCAGTGGCCACGCGCCTGCGCGCCCTTAAGCGTGCGGTCGTGCATACCGTAGAGGTTGGTAAAGATACGGTCCTGATCTTTCAGCATCTCGTTACCCTTGCGTTGCCTGACGCGCGCGCCAGATCTGATAAACGTTCACCAGCGCCCAGACCAAACCGGCAATCGCGGCAAAGTCAAAAAGGAGCGCGTAGCGTCCCGGCAGGCCAACGGCCTTGCCAATAAACTGGGCGGCCATCCACAGGATCATGGTCCCGGCGATCACAAGAGCGACCATGCGCCCCTTGCGTGCCTGTTCCTGATCTCGTGTTGCCCCACCCGTCATTTCTTAGTCCTCGTCGTATACGCCGCCGTCGGCGACTTTCTTGGAGAACTCGGTTTCATCGCCAGACGCCAGTGTCTTGGCCTGTTCAATCCAACCATCACGCTCGATGCGCCCCTTGAAGGACAATTTGTCGTCCATCTCGGTGATGTCGTCGGGGCCCCAAGCAGCGATCTGAGCAAAGCTGGTCACACCGTTTTCGTGCAGCTTTTTCTCAAGCGCGGGGCCAACGCCTTTGAGCTGTTTCAAATCATCGGCGCCAGTGGCTGCAGCAGCTTTCTGAGCCGACGCCTTTTTCGCCTTGGGCTTTTCTTCAGGCACAGGCGCTTCTGCAGGTTTGTCTGCGGCTGGCTTGGCCGCGGCTTCCTTGGCTTCTTCGGCCTGCTTGACCGCGGGCTTCGGAGCTTCAGGCGCCTTGGGCGTCGGTGCCGATGCAACACGACCGGCCACTTCGCCATCTTCCCCCACCCAAGGTGTCGTCAATGGTACTTCGGTGCCATCAATGCGCTTTACTGTATCGCCAAGATCCGTCGCCAGCTGGGCCGAGGCATTATATTTGGTCTTGCCGCTATCATACTCTTTCAGCGACGTCAGACCCGAGAGCGGCTCCGAAGCAAAACGGCCATTCATCGGGCCCGGAGCGGGAACCTTGCCAGCCGCCAGATCGTCGAGCAATTGCGCGAAACCCTCGGTGGTCATGTCCTCGTAATAGTCCTTGCCGATCTGGGCCATCGGCGCGTTTGTGCAGGCGCCAAGGCACTCGACCTCTTCCCAGGAAAACTTGCCGTCCGCCGAAACAGTGTGCGGCGTTGGCGCAATCTTGCCCCTACAGACCTCCATCAGGTCTTCGGCGCCACAGATCATGCAGCTGAGCGTGCCACAAATCTGGATATGCGCAACAGATCCAACAGGTTGCATTTGGAACATAAAGTAGAACGAGGCCACTTCCAACACGCGGATATAGGCCATGCCCAGCATGTCAGCGACCGTCTCGATCGCCGGTTTTGAGAGCCAGCCCTCTTGTTCCTGAGCCCGCCACAACAACGGAATAACCGCCGAAGCCTGACGGCCCTCGGGGTATTTTGTCATCTGTCCCTTGGCCCAGGCCAGGTTGGCCTCGGTGAATGCGAAGCTTTCGGGTTGTTCGCTATGAAGGCGACGAAGCATCAGCTGCAACTCCCGGTATTGAGTATCAAAGTTTCATTCGCGCCGACGGACATAATCCCTTCGGCGATGTAGTCGGGGACAAGCTTGTCCAGCTTGTCAAAATCAAACCCAGCAGCGGTCAGCCGTTCGGCGGCGCCGTCATAGGCCAGCGAACAGCCGTTCTGTTCCAGGTAAGCCACCAGTGCTGCACGCGGCTCGGCAATCGGATCGGGTCCGGCCGTCCCTGCGCCTGCCGCCTGACAGACTTCTGCGCCAAACGTCAGCGTTGAGCCGCTGGCAGAGGCCTGCCCGGCCTCGATATAGAGGTTGGCCACCCCCTTCGTATCTGTGCGATCCAACCCCAGAGGCTCCATCGCCGCAACCGCAGCGTCCAGTTCAATCGAACATCCAGTCTCGCTGGCCAGTTCGATCAGGTACCCGCCCGGGTCGCGGAATACAGATTCTTGTGAAGTCTGATCCAGCCCTGCGCTGTAGAAGGTGCAGGCCTCTTCTGTCAGGCTGATCACCTTGTCATCCTCGGACAAGGTCACAAGCTCTTCGTTCTGAAGGAACGGGATCATTGGTGTGACCTCGTAATCCTTCATCCCGTGGGCATTCAGCAAGGACACGGATTCCAGTGCAGTCATCTGGCAGTTGTTGCCACCCAGCACCTTGAGGAATTGTTCTTTGAGCGGCTCACCTTCGTAGGCCGGGCATGGTCCGTCAAACACCTGCAGCGCACCGTCGTTGTTGCGCGCGCGACCGTAGTACAGCAACCGCGCAACAATGCCGCGTACTTCGTCACGGTCATTGAACCCGGCACCGGGCAGAATGTCGCCCGCGGATCCATTGGACAAACGACACTCATTGGCCGCGACAATGTCAATAAACGCATCCACACGATCGGGATCAACGGGCGCAATATCCGCCGCTGCCGCGCATGTGGCCACGCTCATAAGTGCCGATGCCAACGCCAATCGCGTCATGCCGCCCCTCCTGCGTTCAGATAGAACAGAGTGACCACAAGCCCCAAAACGGCCAACAGTCCCGAGGACGTATGCTTCATGTGCGGAAGCTTGGCCTTGGCATAAATCAAGCCGTCGCCCAATCCCATGATCGCGCCAGCGACACAGAACACAGCAACCATCTCCAGAGAGCCAAAAAAGATCAGCCCGATCTGGATCACCCCAACCGCAATGTAGCGGTCGATCATCACCAACGGCAGCTTCTCAGGACGGTGAGTCGCCTGTGCCATGCCCTGTTCCGGATCGGAATAGAACGCATAGGCCAGTGCGAACACCATCAGGGCACCAACGCCCAGAAGCAGCACAAGGATGATGGGCAGGCTTGTCACCTATCGATCTCCCCGAACACGATGTCGATGGTGCCGATGATGGCGGCCACATCGGCCAGCTGGTGGCCCTTCGTGATGTGATCCAGCGATTGCAGGTGGTTATACCCCGGCGCACGCAGTTTGGCGCGGTACGGACGGTTGGTGCCATCCCCTTGGATATACACACCAAATTCGCCTTTGGGCGCTTCCACGGCGGCGTAAACTTCGCCTTCGGGAACCTTGAAGCCTTCGGTGTACAGCTTGAAGTGGTGGATCAGGCTCTCCATCGAGGTTTTCATGTCGCCACGCTTGGGCGGCGTCAGCTTGCCACGTGCCAGCACGTCGCCGGTGGCTTCGCGCAGTTTCACGATGGCCTGACGGATAATGCTGGTCGACTGACGCATTTCCTCAACCCGCATGACATAACGGTCATAACAGTCGCCGTTCTTGCCGATGGGGATCTGGAAGTCGAACTCGTCATAGCACTCATAGGGCTGCGCGCGGCGCAAATCCCATGCGAGGCCGGCCGAGCGCAACATCACGCCGGAATAGCCATGTTCAAGTGCGGTATCGGTGTCGATAACGCAGATATCCACATTGCGCTGCTTAAAGATACGGTTCTCGGTCAGCAGCGTTTCAATGTCGTCCAGAACGTTGGGGAAATGGATTGCCCATTCCTCAATATCGTCCAACAGCGCATCGGGCAGATCCTGATGTACACCACCGGGGCGGAAATACGCCGCGTGCAAACGCGCGCCGCAGGCGCGTTCGTAGAAGATCATCAGCTTTTCGCGCTCTTCAAAGCCCCAGAGGTTCGGGGTCAGTGCGCCAACGTCCATCGCCTGTGAACAGACGTTCATCAGGTGGTTCAGAACGCGGCCAATCTCGCAGTACAAAACGCGGATCAATTGGGCACGCCGCGGCACTTCGGTGCCGGTCATCTTTTCGATCGCCAGGCACCATGCATGCTCCTGGTTCATCGGCGCCACATAGTCGAGGCGGTCGAGATACGGCAGGTTTTGCAGGTAGGTGCGGCTTTCCATCAATTTTTCGGTGCCGCGGTGCAACAGGCCAACATGCGGGTCGGCGCGTTCAACAATCTCACCATCCAGCTCGAGGACCAGACGCAAAACACCGTGGGCCGCAGGGTGTTGCGGACCAAAGTTGATGTTAAAGTTGCGGATTTTCTGTTCGCCGGCCAGAGCGTCGTGGCTGCCGTCTGAGAACTTGGAACCGTCCATCATTTCGCATCCCCCTTCTCGTCACCGGGCAGGATGTATTCGGCACCTTCCCATGGAGACATGAAATCAAACTGGCGGTAATCCTGTGTCAGTTGCACAGGTTCATAGACCACGCGCTTTTCGACCTCGTCATAGCGCAACTCGGTATAACCGGTGGTCGGGAAATCTTTGCGCAACGGATGGCCAGTAAAGCCATAGTCGGTCAGCAGGCGGCGCAGGTCCGGGTGATCGCTGAAGATGATCCCGAACATGTCAAAGGTTTCCCGCTCGGCCCAATTGGCACAGGCGTGAACACTGGTGATCGACGGCACCATCTCATCTTCGCGCACCGAGACGCGCAGACGAATGCGGTGGTTCTGATAGATCGACAACAGGTGATAGATCACCGTGAACCGCTTGGAGCGATCCGGGAAATCTGCGGCAGTCAGGTCGATCAGTGTGGCAAACTTGCAGGTCTGGTCGGCCTTCAGAAACTCGACAAACCCGACGATGTTTGCTGGGGCCACATCGACGTTCAGCTCACCAAAAGCCACGTCCCAGCCCAGGACACAATCGGGGCGCTTGGCTTCGATATAGGCGCCCAATTCGTTAAGTGCTTCGGTCATCTCTCAATCGTCCCCGTGCGGCGGATCTTGCGGTGCAGTTGCAGGACCCCATACATCAGCGCCTCGGCGGTCGGAGGACAGCCCGGAACATAGACATCGACCGGCACGATCCGGTCGCAGCCTCGCACAACGCTATAGGAATAGTGATAATAGCCGCCGCCATTGGCGCAGGACCCCATCGAGATCACGTAACGCGGCTCGGGCATCTGGTCGTAAACCTTGCGCAAGGCCGGTGCCATTTTATTGGTCAGCGTACCCGCGACGATCATCAAGTCCGACTGACGTGGAGAGGCGCGCGGCGCAGTACCGTAACGCTCAAGGTCATAGCGCGGCATCGAGGTGTGGATCATCTCAACCGCGCAGCAGGCCAGACCAAAGGTCATCCAGTGCAATGACCCGGTTCGGGCCCAGTTGATCATGTCCTCGGTCGAGGTCAGCAGAAACCCTTTGTCCTGCAGATCCTTGTTCAGGGCCTGAGTGACAACTTCTTTGTCTGCACCAGCAGTGTTGGCTCCGGTCATCACTCCCATTCCAGGGCTCCCTTTTTCCACTCATAGGCAAAGCCGATGGTCAGCACTGCCAGGAAGACCATCATCGACCAGAATCCCAGCATGCTGATGTCCTTGAACCCAACGGCCCATGGGAAAAGCATCGCAATTTCCAGATCGAAAATGATGAACAGGATCGACACGAGGTAGAACCTCACATCAAACTTCATGCGCGCGTCGTCGAAGGCATTGAAACCACACTCGTAAGCACTCACCTTCTCAGGATCGGGATTTCTTACGGCGAGGACAACAGCGGCGAGGATCAATACGAGACCAAGGGCAATGGCAATGGCCAGAAAGACGAGAATGGGAAGGTATTCCCTCAGCATCTCTTCCACGGGGTGGCTCCTTTCATGCACGGGTCAAATGACGTGCAGTCAGATGGCTGTTTTGACTACAGTGGGTTTACCCCTGCCCCATGTCAGGGTCAACCAAGCCAAGACACATTCAATTTCTGGAAACCGTTGCATTTTCCCATAGTATACAAAGGTATACGTGCGTATACGACGGGCATGCGGCAATTCGTCAACGCCAGATTATCGCAAAAAACCAGCCACTTACGTCAATGCCGGTCAAATGCATCGAAATTCGTGCTGAGCAGAGACCCGATTCAGGGCCACCTGCGACATTTGCGGCACTCTGGAAATTTTGCAGCATGGCTTGGATATATTACGGTGAATCACGGCATGCCACTGCATGCGCTCAAAGGGCACTGACAGAGTCGTTTTTGTCCCCTTGGCGGCATCACATCACCTGCAGGAACTTCAGGAGGTAACCCAAGCCGCCTTGCGCTTGGCAAAAAACGCGTTGATGCCCTCTTCGGCCTCGGGGCTTTGCCAGCGGGTCACAAGGGCCGCAATGGTCATATCAATGACGTGTTCATCAATGCGCGGCCCAAGAGCGCGCGCCAAGGCCTTGGACTCGGTAATCGCACCCGGAGCGCAAGACAGATAGGGCTGAATCTCGGCCTCTACAGCGGCGTCCAGATCGTCGGCAGGTACGACACGGGCCAGAATATCCAGATCAACCGCCTCTGCCGCCTTGAACAGCCGTGCGGACATGAAGACACGCCGCGCTTTGCCCTCGCCCATACGCGCCACCACGTAGGGGCCGATGGTAGCGGGGATCAGGCCCAGCCGGGTTTCCGTGAGACCCATCGTCAGGTGATCTGCACCCACGGCCACGTCACAAACGCAGGCCATACCGACACCACCACCAAAGGCATTGCCCTGTACTTTGCCAATCAGCGGCTTGGGCAGCGTGTTCAGCGCCTGCAGCATCTCGGCCAGCTTGCGGGCCTCTTGCCCGCGCACGTCTGGTGCCATGTCGCGTTGTTGCTGCATCCACCCCAGATCACCGCCTGCGCAAAAGGATTTGCCTGCCCCGGTCAGAACCACAACACGCACGCTGTTATCCGCGCCAAGCCTTGCCGCTGCGTCTTTCAGTTCAACCAGCATCTCGCCCGACATCGCATTGTGTTTGTCCGGACGGTTCAACGTCAGCGTTGCAACGCCGCGTGCATCGGTTTCAATGGTGATCGTGTCATACATATTCTAGTCTCCTACACGCATCGCGCGCGCCATATCTGCTGCCTCTTGCAAGATCGCCGTGTCCAGACCGGTCTGATACCCCAATCCGAGCAACAGAGCATTCACCGCCTCGGTCGCAACATTGCCCTTGGCCCCCGGAGCGTAGGGACATCCGCCCAGTCCTCCGACGGCGGCGTCAAAAACCCGCACGCCCAGCGCCAGGGAAGCTTCGATGTTCACCAACGCGCGGCCTGCCGTGTCATGATAGTGTCCGGCCAGCTTTTCTGCAGGTACTTCCTTCAGCACCGCCTCCAGCATCGCTGTGATGCTCTCTGGCGTGCCCTGCCCGATGGTGTCGCCCAGCGAGATCTCGTAGCAACCCATGTCCCGCAAGGCTGCAGCAACCTCCGCCACCTTCTCAGGTGGAGTCTTGCCATCATAGGGGCAATCCGTGACGCAAGACACATAGCCCCGCACCGGGATACCTGCGGTCTTGCCCGCGTCGGCAACTGGCGCAAAACGTTCCAGAGACTCTGCGATGGTGGCATTGATATTGGCCTTGGAAAACCCTTCCGAGGCAGACCCGAAAATGGCGATCTCATCAGCCTTGGCCGCCACCGCGCCCTCAAAGCCACGCATATTGGGGGTCAGAGCGGCATAGGACACGCCAGGCGCGCGAGTGATCCCCGCCAGCACATCGGCACTGTCGGCCATCTGCGGCACCCATTTGGGGCTGACAAAGCTCGCGACTTCAATTCGCCGAAACCCGGCCCGGCTGAGGCAATCCACCAGCGCCACTTTTTCGGCTGTCGGGATCAGACGCTTTTCATTCTGCAATCCGTCGCGCGGACCCATCTCAAAGATTTCGACAAATTCAGACATCCGCGGCCTCGTAAAACTCCTGTGTGTAAATCCTTTGCCCACCCACCGGCGGCAATGCACGTTGATAGGCGGGACGCGCCTCAACCCGCGCGGCATAAGCGGCACAGTTTGGCAGCGCATCAAACGAAGTGAATTTGCGCGCCAGAACCACGCCAAACCCAACCGCGCAATCCGCACCGCTGAACCCGCTGGCCATCAGGTAATCGCGACCGTCCCCCAGCATGCGCTCCATACGCTCCAGCACCTTGTGCAAGCGCCGCGCCTCAAGGTTCATCTGGGTCGGAGATCGCATCTCGGGCTTGTACAAGACGATATGCGCTTGGGTCAGGTTCGCCCCGTGCTGCCCGATGCTCTCGGCATAATGCAGCATATCAAGGTATTCCATGCGCTCGGGATCGCCCGCAGGTCGCCCCAGCCCCTTTTCGGGGAATATCTCGCACAGGTATTCTACAATCGCCCCACTTTCGCAGATGATCCGTCCGTCAATCTCCAGCGCCGGCACTCGCGCCGCCGGGTTGATCTCCAGATACTCGGGTTTGCGCAGCGACTTGTCGAAGAAATTGTGAACCACCAGCTCATAGTCCAACCCCATTTCTTCCAACAGCCACAGCACCCGAAACGAGCGCGCCTCGTGGGCGTGGTGCAAAGTAATCTGCATGGGTGTTACCCCTCCGGCACTGCGTAGAAGTCTTTCTTGTAAAACTCCTGTTTGCCGTCCTTCTCACGTGCCCGTTGATAGGCAGGTCGCGCCTCGATCCGGGCGCGATAGGCCGCAAGGTTCGCGAACCGATCCATCGCAACATAGTAAGGTGCCGAAAACAGGTTGAACCCCATCATCGTGTCCGCCGCCGAGAACCCGCTCTCCAAGAGCCAGTCTCGCTCGCCCAAAGTTCGGTCCATGGCCTTCAGCGTTGCGCCCAACCGGGCCGCCTCTAGTTTCAGCACAACCGGCGCTGCAGGGGTCGGGTCCCCCATGAACAAATGCTGCATGTTGAGCGAGGCAAGAATGCTCGCCTGCGTCTCAGCAAAGCCCAGCCACTCCAGATAGGGCACACGCTCTGCATCCCCGGCCAGACGTCCCAACCCATGATCGGGCCGCGTTTCGGCCAGGTATTCAACAATGGCACCGCTTTCAAAGATCGTCTTGCCGTCAATCTCCAGCGCCGGCACGCGCCCCACGGGCGAAATTGCCTTAAACTCTGACGCCCTAAGCGACCCATCGGTGATGGAGTAATGCTTTAGATCAGCCTCGAGCCCCATCTCTTCCAAAAGCCACAGAATGCGGAACGACCGCGAAAACGGAATATGGTGCAAGCGGATCACGCAACAGCCTCCTCTTCTTCTTCAACCAATTGGATCAGGGCAGCCCCTTCCTGCACTTGATCTCCTGATTGAGCAAGAACTTCGGCCACCACACCATCCCGTGCGGCCAACAGGGAGTGCTCCATCTTCATGGCTTCCAGGATCGCCAAACGGTCACCCTCTTTCACCTCTTGTCCGGCCTCAGCAAAAATCGCCTTGACCAATCCGGGCATGGGCGCCGCAATCACATTGCCCCCGGCACCGGCTTCGGCAGCACGGTCCAGCGGGTTGACCACATGGAAGACATAGCCATTGCCCCAGAACACGGTCAGCGTGTCTCCCACATAAGACGTGCGGGCCTGAACCTTGGTCTGATCGACAAACCACGCTCCGCCAGTGAAATGCACCACGTGCTGCACCTCGCCCACGTCGACCTGATATTCGCCTGTTCCCAATACGGTCACACGTACTGCAATCTCTTCCTCATGATGCGTCATCGAGATTGTGTGTGTTAGCGGCGTCCACAAGACCAATGCCGGTTTCGGCGCCCCATCCGGGGCCTGCATCAGGCCCAGCGCGGTCAGGGCCGCGACCGAGCGCGCCTTGGTACAAGCCACTGGTGCTGTTGCCAGCGTCGCCAGATGCCGTTCAATCAGGCCTGTGTCCACATCTCCCGCCACAAACCCCGGCTCTGCCGACAACAGGCTCAGGAACGAGACATTGGTGACCGTGCCACCCACGTCCGTATGGCGCAAAGCGCGTTCAAGCTGTTGCAAAGCGATGGCGCGGGTGGAGCCATGCACCACCAGCTTGGCAATCATCGGATCATACCATGGGCTGATGGTGTCGCCAGAGCGCACACCACTGTCGATCCGCGCCTCAGCCGGAAACGCCAGATGGGTCAGCGTGCCGGTTGCGGGCAAAAAGCCCTTGGGCACGTCCTCAGCATAAATCCGCGCTTCAAACGAGTGCCCGTTGATCGACAACTCATCCTGTTGTTTCGGCAAGGGATCCCCAGAGGCCACGCGCAGCTGCCATTCCACCAGATCAACACCGGTGATGGCTTCGGTCACGGGATGTTCCACTTGCAACCGTGTGTTCATCTCCATGAACCAAAATCCATCGGTGCGCAGCCCGTCCGAGCCATCCACGATGAACTCGACCGTGCCTGCGCCTTTGTAACCAATCGCCTCGGCAGCCCGCACACCGGCCTGCCCCATCGCTTCGCGCACTTCGGCCGTCATGCCCGGCGCGGGCGCTTCTTCGATGACCTTCTGGTGGCGCCGCTGTAGCGAGCAATCGCGTTCGAACAGATGTACCGCGTGGGTGCCATCGCCAAAGACCTGTACTTCAATATGGCGCGGCTGCGTGACGTATTTCTCAATCAACACATCCGGGTTGCCAAAGGCCGTGGTTGCCTCGCCCCGCGCACTGTCCAGGGCGTCGGCAAAATCTTCGGGCTTTTCAACAAGCCGCATGCCTTTGCCGCCCCCGCCAGCCACGGCCTTGATCAGCACCGGATAGCCAATCTCTCCGGCTTGCTCGGCTAGAAAACCTGCCTCCTGATTGGCACCATGATAGCCGGGCACAACCGGCACACCGGCCTCTTCCATCAGAACCTTGGCGGCATCCTTCAGACCCATGGCCCGGATCGCCTTGGCAGATGGGCCGATAAACACCAGCCCGGCCGCCTCAACTGCTTCAACAAATTCTGGGTTTTCCGACAGGAAGCCATAGCCCGGATGAATGCCCTGCGCACCACGCTCAAGCGCGGCAGCAATAATCACATCGCCTTTGAGGTAACTCTCGGACGGAGCCGCGCCACCGATATGCACCGCCTCATCCGCCATCGCCACATGTTTGGCCGCCGCATCCGCGTCCGAATAGACCGCGACAGTCTTCACGCCCAGTTTCCGGGCGGTTTCCATCACGCGACAAGCAATCTCGCCTCGGTTTGCAATCAGGATCTTATTGAACATCTCACGGCCTCCCGACCCAGTTCTTCATTTTGGCAAAAATACTCCGGGGGTGTGGGGGCTGGCCCCCACGTTGTCCTGCGTGTGGGGGCCAGCCCCACACACTTACATCCGAAACACACCAAACTTCGTTTCTTCTACCGGCGCATTCAGGCTCGCGCTCAAGCTCAAAGCCAACACGTCCCGCGTCTTGCGCGGATCAATGATCCCGTCATCCCAGAGACGTGCCGAGGCATAAAGCGGGTGGCTCTGATGCTCAAACATATCCAGCGTAGGCTGCTTGAACGCGGCCTCTTCCTCAGCCGACCATTCGCCACCCTGGCGCTCAATCGCATCGCGCTTGACGGTGGCTAGAACTCCCGCTGCCTGTTCGCCGCCCATAACTGAGATGCGGCTGTTTGGCCATGTCCACAGGAACCGGGGACCATAAGCCCGCCCCGCCATGCCATAGTTACCAGCCCCGAACGATCCGCCCACCAGCATGGTGATCTTTGGAACTTTGGTGGTTGCCACGGCGGTCACCAGTTTGGCGCCATGCCGGGCAATACCCTCGGCCTCATACTTCTGGCCGACCATGAACCCGGTGATGTTCTGCAGGAACACCAAAGGAATACCGCGTTGCGAGCACAGTTCCACAAAATGTGCGCCCTTGGCGGCACTTTCTGAATACAAAACCCCGTTGTTGGCGATGATCCCCACCGGGCAGCCTTTGACATGGGCAAAGCCGCAGACCAGCGTTTCGCCAAACCGCGCTTTGAATTCGTCAAAGCGGCTGCCATCCACCGTGCGGGCAATCACCTCGCGGATGTCATAGGGCGTGCGCAAACCACCGGGCACCACGCCGAGAATTTCCTCAGGATCATAGGCAGGCTCTTCCGGGCTTTGCCAATCCACGGTCTGTGGTTTTTTGCGGTTCAGGTATTCAACGGCCCGGCGCGCCAAAGCCAGCGCATGGGCGTCATCTTCGGCCAAGTAATCCGCCACGCCAGAGAGCCGCGTGTGCACATCCCCGCCACCCAGATCCTCAGCCGAAACAACCTCGCCCGTCGCCGCCTTCACCAGCGGTGGTCCGGCAAGGAAGATTGTGCCCTGTTCTTTCACAATGATGGTCACATCCGACATCGCAGGCACATAGGCGCCCCCGGCGGTACAAGACCCCATCACCACGGCAATCTGCGGAATGCCCTTGGCGCTCATATTGGCCTGATTGTAGAAAATCCGCCCAAAGTGGTCGCGATCCGGAAACACTTCGTCCTGATTGGGCAGGTTCGCGCCGCCACTGTCTACCAGATAGATGCAAGGCAGGTGGTTCTCTTCGGCAATCTCTTGGGCGCGCAGGTGTTTCTTGACCGTCATCGGGTAATACGTCCCGCCTTTGACGGTGGCGTCGTTGCAGACCACCATGACCTCTTGGCCGCTGACTTGGCCAATCCCGGCGATCACACCAGCACAGGGTGCTGCACCATCATACATGCCATGCGCCGCCGTCGATCCGACTTCAAGGAAAGGCGATCCCGGATCCAACAAGTTCGCAACCCGCTCACGCGGCAGCATCTTGCCCCGGCTAAGGTGGCGCTCGCGCGATCGCTCCCCGCCGCCTGCCGCTGCTGCCGCGGCCGCTTCTGCTACCACCGCCATCGCCTCAAGATGGGCGTCGCGATTGGCTTTGAACTCATCTGACGTGGTCAGGGCCTTGGAGTGTATTTTGGTCATTTATCTGTCCCCGAAAATCTAGTTCAGACCCTGATTGGCCTCAAGAAATAGTGCCTGTTGGGCTGTTTCATACACCAGGCACGCCAGCGTTGCCGGACCTCCGCCCGTTCCGCCGCCCCAAAGCGACCGCTCATAGTTGCACTTGGCATCACGGAAGGTGATCCACGCCCGCTGCATATCGCGCAGGGCCTCGGCTTGTCTGGGCGCGGACGAACCGATCTCGGCCATCTCAGCATCCATCGCCTTGGCCTCGGCGCGCACTTGTTTATAGGCCGCGTTCAGGCGATCATCCCAGAACCGGCGCTCGTGATCGAAACACGTGCTCTTACCCACCGTCGAATAGCCACCTGGCTGCTCCATGCAAGCATCAGCTGCAATCCCGACGCATTTGCCAAAAGCATCGCCGCCTTCACGTTCCTCGGAGAAACAGGCTTCGGTTGTCTCAGCAGAAAATGCCAAATCCTGAGCACTTGCAGGCGTCACAACCGCCAAACAGATAAATGCCGACAGACCATACCCTCTACACGCGCCGTCAAACGCTGAACAATGCAATCTATACCTTGCACGCAGCCCCGTTATGATCTTTCGTAATACCTTAATATTATCAATCATTTAGGTATCAATCCCTTCGAAAAACATTCCACTTTCCTGATTTATGTCAGGGAACTCACCAGCCGCAATCGGGACGGTCTGCCCATCCGTTTCATTATAGGTGACCTTATGTTCAAAACTTCCACGAGATTTGCTCTTTCCGCAGCACTCATCGCCCTTGCCGCCCCTCTCGCCGCACAATCCCAAGGAGACTGGACCCTCGGCGTCGGGGTTATCAACGTCAATCCGAAATCCGACAACGGGTCGGTCGGCGCCAACCCCATTACGATCGATGATGACACCCAATTGTCGTTGACCGTGGAGTACTTCATCCGCGACAACCTCGGCATCGAGTTGCTTGCCGCAACCCCGTTCTCGCACGATGTCAGCGTCGGTGGCACGCCGACGTTCTCGACCAAACACCTGCCGCCCACCTTGTCGCTGAACTACCATTTCGACACCAACTCCAACTGGAGACCGTTCATTGGTGCAGGTATCAACTATACCACGTTCTTTGAGGAAACCGGTGGCTTCTCTCTGAAGGACTCTTGGGGTCTCGCGGCGACTTTGGGCATTGATTACAAGGTCAAAGACAACGGCGCGTTGCGCTTTGAAGTCCGCTATATGGACATCGATACAGACGTCTACTCCGGCGGCGCTTACGTAACCACCGCCGAAATCGATCCGATCGTGCTGAACTTCGCCTACGTGCACCGTTTCTGATCCTCGAACACTGTGGGCAGCTGGCCTACCCGGTACTGTTTGAACACCCGCGCGTCCCCTCGGTCGCGCGGGTTTTTCTTTAGGCCTGCGCTGTCATCAATTCGCGGCCGATCAGCATGCGGCGGATTTCGCTGGTGCCTGCGCCGATCTCCATCAGCTTGGCATCACGGAAAATCCGACCAACCGGGTTGTCGCTCAGGTAGCCGGCGCCGCCCATGGCCTGTACCGCCTGATGCGCCTGGGTCATCGCCACTTCCGAGGCATAAAGACAGCAGGCCGCGGCATCCTGACGGGTGATCCGGCCATTGTCGCAGGCCTTGGCGCATTCATAGACGTAAGCCCGCGCCGAGTTCATCGCCGTATACATGTCGGCAATTTTGCCCTGCATCAGTTGGAAGTTGCCAATCGACTGACCAAACTGCTTGCGCTCAACCATGTAAGGCATGATCTCGTCCAGACAGGCAGCAATGATCCCGGTGCCGATCCCTGCCAGCACTACACGCTCATAATCCAGCCCCGACATCAGAACCGCGACACCGCGACCTTCTTCGCCAAGAACGTTCTCAAACGGCACCTCGACATCTTCAAAGATCAGCTCGGCCGTGTTCGACCCGCGCATGCCCAGCTTGTCAAAGTGGGGTGACGTCGAAAAACCCTTCATCTCTTTCTCAACGATGAACGCTGTGATCCCGCGGGGGCCCGCATCCATGTCGGTCTTGGCATAAACCACCAGTGTGTCGGCATCCGGCCCATTGGTGATCCAGTATTTGTTGCCATTGAGCACAAAGCGGTCATTCTTTTTGTCGGCCCGCAGCTTCATCGACACCACATCCGACCCCGCAGACGGCTCCGACATGGCCAGGGCACCCACATGCTCACCCGAAATCAAACCCGGCAGGTATTTCTGTTTTTGCTCTTCTGAGCCGTTCAGCTTGATCTGATTCACGCAGAGGTTCGAATGCGCGCCATACGACAGCGACACCGAGGCACTAGCGCGTGCAATTTCTTCGACCGCGATGACATGCGCCAAATAGGACATCCCTGCCCCGCCGTATTCCTCGGGCGTGGTGATGCCCAACAGGCCCAGATCACCGAACTCTTTCCACAACTCGTTCGGGAATTCGTTTTTTGCGTCAACCTCAGCCGCCATTGGCTTGATCCGCTCTTGCGCAAAACGATGCACCATCTCGCGCATGGCATTGACGTCTTCACCCAGATCAAACTCCATCGTGTGCATGAACATCGCTCGGTCTCCCCCGTTATTGAACGCTTGTTCATATAACTAGGCGAATTGCGATCACCGATCAAGAATTTTCCCGGCTCCCGTATTTTTACGGCAGGTCGAAGACCTAATTTCACGAGATAGACAAAGCTTTTGTTCTTGCACGGATGCCCCAGCTAGCGCGTCGTTCTCTAAGACGGCTTTGCAAAATCATCGGAGCTCGTTTTTCACAAAACGATACAAAGCCCCTGCGGGCTTTGTACAAAACGGTCAATTCAGCAGATATTGGTGCGTTACGCACCCTGCCAGACGGCGCTGACCTCGGCTCGGATGATCCGCGCAATCAACGCGCAGTCTTCCAGCGAAAAGGTTAATGGCAGCCGCATGTCGACAATGCCCTTCAGAACCCGGTCACTGGCGGGCATGGGCTCGGATGGGGCATAGAGCCACGAATCATAGCGCGAGGTGAACCCGGCAGGTTCCGCCCCCCCAAACCACTTCAATTCAACCCCGCGTGCCAGACAGCGGTGGATCACATCGTTCACCTTGTCTTCGCTCCAATCAAGCAACAGGAACTGGATGGACGAGCCGACATAACTCTCTTGGTCAGGGCGTTCGACAACGGTCAGCCCCGGCGTGCCCCGCAATCCGTCTTCGACAACGCGGTAGCGATCATTCCAACGTGCGCATTGGGTGTCCAGATCACGCAGTTGCGGCCTCAGGATCGCTGCCCGCAGATGGTCCATGCGCCCGGAAATATTGGGGGTGACGTATTTCACGTCCTCAAATGCCTCGACCGGAGGCCGCGCGAGATGCCGTTCATAGAGCATGTAGGACCCCGACAGCATAATCGCCCGCGCCATCAGCGCGTCATCATCCGAGATCAGCAAACCGCCCTCGCCCGAGTTCACATGTTTGTAGGTCTGGGTCGAATAGGCGGCCATTACGCCCTGCCGTCCGGACAGAACTCCGCTCCAGCGCGCGCCCATGGTATGGGCACAATCCTCAATGACTTTTAGCCCTTGCGCGTCACAAATCTCAACCAGCCGGTCCATATCGCACAGATGCCCGCGCATATGGCTCAGCATCAACACATCGGCCTGATCCGCTTTGGCCGCCAGATCTTCAAGGTCGATCACCAAGTCTTCGGTGACCCCAACAAAGACCGGAACCGCGCCCACACTGGCAATTGCGCCCGGCACCGGAGCCAGCGTAAAGGCATTGGTCAGCACCTTGTCGCCGGGTTTCACATCTAACGCGCGCAGGGCCGTGGCCAGAGCATAACCGCCCGAGGCAACCGCCAGACAGTATTTTGCCCCCATTTGGGCGGCAAAATCCTGCTCTAGCAGCGCAACTTCGCCCGCTTCGCCTTCGGCAACATTATAGCGGTGCAACCGCCCTGAGTTCAGAACTTCCAGCGCGGCGGTGATCCCCTCTTCGGGGATGGCTTCCTGCTGGGTGAAACTGCCTGTGAATCTGTCTGTCATGGGCGCAGCTTTGTCTGGCTTACCGCGCCTCGTCAACGGCCAGTTTTGCCCGTTTGGCCCATAGAACTGGCCTAAAATGTCGCGAACAGACCGCACGGCCCCTTTGCCCTTGTTAGGCTTGGGACAAGGAGAAGCCCATGACAAACCCGATTGATTTCATTCATGCCATGACCTGGGAAGACCTTGATCCGGCGTTGCAGAAACAGACCGAACTCGCCCTCCTCGACCTGATCGGGATCGCTGCCGCGGGCATAAAAACAAGGTCTTCTGCCAACACACGCGAGCTTGCCCACGAGGAATTTGGAGGCCCCATCCCGATGCTGTTCGACGGGCGCTCTGCCTCGGCCTCTGGGGCTGCTTTGGCGGCGGGCATCACCATCGACTCCATCGATGGACACGACGGATTCAACCCCGCCAAAGGCCACATCGGCGCCCCCCTTTTCCCCGCTACCCTCATGATCGGACACGCTGAGAACACCTCAGGAAAGTCATTTTTAGAAACGATTGCAATGGGTTACGAATTCGGCGCCCGGGTTAGCATTGCCCAACACGGCACCTGTCCCGACTACCACACCTCGGGCAGTTGGGGCGCGGTCGTGGCCGCAGCAGCCGGCGCGCGCCTGATGGGTTTGAACCGTGAGGCCACCCGCCACGCCCTCGGAATCGCCGAATACCACGGCCCCCGCAGCCAGATGATGCGGTGCATCGACCACCCCACAATGCTAAAGGACGGTGCCGGTTGGGGCAGCATGTGCGGGGTCTCCGCCGTGCGCCTTGCGGCCAAAGGATTCAGCGGCGCGCCCGCCATCACCGTAGAGGAAGCACCCGAATTCTGGGCCAATCTCGGTGCCCGCTGGTACGGGCTTGAACAATACTACAAACCCTATCCCGTCTGTCGCTGGGCCCAAGCCCCGATCGAAGGCGCCCTGAACTTGCAGCGTAAAAATGACGTAAACCATTCAGATATAGCGAAAATTGAGGTTCATACATTTCACGAATCCGTGCGTCTTGCCATGAAGCGCCCGGCCGAGGGCGACGCCGCGCAGTATTCGACGTCTTTTCCTGTGGCCGTCGCGCTTAAACACGGCGATGTGGCGCCGGAGCATCTTGTTGACGACGCGCTGAACGATCCGGATGTCCTGCGCCTGTCTGACGCGATGGAAATGATCGAGGACGACCACGCCAACCAAAACTTTCCAGCCAAGCGTTTTGCACGTGTCACACTGATCCTGACCGACGGCACAAAGCTGGAAGGAAACTGGATCGAACCACGGTGGGATCACACTGCACCACCATCCGAAGCCGAGTTGCGCGGCAAATTCCGCAAAATGGCCGAACCTGTTTTAGGAAAATCGCATGCTGACGCTATTGAGGACGCACTGGCGTCCCTTGTCGACACTCCGTTGTCAGCTTTGAGCGATCAGTTGTTGCGCCCGATCAGCGCCTGAACCACCGCTGGCAGGTCTGCATAGTCATGCAGCAAAGCTTCTGGCTTAAGTGCGGCCATATCTTCACCACTGGGGCCAAAGGTCACCAAAACCGAAGGTACGCCAGCATTGCGCGCGGTTTCGCGATCCGTTGTGCTGTCACCAATCAGAACCGTTTTTTCTGGATCACCCCCCAACCGCCGGGCCGTTTCAAACAAAGGCTCAGGGTCTGGCTTTCGAACAGGCAATGTATCGGCGCCGATCAATGCACCAAAGGCATCCCGCACCCCCAGCGATACCATGAGCGCCTCGGCAAGCGCTTCGGGTTTGTTGGTGCAGATACCCACACCATAGCCCTGTGCACTCAGGGTCGCGACAGCCTCCATCGCTCCGGGATACATGACTGTATGATGGTCCAGCGCGGCGCCATAAGCTTCTAACAACATGGGATAATACTGCTCGACCAATGTCTGATCCATGCGTCCCAACCGGGTTAATCCAAGCGTCAGCATCGCCTTGCCACCGCGCAAAGCCGTGCCAGCATCCGTCTCAGCCAGCAGCACATCGCCCTCGCCCATTTCGCGAAAACAGGCATTGGCTGCAGCCAGCAAATCACGGCTGGTATCGGCAAGAGTTCCATCAAGATCAAAGACAACCGTTCGCATTTTGCCCCCTTGAATGGCACATTTCCGCCCATCGCTGTTACACGCCGTAACGCCTTTTGATGGGCTCCGGCCTTGCGCCGATAGTGTGAACGGATAAAACGGACGCAGCTGAAATACAAAGAGAAAACACATGAGCACAGCCCTCGTCATCCTCGCCGCAGGCAAAGGCACCCGGATGAATTCGGACCAGCCCAAGGTTCTGCACCAGATTGCTGGCGCGCCAATGCTGGTGCACGCCATGCGCTCGGCAGAGGCGCTGGAGCCATCTCGGACCATCGTTGTCGCAGGCCACGGCCTTGTCGATGTTCAGGCGGCTGTTGCCGACTACGCCCCCGACGTCGAGGTGGTTGAGCAGGCCGAGCAAAAGGGGACCGCCCACGCTGTCGACGCAGCGCGGGAGGCCTTGGCTGGGTTCCAAGGCGATGTCATTGTGTTGTTCGGCGACACCCCATTTGTGCGCGCCGAAACGCTACAGAACATGGTTGCGGCGCGGGCAGATCATGCCGTCGTGGTGTTGGGGTTCGAGGCCGCAGATCCGGGCAAGTATGGACGCCTGATCATGAATGGAGATCAGCTCGACGCTATTGTTGAGTTCGCCGATGCCTCAGATGAAGAACGCGCAGTAACTTTCTGTAATAGCGGTGTAATGCTTTCCGAAAAGTCCGCATTATTTGAGATGATCGACGCCATCGAGGCTGAGAATGCCCAGGAGGAATACTATCTCACGGATGTCGTCAGCATTGCACGCAGCCGTGGTCTTTCAGTGACCGCTGTGGCCTGTGATGAGAGCGAAACGCTCGGTATCAACTCGCGTGCACATCTTGCCCAGGCCGAAGCGATTTTCCAGACCCGCGCCCGTACCGAATTGATGGACATGGGAGTCACGCTGCAACAGCCCGAAACAGTCATGCTGTCTTTTGATACGGTGATAGGTCGCGACACGGTGATTGAACCCAATGTGTTTTTCGGACCCGATGTCACCATCGAAAGCGGCGTGCATATCCGCGCGTTTAGCCACCTCGAAGGCTGCCACGTTTCACGCGGGGCCGTGGTTGGCCCCTATGCCCGCCTGCGCCCCGGCGCGGAGTTAGCTGAAGACGTTCGGATCGGCAATTTCGTCGAAGTGAAAAACGCAGCCCTAGATACAGGCGCCAAGGTCAATCATCTGAGTTACATCGGCGATGCCACCGTGGGGGCGGCAACAAACATCGGCGCGGGCACAATCACCTGCAACTATGACGGTGTGATGAAGCACCAAACCACGATTGGGGCTAACGCGTTTATCGGATCCAACACCATGCTAGTCGCGCCCGTTTCGGTGGGCAATAACGCCATGACGGGCAGCGGCTCTGTGATCACCAAAGACGTCGACGCCAATGCTTTGGCCATAGCACGCGCCGCGCAGGTCAATAAACTCGGCCTAGCTAGCAAATTGTTCGAATTATTAAAAATGAAAAAGAAAAACCGTTATCAGGAGGCAAAATAATGTGCGGTATTGTAGGGGTCCTCGGAAACCACGAAGCAGCGCCAATCCTTGTTGAAGCGCTAAAAAGGCTTGAGTATCGCGGCTATGACAGCGCCGGGATCGCCACGGTCTACAAAGGCGCGCTCGACAGACGCCGCGCGGTTGGCAAACTGGTGAATCTCAGCGATTTGCTGGTCCACGATCCCTTGCTTGGCAAGTCTGGCATCGGACACACACGCTGGGCCACCCATGGCGCCCCCTCGATCGACAACGCCCATCCGCACAAAGCTGGTCCCGTTGCCGTAGTCCACAATGGCATTATCGAGAACTTCCGGGAACTGCGCGCTGAATTGGCCGAGGCAGGTATTCAGTTCCTCACTGAAACCGACACTGAGACCGTCGTCCTGATGACTCAACGGTTTATGGACGAAGGCCTGTCCCCTGTAGATGCAGCTCGCCAAACCCTGACACGTCTGGACGGGGCTTTTGCACTGGCGTTCCTGTTCAAAGGCGAAGAGGACCTGATTGTTGCGGCGCGCAAGGGATCACCTCTGGCCATTGGACACGGTGACGGTGAGATGTTTGTCGGATCTGACGCCATTGCACTGGCGCCGCTCACCGATCGCATCACCTATCTTGAAGAGGGCGACAGCGCCGTCCTGACTCGTAACTCATTGGAAATTCGAAATGAATCCGGTGAGATCGCCAATCGTGAAATTCGCGAAATCCGTCTGGACCAGGCCCGCGTTGATAAAGGCGGACATAAACATTTTATGGCCAAAGAGATCGCTGAACAGCCTACAGTGATCGGCGAGGCTGTTCGACACTATTTGGCAAACGACGGCGCTTCGGTGTTCCTGCCCAATCCGGGGTTGGATTTCACCAAGATTGAACGCCTGACAATGGTCGCATGTGGCACAGCTTATTATGCCTGCGTCACCGCGAAATACTGGTTTGAACAGCTTGCAGGCATCCCGGTTGAGGTCGATGTCGCGTCTGAATTCCGCTACCGCGAGCCGCCGATTTCCAAAGGTACGGCAGCCGTTTTTGTCAGCCAATCCGGAGAAACCGCAGACACATTGGCGGCGCTACGCTATTGCGAAGGCAAGGCAGATCAGATCGTTTCAGTGGTCAATGTGCCGGAAAGTTCCATCGCGCGTGAGAGCGATCTTGTGTTGCCAATTCTTGCCGGAACCGAGATTGGCGTGGCCTCGACCAAGGCGTTCACCTGCCAGTTGACTGTTCTCTTGATGATGGCGCTGAAAGCCGCCACAGACCGCGGCAGGATGAGCCCAGAAGATGTTCAGGAGAAGTTGTCAGCCCTGCGCACATTGCCCGGAATTCTGAATGCAGGCCTCGAGCGTGAAGGAGAGCTGAGGGCTGTATCTCGCAAGCTGGCCGAAGCCCGCGACATTCTGTTTTTGGGGCGCGGCGTCATGTACCCCCTCGCCTTAGAAGGTGCTTTAAAACTAAAAGAGATCAGCTATATACACGCCGAAGCTTATGCGTCTGGAGAACTAAAACACGGCCCCATTGCCTTGATCGACAAGCATGTGCCTGTCGTCGTGCTCGCCCCGCGTGACAGCCTGTTCGACAAGACTGTCAGCAACATGCAAGAAGTGATGGCCCGCAATGGCAAAGTTCTATTGATCACGGATTCCGAAGGGGCTTCTGAGGGCAGCGAAGGCGTCTGGGACAAGGTGGTGATGCCGTCCATTGATCCGGTTCTGAGCCCGATCCTATACGCGATCCCCGCTCAGCTTTTGGCCTATCATACGGCCGTTGCGAAAGGCACGGATGTCGATCAACCACGCAATCTGGCGAAATCCGTAACGGTTGAGTAATTCACCCAGACAGGCGATGCTATCAAGCACCGGATCACCCGCGCGCTGCATTGGTCTTCGGCACAGAACTCAAGTGGACCATACACATGACACTGGAAGACGCCCTTGCCCAACTTCGCGCCGCTGCGGAGCCGGGTCGTTCCGATCAAAAGGCCAATTACCACAAACAGACGCGCCCGGTCATCGGTGTACCAAACCCGGACATCAATGACCTGACCAAAACCTGGCGGAACGCGCTGAGCGTCCCTGAACGAGTCACATTGGCTGACGAGTTGTGGAAGACAGACATCTTTGAGGCCCGCATTGCGGCCGGAAAGTTGCTAACCCAAGCCCGCATTCGTCCCGACGACGAGGTTTGGGCACTCATCCAATCCTGGGTGCCTCAGTTTGACAGCTGGGCGATTGCCGATCACGCCTGTACTGCTGGCCAAAAACGTCTGATTGCGGACCCTTCCCGTGTGGACGCCGTTGAGGCGTGGACGACGTCAGACCATATGTGGACACGGCGGGCGGCCCTCGTGACCACCCTGCCCTGGACCAAGCAAAACCATCCCAAACCTTTGGATTTGGAAATACGAGACAGGGTTCTGGGCTGGGCGGCGGGCTATGTCGATGATCCCGAGTGGTTCATTCAGAAAGCTGTGGCTTGGTGGTTGCGTGAGTTGTCGAAGCATGACGGACCGCGCGTCATCGCGTTTCTCAAGCAATACGGCGACCGGATGAAGCCCTTTGCCCAGAAAGAGGCCACGAAGCACTTTGCAAAACTCGGCCTAGAGCGCTGACACCGCAACCTCGGCCAGATCGGTCAACGGAATGCCCAGAGCTTGCATGGCATGCAGAGAAATGCGCGACCCGGCCCCGGCCTCTCCGTCGATCGGTATGAGATCAACATCGACGCTCTTGCCACCGTAAACCAGACGTCCCTTGGTCTGTGTCGAAACCAATGGCGTCTTAAGCCACAAACCCTGCTCGGACGGGGTGCCCAGCGACACGATGGTGACACCAAGCGGGCCAGAGGCCTCCACGCTAACCTGCTGATCTGAAACAACAACACTCTCAGGGCGAGCTTGGGGACGCGGGCTGTCACCTGTCCAAGTGTAGGGATCAGTTTCACCCGAACTCGCTGCGGGCTTGGACGTGATGTTCGCGCATGCGGACACCGAAACACCAACCACTGCGCTGATCGCTATCAGATTGCCTCGCATCCGCCCTTGCCCCTTAATGTCCAACGAACTACCTATAGCTCATGACTGCTCCCTTGATCGACCCGTTCCAGCGCACTGTCAATTACCTGCGCGTCTCCGTCACCGACCGGTGTGACTTTCGCTGCGTCTATTGCATGTCGGAAAACATGACCTTTCTACCCAAGAAAGAGCTTTTGACGCTGGAAGAACTGGATCGAATGTGCTCGACCTTTGTGCGTTTGGGCGTTCAAAAGCTGCGCATCACGGGCGGAGAACCGCTGGTTCGTCGGGACATCATGACGTTTTTTGAAGCGATGGGCCACCATCTGGAAAGCGGTGATCTGCAGGAACTGACACTGACGACCAATGGCTCGCAACTCGAACGGTTTGCAGATCAGCTTTATGCCTGTGGTGTGCGCCGGGTGAATATCTCGCTCGATACGATTGACGAGGCCAAGTTTGCTGAAATCACCCGTTGGGGCCGCCTGCCCCAAGTCATGCGTGGCATTGATGCGGCCCAAAAGGCCGGGTTGCGGGTCAAGATCAACGCCGTAGCGCTCAAAGGGTTCAACGAAGACGAGATGATCGCGATCACCGAATGGTGCGCAAGCCGCGATATGGACCTGACTTGGATCGAAGTGATGCCGATGGGCGATCTGGGCAACGAGGATCGGCTGGATCAATACTGGCCGCTTAAAGACCTGCGCACCAGTTTGGCGGAGCACTACACGCTGACGGATCTGGCGGAGCGCACCGGCGGGCCTGCACGCTACGTGCGACTTGAGGAAACCGGTCAGAAAATCGGCTTTATCACACCTCTGACGCACAATTTTTGTGAAAGCTGCAACCGCGTGCGGCTGACCTGTACCGGGCAGCTCTACATGTGCCTTGGTCAAGAGGATATGGCTGATCTGCGCGAGCCCTTACGTGCCAGCGCGCAAGGCGAAGGGTTGCTGGAAGATGCCATTCGCGCCGCGATTAAGCTGAAACCCCGCGGGCATGACTTTGACTATTCCCGTCATCAGGTCGATGGCCAGATGTCGCGCCACATGAGCCACACAGGCGGCTGATCTCCCAGCGCCGTTGACACGACTTACCGAACCTCGAACCTACGAAAAAAGGGCTACGCATGATGCGCAGCCCTTTTTTACCTTAGAAAGCCCGCCAGATCAGGCCGCAGGCATCCGTTGTTCAACGATTTCGGCCCACCAGCTGCAGCCGGCCGGGATCGCTTCGTCGTTAAAGTTGTACTCTGGGTGGTGAACCATCGCGGTGTCACCGTTGCCAACCAGGATGTATGCGCCGGGGCGCTCTTCCAGCATAAACGCAAAGTCTTCACCGCCCATCACTAGGGGCGCGTCTTCACAGGCGCCACTGACGGATTTGGCGACCTCAACGGCAAAGTCTGTTTGCTCTTCACTATTCACCATGACCGGATAGCCGCGATGATAATCGACTGCGACCGAACCGCCGAAAGTGGCTGCAACGCCGGTGCAAACCTCTTTGATGCGGGTCTCTGCCAGATCGCGCATGGCGTGGCTCATGGTGCGCACAGTGCCCTTGAGGTGCACTTTCTGCGGGATCACGTTGAAAGCTTTGGATGAGGTTTCAAACGAGGTGACCGAGACCACGATCTGATCAACCGGGTCAGCATTGCGGCTGGCAATAGTTTGCAAGGCGAGAACGGCCTGCGCTGTCATCACCGTTGTGTCCACCGTTTCCTGTGGCTTGGCAGCATGGCCACCTTTGCCTTCGAACTCGATGTCGAAGGTGTCTGTGGCCGCGAAAAAGGCGCCCGGACGGATGGCAAAGGATCCAACCGGTTTGCCCGGCCAGTTGTGCATGCCGTAGACCTCTTGGATGTTCCAGCGGTCCATCATGCCATCGTCACACATCTCTTTGCCGCCACCGCCGCCCTCTTCGGCTGGCTGGAAGATCACCACAACCGTGCCATCAAAGTTGCGGGTCTCGGACAGGTACTTGGCCGCGCCCAACAGCATCGCAGTATGACCATCATGGCCGCAGGCATGCATCGCGCCATCGGTCTTTGAAGCATAGCCCAACCCGGTGGCCTCATGGATCGGCAGCGCGTCCATGTCAGCGCGCAAGCCAATCACCTTGCCCGACGTGTCCGACTTGCCCTTGATGACGCCAACAACGCCGGTGCGACCGATGCCGGTGACAATCTCGTCACAACCGAACTCTTTCAGTTTCTCCGCGACCAGCGCCGAGGTGCGGTGGGTTTCAAACAGGATTTCCGGATGGGCATGGATATCGCGGCGCCATTCAGTGATTTCTGCCTGAAGTTCGGCAAATCGGTTCTTTACGGGCATTTGGGTTTCGCTCCTTTAACTCAGTCCATCGCCATACGGCGCTCGACCAATTCCGCAAACCAGCTGGACCCAGCCGGGATTGCGTCATCATCAAATTGATACTCGGGGTGGTGGCACATCATCGTGTCGCCATTGCCCATGAAGATATAGGCTCCGGGGCGCTCTTCAAGCATGAAAGCAAAATCTTCGGCAGGCATGATTGGATCGGTGTTCACGTCAACGTTCTCGACCCCGACAACCGCCGCGGCGGCCTCAATGGCGTATTGCGTTTCCTTGTCGTGGTTAACGGTTACGGGATAGCCATCCTCCCATGTCACCTCAGCCGTAGCACCGAAGGCTGAGGCGGTGTCCTCTGCAACGCGGCGGATGCGTTCTTCGGCCAAGGCGCGGTTTTCCGTATCCAATGTACGAACCGTGCCTTTCATACGGACCCGGTGTGCAATCACGTTCGAGGCCACACTGTCGGTCTCAAACGTGCCCACTGTAACCACGACACGGTGCACAGGATTAATCGTGCGCGCAACAATGGACTGCAACGAAACAACGATCTGCGCGGCAACCAGCGTGGTGTCGATCGCTTCATGTGGTGCAGCGGCGTGACCGCCTTTGCCCGTCACCGTGATTTCAAATTCGTCAGCCGAAGCCAAAAGCGCGCCAGGTCGGATGGCGAACTGTCCTACAGGAGTCCCGGGCATATTGTGCAAGCCATAAACCTCTTGGATGTTCCAACGGTCCATCATGCCGTCGTCGCACATGACTTTGCCGCCGCCGCCACCTTCTTCGGCGGGCTGAAAGATCAAAACGGCCGTGCCGTCGAAATTGCGTGTCTCGGACAGATATTTAGCCGCGCCCAAAAGGATCGAGGTATGCCCGTCGTGACCGCAGGCGTGCATCTTCCCGTCAATCTTGGACGCATAATCCAACCCCGTCGCCTCGTGAATCGGCAAGGCATCCATATCCGCGCGCAAGCCAATCACTTTTCCCTTGGTATCCTGACGCCCCTTGATGACCGCGACGACACCGGTTCTGCCAATGCCCGGGGTGATCTCGTCAACGCCGAATTCTTTCAGGCGGTCCTGAACGAAAGCCGCTGTTTCATGCACGTCGAACATCAATTCCGGAGTTTCGTGCAAGTGGCGGCGCCATCCTGTGACTTCATCATGCATTTCTGCAATGCTGTTTTTGACTGGCATCGGAGTTTCCCTTTAAATTTGCAAAACCTACAGATCAGGCCCCAAGCTGAGCTTTGATCCGTCCGTAAAGCGATTGAACCGGAAGCGCGTGAGATCATGCCCCACATCACCGCCGGTGACCATATCCGCCATGATCCGACCAAAGCCCGGGCCGATCCCAAAGCCGTGGCCACACATGCCCGTACAAATCGACAGACCCTCAATCGGGGCACGGTCTACGACTGGAACGATGTCGGGCATTGAGTCGATCATCCCCGCCCACGTCGCGGTGATATTGACCGAACCGACACCGGGCAGCAGAGCTTCAAAGCGTTTGCGAATGTCCTCGACCTTACCCGCATTGGGTTTGGGGTCGAGAATGCGCATCCGCTCAAACGGGGTTTCAGCCCCCCCGCCCCAATGACGGGCCGTGGTCCAGCCATCCGGATACCCCGCAGGCGCTTTGGGCAAATAGGTGCGGCCGCGAAAGTCGCGTTTCAGTTGCGGCAGGTAGTGGCCCAGATGCCGGAACGCATCCCAGCCAACAAACATCTCGTGAAACCCCGCCGCGGCCAACGTATAGCCTCCGTCCGAGCGGCGGCGAAACGCCAGTTTGCGATCCACGGCCCCTCCGGCATGTACCAACGGCAATTCGTTCGTGGCCGCGACCGTCGCCTTGACCGACAATTGCGGGATTTTGACGCCCTCGTTTCGCAGGAACAATGACGACCATGCCCCCCCCGCCACGATAACCTCGGGCGCTGCGATCGTACCCTGTTCCGTGACCACGCCACTGACGCGTCCGCCGTGTCGATCAAGGATACGCGCGGCACAGTTTTCCACAAAAACCGCGCCATGTCGCACGGCGGCACGCGCAATCGCCGGCACCGCCAGCCAAGGTTCGGCCTTCATGTCAGACGGCGTGTGCAGACCACCGAGGTATTTGTGATCGGCCATTCCTGGGATTAGGGTGTTCAACTCAGACACTGACAAGACACGACTGTCGACACCGGTCGGGGCTGCATCCCGCACCCAGGCCTCATACCGCTCCATTTCGGCGGCATCTTCGGCGAAATAGGTTAACCCGCAGCGCTCAAGCTCAATGTTTTCATCAAGGTCGGCTCCAATCTCACCCCAAAGCTGGTTGGCCTCGTTGGCGATGGGCAATTCGTCAAGGTCGCGCCCTTGTTGCCGTATCCAACCCCAATTTCGCGAAGACTGCTCGCCCGCAATGCGCCCTTTTTCCAGAAGCACCGGGCGCAGGCCCCTTTTGGCAAGGAAATAGGCTGTGCAAACGCCAATCACGCCGCCGCCGATGATGACAACATCCGCCGCAGGCGGGAGTGGCCCTTGGTGCTCAACTGCGTTGGCTATGGTGATCGGAAATCCCGGCATGACTCCTCAGGCGTACTTGTCGCCCACCTCTTCACGCAATGGGTGGGTGTCGTAATAGATGGTCATACACAAGATCCGATCTTGTTCGTCAAAAGCGTAGTGATCGACCCCCTCAAAAGTCACATCACTCCCATCCTTCAAGGTCCAGTCGTACCGGAACCGAGCCGCTGAAGTGCGTCCATCAACACCATGAAGGATGTCCAGTACAGTCAGGAAACTCCCGTTGGACGCCTCGCTCAGCTTGGCAAAAAACTGATCCGCTTTCATTACGCCGAGAAAGGGCGATACGACTTCACCATCAGGGTGAAACAGGGAAACGATGGCAGCCGTGTCGCCGTCGGTCAGAGCCTGGAAATAGCGTTTCAGGATGGCGGTACGTGTTTGGGACATGGGTTGTTAGCCTTTCAACATGTCCAATAATCGCTCCATGAACGCCTGTCCGGCCTCAAACTGGGCAACCGTCAGGTATTCGTTGGGCTGATGCGCCTGTGCGATGTCGCCCGGTCCGCAAATCACGGCTGAATACCCGGCGTTCTGAAAGTGCCCTGCCTCGGTGCCATAGCTGACAACACGGGCGGCATTGTCACCGGTTAGACGGCGCACGATCATCTCGGCCTCACCATCCGTTTCCGGGGTCAAAGCAGGCACACCAAAGAATTCTTCCAGCGCGATATGTGCGCTGGGTTGCACGGCTTGCATCTCGGCTTCAACCTCAGACACGCGCGCTTTGAAGCGATCTTTCCAGTCTTGCGAGCTGTCGCCCGGGACAAAGCGAAAATCGAGGCCGAACTTACAGTCCAGAGCGGTGATGTTATGCGCGGTCCCACCGCCAATCTGCCCCACGTGTAACGTGGTCCAAGGGGGATCAAACACTGCATCCATCTCTGACGGCTCCGCGTCCATATTGGCGGCGTTCATCTCATTGGCCCATTCGATCAGTTTGGCGCCATACATGATCGCGTTGACGCCGGTGTGCATGATTGATGAATGCACCTCGAAACCACGCATATGCACATGGAATCCAGTGCCACCCTTGTGCCCTGTCACCGCCTGCATCATCGACGGCTCTCCGACGATCACGGCACTGGCCTTTGGCAAGATGGGGGCCATCGCCTCAATCAATGGCGGGGCGCCTGTGCAGCCGATTTCCTCATCATAACTCAGCGCAATCTGCAGGGGCCGTTTGAGATCACAATAGCGCCCCTCGACCAAAGCCCAGATCGCCAGCGCATCAAACCCTTTCATGTCGCAGGTGCCGCGGCCAAAAAGTTTGCCGTCTTTTTCGACAACCTCAAATGGGTCCGTGCCCCAGGGCTGGCCCTCAACCGGTACCACGTCGGTGTGGCCGGACATCACCACGCCGCCCTCGATCTCGGGGCCAACATGGGCAAAAATCGCCGCCTTTTCATTGTCTTCGTTATAGTGGCGGTGTGCTGAAATACCGTGGCTCGTCAGGTATTCATCCACCCATTCGATCAGCGGCAGGTTGCTGTCGTGGCTCATCGTCGGGAACGACACCAGCTTGTCGAGGATCGCGCGGGGGGTAAGGCGCTGTGGCATGTATCAGTATCCGCTATCGGTTGTCAGAATTTTGTGGCCAGGCGAGACTTCGCGATACTCACTTGGCGCCGCTTCATAGCCGATCGGGTGGATCGGAGATGGGATTGGCTTGAAGTTCAAGTCTTTCTCGGACTTGCGCTTGCGCGGGTCGGCAATAGGAACCGCCTTCATCAGGGCCTGTGTGTAGGGGTGTTGAGGATTTTCAAACACTTCGCGGCGCGGCCCGATTTCCACGATCCGCCCTAGGTACATCACGCCAACATGGTGGCTGACACGTTCGACAACGGCCATGTCATGGCTGATAAAGAGGTAACTCAGTTCCAGTTCAGCCTGCAGTTCCATCATCAGGTTCAGAACCTGCGCCTGAACCGACACGTCCAGCGCCGAAACGGCTTCGTCCGAGACGATCATCTTGGGGTTCAAGGCCAGGGCCCGCGCAATCGCGATGCGCTGACGCTGGCCGCCGGACAACTCATGGGCATAACGTTTCATGAAACTGCGCGGAAGTTCCACACGGTCAAACAACATTGCCACGCGGTCCTGCAACTCGCTCCCCTTGTGGGTGCCATAGTTACGCATGGGCTCGGCCACTTGCTCCATCAACTGCATCTGAGGATTGAGCGAGGCAAATGGATCCTGAAAGATCATCTGCATGTCTTGGCGTACAGTGTGCAGGTCTTTCTGGTTCAATTCCAAAACGTCACAGCAATCAAACTCAACATGCCCCGATTGCGGTTCAACCAGTCGTAGAATCGAGCGACCTGCCGTGGATTTCCCGCAACCAGACTCTCCAACCAGAGACAGGGTCTGTCCCTTGTTCAGAGTGAACGACACGTCCTCAACCGCGTGAACATTGGCCACGGTCCGGCGCAAGAGCCCGCCCTGAACCGGAAAGCGTGTGGTCAGGTTCCTGACTGTCAGAATTGGCTCATCAGTGCCGGGGATATCCTCGATGACCTGCCCTTCATGGCCAAACAGTTTCATAGGACGTGGCAAGTCCGAACCAGTCATCTCGCCCAGCTTTGGCACTGCTGCCAAAAGTGCTTTGGTGTAATTGTGCTTGGGATCCTCGAAAATCTGCTCAACCGGGCCTTCTTCGACCTTTTTACCGCGGAACATCACAACCACACGGTCCGCCATTTGCGCAACTACGGACATGTCATGCGTGATGAACATCACAGCCGTGCCCGTTTCGCGCTTCAATCGGTCCATCAGGGCCAGAATTTCGGCCTGAATCGTCACATCCAACGCCGTTGTCGGCTCGTCCGCGATCAAAAGTCGCGGCTCACAGGCCATCGCCATCGCGATCACGACACGCTGACGCATCCCGCCAGACAATTCATGCGGATACTGGCGCAGGCGGCGTTCCGGCTCGGGAATGCGGACCTCTCGCAAAAGATCCAAGGCACGCTTTTCGGCATCGGTTTTGGACAGCTTCTTGTGAAGACACAGACCTTCGGTCAACTGTCGTCCGACGGTAAACACAGGATTAAGAGCCGTCATTGGTTCTTGAAAGATCATTCCGATCTCATTGCCGCGAATCGTACGCATCAAATCCTGGGGGGTATCAGCGAGGTCGATGTCGTCTGCTTCCTTGCGATCAAAGATCAGCCGTCCACCTGCAATCTTTCCACCGCCAAACTCGACAAGTCGCATCAAGGACAGGCTCGACACCGACTTGCCAGAACCTGATTCTCCAACAATACAAACGGTTTCGCCCGGATTAACCTTGAATGAAACATCCTCGACGCCAACCACCGTGCCAGACTTGGTTTCAAATTCGACACGCAGGTTTTCGATAGAGGCAATCGCGTTATCCAACATCGCCCAACTTCCCCGTTTCAACTTGGTGAGACTATTGCTGGACGCTAACGACACTGCGACCCCAGTGTCAAACAAGACGCGGGATTTCAAAAAGTTGGCGTTGGGTAAAGCCGATTCAAAGGGTTGCAATTTCTGCCCCCTTGGTCTGAGATACATGCAGTCGTGAGGGGACGTCTGCTAATCTTTGCGTGTAATGCGCGTGGATACTGCCGTGTTCTTTCACATGACACCTCAATCCCGAGCGGCAGACAATGCCGTCGGATAAAGGCACGAAAGTGCTCAACAAGGAGTGAATTATGAAGATCAAGTCACTGATGCTGGGGGCCGTTGCGGCCACAGCGCTGGCCCCCGCTGCGTTTGCAGAACGCGGTGCAGATGGCCACGTTAACATCATCTACTGGCAGGCACCTTCGATCCTGAACCCGTTCCTTTCGGGCGGTACCAAGGACATCGAATCAGCCTCGCTGGTGATTGAACCGCTCGGTCGATACGACCCGAATGGCGCACTGATACCCTATCTGGCCGAAGAAATTCCGACTGTTGCCAATGGCGGTGTGTCTGAAGACCTGACCTCGATCACTTGGAAGCTGAAGTCCGGCCTGATGTGGTCCGACGGCACAGCCGTGACCTCGGCTGACGTGAAATTCACCGCTGATTACTGCATGCACCCCGAAGGTGGTTGCGCCCAGCTGGCGAAATTTGATGGTGTGGACAGCGTTGAAGTCATCGACGACCTGACCGTAAAGGTCATGTTCTCTGAGCCCAAGCCGAACCCCTATGGCCCGTTCATGGGTGGTCAGTCACCCATCATTCAAGCCGCACAGTTTGCAGATTGCCTTGGCGCCAAAGCGCCTGAGTGTACTGACGCCAACTTTGCACCCATCGGCACAGGCCCGTTCGTTGTGGACGAGTTCAAGCCGAACGATGTGATCTCGATGTCGGCCAACCCGAACTATCGTGACGCGTCCAAGCCCGCTTTTGCTACACTGACCTTCAAGGGTGGTGGTGATGCAACGGCTGCGGGTCGTGCGGTTCTTGAAACCGGCGAGTTTGACTATGCTTGGAACCTCCAGCTGGCCCCCGATGTTCTCGCCAAAATGGCCGAGGGTGGCAAAGGCACGCCAATCGCAGCCTTTGGTTCGCTGGTTGAGCGTTTGGAAATGAACCTCACCGATCCATCGCCTAATCTCGATGCGGACACCCGTGCGACCGTCAAAGCACCGCACCCGTTCCTCAGCGAACTCAATGTGCGCAAGGCGCTGTCGATGGCCATCGACCGCAATCTGCTGGTTGAAGTGGGCTATGGTCAGGCCGGTCGTCCGACCTGTAACCTGGTTCCCGGACCAGCCGTTTACGCGTCTGACAACACTGACTGTCTGACCCAAGACATCGCAGGCGCAAACGCGCTTCTGGACGAAGCTGGCTGGGCCATGGGTTCGGATGGCGTTCGTGAGAAGGACGGTGTTCGCCTGTCGATCCTGTACCAAACCTCGACCAACGCTGTACGTCAGGACTTCCAAGCTCTGATCAAACAGTGGTGGAGCGAGATCGGTGTTGAAACCGAGCTGCGTAACCTTGATGCATCGGTCTTCTTCGGTGGTGATCCCGGTTCGCCCGACACGTTCCAGAAGTTCTATGCAGACGTGGAAATGTATGCCAACAACTTCGATGGCACCGATCCTCAGGCTTATCTGTCGATGTACCGCTGCGGCAACGAGCCAAAGCCAGAATCGCAGTGGCAGGGTGAGAACATCAACCGCTTCTGTGACCCAGAGTACGACAAGCTGATCGACGAGCTGTCACGTACTTCGGATCTGGAAACGCGCTATGCGCTGTCCAAGCAGATGAACGAGATGCTCACCAAAGAGACCTATACGATCGTACCTTTGGTTGACCGTGGTCGCGTGTCGGCACACGCCAACTCGCTCGGCGGCGTGGTTCTGAATACCTGGGATTCAGAACTGTGGAACGTAGCTGACTGGCATCGCATTAAGTAAGCCAAGTTAAAAAAGCCGCCCTCGTGTCTTGCACGGGGGCGTCTTTTCCTATTTGAGGCCGCAAACCTCACGCCTAAACACTACGATAAGACTGTTCAACAAGGGCGCCGTAGATGCTGACATTCACGATCCGACGACTGATCCTTTCAGTTCCGACGCTTTTATTCATCAGCCTTATCATTTTCCTGCTGCTCGAACTCGCCCCCGGCGATCCCATGGCACAGGTTCCGCTGACTGTTCCCCCCGAAGTCAAAGCCAAGATGCGCGAAGCGCTGGGACTAGGGGAACCGATGCATATCCGATATTGGAAATGGCTGGTTCAGTTCTTCTGGATCGAACCCCAGGTGCTGTTCGACAATATGTTCGGCACCACCTTTGCCGAAGGCAAACAGCGTATCCTCAGCTGGCAGACCCGCAGCCCCGTGATGGACATGGTCGCCCAGCGTCTGCCCCAAACTCTCTGGGTTGTTGGCCTGTCTTACATCGTTGGCATCCTGATTGCCCTGCCAATTGGTATCTACTCGGCCTATCGCCAGTACTCGGTGTTCGACCAGTCGGGCACATTCATTACGATGATCGGATTCTCGATCCCACCCTTCTTTACTGGTCCCCTGTTGATCATGATATTCGCCGTCCAGTTGGGGTGGTTCCCTTCGGTCTATGACACCACCCACGTGGTGAATGACTGGGACAGCTTCGTGATACAGCTCAGGCAAATGATCATGCCGGTGATGGTTCTGGCTCTGCAAACCACCGCTCAGATCAGCCGTTTTATGCGCGCTTCGATGCTGGACAACCTTAATCAGGATTACGTCAGAACCGCGCGCGCCAAAGGCCTGCCAGAGCACATCGTGGTCATGGTGCACGTGCTGCGCAACTCGATGATCCCTGTGGTCACGGCGATTGCCCTTGGTGTTCCGGGCATCTTTGGCGGCGCCATCATCACCGAGGTGGTGTTCAAGGTGAACGGCATCGGCGCCCAGTTGCTGAGCGCCCTGTTCGCCAACGACCTGCCCAGCGTGCAGACCCTAACCTTTATGATCGCGGTGCTTATCGTGGTCTTTAACCTGATTGCAGACGTCCTCTACGGCGTTCTTGACCCGAGGATTCGCTATGACTGAGCAGGATCAAAAAATCGAAGCGCTGCAGGACGACGGCCCATTGGAGCCTCCGCACTCGCAATGGAAAGACGTGTGGCACCAGTTCCGCAAACACAAGGGCGCGTTGATCGGCGGCAGCTTTTTGTTGTTGGTCACACTTGGCGTGCTGTTGGGGGAATACATCTGGACCATCGACCCGCAAAAACTGGATATTCGAAACAAGGACGTCCGACCTCTTTACACCTTTCTCTGGGACAGCGGCGCAAAGGTTCAGTGGGCTCACCCGCTGGGCACTGATAATCTCGGACGTGACGCATTGGCCAACATGATTGTTGGCGGGCGCACCTCGATGGCTGTGGGGTGGGTCGCGATGATCCTTGCCCTGTCTATCGGTACGACTGTTGGCGTGATCGCCGGGTACTTCCGCCGCTTGGACGGCCCGCTGATGCGGTTCACCGATCTTGTATTGTCGCTGCCTATTCTGCCGTTGTTGCTGGTCGCCGTGACCCTGTTCCGCGATCCCTTACGCGCCAGTTTCGGACCCGAGACAGGTATGTTCATCCTGATTGTCGGCGTCGTGGGCATCACCAGTTGGATGCAGACCGCGCGGATTGTGCGATCCGAAGTCTTGGCCCTGAAAGAACGCGAGTTCATCCTTGCTGCACGCTCTATCGGTACCACGCCGGGTGCGATCATTCGCCGGCACCTGTTGCCCAATGTGATTTCACCGATCGTGGTTTCGGCGACGCTGGGTCTGGCTACAGCCATTATCACCGAGAGCGCCCTGTCTTTCCTTGGTGTCGGGTTCCCGCCTGACTTCCCAACCTGGGGCAAAATGCTGGCAGATTCCGTACCACGTATGGATCAATATCCAGAACGCGTTGTCTTGCCAGGCATGGCGATCTCGCTCACCGTGCTGAGCGTGAACTATCTGGGCGACGGTCTGCGCGACGCGCTGGACCCACGGATCCGGGGACGCTGAGACCACAGAAAAGACCGTGTGTCTTACCAGGCAATCCAAGGCTGGGCAGAAGTGCTCGGCCTTTTTCAATTTCCGAGACGACGATGTCGGATACCCTGGCCTTTGAGAAAGTTTTCCCAGCCAACCTTAGAGCCGGCAAGGTCAGAACACTTGAACAGATGTGAATTTGTCTTCATGTGGGAAAAAATTCCAATACGTGAGACAAAACAATGTTTGAGTCCCTTGGCTTCGAAAACATGACTGCCCCTCAGGCCACAGTGTTCTTTGCTTTAGCTCTTGGCTTGGGCTTTGGCTTTCTTGCGGAGCGTACCGGATTTTGTCTGCGCCGCGCCTTGGTCGGCACGGATCGGCGCGCGGCCTTGGGCGTCTGGCTGACAGCGCTTGCGGTGGCCCTTGTCGGCACGCAGGCCGCCGTTCAGAGCGAACTCATCAGTTTTGCAGATCATCGTTACATGGCAGCGGACCTGCCTCTGGGGGCCTTGGTTTTGGGTGGCATCCTGTTTGGCATTGGCATGGTTCTGACCCGAGGCTGTGCCTCACGCCTGACCGTTTTGAGCGGCACTGGCAACCTGCGAGCGGTGCTTGTGATGCTGATCTTTGCCTTTGTCGCCCATGCCACGCTCAAGGGTGTATTTGCCCCGGCCCGTGTGTGGCTGAACAGCTTTACCCTTCCACTCGAGAGCGCCGCCCTGCCCGGCCCTGCACTGCTCTGGACCACGCTCATTGCGGCCATCGCTGTGGCCTATGCGCTGCGCTCAGGTAACGGCGGTCTGCGTCTTGCAGGCGCGGCTCTGCTTGGCCTCTTGGTGCCGCTTGGTTGGGTTGGCACCGGGTATGTGCTTTATGACGATTTCGATCCCGTCGCCTTTGAAAGCCTCGCCTTTACCGCGCCGATGGCCGACACGTTGTTCTATGGTATCGCGTCGTCGGCCGTGCCTGCGAACTTTGGTGTGGGTCTGATCGGTGGCACGATTCTGGGCAGCCTTGTGGCAGCGCTCTTGTTCCGCAGCTTCAAATGGCAGAGCTTTGAGACTCCCGCACAGACCGGCCGTTACATTTTAGGCGGCGCGCTGATGGGTTTTGGGGGCGTGCTGGCCGGTGGCTGCACCGTGGGCGCAGGCCTGTCCGGTATCCCAACGCTCAGCATCACAGCACTGGTCGCCATTCTGTCCATCGTGGCTGGGGGCCTGATTGCGGGGCGGTTGTTTAGTGCATCCGCTTCCGAATCCGCCGCACCATCCACCAGACCAGACCTACAACCGGCAGAGTAAGCAAGGCGGTCAGATATCCCTTGGACATGCCAATTGCGCTGGCCAGAGGATAGGCCGCATAGGACGCCAGAGAGACCGCGTAGTAGCTGATCGCAACCACTGACAGTCCCTCGACAGTTTCCTGCAAGCGCAGGGCCATATCCGCACGACGGTCCATGCTTTCCAGCAATGCCTGGTTTTGCGCCGAACGCGCCACGTCCACCTTGGTCCGCAACAACTCCCCCGCCCTCATCGCGCGGTCCGCCAGCGCTTCAAGCCGTGACTTGGTCGACGCGACAGTACGCATCGCCGGATCATAGCGACGCATCATGAACTCGGAAAAAGTCTGGCGCCCATTGTATCGTTTTTCGCGCAACACCTCGACGCGTTGATTGACGATGGCTTCATAAGCGCCCGTCGCGCCAAACCGGAACGAATTCTCGGCAATCATGTTTTCCAGCTCGGCAGAGGTTTGCAGCAACTCGTCCAATGTGGCATCGGGTGGTGCATCCCCGCGCGTGATCTCGGCCATCATCCGGTTCAACCGCCCCTCGATCTCCCCCATTGGGACTGACAGTTCACGGGTGCGGGCGAAGCCTAGCATCGACATGGCTTTGTAGGTCTCGATCTCACAGAGCCGCTGGATGATACGACCGACCCGTCGCTCGCCCGTGCCCGGTGACACAAAAGCCGCCATCCGCATATGCCCCTGTGGGTTGATGCGGAAATCTGTCGCGAGCACAGCCGCATCATCCAACACTTCGGACACCGCGAGGCTTTCCGGCACAAACCAGTCATTGAGGTCCTGACGCAGGATCTGCTTTTCAGGGCGTTCTTCAACGCGGATAAGAATTGAGGTCACACGCACCCCCGGTGCCGAGACCAACCAGTCTTCGGGAAAAACCTCAAACTCGCCCGGATCGAAGGGTCGCGCGCTCAGGCCAGACGTAAAGACAGTGTAGGTCACAAATTCTGTGTGCTGTTCCCATTTGAGAGTGTGACGCCCGATTTCGCCCGAGTAATGCGTTGCACCGGGCTGTGGATGAGGTGCGCCGTGGCGGTCCAAAAGGTCTGTCAGATGCGCGAGATCTGCCGCCCGGTCGCGCCCTACGGCTTCCACAGGCTGCTTAATCGCAAGAAAGACTGCCGTGCACGGGGCATCCAGAGAGGGAAACGGGCGCGCATGCAGCTCATTGGCGAGCTTGTAGCGCAAGGGGTGGTCTTGGATCGGGGTCATCACGGTCTCCTGATGACCGCAACCTACGCCCCTTGAGTAATTTGTAAAGAAAAATGTTATATTTCAATATGTTACCGGAATACAAACGTATACAAACTATGCAAACCCTTGCAATTGAACCAAAAACCAGCGCCCGCCGCGCGCACCAGAACGTGCTTCAACAACCAGAGTCTTTGGCGCAAACGAAAAAGGCGCCCCAAGCGGAGCGCCTTTTGTTTGTTTTTGAACGTGCCTTAGCTGATCAGGTTCAGCAGGCTGTCCAGCGATTGTTTTGCGTCACCGTAGAACATGCGGGTGTTCTCTTTGAAGAACAGCGGGTTCTCGATGCCGGAGTATCCGGTACCTTGGCCGCGCTTAGAGACGAACACCTGCTTGGACTTCCAGCATTCCAGAACCGGCATGCCGGCGATGGGGCTGTTGGGATCGTCCTGTGCGGCCGGGTTCACGATGTCATTGGAGCCGATGACAATAGCCACATCCGTTTCTGGGAAGTCGTCATTGATCTCGTCCATTTCCATCACGATGTCATAAGGCACCTTGGCTTCGGCCAAGAGCACGTTCATGTGCCCCGGCAGACGGCCCGCAACAGGGTGGATCGCAAAGCGAACCTCTTTGCCCTTGGCACGCAGACGGCGGGTTAGCTCGGCCACATTCTGCTGTGCCTGAGCCACGGCCATACCGTAACCCGGAATGATGATGACGCTGTCAGCTTCTTCCAGAGCGGTCGCAACGCCTTCGGCATCGATCGCGATCTGTTCGCCTTCAACTTCCATCTGCGGTCCAGCCGTGCCGCCAAAACCACCCAGGATAACGCTGACGAACGAACGGTTCATCGCCTTACACATGATATAGCTGAGGATCGCACCGGACGAGCCCACAAGCGCACCAACCACGATCAAGAGGTCGTTGCCCAGCGAGAATCCAATCGCAGCTGCGGCCCAACCCGAATACGAGTTCAGCATCGAGACAACCACCGGCATGTCCGCTCCGCCAATCCCCATGATCAGGTGATAGCCAATAAACAATGCGGCAATGGTCAGGATCAACAGCGGCAGGAAGGCGCCCGAGTTGAGGTACCAGATCAGGCACAAAACCGAGATACCCGCAGCACTTGCGTTCAGCATGTGGCCACCGGGCAGCTTGGTCGCGTTTGACGTCACCTTGCCCGAGAGCTTGCCGTAGGCAATGACAGAACCGGTGAACGTCACCGCCCCGATCCAGATGCCAAGGCTGGCTTCAACGCGCAGGATGTTGATCTCAACGCCTTCTTTCTTGGCCAGAAGGGCTGCAAACCCATCAAGACCAGCGGCCAGTTCCTTGGACAATGGCAGCATGCCATCCGGGCTCATCGCCATGACGTTGCCCAGCTCGAAATGCGCGTTGTAACCGACGAACACAGCTGCAAGACCAACCAGTGCGTGCATCCCGGCCACAAGTTCCGGCATCTGGGTCATTTCGACCTTGGAAGCCAGTTGATAGCCGATCATGCCGCCAGCTGCGATCAGGATGATCGACAGCCACCACAGGCCCGCACCGGGGCCGATGAGCGTGGCAAAGACCGCCAACCCCATGCCCACAATGCCGTACCACACGGCGCGTTTCGCGCTTTCCTGCCCCGAAAGGCCGCCAAGCGAGAGGATGAAGAGAACAGCTGCAACAACATAGGCAGCAGTGGTAAATCCGAATTCCATGATCCCGACCCCCTTACGATTTCTGGAACATGGCGAGCATGCGCCGTGTCACGAGGAAGCCGCCAAAGATGTTGATCCCGGCCATAAAGACCGAAAGCGCGGCAAGAAGGATCACCAGGAAACTGCCCGACCCGATTTGCATCAGGGCGCCCAGAATGATGATGGATGAGATCGCGTTGGTCACCGCCATCAGCGGTGTGTGCAAAGAGTGCGCAACACCCCAAATCACCTGGAAGCCAACAAACACGGCCAACACAAACACGATAAAGTGCTGCATAAAGCTGGCAGGTGCGATCAGGCCCACGCCCAGCAAGAGAGCGCCACCAACGGCCAACAGGGTCACCTGCTGCTTGGTCTGCGCCTTGAACGCGGCCACCTCGGCGGCGCGTTTCTCTTCCGGTGTGAGTTCCGGCGCGGTTTCCTTGGGCTTGGCTGCAATCGCCGCCACTTTGGGAGGTGGTGGTGGGAAGGTGATCTCACCCTGATGGGTCACGGTCGCACCGCGGATCACGTCATCCTCCATGTCGTGATTGATCTGACCGTCTTTCTCAGGGGTCAGGTCGGTCATCATGTGACGAATGTTGGTGGCGTAAAGCGTTGAGGCCTGCGCCGCCATCCGGCTAGGGAAGTCCGTATAGCCGATGATGGTCACACCATTGTCGGTCACGATCTTCTCGTCCATGACGGTCAGCTTACAGTTGCCGCCTTTTTCCGCTGCAAGGTCGACGATCACCGACCCCGGCTTCATCGCGGCAACCATGTCTTCGGTCCACAGTTCCGGCGCTTCGCGGTTCGGAATAAGGGCCGTGGTGATCACGATGTCGACTTCAGGCGCCAGTTCGCGGAACTTGGCAAGCTGTGCTTCGCGGAACTCTGGGCTGGATACGGACGCGTATCCACCGGTCGCAGCGCCGTCTTGTTGCTCTTCTTCAAAGTCGAGATAGACAAATTCGGCCCCCATCGATTCGACCTGTTCGGCCACTTCGGGCCGCACGTCGAACGCCAGAGTGATCGCACCAAGCGATGTCGAAGTGCCAATCGCGGCCAGACCGGCAACGCCAGCACCAACCACCAGAACCTTGGCCGGCGGTACTTTACCTGCGGCCGTGATCTGCCCGGTAAAGAAGCGGCCGAAGTTGTTACCAGCTTCGATAACGGCGCGGTATCCCGCGATATTGGCCATCGACGACAGGGCGTCCATCTTCTGCGCCCGAGAGATACGTGGCACCATTTCCATGGCGATCACATTGGCGCCCTTGGCTTTGGCCGCCGCCATCCCGTCTTCGTTTCCTGCAGGGTTAAAGAACGAAATCAACGTCTTATCTTTGGTCAGACGCTTGAGCTCAGTTTCGTTTGGCTGGCGAACCTTGGCGATAATATCGACCGCTTTCCACAAAGCCGCCGGGGTCTTGATGACCTCAACACCCGCCTCTTTATAAACCGCGTCAGAAAAGCCAGCATTGGCCCCTGCACCACTTTCAATGGCGCACTCATAACCCAGTTTCATGAGCTGTTTGGCCGAGTCCGGCGTCATCGCGACCCGGTTCTCCCCGTCAAACACCTCTTTTGGTGTACCGATTTTCACGTTCCCTATCTCCCTTCAGTCAAAGAGCAAGATTGTTGCGCGCAGCGAATGCTGCGGTTGCATAATGTTTTAACGCGCCCTTTTATGCTGCACAAGCAAAGTAACGACTCCCATAGTTCGTTCTGTCCCTGAGACATCACACCCACCTGCGAACCTTTTGGCAGTAACGTGCAAAATCCGCGCGAAACTTGATGCGCAGACGGTTTTCCTCGGGGATCACGAAACGGCGTTCGATGATCCAGAGAAAGACCGGCACAAGAACCAAGGCCAGAACCGCATCCCAATAGATCGACATCCCCAAAAGGATCAGAAGATCGCCAAGGTAGATCGGATTGCGCGTCCGCGAGAAGATCCCGCTTTGCACCAGCCGATTTGCCTCAAGATGGGGAACGATGGTGGTTTTCTGACGTCGCATTTCGCTTGCGGCCAGCGCGATCAGGATCACGCCGCCCCCGGTCAAAAGACCACCCACGAAATCTGCCCAGCGGCCACCCAGACTTAGGCCCAAAGTCAGGACCTGAGACTGGCACCAAGCCAACGCCAAAAACAAGGCAAGCCACACCGGTGGGATATCCAGCCAGCGCAACATGTTATACTTCACTTATTAAGTAACAACCCGCGATCGGTCCGACTTCAGACAAGAGGCAATGGTTAGTCTGCCCAGTAAGCATGCGGGATACGATCAGCATGGACCTGCTATGGTCAAGTCTTGTCACAAAGGCAAGCGGACACTGCGCCGCACAGCGGCCGGCAAAGCGTAGTTCGGAAATACGTAGGAGATTTGGCAAGCTGCATCTAAGGTCGTAGCAGCACGAAAAGACGGAGGTTTTCATGCGTGTTGGCGTTCTCGGTGCTCTACTTACGACCTTTCTGGCCGGTCAGGCGATGGCACAAAGCTATTCGAAACAAGAGAGCCTCTATATCCACTGTTTGACCGAGGCCGGAAATTTGCATGGTGGGATCAACTATCTTTCCCAGATCGGCGAGGATGTCGGTCCCGATGACGTCCGAAATGTGCGGGCCGTGTACTACGCATGGTTCATAATGGCTTACGACGTATTTCTCCAGGAACAGGGTGCGGGCACAGACGCGCTAGAAAGCGCTCTTGATGCCGGGGCGGCCCGCTTTAAGCAAGAGGTTGACCACACCAACCTCGAAGACCGCGTTGCCGAGGCCGAAGAGGCGGTGCGGATATGCATGGCTCAGATTGGTGAGGCCCGCACCTATGAAATGGTTGAGAAGTATTTGGCGGAACAGGACTGATCGCCCTTTTGTAGGCTATTCCCACTCCATTTCTTCAAAGACACGACCGGCGTTTTTGGTGGCCAGCTCTTCAAAGGTATCCAGATTGCGCCAACGCTCCTGGTCGACGTAATAGGCACCGGCCAGATCGCCGCCGTCGTCAATATGCACGCCAATCTTTTCACGCAAGTCTGACAGGTAGTCATAGGTATAGCGGCGCACCTGCGCGAGGTTGGTCGGGTGGCCGTGGCCCGGAATGACATAAGTGGGCGCCAATGGCTCCATCTTGGTTTCCCAGGTTTCCAGCCAGCAGCTGGTGCAGATCCCCTCAAAGATCGGCAGCATGCGTTCGTGAAAGGCAATGTCGCCCGCAATCAACAGACCCCACTGTGGCAGCCACACCTGTGTGTCACCGGGGTCATGGGCTGGCCCCATGTGCATGACATGAATCTCCACGCCCCCCAACGTCAGCTTGTGTTCGTCCTCGAAACTCAGGTTCGGCGTGACCGTGCGCGTGCCCTCGGCCTTGTCCCGGTTGTAGCGCTCCATGCCTTGCAGGATAAAGTCCGCTTCCGAGGTAAAGGCCTCGATTGCATCCACATGGGCCAGAATATCGACACCCTGATCCATCCAGTACGAGTTGCCCAGCATCGCATGCCCCTGCCCGTTCTCGTTGATCACCAAGACGACGGGCTGATCGGTCACGGCCTTGATCTCTTCATGCAGGGCCGCCGCCAGCCGCGCCGAAGCACCACCGTTCACGACAACCACGCCCTCATCTGTCACGATGAACGACAGGTTGTTGTTGTGGCCCGAGTTTTCATAGGTCGGCGGTGCCGTGGCACCGATTGCTGAAAACACATGCGGGATAACCTCGACCGGTTTTGAATAGAGCTCTGACTGTGGATACTGATCTGCGATGTCCTCGCTCGCGGCCACCATGCCTGCGCTCATGGCGATGGCCACAACATACCCTGTCACTCGAAACATGCCGAATCCTCCCGTACGATGCTTGCCTTAGCAATAATCAACAAATTCGCAAATGTGAATAAGTATTAAGTGACGGCACGGCGCACTTTCCAACATACCCGCGGGTATGTAGCCTGACCAAAATGCGAAAAACAGGGATTGAAACATGCATCTACAAGGAAAACACGCGTTGGTGACTGGTGGCGGAACCGGCATCGGGCTCGCGATTGCACGCGATCTGGCTAAGGCAGGAGCACAGGTGACAATAACCGGTCGCCGGGCGGATGTTCTGCATGACGTCGCAGGCAACGGCCTTCATGCACTGCAAATGGATGTCAGTGACGAGGCCTCGGTGGTTGAGGGCACGGCTGCCGCCGTTGAAGCCCGCGGACCGGTCCAGATTTGTGTTGCCAATGCCGGCATCGCTGAGGGTCGTGCTTTGCACAAGATGACGCTGGACGACTGGCGTTTCATGATGGGCATCAACGTCGATGGGGCCTTTTTAACCATCCGTGAAAGCCTCAAATCCATGGTCACCACGGATTGGGGCCGGGTGATCGGGGTTTCTTCGATCGCGGGTCTGCGTGGGCTCAAAGGCGCGCCCTGTTATGGCGCCTCGAAACATGCGCTGAATGGCCTGATCAAGTCGCTGTCCAACGACTACATCAATACGCCCTTCACATTTAACTCGCTCTGCCCGGCCTATGTCGACACCGACATCGTCACCGACAACACCCAGAAAATCATGAAGCGTACCGGCCTGTCCGAGGAAGAAGCGCGCCAATTGATGGTCGGGGTGAACCCCCACGGCCGTCTGATCACGCCGGAAGAGGTGTCCGAGGCCGCGATGTTTATCTGTGGTCCCAATTCCGACAGTTATCGCGGACAGACGTTGCAGGTCTCAGGCGGAGAATTGTAACCTGTCCGCATGACCCGCGACGAGTTCAACGCCTTTTGCGCGACATTGCCCGCAACATCCCACGTTGTTCAGTGGGGCAACTCGGACGTGTGGAAGGTCGCCGACAAGGTCTTTGCCATCTGTGGATGGAACGATGGCAAAGACGCCTTTACCTTCAAAGTGACGCCACTGGTCTTTGAGGTGTTGGGGGATCACCCCGGCATCCGCCCGGCGCCCTACCTCGCGTCGCGCGGGATGAAATGGTTGCAGCATTACGACACGCCCGGCCTGTCTGACCCTGATCTAAAGAACCATCTTCGCCTGTCATACGACCTCGTGGCCGAAGGCTTGTCAAAAAAGAAGCGGCGCGCGTTGGGTATACCGATCCCAGACGACACAGCCTGAGACCCCAACATCACAAATATTGATATTTGAAATCACAAGATTTGCTGGTGCGCCGAAAAATTTGATCCGTTAAGCATCGCTGACAGGAGGACCGCCATGACCGATTTTGCCGCCACCAAAGCCATGTTTCATCTCCCCGAGGGGATGATCTATCTTGATGGGAACTCATTGGGGCCCCTGCCCCTCAGCGCACCTGCCGATATGGAGCGTGTCCTGCGCGACGAATGGGGTGAGATGCTGATCACCGGCTGGAACAAGGCCGATTGGATGCAGAAATCCACCAGTATTGGCGACCGTATCGCCCGGCTGATCGGGGCCGAGACGGGCCATGTCATCATGGGCGACACGCTGTCGGTCAAAGTGTATCAGGCGCTGGCTTCGGCGGTTGAATTGAATCCGGACCGTCGCGTGATACTGTCAGACAGCGGCAACTTCCCCAGCGATCTTTATATGGCCGAAGGGCTGATCCAGTCCTTGGACAAGGGTCATGAGTTGCGCGTGGTGGCGCCCGAAGAAGTGGCCGACAATATCACCGATGAGGTCGCCGTCATGATGCTGACCGAGGTGGATTACCGCTCGGGCCGCCTGCACGATATGAAAGCGCTGACCCAAAAAGCCCATGACCACGGTGTCATCACGGTCTGGGACCTGGCGCACACCGCAGGTGCCACAGATGTCCAACTTGCCGCCTGCAAAGCCGATTTCGCCGTGGGATGCACTTACAAGTATCTGAATGGTGGTCCCGGCGCGCCGGCCTTTATCTATGTGAGCCCGAAATACGTCGATATCGCGCGGCCGGCGATGTCGGGCTGGTTGGGCCACGACGCGCCCTTTGCATTTGAACAGAATTATCGACCGCACACCGGCATCGAGCGCATGCGCGTCGGGACGCCGCCTGTGCTGGCACTGGCTGCCTTGTCTTCGGCGCTGGATGTCTGGGACATGACCAACATGGCCGACATCCGCGCAAAATCGAAGGTTTTGACCGATTTGTTCATTGCCGAAGTCGAAGCGCGTTGCCCGGAGTTGACCCTGGCCAGCCCCCGCGATGCAAACACCCGCGGCAGTCAGGTCGCATTTGCCTTTGAAGATGGCTATGCGGCCATGCAAGCCATGATCGCACGCGGCGTCATCGGAGACTTCCGCGCGCCCAACATCATGCGCTTTGGCTTTACCCCGCTTTACATCGACGAAGCGGACGTGATCCGGGCGGCGAAAATCCTTGAGGATGTGATGTCGAACCGACTTTGGGATCGTGATGAGTACAAGATCAAATCCACGGTGACCTGAGTCGGAAGGCCTTAGGCAGACTTCAGGTGTGAGATGGTCTGGCGTCCGTTGGCCCATGCGCGCACAGCATCTCCAAATGCCTCAAACAACGGCCGCGAGACCGGATCGTTGGCGGCGTCCCACTCGGGATGCCACTGCACGGACAGGGTAAATCCCGGGGCGTCCTTGATATAGGTTGCCTCAGGCGTGCCATCCGGAGCATGCCCATCCACGACAATACGCGCACCGGGACGTTTGATCCCCTGCCCGTGCAATGTGTTGGTCATCACCTTTTGCGCGCCCATCACGCGGTGAAAAACCCCACCTTCGCTGAACTCGACCGCGTGGCGCAGCGCGAATTTCTCTTCCAGGGTGCCATCAGGGGGCATGCGGTGATTGTCCCGCCCCGGAAGGTCGCGAATTTCAGGATAGAGCGAGCCGCCCATGGCGACGTTCACCTCTTGGAACCCCCGACATATGCCAAAGAACGGCTGACCACTTTCAACGCAGGCTCGCACCAGAGGCAGAACAATCGCGTCGCGCGCCCGGTCAAACTCACCATGCGCCTCTGTGGCGGCCTCGCCGTAGTGTTCGGGATGCACATTCGGGCGTCCGCCCGTCAGCAGGAACCCGTCACAGTGGGTCAGCAACTCATCGACCGAGACAAACCGCGGATCGGCAGGCACCAAGAGCGGCATGCACTTGGACACTCCTGCAACCGCTTCAGAGTTCATCGTCCCGCCCGCATGGGCCGGATACTGGTCATTGATCAAATATTGATTGCCGATAATACCAACGACGGGTCGCGCCATGTGTCCCTCATTTGCCTGTTCAAGGGTCAACATAGGCCGCCGCGCAGACAATGGCAAAGGGGTTGCGCAGCGTCAGGCCGCGCCAATCAGATTTGCCGCCGCAATTCCGGCCAACGCCGCTGCTGCATCGTTTTCAGAGGTATCCCCGGTGACACCCACGGCGCCAATCACGGTGCCTTTTTTGTCTTTAACCAGAACCCCACCGGGTACAGGCACCACTTGCCCGCCGTAGACGCCATTCAGGGCCACCCCGAAATGCGGGCGTTCTATTGCGATCTCGCCAATCTTCGAGCTTGGCACGCCGAGCATCACCGCGCCAAAGGCCTTGCCATGGGCAATCTGGAACCGCCCGGGTGCCGCGCCATCCTCGCGTTCGAACGCCAGCAAGTGGCCGCCTGCATCCAGCACCACGACCGATAGTGGATTCAGCTCCATCTCATGCCCTTTTTCAAAGGCTTTACGAATGATGGTGCGTGCTTTTCTGAGTGTGATAGCGGACATAAGGCTTTTCCTATCTAAGTTTGCCGCATTCTGCGCATCCAGTCGACAAACGACAATTCTTGTTTTTTAAGAAAGTGTAACCGCGGATGAAAAAAGGATCTTAAGAACGATGTCGTACGACCTGATGACCGGTTTGAGCCCAAAAAACCGGATGCTGCAAGGTCTACGAATAGCTGTTAGAAGGCGTTCTCCAGATTCTCCCAGCTGTTTCTGGATAGTACTCCGTTTTTGCGAAGCATTCTTCAAAAGCACGTTTTTAACCATCCGCAAAATGCGGATGATAGGTGTTGCACAGGTGGAGTTGTATTTCGTTGTACGACGTAATGTGATTGACCATTTATTACTGGATCACCGACAATTCTGATTGGGCGACCTGCCTTAATGGCTTGTTGCGCAAACCGTTCAAGCATTATGGCACAGCCGTTTTCTGCGGCGACCAGTTCACAAGCGGCAACAGAAGTATCAACGACAAGTTGCGGGGAAATGATGTCTGTTGGCAGGCCGTTGGCAGAGAGGTAGCGCGACCAATGGTCGTCAAACCCCAAGATATGGATCGTATCGCACTTCATCAAATCAGCGGGCGAGAGGATTTTTGTCGATGTCTGTTTGCCGCAAACGGGCACAATCCGCTCGTCAGAGAGCTTTGTCATGCGTTGGTCAGATTGGTTTTGCGAGGCCAACAAGATGTCGACATCAACGGGATGTTTCTCCAAATCGTTTTGCCACAGCGACGTTACAAGTTTGATCCCGACGCCAGGATACTCATCCTGAAAGGCCCCGAGTTTCGGGGATAGCCAAACAATCATTGCTGCAGAGGCACGCACTACGATGGTCGTTTCCAACTCTGGTCCGAAAAGCCCACTTGTTGAAAACTCAATGTGTGCAAGGGCATCGCGGACCGAAATCAGGTAAGCCTGACCGATCTCCGTGAGTTGCAGACTTCTGGCGCGTCGAATGAACAAGTTTTGACCCAACTTTGTCTCTAGTGCCTTAATGTGTTGGCTGACGGCCGTTTGAGTCAGGCCCAGTTCATGGCTTGCCGCCGTGAAACTAAGATGTCGCGCGGCGGCATCGAAGGTTCGCAACCAATTCAAGTTGAGGTTCTGCTTCATTCATCTGACATAAGTTTTTTATGCTCATGAAGGCAAATAGTTTCGTTTTTCTTCCTAATTTTGTCCGTTCTACAAAAGCAATTGTCCCATCTGGGCGGCCACCGGACTCACAGGAGAGCAAAATGTCAAAGATCGATCTTGGAACCGAAACTGACATGGCCCTGAACCTTGTTGATCTGGAGCGTTATCCAATTGCGGATCTGGATAGCGGTGAAGGCGCGGCGTTTCTGAAAGAGTGCCAAGACCAAATGGAGGCCCATGGCTGGTGCAATTTGGATGGTTTCATTCACGCTGGTTCACTTGCTGCCCTTGAGGATGAAGCAAGCGGCCTTTTGCCGGATGCAGAGGTTCTGACAATCAAGCGAAACATCTATCAGGGGGCGATTGACCCCTCTCTGCCACCAGATGACCCTAGACGTCGTGAGTATACGCATGTCGCGACCCAACTGGCCGACGATCAATTGCCCGCAGACACGCTGATCCAGCAACTATATAAGTCAGAGCTTCTCACTGAATTTGTCCGACGCGTGCAAAAAAAGCCAGTGCTGTACCGCTGCGCTGACGAGTTTCAGGCTTTGAACGTTGTCGCGCTCTACCCCGGTAGCTGGCACGCTTGGCATTACGACACGACCGAATGCACCGTAACACTGCTATTGAAAGCCGCTGAAAGTGGTGGTGACTTTGCTTTCCTGCCCAATTCCCGCACCGACGAGACCGAAGATCGCGAAGCTGTGGACCGTCTATTGGCAGGGGATATGTCACATGTGCAAAAGTTTGATCGCGGGGCCGGCACGTTCACTCTGTTTCGCGGCGGATATTCCTTACATGGTGTCACCGAAGTGTTTGGCGACCACCCCAGAATTACGGCGATTTTGACCTATGATGAACAAGAAGGACGTGTCATCAGCGACGACATTAACGTGCGTATCTATGGCCAGCGCGTCGAAAAAATACTCGCAGATCGCCAAGCTGCACTTACGCAGGCGAAAGAAGGATAAAGCTCGATGAAAACTGCTCTCCTCGTTATTGATGTGCAAATGGCGCTGGCGAATGATGACGCCGCGGGTGCCGCGCGATCTTGCCCAGAAGCGTCGGATAACATCGCGCGATTGTTGTCTCAGTTTCGCGAGTCTGGCGAAAAGATCATTCATGTCCACCACCATGGCAGTGAATTGGATGATCCGTTTCATCCAGATGCGCCCGGTGCTGCTGTCCAACCGTTTGCGGCCCCAAAAGGCGAAGAGCAGGTGATTATTAAACACGTCTCTAGCGCGTTTGGCGGCACTACACTTCAGTCAGATTTGCGGGGCGCGGGCATCGAACGCGTGATCATCTGTGGTGCAACCGCTAATCACTGCGCGGAATCGGCTGCACGTTCAGCCAGTAGCCTTGGTTTTGAAATGATCTATGCCTCTGATGCTGTTTGGGCGTACGACGCAACCGGTCCAGATGGGGTTGCCCACACGGCAGAGCAAATCCACTCTGTGACCCTTGCAAACCTTCATGGCGAATTTGGTTCGGTTCAATCAACCGATGAAATCCTCGCCGCTGCAAAATAACTTACTATCGGTCGCCACTTGCCGGATCACGGAGACGAACACATGCGCATTGGTTTTATCGGGCTGGGTACGATGGGTGGGGCCGCGGCCCTGAACTTGATTAGGGGCGGTCATCAGTTGGCAGTTTGTGATCTGGACCCTGACCGCGCAACTGCATCTCGAGCTTGGGCCGACCAGATGAAGAACACTTGGTGGCCGACATGATCGAGCTAGCCAGGCAATATGATCGATGCGGCTATCGCCGGGTTGCGGTCTTGCTGAGGGAGGCCGGTTGGTCAGTCAGTGATGGCCGCATCGAACGGCTCTGGAAGCGAGAGGGGCTGAAGGTTCCGCACAAGCAGCCGAAGAAAGGGCGCCTCTGGCTGAACGACGGGTCATGTGTTCGACTTCGGCCAGAGCATCGCAATCACGTGTGGTCTTATGACTTCGTTCATTGCCGCCCAGATGACGGAAAGGCCTTTCGTACACTGAACATCATTGATGAGTTCAGTCGGAAGTGCCTAACGATCAGGGTCAAGCGGAAGCTGAACTCCATCGATGTCATCGATGCTCTGACCGAATTGTTCATCCTGCGAGGCACACCGTCCTACATCCGTTCAGACAACGGCCCTGAATTTGTTGCACTGGCGGTTCGGGACTGGATTGCCGCTGTCGGCGCCGGGAAGGCATACATCGAACCGGGATCACCATGGGAGAATGGATATGACGAAAGCTTCAACGATCGAATGAGGGATGAGCTGTTGAACGGAGACATCTTCTAATCGCTCAGGGAGGCTCAAAACATCATCGAAGAAAGAAGGAAACACTACAACACCAAGAGACCAAACAGTGCATTGGGCTACAGCCCTCCGGCTCCGGAAACCATCATAACAATAGAACCAGGGCCGATCATGCACTAACAATCAACTTGGACCCGTCAGATAGAGCTGCTCAAGAGAGTTTAGCGGTGCCATCATCTTCATTTGCGCCCTCCAACAAGATGTCCGCGGCTTGCGAGAAGTTTGCGATCGAGGTTGCTCTTGCTTCGTGCTCCCTGATCTGTTCGGCCAACCAACCCGAGTTAGCGAGTTGTTTTTCAAGACCACTCAGAACAACGCGTTCAATCTCATCGGCGAGCATGGTCACACGGCCATTCGTCAAAATACAGCCCTGCCGGTGGCCGATCTCGTCCAGCCGGGCAATCTCGCCTTCTGCAAAAGCTGCAATATGTCCGCCTATTTCAGCGGTGAGTTGGGCGTCCCATTCAGGAAGTTCGGCGCCACCGGCAACATGGGTCAGCGAGAACTTGATGTCCTGGAGCGGGGAGTTGAAAAGTTTCATCGGCAGTCCACTTTGTAACAGGCAATTTCGGCGGCCGAGGCACGGCGGATGCCAGCGCATGTGAACAGGGTGTGGTTGACCCTGACATAGAGGTCATCGCAGGATTCCAGCCGGGCTGCCTTGGGCATATAACAGCTGGTCGGGTCGACATCTTCGCCCGCAGCCAACCGCTTCACGACCTCGGCAGGCCCGTGGCGAGTGCCGACATTGACCACATCGATTACCGCCCCATCATCGCTTTGCAGTGCATAACGCGTGTCCAGATGGGCAGCGCCTTCGGAAAATTCTTCTGCCAGTCAGCGCCGACATTCAGCACTTTGCCGGTGATGTCTAGCCCCATCGCCTCGCCATCGACAATCGGAATGATACGACGGTGACTCGCCCGCTCGAGCCCAAGATCCAGCGGGGTGGAAAGCTCGACCCGAAGGGTAAAGGAATGGCTAAGAGAGAGGACCGGGATCTGCACCTATTTCAACCCCAACAAACGGGCGGCGTTGTTCTTGGTGATGTCTTCGCTCAGCTCGTCTTTGATGTCGATCTGCTCAAACGCCGCCAGCCAGCGTTCCGGACTGATCATCGGCCAGTCAGAGCCAAACAACACCTTCTTCTTCAGAATCGAAATGTAGTAGCGCTCCAGGATCGACGGGAAGTATTTCGGCGACCAGCCAATGATGTTGAATTAGACATTGGTCTTGTGCTGCGCCACCGACAGCGCCTCTTCCTGCTGGGGAAAGCCAGGTGGGCGAGAATGTCAGGGAAACTCAAAAGCTTGTTTGGAAGGGTGGTGATGGTCGCGTCAATCAGCGGCAAGCGCCGCTCCTCGTCTGAGGTGGTGCGCTTGTTTTGGGTTTTTGCTGATTTTGTTTTAAGCATGGGCGTGTTTGCGCGAAGCTCCAATTCATGGAGACCCTTCTTTCCTTGTTTCAGGACCTGTTCAATAGGACGAGTGAGTCGTCACTCCAAGTGAGCTAAACCGGACGCGCCTCTTGTTCAGATGAGGCAACAAGGGACTGGTTCTGGTCCGAGAAGGCGACGGCCGCGTCCTGAACTTCGATCCGAACGTAATCTTGGCTGCGTTCTCCGTGGTAGGCAGAGTTTTCCAGCCAGGCTTCGACGACGGGCCCCGATTCAGGTTTGGTTTCTGAGATTTGCAGCCCTCCTAGCTGGGTCGCGATTTCGCCTTGATTCCCTTTGGCAGCGTGCCACTCGCTCTTGGGAATAGACACTTTGCCCAGCCCCTGTGCCTCGACAACTGGAGTGTCGCCGTTAGCAGCATCCACAAGGCCGGCTTGCGGGTGGTGTCATCTTTTCCTGCAGAACGCAGATCATCCTGCCATCTACAGACGGTCCAAACCAGTCGGCTGTTGTGGGCGGGTTAGGCGTGGCCATAAAAGGCCCTAGGTACTTAGCGGGCAACATCCTTGTCTGAAGTCTTTACGGTCAGCTTGTAGCTGGCATCTGGCCTTCCCGTAGACTGCTCGAAAGATGGTATGGCACTCCGGAATGAATTCTCAAGTTTTTGCAAATAGTGGAGTGGCCTTCATTCTCGTAAAGACAGAGAGACTCGATCGCACTAATCTCTAAGCACCTTAAGTTATTGTACTATTATTCTTTGCGGAACGACGAAGCCGAGGTAGAGAAGATTACCTCGAACCAAATTTCGGCCAAATCAAAAACTAAACGCGATGTTGAACCAAAGCGTGTCGCTTTCAAATCTGTTTTTTGCACCAAATTCAGTAAAGTACTTAAGTTTCAAAGTCGCATCATTTCCAAAAATTGTAGGGCCAGAATAGCTGATAACAGGCCCGACACCAAAGACTTGAGCTCTCAAACTATCCACGCCAAGAAATGCGCGGGTGGCATCGGCTCCGGACCCGGAATCATCACCAATCTGGGTGTAGGCATAGCCAGCAAGACCAAAGGCCCAACCAGACTTGGTGTGTTGAACAACGGCCGCCTCGAGGTTCAAAGCAGGTGCATTTTGATAATCTGTTGCGGAATTTCGCGTACTGAACAAAAGGCTGGCTGCCCCAGAAAACTCCAATCCCCGGGACGGATCAAAGTAGGTCGCGGCCAGAACGGGTTGCAGCGACCAGATGTTTTTACCTGTGTTCAAGGCGTTGATTGTCCGGCCTGGCACGTCGATTGAGGCGGTGTTGTAGCTGCCTGTTGGCGCGAACAATGACAAAGCCGCGCTGTAATGTAAGTTGCCGCGGTGCCAACCGACCAATGAGGTCAATGTGATGTCCCCGATCCCAGACGTCGTGTCTTCTATCGGGATGCCTACAATTGGCGGGGTTTCCCCAATGAATGACAGGCTTGCGTCCAGCACAAAGGGCACATTTATGTTGAACGCCGGCGTGCCTCCCCACAATTCCGTTTCCAAGACTTGCGTTACGCTGAGCTTTGCGAATGAGACCTTCAGGTCGGTTTCCGCTTTAATCGGTAGGCCGCCAAGGGAGAGGCCCTGAATGACACCTTCTGTATGAACCAAATCAATCCCGACATAGGTTCCAGGCTTCGGAACAATGCCCGCAAACCCTTCTCTGGACCCCAACAGATAGGCACCTGCACCGCCTTCAACCGCATGAGAGGTCGTTGCCGTTGTACACGCGATCATCAGTGCGCAACAAAACCTGAGCGGTTTACTCATTGTCAAAAACTCCCTACCGCCAATTGGCAATCATGATTTTGGAGAAACCCAAATGGGCGATCCCCAAGCGCGTTCCTGAATGATGGGTGCAACCTCGTTCAAAAGAGGCAGGTTGTTGCGAACCGCGTCATATGTCGTCCAGCGTGGCGTTGGAATCTCGATCGCTCGCGCGTAATAGAATGCACCATTCGACGGGTCATAGTCTGGATCAGACCAAATGCCGTACAACGTCGATGCGCCGATGTCGTTGGTGTAAAGCGCAGTTTTCAGATCGACGGTATTTCCAACCGGAGGCAGCTTGCCGTCTTCGCCGGGTGTGCGGTCGTCCGCCCATGTCACATCGATGATTTTTTCATGAATGTCGCCATTGGCATCAACCCAGCCCTTGATGATCTGGATACGGTCCAGATTGGCCCCCATCGGATCTTTTTCGGCATAAACTGTAAACGTTGGCGCCGCGTCGGATTGTGGGAGAACACCTCCCATCGGCGTTCCCTTGACGTAGCCTTCTTCGGCCATCGCACCAGGATCACCAGCACTCAGGCCTACGCCTCCAAACATCCGCACCTTTATGCGAGGGCCAGAGGTCGCAAAGGTTTCGCGACGCTTCATGGCATCCCAGATAGAGGCACGCGTGTTTTCTTCGGCCCAGACGCCTGCCAGTGACCCAATCGACAGGTCCACACCGTCAATCCAGCCTCCGACTCCGCCTTTGCGGCGCACTTCAGCCGTTCCATCTTCGGGGCCATGCCCGCCAGTGAAATCATCCTCTGCGACGTCGCTGGTCAAACCGTTGTGGTTGTCCGTGCCGCCAATAAACCCATACATATAGGGGTTCACGCCCAGTTTCTGTTCTTCGGCAAGGCCAATCTTCAACCCTTCGCGAACGAAGTCCCGTTTGTGAAAGTATCGGTTCGAGTTTTTCTGGATTGAGTTGGCATTCTCGAACCCGGCAAATTCATCAGCTTGCCAAAAGGCTTCGTGGACCTCGGAATTGCCCTTGATCTGCATCATTTCGATCAAAGGCTCCCACATTTGGCGCCGTTCCGCCCAGCTTGTTGTCAATTCATTTCCAAAGCTGTCCGTATCCGGGAACATCAACTGTTTTGACGCATTCGAGTTGTGCGGGATGGCCAGCACTGTCGATCCCGCATCAGCCGTTTTTTGCAGCCAATCCCAAAGGTCTTCGACTTTGTTGCTGTCATAACTGGAATAGGGAAGTTCAGGTGCAACGTCGTCGCGAAAAATCACGTTGCGATGCATGTTTCCGCCCCCAGGGGCGGCGGACCATTCAAAGGCCACAAAAGCTGTAAACTTGCCCGGTTCGTTATGTTCTTCGGCAGCATCCTTGATGATCTGCCAACCGGATTTCGTGGTTTCCGGCCCCATATAAAAGGGAGGATGCGATGGGTTATCGCTTCGATTGTTAGAAATGACGTACTTGTAGAACCACTGTTGCTTGTCCTCGAGCGTCTCAAGCGCGCGCAATTGCTTGAGGTCGTCTTGCATGTGACCGGGCGCATTAGGGAAAATAGTCGAGTACATCTCGCCCAGATACTCGACGTGGTCGCTTACCGCCGCAAAATCCAATGGACGGCTCAGCTGTTTGTGTCGGCCATCGATGATCACCGCAGCACCTTTGGCAAATCGCAAACTGTCCGAAGGCATCAGACGCGCACCACCGATGAAGGCATCCAGCGACAAAGCCGTGTGCATGTGAGTTTCCCCAAAGTAGGCATTACGCGTAACGCTTTCTTCGGCCAAGGAGGTTGTCGCCCAACCCAAGATTGTCGTCGCAATCAGCAAGCTTTTCATGATTTTATCCTTCAGGGCTGTACCAGATTGGGGATGTATATGCGCGTTCCTGGGTGATCATTTTCACCTCATCGGGCATCTTGATATCAAATCTGGCAGCGTCATATGCTGTCCAGCGCGGCGTCGGAATTTCGATGACGCGGGCGTAATAGAATGCGTGTTGGGACGGATCAAAATCAGGGTCGGCCCAGACCGTTGCCAATTCAGCTTTACCAATATCATTGGTCCAACTTGGAATGCTCAGGTCGACAGTATTTCCAACAGGTGGCAGCTTGCCATCGGCACTGGGGGCTCGTCCTCCCGACCAAACAACATCATAAACCTTTTCCTGTGTACTGCCGTCCGGCTGCGTCCAACCTTTGACGATTTGCACCCTGTCCAGATTTGCCCCAATGGGATCCCGCATCGCATAGACCAAGAAGGTCGGAGTATCCCCCGTAACATCCAGATCCCCACCCATCGGAACACCCTTTGTATATCCGACGCGCGCGAGATCGCGATGCTTCAGATCATCAATGTCAAAATCACCACCAAAGAACCTGACGGTGATCCGCGGGCCAGTCGTCGCATAAACCTCACGGCGTTCAAGAGCGTCAAACACCCCGGCTCGGGTGTTTTCGGTCGCCCACACGACGGTTGGCCCCGGCGTTGCGTATTGCCAACCCTTGTAACTGATGCCGAGTTTCACGTTACCTTTGGCAACGGAATTGGCCCGGGTTTCAGAGGGTTCCATCCATGTGAACGCTCCAAAAAAATTGTCGTCATCCTGAGTGGTCAATCCCGTATGGATATCCGAACCGCCCACAAACCCAAGCTTAAAGGGATTGATGCCCTTATCCTTCTCAAAGGTTAGACCTTTTTGCAGAACCGAGCGTACATACTCAAATGGCAGCATTTCCGGTGTCTTGGCTTCGGACACATCCAGATTTGCCCAATCCCAGTTCTCGTAGTCGGCAAACTCATCAGTAGGAGACAACAACGGGTGCGTTTCGCTATCCCCCTTGGTTTGGCCAATTTCAACCAACTTCTCCCATTGGGCCCGGGTTTTCAGGTACTCGGGGTCGAATTCGGCGCCATCTCGAAAGGTATCATTCGGGGCAAACATGATGCCGTTTGACAGGTTCGGGTTGTGCGGAATTGCCAGCACATCCCCGCCTGTTTTGTCTTCATAAGCCTGCATCCATTTCCAAAGATCGCGTGGATCGGGGCTGCCCATGGGGGGCGCCATCAAAAAAGGTGAAACCTGTAACGCACGGCTGGGACCATCGCGAAAAATCACATTTCGATGAAGATTGTTCCCGGCAACAAGCGACGTCCACTCATAGGCAATCATGGCGGTAAACACATGCGGCTCGTTAAACTCTTCAGCAGCTTGAACCAGATCTTTCCACGTATTGTCGTAGCCCTCGGAGCCGGGCTGATAGAGCAAGGCATCGCTTAAGGTGCCTTGGCTGAACTGGGCGATCAGATCAATGCTGGCTTGTTTGGCTGCCTCCCCCCCTTTCGCAAACTCTTCGTGGAATTTCTTACCCTGTTCATCCGCCATAATATTTGGCGCACCGCGCATGATATCAGTGATCACGCCCATACCATCGGTATGCTCAGTGAGCATGTAGAAATCGAAGGGCCGCGGCAGCTTCACCGGTTGTCCGGTATTCGAACTTACCTGTCCACCGCGTGCAAACCGATACATGTCGCGTGGCATCAAGGTGGTGCCGCCGCCACCGGCATCTGCTGACAACGCAGAATGAACATGTGTGTCTCCAAACAAAGCCATAGTTGGAAAGTCACGATTGGCATGTGGTGAATAGGCGGATTCTGCCGTGATTTCTTGAGTCCATGCAGGTGTTGTGAGGACCATCAAGCCGGTCGCACAAGCCAGTGATGTCATTTTGGTGCAAAGCTTAAACATTGGGTCACCTTTAAATCTTGGAGTAGGAAATAAATGTTTAGATAAACAGAGCATTTGGAGTTCATTCTCTTTCTCGTTTAGTTGCTCAATTCCTTAATATGCATTCAACATGTACATTAGTTACTCTAGTTAACAATGTTTGCAATAGATCCAGTTCCATTGGTAATGCAGCCATTCCCTTTGGCAGGCGCCAAAGCCAGCGATGCAGGCTGCGTTGGAGTTCTCCAAACGAACACCAATGACAGCTGCAAGAACTAAGAAGTACAATACTTTTATCGTGCGAAACCTAGCGAATGCCCACAGATCAGATTTGGGACGGAAGCAATAGACGGGACTGTCGAAGGAAGCAGAGCAACAACTGCAAGTAAATCTTGACTCGATGAAGCTTACTGAAGTTTGCCAACAACCTCACTGGCATTGAGAAAGGAAGAAATAGGAGTTGGAAACGACCGAAAGAATTCCGGATGCACTGAAGCCACTCTCGTGATCTCGAATCCTGGATGAATTAGGTTGCCAAGGCGTGGCTGCTGTTTTCTTACAATGGCGTAATCAAACCAACTATCCTTCTCTGTGCTAATCTTGACATGCTAACAATTGAGGAACGTATTGAAATGGCTCAGTCGTCGCTAAAACACGAAAGAGCCGGGTTTGTTACCCGATGGCCATATGACAATGTTTCTCGCGTTGGGGCGCATGATTTCTCACCAACTAGCAAAAAGGGACGTGTCGTTCTAATAATTCAACGCGCAGAGGAAGATGGCGCTTGCGCAAATGTGCAGCAATCGTCGTAAGGCTTCGACGTTGGGATGAGACACAAGATAGGTGCCGATATCTTCCAGAACAGTTTCGCGCGGCACCCCCAGAGACAGGGCCGCCGCATCCAGTACATCCCACGTCAGCGCGTCATCATAATGCAGCATCGCCTCAAAGTCGGAAAACCCCAACTCAGCCAAAGTCGCGATTTCGATCCAACGCTCGCGCCCATAACTGTCGCGGATAAAACATTGAACAGCCCTGTTGATCAGCCCATGCATGAACGGTGTCCTCTTTGAGACCGCAGTATGGGATGAGAGGGCTTAACAAAGCCCCAATATGATCAATTCTCAGGATTAAGCTCACGATCCCCCAGCCACAGGGCATTGTGACTGCTCGGGGCTACACGGAAATCCCCATCCAGAACGCGCTGCACGTCCGCGGGTTTCAGGCGTACCTTACCGCCGCGGGCTTTATCCACCAGATACCCGCCAACCACAAAGTCGCCCTCATCGTCGATCCAGACCGACAGGGCTTCATAGTCCCCGCCCGTGGAAGGCAGGAACAATACACCTTCGGGGTGTTCGGTACGCGTGTTGAAATTGTCCTGCAGCAACACACACCCCGGCTCGGTCTCGCGCTCGCAGGCGTTGACCCAATCCTTGAGACGAAAGTCCGGCAGTGTTGCCACAACATCCGGGTTCAATACCTTGTCAGCGGGCACCATTCGAATGCTCGCGATCAAACGGGCACGCAGGTTATCCCAATCCGGGTCACCCAAACGTTCGCCGAAACTGTATCGGTTGTCACTTTTGGCGGCCAAAGCAAGGGCGCGGTGCAGATCGGCATGCTCATCGGCAGGCAACGCCGCCAGACGCTCCAGCGCCCGCGTACCGGGTTTACCCCAGTCATGCGCCATTTCCCATATCGCGGCCTCTTTTGCAGTGACCTTGCCATCCATGTAGCGGGCGGCCTGCGACCTTGACGAGATCGCTTCGGCACTGAACACCGGGATCAACCAGAGCACACAAAGCCCCAGAACCACCCCTGCCATGATGATATTGCCACTGCGAATGCGAGCCATCCACGCGCCGCCTCGCAAGACCGACACAAAATACAACAACGCATAGGCCGTGATAATCACGGCGGCGCCCATCGCAGCCAACCGGTCGGGCGTCCAGCCATATTGCGCCACGCGCAACCACACACCCCAAATTGCCAGCCCGGCCAACACTGGCAGCAACAGCGCTACGCCCCGCACGGCCCATTGCATCCATCGCGCCTTGACCGCATCGGCATCGGACTTGTCCAGAGCGACGCTCACAAGGCTAATTCCGCCCAGCGCCACAGCCATCATTGTTCCCGCAGGCGACAATCCGGCAAACAACGTATTTGGATCGCTCATCGGCAAGGCCAAGACAAAGATCACCATGACTACCAACAGCGGCGGCAACAAAAGACGCAACAGGTGAAGCAGCATGTAAGGAGACAGGTAATCCCGCATCTCCCAAACCACGCGCAACGCAAGGCCAAAGACGGCGCCGACCAAAAGATAGGGCACCGGATCAATATCGATCAGGTCGCCGATCCAGTCTATCGACACCAACGACAACAGCGCATCCGACAGGAACACGACCAGCCAGAACAGCCCGACAAACAACCAAGCCGCCGTATAGCGCACCACGATGGACCATGAAAAATCAAACAGGTCCAGATAGGACGACCAATAGCGTCGATCCCAAACCCACACCGCCACAAAGGGCATGGACAGTCCAAGGAACAACATCCAGGCTATGATCGGAAACCGGGCATCCACAAATTCCTGGCCAGTCTCAAAGCCGAGGCTTGAAAGGCTCAAAAGAACCGCGCCAGCCAACGCCAAGACAGCCGCGCCTTTGGCCGAACGCAACAGCGACGTCGGTCCCGAGATGGCCAGAAGAACACAAAAAAACTGCCACGGCTGCAATGAGTCCCGTCAACACATGTGGGTTGGATACCAGATCAGGCAGGATTTCGATCAAGAGCCATGCGGCCAGCCCAGCCATAAGACCGGTTAGGGTCATCGCCCCACGGCCTGCAAGGATTGCGTTTTCGTCAGACGTCATGCTGCTCTCCCGCCGGTAGTTTGAGCACAGTTTAGGCGGGAACGGCGGCTCGTGATAGCCCTCACGTTACGTCCTGCGACGACGCGCGCACCTCATGTACCGGGCATCGAGACGAGGCAGTCCGGACATCAGAAATCAGTCGGTGCGCCACCCTCTTCTTTGCGTTTCGCGACAAAGGCCGCCAGCTCTTCTCGGATCGCGGCGTCTATTGCAGGCGCCTCAAAGGTATCGAGGATCTGCTGATAGATATTGTGAGCGCGTTCGGGCGTCCAAACGCTACCAGCCGCTTCCCACGCCTCAAAGTTTCGCCAGTCGGACACGAAAGGCTGATAAAAGGCCGTTGTATAGCGGTCTTGCGTGTGCTGAATACCAAAGAAATGGCCCGCATTTCCAACCGATCGGATCGCGTCCAGCGCGATTTCATCTGGGCCAGTGGCCGTGACTTCGGGTTCCATGTAACGCTGGATCATCTGCAACACTTCGCAGTCCATGATGAATTTTTCCGGTGAGGCGATCAGCCCGCCCTCAAGCCAACCCGCAGCATGATAGACCATATTGGCCCCGGACTGGACTGCCGACCAGAGCGAGTTTGAGGTTTCCCACATCGCCTGTCCGTCTGGCACGTTGGCTGCGCAAACCCCGCTGGCCCGCATCGGCAGTTTGTAAAACCGCGCCATCTGGCCAGTCATCTGTGTCGCACGCATGTATTCTGGCGTCCCAAAGGCAGGCGCGCCGGATTTCATATCCACATTTGACGTAAAGGTGCCTATCGCGCAGGCCGCGCCTGGGCGGATGTACTGCGCCAGTGCTACAGCGCAAAGCCCTTCGGCCAGAGATTGCGCAACAGCCCCCGACATGGTCACAGGCGCCATCGCACCGGCCAACGTAAAGGGGGTGACCACAAGACCCTGATTGCGCCGGGCCATACGCATCCAGCCATCCATCATCGGCTCGTCATGCTTCAACGGCGAGGTCGAGTTGATATTGGTATACATCTTGGGGCCGGCTTCGAACTCTTCATCACTCCAACCGCCCGAGATCCGCACCATCTCCATCGCGTCTTCAACACGTTCCTGACCCAACGAGTAGGTGTGCGCCACTTTGTCGGTCAGTGTCAGCTTGTCATACATCACATCAAGATGGCGAATGCTGGCGTGAATGTCCTGAGGCTCGACAGGGTAGCCACCAACAAAGTGGATACAGTTGAAATACTGGCTGAGCTTGAACAGGTTGGCACACATCTCGCGTGTCCCTGGCACTTTGCGCCCCAGAGTCATGTCCCAGTAATTGGGCGGCGACGACACATTGCCAAACGCCATGTGTTTGCCACCCATGGTGATGGCGCGATCCGGATTGCGCGGCGTCAGCGTCCAGGTTTCCGGCGCTTTGGACAACATCTCCATGACAAAGTCGCGGCCCATGCGGACATTGTCCCCATCAACCGTGCACCCGGCTTCTTTCAGGATTCCGCGCGCTTCGTCATTGTAAAACTCAATCCCGATCTCTTCCAGAATGCGCATCGCGCCGTCGTGGACGGCCTCAACGCCTTCCGGGCTTAACGGCTCGGTCGGGCGGTCCAGGTTGACAGGCTGTTGCCAAGGCATCTGCTCAATTACACCGGCACTGCCGCGTCGCGCTGCATTTCCCGCACGACCGCCGCCGCGCCGCCTGCGCCCCTCTGAATCCGCCATGACTCACTCCTTGACCTTAGACTTTCCTCAGGAAACACGAGAAGCACAGTCGCAAAATGCAGCTTTGCGACAGAAGCTGTCGTTTTCAGCGAGCCCCCTAACTTCATTTTGCCAAAATTACTCCGGGGGAGCCGTGCAAAAGCCATCGCTTTTGTACGGCGGGGGCAGCGCCCCAACCTGGATCAGGTCACAGTGTCTCTGTTGTTTCAGGCCGCCAGCCAGCCCGGAATATGTCCAATGTTGGGGAACACCACATCGGCATAAGGCGCCAGCTCGGCCTCAGTTGCCATGCCGGTCAAAACCGCGATGGTCTGCATGCCCGCCCGTTGGCCTGCAATCAGGTCATGTGTACTGTCACCAACCATCGCCACCCGGTCGGGAGAGAGCGTAAACCGCTCGGAAAATGCCAAAAGGGGGCCGGGATCGGGTTTCGCTCCAAACCCGCTGTCAAAGCCCAGGATCAGATCAAACCGCTCTTCGACACCAACACTTTTGAGATGCGCGCGCGCGGCATACTCCGTGTCGTTGGTCATGACACCCAAACGCAATCCGCGACCAGACAGATCATCCAGAAAACCCGCCAATGGAACCGCCTCGCTCAACGGCGCTTCTGACGCGGCATACATCAAGGTGTTCTCCAGTTCCGCGATGTCGCGATCGGGCAAGGCGCGTCCAACAGCTTCCGCCGCGTCTCGGTTTGTGCCAGCAATGATCGCGCTTTGCGGCAAGAAGCTGCCGGTGGCGAGGTCAAAATCCAGTTCCCCGGCAATCCGCGACGCCAAATGCGCATCGCCCTCGGCAAACTTGGCGATCATTCCCTTGGCAAAACTGTTCCAGGTCAACCCGAAGTCAAACAGGGTGCCATCTTTGTCGAACAACAGTCCATCTACACGCATCGTGACGCCTCATGGGTTGGTTTGCGCCACCCTGCCCGTGGTCTGAGCCCGTGACAAGAGGGCAAATACAGCCCGGTATCAGGTCCAGTGACGACCTGCCTCGCCTGCCAAAACATGCCGCGCCATCAAAGGGGTTTCGTAGGCGTGGCCCGCCTCATCGCAAAACGCGACCACCCAGGCGTCGTCCATCGTCAAAAACTCAAGAACCGACACCTGAAAGCTCGGATCTCCAGCTTGTGCCTTGAGATCATCTGCTGAGGCTCCGGTTGTTCCCAGAAACACACCGACCAAATCATCGTTGCCGACTAGCCAAGCCAATGCCTGAAGCGCCAAAACCTGCGCTGCCTCTTGGTTCATTGCCATTTTCATCACTTTCGCAATCTTTTCTTAACCAATCCGAATACAAACTGAATAAACCCAAATGCAAGCAACAGGTCGCCCCATGCCAGGCAAGATATTGATCTTTGATTCAGTGCCGACCAATCGGATCGTGCTCAAGGTCAAGCTTTCGGCTGCCTTCTATCAGGTTGTGCAAGCTGGAACACTCAAAGAAGTACAGATGTTGGTCCGGCGCGGAGCTCCAGATCTTATCCTGATTGGCAATGTCGCAAGCGGCACGCGTGAGAGGCTGGAAGATGTCCGCGTTTTGCGCCAAACGGCAGAGAGCATGCAAATTCCCATCCTGATGATTGCAGAACATGTGTCGCGCGATCTGCGCGTAAAGGCGCTCAAGGCCGGAGCAGATCACATTTTTGAGAAACCTGTGGATGAGTCTGCCTTGTTGGCGCGCATTCGCGCGCTGCTGCGATTGAGAGAGGCGAATGAAGACCTGTCGCCGCGTGCGCGTGTCGCACAATCGCTGGGGTTTGCCGAAGCGTCGCCGCCTGCCTTTGAAACGTGTGCACAAGTATTGTTTGCCACGTCCGAGGCGCGCCTTGGTCTGTCATGGTGCACTCGATTGAAACCGATTGTGCCTTATGCACTTAGCCACAAACCCGTTGCGGAAGCGCTTCAGGGTCTCCAGCGTCTGTCAGCTCCAGACAGTTTCGTGATCGCCCTTGACGAAGCCACGCCAGAGGACGGGCTGCGGCTTTTGGCCGAGATACGCGCCCGCGCCGCAACTCGTAACTGCGGCGTGCTTGTGGTTGTGCCTTTAGGGTGTGACAGCGCTCAAACGGATGCACTGGATCTTGGGGCCAGCGATGTGATGACCGAAGGGTTCGATCCGGAAGAGATGTCACTGCGCCTTGCTGCCATCATCAAGCGCAAGCGCCTGCGCGACACGCTGCGCCGCAACGTCCGCGAGGGCCTGGAGGCAGCCGTGACAGACCCGCTTACCGGGCTGCACAACCGTCGCTTTGCCCTGCCCCATCTGGACCGCGTCGCCGAGTTTAGTCGCCGTGGGCATCACAACTTCGCGGTTATGGTCGCCGATCTGGATCATTTCAAAGCCATCAATGACCGCTATGGCCATACAACCGGAGATGCGGTTTTGGTCGCCGTGGCAGAACGTCTGCGCGAAGCTCTACGCCCGATTGACCTCTTGGCACGAATTGGTGGCGAAGAGTTTCTGATTGTGCTTCCCGCTACCACTCTGGAAACCGCCAGATTTACAGCGACCCAGCTCTGCGCCCGGATTGGCGAAGATCCTGTGCATCTAAAAAAGAAAGACCTGCAGGTTCCTGCGACAATCAGCATTGGCGTCGCACTCGCGCAGGATAACGCCCGCGGAGCACTCTACAGTGGCGCCGACCTCTTGGACGAGGCTGACCGCGCGCTCTACCGCGCAAAGTCTACAGGGCGCAATCAGGTTTTTTTTACGTCGCAAAGCGCGCCAAACGCTTCTGGCGCGGCGATGCAGTCTTAGGGCTGTTTTGAAGGGCGCTTGTGTTTGCGCCAACTCTTGGGATCCTTGACCATCTCACGCATCCGTGCGGCATAAGCTACGCGAGCCTCTGGCGTCATCGTCTGCACATAGTCCAGCCAAGCCTCTTGCGCGATGCGCATACGCTGGGACACACGGTCAGTCAGCCCCTGATTGGCGACTCGCAACGCCTCAACATCAAGTGGTTCAGCCTCGAGCACAGCAATCAGAGTCTCATATGACGCGGTCTCAGGTTTTGCGGATTTGCCATCGTTTCGATAGGCTTTGCGGATGTTGCGGCCAATCTCGCGCCGGTCCTGATGCTCAAGCGCCCCCAGAATTGGCATGGACATGCGGTCCATGACATGCGGCGGCGGACCGGATCGGCCAAACTTTAGCGCGGCGCCACCGATAAGGCCGACAATGACAAGATTCAACGCCAGCGACAGGGTAAACACGACGCGCAGCCAACGTTTCATGCCCGGTTTGGTTTTGGTATCTTCACGCATCGTCACAGATCCTCAAAGTCGAAGTAGTCGTCAGCAGCAAGGTCTATCAGATAGCCTTCGACGTTCTCGGTCATCAGACCGCTTAGCCCATAGGGCAACATGGTTTCCGAGGCGTTGAAGCCAATCCAAACGCCCGCAACGGTCGCGGCCGCCAGTCCCGTCACCGATGGCCAGCCTCCGATCACCGCAACGAATTGCTTCCAGCGATGCCCGAACTTGTGAGCACGGCGCACTGGTTCATCGACGGTCGGCTGGTTGGCCTCAGCATCTGCCAGAACCCGTGCGATCAGATCCGAAGGCACCTCTTGGCGCGGATCTTGTTGTGCCGCACCAAACAGGTCGTCAAGCATTGCATTTTCACGTTCATTCTCAGTCATCGTGATACCCCAGTTCCTCTCGCCGCCCGGCCAAAGCCGCTGCAAGCGTTCTTTTTCCTCGCGCCGTTAGGCTTTCAACTGCCTCGACGCTAATCTCCATAACCTCGGCAATCTCAGGGTTTGCGAGCCCGTCGATATGTCTTAGCACAACCGCCTGTCGTTGACGCTCTGGCAACTGTGCAAGTGCTGCCTGAAGCGCATCAACACGTGCGCGATCTTGCATCTTGTCCACAACCGACGCCGTATCATCCTCGGGCTCAGGCACTGCATCCAGCGCCACTCCGCGCTTTTTGCGCAATCGGTCAGTGCAAAGATTGGCGACCACCCGATAAAGCCACGTGGTCACCTTTGCTTCACCCTGACGCCACTCAGGGGCGATTTTCCAAAGTCGCAGCATGGCTTCCTGTGCCACATCCTCTGCCTCGGCACGATCCCCCAACAGACGATTGGCATGGCCAAACACCCGCGGCGTCAACCGAAGGGTCAACACCCGCGCCGCGGCCGCGTCACCGTTGGCATAAAGCACCAACAACGCGTCGTCAGAGATATCGTCCTGAGCATCAAATGGCATCTGCATGGTTCCGATGGCCTAGCCTCTTACCGGCACGTTGGCAAATCTCAAAGAATGTCCGGGCACGAGGGGACGCTGGTGCCCGGACGGTCTCAGACTTAGTTCTCGACTGGAGCCTTCGACTTATCTTTTTTGCCTTGCCGACGCTCGGCCATCTTGCTGCGTGCTGCGTCGAACTCTTCCTGGGTAATGACACCGTCGCTGTCGGCGTCCATGCGCGCGAACATCTTGTCCTGACGCTTTTCGTTGGGCCGCATCTCTTCGAGGCTAAGTTTGCCGTCGCCGTTGGCATCCTTGCGTTCCAACATCTTGTCGCCGTGTTTGTCAAAGCGCGCCTCGATCTCTTTCACCATATGCGCTTTCATTTCTTCCATGGACAGGAAGCCATCTCCATCCGTGTCTGCTTCCGCGAAGCGCTGCTCGCCAAAGGCTTGCATTTCTTCCTTGGTCATCTGGCCATCACCGTTGATGTCAAGCTGCGAGAACTCCATCGGCATGGGGCCACGCGGACCAAAACCTTTGCCGAAACTTTTGGCTTGAACCGCGACCGCTGTCACACCAATCGCTGCTGCAACCACACCTGAGATAATCAATGCACGTTTCATGAGTTTACTCCTTGTTTCACTCGTTAAAACCGCCTCATCAGCTGGTTTTCGAAAGGTAATACGCAGCGCTCCTCGCTTTCCGTCGGAAAATATTTGGGCCTTGGAAAACGAGGCTAAATGGTCAAATCTTTGCGACATCGGGACGCAAGGCGATTTTGTCCCCTTTCATTGATGGGGTTTCGAACTCATGTTCTTGGCCTGAACACGCGAGGACATCATGACTGACATCACTGCCGACGTCGTTGAGCGCGAGCTCCGACCGGCCCTGTTTAAGGGTTGGCGACGCAAATGCCCGAACTGCGGCAATGGCCCCCTTCTCAAAGGGTACCTAAAAGTGCGCGACACGTGCTCTGTGTGCCGTGAGGATTTCACGCCGCAACGAGCGGACGACGGGCCAGCCTATCTGACCATTCTGATTGTCGGACACCTGATGGCCCCCCTATTGCATATCGTATTCGTGACATGGCGCCCTGAGCCCCTCATCATGTTCACGATTTTTGCGGTTGGATGCGTGGCGCTTTCCCTCTACCTTCTGCCAAGATTCAAGGGGGTCGTGGTGGCCTTTCAATGGGCTCGTCGTATGCATGGGTTCGGCGCAAAGGCCCCGTGATCCCGGCACAGACCGGGGGCATAATGAGCGAAGATAAGACAGCGGTGCGTAATGCGGCAACGGTGATCGTGCTGCGGGATCGCGCAGAGGATCCGCATATCCTGATGGGTCAACGCGGCGCCAAAGCAGCCTTTATGCCCAACAAATTTGTCTTTCCTGGTGGTGCCGTGGACAAGGCAGATGCCGACATCCCACTGGCCGCCCCCGTACCCGGCGTCTGTCAGGACCGCTTGCTGGAACAATCTGAGCCGGGCCTGAGCCATCCACTCGCTGTCGCTGCCGTACGCGAGTTATGGGAAGAAACCGGGCAGATATTGGGTCAAAAGGGCGATTGGAAGATTGATCCGCCCGAAGACTGGGTTACCTATGCCGCAACCGGCCATGTCCCGACCGCCCATGCGCTGCAATTCGTATTTCGCGCCATCACGCCTCCGGGTCGTCCACGGCGCTTTGATGCACGTTTCTTCCTGTTGGATGCGGCAGAGCTGTCGAGTGACCCTGATGATTTCGGGCAAGCCTGTGATGAGCTATCTCATCTGCAGTGGATCCCGTTGAAGAAGGCCCGCGAGTTTGATCTGCCCTTTATCACCGAAGTTGTCCTGGCCGAGGTCGAAGCCCGAGTGACAGATCCGACCCCGCCCGACATCGTGCCATTCTTTCGCAACACCGACGAAGAAGCGTTGTTCATGCAGCTTAAAGGGCGCATGCCCGATTGGCGGGACGAATAGGATTTTTCAGCCCTTAAAAGCGGCGGCAAAACACGTCAAATCCAAAGCACCAGTGCCAGGATCGATCCTGACAGCAACGCCATGCCCAATGCCTCTCGGCCAGTGATCTTCTCGCGGAAGAACAACACTGATCCGATGATGGCAAAGATCAATTCAATCTGACCCACGGCTTTGACGTAAGCCGCGTTTTGTAGCGTGAAGGCCGTGAACCAGCAAAACGATCCACCAAGGCTGGTCAGCCCGATCCACAACGCCGTTTTCCACGCCGCAAGCACCTTGGGGATTTCCTGCGGGTCTCGCACTTTGAGCCAGAGCGCCATGGCGACCGTCTGCATCGTGGTTACCGCCGCCAGGGTAACCAGCGCCCTTAACAATGGGTCCGTTGCCGCCACCTCAAGCGAAGCACCGCGGTAAGACACCGCCGAAACCCCAAACAGGGCACCGGCCAGCAATCCAAGGGCCGCAGATGGGCTGAGCAAACGGCGCCAGATCGGGCCGGTCCGTTCCAACGGGCCAGAGAGGATCAGAACGCCAAAAACGCCAATGACAATGGCGATCACCCCTTGGGAACTCAGCGTATCTCCAAGAACCACAAGGCCGATCAGCGCTGTCAGCAGCACCTCAACTTTGATGAAGGTGATCCCCACGGCAAAGTTGCGCCGCCCGAACAGCATGACAGTGCAAACCGTGGCCGTGATTTGCGCCGCCCCACCTATCGCACCAAAGGCCCAAAAGGATGCGCCCGGCATGGGGACCGACGCGCCCAGCGCAAACCAGAGCACCAAAGCCATAACAGCCAGCGGCGCTGAATACACAAATCGCGCAAAGGTGGCGCCCGCAGCCGACAGCGTAGCCTGCGCCAAATGCTTTTGCAGCATAAAGCGTATGGTTTGAAACAGGGCAGCTGCGATTGAGGCGGCGATCCAGAAGGTCATGCCGCCTTTAGATCACGGGGTTAGTCCTGCGGCCAGAGCGGATGTGGTACTGGGTCTTTGGCGCGGAAGAAGTAGCGCAAAAAGATGTCTTTGTATGACCGATAATAGTAGCTCTCATTGCGACTGAGATAACGCTCCCGGTTTTCCCGGAACAGTTTCGGCAGAGTGTACCACGCGACCTTGGGGTGCATGTGGTGGACGACATGCAGGCTGTTGTAGAGGAATATCCACGCCAATGGGCCGTGGTCTTCGATGATCACGGTGCGTCCGCGGCAGCGCTCATGCGCCTGATGTTCCAGAAAGGTGCGGATTTTGAGGATCGAAAGCGCCATGTAAGACGACAAGAGATACGCCCAGACCGGCAATGTGGACACGGACAGCATCCACCAGATCGCAAGCGCCACCGCCGGGATATGCCAGAGCCAGCCACGCAAAACAGCCCCGTCACCGGCGCGGATCAGTCGCCAGTCCGTGCGCATGAAGCAGGCCTGCCCCAACAAGGGTCCAATCAACAAACGCCCGAACAACGTATTGTTGAAGTTCCGCAAAACCCGCGCCCAGCGGGGCATATTCTGCCACACTGCAGGGTCGAGATAGTTGGACTCGGGGTCATCATAAGGATCAGTCAGTAGGGAATCGCGGTGGTGTGCCAAATGCGTGTCACGGAACCGTTGATAAGGGATCGCCAGGCCGATAGCCGGAAAAACCGTGAGGTCACTTAAGGCCTGATTTCGAAACGGATGCCCGTGAAGAACTTCGTGCGTCAGCGAGGAATGCAAAGCGATGCCCAAAGTGGTCAAGGCAATACCAAGTGGCAAGAACATCGCGCCAGCCCAGGTGGTGCCCAAGACAAAGGTGCCGTAGCACAAAAACAGCATGCCCAGCGTAGGCAATTCGATGAGCGGAGCTTTGCTGCGGGCTTCAGACATGACGCCCCCAGCGGATATTGGACCAGACACGCTCGTAGAGAATGTAGAGAGTAAACCCGATGGCCGTGTTGATCAGGGCCATTGCCCCGCCCACTGCGGCCGATCCGGTTGCGATCAGCCCGACAAGGCTCATCATTGCCAGCCCCATGGCATTCCAGATCACAGCTTTAAGCAGGGAGCGTTTGCGGGTTTCCATTCTGACCTCTTTTATTGGTGTTCACAGAACTGTTACTGCGAATAAAAGAGGTGCGGAATTCGGAATGTAATTCACAAAGTCCTCGTTTGGTGATAATTATAAACTTATGAGCACAAACATCGACAAACGCTTGCGCGCGGATCGCTTTCGCCAACGGCTGGCCACCGCCATGCGCAACAAGGATGTCAGTCAAAGCGCACTGGCCCGCCAAATCGGCGTAGACCGGTCCACCATCTCGCAACTTCTCAAGGATCAGGGCGCGCGTCTGCCCAATGCACAAGTGGTTGGCGAATGTGCCTCGGCGCTGGGGGTTTCAGCGGATTGGCTGTTATCGCTGACGGACCGCCCAGAAAGTGCCGCAGACATTCTTGCCAATTCACTCACCCTGACAGCTGCGCCGCGCGCGCTGGTGGATGAGCAGATCTTTAACTGGCACCTCGAAGCGGCGGGCTACAAGATCCGCCATGTCCCTGCCGGGTTGCCGGATATGCTCAAAACACGCGAGGTTCTGGAATGGGAATACTCCCCCCATCTGGGCCGCACCACGGAACAGGCCATTGGCGCGTCCGAAGACCGTCTGAACTGGATGCGGGCCAGTCAATCTGATTACGAAATCGCCTTGCCGCTTTATGAGCTGGCGAGCTTTGCCAAGGGGGTGGGCTATTACGAAGGGTTGCCTACCGATTTTCGGCACGCACAGCTTGATCACCTCATGTCCCTGACCACACAGCTCTACCCGCGTCTTAGGATCTACCTTTTTGACGCGCGTGCGCTTTTTTCAGCCCCAATCACGGTTTTTGGCCCCTTGCTGGCGGTGCTCTATCTGGGCCGAAACTATCTCGCCTTTCGCGACACCGAACGGGTGCAGGGCTTTACCGAGCATTTCGACAACCTGGTGCGACAGGCAACGATTACGGCCCGCGCGCTGCCCGAGCATATTGAGCGCCTTAGGCGCGAGGGGTAACAGGCTGCTTTTGCCCTAAACCTGCGGGTCAGGATTTACGGTGTGCCCATCCACGGCGATCACCTGCCCCGAGACAAACCGCGCCGCCTCTGAGCCCAGAAACACGGCCATCTCGCCAATGTCGCGCCCCTCGATAAAGCTGCCCATCGAGGTGCCTGACGCATAGCCCGCATAAACCTCGTCGCGCGTCATGCCCTTAGCCGCAGCCTCGCGCGCCAAAACACCTTCCATGCGCTCACCTTCGACCGAACCCGGACAAATCACGTTGCAGCGCCCGCCGTGCGGTCCCAACTCCATCGCGAGAGTCTTGGCCAGCCCGATCACTGCCCATTTCGCCGACGCATAGGGGGACCGGTTGGGATAGCCGTGTTGACCTGCCGTCGAAGAGGTCACAATGATCGACCCGGTCCCGGCCTCTTTCATCATCGGCACTGCATACTTTGCGGCAAGAAAAGCCCCGTCCAGATTGACCGAAACACAAGAGCGCCAGTCCTCTAATGGGATGTCTTCCACTTGCGCGGTTGGACCTGCCACGCCAGCGTTGGCGCAAAGCACGTCCAACCCGCCCCACTCGGCGCGCAACTGATCGTACATCGCCGCCATTTGCGCCTCGTCAATCACATCCACATGCGACTTGCGCCAATGATCAGGCGCCTCGTCCAACAGGCGTGCGTTCAGGTCACTGATCCAGACCTGATAGCCTGCCCGGTCAAAAGCCTCCCCCATTGCACGCCCGATACCGGATGCACCAGCCGTGATCAGAACCCGGCGTGTCATCGGGGAGCGCCTACATAGCGCCCCACACCATCTGGTGCGGGCAATGCAGCCTGCGCATTGGAAATCAGCGCAAGGTTGGCGACAATCTCATCCGAGGGCACCGAGGGGCGGCGGGTCTCAAGGCTGACGTGGATCAACACATGCTCGCCCGTCGCCAACAGATTGTCGCCGGCATACATCTCGTGCCAGAGATGCATTTTCTTGCCTTCTGCGTTCAACACCCGCGTGCGCACCTCGATCCGCGACCCCAAATGGGTTTCGTCGATATGGCGGATATGGGTTTCGGCGGTGAAATAGCTTCCACCCGTGGCGATATAGTCCTGATCGCAGCCGATGATCTCCATCAGCCGGTCACTGGCATCAGCAAAGGCCTGCAGATAGCGGCTCTCGGTCATATGGCCGTTGTAGTCCAGCCAGTCGATGGGCACCGCCCGCGTCACGGTCACAATTGGCTGGGACGGGTCAGCAATATCCGCTGCGCCTCGCACCATGCCACTCTCGGCTGCCAGCTTGACGTCATGGGTGTTCATCAACGCTCCGGCGCCCCAGTTCTGACCTTTGAGCGCGCGCATCATGGCCACAAGGTTGTTGTCGCGAATGCGCTCCATCTCGCGGATCTCCATATGCCCAGACTGTGCGTCAGACTGCCCGGCGATCAGGTCAACCAGCTCGTCATTGAACTCGGGCACATCCATCAGCTTGGTCCACGGCCACTTCAACGCCGGACCGAACTGCGCCATGAAGTGCTTCATGCCCGCCTCGCCACCGGCTACGCGGTAGGTGTCAAACAGCCCCATCTGCGCCCAGCGGATGCCGAACCCCATGCGGATCGACTCGTCAATTTCTTCGGTGGTCGCAACGCCATCTTTGACCAGCCACAAGGCCTCACGCCAGACGGCCTCAAGGAAACGGTCGGCGATATGCGCATCGATCTCTTTGCGCACATGCAAAGGGTACATGCCAAGACCCGAGATGATCTCTTTGGCGCGCGCCACAGCTTCAGGCGCGGTCTGTTCGCTGGGAACAATTTCGATCAGCGGCATCAGGTAGACCGGGTTGAAGGGGTGCGCGACAAGGATCTGTTCCGGACGTACGGCCCCCTCTTGCAATTCAGACGGTTTGAACCCGCTGGTCGACGAGCCAATGATCGCATCTGCCGCGCAGTGCTCTTGCAAAGCCGCATAGACTTTGTGCTTGATCTCCAACCGCTCGGGTACGCTTTCCTGAATCCAGTCAGCCCCTTTGACGGCGTCGCCCATCTCAGCATGGAAACTCAAGGCGCCTTCAGCAGGCAGGGCCGTGTCAGACAGACCCGGCATCGAGCGGCGCGCATTGTCCAGCACCTCACCAATCTTGCGTTCAGCCTCAGGGTCCGGGTCAAACACCCGCACATCCCAGCCGTTCAAAAGGAACCGCGCGGCCCAGCCGCCGCCAATGACCCCACCACCAATGATTGTTGCTGTCTTCATGGTCTTTCTACCTTTCCCGCAAGATTCGGGTCGCTGTAAATCCACGCGCCCAATAGCGTCTCCCAAGCCAAAGGAGATCGCTTATGTCCATTCTGTTCCAAGCCTTGCCCACCGATACTGTACAAGCCATTCGCGCCTCGGGCCTTGATGCCCACGGGCAGCCGGTTGAACGTCACCTTTCCGAAGGCTCGGCCTATCCTTGCCGCCACTGCCTTGGTGAAGCGCCGCACGGCCAGGACTACCTCATCCTCGCCCATCGCCCCTTTGAAGCGCAGCACGCCTATACCGAAACCGGGCCGATCTTTCTGTGTGCCGAAAACTGCAGGCGTGCCACGCCCAGCCCGAGGGTGCCCCCAATTCTTAAGGCGCCCAGCTACATCGTTCGCGGCTATGACACTGACGAGCGTATCGTCTATGGCACCGGTCAAGTGACCCCAACCAACCTGATTGCGGCCTATGCGGCGCAATTGCTGGACCGCCCCGAGATCGCCTTTGTCGATCTGCGAAGCGCCGCCAACAACTGTTTTCAATGCCGTGTCACGCGGGCGGATTGACGTTTCGGCGCTCACCGTTCGCAGACCAGAACGGCACGGTCGCGATATCGACGCATAGCCAATGTGATACTGATCTGCCATTCGGCGCGTGGAACAGGCATTCCCCATTTCGAGCGTCAGCCCTTAGGCACGCGTTTGGTCAGCCGCAACTTCTCCCGCACTTCAGCCGGGCCAATCACGCGCGCGCCCATGTTCTCGATGATGGTCGCGGCGCGTTCAACAAGTTGGTAGTTCTCGGCCAGAACGCCTTTTTCGAGCCACAGGTTGTCTTCCAGACCAACCCGCACGTTGCCCCCTGCCAACACAGCCGCCGCGACATAGGCCATCTGATCACGCCCTAACGAAAACGCGGACCAGTTCCATGTGTCCGGCACATTGTTCACCATCGCCATAAAGGTGTTCATGTCGTTCGGCGCACCCCATGGCACGCCCATGCAAAGCTGCACCAGCGCATCGGGTTCCAGAACGCCATCAGCCACAAGCTGCTTGGCGTACCAAAGATGGCCTGTATCAAAGGCTTCGATCTCGGGTTTCACGCCCAGATCGGTCATCATCTGGCCCATCGCGGTCAACATGCCGGGGGTGTTGGTCATGACATAGTCGGCTTCGGCAAAGTTCATGGTGCCGCAATCCAACGTGCAGATCTCGGGCAGGCATTCAGCAACGTGCGCCATGCGTTCAGTTGCACCAACCATGTCGGTGCCTGCAATGGTTGGCAGCGGGTTTTCCACACCGCCGAACACCATATCGCCGCCCATGCCGGCCGTCAGGTTCAGAACGGCATCAACCTCTGCGTCACGAATGCGGTCTGTCACCTCGCGGTACATGCCCAGATCGCGGCTGGGTGCGCCAGTTTCGGGATCACGCACGTGGCAATGCACCACCGCGGCCCCAGCTTTGGCGGCAGCAATTGCACTGTCGGCAATTTGCTTTGGCGAGCGTGGAACATGCGGGCTGCGATCTTGGGTACCACCCGATCCGGTGACGGCGCAGGTGATGAAGACCTCTTTGTTCATCTGCAAAGGCATGGCGATTCCTTTCAATTCCTCTGCCTCAGTATCTCTGGCTTGTATTTTTATATTTGGCAATTTACGTAAGATAATTGATGAAAGACGCAGAAAACCTGTTCCGACCACAAAATACTCCGCTGAACACGGCGGTTCTGGTGCTGGATCAGTGCAATACGCTGAGCTTTGCCGCCGCGGTGGACCCAATGCGCGCTGCCAATCGGCGCGCGGGGCGAACGCTTTTCAAATGGGACTTTTACACCGCAACAGAAGCCCCGGCGCAATTGACTAGCGGGCCAGAAATCGCTGGTAAACCCATTGCGAACCTGGATCACTGTGACCTCTTGGTGATTGTGGCAGGCTTTGACCTTGAAGAGCACGCGACCCCACGCTTGTTGGCGTCTTTGCGACGGCTTTGCACGTCCGGCACCATGATCGCCGCCTTGGATGGCGCTCCTTGGATTTTGGCGCGTGCGGGCGTGCTGGACGGCCATAGCGCGACAACCCATTGGGAAGACCTCGAAGATTTTGCTACCCGGTTTCCCGCCGTGGAAACCCGGCGCGACCGGTTCGTTATTGATCCACCTTTTGCCACATCAGGTGGCGCTGCGCCGGGGATCGACATGATGTTGCACCTGATCGAAAGATGGTTCGGGGCCTCATTGGCAACGCGCGTGGCCAGCGCTTTTGTCTATGACCCGGTGCCCGAAGGACAACAGGGGCCCGGCGCCCCACCCCGCCCCATTCGCCGCAACCCCCAGATCGCCCGGGCTTTGGACCTGATGGAGCGCCATATCGACGACCCGTTGAACATCGCGGACATAGCTCGGCACCTGTCCGTTTCCGTTCGAAGTCTGGAACTTCGGTTTCGCAGCCATTTGGGGCAATCCCCACATCAATACTATTTGCAGCTCCGCCTGAATGAGGCGCATCGACTGGCCATCGACACCTCGCTCAGTGTTCAGGATATCGCCACCACAACGGGATTTGCCTCGCAGTCCAGCTTTGCGAGGGCCTTCCGACAGGCGCACGGATTGTCGGTTCGGGACCTCAGGGCAAGTCTTCAGCGATAAGAAATTTGACAACCGGCAAGCCGCGACGCCACTCTGGTGGGGTATTTCAGATCACACAGGAGCGCGCAGTGCCCAATCTCAAACAAATTATTGGCAAGGCCACCCTTGCGGCCACACTTGTTGTTTCAACACTTTCAGCAGGCACCGAGGCCCACGCCACTGAGCCCTTCCTTGGTGAAATCCGCACCTTTGGCTTTAATTTCTGCCCACGCGGCTGGACCGCGGCAGAAGGGCAGTTATTGGCGATCAACCAAAACACCGCCCTGTTTTCGCTATTCGGCACTATTTACGGCGGTGATGGGCGGACCACCTTTGCCTTACCCGACCTGCGCGGACGCTTTGTCATGCATCTTGGCACGGGGCCCGGGCTCAGCCCGCATGACATTGGCCAACGAAGCGGAACGGAAAGCGAAACCCTGACCCAATCGCAGATGCCCGCGCACACACACGATGTGCTGGTCACCCAGTCCAACGACCAAGGCGACAATGGCGGCCTAAAGGTTGAACAGGCTTCTGAGACAGGGATGGCCAGCGGCGGCACTGCTTCTGTCGGAGGCGACCAGCCCCACAACAACATGCCACCCTATTTGGTGATGAACACCTGTGTCGCTCTGCAAGGGATATACCCTTCACGCAGCTAAGAAAAAGGGGCCGCGAGGCCCCTTTTTTTGTCTCGACTTAAGTCCGTGCATCCCGGATCAGGCGCAGGATGTCCTGCGCCGCTTCGGGAATGTTGGTACCCGGTCCAAAGATCGCTTTGACGCCTGCATTTTGCAGGAACTCATAGTCCTGCTGCGGGATCACGCCGCCACAGATCACGATGATATCTTCGGCGTCCTTGTCTTTCAGCGCTTCGATCAGTTGCGGGGCAAGGGTCTTGTGACCTGCGGCCTGTGACGAGATACCCACCACATGCACGTCGTTGTCGACAGCATCCTGAGCAGCCTCGTCCGGGGTCTGGAACAACGGCCCCACATCAACGTCAAATCCAATGTCGGCAAAGGCTGTGGCGATGACCTTGGCGCCCCGGTCATGGCCGTCTTGACCCATCTTGACCACCAAAAGACGCGGGCGGCGGCCTTCTTCTTCGGCAAAATCCTCGATGGACTTTTGGATCGCGGCAAAGCCTTCGTCGCCTTCGTAGGCGGCGCCATAGACGCCGGCCAGCGTTTTGACCTCGGCGCGGTGGCGCCCAAACTCTTCTTCCATAGCCATGCTAATCTCTCCAACCGAGGCCCGTGCGCGGGCGGCTTCGACAGCAGCGGCAAGCAAGTTGCCGCCTTCTTTGGCAGTGCGGGTTAGTTCGGCCAGTGCGGCCTCACAGGCGGCGCTGTCGCGTTCGGCGCGAATTTTTTCAAGCCGCGCGATCTGGCTTTCGCGTACGGCGACGTTGTCCACATCGAGAATGTCGATCACATCTTCTTTCTCTTTGCGGTACTTGTTGACGCCAACGATCACTTCGTCGCCTTTGTCGATCATTGCCTGTCGGGTCGCCGCGCTTTCTTCGATGCGCAGTTTCGGCATGCCGCTGGCCACAGCCTTGGTCATGCCGCCCATTTCCTCGACCTCTTCCATCAGCGCCCATGCCTTCTGGATCAGATCATCGGTCAGGCTTTCGACATAGTAAGAGCCTGCAAGAGGGTCGACGACGTTGGTCACGCCGGTTTCTTCCTGCAGCACCAGCTGAGTGTTGCGCGCGATGCGAGCCGAGAAATCGGTCGGCAGGGCAATTGCTTCGTCCAGCGCGTTGGTGTGCAGGGACTGCGTGCCACCCAGAACCGCCGACATCGCCTCGTAAGCGGTGCGGATCACGTTGTTATAGGGGTCCTGCTCCTGCAAGCTCACACCGGAGGTCTGGCAATGGGTGCGCAGCATCTTGGAGCGTTCGTTCTTGGCGCCAAACTCGGTCATCACACGATGCCAGAGCGTCCGGGCCGCGCGCAGTTTGGCGGCCTCCATGAAAAAGTTCATGCCGATGGCAAAGAAGAACGACAGGCGACCTGCGAATTTGTCCACATCCATGCCCGCGTTCATGGCTGCACGCACGTACTCGCGCCCGTCTGCCAACGTATAGGCCAACTCTTGCACAAGGTTCGCGCCCGCCTCTTGCATGTGGTAGCCCGAGATCGAAATCGAGTTGAATTTGGGCATCTCGTTCGAGGTGTATTCGATGATATCCGAAATGATCCGCATCGATGGCTCGGGTGGATAGATATAGGTGTTACGCACCATGAACTCTTTCAGAATGTCGTTCTGAATAGTGCCGGCGAGGACCGATTTGTCGTGTCCCTGCTCTTCGCCAGCCACAATGAAGCTCGCTAGGATCGGAACCACCGCGCCATTCATGGTCATCGACACCGACACTTTGTCCAACGGGATGCCGTCAAACAGGATCTTCATGTCTTCGATCGAGTCGATCGCCACGCCCGCTTTGCCGACATCACCAACCACACGTGGGTGATCGCTGTCATAACCCCGGTGTGTGGCCAAATCGAAAGCCACCGACACGCCTTGCTGACCCGCAGCCAGGTTCCGGCGATAGAACGCGTTGGATTCTTCGGCTGTTGAGAAACCGGCATATTGGCGGATCGTCCAAGGACGGCCCGCATACATCGTTGCCTTGACACCACGGGTGAACGGACCAAAGCCGGGCAATGTGTCCATATGGTCAAGATCAGCCGTGTCTTCCGCGGTATAAATCGGTTTGACCGGAATGCCCTCAAGCGTGTTCCATGTCAGATCTTCCAACGGGCGGCCACGCAGTTCTTTTTCTGCGAGCTTCGACCAGTCTTCTTTCTTGGTCATGTCCTTTTCCTCATCTGTGGGGACGATCCCAAGGGATCATGCCCATTCACTCTTTGAATTTCGTGCAAGCGGCATATATTGAGAACGACAGGAGATCCCGCCCATGCGCCGCTTGGCATTTGTTTTGATTACGTTTCTGGGAACCAGCGTTCTGGCCGCCGATGGGGCGACGACGGACGAAGACCCATTGTTTCGTGATGGCATTGAACTGACACTGGAAGAGTTCCAGTGGCTCAAACGCCCGATCGTGGTGTTTGCCGACAGCCCCAACGATCCACGTTTTCGCCAACAGATCGAATTGCTTGAAGCCGATACTGCTTCTTTGGAAACCCGCGATGTTATTGTTCTGACCGACACGGACCCAGCCGCCGACAGCGCGCTGCGCGAACAATTGCGTCCACGTGGGTTCATGATGGTGCTGATTGGCAAAGACGGCGTCGTATACCTACGCAAGCCGCAGCCTTGGAACGTGCGCGAAGTGACACGCTCGATCGACAAGCTGCCATTGCGCCAACAGGAAGAACGCGACCGTCGCGCCGACCCGATCCGGTAAGGCGCGCAATCCTGAACGGACAGATTCATGCTCTGCCCTGTCCAGTTATTTGCGCGCGCCTTACTCATCGGCTTATTCGAACTCCATGATGACGTCATCCACGGCAAGGCTGTCGCCTGCTGCGGCGTTGACCTTGGTCACCACGGTGGTCTTTTCGGCGCGTAGGATGTTTTCCATCTTCATCGCTTCCACGGTACAAAGCGCCTGCCCTTCCTGAACTTCGTCGCCAACTTCGACATCTACTTTGACAATCAGGCCCGGCATTGGGCACAGCAGCATTTTCGACGTATCTGGCGCGACCTTTCCGGGCATCAGCTTGGCCAATTCTGCCTGACGGTGTGTACGGACGTGCACCTTGAGATCAGCACCACGGCTGCGGATGCGGAACCCGCCCGAGATTTTGCCAACCTTCAGCACCAGCTTCTCGCCACCAACTTTCAGCGTTGCCAGCTGATCGCCTGGTGTCCAGTCACTGGTTACGCGCAGCTTGTCACCATCGGCGAACTTGACTGTCGAGCCCTTCTTGTCCGCCTTGATCTTTACAGCGAACTCTTCGTCTTGCAGGGTAACGACCCACTTTTTGCCAACGCGGCGTTCGTGGTTGTCCATGCGGCCCGATACGCGGGTCCGACGGATTTCCGCAACCCGGTGCATCGCCGCTGTCGCCGCTGCAATCCTGCGCAGAGTGTCCTTGGGCAGCGTCACGCCTTCGAACCCATCTGGATACTGCTCTTCGATAAAGGCCGTGGTCATTTCGCCTGACATGAAGATCGGGTGATCCATCACCGCGCTCACAAACGGCAGGTTGTGGCCGATGCCTTCCACCTCGAACCCGTCGAGCGCATTGCGCATCGCCTCGATGGCCTCGTCACGGGTCGGCGCCCAGGTACACAGCTTGGCGATCATCGGGTCATAGTACATGCTGATTTCGCCGCCCTCATAGACGCCGGTATCATTGCGCACGGCATACTCTTTGCCTTCAATGGCAACGTCAGCCCATTTGTCATTGTCCTGCATCGGACCGGCAGAGATCTCAGCTGGCGGACGATAGCGGGTCAGACGACCAATTGATGGCAGGAAGCCACGATAAGGATCTTCTGCATAAACGCGGTTTTCAATCGCCCAGCCGTTGATGCCCACATCGTCCTGCGTGATTCTCAGCGGTTCACCATTGGCGACGCGGATCATCTGTTCCACCAGATCGACGCCGGTGATCAGCTCGGTCACAGGGTGTTCCACCTGCAGACGGGTGTTCATCTCAAGGAAGTAGAAGTTCTTGTCGCCATCGACGATGAACTCCACGGTGCCGGCGCTGGTATAGCCTACGGCTTTGGCCAGCGCGACCGACTGTTCGCCCATTGCCTTGCGGGTGGCTTCGTCGAGGAACGGGCTCGGGGCCTCTTCGACAACCTTCTGGTTACGCCGCTGGATCGAGCATTCACGCTCGTTCAGGTAGATGCCGTTGCCATGTGCGTCGCACAGAACCTGAATTTCGATGTGGCGCGGTTGGGTCACGAACTTTTCAATGAAAATCCGGTCGTCACCAAAGCTGTTGGCCGCCTCATTTTTGGAGGACTGGAACCCTTCGCGCGCTTCCTGATCGTTCCAGGCAATCCGCATGCCCTTACCGCCGCCGCCAGCAGAGGCCTTGATCATCACCGGATAGCCAATCTCGTTTGAGATTTTCACCGCCTCATCGGCATCTTCGATCAGGCCCATGTAACCGGGGACCGTCGAAACTTCGGCGTCCTGAGCGATCTTTTTCGAGGTGATCTTGTCGCCCATCTTTTCAATCGCACCAACGGGCGGCCCGACAAAGGCGACGCCTTCGGCGGCCAGTGCTTCAGCAAACTTTGAGTTTTCCGACAAGAAACCATAGCCCGGATGCACAGCCTGGGCGCCTGTTTGACGGATTGCGTCCATGACTTTGTCGATCACGATATACGACTGGTTCGCTGGGGGAGGACCGATGTGCACAGCCTCATCCGCCATCTGAACGTGCAGCGCCTGCTTGTCGGCATCGGAATAGATCGCCACGGTCTTAATGCCCATCTTGCGCGCGGTCTTGATGACACGGCAGGCGATCTCGCCACGGTTGGCGATCAGGATCTTGTCGAACATTTCATGTCCCTTCTGGTTCTTGGCCCGCAGTTACCTGCAGACACTTGGATACAAAAAGACCACCGACTCCCATGACGGAGACGATGGTCTTGTGAAGTCGGTTGAGGCGCGCAAAGGCGCCCCGGAGAATTGGATCAGTTACACTTGCCGGGGTTTTCTTTGCAGTAAACCACGTTACCGGCGCCACCGACGACGGCGCCCGCAAGCAAGCTGCCATTGAGAACTGCGGCCGTGGCCACGCCTGCGCCCGCGCCAATGAGAGCTTGTTCTGGGGTGGTCTCGCCACAGGCGCCCAGGGCGATGAGCCCCGCCGTGCAAAGACCCGCGATTGAGAGCTTGTGCATGTTGAAATGCCTTTCCTGTTCTTTTCTGCCTCTGGTGCGCAGAATGCCGGTTTTTGGTCCGGGGAAAAGCGGATTTGGCCCGCGCGCCTGATTTGGGCGGCACCTCGCCGATCTGCTTTAAAATAGGGGGATCGAACGGAAAAAGCGGGTGTTCCGAGAGGGACACAATCGGAACACCCGTAAGGGGAAGGGTAACGGAAAATACTAATACGGGTGCGGACCCTGGTGTTTCCGCGAACGGTGAGATCAGTATTCTCAGACGTCACGCAGCGCGCAACTGGGATGCGTTCACACCCTGTCAAATGGGCCGCTTCCCGCGCATTTTGTGAGGGGGTCGGCAAATTCATGCCCAATCCTCCTCAAAGGCGTCCGGAAAGGAAATTCGGGCGACATCCACGTCAATCATCAGCAAAGCGTCATAGCTGGCCGGATCAAACGGGTCCTCGGCAGGGATCACTTCGCGACCAAACAGCCAGCTCAGTCGGCCTGCATCCAAGTTTCCGCGCTCAAAAGGTTGATCGCCAAACTGCTCCCACAGAGCCTGCATAAAGCCCGCATCCGCGCGCCGGTCTGCCGGGCGACGGTCACGGAACCGCTCACGCTTGATAATAGGCGTCACCCCTTTGGGGTTCGGTCGGCGAATGACAAATTGGAAATCAGTTCCGGACAGGCGTCCGGGAAAACCACGGTGCTTTAGCATGCCGCGCCCTCCCGTGGTGAAAGGTTGCGGTTGGTGTCGGCGGGCCACATCGCGGCCCGCCAGCCCGTTAGGGCGAAATTACTTGTATTTGCCGGTGTAGACGGGCTCTTCCGAGATGGGCTCGGGATCAACCACGACATACTCTTCAACCGGTGCTGTGTCTGCACAGGCTGCAACCAGTGCAACCAAGCCGACGGCCAGCAGTGCTTTGATACTGTTCGACATGTCTTTCTCCAGTTCTTTTTTACTCTTGCAACAAGGTCTTTTGACCCTGCCTGCCTCACTTTTTTACAAGCGGTTACTTGGGTGTAACCGAGCGGGAGAATACTGAATTCAGGCGTAAAAATATATAGATAGCGGCCCAAGCTCATGTCATGTGACCGCAAAGCCGCAATTTCCACATGCATTGGGGGTCGAGGCGCAAGATATTGTGGTGACATCAAAAACCCTCCCAGATGCAGGCGCCATTTTCGACGCTGTAAGCTTCAAAAAACTGGGTTGCAACATGGCTCACAGACCCAAATTCGGTTTCTCGATCGGCCAGGGAAATGATGATTTGATCCACAGTTTTGCCGCTGTTTTCCAGCGATCTGCGGGCGTGAACCTCGCATAGAAACAGGAAATCCGGCTCAACATCGTCAAAGGTGATCCCCTCTTGTCCGATGATCGGCATGATGTACCGGAACCGCGCCACGTTGCTGTTGTCCTGCCGGGTCTCATAGACAACCTCTTGCAGGCTCAACTCAAAGCCGGAGGGCACGGCAGGGACCTCCTCCAAGTCCCCTGCCATGGCCGCGCCACAAAGGGCCCCTCCTAACGCGGCAAATATCGTCAGACGCTTAAACATTGACCACCTCTCGGTGCGCCGCATAGCTGCTCCAGCGGTGGCGCAGGGCGGGATCAGCCAGCATCTCGGCGATACTGTCTTCTAGGCGGCGCTTGTTATGCACAGCGTCCACCCGGCCCCCGGCCACAATCCTGCAAGCTCCATTAACCCGCGTAACCTGAACAGCCGGCGCAAACCCCCGCAGGGTCTGCAACCGCCGCCACAGGTCCTGACGCACCTGCTGTGCCAGCCGCAAACGACTGCCATCGGGCATGGTGGTCTCGGCACGCACGTCAAAGCGCACCGGCAGGGCCCGTGTCATGGTGAGGATGTTGCCCTCACGCAGGATATGCCAATGGTTGCGGGTCAAACCGGGGCGTCCTCATCATTTGTCGGGAACTCTGCTGGCGAGATGATCTCGATCAGCTCCATATCATCGGAGTGACGGACCTCACGATGCTTGATGCCCGGTGGCTGTAAGACACAAGACCCGCTCCGCAGCATTTGCTCGCCCTGGCCTTCGTATTCGAACACCACCCAGCCCTTGTTGACATAGACCATCTGGAAATCAAGTTCGTGGCTATGCCACGCACCGGGACTTTCCATACCCGGAACCGCGCGGATCACATGCGCGCCAAACTTGCCCTGCGTTGCCTCTTTAATCCCGAGTTGCCGGTACTCAAAAACCGCCCGCAGCCCCTCGCCCTCGAACTTGCCATCATCGGCATGGGCGATGGAGAAGGCCTGATTTTTCCAGAGTTGGGTCATGGTTCCTCCGCAGGACGGGTTACAAGAGCACCGTGGCGGTCAGGTGGGCTACCCCCCTGACGCTTTTCCACGAACGGACCGCCTAGAGCGGAATGTTGTCGTGTTTCTTCCAGGGGTTCTCGAGCTTTTTGTTGCGAAGCGACGCAAAGGCCCGAGCCACGCGTTTCCGTGTGCCGCGTGGCTGGATCACCTCATCGATAAAGCCACGCTCTGCCGCCACAAAGGGGTTGGCGAAACGGTCTTCATAGTCCGCGGTGTGCGCCGCGATCTTTTCGGCGTCTCCCAGATCCGCACGGTGGATGATCTCGGTCGCCCCTTTGGCGCCCATCACAGCGATCTCGGCGGTCGGCCAAGCATAGTTAAAGTCGCCGCGCAGGTGTTTGGAGGCCATCACGTCATAGGCACCGCCGTAAGCTTTGCGGGTGATGACGGTCACTTTTGGCACGGTGGCTTCGCCATAGGCAAACAGCAGCTTTGCGCCGTGCTTGATGACGCCGCCATACTCTTGGCTGGTACCCGGCAGGAAGCCCGGCACATCGACCAGCGTCAGGATCGGGATCTCGAAGCAGTCACAAAAGCGCACAAACCGTGCGGCTTTGCGCGACGAGTCAATGTCCAAACAGCCGGCCAGCACCATCGGCTGATTGGCAACAACACCCACGGTCTGGCCCTCAAGGCGCATGAACCCGGTGATGATGTTCTTGGCATAGTCTTCCTGAATTTCGTAGAAATCGCCCTCGTCCCCGATCTTGGTGATCAGTTCCTTCATATCGTAAGGCGTGTTGGGGTTTTCAGGGATCAACGTATCAAGCGACGCCTCAAGGCGGCCCGGCTCGTCAAAGAATGGACGCACGGGCGGCTTTTCACGGTTGTTGAGCGGCAGGAAGTCGACAAGGCGGCGCACTTCGGCCAGCGCTTCGACATCGTTTTCAAACGCACCATCCGCAACCGAGGACTTCTTGGTGTGCGTTGAGGCCCCACCCAGCTCTTCAGCGGTGACAACTTCGTTGGTGACGGTCTTCACCACATCCGGGCCGGTCACGAACATGTACGAAGTGTCTTTGACCATGAAGATAAAGTCGGTCATGGCAGGCGAATAGACAGCACCCCCCGCACACGGCCCCATGATGACCGAGATTTGCGGCACGACGCCCGACGCCATGATGTTGCGTTGGAAAACTTCTGCGTATCCCGCAAGCGAGGCAACGCCCTCTTGGATACGGGCGCCGCCCGAATCGTTCAGGCCAATGATCGGCGCACCGTTTTGAACGGCCATATCCTGAATCTTGCAGATTTTTTCCGCGTGGGTCTCTGACAGCGATCCGCCAAACACGGTGAAATCCTGACTGAAGACATAGACCATACGACCGTTGATCGTACCCCAGCCTGTGATGACGCCATCACCTGCGGGCTTGTCCTTTTCCATGCCAAAATCAGTGCAGCGGTGGGATTTGAACATGTCAAACTCTTCAAACGAGTCCTCGTCCAGCAGCAGTTCAATACGTTCACGCGCCGTCAGCTTGCCGCGGCCATGTTGGCTGTCGATACGGCGCTGTCCGCCACCCAGTCGGGCTGTGGCGCGACGCTCTTCCAGTTCCTGAAGGATATCTTTCATGGTAGGTCCTCTCAAATTTGCCGTGACACTATGCGCTCAGGCGCGTGCTGCAAAGCAGAATCCCGCAAATTTGCAAAGTTTGGAAAATCATTGCTATGCTAATTGCAAACTTGAAAACTATCTCTGTCGCGACGTCGTGTTCTGCGCCGATGGACATTTCCGACGCCGAGGCCTAGCACTAGGGAATGGCGCAGAATTATAACGCGCGGTTTCTTGATCGTAGCACACCACCCCATATCTCGACTCTGATCCTGCTCGCGGGTCTGTCGGCGCTGAGCATGAACATCTTTCTGCCCAGCCTGCCGGGTATGGCGACGTATTTCCAGACAGACTATCGCATTCTGCAGCTCTCGGTCGGCGTCTACCTTGGGGTCAATGCGGTTTTGCAGATCCTGATCGGACCGATCTCGGACAAGGTGGGGCGACGACCTGTCGTGATCTGGGGGCTGATCCTGTTCCTCTTGGCGACTTTGGGATGCCTGTTTGCCCACAATGCCACGGTATTTTTGATTTTTCGCATGTCGCAAGCGGCCATTGTAACCGCCATGGTGCTCAGCCGCGCCATCGTGCGCGATGTCGTCCCTACGGATCAGGCGGCCTCAATGATCGGCTATGTCACCATGGGGATGACCGTGGTGCCGATGCTGGGTCCGGTCCTTGGCGGAGTCCTCGAGGCGCAATTTGGCTGGCACGCAAACTTCTGGATGCTGTTTGCCTTGGGCCTTGCGATCCTTGCCCTATGCTGGGCGGATCTCGGCGAGACCCGGAGGGCATCAGGGCTCAGCCTTGGACAACAGTTCCGCGAATACCCAGAGCTCATTCGCAGCCCGCGGTTCTGGGGTTATTCTATGGCGTCAGCTCTGAGTTCTGGGGCTTTCTTTGCCTATCTCGGTGGGGCGCCCTTTGTCGGTACCGTGCTTTATGGTCTGAACCCCGCCATGCTGGGTCTCTATTTTGGGGCACCGGCGGTCGGCTATTTCCTTGGCAACTTCCTCTCGGGCCTGCTGTCCGCACGGATCGGGGTCAACCGGATGGTGGAATGGGGCTGCCTGATCAATGTGGCAGGCGTCGGTACGTCGATGCTGCTGTTTGTCGCTGGATACGGCAGTGCCGAGGTGTTTTTCGGCTTCATGACCTTTGTTGGTCTTGGCAATGGCATGACCATTCCCAATGCCACGGCTGGTGCGCTGTCGGTGCGCCCACATCTGGCGGGCACCGCTTCGGGCCTTTCGGGTGCGATCATGATTGGGGGCGGAGCCGGGTTGTCGATGCTGGCAGGGGCGGTTTTGACCCGTGAAAGCGGGGCAATGCCGTTGCTGTGGATCATGCTGATAACCGGGGTGCTTGGGGTTGCGACCATTCGTCTTGTCATCTGGCGGGAAAAGGGACTGGCAGGCTAAAGCCTCGAAAAACCGGGTGACGTCGCGGCTTTGCAAAGCTACATTTGCAGGTGCAAACACGACCACATTGAACAACGCCACATTGCAGATGCTGCCGAGGACCCGATGGCCACTCAGAAACTTTATGCCGGAGCAAAACTGCGTGAAATACGCACGCGCCTTTCGATGACGCAAAAGGACTTTGCCCAAAAACTGGGCGTGTCCCTGCCCTATCTGAACCAGATGGAAAACAACAACCGCCCGGTGTCTACCACGGTGGTTCTGGCACTGGCACAAGAATTTGGGCTGGATGTCACCGAACTCAGCACCGGTGATAGCGAGCGGCTGGTTTCCGACATGCGCGAAGCTATGGCGGACCCAATTCTGGCCGAAAGCCCTGCGCCTCTGGCAGATCTAAGGCTGACCGCCTCTAACGCACCCGCCTTTGCCCGGGCTTTTTTGGAGTTGCACCGCGCCTATCGCCAGACCCATGAAAGGCTGGCGTCACTCGACGAAGCGTTGGGGCGGGAAGATGTGCAAATGCAGCCCAGCCCCTGGGATGAGGTGCGCGACTTTTTCCACTATTGCGACAACTACATTGATGCGGTCGACCACGCCGCGGAACACTTTGCGTCCCGGGCAACGGATCAAGGTGGCATTCGCGCTGCCGCGTTCCGGGCATTGAAAGACAAAGGGGTGGCCGTCGAGATCGTGGATGCAGACCGGCTACGTCACTACGACCCCGAGGCGCGTAAACTGTCTCTATCTGATCGCGCAGCGACCGAGACCCAAACCTTCCAAATGCTGCTGCAAGTGGCCTTGTTGCAGTCCGACAAGCTGCTCGAAGCAACGCTCGATCTGGCGCGATTTCAAACCGACGCAGCGCGCGCCATCGCCAAGATTGGCCTGGCCAACTATTTTGCCGGCGCGGCCATGATGCCCTATGGCCAATTTCTTGGGGCTGCACGCGATACGCGTCACGATCTGGAGGTCCTGGCCAACCGTTTTGGCGCGTCCATTGAACAGGTCGCGCACCGGCTGTCGACCCTTCAACGCCCCGGCGCCAAGGGCATTCCGTTCTTTTTTGTCCGCGTCGATCAGGCAGGAACCATTACCAAACGCCACTCGGCCACGCGGTTGCAATTTGCCCGATTTGGCGGCGCCTGCCCTTTATGGAATGTGCATCAGGCCTTTGAAACTCCCGGTCGCTTCTTACGGCAACTGGCCGAGACACCGGACGGGGTCCGATACTTCAGTCTCGCGCGGGATGTGTCCAAAACCGGTGGCCACTATGGCGCCCCTGTGCGCCGCTATGCGATTGCCCTTGGGTGTGAAATCCGCCACGCCGACGCGCTGGTTTATGCCGATCACATGGACATCTCGACCCCGGAAGCGTTTGAGCCGATCGGCATTTCTTGCCGGATCTGCGAACGTACCCATTGCCACCAGCGCTCTGTGCCGCCGCTTGAGCGGCGATTGAGCATTGATGAAAATCAGCGGGGCGTTCTGCCTTACGAGGTCGAATAAGAGATTTCATGCCTCCGGCGGGGATATTTGGAGCCAAAAGAAGATGAAGATATTGGTTCGGCTGGTGGTGATCTTGCTGGTGCTTGGCACCGGCACGGTGGTCTTGGGCAATCTGGCTGAGCGCTGGGTGATCTATCCCTTCGACGCGCGTGCCGTGGCGCCTGCAGATGTGGGGTTGAACGCCATCGAGGCGCGCAAGATTACGAGTGACGGGGCTGATCTGGTGGTCTGGGTGGCCGAGCCAAAACGCGGCAAGCCAGTGATCCTCTATTTTCACGGCAACGCAGGCAATCTGGCCAACCGCAAAGGCCGGTTTAAGCACTTTCTGGATCGGGGGTACGGGTTGGTTGCACCGGCCTATCGTGGCTCATCCGGCAGCAGCGGTACACCCTCGGAGGACGCCCTGATTGCGGATGCGGTGACAGTGCATCAAGCCTTGAGACTTAAGGACAAGCCGATTGCAGCGTATGGCGAAAGCCTGGGTACGGCAGTAGTGCTTGGGCTGTTAGAGGCTTTGCCCGAAGACGCGCGCCCACAAGCCGTCATCCTCGAAGCTCCATTTACATCGATCCCGGCCTTGGCTGAGCAGCACTATCCCGGAACCGGCGAGCTGGCGGAAAAAATCGAAAACACTTGGCGAAGCTTTGAGCGAGCAGAGGCGCTGACCATGCCGCTGTTGATCCTGCACGGTACACGTGATGACCTGATCCCAATAGATATGGGGCGGCAGATTTTTGCTGCCGCCCCATCAAAGGAAAAAGATTTCCACACCGTCAAAGGCGCCGGCCATACGGACCTGTGGCGGTCCGGCACAATGGCGCGCATGTGGCGGTTTATCGACGCCTACGCCTTGGATTTAAGATAGTTGTAGACCTCGTCTTTGACAGCACCGCGCCGTTTGCGCAGGTCAACCTCAGACAGTTCCTCGCGTGGCGCGACATTGGTCTCGGCAAGATGCACTTTGCGATTCAATTCGTGGTATTCGTCAAACATCTTGGCAAAGTGGGCATCTGACACCTTGAGTTCGCTCATCAAGGAAACAAATTCAGGGAATTCTTCGGCCAATTCGTGCGGGACGTGGGACATAGATGTGCGCTCCTTTTTCTAAAGTCGAAACGACCGTAGCTGGCGCTTTGCGCGCCCCGCATTGACAGGGATCAAACACGTGGCATTTTTTGCATGTTTTATCGTTGCGACGCTTCCCAATTTGGATTGAACCACGGTTGATCGTTGGAGGGCGCCAGCATCCCCCGTCCAAGAATATGATCCGAGGCTTTTTCGCCGGTCATAATTGAAGGTCCGTTGAGATTGCCGTTGGTGATGCGTGGGAAAATTGAGCTGTCGGCTACCCGCAGTCCGTCAACACCAATCACACGACAATCCGGGTCGACCACGCTCATCGGATCGTTCGCAGCGCCCATTCGGCACGTTCCACATGGATGATAGGCACTTTCGGCGTGTTCACGAATAAAGCTGTCCAGTTCGTCATCGGTTTGCAACGCATTGCCGGGCTGAATCTCGTGTTTCACGAAGGGCTTCATCGCGTCCTGACCAAAAATCTCGCGCGTCAGTCGCAGGCAAGCACGGAAATCGATCCAGTCCTGTTCCTCGGACATGTAGTTGAAGGAGATCTTGGGCGCATCCTTGGGATCAGACGACGCCAGCGTGACCTCGCCGCGTGACTCTGCCCGCATCGGGCCGGTATGGGCCTGAAACCCGTGCCCCTCGGCAACAGTCTGCCCGTCATAGCGCACGGCAATCGGCAAGAAGTGGTACTGAATATCCGGGTACTTGATCCCGGCGCGCGAGCGAATAAAGCCTGCGCTTTCAAACTGGTTCGATGCGCCCAACCCCTTTTTGGTAAAGAGCCACTGCGCGCCGATCAGCCCTTTGCCGATCAGGTTCCAGTATTTGTAGAGCGTTATAGGCTGCTTGCTCGCGTATTGCATATAGACTTCAAGATGGTCTTGCAGGTTTTGCCCGACACCAGGGCGGTCCGCCACAACGTCAATGCCATGTTCGGCCAAGTGCGCGGCAGGGCCAATACCTGACAGCATCAACAGTTTGGGCGAGTTCAGTGAACTGGCCGCAAGGATCACCTCGGCATTGGCACGGATCACCTCGACTTTACCGCCACGCTCAACCTCAACGCCAACTGCGCGACCCTCTTCGATCACCACTTTGCGGGCGAGCGCACGGATCAGATCGCAGTTATCTCGTTTCAACGCGGGCTTCAGATAGGCGTTGGCTGCGGACCAGCGCTGGCCTTTGTAGACGGTCATGTCCATCGGGCCAAAGCCCTCTTGCTGCTGACCGTTATAGTCGTCTGTAACCGGGTAACCTGCCTGCCGTCCGGCCTCAACAAAGGCGGCGTGCAGAGGGTTGTTGCGAGGGCCACGGCTGACATGCAGCGGACCGTCCTTGCCGCGCCATTCTGGGTCGCCGCCCTGCCCGCTTTCGTGCCAGTGCTCTTGCCGTTTGAAGTAGGGCAACACGTCGGCATAGCCCCATCCTGCAGCACCGCTGTCTTCCCAATGGTCGTAGTCGCCCGCGTGGCCGCGCACATAGACCATCCCATTGATAGACGACGAGCCGCCAATGACTTTGCCGCGTGGACAGACCAGCGTACGCCCACCCAGATGTGGTTCGGGTTGGGTTTTGTACCCCCAGTCGTATAGTGACATGTTCATCGGATAGCTGAGGGCTGCAGGCATCTGAATGAACGGCCCGGCATCCGTGCCGCCATGTTCAATCACCAGAACCGATTTTCCGGCTTCGGACAGTCGGTACGCCATCGCGCAACCTGCGCTTCCAGCCCCAACAATCACATAGTCTGCGTTCATGTCGCCCTCGAGAATTCAAGAATATGCCCGGCGCATATCAAGACGCGCCGGGCTGTTTTTTTAGTGAACGTTGTCGATCTTGTGGAAGTCGAGTTGACGATCTTCAGGAGAAGAGTCGATCGCCATGACTTCGGCCCGTTTGGTGGTCACGATATAGGCAATACATGCCACATAGAGACCAATCACCACGGTGCCGATCCACTGGATCTGCAGCCACTGGCTTTGGAACGCCAGCGTCAGGCCGAACAGGACAAGTGCGTTGCCCAGCACATAAGGCACTGTGCCAAAGCGCGCGACTGTCAGGTTCAGGTTGTCGGTATAAAGACGGATCAGTGAGTCAAACGAGTTGATCACAAAGATGATCCCAACAACCATCATCGACACATTGATCATCAGTGTCAGCTCAACGCTGTTCAGATGGTAGTAGTAAAGCACCGAGAACCACAGACCGAGCGGAATGGACGGGATCACCAGAAGTGCCGCCAGAACGTGCCAGGTTTTCAGGCCACCAACAAAGCGCGAGGTGAACTGACCGATCATGATCGACCACGCGAACCACCAGAACAGGTAGAACTCGTGATAGTCGGTCATCGGCAGGATGAACTTATGAATGTTCGTAAAGTAGCCGCCGATATTGCTGGCGCTGCTGGCCAGTCCGCCCAGACCCATGCCTGCAAATGCCCACATAAAAATGATGAGCGCTGCGAACAAGCCGGTGGATGCGATCGACAGAACCCGCACGTACTTGATGTCGGTAGACGAGAACGCTGCGAACAGGATCACCAGGAAAGTAATCACGTAGAACGCCGGGATAATCGTCTCACCGTCGCCCATAAAGGTCGCATAGTATGGCAGGTAGATCAGGAACAATGCGCCGGTAAAGGCGCAGGTGCCGATGATGACGATGTTGTTGATCAGCTTGACGATCGGAATTTCAAAGAACTTCACGCGTGGTTCGATCACGCAGAAATAGAAGGTCGTCAGGAAGTAGAACGCCCAGATCAGGAATCCCCAGAAGCCAAACTCCAACGCCAGAGGGTTGGTGAATGCATAGGCGGGCTCCGCTGCCGTGTCGGCATAAAGCGGGAAGTCCCACGCCAGTGGGAACATGATCAGCCCAACATCCAGACCGGATGTGAACAGGATCGCAATAAAGGTGAAAAGATGAACGGGTGTCACGCCAACGTTGCGGACGTTCCCCCATTTAATGACGCAGAATAATGCCAGCCCAAGGGCCATCAGAATTCCGAATGAGATAATGGCTGTCATGACTACCTCCCTATTTTTATCGAGCGTTTCTGGCTCTCATGACGGTGGGCGCAGGGAATATCACGAAATTCCTAAATCACATAACCATTTGTTGAATGACCATTTAAGAAACCTGCAGGAAAGCCGCTTGCGACCCGTCGAAAGACTTGCCAGAGTACTATCATGAGCAGACAGCGCATTCGCGATATCCGGCATGACGAGCTGATCGACGCCACGATTAAGGCGGTGCACAAACATGGCTATGCTGCTGTAACCATGACCGAAATTGCACGCGAAGCCGGGGCAACGGCCGCCAGCATCAACTATTACTTCGGCAGCAAAGAACGCCTGCTGGGCGCAACGATGCAACATCTCTTGTCCTTGTTGCGCGCCGCCGTCTTGCGGCGTGTTGCCATGGCCGCGACGCCACATGAACGGCTCATGGCGTTGCTAGAGGCGAATTTCGATGATTCCGTCTATACCACCGAGCAATGCTCTCTCTGGGTGCAATTCTGGGGCAGCGCGCCCTATGTGAAATCGCTTGCACGGCTGCACAATATCAACCGTCAACGGGTCACCTCAAACTTTCGCGCTGAACTGCGCGCCCTCTTGCCCGAAGATCGTCGCGAAACGGTACGCGAGGCGTTGCAAAGCTATATGGACGGCGTCTGGCTGGAAGCCACGCACAGTTCACAACCGCTGGATGCTGCTGCCGCTCGCGACGAAGCGCGCCGTGTAGCACAGCTCTTGTTGGATAGTGAAGTCTAGGCCATCCTAGCCCTTGGTGGCGTGCACGTTGGGCGTGACCTGACGCCGGTTCAACACCGCCTCGCGCCAGGTGATGAAACTGATCGCGGCGATGATCACTGCGCCACCGGTAATCACCCAGATATCGATGCTTTCGCCGAACATCAGCCACCCTAGCAAAACCGCCCAAACCAGTTGAAGAAATGTAACCGGCTGGGTCACGGTAACCGGGGCCGCAGCAAAGGCCAGCGTCATGGTGTAGTGCCCGGCTGTGGCAAAGCAGGCAACGCAAAACAGAATGACCAGATCCCAGAAACTCGGCGGCACCCAGACCGCGAAAGCAAGCGGCGCGAGCCCGATGGTCACGGTCACCGACAGCATGCCCACCACCACGACCGGGCTAACCTCGTCACTCATTTTCTTGGCCGTCAGATATCCCACTGAGAAAAACAGCGCGGTACACAGCATGGCTAGGTGACCGGGACTGAGCTCACGAAACCCCGGTCGCAAAATGATTAGCACTCCAATCACCGCCGCCACGACGGCCATAATGCGCCGCAACGCAAGGGTCTCTCCCAGAAACAACGCGGCCCCGATAGTGACATAGACGGGGGTCAGATATCCCATCGCGGTAACCTCGGCGATGGGCAACAGGCTCATACCGTAGAACCAGCAAACCACGCCCAAAGTGTGCACGACGCCCCGCAGAGAAAACAGACCCAGTTGCCGACGCGTCAGACGCGCGTTCAGGATCGGGCGGATCATCGGTAAGAGAAAGACGATACCAAGGATGTAGCGCAAAAAGGCCGCTTCAGCCGCTGGCACCCGTCCACCAAGCGATTTAACCAGTGCATTGACCGCCACAAAGCAAGCCCCTGTCACCAGCATCCAGAACACCCCAACAACAGGGCGATATGTATCCGTCACGCTCATAGGCGCATTAAAACGGTCCAGAAGGGAATGTCGAGACAGGAAACAAGTTAACAATGTTGGCCGACGGCACCCGCCTTGCTCGCTTGGGTTACGCCATCCAAAACAGCAGCTTTGCTGCTATGGCCCACATGGTCAGACCGACCAGCACATCCAGCACCTGCCAGGCCCTCGCACTGGTGAACATGGGCCGCAACAGACGTGCACCAAAACCGAGCAAAAAGAAAAACACAAAACTCGAGACGATGGCCCCGGCCCCGAAAGCCCAGTTGTTGTCGTACTGCGCAGAGATGCCTCCCAAGAGCACCACTGTATCCAGATAAACATGTGGATTGGCCCAGGTCAGCACAAGACAGGTCGCCACCGCGCCCGACAGGGACTTGGCTTTGCGACCCTCGTCCTGCAACGCCTCACCACCGCGAAACGCCGCACGAAAACTCATAGCGCCGTAGACCAGTAAAAAAGCTGCCCCACCCCAACGCGCAATATCCACCGCACCGGGATAGGCCTCGACCAGCACACCAAAGCCTGCCACCCCAGCGGCAATCAGGATCGCATCTGAGATCGCGCAGGTCATTACCAGAGGCAATACAAACTCACCGCGCAGCCCTTGCCGCAGGACAAAAGCATTTTGTGCCCCGATCGCCATGATCAGCGAAAACCCCAATGCGAACCCCGCCACTGCTGCCTGTATCATGTGTCTCTCCTGTCGATGCGACTTGCCTATGGGACTTCGGGACATTATTCCAATTAAAACATCTTACTTTGGATTAGCTATCCTAATGCACCTCGACTATGCACATCTCAGGGCCCTTGCCGCCATTTTGCATACGGGCAGTTTTGAGGCGGCGGCGTCTGAACTTGGAGTGACGCAGTCAGCCATCTCGCAGCGATTGAAAACGCTCGAGGACCGGGTCGGAACGCTCTTGGTGCACCGCGGCCAGCCTTGTTCAGGCACCGACGCAGGGCGCCGACTTGCTGCCCACGCCAACAACATCGGGCTATTGGAACAAGGCCTGTCCAAGGATCTGGACGCGCTTTTGCCGGGTCGGGATACACCGATCCGCATTGCCGTGAATGCTGACAGTATCGCCACCTGGTTTTTGCCAGCATTGGCGCGGGTCGAGGGTCTGTTGTTCGATCTGGTGGTCGACGATCAGGAATATTCCGCCGAATGGTTGCGTCGTGGTGAGGTTTCTGCCGCAATCACCAGCCATGACCGCGCCGTTTCCGGCTGCGATTGTCATGCGCTTGGAAACCTACGCTACATCGCGACCGCCAGCCCAGGGTTCATGGCCCGGTACTTCCCGCTTGGCGTCACCAAAGATGCGCTGGCCCAGGCACCAATGCTGCGGTTTGATCGCAAGGACTATCTGCAAAGCCGGTGGATTGAGACCTATCTGAGCAGCAAAGTCAGCCCCCCGAGCCATCGCCTGCCAACCTCGCAGGGGTTTGTTGATGCGAGTCTCTTGGGATTGGGCTGGGGTATGAACCCGGAACTCTTGGTCAGCGATCACATTTCCGCAGGAAACCTTGTTCCCTTGTTGCCCAACGCAACCTTTGACACACCGCTTTATTGGCAATGCTCAAGACTCTTGGGGGAGGCTTTGGCGCCATTGACCCGCGCAATTCGTTACACAGCGCTCAACACATTGCCAAAAGACTAAGAGCGCCGAAATCGGCGCCCTTTGTTGTACTACTTTGTCGTTTTCGACTTAGAGCTGTTCCATCACCTCGTCCGAGGCATCGAAATTGGCCGTGACGCGTTGAATGTCGTCATCGTCTTCCAGTGCATCAATCAGCTTCATCAGCTTCTGCATGCCCTCAAGGTCCATTTCGGTGGTGGTGGTCGGCTTCCAGACCAGCTTAGTGGATTCTGACTCGCCCAGCGCCGCTTCCAAAGCGTTTGAGACTTCGTTCAAATCGCTGTCTTCGCACCAGATAATGTGTCCGTCTTCCGAGCTTTCCACGTCTTCGGCGCCTGCTTCGATGGCGGCTTCAAAAATCGTGTCCGCATCACCAGCATCTGCGGGATAGCTGACCTCCCCCTTACGTTCGAACATAAAGCCAACCGAACCTGTCTCACCCAGGTTGCCGCCGTTCTTGGTAAAGGTCGAGCGCACGGTTGAAGCGGTCCGGTTACGGTTATCTGTCATGGCTTCGACAATCACTGCGACGCCGTTAGGGCCATAGCCCTCATAGCGGATTTCTTCGTAATCGTCGCCTTCGCCTGCGGTCGATTTCTTGATGGCGCGGTCGATCACATCCTTAGGCACAGATTGCGACTTGGCCTCTTTTACCGCCATCCGCAAACGTGGGTTTTTGTCGGGATCTGGGTCACCCATCTTGGCCGCGACGGTGATCTCTTTGGAAAGCTTCGAAAACAGCTTTGAGCGCACAGCATCCTGACGCCCTTTGCGGTGTTGAATATTTGCCCATTTACTGTGGCCGGCCATGTCGTCTCCGTTCGTCCTGATCTTTTCGGATTTCGGCAAGTCTATAGGGCAGAGACCGGGGCAAGGGCAAGGGTCACAGGGCAATTGCGCGTCATTGCACAGGGTCCCTGCGTTGCCTGGGCTGTTGTTTGGCCAAAGGCACGCTAGGTTTGGTGCAAAGGAGAAGCAAATGGGTGTGATGATTGACGGGGTGTATCAGGTCGAAGACCCGGCGCCACAGACCGACGCAGACGGCCAGTTTCGCCGTGCCGCCAGCACGATCCGTCATTGGATCACGCCCGAGGGTCCGTTTTACCCAGAACCCGGTCGCTATCATCTCTATGCCGCCTGGAATTGTCCCTGGGCGCATCGCGCATTGCTGGGACGGGCAGTGATGGGGCTTGAGAACCAGATCAGCGTGTCATACGCCCTGCCCCGTCGCACACCGCAAGGATGGGTCTTTGACGCCGAGGGCGCTTTTGCCGACGGCGAACTTGGGGTTTTGTCACTACACGAGGTCTATGCACGCCAATCCCCGTCCTATACCGGGCGCATCACGGTGCCCGTGCCCTGGGACCGGGACACGCAACAAATCGTCTCCAATGAAAGCGCAGACATCCTGCGCATGCTGGGGCAAGGGTTCGATGCGGCCAGCCGACTTTATCCGGCAGGCAAGGCCGAGGACATCGACCGGTGGAACGCCTCGATCTATCCAGAGATCAACAACGGTGTGTATCGCGCCGGGTTTGCCCGCACGCAAAGTGCCTATGATGAGGCGGTCATCGCCCTCTTTGAAGCTCTGGACCGCATCGAGGCCCATCTGGCGGACAGTGCATGTCTGGTCGGAGATCACGTGACCGAGGCCGACCTGCGCCTTTTCCCGACGCTGGCCCGTTTTGATGTCGCCTATCACTACGCCTTTAAATGCAACATCCGAAAGCTCTCAGAGTACCCGCACCTTTGGGACTATGCCCGTGCGCTCTATGCGTTGCCGGGTGTTGCCGCCACGGTAAAGCCCGAGATCTACAAACAGGGCTATTTCTCCCCATCCGAGTTGCGAAACCCCTTGGGAATTGTCCCCGCCGGGCCTATGGTCCACTGGGAGGGGCCCACCGAGCGCAAACTGACGTTGGCCCCGTAACCATTCCCCCTTGCAGGATACGTCTCTGCCGTTAGGCTGCGCCCATGACGACTGATCAGATCATCCTGTTTTCGCTTTTTGGTGGTGTCTTTGTTCTCCTGCTGTGGGGACGATTTCGCTATGACCTCGTCGCATTTACCGCCTTGATGCTGGGCGTCGTTTTGGGAGTTGTGGACACCAAAAATGCCTTTAGCGGCTTCGGCCACCCGGCCACAATCGTTGTGGCGTTGGTCTTGGTAGTCTCAGCTGGGCTGATGCGGTCGGGCGCCGTTTTTCTCATCACCCGCACGTTGGTGGACAGCGCACGTGGCTTGGGCAGCCATATTGCGCTCATGGGAGGCATCGGAGCTGTTTTGTCGGCGTTTATGAACAACGTGGCGGCGCTGGCTCTGTTGATGCCGGTCGACATACAGACCGCGCGCAAAGCCGGGCGATCCCCCGCCCTATCCTTGATGCCCTTGTCATTCGCCACGATCCTTGGCGGCATGGCCACGTTGATCGGCACGCCGCCAAATATCATCATCGCCGCAATCCGGGGCGAAGCGGTTGGGGAACCCTACAAGATGTTCGATTTCGCCCCAGTGGGCGGGATCACCGCGATTGCCGGGTTGATTTTTGTCGCGCTGATCGGCTGGCGACTGATCCCGGCGCGGGACGATGCGGGGAAAAAGGTCTCGGACCTCGACAGCTATATCGCGGAACTGACTGTCCCCGCTGAGAGCAAGCTGATTGATCTGCGTTTGGGAGAGTTGCAAGAAGAGGCCGACGAGGCCGATGTGGCCCTGATTGGACTGATCCGTGATGGCAAGCGTCGTTATGGCGCGGCGCGCAACACACGGCTCAAGGCGTCGGACACCTTGATTATCGAAGCGACACCAGATGCGCTTGATGAATTTCGCACGGCGCTGAACCTCAACTTTTCCGATGAAAAACGCGAGGAACACCTCAAGGCCGCGGGGGAAGGTCTCGACATGATTGAGATCGTGGTGCCGGAAACCGGACGTATTGTTGGCAAGTCAGCACAATCGTTGGGATTGGCTTGGCGGCAGGGATCGGTCCTGATGGGGATCTCGCGCAATGGACGCCGCATCACCAGCCAAATCCGCCGCACCGAGATAAAACCCGGAGACATCCTGTTGCTCTTGGTGCCCAAGAACCGCGGCAATGACGTGACCGATTGGCTGGGATGCCTGCCGCTTGCAGACAAGGGCTATGTGGTCACCGACAACAAGAAAGTCTGGCTGGCCATTGGCCTGTTTGGCGCGGCAGTTCTGGCGGCGTCATTGGGGGTGATCTACCTACCTGTGGCCCTCGGGATTGTGGTCGTGGCCTATGTGCTCACCAAGATCATGCCGATCTCAGAGCTTTACGATCACATTGAATGGCCGGTGGTTGTGTTGCTGGGCTCAATGATCCCGCTTGGGGCCGCGCTTGAGGACGCTGGCGGCACCAAGCTGATCGCAGACTCGCTGATTGGTTTGACAGCCGGCATGCCCGCCTGGGCGGTGCTGACCGTTTTGATGATCGTCACGATGAGCCTGTCGGACGTGCTGAACAACACCGCCACCACAATTGTCGCCGCCCCCGTCGGCATCCAGATGGCAAACAGTCTGAACGTCTCGCCTGATCCCTTCTTGATGGCCGTGGCCGTCGCGGCCTCGTCGGCCTTCCTGACGCCGATCGGGCATAAGAACAATACGCTGATCCTGGGACCCGGCGGCTATCGTTTTGGGGACTACTGGCGTATTGGACTGCCGCTTGAGATCATTGTGGTCGCGGTCTCAGTCCCGGCAATTCTGGTGTTCTGGCCCTTGTGAGACTAGCTGCGCGCCGCCATCAAGCGAGCCATATCCAGCATGCGGCAGGAAAAGCCCCATTCGTTGTCATACCAGCCAAAGACACGCAGCAAGCCACCAACCGAGACCGAAGTTTCACGTTCTGACAGGATCAGAGACTCGGGCCTCATCCGCAGGTCCGTTGAAACCAGTGGCTTTTGTGTCCAGCCAAGAAGGTGGGCCTTGTCCGTCTCGGCCCGCAGAAGCTTGTTCACACTGTCCGTCGTGGTGGGCTGGTCGGTCTGGATGGTCAGGTCAATAGCTGACACACTGGCGGTCGGCACCCGGATGGCCCGCGCCAGAACCCGCCCTGCGAGATCGGGCAGAACCGTGTCGATCAATCGCCCGGCACTGGTTGTCGTGGGCACCATCGACAGCGCTGCCGCGCGCGAGCGGGCCAAATCTCCACGTGGTTTGTCAACAGTTGGCTGGCTGCCGGTGTAACAATGCACCGTGGTCATGTGACCGCTGATCAGCCCATATTCCGCATCCAACAGCTTGAGCAGTGGGGCCAGCGCGTTGGTGGTGCAAGAGGCGTTCGACACGATGCGATGGGCGCCCAATTGATCCTCATTTGCGCCCATGACCAGCGTAATATCGGCCTCGTCTGATGGTCCGGAAATCAGGACCGATGCCGCCCCCGCCTCAAGCCCGCGTTCGGCCACGGCCCGCGTTCCGGCCATGCCGGTGCATTCCAACACCACATCGACATCCGAAAGATCAAGGTTCCGAAAATCGCGCACGTCGTGAAACGGGATGCTTTGCCCCTTCACAATCAGTGCCGCCTCGCCAGTCTCAACGGGACCAGAAATGGTGCCAAAGACACTGTCGTATTCAAAGAGGTAGGCGCAGGTCTCCAGCGGCTCGATATCGTTGATACCAACGATCTCAATATCCGGGTAACGCCCTTGCATGAGAATGCGCAAAAGCGTGCGCCCAATGCGGCCGAACCCGTTCAGAAAGATGCGAGTTTTGCGGTCTGCCATGATACCCTCCGTGGTCTGCCCTGTTATCTGCGGGAAAAGGACACAAAGGCCAGCGCAATTTTGTGATGCGGGGCATCAAGGGGCTTTGCCCCTCTTGGTCCCAAAGGACCAATTCACCCCAGAGTACTTTCGGCAATACGAAGCATTGGTGCCGGGGCAAAGCCCTAGCCGAGGCTCATATGCCGGTTCACGTCTTTGTAGAGCAGATAGCGGAAGTTGCCGGGGCCGCCCGCATAACAGGCTTGCGGACAAAAGGCGCGCAGCCACATGTAATCGCCCGCTTCGACCTCGACCCAGTCCTGATTGAGACGGTAAACCGCTTTACCCTCAAGCACATAAAGCCCGTGTTCCATAACATGGGTTTCCGCAAAGGGGATCACGCCACCCGGTTTGAAAGTCACGATGGTGACATGCATGTCGTGACGCAGGTCGGCCTGATCGACAAACCGCGTCGTGCCCCAGGTCTCATTCGTGTCTGGCATCCAAGCAGGATCGACATCACGTTCGTTGGTGACAAACGCCTCGGGCTTATCCAGGCCCTCAACCGTCTCATAACGTTTGCGAATCCAGTGGAATGTGGCTGGAGCATCGCTTGTGTTTGTTATCGTCCATTGGCACCCGCTGGGCAGATAGGCATAGCCACCCTCGCCCATCTCGTGACCCTGTCCCTCGATGGTGACCGTGATTGCACCGGAAACTACAAACAGGACTGCCTGAGCCTCGGCGTCCAACTCGGGGCGCGTGCTGCCGCCTCCCGGAGCCACCTCGGCAATATAGTGAGAGAATGTTTCCGCAAAGCCTGACATTGGGCGGGCAATGACCCAAAACCGGGCGTCGGACCAGAACGGCAGGAATGACGTTACAATGTCCGTCAGCGTCCCCTTTGGGATGACCGCATAGGCTTCAGTAAACACGGCGCGATCCGTGAGGATCTGCGTCTGGGGTGGCAGGCCGCCCTGTGGGGCATAATACTCAGAGGTGCTCATAATCGGGTCTCGTCAAATGGCGTTGCCCTATCATGGCTGCCCCACTCCGACAGGTCCAACCCCAAGGCGCCCGCGTTCTCATGAAGGATTAGTTTGAAAATCTTGAAAATCAGGTTGGATTTTCAGGCTGGTTTAACGGTTCGATGAGTTCCGGACCGCTGGCACGGTTGGAGTTTACGGCACGGTCCACCTGATGCCACGACAAGAGGTCATCAGGCGCAGATTGCATGAGCGTCGCCGCACCATGCCCCTGCTCGCCCAGCCACAACCCCCAGTCCGAAGGATCAAGGATCACCGGCATTCGGTGGTGAATAGCCGACATCGGCGCATTGGCACCCGTTGTGACAATCGCGCAGGTGTCCATCTGACCGTCTTCGCTTTGCCACGTCTGCCAGACCCCGGCCAGTGCCAGCGGACCGTCCGTATGGATGTACCAAGGCCAGCGAGTTCCGGCCTCGTCCTTGGTCCATTCATAAAATCCTGTCACCGGGATCAAACACCGGCGCGCGCGACATGCCGCGCGAAAGGCCGGCTTTTCTGCGATGGTTTCAGCCCGCGCGTTGATCAACAAAGGCCCACCGTCCGTAGCTTTGTACCAATGCGGCAAAAACCCCCAACGCATCGATACCAGCTGTCGCCCGGTTTCTGCGTGGCGCACCACATGAATTTGTGTGGTCGGACAGACGTTGTAATTCGGCACATTAGGCAAATCATTTGCAGGCGACGCCGCAAACAGCTGCGCCATCGCATCAGGGGGCAATGTGATTGCAAATCTTCCGCACATGGTTAAACCCTAGCATTGAGCAACCGGTTGCTCACCGATAAAATGCATATGTGCTCAGACCCCGTCGACAAGGAATTCTGCAATGGCCGTCACAGCTCGTCAACATTGGGAAAAAGCCGTCGGATTGCTGAACAACGGCAAGTTTGCCCAGGCTGCGAAAACAGCCAGTGCCGCGGGCAAGAAGTTTCCCAAGGACGCTGAACTGTTCAACATTGCTGGCACGGCCTATGCGCAGATGGGCAAGGCCCGCGAAGCTGTTTCCAGCTTTAACAAGGCACTCAAGCTGACACCAAGCAACGAAGGGTTCCAGAACAACCTGATCCGGGCCATGATCATGGCAGGCGAACACGCCAAAGCCGAAGCGTTGATCGACAAGCTGATCAACCGTCGCGAGAACCCGGCTGAGCTCTATCACTACAAGGCCGGCTCGATGACGGGCCGCAAGATGCCACAAGAGGTGATCGAAGTTTGCAACCAGGCCATCGCCGCAGACCCTATACATGCACAGGCCTACAATCTGCGCGGCATCACTTATTGCGAGATCGAAGAGTTCGAAAACGCTGTCGCAGATTTGCAAAAGGCACGCGAGCTGAGCCCAAAGGACCCGTCCTTCTTGTCCAATCTCGGATTTGCACTGTCCAGTCTCGAACAGCATGACGAAGCTCTGGACGCCATAAAAACAGCGTTGGAGATTGATCCGAAACACCTGTTGGCCCGTTACCGGTATGCGACGTCGCTAACGGATTCCGGACATTTGGAAGAGGCCATCGAAAACCACTACAAGGTTCTCGAAATCGACCCACTGCACGGGGATGCCTTTATTCAACTTGTCCACCTACAGTCGAAAGAGGACAATCTGGCGCTTGAGCCACGGTTGCGCAAAGCGTTGGCAAACGCACCCCGCAGATCACCGGTTCAGGTTGATCTGAAACTCGCTATGGGCAACCTTTTGTTTCAAAAAGGAGAGTACACAGAGGCCGCAAACTTTCTTGCTCAATCCAACGCGGCGGCAGCGCAATCCAGACCTTATGACCGGGCTGCTGCGGATGCAGAGTATGCCGAAATCTGCAAACGGTTTCCGATCGGTAGTGCTGATCAGATACCTGCACCAAATGACGGGCTGACACCCATATTTGTCATTGGCCAGCCGCGTTCTGGCACAACACTAACTGAGATGATCTTGTCTGCCCATCCAGATGTACAATCCTGCGGAGAGTTACCTGGTGGGATGACGTATAGCCGTGCCCTGCTGGATCAAGATGCGCCCCTAGAGCCTGAGCGGTTTGCCGAGGACTATTACTCGTGCGTTCCTGCTCTGAATGACGGCGCGCGAGCTTTTGTCGACAAGTTGCCACCAAACTATGCCTATGTCGGCTTTCTGCTGAGCGCGCTGCCCAATGCGCGCGTCATTCACATTGGCCGTGACCCACGTGACGTCGCTCTGTCAATGTGGCGACGCACGTTCAGCTCACCCAGCATGAACTACACGTTCGATCTTGGCGCAATGGCGCACACGGCCAATCTTTACAAACGCTACATCCAGCATTGGGAAGAGGTCTACGGCGACCGTATTCTGACGCTGGACTACCGCGAGGTTGTATCCGACGTCGAGGGCAGCTCAAAGCGGATGGCCGAACATTGTGGTCTGGAATGGGCACCTCAAATGGCGGCCCCGGAAAAAAACAAGGCGCGGGTCCGCACGGCTTCGGCGTCTCAAGTGCGCCAAGGTGTTCACCAAAAATCCCTTGGTGGATGGCATGTGGTCAAAGACGCTCTGAAACCCTTTGTCGACGGACTTGATCCCGAACTCTGGCCTGAATTGGACCATTGACCCCGACTGCACGACCGCGCCAACACGCCAAAATGGAAAGCCCATCATGACCCAAACACTGCAGCAAATCTCGGAAAAACTGACCGCACAATTGCAGGCAGGTCAGTTCTCTGCCGCAGCAAAACTGGCCAAACGCGCCGTAAAGAAGTTCCCCAGAGAGGCGCACTTTGCGACCATTGCTGGGACAGCACTGGCCAGCGCGGATCAGGGGCGTGAGGCGTTTCAATACTTCTTAAAAGCGGTGAAGCTTGAGCCAAACCACGAGGAATATCAAAACAATCTTGTGCACGCCTATATCGTCGTAGGGCGTCATGACAAAGCTGAAGCGCTGGCAAACCAACTGCTGGCGCGGCGCAAAGATCCCTCCAAACTGTGCCACCTTCTGGCCTTTAGTGCCGAACTGACGGCGCAACCCGACAAGGTCATTGCAGCAGCCACCAGAGGGCTGGACACAGCCCGCGAATATCGCGCCAATCTTTTGGTCATGCGAGGCGATGCTTACGCCATCCAGGAGAACCACGATCTAGCCGAGGCAGACTACCAAACCCTCCTGAACGAAGTCCCAAACCATCCGATCGCGACCGAAAAACTAACGCAGCTCTATTTGGACACGTTCCGATCAGACTTGGCACGCCAAACGCTTGCAGCTCCGCTCAAAGCCAACCCCGACGATACCCACCTCTTGATCGCGCAAGCAGATGTGTATTTGGCCTTGGGGCAGGTTGACGAGGCAAAGATCACCTTGACCCGCTCGCACCAGCTTGCGCCAGACACCATTGCCCCGTTAACCAAATTAGCTGGGATTGCGACACCCGATGAACGCCCCTCTCTGATTTTGGATGCTGAGAAAATGTTGACAATGCATGCCAAAGGCACCGACAGCTGGTGCCGTCTCTGCATGGCGTTGGGCAATCTCTATTTTGCCGAAAAAGATCACAAGGCTGCCGGAAAGTATTTGGCGAAGGCCAAGGCCGGGCTGGCTTATCTGTTTGTGCACCACCCTGAAAATGAGGCACGCGCATTTGAAGATACTCTGCAGGTAACACCTGCCGGACCGGCCGTTCTGACATCCGCACTAGCAGGTCGCCCCAGGCCCCTGTTCGTCGTCGGTCAGCCTCGTTCCGGCACTACGCTGACCGAAATGATCCTGTCAGCGCACCCGGATGTTACCAGTTGTGGCGAGCTTTCCGCAGTGCCACGGGCCTATCGCAAAATCCAAGATCAAGGCGGTGCGTTTGACCCGGCTCTCTTTGCAGAGACGTTTTACAAAAGCCTGCCTGCCCATGCCGCCAATGCCAGCGCGATCGTCGACAAGATGCCCGCGAACTATCGCTATATCGGCGCGATGCTGCACGGGATACCGGGCGCTAAGATCATCCATATAGAACGCGATCCGCGAGAAGTAGCACTGTCCATGTGGCGCCAGCATTTTAAAAGCGAATGGATGCGCTTCACCAACGATCTGCGCCATATCGCGCTCCAGGCGAACCTGTATCGGCGCTATATGAACCATTGGGCGTCAGAGTTTGAAGGGCAGTTCCTGACCATCCACTATCAAGACCTGGTGTCGGATGTTGAAAAATATTCGAAAGACATGGCCGCGTTTTGCGATCTTGACTGGGTGCCCGAGATGATGGCGCCGCAAAAAAACCGTGCACAGGTGCGAACTGCATCCGTCACACAGGTACGTCAGGGTGTGCACAAGAAATCGGTTGGTGGCTGGCGGGTTATGGAAGAACAGTTGCAGCCCTTCATTCGCAACCTCGACAAATCTCTTTGGCCTGAACTCGATCTCTAATCGGTCTTAGCGATAGGATTTCCGCGCCAGTTCAATCCGCGCCTCCATCATGGACATGTCTTTTAGGATGTCCTGACGTCGGGTGCGATCTGTGGTTTCACGCAACTCTGCGCGCAAAGCCGCCAGTTCCCGGCTAAGCGAGACGAACTCGGGCGCACCGCCGCTTTCGCGCACCAGACGGTTGATAAGCGCGTTTTCGGGGTCATCCACCTTAGGCAATGGTTTGCCCGCACCTTCCAGATTGTCAAAAAGGCCGTCTTCTTCAGCCTGAAGAATTTTCTGATTAATAAGATCGAACAGCGGGTGATCCATACCTGCCCCGTAAAAAAGCCCCCGCCAGTTTCCCGGCGAGGGCGTGCAAGGTCAAGCGACGTGTTACTTCATCGAGATACGCCCGTCCGTGTAAGGCGTATAGGGTGCGTTCTTGGCCATATACTCTGCCGTGACATCCGCCAAATCGGGACCATAGTCATAAGCATTGGCCGCGCTGCGGAACATCTTGTAGCCGTCGCCTCCGCCACGCACATAGTTGTTCGAGACCAGGATATAGGTCGCAGCTGGGTCAATCGGAGCCCAAGCGCCGTCTTTCATTACCATGACTTCAGCAACACGGCCTTCGTTTGCAGGTTTTGAACTGTCCCAGGTGAACTTCAGTCCCGCAACTTGCGGGAACCGGCCTTTGACTTCTTCCACCTGGCTCACGCCGTTTTCCAAGGCGTCAATGACTGTCTGTCCTGAGACCTCAAACGTCGAGAGGGTGTTCTGAAACGGTAGAACGGTCAGCACTTCGCCCATTGTCACTTCGCCTGCATCAATCGACGCGCGCAAGCCACCCGAATTGGCAATAGCGATGGTCACGCCCTGATCGGCCACGCGGTCCAGCATGGCGTCGGCCACCAGATTGCCCATCGCGCATTCCTGAACGCGACAGACCGAGCGGTCGCCCTCAATCGCATCAGCTGCCGAGGCCACGACACGCTGGCGAATTTCTTCCAGAGGACCCGCAAGTTCCGCAATCCGCGCCTTGGTGCCCGCATCTTCTTCGACCGAGGCATCCATGATGATCGGCTCACCGGTGGCTTCGATGATTTCTCCGGCATCATTAAAGGTCACGTTCAACTCGCCAAGGAACTTGCCATAAGCATAGGCCTGTACGATGGCCGTGTTACCGACCATGGTCGGATATGGACCCTTGGCGCGATCCGAAGTGTTGGAAAGGTATGTGTTGTCGTGGCCACCGACGATCACGTCCACACCAGTTGTGTTGGCGGCAACATGCTGGTCAACGCCATAGCCTGAGTGGCTGAGCACGATGATCTTGTTCACGCCCATTTCGGTCAGCTTGTCGACTTCGCCCTGAACGGCGGCAACCGGATCGGAAAAGGTGACATTCGGACCGGGGCTGGCCAGCTCATCGGTGTCTTCCGGGGTCAGGCCAATGAGGCCAATCTTTTCTCCGCCACGCTCAATGACCGTGGATTTTGCCAGCTTGCCCGCCAGAAGCTCTTCACCGCTGACGTCAGCGTTTGACATCAGAACTGGGAAATCAACCGCGTCCATAAACCCGCGCAGCACTTCGGGGCCATCATCGAACTCGTGGTTGCCGACGGTCATGCCGTCATAGCCCAGTTTGTTCATCATCTCGGCGGCAGCCTGACCTTTGTAATAGGTATAAAACAGTGTGCCTTGGAACTGGTCCCCGCCATCAACGAGGATCGAATTGTTTGAACGCGCACGCGCATCGGCCACGGCGGTGATAAGGCGCGCCGAGCCACCAAAGCATTTGCCTTCGGCGTTGCTGTCTTCCGAGCAGCCCGAGTCATATTTGCTGATGGGTTCAAATCGAGCGTGGAAATCGTTGGTGTGCAGAACGGTCAGCGAATAATCTGCCATCGCTGCGCTTGTGCTTAGGGCCACGGCTGCGGCACCCGTCATAAAACGGTAAAACATTGGTACTCCCCTGTTCTTGTCGGTGTCTGAGGGTATGGTGACTCTGTTTTGATGCACGAGTCAAAACTTCTGTCGCTTGACGTTGCGGACGCGGCGAGGCACACCGGGATCATGCTGATTTTTAAGATATTCCGGGCCGATGAATGGGCCGAATTGCGCGCAAACAGGGAAACCGCAGGCGCGCCGATTGATGTCACCGATGGCTACGTCCACTTTTCGACGGCTGAACAGGTGGCCGAGACTGCTGCCAAGCATTTTACTGCTGAAGAGGGATTGTTCCTTCTGGGGCTGGAAGCGGACGATCTGGGCGAAAAACTTGTCTGGGAACCGTCGCGTGGAGGGGCCCTTTTTCCGCATCTTTACAGAGTGTTACGCCTGGAGGATGTGGCATGGGCGCAACCTCTGCCCTTGGTCGACGGAGCGCATGAGTTTCCGGCAGGGCTGGGCATATGAGCATTTTAGAAACTCTTGGCATGAAGGCCCTGCGCTCGATTGATCCCGAAGCCGCGCATGGCTGGGCTATCCGGGCCTTGCAAATGGGCTTCGCACCAGCACCGGGCCAGATCACATCACCGCGCCTAAAGACAACATTTGCCGGAATGACGCTGGTCAACCCCGTGGGGCTTGCCGCTGGGTTTGATAAGAATGCCAACGCTTTAGATGGCCTGTCTAAGGCTGGTTTTGGGTTCTTCGAGGTGGGGGCTGCAACACCCCGGCCGCAACCGGGCAACCCCAAGCCTCGCCTATTTCGGCTGACTGAAGATCACGCGGCGATCAATCGGTTTGGGTTCAATAACGAGGGCATGGAGCCAATTGCCGCCCGGTTGGCGAAACGGCCCAAAGACGCGGTGATCGGGTTGAACCTTGGCGCCAATAAGGACAGCGAGGATCGCGCGGGCGATTTCGCTAAGGTCTTAGAATGTTGTGGAAAATACCTTGATTTTGCGACGGTGAACGTGTCGTCCCCAAACACTGAAAAACTGCGCGACCTGCAAGGCAAAGCAGCGTTGTCGGCCCTATTGGCAGGTGTCATGGAAACGCGCGATGCGCTTGAACGCAAAGTGCCTGTCTTCCTGAAAATCGCACCTGATCTGAGCGACGCAGAGCTGGAAGAAATCGCTGAGGTGGCGCGGGACTCTGGCCTGGACGCGGTCATTACAACCAACACCACGTTGGACCGTAAAGCATTGTCTTCACAACATAGAAATGAAGCAGGCGGCCTTTCAGGCGCACCGCTTTTCACCAAGTCGACACGGGTTTTGGCGAAGATGTCGAAACTGGTGGATGGCAAGATTCCATTGGTCGGCGTGGGCGGGATCAGCAATGCCGACGACGCCTATGACAAGATCTGCGCTGGCGCGTCGGTGGTCCAGCTTTACACGGCACTGGTGTTTGGCGGCTTATCGCTGACCGAAGAGGTCATTCGCGGGCTGGATGCCTTGTTGGAACGGGATGGATTTGCCAGTGTCGCCGAGGCTGTTGGTAGCAAACGAGAGGCCTGGCTATGATCACGATCTGGCACAATCCGCGATGCTCGAAGTCGCGCCAAACTCTGGCGATTGTTGAAGAAAAAGGCGTCGTCGCGATACGAAAATATCTGGAAGACACCCCCTCGGAAGGTGAAATTCGCGCCACACGGGACATGCTCGGGCTGCGCGCTATCGACATGATGCGCCCCAAAGAGCCCGAGTTCAAAGAGCTGGGATTGAGCCGGGATTCAGACGATGACACCTTGATCGCGGCGATGGCAAAATGCCCAAAACTCATCGAGCGCCCAATTGTCTTGGCAAATGGCAAAGCCGCCTTGGGCCGCCCACCCGAAGCAGTGCTGGATATCCTCTGAACCGAGCTAAACGTGCGTATTGCGCGAAATTGTTCGCCTATCGGACTTGTTTCAGGGGGTGTCAGCGGCCCGTTCCAGCGCCGGGTAACGAAACATCAACGTGACCCCGCGCGCGACAAATGAGATCAGCAGTGCGAGCCAGAGACCGTGATTGCCGAAGGGCGGTATCAGGACCACCACAGCGGCCACGTAGATCACCAAAGACACGGCCATCATGTTGCGCATATCGCGGGTGCGAGTGGCACCAATAAAGATACCGTCGAGCATCCAACTGGCGACCCCTAAAAGCGGCGCGGCCACCATGTAGGGCAGGTAGACACGCGCTTCGAACTGGACCTCGATTGACTTGGTGAGGATGTCGATGATCGCGCCGCCGCCAACCGCGAAAATCAGCGCAAGAAGCACAACCATGATCCCGCCCCAAAGACCGCTGAGCCATGCTGCGCGACGCAGGTTGGCGCGGGCCCGAGCGCCCAGCGCCTGCCCGACCAGCGCCTCAGCCGCAAAAGCAAACCCGTCCAGCGCATAGGCCGTGATGTGCAGGAACTGCATCAACACCTGATTGGCGGCAAGGGCTACGTCTCCGAACCGGGCACCGAGGAAAAGGAAGGACATAAAGATCGCCTGCAACATCAGGCTGCGCAACATGATGTCACCGTTGACCGACATCACTTCGCGCAGGCGGGCGCGGTCAAACACGCGGGTCCAGTCGCGCCAGGCGGGTTGCAGGAAGGCATCACGACACAGCCAGAGCCCTAGCGCCAGACCTGTCCATTCCGCAAGAAACGTAGCAAATGCGACGCCGGACACGCCCCAGCCAAGGCCCAGCACAAACCAAAGGTCGAGCACGATGTTGAGGCCGTTCATACAGACCTGTAGCACCAGAACCGCGCGGGTGCGTTCCAATGCAATGAGCCAGCCGGTGATCCCGTAAAGCCCGATCATCGCAGGCGCCGAGAAGACCCGGATCTGCAGGTAATCCTGTGCAAGGCTCTCGACCTCGGTGCTGGCAGGCGAAAGCTGGAATGCCAGCATAAATAGCGGGTATTGCAACACGATGATCAGCGCCGCGCCGGCAAACCCCAGCATCAAGGCGCGGGTCAACATGGCCGAAACTTCACCGTGGCGCCCTGCCCCATGGGCCTGTGACGTGAGGCCCGTGGTACCCATGCGCAGAAACCCGAACATCCAGTAGAGGCCGGTCAGGATGATCGCGCCGATGCCAACGGCGCCGATCGGGGCGGCTTCGCCCAGCTGTCCGACAACGCCAGTGTCCACGGCACCAAGAATGGGCACGGTGGCGTTCGAGATCACAATCGGGATGGCAACTTTCAGAACGCGCGCGTGTGTGACCGCCTTGGGGTCAGTCATCCTCGCCGACCGGCATCAGGAAATGGCCTGTGGCCTGTGCAAACAACTTGCCGCGTTGGTCCTGCCAGGCCTCGACATGGACCGAAGCATAGCGGCGTCCGGACCGATTCACCTTGGCGCGGGCATAAGCGTCGCGCGGCAGACCCGAGCGTAGGTAATCAACGTTAAAGTCGATGGTCTTTGGCAGTCGTGGCAGGTGCCCGATGGCCAGCTCTTCCGTGTCGATATTGCCGGATTCGATGTCTTCCCACAGCACCGACCACGCCAGTCCGATCACGGCCGTGGTCTCAAGAAACCCTGCAATGGCCCCGCCATGAAGCGCGGGCAGCATGGGATTGCCGATCAGCTTTTCGTCAAACGGCATCAATGCGGTCAACTCATCGCCCCGCCGGTCAAACTCGATCCCGAGGAACTGCACATATGGCACCCCGTGCACCAAGGCGTTCAGGGCGCCATCGCGACGCTGCTTCACAACCTGCACAGGTTCCGGACGCTTGAAACTCATTTCAGGCCTCCCACCGTAAAGGCACCGGCAGCTGTAGCAACGGGACGATCCGGGTCATCATCCAGCGCCGTCGCCCGCACAAAGGCCACAGACCGGGTGATATGATAGCATTCGGCGCGGGTGCGAATGGTCTGCCCGGGTGTCGCGGCGCGCATATAGTCGATGCGCAGATCGATGGTGGCGGTGGTCGCCGGGGACGCGGGGTGGCTCATTGCAGCGGCGCCACAACAGGTGTCCATCAGGGCCGAAACTGCGCCGCCATGCAGCACGCCCGTCTCTGGATCGCCTACGATGCGCAAATCATAGGGCAGCTCCATTTCGGCAAAACCATCACCGATACCGGTCAACTTCATGCCCAGCGCTTTGCAATGAGGAATCGCACTGATGAATTGTTCTGCCATTTCGGCTTTTTTGGAGTTCATGACCCGCTCCGTTGTTCTTGCAGTCTTTATGATCCGCATTTTGTCGCGACCGCAAGGGGGCGGTTGCACCACGCTGCAAGGCGGCATAGATTTGTGCCCAAGGGAGAATGCCAAATGTCCGATACGCGTCTGACCTTTAAGGAAATGTGTGCCAAGTTCGACGTGACGCCCAGAACGTTGCGTTACTATGAGTATATCGAACTGCTGCAACCCGACCGCGAGGGTCGCTCTCGGTTTTTTGGATCGCGTGAAGTGGCGCGTATGACGCTGATCATGCGCGGGCGTAAATTCGGCATCAAACTCGAAGACATCCGCCAGTGGCTCTTGATCTATGAACACGAAGGCACCGAAGCACAGATGCAGGCCTTTATTGAGATGGCAGACCGTCAATATACCGAACTGGAAGAGCAAAAACGCCAGTTGGAAGAGGGCATGAACGAGCTGAAAACGCTTCGTGATGAGACCGCCGAGGCCTTGAAGGCAACCGAAGCGGGGTAATTGCCCACCCAGTTTTTTGCTTGGCCTTGGAGATGAGCGCATGGACGGAAAGTCACCAAGCCCACTGCTGATCGTAGCCCTGTCTATCAGTGCGGCCATCGCCGCTTGGGGCATTTTGGATCCCCAAGGGTTGGGAGACCTCGCGGCCGCGGCGGTTGCCACACAATTTGACAGTCGCGGTTGGTTCATCATGCTGGAAACCAGCGCTTTGCTGGTTGTCGCCCTGTTTCTCGCGTTTTCACGGTTTGGCAACATTCGGCTTGGGCCGGACGATGCAAAACCCGAGTTCTCTACATTTGCCTGGATCGCGATGCTGTTTGCCGCGGGCATGGGCGTTGGGTTGCTGTTTTATGGCGCTGCCGAGCCCTTGACGCATTTTGAGCAGCTCCGACAATACACCGCTGATCCTCTGGCCGCTGGGTATGCCCTGTTTGTGACCTATCTGAATTGGGGATTTCACGCATGGGCGATCTACGGGATGGTCGGTCTGATCGTGGCCTATTTTGCCTTTCGCCGCGGTCGCACGCTGCTGCTGAGTGCCCCCCTGACTGACGCCTTGGGCCAAGCTGGTTGGGTAAAGGCGATGGGTTGGCTCTTTGATCTGCTGTCGATCGTCGCCATTGCCGTTGGCCTTGCCGGTTCGCTGGCGATGGGCGTGTTTCAGATTCAGACCGGGTTAGCCGGGCTGATCGGAGTTGACGACCCCGGCCTGCTTACAATTCCTGTGTTCATCGCAATGTGTGTCGCCTTTGTTGTTCCGCTGCGCCGGGACCTGGGGGACGGCATGGCCCGGCTCTCCAATGCCGCCATGATCATTGCCATCGGTTTGATGTCCTATCTGCTGATCCTTGGGCCGACCTCGTATCTCATGAACGGCATCGTGTCGGGATTTGGGCGTTATGTTTTTGGTGCCTTGCCAGCAGGGTTCTCAACCGCCGAATTCTTTGACGGCGCCGTGGTTGACTGGTTTCAGGATTGGACATTGAACTACATGATCTGGTGGTTGGCCTGGTCACCGTTTGTGGGGATTTTCATCGCGCGAATTTCGCGAGGACGGACAATCCGCGAGTTTCTGCTGGGCGTGATTGTCGCCCCTACCCTGTTTTCGATCCTGTGGTTCGGGGTGTTTGGCGGTCTAGGGTTCTTTGACGCGCTGCAAAACGACGGAGCCCTTTCGGCAGTCAACAGCGTGAACTTAGATGCGACGACCTTTGCGCTTCTTGAGAAGTTTCCTCTCGACGCGCTGACCCGGACAGTCACGGTCATCGCTGCGTTTTTGTTCGTTGTAACCAGTGTCGTCAGCGCCGGCTTTACGCTTGCGATGATCGGCACAGGTGGCGATGAAAACCCGTCACCACGTATCCGCACAATCTGGGGGGGGATCCTTGGCGCACTGGGTTTTGCGATGGTTCTGGTTGGCAACATGTCGTTGGTGCGTTCAATCATTGCGCTATCGGCCATCGCTTTTGTGTTTATCGTGCCGGTGCTGGTGATGTGCCTGTTGCGGTCCCTGCGTAAGGAGGCTGCACCATGAACAGTGAGTTGATTGACACGTTTTTGAACGTCACAGTGTTTGCCTATATCGGCTTTCTTGTCTGGCTTTGGCTTCGGCCGGACACCTGATCCCTGCCCGCGATCAAGCGCATTAGATCTGTGCAGATTTACCTTTGATTGGGCAAACCATCAAAAAGCCGTCACTTTACCTTCACGAACATCACGTAAACCATAAAGTGACGTAGCGTTTCACTTACGTCAACGTAAAGCTATGTTGTAATCCACAGATCAGTTTCCAAATGTCTGTGGACAGCACTGACGAGGTTGATGAGATGACCCACGACACAATGACCATCCGCGAGATGTGTGACGCGTTTGATGTAACGCCCCGGACCTTGCGGTTCTATGAGGCCAAAGAGCTTCTGTTCCCGATCCGCGAAGGCCAGAAACGCCTGTTTACCAAACGCGACCGTGGACGGCTCAAGCTGATCCTGCGCGGCAAGCGCTTTGGTTTTTCACTGGAAGAGATTCGCCAATTGCTGGACCTCTACGACATGGGCGACCAGCAAGCGACCCAGTTGCAGCGCACCTATGAGGTGGCGCAGGCCCGTCTGAAAGACATGGAAGAACAGCGCGATGAGCTGAACGAAGCCATCGACGATCTGAAAGAACAGCTGAAATGGGGCGAGAAAATTCTCGGCTCATTCAACACCACGAAAAAAGCAGCAGAATAATCAGGGAAGAGACTGATGCCGACCTATACCGCCCCCGTAAAAGACCTCCAGTTCGTTTTGCATGATGTGCTGAATGTCTCGCAATCCGACACCCCCGGCTATGATGAGCTGGAAGCCGATTTCACCAATGCTGTGCTAGAAGAAGCCGGCAAGCTGACCGGCGATGTGCTGGCCCCTCTGAACGTGGTCGGCGACCACGAAGGCTGCCGTCTGGAAAACGGTGTGGTTTATACGCCAACCGGCTTCAAAGACGCCTTTGAGCAGGTGAAAGAAGGCGGCTGGACCGGTCTGGACATGCCCGAAGAATATGGCGGCCAGAACATGCCTTATGTGCTGGGCACCGCTGTGGGCGAGATGTTCTCGTCTTCGAACCAGGCGTTCACCATGTATCAGGGCCTGACACACGGCGCGGCTGCCGCAATCCTGGCGCATGGGACCGACGAACAGAAGAACACCTATCTGCCCAACATGGTTTCGTGCGAGTGGACCGGCACCATGAACCTGACCGAGCCGCATTGCGGCACCGATCTGGGTCTGATGCGGACCAAGGCAGAGCCCGCCGGTGACGGCAGCTACAAAATCTCCGGTCAGAAGATCTTTATCTCGTCCGGTGATCACGACATGGCCGACAACATCATCCACCTTGTTCTGGCGAAAATCCCCGGCGGCCCCGAGGGCATCAAGGGTGTGTCGCTGTTCATCGTGCCCAAGTTCATCGTTAACGAAGATGGCACCCCTGGCGCGCGCAATGGCGTCTCAGTCGGCAATATCGAGAAAAAGATGGGTATCCACGGCAACTCGACCTGTGTGCTGAACTATGACGAAGCCACCGGGTATCTGCTGGGTGAAGAAAACAAAGGCATGCGTGCCATGTTCACCATGATGAACGAAGCGCGTCTGGGTGTTGGCATGCAGGGGCTTTCAGCCGCTGAAGTCGCCTATCAGAACGCCGTGGACTATGCCAAGGACCGCCTGCAGGGCCGCGCCGTAACTGGTGCCGAGAACCCCGATGGCCCGGCCGATCCGCTGATCGTGCACCCTGATATCCGCCGTTCACTGATGGACCAGAAGTCGTTTGCCGAAGGCGCGCGCGCGTTCATCCTGTGGGGCGCAACCATGATCGACGCAGCGCATCGCAAAGGCGACAAGGATGCCGACGGGCTGGTCAGCCTGCTGACCCCGGTCATCAAGGGCTTCCTGACCGACGAAGGTTACGACATGACCGTCAAGGCGCAGCAGATTTATGGCGGCCACGGCTATATCGAAGAGCATGGCATGAGCCAGTTCACCCGCGATGCTCGCATTGCGATGATCTACGAAGGCGCCAACGGCGTTCAGGCGTTGGATCTGGTAGGCCGTAAGCTGGGAACAGATGGCGGCAAACACGTGATGGCGTTCTTTGAGTTGGTCAAATCTTTCTGCAAAGACAACGGCGACGACGAAGTCTTGAAAGATTTCGTTGAGCCGCTGAAAGCCGCATCCAAAGACCTGCAGGCGGCTGGCATGTACTTCATGCAGAACGGCATGAAGAACCCCAACCACGCGCTGGCAGGATCAAACGACTTCATGCATCTCTTTGGTCACGTATGCCTTGGTTTGATGTGGGCCAAAATGGCAAAAGCCGCGACGTCACAACTGGCTTCCGGCACCTCTGACGCTGCGTTCTATGAGACGAAGCTGGCAACAGGCCGCTACTACATGGCGCGACGCTTGCCCGCCACGGCCATGCATCTGGCGCGCATTCAGTCGGGTGCTGACACAGTGATGGCTTTGGACGCGGAAGCGTTCTGAGACGAAGGCTAACACACTGAAAACAAAAGAGAGGACAGATGCCAAAACGTTTTAGACTGACCCGCCGTTTCAATGCAGCGATGACCGAAGATGGCTATCGTTCCCTGCGAAATTTCGCGCGCGAGGCGGGTCTGGACGAAGGCGAGGCGCTGTCCTTTCTGTTCGAAAATTTCAACGCCGTCACCGACGACGAAATGCTGGCCGTGAAACTGAGACAATTCAATTCCGAGCTTGAAGCGCGCAAGCGCTGATCCTTGGAACAGGAGAGACCCATGACATCTGCTTGGATGACCGACGAACACCAGATGCTGGCCGAAATGACGGCCAAGTTCATCAACGACGAATGGGCCCCCCGCTTCGACACATGGCGCAAACAGGGCGAGATGGATCGCAGCACCTGGAATGAAGCCGGTGAGCTGGGTCTTTTGTGCCCCTCTATCCCCGAAGAATACGGCGGCGTTGGTGGCGATTTCGGCCACGAGGCCGTGATCCTGATGGAGTCCAACCGCGCCAATCTGGCCAGCTGGGGCCACGGCATCCATTCGGGCATCGTCGCGCATTACATTCTGGAATACGGCTCGGAAGAGCAGAAACAACGCTGGCTGCCCAAAATGGCCACGGGCGAAATGGTGGGCGCGCTGGCGATGACCGAACCCTCGGGTGGCTCCGACGTCCAAGGCATCAAAACCCGCGCTGTGAAAGATGGCAACGCCTATCGGCTGTCAGGATCCAAGACCTTTATCACCAACGGCCAACATGCCGACCTGGTGATTGTAGCGGCCAAGACCGACCCCAAAGCCGGCGCCAAGGGCACCTCGCTGGTGGTGGTGGAAACGGCCAATGCAGAAGGCTTTTCACGCGGCCGCAACCTTGAGAAAATTGGCTGCCACGCGGCGGATACGTCTGAGCTGTTCTTTGACAACGTCGAAATCCCGCCGGAAAACATCCTTGGCGGCGAGGAAGGCCAGGGCTTTTATCAGATGATGAAGCAACTGGGCCAGGAACGTTTGGTCATTGCCTGCATCGCCCAAGGCTCGATGGAAGGTGCAGTTGAGCGCACCATCGCCTATTGCAAGGAACGCGAGGCCTTTGGTGGGCCGATCATACAGTTCCAGAACACCCGGTTCAAACTGGCGGAATGCCTGACCAAAACCAAGGTCGCACGCGCCTTTCTGGACGAGTGCATTTCAGAACTGATCGCGGGCAAGCTGACCGCCGAAAAGGCTGCAATGGCCAAGTACTGGATCACCGACACGCAAGGAGAAGTGCTCGACGAGTGCCTGCAACTCTTTGGCGGCTATGGTTACATGCAAGAATATCCCATCGGGGAAATGTGGGTCGATGCCCGCGTACAACGGATTTATGGCGGCACCAATGAGATCATGAAAGAGCTGATCTCACGCAGCTTGTAAGGAGAAAGAACCGCGATGCTGCACAGGGTCGAGAGTTCGGGATGCCTCCGGCGGGAGTATTTGGGCCAAAATGAAGCGTATGGCCCACTCTGCCACCCGGGTTCGGTCTGTCTAGGACGCACCCGAACGGGGCAGCAGAGCTTCACCTTGGGCGGCCATCGGCTCTCCAGCCTGTACCGCGCCCACGAGCCTAGGCCGTTAACCTTAAAGAGGTCTAAACCCCGGACTTCATTTTGGCGAAAATACTCCACGGGGGTACGGGGGTGTGAAACCCCCGCTGCGACAGCGACAATTGGGAGAGACACATGACCATCAAACTCTACTGCTTCGGCGAATCCGGACATTCCTATAAGGCAGCCCTTGCTCTGGAGTTGAGCGGATTGGACTGGGAACCTGTCTATGTCGACTTTTTCGCAGGCGAGACCCGCAGCCCTGAATACCGCGAGGCCGTTAATGCAATGGGCGAGGCCCCGGTTTTGGTTGATGGCGACTTCAAGACCAGCCAATCCGGCGCGATTTTGGCCTACGTCACAGAAAAATCCGGCAAGTTCGGCGGCAAGGACCATGCTGAGAACTACGAGATTTTTCGCTGGGTACTCTTGGACAATTCCAAGCTCAGCGCAGTGGCAGGTCCGACACGGTTCCTGATGAATTTCCTGCCCGAAGACAAACAGCCCAAAGAGGTGATCGCCTTTAATCAGGGCCGTCTCAAGGGGACCTATGCGATCCTCGACAAACATCTTGAGGGGCGCGACTGGATTGTCGGAGATGGCCTCACCAATGCTGACATTTCCTGCTGTGGATACCTGTTTTACGACGAACCCTTTGGGTTCAACCGTGCCGACTGGCCGAACATCGACCGCTGGCTTTCCAATATTCAAGCCCTCGCGGGCTGGAAACACCCTTATGACCTGATGCCCGGCAGCCCCGCTGACCGCGCCTGAATAGGAGAAGACTATGACCGAAGCCTATATCTATGACGCGGTGCGCACGCCGCGCGGCAAGGGCCGCAAGGACGGCGCCCTGCACGAAGTCACATCGGTGCGCCTGTCGGCAACCGTGCTGAACGCCTTGAAAGACCGCAACGGTCTGGACGGCCATGCTGTTGAAGACGTGGTCTGGGGCAATGTCACTCAAGTGAAAGAACAGGGCGGCTGCCTGGCCCGGACCGCGGTACTGGCCTCGGATCTCGACGAGTCGATCCCCGGTCTGGCGATTAACCGCTTCTGTGCGTCCGGCATGGAAGCCGTGAACCTTGCGGCCAACCAGGTCAAAGGTGGCGCGGGTGATGCCTATATCGCTGGTGGCGTGGAAATGATGGGCCGTGTGGCCATGGGCTCGGACGGAGCGGCGATTGCTGTCGACCCAACAGTGGCAATGGATCAATACTTTGTACCGCAAGGCATCTCGGCGGATATCATCGCCACCGAGTACGGCTTTAGTCGTGATCAGGCTGATGCATTGGCCGTTGAATCGCAGCGCCGCGCCAAGGCGGCGTGGGACGATAACCGTTTCGACAAGTCGATCATTGCTGTGAATGACGTGAGCGGTCTGCCGATCCTCGATCATGACGAATACATGCGTCCGCAAACCGACATGCAGAGCCTCGGCGCTTTGAAAGCATCTTTTGCCGAAATGGGTCAGGTCATGCCCGGTTTCGACAAGATCGCGCTGATGAAGTACCCGCATCTGGAAGAGATAAATCACATCCACCACGCGGGCAACTCGTCGGGCATCGTAGATGGCTCGGCCGGGGTGCTGATCGGCAACGAAGAGTTCGGTAAGAAATACGGGCTTAAACCGCGCGCGCGCATCCGCCAGACCTGTAAGATCGGCACCGATCCGACGATCATGCTGACCGGGCCTGTGCCTGCGACGCAAAAGATCCTTGCTGACAGTGGCATGAACATTGGTGACATCGACCTGTTTGAGGTCAATGAGGCCTTTGCCAGCGTTGTGATGCGCTTCCAGCAGGCCTTTGATGTCGACCCGGAACTGGTCAACGTTAACGGCGGCTCGATCGCCATGGGTCACCCGCTGGGCGCAACTGGTGCTATCATCATCGGCACATTGCTGGACGAGCTGGAGCGCTCGGACAAAGAGGTCGGTCTGGCAACCTTGTGCATTGCATCCGGCATGGGTGCAGCAACGATCATCGAACGCGTGTAAGGAGTTAAGGACATGAGCGATTTCAATCTCTCCGTAGACGCAGACGGCGTCGGGATCATCACTTGGAACACGGCTGGCAAGTCGATGAACGTGATGACGGAGCAGGCGTTTCAGGACTTGAACGCCATCATAGACACGGTGCTGTCAGACGACGCCATCAAAGGCGCGGTCATCACGTCTGGCAAAGAAGGCTCGTTCGCGGGCGGCATGGACCTCAATGTGCTGGCGGAAATGGGCAAACGCGGTGGCGACAACCCAGCCGCAGGCATGTTCGAAGGCGTGATGTCGATGCACAGCGTTCTGCGCAAGATCGAACGCGCAGGTATGGACCCAAAGACCAACAAGGGCGGCAAGCCGATTGCCTGCGTCCTGCCCGGCACCGCGCTGGGCATTGGTCTGGAACTGCCTTTGGCGACACACCGCATTTTCGCGGCAGACAATCCCAAGGCCAAGATCGGCCTGCCTGAGATCATGGTCGGCATTTTCCCGGGCGGTGGCGGAACAACCCGCATGGTGCGCAAGATGGGCGCTATGGCGGCCTCGCCCTTCCTGCTGCAAGGCAAGATGGTTGACCCCAAGAAAGCCAAAATGGCGGGTATCATCGACGAGGTCAGCGCAGACCCGATGGCGGATGCCAAGGCCTGGGTTCTGTCCGAGCCGAAGATTGTCAAACCTTGGGACGAAAAGGGCTATAAGATGCCTGGTGGGGAACCCTATCACCCTGCAGGGTTCATGACCTTTGTCGGTGCCAACGCGATGGTGCATGGCAACACATGGGGCGTCTATCCAGCGGCCAAGGCGCTGCTGAGCGCAGTCTATGAGGGCGCGATGGTGCCGTTTGACACGGCGATCAAGATCGAAGCGCGTTGGTTCACCAATGTGCTGATGAACCCCTCGTCCTCAGCCATGATCCGGTCCTTGTTCATCAACAAGGAGGCACTGGAAAAGGGCGCGAACCGCCCCGATGTACCCGATCAACGCGTCAAAAAGGTTGGCGTGCTGGGCGCGGGCATGATGGGCGCTGGTATTGCTTTGGTTTCGGCCAAGGCGGGTATGGATGTTGTGCTGATCGACACCAACCAAGAGGCAGCGGATCGCGGCAAGGCCTATTCCGAGAGCTTCATGGACAAGGGCATTAAGCGCAAGAAGGCCACCGAAGAGCAAAAGACCGCGATGCTGGCGAAGATCAACGCCACCACCGATCTGAACGCATTGTCGGACGTGGACCTGATCATTGAGGCCGTGTTTGAAGACCCTGCCGTCAAAGCCGAGATGACCAAAAAGGTCGAAGCGATCATCCCTGAGGACGCGATCTTTGCCTCGAACACCTCGACGCTGCCGATCACCGGTCTGGCCGAAGCGTCTGTGCGCAAGGAACAGTTCATCGGCATCCACTTCTTCTCGCCTGTCGAGAAGATGGCACTGGTCGAGATCATCAAGGGCCGCGAAACCGGCCCTCGTGCGGTCGCCAAGGCGCTGGACTATGTGCGTCAGATCAAGAAGACGCCAATCGTTGTGAATGACGAGCGCTTCTTCTATGCCAACCGCTGTATCATTCCCTACATCAACGAAGGTGTGATGATGGCTGGCGAAGGCGTTGCGCCGCAGCTTCTGGACCACGCGGCTCAACTCTTGGGCTTCCCTGTCGGACCGATCCAGCTGGTCGATGAGACTTCGCTTGATCTTGGCGCCAAGATCGCCAAGGCCACGATGGCGGCGATGGGCAATGCCTATCCAAAGTCGATTGCCGATGACGTGACCTTCTGGATGGTTGACGAGGGCCGCTTTGGTCGTAAAGCCAAGGCCGGGTTCTTTGACTATGACGAAAAAGGCAAGCGTCTGGGCTATTGGAAAGGCTTTGCCGACAAGTTCCCGCAGTTGGAAGAACAACCAGACGTGACTGAAGTTCAGCACCGCCTGATCTTCTCTCAGGTTCTGGAAGCGGTCCGCGCGTTGGAAGCAGACGTGCTGGAAGACATCCGCGAAGGCGACGTGGGCGCGATCCTGGGCTGGGGCTTTATGCCTTGGTCGGGTGGTCCGTTCTCGTGGTTGGACATCGTTGGGGCTGCCTGGGCTGCCGAGAAGTGCGATGAGCTGACCGCGAAATACGGTGAACGCTTTGCTTGCCCGCCGCTCTTGCGTGAGATGGCCGAGAAGAACCAAAGCTTCTATGGCCGCTTTGGTCAGCAGGCCGCCGCAGCCTGATAGCTTTGCAGCGCTCTAAAATTAAAACCGCCCGGAAGAAAACTTCCGGGCGGTTTTTTAACATGCAGCGCCTGTCCGGTGGGGGGGGGGGATTCAAGCGGTCGCGTAGTCTGCATAATCCGGGATATAGGTCATTTCCAATAACCGGATCGCGGCCGCCATGGGCAGCATGTTGTAATTTCCTGCGGCGCCGAATTTCGGCAAGATGCCCGCGCTCAGTCCCCAGTGGGACTGACAGAACATCAGTGCGCCGTGGTCTGCAAAAACCATCTGGTCCTCTTCAAAGACCGGCAGCACAACTTCGACAGTTCCATAGGGTTCGTGGCGCTCAACCCCTTCCAGCACTTCAAGCGCTGCGGCGGGGATCACCGCATAGGGATCACCCCAGCGGTCACTGATATCGTCACTTTCGATCAAAACGCCCTGATGCGGCATGACCAAAAGATCGTTTTGGTTGCCGATGGTCTCGGCTTCGACCAAGAGCGGCCACAGGGCTTCGGGACATTGATCCAGACCACTCCAGACCTCATCACGCAGAACCGCGGTGACCCGCTGCATTCCACCATCAAATGTCAGAACCTCATCTCCGGCGCGCAGGGTCTCGGCGGGTTGCCAGCCAGCTTGCGTGGCGACTTGTGTCCCCTCGACAATCCCGCAGCCCGCTCCCAATAACACTGGGTCGCGCAGAGCTTGCGTGGGTGCCACCGGTCTGGTGCGTGTTTCAGTTGTAGGTGTCCATCCAAACATTTCTTTCCCCTGAGCGTCTGGCGGTGGATTTAGCAGCAAGTTCATTTGTTTAAATTTGTAAGGATACCTTTGGCCTGAAATGAGGTCTTTTTGGGGCAGTGTTTCCAATGTTCGCACAATGGCATTTCCATAGGGGAATTGGCCTCAGATCAGACGGAAATACCGCCGCAATTAAGCGGCTCGAATCGTCAGGCTTACTTTGAGCGAATTGCGATAATCACGCCCGAAGCGGCGATCATGGCAATCCCGATGGCTTGCAATCCATTCACCCCCTGTCCAAACAACAGAAAGGCAAAGACCGGCCCGAACAGCATCACCGAGTACTCAAAGACGGCGACGTTTGTCGGCTCATCCATCTGATAAGCCCGGATAATCAGAAAAACCCCCGTCAAGGACCCCACGGCTTGCAAAAGGATGTAAGGCACGATGGGCCAAATCTCCCAGGATGGCGACCGGGTCAGGAAATCCTGTTGCTCTAAAGGTGTAATGCCAAGCAGCAGTGTCGCCAGCCCGCCAACCACCCACATGACGGCCATATTGGTCCCCAAAAGGGCTAAAGCGCTTTCACCAGCACACCAGCTACGGGTGGCAATGGACGAGACGGCATAGAACAGTCCCGCAGCCACAGGCATCAGCATCGAAAGCCCAAAGCCGTCGGTCCCCGGTTGCAGCACCAACAAGATGCCTGCAAACCCGATGAACACAGCAGCGATGCGCCAGGGGCCAATGCGTCGCCGCATAAAAACAAGGTTGATGAGCAACACCCAGATTGGCGAAGTGAACAACCCGGCAAGCGCCTGCGTGATCGGCATCAGGCCGAGAGAGCCAAAGTAAAGCACCATGGCGCAGGTGATGATTGTGGCGCGCGCCAGAACCGGACGCCAACGAACCGCCCAAAGCGTTCCAAGGCCAACTAGGGACATCAGGATCAGCAAAGGAAACATCACCGTTGAGCGCATCCAGATGAACTGCCAGACACTGACGTGCGCCGAGATTTCACCAACAAAATTGTCAATGAACCCAATCGTGGCCATTGCCGACAGCATCGAAAGCGCGGCAGCGACAGGACGGTTATTGACGCTTGCGGTCATTTCTGCCTCTAATTGTCTGACAATTGTCGGTTCCGCACTACACGAGGGGTAACTGACATGAATAGTCTGTCGTAAAGCGACATGAGCCGCAGAATCAAGGGAGGGATTTGATGGGCTGGATGGTTGATGAAACTGGGCTGGACAAATGCGCGGCAAATTTCGTGCCTTTGACACCGCTGTCGCACTTGCGTCGGGCGCGTGATGTTTTCCCCGATACCCTCGCGGTCAGCTATGGAAAGCACCGCAAGACCTATGCCGAGTATTACGAACGTTGCACTCGTCTTGCCTCGGCGCTGATCGGATTGGGGGTTCGCCCCGGAGACGTCGTTGCCACACTGATCCCGAACCTGCCGGCACAGGCCGAAGCGCATTTCGGCGTCCCGGCATGTGGCGCTGTTTTGAACACGATCAACACCCGGCTGGACGTCGACACCGTGGCCTACATCTTTGACCACGGCGAGGCCAAAGTTGTGCTGGTCGACCCGCAGTTCATGGACACGGTCAAAGCTGCGGTTGACGCGATGGAAGGCCCCAAGCCGATCATCATCGAGGTCGCCGACGATCAGGCGGGCTATCACGCCAGCGGGTCCTACACCGACTATGAGGCTCTGCTGGAAACCGGCGATCCAGCGTTCGACTGGATCATGCCAGAAGACGAATGGGAAAGCCTGTCGCTGAACTATACCTCGGGCACCACCGGGCGGCCCAAGGGCGTGGTCTGTCACCATCGTGGGGCATACCTCATGACCATGGGCACAGTGGTCAGCTGGCGCATGGTGCTGCACCCGGTCTTTATGGCGATTGTGCCCCTGTTCCACTGTAACGGCTGGAACCACACGTGGATGATGCCAATGATTGGCGGCACGCTGGTGTGCTGCCGCGATATCACCGCGCAGGCGATCTATAACGCCATCCACTACGAAGGGGTCACGCATTTCGGTGGCGCGCCCATCGTTCTGAATATGATCGTCAATGCATTGGATGAGGAACGACGCACTTTTGACCACACGGTTGAGGTCTTTACCGCAGGCGCCCCCCCTGCCCCAGCGACCCTTGCCAAAATCGAAGACCTTGGATTCAACGTCACGCAGGTCTATGGGCTGACGGAAACCTATGGTCATGTCACCGAATGCCTTTGGAAAGACGACGAGTGGGGAGCCCTCGACAAGCCTGAGGTCGCAACCATCAAAGCACGTCAGGGCATCGCCTTTCCGATGATGGAACACATCACCGTCATGGACGAAAACATGGCGCAAATTCCGATGGACGGAAAAACCCAAGGTGAGATTGTCATTCGCGGCAATTCGGTGATGAAGGGGTATCTCAAGAACCCCGAAGCCACGGCGGAAGCGTTCAAGGGCGGCTATTTTCATTCCGGTGACATCGCACTGCAACATCCCGACACCTATGTGCAGATCGCCGATCGCGCCAAGGACATCATCATCTCGGGTGGCGAGAACATCTCGTCCGTCGAGGTCGAAGGCACGCTGATGGCACACCCGGCCGTGTCAATGGCAGCAGTGGTGGCCAAGCCGGACGACAAATGGGGCGAAGTGCCCTGTGCCTTTGTTGAACTGCTTGAAGGGCAATCCGCAACCGAGGCCGAGATCATCGCCTTTTCCCGCGAAACTCTTGCCGGCTTCAAGGCGCCGAAACGCGTTGTGTTCCAAGAACTCCCCAAAACGTCCACAGGCAAGATTCAGAAATTCGAACTGCGCAAAGTTGCGGCAAAACTCTGAAGGATTGGGGCTCTGTCCCCGCCCCGAGCACGCTCGGACCTCCCCCGGGATACTTAAGGCCAAAAGAAGCAAGGGGTTGTTAACCTTAACGATCTACCCTGTTGGCGCGGTACAGGCGGGGACGCCGATGGCCGCGCCTGAAGAAGCTCCCTGACCGTCAGGTTGGGGAGTACTCAGGTCTTCTTTTGGCCCCAAATATCCCGGGGGAAACGGCGTCTTTGCCAAAAGACGGCGAGGGGGGCTGGCCCCCTTCTTCCACTCATTGCCCCATGGGGGCGTCCCATGTTACGGTTTGGTCAAACAGAGGCAGAGCAGCCCGGCATCACCCATGACCGCCCTAGACAAATATGATCGGATCGAAGCCAGTGCGTTGTGGCGCGCGGGCGCTGACGCGCAGCGTCGCGAAGTGATCGTCTCAATCGGGGACGCATCGCTGACAATCAGCGATCTTCAGGATCGCCCCCTTGCGCATTGGTCCTTGGCTGCCCTTGAGCGGGAAAACCCAGGCGAACGCCCAGCAATCTTCTTTCCCGATGGTGATCCCGACGAAATCCTTGAGATTTCCAGCGATGAAGCGCAAATGATCGACGCCATCGAGCAACTTCGCACCGCGATCCGGCGCAGGCGCCCGCGCCCCGGCCGTCTCCGGCTTGTAACCTTGGTAACCTCAAGCCTGTGTGTTGCCGCACTGGCGATCTTCTGGTTGCCCGGAGCCTTGCTGACGCACACCGTGACCGTCGTGCCAGACGTCAAACGCCAAGAGATCGGGCTGGCGTTGTTGGGACAATTGGAACGGCTGACAGGAAAGCCCTGTACCGACATTTTGGCGAGCCCGGCGTTGGGGCGGTTAACTGAACGTCTTGAAGCACGCGCTTTGATCGTCGTACGAGGGGGCGTGCGCGATACGCTGGCCTTGCCCGGTGGGAGCATCCTGCTGAACCGCGCCGTGATCGAAGACTATGAAGAGCCGGATGTGGCGGCGGGCTACGTGATTGCGCAACAGGTTGAACGCGTCGAGGTCGATCCGTTACGCCAAATGCTGGAACGGCTTGGCTTGCGTGCCAGTTTTCGATTGTTGACCACGGGTGAGCTAAGCGATGATCTGCTCCGGACCTGGGCCGAAGAAATGGTGTTGTTGCCGCATGTGCCGCAAGATCCGGACACCCTGTTGACCGCGTTTTCAGACAAGGACGTTAAGTCATCACCTTACGCTTACGCGCTGGATGCATCTGGCGAGACGACATTGCAGTTGATCGAAGCAGATCCGTTTCTGACCTCGCCCCGTCCGGTTCTCAGTGATGGTGATTGGGTCGCGCTGCAGGGTATCTGCCGCGGTTAAAATCGTGCTTAGTTGCGCACAAAGGCACCGGAATACCCAGCGTTCTGGGCTTTGGTCGCGGCGCGGCCAGCCTTGTCAGAGTTTGAAAAAGGTCCTGCCAAAACAATACGATAAGTCTGCCCAGCTATGTCATACTTGCCTATTTTTGTCGGCATGCCCAAGGCACGGACCTGACGTGCCGCACTTTGGGCAGCGGCCTTATCTGCGTAAGTCGCCACCTGAACATAGCGTTGACCGGAAAGCCGAATGGACTTTTCCGCCGGGGCGTTTTTTGTGGACAGGGTTGCCGTGTTTGAGGTGGACCCAGACGTCGAAATCACCGCTGCCGAGGTCGGATTTCTCAAGGTCTCGCGTGGCACGGTTTGGGACCAGATCGCATCGGTCGCGGCTTTGCCCGCAAAGGTCATCTCTGCGCGGTGCGGGTTTAGGCGTCCATCGTCAAAAACCCGCACGTAACCGGCAGGAACCTGTGTTTCGCGCATGGCATACTGACGGTTTTCATATAGGTGGCGCGGGATGACACGCACGTTCGAGGCAACCTCTCCTTCCCGCACAACCGTTCCCGGCGCAGGCGTGTAAGAGCTGACCAGGCTTGCGCCTTGGCGCTTGTAGATGATCCGCGGTGGTTCGGTGGTTGGGTTACCAGTGCCCGGTGTGTACGGCAGTTGGCTTTGCGGGCCACAACGCACGGTCTGGCTGCTTTCGACGCCTCCACGGCACGGCGCATTGTAGCCGGATTGCCGGGGTGTCTGGCCCAGAGTCCGCTTCTGACTGCTGCTTGTTGTCGTGGCCGTGGTGGTTGCAGGGGCTGGTGCAGTTGGCGCAGGTGCAACCGTTGTGGTTTTGGGTTTTGCGGCCGTTGTCGACGTTGTCGGTGTTGTCTCAGCTGTGGTGCTCGGAGGCTTCTTCCACCAAGGTGTCGAACTCTTTGGTTTGGTTGTTTTGGTTGTTTGCACCGGAGTGGAAGACGCGGTGGCCGCCGAAGAAGTGGTTGTCGTCTTGCGTTTTGCGGTCGTTGTCGTTGCCGTCTGAGTAGACGTCGTGGCCTTGGGCTTGGCCGTTGTTGTACTGGTCGATGGTGTGGTTGCCGCAGGCTTAAAAACCTTGTCGACAGCCGACGTCGTTGGCGCTGCCGCCGGCTCGATAAACACGACGTTCTTGTCCAGTTTTTGTGCCGAAGCCGTCGTGGGGGCGGCATTGGGGTTGGTCGGCTTGTAACCGCAAATTACTTTGCGGTCGCGCGTCATACGCGGCACCCATGTCGTGGCGCCATCCACTCCCGCGCGAATGTAGACACAGCCTTTGCTGTCCACATATTGCTTGCCTTTGTAGGACGTCGGCGGAAATTCGTTCGGCGTATCTACATTTTTCAGGGATTGCGCATGCACATTTGCCGCGAGTCCCAAGGATGCCGCGACCACGGTGATCGCGATGACTCTGGTCAGTTTCATTTTGCCCCCACAAGATGTAGGGGTCAGTCTAGACGCAAAACCCTATATGAGTAAACAGTCCATAGACGCAGATCTGCATCTAATTTGCGACCAAACCGCCGTGAAAACCACGGCGGTCCGAACGCGAAAATTACCTGTAAAACCGGCTATTTGGTGCCAAACATCCGGTCTCCGGCATCGCCAAGACCCGGCATGATATAGCCCTTTTCGTTTAGTTTTTCGTCCAAAGAGGCCGTAACAATCGGCACATCTGGGTGGGCTTCCTGCATGCGCTGAACGCCTTCGGGGGCGGCCAGCAGACACAAGAAACGGATGTCTTTGGCACCGGCTTCTTTCAGCAAATCAATCGCAGCGGCCGAAGAATTCCCGGTCGCGAGCATCGGGTCGACTGCAATGACGAGACGCTCGTCCAACTCGGAGGGCGCCTTGAAGTAATACTGCACAGGTTCCAGCGTTTCTTCGTCTCGATAGAGGCCAACAAAGCCGACGCGCGCAGAAGGCACCAATTCCAACATGCCGTCCAACAATCCATTGCCGGCCCGCAGAATCGAGACCAGGGCCAATTTGCGACCATCCAGAACGGGCGCGTCCATTTCCTGCATAGGGGTCTGAATACGCTTGGTGGTCATTGGCAGTTCGCGTGTCACCTCATAGGCCAGCAACTGGCTGATCTCGCGCAGCAGCCGGCGAAATTCGGCGGTCGAGGTTTCGGTACGGCGCATCAGCGTCAGTTTGTGTTGCACCAGCGGGTGATCGACAACGGTCAGGTGATCCATCAGGCAGACTCCAGTTTCTCTTTTATGCGCGTCTTTGTGTCAGCGTCGCAGAAGGCCGCGTCAAGCGCAGTCGCATTCAGCGCGCGGAAATCGGTTTCGTTCCAGCCAAAGGCCTCGGCCAGCATGTCATATTCGCGGGACATGGTGTTATGAAAAAATGGCGGGTCGTCTGTAGATACCGTCACCATAACTCCAGCGTCGCGCAGACGCTGGATCGGATGGCTGGGCAGATCCGGATAAAGGCCAAGGAAAACGTTCGATCCGGGGCAACATTCCAGCGTGATCTGACGCGCTGCCAACTCTTTTACCAACGAGGGGTCTTCGATGGCCCGCACACCGTGGCCGATGCGTTCGACATTGAGGTCGCGGATGGCTTCCCAAACGCTTTCGGGACCGCCAAATTCGCCCGCGTGGGTGGTCAGCCGCAGCCCGACCTCGCGGCCCATGTCAAAGGCATAGGCGAAATCACCCTGATGCCCCTGCCCCTCGTCGCCGCCCATGCCCAGACCGACGATCCAGTCGCCAGCCGTCTCTGCGGCGCAAAGGGCTGCGCGTTTGGCTTTCTCGGGGCCGAAATGGCGCACCGGCGTGACGATGCCGCGCAGGACGATGCCGAAATCCTGTTCCGCCTTGTCGGCGGCTTCCTGAATGGCGTGCAGGTACTCTTTCCACGCAGCCACATCGCCGCCGCCGCAGAAATCAGGACTGAGGAAGCTTTCGGTATAGACCACGCCGTGCGACGCGCTTTCCTGAAGGATCGCGCGGGTCAGGCGGGCGAAATCATCCGGTGTTTGCAGAACCGAGGTCGCGGCCTCGTAGACTTGCAGAAAATGCACAAAGTTTTCAAATGCATACGAGCCGTCATCGTTAAAGATGCGACTAAGGTCCGCTTTCTTTTCAAAAGCCAGCTGACGAATGAATTCAGGTGGGGCTGCGCCTTCGTGGTGCAGGTGCAGTTCGATTTTCGGTAGGGTTGCAACGCTCACAAAAAACTCTTTCCCAGTCCCTGTGATGGGACGCCCAGATGCGCCGCCACACTGGCCGCGACATCCACCATTTCGATCAAACCGGCACTGCCAAATCCCGCGCCCGCGCAAAGCACAGGCACACGTTCGCGCGTGTGGTCGGTTCCACTCCAGGAGGGGTCATTGCCATGATCAGCGGTGATGAGCAACAGGTCGTCTGGCCTGAGTTTCGACAGAACCTGACCAATCTCGGCATCGAACCATTCAAGATGTCTGGCATAGCCAGAGACATCCCGGCGATGGCCATAAAGACTGTCGAACTCAACGAAATTGGCGAAAGTCAGGCTGCCGTCTTCTGCGTCTTCCACGAGGCGATGCAGATAGATCATGAGGTCGGCATCTGCACCTTTTGTGCAATCATCGATCCCTGTCATGGAAAAGATGTCTCCGATCTTGCCCACACCATGCACTGCGCGGCCTGCGCCTTGCACCCAATTGGTGAGGATCGGTTCCGGTGGCGCAATCGCAAAATCTTTGCGGTTGGTGGTGCGGCTAAAGCCATTTTCCGCATCCCCCACAAAGGGACGCGCAATCACGCGACCGACTTTCATGTCATGCAAGGTTGGCGCCAGAGATTTGCACAAATACAAGAGCCTCTCGAGGCCGAAATGATCTTCGTGAGCGGCGATCTGAAAGACACTGTCTGCACTTGTATAGCAGATGGGAAAACCGGTTTTGACGTGTTCTGCGCCCAGCTCTGAAATAATCTGCGTTCCCGAGGCATGACAGTTGCCCAACACACCAGTGGTTCCAGCAATTTCGCAAACCTTGTCTGTCAGGCTCACAGGGAAAGACGGTGTAGCATCGGGAAAATAGGTCCAATCCCATGGAACCCGCAGACCCGCGAGTTCCCAATGCCCGGATGGGGTGTCCTTGCCCGCACTGCGTTCAGTCGCGGCAGCCCAAAACCTCACCGGTTCAGCCTCGAGTCCCGGAACCCTGTCGCCACTGGCAAGGCGCGTCGCAACCCCAAGGCCAAGCGCGTCGAGATGTGGCAATTTGAGAGGGCCGGTGCGCCCCTCTTCGGCCAAGCCGGAGGCACATCCTTGGGCGATATGGGCCAGTGTATTGGCGCCAGTATCAGGTCGGGCTCCGTTAAAGAACTGATCCGCGTCCGGCGCGCCACCAATGCCTACGGAATCCATAACGACAAGGAACGCGCGGGGCATCAACGTATCCTTTCATGGATTAGCGGTGGCACTTCGGGAGCGGAGCCCCCGATACGGATCGCACCAAGCGCTGTTCTGGCGGCGGCAGTGGCATGTTCTTCACGCGCTGCATGTACTCGCAGCAGAGGCTGGCCCTTTTGCACCTTATCGCCCAGCGACACGACGTCAGAAAAGCCGACCGAGGGATCAATCACATCGCTTTCGACCTGACGCCCGCCGCCCAATGCGACCACGGCCAGACCCAGCGCTTCACCGTCCATTGCCGTGACGTAGCCGGCTTCGGGGGCGGTCACTTCACGGATCACCGTGGCTTCGGGCAAAAACCGTTGCCAGTTCTCAACAAATTGCACCGGCCCGCCCATCGTGGCGACCATTCGGCCAAAATGCTCGGCCGCGGCACCGCTTTGCAGGACCTCAACCATCTTGGTCGTACCGGCCTCAATATCCGAGGCCAGTCCTGCGTTCGCCAGGCACACACCGCCCAAGGCAATCGACAGGTCCGCCAGCGCGCCACCCTTGCGCCCTGTCAGGACTTCCATGCACTCCGATACTTCCAAGGCATTGCCCAAAGCAGGCGCAAGAGGTTGATTCATATCAGAAATCACCGCGCTGGTCGGACATCCCGCAAGGTTTGCAGTTGTGACCAGAGAATCTGCCAGCGCCCGCGCGTCCTCCGGTGTTTTCATGAACGCGCCCGAGCCCAGTTTGACATCCAGCACCAGCCCATGCAGCCCCGCGGCCAATTTCTTTGACAGGATCGACGCGGTGATCAGATCAAGGCTTTCGACCGTGCCTGTAACATCGCGCACCGCATAGAGGCGCTTGTCTGCAGGCGCAATTTCTGCGCTGGCCGATACGATCGCACACCCAGCAATGTCGACAATTTGGCGAAACTGATCTTCGGACAGCGTGGTGCGCAGGCCGGGGATGGCCTCCATCTTGTCCAGCGTGCCGCCTGTATGCCCCAGACCTCGCCCCGAAATCATCGGAACATAAGCCCCTGCCGCCGCCAATGCAGGCGCCAGAACAAGCGAGACGCAATCGCCCACGCCACCTGTGGAATGCTTGTCGAGCGCAGGCCCCGGCAAGTCCCATGTCAGGCGATCTCCGCTGTCGCGCATGGCCAGGGTCAGGGCAACGCGGCCTTCTTCGCCTAATCCGCGCAGACAGACCGCCATTGCAAAGGCGCCGGCCTGAGCGTCGGACACAACCCCATCGGCCAGCCCGTTGGCAAACCAAGCTAATTCGTCGGCACTGGGCACCTCTCCCAAGCGCAATTTGGCAATAATAGCGCGTGCGTCCATGAGGTCAGGTATTCTCCATGTGGTGCTCGCCAAAGGCGCCGGGCAAAAGGTCTGCCAAAGTCATCTTTTCTTCGACACCCTCAAGGTTGGCGAGGGTCACCGTGACGTCGCCTGTCCCGAACTCGGACAGTTTCTGACGACATCCCCCGCACGGCGTGACGGGATGTGGGCTGTCGGCGACGACATAGACTTCGGTCAGGCGGGTCTCACCAGCCGCAATCATGGCTGCAATCGCCCCGGCTTCAGCGCAGGTCCCTTCGGGGTAAGCGATGTTTTCCACGTTACACCCGGCAAAGACGGTTCCGTCGGCGGCAAGGATGGCCGCCCCCACCTTAAAGTTGGAATAAGGGGCATAGGCGTTTTCGCGAACGGCCAGCGCGGCTTTTTGCAGGCTCATAGAGACCTCCGGGTTCGGGGTTGGTGGGCGGACTCGCTTGCGACCCTGTCATGCTGTATCGTTGCCCGGATAGACCGCATGGGCAAGTCCCTGTCTTTGGGACATCGACACCCGCCGAGATTGTGGTTCTGAACGAAGGGTTGCAAGAGGTCCTGACCTAAAGTCAATTCGCCCCATTTTCATTCCGAGATAAGTAGTTTAACACTAAACTAACCTGATACCGAGAGCAGAATCCGAGCAAATCCCATGTCCGATACCCCCAAAAAAACCGTCCGTCACGCCGCGCTGGATTATCATGAATTTCCAAAACCCGGCAAACTTGAGATCCGCGCAACTAAGCCGCTGGCCAATGGTCGCGACCTGAGCCGCGCGTATAGCCCGGGCGTGGCCGAGGCCTGTCTGGAAATCAAAGAGGACGCGTCCAGTGCATCGCGCTACACCGCGCGCGGCAATCTTGTGGCCGTGGTCTCAAACGGTACGGCGGTTTTGGGCCTTGGAAATATTGGTGCCCTCGCCTCAAAACCGGTGATGGAAGGCAAGGCTGTTCTGTTCAAGAAATTCGCCAATATCGACTGTTTTGATCTTGAAGTGGACGAAAAAGATCCAGAAAAACTGGCCGATATCGTTTGCTCCCTCGGGCCAACCTTTGGCGCGATCAACCTTGAAGACATCAAGGCGCCGGATTGCTTTATCGTCGAGAAACTGTGCCGTGAACGGATGAATATTCCGGTGTTTCACGACGATCAGCACGGCACCGCGATTGTTGTCGGCGCCGCGGCCACCAACGCGCTGCGCGTGGCGGGTAAAAAATTCGAAGATATCAAGATTGTCAGCACCGGTGGCGGCGCGGCGGGCATTGCCTGTCTCAATATGCTGCTGAAACTGGGCGTCAGACGGGAAAACGTCTGGCTCTGCGACATCGAAGGGCTGGTCTATGAGGGCCGCACCAAGGACATGACGCCACAAAAGGCGGAATACGCACAAGGCACCGTGCCCCGCACGTTGGATGATGTGATTGATGGCGCAGACATGTTCCTGGGCCTTTCGGGTCCGGGTGTTCTCAAGCCCGAGATGGTCGCAAAGATGACCAAGCAGCCGATTATCTTTGCGCTGGCCAACCCAACGCCCGAGATCATGCCCGACGCTGTACGTGAGGTGGCCCCAGATGCGATCATGGCCACTGGACGCAGCGATTTCCCCAACCAGGTCAACAACGTCCTGTGTTTTCCCTTTATCTTTCGGGGCGCGCTGGACGTAGGCGCAACCGAGATCAATGACGAGATGCAGCTCGCCTGCATCGACGGTATTGCCGAACTGGCCCGCGCCACCACCAGCGCTGAGGCCGCCGCCGCCTATAAGGGCGAGCAACTGACCTTTGGCCCGGAATACCTGATCCCCAAACCCTTTGACCCGCGCCTTGTCGGCGTGGTGTCGGCCTCGGTCGCCAAGGCGGCAATGGACAGCGGTGTCGCCACGCGGCCAATCCACGACCTGAAAGCCTATGTTCAGAAACTGAACCAGTCGGTGTTCAAATCCGCCCTGCTGATGAAACCGGTCTTTGAGGCGGCATTGGCGGCCAAGCGTCGGATTGTCTTTGCCGAGGGCGAGAACGAGCAGGTGCTGCGCGCCGCTCAGGCCATTCTGGAAGAAACCACCGAGACCCCGATTTTGATTGGCCGCCCGGACGTGATGGCGAAACGCTGCGCACGCTTTGGTCTAAAAATCCGACCCGATACGGATTTCGAAGTGGTGAATCCCGAAAACGACCCTCGTTATCGCGACTATTGGGGCACCTATCATGAGATCATGCAACGCCGTGGCGTGACGCCGGATCTGGCCAAAGCCATCATGCGCACCAACACCACGGCCATTGGCGCCGTCATGGTGCATCGCGGCGAGGCTGACAGCCTGATCTGCGGCACCTTTGGCGAATACCGCTGGCATCTGAACTACGTCAATCAGGTTCTGGGGGACCACGAGCACACCCCGCACGGTGCGCTGTCGCTGATGATCCTGGAAGATGGCCCGCTGTTCCTGGCCGATACCCATGTCTGGTCCCTGCCCTCGCCTGAGCAATTGGCAATCATCGCACAAGGGGCCGCCCGCCATGCGCGCCGCTTTGGGGTGGAGCCCCGCATCGCCTTCTGTTCGCAATCGCAGTTCGGCAATCAGGCCGAAGGCTCGGGCAAGCGTCTGCGCGAGGCGATTGCCATGCTGGACGCGGTAGAAACAGATTTCGAATACGAGGGCGAAATGAATGTGGACGCCGCATTGGATGAGAGCATCCGCATCAGCCTGTTGCCGGAAAACCGACTGTCCGGTCCTGCCAATGTGCTGATCTTTGGACACGCGGATGCGGCCTCTGCCGTGCGCAACATTCTCAAGACCAAATCCGATGCCCTGCCGGTTGGGCCCATTTTGATGGGAATGGGCAACCGGGCGCATATCGTGACGCCGTCGACCACCGCGCGCGGTCTGCTGAACATGGCGGCCATTGCCGGAACGCCGGTTGCGCACTACGGGTAAGTCGCGGGGCGCTGCCCCGCACCCCGGAGTACTTTGACCAAAATGAAGAGGGGCGAATCTGGCCCCCTTAAGTTTTGCAGTGAAATATTTGCAGATTTGCAAAAATGCATAAACTTCAAAGTCTTTCCGACAATATCGGGCGCTTTGCAAAACTTTGCAGGCAAATTTGCGCCAGTACTGCAAATATTTTGCGATAATCTGACGCGGCGTCGCGAAAGATGCTTGCTGCAAAGCTGTTGCCTTGCGTAACAGTTTCCCAACACATTTCGGAGGAGACTGTGATGTCCTATAAAGAGGTTTACCAAGGCTGGAAGAAAGACCCCGAGGGGTTCTGGATGGAGGCTGCCAAGGCGATTGACTGGGACGAGGCCCCTTCGAAGGCGTTGTTCGACAAAGGCGATGGTCTGTTTGAGTGGTTTGCCGATGCCAAGGTGAACACCTGCTGGAACGCGGTTGACCGCCACGTCGAAAACGGACGCGGTGAGCAGACCGCGATTATCTATGACAGCCCGATCACCCACACCAAGCGTGCGATTTCTTATATTGAGCTGCGCAACCGCGTCGCCAGCCTCGCCGGGGCGCTGCGTGCCAAGGGTATCGAGAAAGGCGATCGCGTCATCATCTACATGCCGATGATCCCCGAAGCGGTCGAGGCGATGCTGGCATGCGCGCGTCTGGGCGCAGTGCATTCGGTGGTGTTTGGTGGCTTTGCCGCAAACGAGCTGGCAGTGCGGATCGACGACGCCAAGCCCAAGGCCATCATTGCCGCGAGTTGTGGCCTCGAGCCGGGCCGCGTTGTGCACTACAAACCGCTGTTGGACGGCGCGATTGACCTCTCCGAGCACAAACCGGACTTTACCGTGATCTTCCAGCGCGAGCAGGAAGTGGCCCATCTGAAAGAGGGCCGCGATTATAACTGGCATGGGTTTCAGTATGGGGTTGAGCCAGCAGAGTGCGTGCCGGTTGAAGGCAACCACCCGGCCTATATCCTTTATACCTCGGGCACGACGGGCCAGCCCAAGGGCGTGATCCGCCACACTGCCGGTCAGCTGGTGGCGCTGAACTGGACGATGAAGAACCTCTACAATGTCGATCCCGGTGATGTGTTCTGGGCCGCTTCAGACGTAGGTTGGGTCGTGGGCCACAGCTATATCTGCTATGCGCCGCTGATCCACGGCAACACCACCATCGTCTTTGAGGGCAAGCCTGTGGGTACGCCGGATGCGGGCACCTTCTGGCGGGTGATTTCGGAGCATAACGTCAAGTCGTTCTTTACGGCGCCAACCGCCTTCCGCGCCGTAAAACGCGAAGACCCAGCTGGTGAGTTCGTCAAAAAGTATGACCTCAGATGTCTGGAGCAGGTGTTCCTGGCCGGGGAACGCGCCGATCCCGACACCATTGTCTGGGCACAGGATCAACTGCAGGTGCCGGTGATTGACCACTGGTGGCAGACCGAAACCGGCTGGGCGATTGCCGCGAACCCGGTAGGGATCGAGGAGCTGCCCATCAAGCTGGGATCACCCACCGTGCCGATGCCGGGCTACGATGTGACCATTCTGGACGATGCGGGCCATCCGGTTGAGGCCGGAACCCTTGGGGCGATTGCAATCAAGCTGCCGCTGCCTCCGGGCACCTTGCCGACGCTGTGGAACGCCGAAGATCGCTTCAAGAAAAGCTATCTCAACACTTTCCCCGGTTACTATGAGACGGGTGATGCGGGCATGATGGATGAGGACGGCTATGTCTACATCATGGCGCGCACCGATGACGTCATCAACGTCGCAGGCCACCGCCTGTCGACCGGCGGCATGGAAGAGGTTCTGGCCAGCCACCCGGATGTCGCCGAATGCGCCGTGATCGGCGTGTCAGACAGCCTCAAGGGTCAGATGCCCGTTGGCTTCTTGTGTCTGAATGCTGGCGCAGATCGTGACAACGCAGACGTGGTCAAAGAAGTGGTGAAACTGGTGCGCGAAAAAATCGGCCCCGTGGCGGCGTTTAAGCTGGCCGTGGTGGTGGACCGGTTGCCTAAGACACGCTCGGGCAAGATCCTGCGTGGCACCATGGTCTCGATTGCGGACGGCACCGAGTGGAAGATGCCCGCGACCATCGACGATCCGGTGATCCTCGACGAGATCACCGAGGCACTGCAAACGCTAGGCTATGCCAAGGGGTGAGCCCCGGCCGCAAGGCAAAAAAAGCCCTGCAGCGATGCTGGGCTTTTGGGCAAGCCCCTGTTGAGGCGAGCGCGTTGCCGGTAGTGGATCCGAGTTGTTCGCGCATTTGACCAAAACCATTGAAGCGAGAGTAAGGACCGGAGGCAATATCCGGTTTGATTGCAGAGCGATTGTTTACGAACACCTTCCTTATCGTTTGTCAGACTTACTGCGTTTTGGGCGGTGCCGGGAACGCTTCGCCCGCGTGCACTGTGCCCCAAATCCCGATGTCACGTATACGCTCCGGTGAAACGGTGAGGGGGTTTTCTTCCAACACTGTAAAATCAGCAAACTTTCCCGGCTCAATGCTTCCAATGCGGTCGTCCATGCCCAAAACATGTGCGGCGTCAATTGTAACCATGCGCAGCGCTTGCTCACTGCTGACGCGTTCCTCGGGTGCCAGCACCTCCCCAGCTTGCCCGAACCTGTTCACAGCAATCCACATCAACAACAGCGGGTCCGCCGGTGCGACCGGTAAATCTGAGTGTATTGTTGTGGGTAAATCGTATCGCAGCAGTTTCCCAAGCCGCGCAGCCTGCGCCGTGCGATTGCGACCGATATAAACGGCATTCAGGTCACCTCTGAGGTAGACGAAGCTGGGGTTCACGCTGGCCGTGGCGCCAAGCGCCTTCATACGCCGGATTTGAACAACAGATGAAAGTCCGATGTGTTCGAAGACGAACCTGTGATCAAACCTCGGGCGCACGTTTGGCATATGTGCGAGGGCGTTTAGAACGGCATCCTGCGCGGCATCCCCGTTGGAATGAATATGAATGCGAAAACCCGCCTCCCACCATGGCAACATGGAGTCGATCATGTCGCCGGGTTCGATGTTCCAGATCTCTTCAAGGTTCGGTTCGAGATATGAGCCCAATCTTGTCGTCAGGTTCAAGCGGAGCATTTGGTACTTTGGGCGGGAAGCGGCTATCGACGTATTCAGGTGAAGGTTGAAAAAGTTCCGCCTTGCTGACGTTCGGGCCCGCAAGTCAAGAAAGAAAATGAGGCAACAGAGATTACTCTTATTGCTCTAAACGCAGTCCCAATCATGGTCTAGGCCGTCTGTGCAGCCTTTAACTCCAGTCGACGCGCATGCAGTACGGGCTCTGTATAGCCCGAAGGCTGAATCCGGCCGCGGAACACCAGGTCACAGGCTGCCTGAAAGGCGATCCCTTCAAAGCCAGGCGCCATTGGGCGATAGGTTGCATCATCCGCGTTCTGACGGTCGACCACGGCGGCCATCTTTTGCATGGCGGCCATCACTTCGGCCTCACTCACCACCTCGTGGTGCAGCCAGTTGGCCAAGGCCTGCGAGCTGATCCGGCAGGTCGCGCGATCTTCCATCAGGCCGACATCGTTGATGTCCGGCACCTTGGAACATCCCACGCCATGATCGATCCAGCGCACCACATAGCCAAGAATCCCTTGGGCGTTGTTCTCTACTTCGCGCAGGATCTGATCTTTGGACCACTTGCGATAGGTCGCCAGCGGGATTTCCAGAATTCCATCAACATGTGCACGCCGCCCGCCAGCTTTGAGCTTATCCTGAACGGCAAAGACATCAACCTTGTGATAGTGCAGCGCGTGCAAGGTGGCCGCCGTAGGGCTGGGCACCCAGGCGCAGTTGGCGCCGGACTTCGGGTGTTCGATCTTTTGTTCAATCATCGCGCTCATCAGATCGGGCATGGCCCACATGCCTTTGCCAATCTGCGCCCTGCCCTGCAGGCCACATTCCAGGCCGATATCGACGTTGCGGTTCTCATAGGCGCCGATCCAGCCCTTGCGCTTGATGAAATCCTTGCGGCTAAAGGGGCCGGCCTCCATCGAGGTGTGAATTTCGTCGCCAGTGCGATCAAGGAATCCGGTGTTGATAAAGGCCACACGACTTTTCGCGGCACGGATGCATTGCTTGAGGTTGACCGAGGTGCGGCGCTCTTCGTCCATGATGCCGATTTTGACCGTATTGCGCGGCAGGCCGAGGATGTCTTCGACCCGGTCAAAGGTTTTGACGGCAAAGGCCACCTCTTCCGGTCCGTGCATCTTGGGTTTCACCACATAGACAGATCCATGCACTGAATTGCCGCTCTCGCGCTGCAAGTCGTGCATCGCGATCAGGGTCGTGATCATGGCGTCCATCAGACCCTCAAAGGCCTCATTACCGTTCCGATCCAAAATCGCAGGGTTGGTCATCAGATGACCGACATTGCGCACCAGCATCAGCGCGCGTCCTTTCAGAGTCAGGTCACTGCCATCGGCGGCTGAAAAGGTCAGGTCAGAGTTCAGCGCGCGGTTAAAGGACTTGCCACCCTTTTCAACCTCTTCTGTCAGGTCGCCGCGCATCAGGCCCAGCCAGTTGCCATAGGCCTGCACTTTGTCTTCGGCATCAACGCAGGCCACCGAGTCTTCGCAGTCCATGATCGCCGAAATCGCACTTTCCAGCCGCACATCCGCCAGCCCGGCCTGATCGTGACTGCCAATAGGATGGGCACGGTCAAACACCAGTTCGACATGCAAACCATGATTGACCAATAGGATCGCGTCTGGCGCCTTGGGGTTGCCACTGAAACCGGCGAACTTTTCTGGCTGCATCAGGGGCAGATCGTCGACCAACAGCGCACCATCGCGCACATGGTACCGCCGGGCATCTGCATGGCTCAGCCCCTCAACCGGAAAGCTCTCATCCAGAAATACACGCGCACGCGCAACAACACGGGCGCCATGACCTTTGTTATAGCCGCCTTTGGGTGCCGGTACGCCCATTGCGTCGGTGCCGTATAGCCCATCATAAAGGCTGCCCCACCGGGCATTTGCCGCGTTCAGCGCGTAGCGCGCGTTGGTGATCGGCACCACCAATTGTGGCCCCGGAACGCTGGCAATTTCAGGGTCGACATTGGCCGTCTCAACCTGAAACGCGTCCTCTTCGGGCAGCAAATACCCAATCTCTTCCAAAAACGCCTTGTAGCTTTCGTGATCGTGCGGCGCGTCGCGATTGGCGAGATGCCAAGCATCGATCTGACCCTGCAAGGCCTCGCGCTTGTCTAACAACGCCTGATTTTCAGGCCCTAGTTCGTGCAAGATGCCCGACAGTCCAGCCCAAAACGCACCCGCGTCAACGCCGGTACCCGGCAGCGCCGCCTCTTCGATGAAAGTCGCCAACACAGGGTCAACCTGCAGGCCGTCTCGGTTCAGTCTGTCGCTCATATCCGCTCCGGAATCTTTGGGTGCACGATGGTATACTGTGATCGATCTAGAGCAGAAGTTTCCTATAGGCAACAAACGCATCTTTTGGCTCTGCCTGATAATCTTTCAAAATTTGCAACAAACTGATGTCGATCCTTGGCATCGCCGCTTGCAGCCGCCCCTCGATTGGCTACATCTTTGACCACGGACCATCTCAGGAGACGGCAATGCGCGATGACAGCCCCAAGACGATCTATCTGGACGACTACAAACCCTTTGGCTGGATCATCGACGATGTTCACCTGACCTTTCGCCTGCACCCAACGGCGACACGTGTGATTTCGCGGATCCGGTTTCGCCCGGATTACGACGTGCATCACCGCCCTTTTTTCCTGCACGGAGAAGATCTGAAACACATCTCGATCAAGGTCGATGGCCACGAGGTCACGCCCAACCATGTTGAAGGCGGCATCGAGGTGGATGTCCCCGAAGCGCCCTTTAATTGGGAAGCCGAGGTTGAGATCAACCCACAAGACAACACCGCGCTTGAGGGTCTCTATATGTCAAACGGCATGTATTGCACGCAGTGTGAGGCCGAGGGCTTTCGCAAGATCACGTGGTACCCCGACCGCCCGGATGTGATGGCGCAATTCACCGTGCGCATCGAAAGTACGCAAGCACACACGCCTGTCATGCTGTCGAATGGTAACGGGCTTTATTCTTCGACTGACCTGACACAGGACGACGTGCCAACAGTCACAATCTATCAGGACCCCTGGCCCAAACCGGCTTATCTCTTTGCATTGGTGGCGGGTGATCTGATTGCGCATGAAGACAAGTTCACCACCATGTCCGGCAAAGAGGTGAGCCTTGCCATCTGGGTGCGCCCCGGAGACGAGGACAAATGCGCTTTTGGCATGGAAGCGTTGAAAAATTCGATGAAATGGGACGAAGACGTCTATGGCCGTGAATACGATCTGGACGAGTTCAACATCGTGGCCGTGGACGACTTCAACATGGGCGCAATGGAGAACAAGGGGTTGAACGTCTTTAACTCGTCCTGCGTGCTCGCCAGCCCTGAAACCTCGACCGACGGCAACTTCGAACGCATCGAGGCGATCATCGCGCATGAGTATTTCCACAACTGGACTGGCAACCGCATTACCTGCCGCGATTGGTTTCAGCTCTGTCTGAAAGAGGGGCTCACCGTCTATCGCGACCAACAGTTCACTGCCGATATGCGATCCGCCCCGGTGGCACGCATTTCCGATGTTCTGTCGTTGCGAGGGCGTCAATTCCCGGAAGACCAAGGCCCACTCTCCCACCCCGTGCGCCCGGAAAGCTTTCAGGAAATCAACAACTTCTATACGGCAACCGTCTACGAAAAAGGCGCCGAGGTCATCGGCATGCTGCGCACATTGGTCGGGCCCGAGGCTTACTCCAAGGCGCTAGACCTCTACTTTGAGCGACATGATGGGGATGCGGCCACCATCGAAGACTGGATCAAGGTGTTTGAAGACAGCACCGGACGCGACCTGACGCAATTTAAACGCTGGTATTCGCAATCCGGCACACCGCGAGTCGAAGTTCGGGAAGAATTTGATGGCGATACCTTCACGCTGCATCTGACGCAAACCACCGCCCCCACGCCCGGACAAGAGAGCAAAGAGCCACAGGTCATCCCGGTGAACCTGGGGCTTTTGAACCCCAACGGCGACGAAGTTTTGGAAACCCAGACGCTGGAACTGACCGAAGCGAGCCAGAGTTTCAGCTTTTCAGGGCATGCCACACGGCCGGTTCCGTCGATCTTGCGCGGGTTCTCGGCCCCGGTGATCCTGGATCATGACATCGACAGTGACCGGCGCGCATTTCTGCTGGCCCATGACACCGATCCGTTCAACCGCTGGGAAGCCGGGCGCATGCTGGCGCGCGACTCGCTGGTCTCTGCCGTAACCACGGGCAGCGCACCCAACCCTGATTATCTGGACGGTCTCAGGGCCGTGCTAAGAAACGAGAGCCTCGACCCCGCGTATCGCGCCCTGATGCTCGGCCAACCAACCCAATCTGAGTTGGCCGGCATTCTGCATGATGCCGGGCATGTCCCCGATCCCGAGGCAATTTACGCCGCTTCCGAGGCGTTGCGAGACGCCAAGGCCGAGGCATTGGGGGATTTGTTGCCGGGGCTTTATGCTGACAATCAGGTCGACGGCCCCTTCTCGCCAGAGGCCGGGCCTGCAGGCAGCCGGGCGCTGGCCAATGCCGTGCTGGCTCTGATCAGCCGGCAAGATGCAGGCAAACAGGCCACCGATCAGTACAGCAAGGCAGACAACATGACCCAGCAACTCGCGGCCTTGTCGTGCCTGCTGGACGCCGGGACCGGAGATGCTCAATTGGCCGCTTTTGAAAAGCAATGGGCGCAGGATCGTTTGGTGATGGACAAATGGTTCTCGTTGCAGGTCATGTCGGCCAAGCCGCAAGATGTGGTTGAAACCGTCAATAAGCTCACGCAACGCCCTGATTTTGATATGAAAAACCCAAATCGCTTCCGTGCGGCCCTGGGCGTCCTTGGCGCGCACCATGCCGGGTTCCATCACAAAAGCGGCGCGGCCTACACGCTGCTGACAGATTGGCTGCTGAAACTCGACCCCTTGAACCCTCAGGTCTCGGCGCGCATGTGCTCTGCCTTCCAGACATGGAAGCGCTATGACAGCGACCGGCAGGCCCTGATCCAGACGCAACTGGACCGGATTGCCGCACATCCTGACCTGAGCCGTGATACATCTGAAATGGTCACGCGGATCCGGGGAGCCTGAGCGATGCGAAAAATCTGCCTCATTACCGGCGCCAGCACCGGGATCGGCGCCGCGACGGCCCGCCTTGCCGCGGTCGAAGGCTATGACCTTGCCCTGACCTATCGAAGTGAAGCGGCGGCAATGGCGAAAGTCGCAGAGGCCTGTGAAGCCGCAGGCGCGCAGGTTCTGGTCTGTCAGGCTGACGTGGCGCAGCCCTCGGACATTGAGGCGCTATACGAGGCGATTGACGACCGGTTCGGGCGGCTTGATGCGTTGGTCAACAATGCCGGGATCGTCGATCAGGCGGTCAAAGTCACCGCGCTGACCCATGATCGCCTGCGCCGTATGTTCGACGTCAACGTCATTGGCGCCATGCTGGTCGCCAAAGAGGCCGTGATCAGGATGCAGAGGCAGGGCACCGGCGGCAGTCTCGTCAATATCTCATCAGCGGCCGCACGCCTCGGGTCAGCCAACCAATATGTGGACTATGCTGCCTCAAAGGCCGCCATCGACATCTTTACCAAGGGGCTGGCGGATGAGGTCGCGCTGGACAATATCCGCGTCAACGCAGTGCGGCCGGGGCTGATAGAAACCGACATTCACGCCAAAGGCGGCGAGCCGGGGCGCGCGCAACGGCTGGCGCCCATGGTTCCCATGCAGCGCACTGGGTCCGCCACAGAAGTGGCGCGCGCCGTTCTTTATCTTCTGTCAGACGCCGCTTCCTACGTTACCGGTACAACGCTTGATGTGACCGGAGGCAGATGATGCCCGACGCGCTGACACACAAGAACCGAGGTCGCAATCCCAAGACATTGGTTGGGTTGGCTGTCTATCTTGGCCTTCTGGCTTTTCTTTATTCCGTTGGAACGTTGGAATGGATCATCCTTGGGCTAGCCCTGTTCGCGGTGCCGGCTGCGATTGACCTCTTACGCAACCCGATCACCGATTTTGAGCTGACGGATACGCAGGTACACTGGAAAAACGGCGGCCAAGAAGCGGACCTGCCCCTCAGCCGCATTCAACACGCCCGGTTCGACACACGATGGGATTTCTCGGTGCGCGTGACCTTGATCTTGATAGATCAGTCCAAACTGCGCATTCCGCAAGATGTCGCGCCCCCTCATGAAGCGCTTGAGAAGGGCTTCAAGGACCGTGGAATTAAGACAGAACGGCACCATTTCCGCGTCATTTGAAAGGCCATTGTGGCGGCTTGTTGTCAATTCCAACCAAACATGTCCGCATGATACCCAAGCCCCGCCATTTTTCAGCCTGAAAGACCCGTCAATCTACGCTTAGTTTAGCGGAGTACATGTACAAATGACTTTTTTCTCGGACAAAAAGGCCCAGTTGGCCGGGTTGATGAAACCTGGCTCCAAGGGTCTTGCGCGGAAGTTGAATCTGCCGCGCAAGGAAGACACCGAGCTTCCCGATAGTGACCAACCAAATAAGACTTATCGTGATCTGACGGCACGGTTGCAAATTCCGGTGCATGTCAACACGCCCGACCAGATCGAGGGCGACAAAGCCCGTGAGTTCGGATTGCGCATGGCGCGACAGGACCGCTGGGAAGAACTGGCAGAACAGATAAAGCAACATGACAAATCCCGCTTGACCACACCTTCGGGCATTCCGCTCGCCGATCTGATGGCCTTTGGCGCGCGCTCCGACGTCGTGCGTGCCGCCGAGCATTCTCTGCTGCATGGTCGTCCGGCAGAAGACTCCGACTTCTTTGCAGGCGTTGAAGCCCTAGAAGCCGTGCTGATGGACACCCCCGATTGCTATGCCCTCGCGCTGATTGTGGCCCACATGCACATTGATATTGGCTGGGCTTGGCGTGGGGCTCGCTCGGACGATTCAATCGGCGACATTAATCGTGAAGCCTTTGAGGCACATTTTGATCGTGCCCGCGACATCCTTGCCGAGTTTTCGCCAACAACCTATCAATCTGCCGCCCTTTCGGCGGCCCGCTGCGCCTTGTTGCCCGGCAAAGTTGATCCCGGCGCGCACCTGATCCGCGAATTTGAAGCGCTGGTTGATCTTGATCCGCAAAACCCGCGTCACATGCGTGCGCTCGGCAACTACCTTTTGCCGCGGTGGTATGGCACCTATCAGGCCCTGGATCTGGAAGCTCGGCGCACAGCAGCCCGCACCTATCAGGAATGGGGTGCCGGAGCCTATGCCTGGGTCTGGTTTGACGCGCTTCTGGTGGACCCGGAAGGGTTTGATACTTTGGAGGTCGAGTATTTCCTGGATGGGGTGAAGGACATATTGAACCGTCGCCCGGATCAGCACATTGCCAACCTTGTGGCGGCCCACCTTTTCCAAAGCTGGCAAATCACCCGCGCGCGATATCACGAATCTGGTATGCGCCCAGAATTGCCTTCGGCCCTGCGTCACGGATTTGATCACGTAGTTCAAAATCACCTGCGTGAGTTGCATCCATTGGTTTGGGGACATGCCGAAATTGGCTTTGAAAACACCGCGCGCATCATCTCGCCCGAGCGGCTGGCCGAAAAGGGTCAGGAAACCGCTCTGACCGCAGTAGCCATGCCCTTTCTCAAGGCCCTGCAAGAGGGTCACACGGTGCGGTTTGACGCCGACGGGATCAGCCAAATACAGAACTGAGGCGTCTGCGCCCCCTTGCCCCTTGGCTATGGCTCACTTAGAACGCGAACCGAAAGCGTTGTAAGGAGTCCGGCCCATGCTCGACCTGACATATGAAACCCCCAAGCCCAAAGTCATTTCGGGCGCCAAACATGACTGGGAACTGGTCATTGGTATGGAGGTGCACGCCCAGGTTTCGACCAATGCCAAGCTGTTCTCGGGCGCCTCGACCAAATTTGGGGCTGAACCCAACAGCAATGTTGCGTTCGTGGACGCCGGCATGCCCGGCATGCTGCCCGTCATCAACGAAGAATGCGTGGCACAGGCGGTACGCACCGGACTGGGCCTCAAGGCTGAGATCAACCTGTTCTCGGCCTTTGACCGCAAGAACTATTTCTACCCTGACCTTCCGCAGGGCTACCAGATTTCCCAGCTCTACCACCCGATCGTCGGCGAAGGTGAAGTGCTCGTGGAAATGGGTGACGGCAGCGCGCGCACCGTACGCATTGAACGCATCCACCTTGAACAGGACGCCGGTAAGTCGATCCACGACATGGATCCGAACATGTCCTTTGTTGACCTGAACCGTACAGGCGTGGCGCTGATGGAGATCGTCTCGCGCCCGGACATCCGTGGCCCCGAAGAGGCCGCGGCCTATATCGTCAAACTGCGCCAGATCCTGCGCTATCTCGGCACCTGTGACGGCAACATGCAAAACGGCAACCTGCGGGCTGACGTCAACGTGTCGATCTGCCGTCCTGGCCAGTATGAGAAATACATGGAGACCCAGGACTTCTCGCACCTCGGTACCCGTTGTGAGATCAAGAACATGAACTCGATGCGGTTTATTCAGGCTGCGATCGAACACGAAGCCCGTCGCCAGATTGCCATCGTCGAAGGTGGCGGTTCGGTTGATCAGGAAACTCGGCTCTACGACCCGGACAAGGACGAAACACGCTCCATGCGCTCAAAGGAAGAGGCGCATGATTACCGCTATTTCCCTGATCCCGACCTTCTGCCGCTCGAGATCGAACAAGACTGGGTCGATAACATCGCCAAGGGTCTGCCGGAACTGCCTGACGCCAAGAAATCCCGCTTTATCGGCGATTTCGGCCTGTCGGACTATGACGCCTCGGTGCTGACCGCCGAAGCCGAAAGTGCTGCCTATTTCGAAGCCGTCGCGGCGGAAGCAGGCGACGGAAAGCTGGCTGCGAACTGGGTTATAAACGAGCTGTTTGGTCGTCTGAAGAAAGAAGACCACGACATCACCGAAAGCCCCGTGACCCCGCAACAGCTTGCGGGCATCATCAAGCTCATTAAATCCGACGCCATTTCCGGCAAGATCGCCAAAGACCTTTTTGAGATCGTCTATACCGAAGGCGGCGACCCCGAAGCCATTGTCGAAGACCGTGGTATGAAACAGGTAACGGACACCGGCGCGATTGAAGCCGCTCTGGACGAGATCATTGCCGCCAATCCGGCGCAGGTTGAAAAAGCCAAAGAAAACCCGAAACTTGCGGGGTGGTTTGTGGGTCAGGTCATGAAAGCCACAGGCGGCAAGGCCAATCCAAAGGCCGTGAACCAGTTGATTCAAGAGAAACTCGGCTGATAACGACACGATCTTGTAGGTCGGACAATCTTGTCCGACCTGCCCCAACGTTGCCGAGGCCTGATGATGTTTGACGCTCCTTTCCGTTCTTCTCCCATGTCCATCCGTCCCGAGTGGATTGACTACAACGGCCATCTCAACATGGCTTATTACAATGCGCTTATGGATCAGGGTGTAGACCAATTGTGGGAGCAGTTGGGGTTCGGCGAGGACTACATTCAGGCCAATGGCCACACGACGTTCTCAGCGGAATACCACATGCGTTACGTGCGTGAGGTTCATCTCGAGACACCCGTCGTCACGACATTCCAACTGCTCGACCACGACGAGAAACGCTTTCACTTCTGCCAGGAACTGCTGCACGCGGACGAAGGCTGGGTCGCGGCCCGAGGAGAAGGCTTGGGGCTGCATATCGACATGTCAGGCCCAAGGGTTGCCCCCATGCCGCCTGAGGTGCTGGCAAAGTTCGACGCGCTTGCCAAGGCGCACAGCCCATTGCCAAAACCCGACTGGGTCGGCCAACCAATGGGTATCCGCCGCAAATAGCGCGGTTTCCCGGTAAATCAGACCAAGACGCAGGAATGCAGCGCTGCTATAGTGGTGCTCATTGATGTTTTTCTGTGTGATTTCAATATGACTGCTTGGGAATATAAAGTTGTTGCGGCCCCGGCCAAAGGCCAGAAGGCGCGCGGCGTTAAAGGGCCAGAGGCCCGGTTTGCTTATGCGTTGGAAAGCGTGATGAACCAAATGGCTTCTGAAGGTTGGGAGTTTCAACGCACTGAAACCCTACCGTCTGAAGAACGCTCTGGGCTGACCTCTTCAACCACGACCTATCGCAATGTGATGGTGTTCCGACGTCCGCGCAAAGACGATATCAGCGCCTTTCGCCCGAAATTACTCGAGCGCCCAGCCTATGAAGAGCTGCCGGCGCCAGAGCTTGCCTCAGCTGACGCCGAGCCGGACGACACCACACCTGCCCCCTCAGACGAGCCCGTGTTTCATCCTGAAGCCGGAGAAGAAGAGCCCAGCGGCTTTCCGACAGCTCTAAAGACGCGTGCGCGCACTGTTGAGCCTGACAAAGATCAGGATACGGACGAGAGCGAACACGCCGCCCAGTGAACCAGAGCATGCACGCTTAGGCGTTTGCGCACCCCCATCACAAACGGGTGTCAGGCTCCAATATCCAGCGCCAGCGCGTGAATACGACCGACCAGATCGGCGCCAAGCGCCTTATGCACCGCCCGGTGACGCGCCACGCGGCTCATCTCGGCAAAAACGTCAGCACGGATCATGACGTTGAAATGGCTTTGCCCCCCCTCTTGATAGCCCGCGTGGCCCCTGTGGCTTTCACTGTCATCGACAACTTCAAGCGCACTCGGAGCGAAGGCAGTGGTCAATTTGTCGTGGATTTCCTGCTGCACTAACATTTTTTGCATCTGCCCTCTTCTATCTCGCGACGCATAGACTAAACTCTGCGCTCCGAGTCGAAAAGGTGAGATCATGCCCAAACAAGATCCCTTCGGATTTGATATGTCCGTGAAGTCCGCGAAAAAGAACAATCCGCGCGGACGCCGCACTATGTCGGGTGCACAGGAAACCTCAACCCGCGTGTGTGAACATGACGGGTGCGAAGAGGCTGGCAAGTATCGCGCACCTCGGGCACCGGACGTGCTGGATGAATTCAAGTGGTTCTGCAAGGACCACGTGCGCGAGTATAATCTCAAGTGGAACTTTTTCGACGGCAAGACCGAAGCCGAGATGAACGCGCAGAATTCCAAAGACAAGGTTTGGGAGCGGGAAACCAAGGCATTTGTGGACCCCGAAACCCGGGCTTGGGCGCGTTTGGGCATTGAGGATCCGCATCAGGTTCTGGGCGCCAACGCCACGCAGAACCCGGGCAAAGGGTCGGGCTCGTCAAAGCGTCTCCCGCCCACGGAACGCCGCGCCATCGACATTCTGGAAGCCAAGGATCACTGGTCCAAGGCCGAAGTTCGCAAGGCCTACAAAAAGCTCATCAAAGTATTGCACCCCGACATGAACGGCGGGGACCGCAGCCAGGAAGAGCAGCTGCAAGAGGTGGTCTGGGCTTGGGATCAGATCAAGGAAAGCCGCAACTTCAAGTAAGGGCGTGCATGACAGCAGGTTACTTGCTGTCGTGCACAAACACGCCGTTCCAGTCGACTGCCGGAGGCAGATCGACAAAAGCTTGGCACCGCTCGATATACACTTTTGCCAATGGGTCGTCAGGGTGACGTGCCGCGAATTCTTGAAACGCTGCGCAGGCCCTGCCCCAACTGCGAGCCTCATAAAGATCCATACAACCCTGCCAGTCCGCACAAAACTGCGCCGTGGAGTCCTTGCGTTCGGGTTGGACCGAGGTTGCGGCTATCAATTCAAATATCCGCACAGGAACCGATGTGCCCGCAGGCGTTGCCAAGTCCACCTGACGCAAGAAAAACTGTCCCTTGACCCGATCGGCGACATTTTCAGAGACTAAGACGTAAGTGCCGTATTGCTTGTTAAGACCCTCAAGCCGCGCCGCCAGGTTTACATCTCGCCCAAGGGCGGTGTATTGCATGCGCTTGTCTGAACCGACATTGCCCACGATGACTTCACCTACATGCAGGCCAAATCGGGTTTTGACCGGGAACAGGGTATCGTCCATGTCGGCTTGCGCATTCAACGCGTTCAGCCGCTCACGGCACGCCAAAACCGCACGACAGGCATTGGCCACATGGTCGGGATCAGATTGCGGTGCGTTCCACAGCGCCATCACCGCGTCTCCGATAAACTTGTCGACCGTTCCTTTGTGTTTCTGGATCACGTCAGAAACGGCTCCGAAATAGGTCGAAAGATCCCTGAACACGACTGACGAGGGCAGGCGTTCTGATTGCGAAGAAAAGGCTTCGATGTCGGTGAACATCATCGTCACTTCGCGAATATCCCCGCCGACCTCAACACCTTTGCCTGATGACAAAATGGATTGCACCAGTTCAACCGGCACAAAAGCCTTAAAGCCGCGTAACCCGTTTTTCATGTTGGCCACGGATTGCGACAGGTTGTCGATCTCAACAATAGGCGAGCGCAGTGAAAACGGTGCATCCAGCCGGAATTGGCGAATTTTTTCAGTTTCCGCGATGACCGAGCGCAAGGGTTGCGTGATACGACGCGAGAGTAAGGTCATCACCCCAATCGCCAAAAGAGTATAGACGAGTGCCACGACAATGGTCTGCCCAGTCGTTTGTCGAATGCCCTCAACCATCTCGCGCCGGTCAGCCAACACCCCAATGATCCAAGGCTTTCCAAACTCGGGCGGGAATGGACGAAACGCAGCCATCACTGGTCGCGGACCCTCCATGCTAAACCGCATTGTATTGGTGTCGCGGTGCAGGCGGATGGCCGCATCTATCCGCTGGCGCCCGATTACGCTTTGCCCGTCATGATCGATCGTGTCTTCATGCGACACGACGATCAGCTCGTCTTTTGCATTGATGATAAAGGTCCGGCCGTTGTCCCCCACGCGCTTCAGGCCAAGATACTGGGAAAGCCCCTCGAGCGTGATGTCTGCACCGACCACCGCTTGCAATGAGCCGTCTGACGCCATCGCCATTTGTGAGATCGTGATGCCTTTTTTTCCTGTACTCGCAAAGACATAAGGCTCGGACAAAGACAGCACACCCGTCTCGGCAGCACTTAGAAACCACGGACGTTCACGCGGCTCAAAGATGTCCAGCACTCGCGGCTTGGCCTTGGCCACCCAGTCATCATAGGACCATTCCAGCATGGCCCCGTTGCCAAAACGGGTTTCACGAATGACAAACTCATCCAACACGGGATCAATGTCCGCGTGATCCGACGTGGTCCGCATCACCTGCAGAAAGCGTCCCGTTTTTCCATAAGCTATGAACAGGCTGGCGACATCGGGCATGGCGCCCATCTGCCGCATCAGGAGTTGCACGGCCCCCTGCTCTGTCTGGCCCAACGAGTCCTTTTCCACAAGGAATGCCGTCCCGCGCACCGCGCGACTCACTGGGCGGAACAGGGCGTTGACGCTGACTTCGATATCCTCAGTCGCTTGCGTCATTGATCGCTGTGCCGTTTCAACGGCAAGATTTGAGGCGCTGTAGAACAGATACCCGATAACACCTGCGATCAACAAAAGCGTTGTGATCGAATAGGCTACTGCCAAGCCAATGTGAAACTTGATCCGCACGCGCATCCTGAACCCTGTTGATCTGTCATCCTCGTTCCAGACACTCTAGCCAATTAACCGGAAAAAGGCAGACCCGCGGGCAGTTTATTTCACTCCTATGTGGGAACGAAGACCAGACTCACCCCGTTGATGCAGTGACGTTTGCCCGTCGGTTTGGGGCCATCATCAAAGATGTGCCCCAGATGGCTGCCGCACCGGCGGCAATGACATTCGGTGTGCACGCCCCAAATCGTCCGGTCAGGCTTGGTCGCGATAGCATCGGGAAGCGCTTTCCAGAAACTCGGCCAGCCGGTGCCGCTGTCGTATTTGTGTTTGCTGGAGTAAAGCGGCAGATCACAGCCGCGGCAGGTGTATTTACCCTTGGTCGTGTTTTTGTCGAGCGGAGAAGACCCGGCACGCTCTGTGCCCTCTTTGCGCATCACTTTGTATTCCAGTGACGACAACATCGCGCGCCACTCTGCGTCGGTGCGCGTAATCTCAAACGCCTCGCTTGCTGCTTTGGCGTCTCGCATCAGCAACGGTGTCAAACTTGCGCCCGCCAGCAGTCCGGTCAGCATCACACGTCGGTTCATCGGCATTCTCCTTTTTCTTGCACACAACATGCGGACAGAGATCGCCGAAAACAATTAAACCCTGCGCACGGCCACGTGAGAATTGCAACAATCTCACGTGGCCACAGCAGCAAGTTACTCGGCCACCAGTCGCAGTTTGCTCAGATCCGGGCCAATGACGACATTGCCTTCGTAACCACTGTCCCGAACCGCTGAGACGTAATCATCGGCCGTCAGCCCGCCACCTTCAATCGGGTACGGCCCCTGTCGGGCAGCGCCCAAGGGGGGGATATGGTGGGTCAGCATCAGGTTGGCGACACCTGCCCGCATAGACATAGCGCCAAGATCGGTGGCGGTGGACTGCCGGTGATAAATCGGCGGCGGGAACCCTGATGTGCCATCCGGCCCCATCACAGGATGAATCACGGAATGCACCACAATGTCGGCCCCCTGTGCCAAAGCCTCAACCTGGGCCGAGGTTGAACTGTCACGGGGTGGTGCAGGTTTGTCATTACCCGCGTCTCCGCCAATCACAACGCTGCCTGCCGGACTATCGACCCGGTAAGATGCATGCCCTGCAACATGGCGCGATTGAACCGCTGTCACTGTCACATCGCCCTTCGACCAAACCACCTGAGCCTCAGGTGATGCTTCAAAGGTCATGATATTTAACAGTTCTGACGGCCCGCCGGGCAACCGTTTCGGATTTTCCGCAAGCCGTTGCGCCATTTCTCCCGACGCAATCAGGGCTGCACCGATGTTTTCCCCGAACCCGCGGCAGCTCATCGTGTAGCCCTTGGGCGTTGTCACGTCGTCACTACACACCATGTCAACTTTGGGTCCGGCAGAATTAAAGTGCCACCGCAGTTGCATCAACGCTGGCAAACCTTCGCTGTGATCCGAATGGATATGCGAGAAGAAAACCGCGGTGATCTTGCCGGCAGGCACACCAATCTTTGACAACTGCTGAGTCGTGCCGCGACCGGCATCAAATTGCAGCAAGACGTCAGAGCAATTGTTCTCTTCTGAGCCGTAGCGCACAAGCGTTCCCGCGCCTGCCTGTCCCATAAACACTGGCGGCCCGCCTTGGACCCCCGTCAGCACGACCTCAAGGCACGGCGCGGCCTGCGCCCCTCCCGAAACTGCCCCCATGAGTGCGATTAGTGCCGCCCCCAAAACACGTTGTTTTGATCTTTTCATAATTCATTTCCCTGTTTCGCACTCTCAAATTATCGATTTTTCTTTCGTTTGGCAAATTTCATCGTTTTATCTTCCACTCTCACTTCAAAATCGACGCAATTTCGTCGCCCGCCCTTTGCAACTGGCCTGCAAGATCTAAGTGTTTTGGACGGAACAGGTCGGTCGGAATTGCGCCATATATCGACCTGACGTCGCGCCGCATTCCCCTTGTGGTCGACGCTGAAATGAGGCACCACATCCCGGTATGAAAACATGACCGGGCTAATACCCGAGATAGAAGGACGACACAGATGGCCGACGGCACGATCGATATCAACGCAAAACCCACCGAAAACATCTCGGTGCGCGACGTGTTCGGCATCGACACGGATATGACGGTAAAGGGCTTTGACCAACGGGCTGACCGCGTGCCGGACGTTGACCCTACCTACAAGTTTGACCCGGACACCACGATGGCCATCCTTGCCGGCTTTGCCCGCAATCGCCGCGTGATGATCCAAGGCTATCACGGCACCGGGAAATCAACCCACATCGAACAGGTCGCTGCGCGCCTCAACTGGCCCGCCGTGCGTGTGAACCTCGACAGCCACATCAGCCGGATCGATCTGATCGGGAAAGACGCGATCAAACTGCGCGACGGCAAGCAAGTCACCGAGTTCCACGAAGGCATCCTGCCATGGGCGCTGCGCAACCCGGTTGCCATCGTCTTTGATGAGTATGACGCCGGTCGCGCCGACGTGATGTTCGTGATCCAGCGGGTTCTGGAAACCGACGGCAAGCTGACGCTTCTGGATCAGAACGAAATCATTAAGCCGCATCCGAACTTTCGCCTGTTCGCCACCGCCAACACTGTTGGTCTTGGCGATACGACCGGCCTCTATCACGGCACCCAACAGATCAACCAAGCCCAGATGGACCGGTGGTCGCTGGTCGCGACGCTGAACTATCTGTCGATCGACGCCGAAACCAATATCGTTCTGTCCAAGAACCCACATTACAACACCGAGGCTGGCCGTAAGACAGTGCATCAGATGGTCACTGTCGCCGACCTGACGCGGACCGCGTTCATGTCGGGTGATCTGTCGACCGTGATGTCGCCGCGGACCGTCATCACCTGGGCCGAAAACGCCGAGATCTTCCGCGACATCGGCTATGCCTTCCGCCTGACCTTCCTCAACAAATGTGACGAGTTGGAACGCCAGACCGTGGCCGAATTCTACCAGCGCCTCTTTGACGAGGAACTGCCGGAAAGTGCCGCGAGCGTGAGCCTCGGCTGACGCGCCTTTCGGCGCCCAAAAAGCCCTGCGGCGGCGCCGGGCAGCGCCCGACCCGCCCCCTCACAGGGCGGGCGCACTACGCCCACCCCGTCGGGCCGGACGCTGACAGCCTTGCAGGTCCCGACCAATCGGAATGACAACTGACACCGGATCTGCACGTGACAAAGCCTTCCCTCCATATCGGCCTGATCGGCGGCATCGGTGTTGCGGCCACGGTGGTCTATTACCAACGCCTGACGGCGGCGGTGGAGGCACAGGGCGGCAAGCTGGAGCTGACCATTGTTCATGCCGATGTCGAGGAATTGATCCGCACAAACTTGGCTGACGACTGTGAGACCCAAGCACGCACCTATGCAAAGCTGATAGACCGGTTAAAGGCTGCAGGCTGTGACTGTGCCGCGATCACCTCGCTTGGTGGACATTTTTGTTTCGATCAGACCGTGCCCCTCTCGTCTTTGCCGCTTGTCTCGGCGGTCACGCCGCTGGATGCGTATTTCGCGGCGCAGGGTCTCGGCACCGTTGGCCTGCTTGGCACCCGCGTGGTTATGCGCAGCGGTCTTTATGGCCAACTGGAGCAAACCCGCGCCGTGGCTCTTGAGGACGATATTGAAACCCTCGGCCAGACCTATCAGGACATGGCCGTTTCCGGCCACTGCACCGATGCACAGCGCACCACGTTCCTCGACGCAGGCGCCCGGCTTGTGCACAATGAAGGGGCGGATGCCGTTGTGCTTGCAGGCACCGACCTCAACTTGGCCTTTGACGGGCGAGAAACCGACTATACAGTAATCGACGCGCTGGATGTGCATGTGGCGGTCCTCGCCGATCTTGCAACCGGACGGACAAACCTAGAAGACGTGGCAGTATCGCGATGAAAAAACCGACCGACAACCCCGCCGATCCGTTCAAAAAGGCGCTGGCCGAAGCCACCAAAGTCATGGCCAATGACGCTGAGCTGAGCGTCACCTACACGGTTGATCCCTCGGGCGTGTCGGGTGAGCAGATGCGTCTGCCACAGGTGTCGCGCCGGATGACGCGCGACGAGGTTTTGCTGGCGCGCGGCACAGCGGATGCTCTGGCCCTTAAGGTAAAATACCACGACGGGGCCATGCATGCGAAATACGCGCCGGGTGATGGCATGGCGCGTGAGTTGTATGAATCGATGGAAACTGCCCGCTGCGAAGCCATGGGGGCACGCGACATGCCGGGCACCGCGGGCAATATCGACGCCAAGATCGAACACGAGGCACGCGGGCGGGGCTATGACCAGATCAAGGATGCGTCGGACGCGCCCTTGTCGGTGGCCGCTGGCTACCTGATCCGCCACCTCGCCACAGGCCGCGATATGCCGCCCGCCGCCTCTAACGTGATGAACCTCTGGCAGGGCTATATCGAACAGAACGCCGGCGACACGCTGGGCGATCTCAATGAGATGCTGTCGGATCAACAGGCCTTTGCGCGCTTTGCCCGTCAGGTCATTGATGATCTCGGCTATGGCGACCAACTGGGCGATGACCCGGACGCCGAAGACGAGGATCAGGAAGACGACGCCGAGGACTCTCAAGATCAGGACGATCCGGATTCCTCCGGAAATGACGACAGCCAGGATGACGAATCCGAAGCCAACCCAGAGCAATCGCAGGAAGAGCAGCAAGATATGTCCGAGGCGCAGGTCTCGATGGACGAAATGGCCGACGAGGAAATGGGCGACGAGATGGAGATGCCCGAGGGCGAGGCGCCGCTTGAGCCCCCTGCCCCTCAGCCCATCTCGGAAGCTGATCCCGACTATGTGGTGTTCGAGACCGAATTTGACGAGGAAATCGCTGCTGAAGATCTGGCAGAACCTGTCGAACTGGAACGTCTGCGGGCTTATCTGGACCAACAACTGGAACCCCTGAAGGGTGCGGTGTCGCGGCTGGCCAACAAACTGCAACGCCGCTTGCAAGCGCAACAGAACCGGTCTTGGGAATTTGACCTTGAAGAGGGCATTCTGGACGCCGGTCGTCTGGCGCGCGTTGTCGCCAACCCCACGACGCCCCTGTCGTTCAAACAGGAAAAAGACACCGAGTTCCGCGATACCGTTGTGACGCTCTTACTGGACAACTCAGGCTCAATGCGCGGTCGCCCGATTTCCATCGCGGCGATCTGTGCCGACGTTCTGGCGCGCACGCTGGAACGCTGCAACGTCAAGGTCGAGATCCTCGGCTTTACCACCCGCGCGTGGAAAGGCGGCCAAAGCCGTGAAAACTGGCTGAATGAAGGGCGTCCACAACAGCCCGGGCGCCTGAACGATCTGCGTCACATCATCTATAAATCCGCCGATGCGCCCTGGCGCCGGACCCGTCCCAACCTGGGGCTGATGATGAAAGAAGGCTTGCTGAAAGAGAACATCGACGGCGAGGCGCTGGAATGGGCGCATCGCCGTATGATCGGCCGCCCCGAAGTGCGCAAGATTCTGATGGTGATCTCGGATGGTGCCCCGGTGGATGACTCGACGCTTTCGGTAAACCCTGCAAATTACTTGGAAAAACACCTGCGCGACGTCATCGCAATGGTCGAGAAACGCAAGCAAGTTGAGTTGCTGGCGATTGGGATCGGTCACGACGTCACCCGCTATTACGAACGCGCTGTGACGATCACGGATGTTGAGCAACTTGCGGGCGCCATGACCGAACAATTGGCCAGCCTGTTTGACAGTGATCCCCGAAAGCGCGCGCGTGTTCTGGGCATGAAACGCGTCGGCTAAGGGGCGCCGCCCCTCTTGGCCCCGGAGCAGGTCCGGTGCCAATTCACCCCGGAGTATTTTTGGCAATACGAAGATGATTTGAGCTTGAGGGGCCCCATGTTTCAGAGTTTCGAGACCACATCCGATCCGTCCAAAGGGCATGAGCGACTGGCCACGGTGCGCGAATACATGCTTTCGGGTGGTACCAAGGGGCTGTTGGTGCCGCGTACCGATGCTTATCAGGGCGAGTACGTGGCGCCCCGTGACGAGCGGCTGGCCTGGCTCACCGGGTTCACAGGCTCAGCCGGATTTTGTGCCGTTCTGCCAGACGTTGCCGGTGTGTTTGTCGATGGGCGTTACCGCGAACAGGTGCGCGAACAGGTCGATCTGGATCATTTCACCCCGGTCAACTGGCCAGAGGTCAAGCTGGCCGACTGGCTGAAAGAGCACCTGCCCGAGGGTGGGGAAATTGGTATTGATCCGTGGTTCCATACCATTAAAGAGATCGAGGACCTGCGCAATGCGCTGGATGGCAGCGGCATCACACTTGCCTCTTACGAGGACCCGATTGGCAACAAATGGCCGGACCAGCCTGAACCACCGGTCGGCAGGGTTAGCGTCTATCCTGACGAGCTTTCCGGAGAAGATCATGCGAGCAAGCGCAAGCGCCTTGGTGCGGAACTGCGCAAAGCTGGCCATACCGCTGTGGTCCTGACCCTGCCGGACTCGATTGCCTGGCTCTTGAACATCCGCGGCTCAGATATTCCTCGCAACCCGGTGCCACATTGCTTTGCCTTTCTCTATGACAGCGGCCTCGTCACACTGTTCATCAATGATCGAAAGCTGAACGATGAGCTGCACGCGCACCTGGGATCCCAAGTAACCATCAAGCCAATTGATCAGTTCGAGGCTCAGATCGCCAAGAGCAATGGAACCTTGCGTCTCGACAAGGCCAGCGCGCCCGAGTGGATCCGGGAGCTTGCGACGCTGAACAAGGTTTCCGTGGCTTTTGGCAAAGATCCTTGTGTTCTACACAAAGCCCGGAAATCCGAGGCCGAGATTGCCGCCACGACTGAGGCCCATCTGCGTGACGGTGCCGCCATGTGCACGTTCCTGCACTGGTACGATGACAACGCGACCACAGGCATCACCGAGATCGACCTGGTGACCCGGTTAGAACAGTGTCGCCGAGACACCAACGCTCTGCTGGACATCAGCTTTGACACCATCGCCGGCTCTGGCCCACATGGGGCGGTGATCCACTACCGCGTGACCCATGAAACCAACCGCACTTTGGCGAATGGTGATCTGGTTGTGCTGGACAGTGGCGGGCAATATCTGGACGGCACGACCGACATCACGCGCACCCTGCCCGTCGGCGACGTGGGTGCGGAGGAAAAAGCCGCCTTTACCCGCGTACTGCAAGGGATGATCGCTGTGTCTGAGCTGCGCTGGCCCAAGGGTCTTGCCGGTCAACACATTGAAGCCATCGGCCGTGCGCCCTTGTGGCAGGCCGGGCAGGATTTTGACCATGGTTTGGGCCACGGTGTTGGCGTGTTCCTTTGTGTCCACGAAGGCCCGCAACGCCTTAGCCGTGTCTCTGATGTGCCGCTTCAACCGGGGATGATCCTGTCGAACGAGCCCGGGTACTATCGTCCTGGCGCCTTTGGCATCCGCATAGAGAACCTCATTGTCGTAGAAGATGCGCCGCAATTGGCCGGCGGTGACGCACATCGCCAGATGCTGCAGTTTCGCAATCTCACGTGGTGCCCGATTGATCGCCGCCTGATTGAGCAGACACTCTTGAGCAAAGATGAAATTGCGTGGATCAACGCCTACCACGCGACGTGCCGTCAGATTCTGGCGCCGCGACTGGCAAAAGACACGCAATTATGGTTGGATCGCGCCACTGCGCCACTCTGACCGGATTGAGCCCAGTCCAACCATCAAAGAGGGGCGCATCTCATGGCACCAAAGATTACCATCCGCAAAGCCGAAGGCACCTGGTCTGTCCGCGCAGGTGGCGCGGTCTTGGGCGAAAGCCAGAACGCGCTGGAACTCACCGAGGGGGACTATGCACCCGTGATCTATTTCCCCCGCGAGGACATCGCCACGGCCTTTCTAGACCGCACGGATCACAGCAGCCACTGCCCGTGGAAGGGTGACGCCAGCTATTTCTCGATTGTCACAAAAAGCCAGACCCTAACCAACTAGGTCTGGAGTTATGAAACCCCAAAAGAAGACGTGGCACGGATCAAGGACCATCTGGCCTTTTACACCGACGACACCGTGGCCGTAGAACGAATCTGAGGTCTATGCTTCTAACTGTGCTCTTCGGCAGCCGTCGCTGCCAAAGCACGGTTATAGGCCTTGAGTGCATCCACGTGGTGTAACGCCCCCCACAACTCGGGCGGTTGGCCTTCGCCCGCCAAAGTCACAACCGGGATAAAGGCCACACCCGCTTTGTCAAAGATCGGCATCGCAGCTTCCAGTGTGGCGTTGCCGTCAACATACACCCCATCCTCGACCATCTCCCAGCATGCCCCTTCCGGGGCGCATGTGGGGTCCTCTTTGCCCCGCATGATCGCAGCAACACGGAACATGCACAAAAGATAGGCCTGAGGCCCGGCCGCCACGTGCACATTGCGTCGTTCCAGCTGTGTGAGGAAGAACGACCTGTCCACGAGGCGCGAGCCGAGCGCCGTAGAGATCGATACGCTGACCAGAACCGCAAGGCCGGTTTGCCAGTCGCCCGTCAACTCGAACACAATCAGCGTTGTTGAGATCGGTGCGCCCAGCACGGCGGCGGCGACGGCGCCTGTCCCTGCTAGGGCATAAAGCGTTACAGTCCCGGAGACTTCGGGGAAAATACTGGTGGCCACCAAACCAAAAGACAGCCCGGTCAAAGCCCCGACCATCAACGCAGGTGAGAATACCCCACCACCCATGCGCCCAGCCATCGTAATAGAAACAGCAACAACCTTGAGCACGCAGAACACGATTGCCTCGTGCATCAAAAGCTCGCCGGTCAGCGCCGCCGAAGTCGTCTCGTATCCAACGCCGATGATATGCGGGAACCAGATCGCCAGCCCGCCCAGCATGGCGCCCGATATTGCAGGGCGCAGCCACCTCGGCAGACCCGTGCGGTCCTGAATATGGTTTGCCATGTCCTCGGACCAGAAAATGGTCCACATCAAAGCCACGGCCACAAACCCGCAAAGCCCTCCGAGAAGCAGAAAGGCGGGCAGCTCCTGGTAGAACTGCAATTGCGTGGTGTCTGGCAGGTGAAATTCAGTGACATTACCAAATTCCAGCCGGGAAATCACGGTTCCGGACACGGCTGCGATGGTGATCGGTGCAAAGGCGTGGACCGCAAAGTGGCGTAACACCACTTCAAGCGCGAACAAGGCCCCGGCAATCGGCGCGTTGAACGACGCAGACACCCCTGCGGCCACGGCACATCCCAAAAGATCGCGCCCGGTGATGCCGTCGGCGCGGATCCAGTTGCTGACCCAGGTCGAGATCACACCAGCCATGTGCACCACGGGCCCTTCTCGGCCCGTTGAGCCGCCGGAGCTGAGCGTGATGAGTGAGGCAAAGGCAGAGGCGACGCCAGCTGTGCGCTCGACCCTCCCCTCGCGCAGGGCAGAACCTTCGATTACATCCGCAACGGAACGCACACGCCCGTCTGGCGTAAACCGGTGCAGGATTAGGCCGACGATCAAACCGCCTATGGTTGGAATGATGACCAGCCAGTACCAAGGCAAACCGCCCGCAAAACTGTGCAGATGTGTCAGGTCATCGGTGCCATAGAGGGTCGATTGCAGCCAGTCGATCGCTTTGCGAAACCCCAAGGCGGCAAACCCTGCACAGACGCCAATAACTAGGCTGATCAGCCAGAATTGAAACTGGCTTGGTCCCTTTTCGACAAGCACATGCCAACCGCCACGGCAGGTCTCTGCCGCATCTTTTGCGCTGTCCTTCAGAAAGGAGCGAATGGAGTTCGCCATGACGTCGCCAGAAATGGTTGCTTAGATAAGCTCTACGCCGTTTTTCTCGTCAAGGCAAAGGCTTAGCCGGAGTTTAACCCAAAAGTGAGCGCGCGGCGGCGCGGGCTTCGTCGGTAATCGTATCGCCAGACAACATCCGGGCGATTTCATCGACACGGTCCGAGGTGTCCAGCGGCACAACGCTGGACAACGTCTGGTTTGCGACAACCCGTTTCTCGACACGCCAATGGTATCCGCCCAATGCCGCAACCTGAGGCGAATGCGTGACCACCAACACCTGTCCATCACCTGCCAAGGCTGCCAATCTGCGACCCACCGCATCCGCCGTCGCGCCCCCGACGCCGCGGTCAATTTCATCAAAAATCATGGTCACGCCGCTGGCATCTCCGGCCAGACACACTTTGAGCGCCAAGAGAAATCGGCTGAGTTCGCCGCCAGATGCAATCTTGGCCAATGGACCTGACGGCGCACCGGGGTTGGTCGCCACGGTAAAGGCGACAAGATCACAGCCATCCGGACCCGGATCGGCCTCTGTGATGTCCGTGCTGAACACAGCCCGCTCCATCTTAAGCGGAGCAAGTTCCTTGGTCACGGCGGCGTCCAGTTTCTTGGCCGAAGCGCGACGGGCTTTTGTCAACGCCTCTGCAGACTTTTCATAGGCGGCTGTCGCCTGCGTAACATCGGTTTCAAGACCAGACAATGCCTCGGACCCAGCATCCAGCGCAGAAAGTTTGCTGCGCAATTCCCCTGCAAAAACAGCCAGTTCGTCCGGTATGACCCCGTGTTTGCGGGCCAGCGCGCGAATGGCGAACAGCCGCTCTTCCACCTGTTCAAGATCCAGCGGATTGAAATCCAGAACCTCAAGACAACGCTCAACGCCATCCACGGCCTCGCCCAACTCTGACAAGGCTCGTTCCAGAGCGGCCAGAGGCGCCTCAAGGTGTCCAGCGGTGCCCTCAACCGACTCTTCAAGCCAGCGTAACGCGTCCCCGATCGCCCCTTCCGCCCCGTCCGAGCCCAAGGCACCATGCGCTCGCCCCACGCTTTCGCGCACCCTCTCAGCGCCCTGCATCATACGACGGCGCGTGTCGAGGTCTGCTTCTTCACCGGGTTGTGGATCAAGATCATTCAATTCCTGAACGGCGTGACGCAGGAAATCCTCTTCGGCGCGCACGGCCTCGACCTCGGCGCGCGCTGTGTCCAATGCCTTTTGGGCAGCATTCAGCGCTGACCAGCAGGCCCGCGTTATGGCGCGCTGTGGTTCCAACCCACCAAATTCGTCCAACAAATGGCGGTGCCCACGCGGGTTCAGAAGACCGCGATCATCGTGCTGCCCATGCAATTCCACCAAAGTCTCGGACAAGGCCCGCAATACTTCGCCCGAACACCGGCGATCATTGACCCAAGCCGTCTTGCGCCCATCGCGCGCATTCACGCGCCGCAGGATCAGCTCTTCACCACCGGGCAATCCTGCTTCGTCTAGTATCGCATGTGCCGCGTGCTCGCCTGGCAGATCGAAAACGGCCGTGACTTCGCCCTGATCGGCCCCTTGCCGCACCAGCTCTGCCCGACCGCGCCACCCAAGCACAAATCCAAGCGAGTCCAATAGAATAGATTTCCCGGCTCCGGTCTCGCCGGTCAGTACGTTCAGCCCCGGCTGAAACCCAAGCTCCAGCCGGTCGATGATCAACATATCCCGAATATCAAGTGACCGCAGCATGTCTGCTCCTTGACGGATGCATTCGGATCAGAGCCATGCCCCTTTAAGCGTCTGGCGATAAACATCGCTCAGCCAGCTTTCACCTTCTTCTTTCGGAAAGAGACCCTTGCTGGTCAAGAGACCATAGCTGTCTTCATACCACTCCGACGACTGGAAGTTATGCCCCAAAATCGCGCCCGCCGTTTGCGCCTCGGCATATAGGCCAAGCGACAAGTAGGCTTCGACCAAGCGGTGCAAGGCTTCCGGTGTTTGCGTGGTGGTCTGGAAGTCCTCAACAACAACGCGGAAACGACGGATCGCTGCGGTAAAGTGCTCGCGCCGCAGATAGTAACGTCCAACTTCCATCTCTTTCGAGGCCAGATGGTCAAACGCGAGGTCAAACTTCAGTTTGGACGAGTTGGCATATTCGCTGTCAGGATAGGTTTCGATCACGGTGCGCAGTTCCTGCAGCGCCTTGAAAGTCAGACCCTGATCCCGCCCCACATCATCGATCTGGTCATAATAGCTGAGTGCCAAAAGATACTGCGCATAGGCGGCATCGTCGTCCGCCGGGTAGAAGTCGATATAGCGCTGTGCCGCACTCCGGCTTTCCTCATAGAGCTTGTCGCTGTGGAAGGAATAGGCCTGCATGATGAGCGCACGCTTAGTGATCTCTGCATAGGGGTACAGCCGTTCAACTTCGGAAAAGAAAAACGCAGCATCTTCGCCTCTGTTGCGCGTGAGTTCATATTCACCGCGCTCAAAGATCTGTTCCGCCGTGAACCCTTCCATTGGGATTTCACCGCGGCGCACCTTGTCCGCCGAGCTCTTGTCCCCGCAGGCCGCCACAAGAGCGACAGCCAAAACCGCCGTTAGCATTTTCACACGCGAGCCGATGCCTGCTGACATGCTGCACAACCTCATATTCCGAAACGGCAGGCGATCCCTGCCCTTCCCCAAGCTGTTAGCACAGAAAATTGCGGTGCAAAACGTCTTTGGTTGGTTTTCCACCATCTAATGTGCCGGATGCTGGCCATGACATAGAAATAAATAACGCGGCCTACGTTGCCGTGGCTGCGTTAGATTGGACTTTGCATTGTATTTGGTGTGCAATCCAGCGGTTTGGCTGTTAGGCGACCGCTGGGATTTCCGCCAAATGCACGCCGACACCGGGCAAGCGCGCCGCGGTCGAGGCATCACACTCCACGATGCGAAAGGCACCGGGTGTCATGAACAGTTTGCGCAACAATTCGTTGGTCAGTGCGTGGCCCGCACGAACCCCTGTGTAACGGCCCAGGATCGGCGACCCGGCAAGATAGAGATCACCAAGAGCATCCAACATCTTGTGACGAACAGCTTCGTCTTCGTGACGTAGTCCACCGGGGCTCAATACCTCTTCGCCATCGACAACAACGGCATTGTCCAGCGTGCCACCCAACGCCAAACCATTGGCGAGCATGTCATCAACATCGGCCTTGCGGCAGAATGTGCGGCTGTCACAGAGTTCGCGAACAAATGTGCCATTCGACATAGTCAACGACTTGTCCTGTACTCCGATCGCCTCATCATCAAAGTTGATGTGGAAATCGATCCGTAAGCCATCAGCTGGGGCCAACGTGGCTGTTGCTTCGTCTCGGCGCACGGTTACCGGCTTCAAAATCTGAATCGCGCGAACACGTTCGTGCTGTGCCACAAGGCCAGCCTCCAGAATGGCGCGGACAAACTCTGCCGAGCTGCCATCCAGGATCGGCACTTCGGGGCCGTCAATCTCAATCAGGGCATTGTTGACACCGGTTCCGGCCAAAGCGGCCATGATGTGTTCGATCGTCGAGACCGAGACACCAGAACGGTTCACAATACGTGTGCACAGTGCAGTTTGCTCAACAACATCCCAGCGCGCCGGAATGATCGCATCCCCCAGCAATACGTCAGTACGACGGAACCAGATCCCGTAGTCAGCCGACGCTGGCTGAATGGTCATGCGCACCGTCTCGCCTGAATGCAGGCCGACGCCGGTGAATTGAACAGGTTGTCTTACTGTGTTCTGCACGTTGCACCTCAAGTAGCGCGGTAGGTCCCCATGCCTTGCCGCACCTTGGAGGTAATGGAGTGTCCGAGCTATCTCAACTCAAACAATGCTACCGTGTGAAACCTCTGTGACACGCATAGGCAAAACCTCGCCAAAATTCACTTAACTACATGATATAAAAAGAAAAAGGCCGCCTCGCGGGCGGCCTCGTTTTTGTAACATATGTTACAATTTTTAGTTTGCTTGGCGCCGCAAGAAGGCCGGAATCTCGATCCGATCCTGTTCTTCGTCCATTTCTGCCTCTGGTTGGGCGGCTTGAACAGTCGGCTGCTGGCGCATTTGTGGCTGAGCGGGACGTGGCGCTTCACCGTGACCGGTCATGCGACCAATCAGCGAGTTCAGACCAAAACCACCACGTTTGCCATCATCCGCGGCTTGCGGCGCAGGATCCGCCATACGTGGCTGTGCCGACGGGGCCTTGTCTGCGGCAGCCTTCAGGCGCTGCAGAACGTCTGGTGACGGTGTACCAAGTGGCGCTGCTTTGGGCGCGACATATCCCTCGAGCTCATCTTCTTCATAGTAAGCTTCGGGTTGAGGCGCAAAGGGGGCCACTTTTGGCTGGGCCTCATAAATCGGCGCGGGAAGCTCGTCTTCGGCGGCCACTTGTGGCGCTTCAAAGATGTCTTCCATTTGCTCTTCGGCCGCGACACGTTCTGCGTCCAACTCACCAAACAAGCTGGGTTCGGTTCCATTGCTCTGCGCGACTGCCGGAGTTTCTTCGACCTCGGCCACAACAGCCTCTGCCGGAGCTTCGACTTCAGGGTCCTTCAGAACATGAGGCTCAAGCGGTGCGCGCATCGGGCGACGAACCGGAATATCGGCCTGAACTTCTGCCGCGTCGATACCCGTGGCAACAACCGAAACACGCATGCCGCCCTCGATGCCCTCGTCCAGCGTCGAGCCGACAATGATATTGGCGTCCGGATCCACCTCTTCGCGGATGCGGTTCGCGGCTTCGTCCAGTTCGAACAGCGTCAGATCGTGGCCACCGGTGATGTTGATTAGCACACCCTTGGCGCCACGCAGGCTGATTTCGTCCAGAAGCGGGTTGGCAATTGCTTTCTCGGCGGCTTGGATCGCGCGATCTTCGCCGGTCGCTTCGCCGGTGCCCATCATCGCCTTGCCCATTTCGTCCATCACGGCGCGAACATCGGCAAAGTCGAGGTTGATCAAGCCCGGACGCACCATCAGGTCGGTTACACCTTTAACACCCTGGTACAGAACATCGTCTGCCATCGAGAACGCTTCGGTGAACGTGGTCTTCTCGGTCGCCAGACGGAACAGGTTCTGGTTCGGAATAATGATCAGCGTGTCGACTACCTTTTGCAGGGCCTCAACCCCGTCTTCGGCCTGCCGCATACGCTTGGCGCCTTCGAACTGGAAGGGCTTGGTCACAACACCAACTGTCAGAACACCCAGTTCGCGGGCGGCCTGCGCGATGATCGGCGCAGCACCCGTTCCGGTGCCACCGCCCATACCAGCGGTAATAAAGCACATGTGCGCGCCCGCCAGTTGGTCAACGATCTGCTCGATGCTTTCTTCGGCTGCTGCTGCACCAACGGTTGCCCGCGCGCCTGCACCCAGACCTTCGGTGACTTTCACACCCAGCTGAATGCGGCTCTTTGATTTGCTTTGCTGAAGCGCCTGCGCATCCGTGTTCGCGACGACAAAATCAACGCCTTCCAGCGATTTGTCGATCATGTTGTTCACGGCGTTGCCACCCGCACCACCTACACCAAAAACCGAGATACGGGGCTTCAGATCAGCCTGCTCGGGCATCGTCAGATTCAGAGTCATAATATCCGCCTGTCTATTTTTTCGGCCCACTTGTGCGAGCGCATTTACTGCCAATTACCCCCATTATTAACCGAGGCTCTTTGAATCGTCACGAAAAAAAGCACATATGACAACGATATATAGACAAATTTCGGTCACAATTCGCAGCATTTCGCCGAAGAGTGCAGATAAAGTGGGTCGTTATAGGGGCGGCCACAACAACACCAAAAGCCCCACGCGCAAAGCCCGTGAGGAATCGATTTGTCTTTCCAGAGACCACTGCTCGGCCTGACTGGTCCGCCTGTTCACGGCGGCTGTGGATAACTTTAGGATAAATCCCCTAAGACGTCACCCCCAAATCCGCCGAAACCTTGCTTACCAATTGTCCTTGAACCACTTCACCGCCTTGCGCAGCGACCTTGAGGGGTAGCGCTCGACTGGCAAATCGAAATCCCACCATTCATCCTGTGGGTGGGTTGCAAACAGACACATCCCAACGGCGCCGGCAAAGCTGGGTCCAGCCGCGGCTTGCGGCAGGCCATGTACCCGCATCGGGCGACCAAGGCGCACTTGTTGCCCAAGAATTTTTGAGGCAAGACCATCAAGGCCCGGAATCTGGCTGCCACCACCGGTCAGCACGATCTGCTGACTTGGCAGGCACTCAAATCCGGCAGCATCCAGACGCGCCCGCACCTCTTCAAGGATTTCTTCGACCCGCGGCCGCATGATTCCAATCAACTCTGCACGGCTAACCTTACGGCTGTCATGCTCCCAATCACCGGTTTCACCAGACAACTGGATCATCTCGCGGTCATCCATGCCGGTCGCGTGGACGCCACCGTAAAAGGTCTTGATCCGCTCGGCCGTAGCCGCAGGCACCTGCAGCCCCATTGAAATGTCGCTGGTGACGTGATCGCCCCCCATACGCACCGAGTCTGCATAGATCATGTGTTTCTTCATAAAGATCGACAGGCTGGTTGATCCACCTCCCATATCGATACAGGCTGCACCCAGTTCCTGCTCATCCTCGACCATTGCCGAGAGACCCGAGACATAAGCCGAAGACGCAATGCCTGCCAATTCCAGATCACATCGCTTTACACATTGCGCCAGGTTCTGAACCGCAGTCGCGTCGACCGTCAGCATATGCATATCCGTCGCCAATTGCTGACCCATCTGCCCGCGTGGATCCGCAAGACCCGAACGATTGTCGAGCGCAAAGTTCACCGGCTGCGCATGAAGCACTTCGCGTCCTGTGCCGTAGTCCGGCACATCACAAGCTGACAGCGCGCGCGCAACCTCTTGCTCGGTAACGATATGGCCTTCAAGGTCGATCTGCCCCGCCAATCCATACGAGCGCGGCTCGGCACCTGAGAAACAGGCAATCACATGGTCAACGCGGATGTTGGCCATTTTCTGTGCCGCTTGCAGAGCCGTACGAATGGCACGCTCGGTTTCCTGCATGGCATCAATCTCGCCAAACTTCACCCCGCGTGACCGTGTGGTCGCCGCGCCAATGACGCGAAAGCCGCTCTGACCCGCCATGGATCCGATGCCCTCAACCTCGGCCAATCGTTCTGACCCATCAAAGCGCAGTACCAGGCAGGCAATCTTGGAACTGCCAACGTCCAAAACCGCCACAACACCGCGTTGCATGGCTGCTTTGCGCATATTCCGCATGGCGCGTTGGGATTCGTATAGCTCGATCATTCTTCTGTCTTTCCAACTTCAATCTGGCGAATACGCCACCATTCTTCGACGGCCCGGTCCGAAATACGGATGGTCGGACGGTTGCCCAGCCGCATGTCTACGGTGACGATGTCCCGATCCAACATGTCCTGAGCTTGGCTAAGGGCGATGACGTGCTCTAAGGCCTGTACTGCCCCAGCTTCAGGCAAGAGGATGCGCTGCCCGCGATCCAGTACGACGTCCCAGCGCCGCTCGCCCATGCGGACAAGGCCGCGCATGCGGTGCGCCAAAGGACCAGCCGCCGTATAAAGCGCCAGCGCTTCGGTCACGTGATCCTCTGCGCCTTCGCCGGCCATCAGCGGCATGTCCTTGTGCAACTGCCGGGTCCGTGCCCGCGCCACTACGAAACCCTGATCGTCAACCAACTCCAGACCCTCTCGGGTGCGCCATAGAATGACCGGATCACGCTCGGTCACGGTGACCTGCATGATCCCACCAGGGCGAATACGCACTGTGACGCCGGCAATTGCTGGCAATTCCGCGATCCGGTCCTGAATCTGGCCAAGGCTCAGATCAAACGAGCTGATGGGAAAGTCGATCGGGACAATCTCACGAATGTCTTCGGCAATCCCGATGCTGGCGCCATCGATTGCCATCACATTGACCATGAACTCGGGGCGCGTCTCGATGCTGGTACGCAGATCATTGACCATCATCGCGAGGTGATCGCGACGGTCCTGATCCGCCAGCCAGACCCCTGCTGCGGCAAAGGCAATGAAAAACGGCAAGAACACACGCAGGAACAATCGAAACAGCGGTGTCAGCATCAACCGCTGATACCGCCACGCCCACTTTGAAGGGGCAGGATCGCATTTGGCGGCGCTTACCTGTTGCACGAGGCATCCTCCACCATCCATGCGCAGAACTCTGAGAAAGAAATACCCAGATGCGCGGCCTGCTCAGGCGCCAGTGAGGTGGGCGTCATGCCCGGCTGCGTATTGGTCTCAAGAAGGATCAACCCGTCTAACCCACGCGTGTCGTCCCAACGAAAATCAGTCCGGCTGACACCGCGACATCCCAAGGTCTGATGCGCGCGCAGGGCATAGTCCAAACAGGCATCTGTAATCTCTTGCGGAACATTCGCGGGGATCACATGGCGCGACCCGCCCTCTTTATACTTGGCATCATAGTCGTACCAACCGTCGGTGATGATGTCTGTTACACCCAAGGCCCTGTCGCCCATCACGGTGGTCGTCATCTCACGCCCCGGTGCATAGGTCTCGACCATCACCTGCTCTGGCATGTCATCCGACAGTTGCGGTGGGCCATTGGCCGCTTCATGCACGATGTAAATCCCGACGGACGAGCCTTCGTTGTTTGGCTTTGCAACATAGGGTGGCGGCATTACGTGGCGCGCCTTAACATCTTCACGGCCCGCTAGAACGCTTTCAACCACTGGCAATCCGGCGGCGCGATACACGTCTTTTGAACGCTGCTTGTCCATGGCCAGCGCCGAAGCCAGCACGCCGGAATGGGTGTAGGGAATACCCAGCCACTCTAACAGCCCCTGAACACAGCCATCTTCGCCCCAACGACCATGAAGGGCGTTGAAACAAACGTCAGGCTGGATATCAGAAAGGCGCGCAACCAGATCAAGGCCGGCATCGACCTCAATCACGTCATATCCTGCTTCCCGCAGCGCGGTTGCGCATTCACGCCCAGACGCCAGCGACACCTCGCGCTCAGCCGAGGGTCCGCCCATCAATACCGCCACTTTGGGGCTTGTCCTGCTCGACATACCCACTGTGCCTCAAGTCCCGGACCTTTTTGGTCCTGTTTTATTGGTGTCCGGCCGCTTTTGCCTGTGGCCGTGACATTTTATGCGCTCGGTTCACCGATGCGCTTGATTTCCCATACTAGCTCTATTCCGCTGTTTTGGAAAACCTTTTTTCTGACGTCTTCCCCAAGATTTTCGAGGTCTGCGGCGGTTGCGCCACCGGTGTTGATCATAAAGTTTGAATGCTTCTCGCTCATTTGGGCGCCACCAACGCGCGCGCCGCGCATGCCAGCGTCATCAATCAGCTTCCACGCTTTCAGATCGTGCACATCATCCGCCTGCCCTGTTGACGAAAATCCGGCCGGATTTCTGAACGTGCTGCCCGCAGTGCGGTCCTTGGTGGGTTGGGTCGCATCGCGCTTGGCCAGTTGCGCCTCCATGAGGTCCGCCAGCTCTTGCGGGTCACCGCTGGGGGCCTCGAAGGTCGCTTCAAAAATCACCCAACCTTCGGGCAAGTCGGTCTGGCGATATTGGAAATTCAGATCGTCTGCGGTCAGCGTCACGACCTCACCCGCGCGGGTTACGGCACGTGCCTCGACAAAGACATCGGCCACATAAGCGCCATAGCACCCTGCGTTCATACGTACCGCGCCACCAATCGCCCCGGGGATGGTGCGCAAAAAGGTCAGGTCCACACCGGCCTGGGCCGCCTTGCGCGCCACATGCGCATCCAGCGCGGCAACGCCAACCGTCACACGATTGCCTTCGACCTCGATGCTATTGAAACCACGTCCCATGCGGATCACCACGGCGCGCAATCCGCCATCCCGCACAATCAGGTTTGACCCGACACCCATCGGAAAGGTCGGCACAGAAGGATCAAGCGCTTTCAGAAAGGTGCAAAGGTCGTCCAAATCCGCCGGTTGAAAAAACCAATCCGCAGGGCCGCCGACACGCAACCACGTCAGATCGGCCAATTCCCGGTTTTCTGTCAGTTTCCCGCGCACTTGGGGCATCTGGGTCATGATTGCGCTCCTTGATTGCGGGCGGTTTTGCGGCACCGCTGGGCGAAACGCAAGGGATCAGCGCCCAATTCGCGCCTTGATCCAACGCCATGTATAAAGCACAGGCCAGCGCATCATCCACGCTCCGGCAAAGAAAAACACCAGCGCCAGCCAAATCCCGTGCTCCCACCAGAGATAGATCAGGATCGGCACGCCAATCGCAATCATGCCATAGGCAAAGCGCCACAAGTAATCTTTACTGGGAAACATGGCGCGGATATTGGCGGCAAGCATCCACAATAGGGCAAGTGTAATCGACAGGCTCATTCGCTGGGGATCTCCGGTTTTTCACCTTTGGCACGGCGCCACAAGTATCGCAGTGGGTTGCGCATCATCGACAGGAACCCAAGAAGGGCCGCGATGCCAAACCACATGCCATGTTCCCACCAGATCACGGCGATGAGAACCGGCGCCAGAAACAGCAATGTGCCACCAGGAACAAACTGCCGCCGCATGGGCAGCATCGCCACGACGGTCGCCATTAGTACCCAGAGGCACGCGAGGATCAGGGACAGGCTCATGCAAAATCTCCCAATGCGACGGCAAGCGCCGTCAAACTTGCCAGCATTCCCAACACTGGCACCGCGCGTGGCACCTGAAAGGCCGGGCTGACGTCGGATTTCAACTTCATACGCAATAGTGCAGCGTTGACCAAGACAAACACCATCAAAAGAACGGTGGCGCTGACTTCGGCCAATGTCGCCACGGGCAACCACAGCGCACAGAGGATCACCGCCACCCCAACCCCAAGGCTGCCCAGCACAGGCGTGCCTAGGCGTGGATGCACATGGTGAAACACCGCGAACAGACCACCCTGCCGCCCCAGACCAAACAACACCCGCGCCGCCATCACGATCTGCGCGAGCACCCCGTTCAGCGCCGCCGCAACCGCAATTGCCGACAGGAACACCGCCGGCGTTGTAGAATAGGCTTGCCAGACCAACACAAGGGGCCGGTCACTTTGCGCCAGAATTGCAGGCGGCACCGCGCGGGTCGCGGCAAAGGCCACAAGGGCATAGATCAGACTGACCAGTACCAGTGCCGCAATGATGGCGCGTGGCATCGTGCGTTCCGGGTCGCGTGTTTCTTCGGCCAGATTAACGATGTCTTCAAAGCCAACAAAAGCAAAGAACGCCAACGCCGAGGCAGCCAGTACCCCATATAGAACCGCATTGATATCCCCCGCTGCAGCAATCGCTTCGGTTGTTGGCGCCGCCGGTGCCGCAAGGAACCCTGCGCCGATCACGAGGATCAGGCCGACAACTTCGATCACGGTCAGAAGGGCGGCAAAACTCAGGCTTTCGACAACGCCCCAAATGGCAATCCCTGTCAGGATCAGCCCGAGTGCGATGATCGCAACCGGGGTGTCGATCTGCACAATCCCCGTCAGATACCCCACTCCGCCGCGCAAGACCGCCGCCGCCGATATTGTGCCTGCCAGAACCATTGCCAGTCCGACAAGTGCCGCCAACCAAGGCGCCTCAAAGGCCGCGCGCATATAGGCAGCCGCGCCCCCGGCTTCGGGCACCCGCGAGGACAACTCTGCGAAACTCAAGGCAGACGGCAGCGCGATCAGGCCAGCCAGCACAAACGCCAGCCAAGCCCAGGACCCCGCCTGTCCCGCAACAGCACCCACCAAGACGTAAATCCCGGCGCCGATCATCACCCCGACACCGTAAGAGGTCAGCAAGCCAAAGCCGACATTCCGTTTCAGATGTTCCGCCATGCGCGCCACCTCTCCTTTGCACGAGCCTCAGGCTTCGTATTGCCCAAAATACTCCCGCCGGAGGCGTCCGACATCAAGGCGTAACGCCGCGTCCGAGGCTCAGCCAGCCAGCCGTTGCGCCAGATTGTTGGCCCAGGCGCTGATGGTCCCGGCCCCAAGACAGACGACCATGTCACCCGGTTTGGCCTCGGCGCGCACCAGCGCCTCAAGGTCTTCTTCGGTATCAACCGCTATGGCGTGGCGATGCCCGTGTGCGACCAGCCCGGCCACCAGATCATCGCGGCTGGCTCCGGGGATTGGATCTTCGCCCGCGGCAAACACTTCGGCGATGCCGACAACATCGGCCTCATTGAAACAGGCACAGAAATCTTCGAATAGCGAATGCAGCCGCGTATAGCGGTGCGGTTGATGCACGGCGATCACTCGTCCGTCACAGGCTTGACGCGCAGCCTTCAAAACGGCTGCGATCTCAACCGGATGGTGGCCGTAATCGTCGATGATCGGAATGCCTTGCCATTCGCCAACCTTGGTAAAGCGACGATTGACCCCACCAAAAGCCGCAAGCGCCTCGCGGATTTCTTCGCGTTTCATGCCGAGATGTCGCGCCACGGCCACGGCACTCAGCGCGTTAGAGACGTTGTGATCTCCGGGCATCGGCAGGCTGCAATCTTCGATCATGCTGTCTTCGCTTTGCAAGGCGATGTCGAAATGTGCAACGCCCGCTTTGTAGGTCAGGTTCACCGCGCGCACATCGGCCTGCGCATTGAAGCCAAAGGTCACCACACGTCGATCCGTGATCTTGCCGACCAGCGTCTGGACGTCCGGGTCGTCGGTGCAGCACACGGCCAATCCGTAAAACGGGATGTTAGACACAAAGTCTTCAAACCCTTTGTGCAGCGCCTCTTCGGTTCCCCAATGCTCCATATGCTCGGGGTCGATATTGGTCACGATTGCAATCGTAGCAGGCAGACGGTTGAACGTGCCATCGCTCTCATCTGCCTCAACCACCATCCACTCTCCATCGCCTACGCGGGCGTTCGAGCCATAGGCGTGAATGATGCCGCCATTGATAACAGTCGGGTCATAACGACCATGATCCAGCAAGGCCGCAACCATTGTCGTGGTCGTTGTTTTACCGTGGGTACCTGCCACGGCGACGTTGGATTTGAGCCGCATCAACTCGGCCAGCATTTCGGCCCGGCGCACCACGGGTAAACCGCGGCGACGCGCTTCGTCCAGTTCCGGGTTGCCCGGCTTGATCGCGCTTGAGATCACCACAACCTCGGCGTTCTCCAGATTCTCAGCCTTTTGCCCGACGAACAATGTGGCGCCATGCTCGACGAGCCGCTGGGTGATCTTGGACTCTTTCAGATCCGAGCCCTGCACCACATAGCCGTGGTTCAGTAGCACCTCGGCGATACCCGACATACCAATACCCCCGATGCCCACAAAATGGATCGGGCCAACGTCGCCGGGCAGTTTGGTTGCAGCACTCATCTTTTATTCTTCCTTGCTTGCCAACATCTCAACCATCGCCACGAGGGTTTCAGTTGCCTCGGGCTTGCCCACTGACAAAGCTGCTCGCGACATCTGGCTGGCTCCGTCCGGGTTGGCGAGAATGGTAGTAATCTGGTCTTTTAGACTGTCGACGCTCAGTTTGCTCTCTGGGATCAGAATGGCACCCCCGGCCTCAACCAAACCGCGCGCATTGGCGGTCTGGTGGTCTCCGGTCGCCGCTGCAAAGGGGATCAGGATCGAGGGTCGCCCCACCACGCTGATATCTGCCACTGAGGAGGCACCCGAGCGTGAAATCACCAGTTGCGCCTCACTCATCCGCTTGGGCACGTCATGAAAAAACGGTTGCACGTCAGCGTTGATACCAGCTTCGGCATAAAATGCCGTCACCCGATCAAAATCTTCATCGCGCGCCTGATGGCTGACGCGAACGTTGCGCAGCAGGCCTTCGGGCAGCGCGGCAATGGCGCCGGGGACAGTGTCGCTGAGAATGCGCGCGCCTTGCGAGCCACCAATCACCAGGATCGACATGGGGTAATCGCCGGGTGCGATATAAGCGGCACCTGCGCGCTCCAGAACAGCACCACGCACCGGGTTGCCCGTGTGCGTGCCTTCGATCCCTTCGGGCAGTTTGGTTGGCCACGTGCCACAGGCTATCACGTTAACGCGGCTGGCAAATTTCTCGTTCACACGCCCTAGGATACCGTTCTGTTCATGGATCATGCGCGGCAGCTTTAACAGCCACGCCGCACCCATCGCCGGAATGCTGGGATAGCCGCCAAAGCCCACGACGACTTCGGGGCGGTCTTTGCGAAAGGTCATCGCGGTCTTCACGACACCGCCCAGAATGCGGAACGGCACCGCCAGCTTGGCCAAAAGACCGCCACGCGCAAAAGTCGCGCTGGACACTTCTTCGATCTCGACCGTGTGGGGGAAACCGCTGGTATAGCGCGCGCCGCGGGCATCGGTGGTCAGCTTGACCCGCCAGCCCTTGCGCAGCATCACCTCGGCCAGCGCCTGTGCAGGGAACATGTGTCCGCCTGTGCCGCCTGCCGCAATCACCAGCAATGGCTTTGGTCTCATCTTGTGTGTCCCCGAAGAATCTCACCGATTTCGCCCTGTGGGCGGGTGCGGGTAAACGCCAAAAGCATTCCGACTGCAATCCCCCCGGCAATCAATGACGATCCGCCATAGCTAACAAACGGCAGGGTCATGCCTTTGGACGGCAAAAGACGTACGGCGACGCCCATATTGATCATGGCCTGAACGCCAAACATTGCCGCAAGCCCGGTGCCAGCCAGCCGCGTAAACGGATTACGTTCGCGCATTAGGCGGAAAAAGCTGCGGACCACAACGATTGAATAGAGAGCGATCACTACGAGAACGAGGATCAACCCGTACTCTTCTGCAGCCACAGCAATAATAAAATCGGTATGCGCATCCGGCAGGGACCACTTCACCTGCCCTTCGCCAACACCAACACCATAAAGGCCGCCTTCGCGAATGGCATTGGTGGCATAGCCAATCTGGGTGGTCGGATCGACACTGCGATCCAGAAACCCGTCAATCCGGCGGGCAAAGTGCTCTGAATTCAAATAGGCAAACCGGGCGGCGGGATAGATCGAAATGATAATGGCCCCGATCAGCGTCATTGGCGCGCCTGAGACGAAATACATCACGGCCCAGCCGAATAGGATCAAGCTGGCCTGACCGAAATCGGGCTGCAACGCCAGGATCAAAACGATCGTGATCATCAACAAAAAGGACCACATCCGCCCCGGAGGACCGTTGATCTCTTCGTTCGCAGCCATCAGCCAGGCGGCAACAATCACGAAGGCGGGCTTCAGGAACTCGGAAGGCTGAACACTGGCAAACCCAAGAGAATACCAACGCGTCGCACCCTTGCCGAAATCGGTGCCGAAAAACGGCAGGCCCAGCAACGCAATGAACGACACGATAAAGCCGATTGTCGCCAGACGTCGCACCATGGTCGGGCTCATCATCGACGTGAGCAGCATGGCCACCAGTGCCGCGCTGCCGAAAATCACCTGTTTCTCAACATAGTGAAAGGCGTCAAAGCCGTTCTTTTCAGCCAAGGGAGGCGATGCTGCCATACCCAGCAAAAGACCAACGCCAAACAGCGCCAGAATGGCCACCATCGACCACTTATCCAGTGTGCGCCACCATTTAGGTAGGACCGGCTCACCCCCCTGAACAGGAAGCGTGCCATAAACCATCTCTGTCATCGGATACCCGCCGATCTGCCTCTCGAAACGCCCGTTTTCCGGGTCTGATCGAAACTTTAGCACGGGGTGAGACTCTTGCATAGAGTCGGCTGAAACCCAGTGGAAATTTGCCGATCCCAGAAATCGTGGGCATTTATGTTTGATACAGCGTTATCCGCCTCGCCGAGTTTTGGTGTCAGGGCACAACAGGACGGACATTATTATGAACTATGCTATTGGAATGGCCGCAGCACTCGCGATCGGTGCTGGTGGTGTTTATTTTGCTATGAACAGCCAAATTGGTGAGCTCAGGACAGACCTTGACGCGGTCAAGCAAGAGCTCGCTGACGAGAAAAAGAAACGCACCGCCGCTTATGGCGTGTTGAACAAGGTCAACCATATCGCGCTCTACACCGCGAAAACCCCGTTCAACTGCAAGTATCAGGACGGCGGCTTCCCCACCTTCAAAGGCGTCATTCGTTACTTCTGGGACTTTGAGCACGCCTATGGCATCGAGGTGCCGGACAATTACGTCTGGAACCTGGTTGAAGATCCGGCATCACCCGGTGTCGGCACGATCACCGTGCCACCGCTGAAACAACTGCGCCCCACCAAGATCGAATTCAGCAAGTTTGACGAGTTGGACTTTGCCGGCTCAAAACGTTTCCAGCGCATGTATGCTGATGTCCTGCCGATTGCGCGGGATCGCACGGATCTGGTTGGTGATGAGCGCCTCAAGATCGACGGCACCCTCTGGAGCCGGTCCGAAGCTGCTTTGGCAGACCTGATCCTGCCGCTGGCCAACGAGGCCCGCACCGCTGTGGACGAAGCCCCCCTGACACAAGTCGTTGTGAAGTTTGAAAACCGCCCGGCCTCTATCAGCGGAGTCGCGACCAAGTTCAGCGACGATTGCGCGATCAACTAAGCTCACGCAGGGGTCACCGCACACCTACGGCTCGTAGGTCGGACAATCTTGTCCGACCTACCTCTGCCTCTTGACCCCCACCGCAACATCAGGCACCCCGCCCCCATGCACTATGACACGATCATTCTTGGCGCCGGCGCCGCCGGTATGATGTGCGCCGGCCACACGGGCGGGCGCACCCTTGTCATTGACCATGCCAAAGCGCCGGGCGAGAAGATCCGGATTTCCGGTGGCGGGCGTTGCAACTTCACCAACATTTATGCCGGGCCAGAGAACTTTCTGAGCGCAAACCCGCATTTCTGCAAATCCGCACTCAGCCGCTATACGCAATGGGATTTCATCGATCTCGTCACGCGCCACGACATTCCCTATCACGAGAAAACGCTTGGCCAGTTGTTCTGCGATACCAGCGCCAAGGACATCATCGCCATGCTGCGCGCAGAGATGGACAAGGTTGGGGCAGAGCTGCGGCTCAACACATCGATCCTGTCCGTCACGCAAGATGGTCAGAGGTTCAAAGTTGTAACCAAGTCCCAAGGCGCACTTGTAACACTGACCTGCAGCAATCTGGTCTTGGCCACGGGCGGCAAGTCGATCCCCAAGATGGGCGCGACCGGGCTGGCCTATGACATCGCCCGACAGTTTGCCCTGTCCCTGACCGATACCCGTCCCGCATTGGTGCCATTCACTTTTTCAGAGACACCTTTCAAGCCCCTGTCCGGCACGGCCCTGCCCGTGCGCGCAAGTGCCGCAAATACGTCGTTTGACGAGGCCATGCTGTTCACCCACCGGGGCCTGTCCGGCCCGGCCATGTTGCAAATCAGCTCTTTTTGGCACGAGGGCGAGGACATCCAGATCAACCTGTTGCCAGACACGGACCCGTTTGAAAGCCTGAAAGCCCGACGCCAAACCGACGGGCGCCGCAATCTTTCAACGGTCCTGGGATACCTCTTGCCCGCCAAAGTGGCGGATTACCTCAGCCACGACTGGGCGCTGACCGGAAATCTTGCCGATCAAAGCGATGCAGCCTTACGGGAACTTTCAGAACGGCTGCAAAACTGGTCGCTGCGCCCCACTGCCACCGAAGGTTATCGCACCGCCGAAGTGACCCTTGGCGGCATCGATACCGACGGGTTGTCGTCGCGCACAATGGAAGCAAAGACTCAGCCCGGTCTCTATGTCATCGGCGAGGCGGTGGACGTCACCGGTTGGCTTGGGGGCTACAACTTTCAATGGGCGTGGTCTTCGGGCTGGGCCGCAGGCAAGGCCATTGCGGAACGCGTCGCCAAAACACCGCCCACAGGTTAGTGATTGGCTGTAAGCCTCAGGTTGTGCTAGTCTTTTGGTGTAGCGGGAGATTTGTGCAATGCCACAAACCACCAAGTTGGCGGCCGGGTTGCTGGCCTTATCGACGATGTGCGGCTCTCAGGCCTTGGCCGAGGGGTTCTATTTTGGCGCGGGCCTAGGCTACACGGATGCAGAGTCAGATGGCGGCGGCACCGGCACCCGCTATTCCGAGCTTGATACCGGGGCGCTTGGCTTGACGGGTGGGTATAGCTGGGACCTCGACGGAAGTTTTGCAGCGCTCGAGATCGACACCGACATCTCGTTTGGCAGCGACCTCAAGCAAAATGGCACGGGCGTCAAGTGTTCCTCCGGCACGTCTGCCCCCTATTTCTGTTCGCATGACGCCACTGTCCGTTTGCGTGGCACCTACGGCACCGAGGTCGCAAACGACTGGAGTCTGTTTGGCAGCCTTGGGCTTGGATTTGTCATGGGCGACAGCGCCGTGACCGTGCCAGGTGCCACCGACAGCGCCATTGTCGGCGGCTTAACCGCCGGGTTCGGCGCGCAAAAGCCTTTGGGCAGCGGGGTGCTGCGGGTTGAGTTTATTCACGACAATTTCAAAAATACGCTGGACAAGCCATCGAATGGGACCGTGACATACGATCCCAACTGGGAGGCCAACAGCGTGAAGGTGACCTACCTTCTCAAGTTCTGAACCCGCTCCGACGCGCCGGATCACCACATATCAATCGGGGTCTTCTTCTGCTCGTGCAGATCACCGCCGCTGATGCGGTCCCAGAACCGTCCACCAACCAGCTGCTCGGCATCATAGGTCTTGACCAGATAGTCCTCCAGCTCGCCATCCAACTGCTGGTTCTTCATCTCGAACGTCCAAAGCTTCAACCGCCCGCGAATATCCTCGGTCAAAACGCTTTTGACAAAGGCATGCGGGACCGGGATGTAGATCCCATACTCGTCATCCGCATCGCCGATGGTCTCGACCGCCTCGCCGAAATAGAACACCGGGCAATTCAGCACATAGGTTTCTAGTGTTTCTTCGCGCGCATTCAGTTCGCGGATCTTGCTTTCCAGCTCGCGCCAGATGCGTCGGTTAAAGTTCGGCACCTGCGGCGCCATGTTGGACAGCAGGAACGTCTCGCTGTTCTGGATTTCCTGCGTATCCTGATTGGCACTGGCCACCAGGTGCCCCCGGTCAAATCCACTGCCTCGGTAAGCATCCAGACTGGCCCGGAACCGGTGCGGAATGCGGGTATCGGCGCGAAAGTGGTCCCGGCGGTCCACATCGGTCAGCAAGTAATCGTTGCGATTGATGATCTCGAGTGTCCACTTGGACTGCCGGAAATACCAGGAATACCCAATGGTAAAATATCGCCCGGTCAGGATCTGGTCACACACCGGTGCGCCATAGCGCAACTCGGGTTGCATCTGAAAAGGATCGTTCATCAAAAATCTCCCCTAAAAAAGCAAAGCGTCAAAACGCAGGGGAGACGCAGAGTCTTCCCTGCCTCTATGAGTGTATCACGATTCTAGACAATTACTTAGAGCTGTGTTGCGCTCGTCTGACCTCGCGCGTCACAATGCGTACGATTATTCGGTCCGGGCCAACACTTGCGCTGTAAAGTCATCGCCGCGTTTTTCAAAGCTGTCATACTGGTCGAAACTCGCCGCCGCAGGAGCCAGCAACACGGTGTCACCATCTTCCGCATCGGCCACAGCCTTGGCCACCGCGGCCTCCATGGTTGTGCAGACTTCGGCGTCGATCCCCTTGAGCTGCATGGCAAATGCTGCAGCTTCCCGGCCGATCACATAGGCCTTGATCACCTCGCCCGCAGCCTCCACCAGATCGCCCAGACCGCCTTCTTTCTCTAGACCACCACAGATCCAGCGAATACGTTTGAACGCGCTCAGCGCCTTTGACGCGGCATCCACATTGGTGGCCTTGCTGTCATTCACATAAGTCACGCCCCCTGCCTCGGCGACAATCTGCGAGCGGTGCGGCAATCCGGGGTACGAGGCAAAGCCCTCTTCAATCACGCGCGGCGCCAGACCCAACGTACGGCATACGGCGTAGGCCGCGCAGGCGTTCTGATGATTGTGGGTTCCCGGCAGCCCTTTGATCGCGCGCAGATCAATAGATCCAGCCTGACGCCCCTTGCGGTACTCGCTCAGGAAACCTTTCTTTGAGAACACGTTCCAGCCAGGTCCTGTGAGTTTCCTGTCTACGGAGACCCGGATCACTCGATCATCTGCACGTCCCATTGAAAGCTGCCCGGCAAGATAGGCGCCTTCGGCGTCGTCTACGCCCACGACGGCCCGATCCGGTCCACCCTCGGAAAACAATCTTCGCTTGGCGGCAAAATAGCCACCCATGCCACCGTGCCGGTCCAGATGGTCGGGCGAGAGGTTGGTGAAAACAGCCACATCCGGTGTCAGGCTGCGCGCCAGTTCGGTCTGATAGCTGGACAGCTCCAGCACAACCACATCTCCGTCCTCTGCTGGCTCAACATCCAACACGCCCCGGCCAATATTGCCCGCCAGCTGCGTCCGTCGCCCGGCCTGATCCAGAACATGGTGGATCAGCGCCGAGGTGGTGGATTTACCGTTCGATCCCGTCACAGCCACCACTTTGGGCATAACTTCAAAATGGTTCCACTCGGATGTAGCAAAAGAGCGAAAGAACAATCCGATGTCATTGTCGACCGGCACACCCGCCGCCTGAGCGGCTGCCACAACCGGGTTCGGTTCAGGATACAAATGCGGAATGCCGGGGGACACGATCAACGTCGCCACATCGTCAAACGCGCCCTGTTTCATCAAGTCACTGCAGGTGAACTCTTCGGCCACGGCCCGTGCCCGCGCCTCTGGATTGTCGTCCCAGCACAGCGGCACCGCCCCGCCCTCGCGTAAAGCCCGCGCCGTCGCCAACCCCGAGCGTCCAAGCCCCAGAACCGCCACCTTCTGATTGTCAAACCCTCTGACCGGGATCATGCCAACGCCCTCATTTCATGCTGGGATATGGGTAACTGATTGGAATGCCGTTGGGAAGGTGGGTGGACGGAATGACCCACTGTCCACTTTCGTCGCGCCCAGCCCGAGAGGGTGCAGAACACGGCATCAAAAACCGCGTGCGATTCACCAGAACCTCGCCAAAGGGTGGAGACAAGAACTTGTACACAACGGTACAAATTGCTCTTAGCGCACCTTCAGTGTGGCGAGGCCGATCATGGCGAGGATCAGGGAAATGATCCAGAACCGGATCACAATCTGAGGCTCGGACCAACCTTTTTTCTCATAGTGGTGATGGATCGGGGCCATGAGGAATACTCGTTTGCCCGTGCGTTTGAAATAGAGCACCTGAATGATCACCGAAAGCGCTTCGAGGACGAACAATCCTCCAACGATTCCCAGAACCAGTTCGTGTTTCGTGGCCACGGCGATCGCACCCAAGGCCCCCCCGAGTGCCAGCGAGCCGGTATCTCCCATGAACACAGCTGCTGGGGGGGCGTTGTACCACAGGAACCCTAGGCCTCCGCCTGCGATTCCCGCTGTGAAGATAAGGATTTCGCCAGTTCCCGGCACGTAGTGCAGATCAAGGTATTCCGTGAAATCGACCCGCCCCACCGCATAGGCGATGATGCCCAAAGTGCCCGCTGCGATCATCACCGGCATGATGGCCAATCCGTCAAGACCGTCGGTCAGGTTCACCGCATTGGCCGCGCCAACAATGACAATCATTGCAAAGGGAACGAAGAAAAAACCGAGGTTGATCAGCACGTCTTTGAAGAAAGGCAAGGCCAGTCGCATTTGCATCTCTTCGGGCTGCAGATACGAGGCCCACCACGCGGCAAGTGCCGCGATGATAAAGCCCAGCAACAACCGCACCTTACCTGAAACACCCGCCGTATTCTGCTTGGACACTTTGGCATAGTCATCGGCAAATCCGATTAGCCCGTAGGCCAGCGTCACAAAAAGAACCAGCCACACAAAGCCATTATCCAGCCGCGCCCAGAGCAGCGTTGACGTGAGCAAGGCACCCACAATCAGCAAGCCGCCCATCGTCGGGGTTCCGGCTTTGACGAAATGCCCCTCAGGCCCGTCTTCGCGGATCGGCTGACCCTTGCCCTGTTTACGGCGCAATACGTTGATCAGCGGCCGCCCGAACATGAACCCAAACAGCAGTGCCGTCAGAAACGCCCCACCGGCGCGAAAGGTAATGTAGCGGAACAGATTAAAAAAATCGCCGCCATCCGACAGAGCCGTCAGCCAATAGAGCATTATGCGTCCTCATCACTTGATTGCGGGGCGGGATGGCCCAGTTTGCGGATCGCGTCAACCACCTTGGCCAATCCCATCGACAAAGAGCCCTTGGCCAGCACACAATCGCCGGCATCCACGAGGTTCCGAATGTTTTGGGCCATCTCGTCGCTGGTGTTTGTCCATGATCCGCGTTTATCCAATGGCAGCGCGTCGTGTAAGTGCTGCATCAACGGGCCAACGCAATGCACGATGTCGATCTCGTCCATTGCTGGATGGCGCGCCATCTCGGCATGCATCTGGGTCTCCAGAGGGCCAAGTTCTTTCATGTCCCCGACAAAGGCGATGCGCCGCCCCCGGCCAATGCGCCCCAATCCGTTCTTAGTTTCAGCTGCCGCCAGAACGTCCATTGCGGCCCCCAGTGAGGTCGGATTGGCGTTATAGGCATCGTCAATCAGGTCCAGCGTCTGATCGGTTTCGACCGGATCGAGCCAAATCGTTTCGCGCGCGCCTCGCCCCGTGAACGGCACCCAACGGCCGAGATCTGCCGTCGCAATCGCGAGATCCGCACCCAAGCCTTGCGCTGCCGCCAGTGCTCCAAGGCCATTCATTGCAAAATGGCGGCCCGCAGAGTTGATCTTGTAAATCAGGACATCGCCATGCGCCCTTGCCTGCGCAATCGTCTTGTCTCCGCTCAGCGTGACCTGTTCAAGAACCCAGTCCGGGGCAGTTTCCCCGAACGTTTCAACGGCGACACCAAGACTTTGCGCTTTTTCCATCAGGATTGATGCGGTCGCAATATCGGCAGGCAATACAGCGAGGCCGCCCGGCTCCACCCCATCCATGAGTGCGGCCTTTTCGATGGCAATCCCGTCCACGTTCGCAAAGGCCTCAAGGTGTACGGCGGCCACCGTCGTGATCAGCGCCACATGTGGTCGTGCCATTTTCGCCAGCGGTGAAATCTCACCGGGGTGGTTCATGCCAATTTCAATCACGGCAAACTCGGTGTCGGCAGGCATGCGCGCCAGCGTCAGCGGAACTCCCCAATGATTGTTGTAGCTGGCGACACTGGCGTGGGTTTGGCCCTGTCCCGACAAGATTGCGCGCAGCATTTCCTTGGTGGATGTTTTGCCCACCGATCCGGTTACTGCGACCACGCGCGCCTTTGTCCTTTCACGTCCGGCTTGACCCAACTTCTCAAGGCCTTCCAAGACGTCATCTACAATCAGCAAAGGCGCATTTTGAGAAACACCCTCGGGAATGTGAGAGACGAGCGCCGCCCCTGCGCCCTTGGCCAAAGCCTGAGCCACAAAGTCATGCCCATCTCTCGCGGCTTTCAGCGCGACAAACAGATCGCCGGGTTCAATCGTACGCGTGTCAATCGACACGCCTTCAACGCTCCAATTTTCGACTGCCTGACCTCCAGTCGCGGCGGCGGCCTCGGTTGCGCTCCAGAGGCTCATGCGAACCCTCCATCCAATGCGGCCACAGCCACGCTTGCCTGTTCAGCATCGTCAAAGGGCAAGACGTCGTCACCGATGATCTGCCCGCTTTCATGGCCCTTGCCCGCGATCAACAGGGCGTCACCCGGTTGCAAAGCGTCCACGGCGCGCAGGATGGCCTCGGCACGATCACCCACTTCGGTCGCGTCAGGCGCGCCCTCCATCACCATCGCACGGATGCTGGCCGGGTCTTCACTACGCGGATTATCGTCGGTGACGAACACCACGTCGGCGTTTTCGGTCGCAGCTTGCCCCATCAGGGGACGCTTTCCGGCATCCCGGTCCCCGCCCGCGCCGACAATGGCGACAAGGCGGCCCATGACGTGGGGGCGCATGGCCTGAAGCGCGGTTTTGACGGCGTCGGGTGTGTGAGCGTAGTCAACAAAGACCGCCGCACCATTCTCGCGCGTCGCCGCCAGCTGCATGCGTCCACGTACGGTTTTAAGCTCGCCCAGAACCTCAAAAACGCGTTCAGGCTCAGCTCCGCAAGCTATCGCTAAGCCGCTGGCTAGCAACACATTTTCCGCCTGAAACCCGCCAATCAGGTTCAACCGAACCATGTAGGATCTGCCCCGGAACGTAAAGCGAATGTCCTGGCCTGTGGCGTCAAAGCGTTGGGCGTCTAACACCAGATCGGCGCCATCGCGGCCAACGGTCATTACTTCTTGCCCACGGGCGCTGGCGATGGCGGCCATGTCCACGCCGCGTGCGTCATCGATGTTGATCACCGCCATGCCGTCTTCGGGCAACACACGGGCAAAAAGCCCGGCCTTGGCGGCAAAGTAATCGTCAAAGCTGTCGTGGTAATCCAGGTGGTCTTGTGTGAAATTGGTGAACCCGCCCGCCCGCAATTGCACCCCGTCCAAACGACGTTGTTCCAGCCCGTGCGAGCTGGCCTCCATTGCCGCAAACTCGACCCCTGCCTCACAAACCGCAGCTAATGTACGGTGCAAGGTGACGGGCTCGGGCGTGGTATGATTGAGCGGCGCCTGAAAGTCGCCTTCAACCCCGGTAGTGCCAAGATTGACGGCCTCAAGGCCCAATTCTTGCCAGATCATGCGCAGGAACGTCGCAACCGAGGTTTTGCCGTTGGTGCCGGTGACGGCGGCCATCACGCCGGGCTGTTCTGCGAACCACAAGGCAGCGGTATAGGCCAGTGCCTGACGTGGATCCTCGGCCACAACAAGCGCTGCATCCGACGCAGAAAGTTCAGTCGCTGCGAGTCGTGCGCCTTCGGCATCGGTCAGGATCGCAGTTGCGCCCATGCGCAGAGCATATTGAATGAACTCTCCGCCATGAACACGGGTCCCAGGAAGAGCTGCAAAGAGAAACCCGTCTTTCACCTCGCGGCTGTCCACGGCCAAGCCGGTGATTGTCGGATTGCGTGCGGCGCTGGCAGTCAGCCCCAGATCGGATAAAGGTTTTGCCGTCTCTGCCATCAGCCCTGCCCCTGTGCGTGCCGTTCTTCGGCGTTAGTTTGATGTCAGGGTTATACCAGCCAGTTGCCCGGGTTCAACTTCGGGACGCATTCCCAAAAGCGGTGCGATACGGCCGATCATTTCGGCGGCAACGGGAACGGCGGTCCAACCAGCGGTGCGGCGTGGTTCCGGGCCAGACGTCTCAACGGGCTCATCCAATGTCACGATCAGCACGTACTTGGGATCATGCGCCGGAAACATTGAGGCAAAAGTGGCGATTACCTTGTCTTCGTAGTACCCGCCCCCGCGTTCTTTGGGTTTATCCGCGGTGCCGGTCTTGCCACCCACTGCGTAGCCCGGAACCTCACCAAAGGATGCTGTGCCTTCGGTCACAACCTTTCGCAACATGACACGCGCCGCCTGAGCCGAGGCCTCGGACATGATGCGCGCGCCATCCTGAGGCGCGTCACGGCGCAGGATGGTTGGAACCACACGTTTGCCACCATTGGCAATCGCCGCGTATCCGGCGGCCAAATGCAACGGGCTGGAAGACAACCCGTGGCCATAAGAGATTGTCATTGCAGACAATTCTGACCACTTCTTAGGAAGCAAGGGTTGTGCGCCCTTGGCCTCAACCACTTCCAAAGGCGTGGGATCAAAGAAACCCAGGTCGCGCAGGAAATCCTGTTGGCGCTCTCCACCAATGACCTGTGCCATGCGTGCCGTGCCAATATTGGACGACTTTACAATGACCTTGGTCAGCGACAACTCAGAGCCGTAGTTGCGGAAATCGCGGATTTTGAACTTGCCCCATTTCAGCGGCCCTGCGGTTTTCACCATTGTTGAGGGGTTGGCAATGCCAATATCCATCGCTTGCGCGGCGGTAAAAATCTTGAACGTCGACCCAAGCTCATAAAGTCCCTGAACAGCGCGGTTGAACAACGGGCTATCACTGGGGTTGCCTTCGGTCGGTGGGCGCGGGCGCGCATTGGGGTCAAAGTCCGGCAGGCTGACCAGCGAGATAATCTCACCCGTGTGGACGTCCATCAGAACCGACGTGGCCCCTTTGGCATTCAACAGTTTCATGCCGCCGTACAGCACACGCTCTGACGCGGCCTGAACCGTGAGGTCCAGGGACAGCGTCAATGCCCTGCCACCGTTGGCAGGATCGCGCAGCGCCTCATCAAAATACTTCTCAACGCCGGCCACACCAATCAACTCAGCCGCGCGCACGTCCTCTTTGCCAAAGCTGGCGCCACCCAGCACATGTGCCGCAAGTTTGCCATTGGGATAAAGCCGCATTTCACGCGGACCAAACAACAACCCCGGATCACCGATGTCATGCACGGCCTGTTTCTGCTCAGGGCTGATTTTCTTCTTGATCCACAGGAACTTACGCTTCCCAGTAAAATCCTTTATCAGGCGTTCTTCTTTCAGGTCGGGAAAGATCGACACCAGTTCTTGGGCCACTCTTTCCTTGTCGATCATCTGGTGCGGCTGCGCGTAAAGCGAATGCGTTTCAAGATTGGTGGCGAGGATGCGGCCCTTGCGGTCAACGATATCGGCGCGTTGCGCAGCGATCTGCGACCCAGCAGCACTGGCACGGGGCTCTTGAGCTTCGGAGAACGCAAGCGCGCCCATACGCGCACCAACGGTCAAAAACCCAGCCAAAAACGCGATAGACAGAACCAGCAAACGCCCCTCGGCACGGTTGCGGGCCTTGTCACGCATTTCTTCATGACGCAGACGGATGTTTTCACGCTCAATTGCGTCCGGGTTCTCACCGGTATCACGCGCCCAAAGAATTCGGGCCAATGGACGAAGAGGTGTTCGGATCATGGCCAATCCTCCGCGTCGGTTTGCGAGGACACGTCCACAACACCGGTAAAGTCGATCTTTTCCGCGGGCGGATAGCTGACCTGATCAATCTTGCCGAACTGGTCAGGGCGCAATTGCAAAAGTTGCAACCGGTCAAAGTTCAGTTCTGCCAGATCTCGCAGACGGTCCGGACGGTTCAAATAGGCCCATTCCGCGCGCAACACGGCCAACCTTGACCGCGCTTCGCCAATCTCACGTTGCAACCGTTCGGTTTGGGCGATGACATCCTGCGTGCGATAGTTTTCGCGGTAAGCCCAAACAGCCAACCCAATCACAGCCAAAGTGGTCAAAAAGAAGATCATGCTCCGCATCAGCGGCGCCCTCCAAGTGTTGGCATTCCAATCTGTTTTTCATCGACGCGGCCCGGTTCTGCATCAGTGCGACGCGCGACGCGCAATTTAGCGGAGCGTGACCGTGGATTGATCTCCAGCTCATCATCTTCCGGGCCAACAGCCTTGCGTGTAATCAGCTCAAACGCCGGTGCCTCGCGCTCGGTTTCCGGCGCATAGCGGTTGACGTTGCCCGTGCGTCCCGCGCGGGCCTGCATAAAGCGTTTGACCATGCGGTCTTCGATCGAATGGAAGGTCACAACAGCCAGCAAGCCTCCGGGCTTCAATGCCCGCTCGGCAGCCATCATCCCACGAAACAACTCGCCATATTCATCGTTCACCGCGATCCGCAGCCCCTGAAAGCTGCGGGTCGCCGGGTGCGATTGTCCGGGCTTGGAACGCGGCAGGCATCCCTCAACGATCTCGGCAAGGCGCAAGGTTGATGTGATGCGGTCGATCTCGCGTTCTCGTACAATCGCTCGTGCGATGCGGCGACTTGCACGCTCTTCACCATAGTGGAACAGAATGTCCGCCAGCTCTTCGGCGGTGGCCTGATTGACAATGTCTTCGGCGCTCAGGCCGTCCTGAGACATGCGCATGTCCAAGGGACCATCGCGCAGAAACGAAAACCCACGCTCTGCCAGGTCCAATTGCATGGAACTCACGCCGAGATCCAGCACGACACCATCGAGGTCACTGGCGTATTCATCCATCCGTGAAAAGACACCCTGCACCATCTCGATGCGGCGGCCATAGCCTTCGACCCAGCTTGCTGCCATCTCAAACGCCAAAGGATCCCGGTCAACGCCGATCACCTTGTCCGCGCCTGCATCCAGCAAGGCGCGTGTGTAGCCGCCTGCACCAAACGTGCCGTCCAGCCAAACACCATCGATGGGCGCACAGTGTTTCAGGATTGCGTCGATAAGCACCGGGATATGTGCTTTGTCCTGGGCCATATCAGCCCTGATCCCCATCCAGATAGGCCGATGGGTCAAGCTCTGGGTCAAACCCCTCTTCGTCCAGAGCCTCAATCGAGGCGTCATAGGCATCGGGCTGCCAAATCTCGAACGTATCGCCCGAAGACACAAAGCGGGCCATGCCATCAAGGCCGATCTTTTCGCGCAGCTTGGCCGGAAGAACAATGCGTCCGGTCTCATCCACTACAATCTCAACAGATTGCGCAGAATAGAGCCGTTCCATCGCTTTACGCTTGGCCGAGCCGCGGGGAAATTTGGAAATCTTGTCGTCGACCTCATCCATCGCCTCAACGGTGAAGCCTTCGAGATAGTCACGGGTGGCGCCGCCATAGACAAGGATTAGGCGCGGCGCGAGACCATCGGTCCAGTCCGGGTCACATGCCTCGATCACACGCCGAAACGAGGCGGGGATAGACACCCTGCCCTTCGCATCGACCTTGTGGTCGCTTTCGCCTCTGAACCTGCGTGCCACTGCGAGCCGGTCCCTTCCTGTCCCCGTGCTTGTTGTTTCAGACCCCCTAGACGGGAAACGGCGGTTGATCTGCTGCCACTGATCAACCGCCGCCCTCGTCCCGTCTTAGCGGGGTGTCCAGCTGCGCGCGCCACCTGGGGGGATGTCTGCTCGCCCGCGCGCCGGATCTCTTGGTTCGATGAAAGCGGGTGCCTGTATGAAACCTGACTTGGGAGTTTTTCGGGGTCTTTGTCGCCCCTCTTTATTCCCGTCCTCATCGTGTGAATTAGGTATTGCATGGGAATAGATGGGAAACAACAACTTTTTTTGGGAAATCACACAATATCTTGTTCTCTGACCCCCTGAAAAACAAGGTATTGGGGTTAAAATCACAAATCTGACTACTAGATATTGTGGCTCCACGAAACAACCCAACCAAATAGAGGGTATTTGAGGCACTTACTTATGTGCCCGTAATTTCCCATCATTTTTACAAATTTCTGGAAAACTCTCATACCCGGGCGGGCTCTCAACCAATAACACCTGCAAGAAAACGCTTTTGATTCGCCTATTGAGGAACCAACTCCCATTTCAGGACCATAAATTCCCACACAGTTCTTTCAGGCAAAAGAAAGGGCGCAGTCGCCCGCGCCCAAATTCTTGAGATTGTCGTGGTGGACCTAGAGCATGCCGCGCTCATCCAGCACCTTTCGCGCCACGCGGAAGCATTCCAGAGACTGCGGCACACCACAGTAGATCCCGACCACATGAATGATGGCGCGTATCTCTTCTTTGGTAACGCCGTTGTTCAGTGCACCGTTACAATGGATTTCCCATTCATGCATTTTGCCGAGGGCGCCAATCATGGAGAGGTTCATCATCGATCGCGTTTTGGCATCGATGACGTCATCCCCCCAGCCAAACCCCCAGCACCAAGCAGTCATCGCCTCTTGAAACGGGCGGGTAAAATCATCTGCGGCAGCAAGGTTCTTTTCCACGTATTCCGCGCCGAGGGTGGATTTACGTTGCTCAAGCCCCTGTAGAAACAGGTCTTCGTCAAACAGGCTCATAGGATTTCCTTATTCCAGTATTTCAAAAAGAGAGCGTTCAATCTGGCCAGCGCAATAGCGTGGGTCACTATCCGCCCATTGCGCACGTAAGGCCGCGACCTCGGGGACTAAGGCGATACGATCCACGAGGCCTTCGACAGTTGGCGCCTGAACGTGCAGGAGGTCGCGCAGGGTCGGCAGACGGTCAATCATGGTGTGCCAGAGGGCTGCGAGCGACAGATCGGCAAGCATGGGACGATCTGCGCCGAACATGTACCCCTGCCCGGCCGTCGTGCCAAATTCGACCGCCAAGCGTTCGTGCAACTGCATCCATGTCTCAAGCCGTGGCAAAAACGCCTCCCAGGCTTCACGATCCCACATTTGCGCCCCGTGACCACGGGTGATCTCGAACAGGATGTCTGAACCGTCACAGATCAGGCGCAGGGTTTGATCGGGGTCTGACAGGAGATCATGTTTGCGGCCAAGATACATCATGATCGCCGGCAACTGACTGACCCAAATATCCTTTTCCTGATCGTGCAGGACAGGTGGCGCGATAAATGGATAGGGTTTCTCGGCAACAGGGCGATCCTTGAACGCCGCCATCTCCGGGAAATTCGGCTCTGTCCATGTCGCGCCAACGTAGGCCAGAACGTAGCGGATAAAATGGCCGCGGAACGGGATGGGCCAGTAGTGCAGTTCGTATGTGTCCGCCATCAGGACCCCCTTGTTACAACACGATGCGGTGCTCGTAGAGGTGATCATAGTGCGGTTTCATGCGGCGGTGTACCTGCCGAACGCGATCAGGCGTTTCATCAAGGTTCACGTATTTGCGCTTTTGCGGTTTGAGGCCAGTAGACTGCGCAAGGTTCCCATGGAAAGATCCACCGTCCCACCAGCTGTGGGCTGAGGGGTCTCCGCCCGGTTCCCAGCTAAGCGCCTGTGGGATAAAGGGGATTCCCACTGCTTTGCAAAACGCCTGTGTCATGTCATGGGGGTTCTCCAGCAGATCGCCACTGTCGATGACCGGAGGCGGGGTGCCGTTCAAGGCCCACAAAAGGTCGAACAATGCGCGTTGTTCGGGGAAGCCAACTTCGCCTTCGTGAAAGTCCGGCCACTTGGCAAACATCGACGTGATGGTCAGTGCGGGATCGCGGATCAGGAAGGCATGCGTGAAATTCGACAGAAAGTTGGGCGTCCACATGTGATTGATATAATGAGGAAAATCCTTGACGAAGACAGGCCCGTTTGTGGCGCGGTGCTGGATGTCCTGCCAAACTGAGTCCAACGTCAGGCTAGGGGTTGTGACCTCTCCCGGCGCGAAACGATGCCACATGGGATCCTCACCCTGATACCATGCCTCTCCAAAGGGTTCGTGCAGGCAGTCCATGTCACCGCGCTGACGCATCATCCATTCAAAGGCGGTGGAGGTCGAGCGGGGGACAGCCCAGAGGGCGACGATTTTATGCATTGAGGCTCTCCAGCAGCTGACCTTGCGGGGTTACGGGGCCAAGACCTAGGCTCTTGAAAATACGCCAGTAAAGCGCGGTGTCGTGGCCAATAACAGGTTTGCTCAGCGCGGCTTCGAGTTGGCGGGTCAAGTGCACGGGGCGTTGGGGTTGACCATGGGGACCCGAGCGGAAATTGCACATGCCGTTTATCAGATAGGCGTCGGCATCCGGGGCCTGTTCGGCGACGTAAGTGAATGATTTCATTGCCAAATCGCCGTCGAACACCCAACGGTAAGAATTCACTTCATCCTGATCTGTAAACCACCCCTGATCATGAAAGTTGCCTGCCCAGAGCACGTCAAACCCGGCCTCTTTCAGGAAACCGACCGTGCCCTGCCACCATGCGGGCCAGTGGTAAGCCGCGTTCAGGGCAACCTTTTCGACGTTCATTTCCCGTAGGGCTTCGACCATGGCATAGCCGGCCATGTGAAATCTAATCCCATGTTTTTCGGAGAGTTTTTCGCAATGGTCACGGATACCCTCGACGCCAAGTCCACTGGCATGCACCCAGTTTGACCCCACCTGTCCCGCCACATCGACGCCGTTGCGGGACATGCAGTGCACAAAGTCATCCAACATACCAAAGTTTTGTTTTCGTTGATCAAGCCCATGTTTGTAGTCCGGCGCATGCAGCATCCAGCCGTGCACACCCACGCTCTCGGGCGCCATGCGTAAGAAGTCAGAGGGGGCGGCGTCATAGTCAAATGGCGGACAAGTAAAGCCAACCTGATGCGGGAACAGCTTGTGCTCAGGGCGCCATTCAGAAGGCATTAACATTTGCGCGTTTCCTGTCCCTAGAGGCCAAAATGACCAAGTTGTACTACATTTTTTCGGAGGGTTCTCCAAGTTGTACAACATGGAGACCCCTGCTTTCTTAAGGGTTTCTTTATGAATCCACTGCTTCGCGCATCCATTGTTGCAAGCGCAAAATCGAGTGTTCGGAGCTGACGCCGCAGTTGGGATCAACCACCAGCGGACCGGGCTTGTAGCCCTTTGACCTGAGACCGCGCTGCACGCTTTCGACCAGACGGATGTCTTCCTCGACGGTGGTTTCGCGGTCCTGCACGGCGAGGTCCCGGATCACCGGGTCATCAATGCCGCCCACCGTGTACCAGCCGCGCCAGACCGTGCAGGTATCATGCGTGTCAGCGCGCCAGTGATAGGTGTTCAGGACGTTGCCCGGATAGCACTGGAATGAAAACATCGGCCACAGGAACCAGCTTTGATAGTCGCCCGCATGCGGCACGCTGAGGTCAATCGGATAGGTCATCTTTTCCGGTGGTTGGCATTCGGTAATATGGCGCAGCACATAGCCACCACCTGCATCAGGCTGAATGTCATAGGTTTCCGGTTTGATGACTCCCTCGGCAAAGGTCGCGTGATTCATCGGACAGTGGTAGCATTCGGAATAGTTTTCGACCGAGACTTTCCAGTTGCATTTTTCAGGACATTCGACCCATTCCAGCGGTGCCAGATCACGGATATGCGGCACGTATTCGGCGATTTCCTCGCGCACGCCGGGATACCAGTCGTCCATTGGCGCGGCGTCGTCGTCGAGATTCACAAAGAGGAAACCGTGGAAATCCTCAGAACGGACCTCGGTCAGGCAGATCTCGGATTTGTCAAAGCCCGGAACCGATTTGATATTCGGCCCGGCGCGCAAGTCCCCCGTCAGCTCATAGGTCCATGCGTGATAGGGGCAGACCACGACGCGGGTGTTGCCCGAGCCGGTCACCATTTCATGCGCCCGGTGCTGGCAGACATTATAGAAGACCCGCACAACCTCATCCCGGCCCCGGATGGCGAACAGGCTTTGATCGGCAATGGTAAACGCCTGATAATCCCCGGCATTCGGGATCTGCGACAGGTGCAGCGCGAACTGCCACGTGCGCGAAAGAAGGCCCTGCATTTCGTTCTCATAGATCGCAGGGTCAGTGTAATAACGGGCGTCCAGTGAATGGGTCAACGGTGCATTCATGACGGATCCTCATGGTAAATGCCGAGCTGATGGCGGCGTTGGTGGAATTTTTCGACACGGGTGACGATCTCAGGGCTGGCCGACGCAATAACGAAGCTGAGAAGCGTTTCCAAAAGCGCGATGGTCGAGACGGATGAGGGAAAGAATTGTGGCGTGTCCGCTGTCACCACAAATCCGAAATCCGCTGCCCGGATGATGGGCGACGCCAGTGAGTCCGAGATGCCGACCACCCGCATCCCCTGTTCTTTGGCGACCTGTACTGCTGAGACCACCTCTTGTCGGTAGGGCGCGCAGGTAATGGCAATCAGGACGTCCCGCTCATCCGCCCAGGCGATGTCATCAATCGGCGTTGAGCCGGGGCGTGGAATGGCGTGGAACTGCACCATGCCGGTCGAAGCGAGATAGGTGAAATTGCGGGCATTGGAGTTGTTGACCCCCACCCCGAGCGTGAACACCCGCCGCGAACCCCAAATGGCTTCGGCGGCAATGCGTAGGTCTTCTTCGGCGATCCCGGCAAAGGTTTCTTCGATGTTTCGCAAGGCACTGGTGACCATATCGGCGTAGAGGCCACCCAGTTCACCCTGAGCGCGAATGTCCTGCAACCAGCGTGCACGATCAGGAAACGACGCCTGCCCCCGGCGAATCGCCTCGCGGAAAGGTTCACGGAAATCGTCGTAGCCTTCGAACCCAACCTGACGCGCCATACGCACCACGGTGTTGGGTTTGACCTGTGCGGCCTCGGCAATTTCACGCACGGTACTGACCCCCACATCGCGTGGATTTTCAAGCACATAGCGTGCAGCCTTTTGCGCCTCGGGGGTGAGGTCTTCGTACTCGTTTGAGAGACGGGTCAGGACGGCATTTGATACATTTGTGTCATTCATGATTGACGATGGTACAAATGATTGCTTAGCCTGTCGAGAAGAAATGCGACTCGATTAACAGGAACTTTGAGATGTCGAAAAAAGACCTGCCCGCAACCGCGCGCGTTGTCATTGTTGGCGGCGGTGTGATGGGCTGCGGCCTTGCCTATCATCTGGCCCACGAAGGCTGGGGCGAGGACACAGTGCTCTTGGAAAAGGCCGAGCTAACCAGCGGCTCAACATGGCACGCAGCCGGGCAGATCACGCATTCGACCAGCTCTTACGGCTTGGGCAAGATGGTGGATTACAACATCGGTCTCTATTCCGGCGCGCTTGAAGCCGAGACCGGCCAGGCGGTGACATGGCATGGCTGCGGATCGTTCCGGCTGGCCTATACGACGGATGAGATGGACTGGCTGCGCCACACGCTGTCAGTCGGTCGTGCGCTAGGATTCAACATTGAGTTGGTGGGGCCGGACTTCATTGCCGAAAAGCACCCCTTCTATAATCTTGAGGGCGTTTTGGGCGCGCTATACACGCCGGATGATGGCCATGTGGATCCATCCAACGTGACTATGGCAATGGCCACAGGTGCACGTCAAAAAGGCGTGAAGATCTTCCGTCATTGTCGCGCCACCAACATCACGCAATCTGCCTCGGGCGAATGGGTCGTGGAGACCGAGAAAGGCACGATCACTTGCGAACATGTGGTCAACGCGGGTGGTACTTATGCCCGGCAAATGGGCGAATGGTCGGGCCTGCAACTGCCGATGACCTCGATGACGCACCATTACTTTGTCACCGAAGAGGTGCCGGAGTTTCAGAACCTTGACTGCGAGCTGCCGGTAATCCGCGATGACAAACAGGTCTCGGGCTATATCCGCATGGAACAGAAAAAGGGTCTGATCGGGATCTACGAGAAAGAGAGCTCGAATTCGGTCTGGCATGACGAATGCCCGTGGGACTATGAGAACTGGCTGTTCGAGGCGGATTATGACCGGGTGATGCCGTGGCTGGAAAACTCGCTGGAGCGGATGCCGATTTTTGCTGATCTAGGGATCACCCGCGAGGTGCATGGCGCAATCTCGCACCCGCCCGATGGCAACCCGATGGTCGGCCCGGCGCCCGGTGTGCAGAACTACTGGTGCTGCTGCGGCACGCAGATTGGTATTGGTTGGGGGCCAGGGCTGACCCGCGAGCTGGCAAAATGGATGGTCCACGGTGCGGCCGACTTCAACATGCGCGACTATGATCCGCGCCGGTTCGGGTCTTATGCCAAGAAGGACTGGCAGGTCATCAAGGCGCATGAGGATTACAAGCTGCGCCACGAGATCCCCTTTCCACATTTCAACAGGCTGGAGGGGCGACCAATCAAGCCCTCGCCACTTTATGAAATGCTGAAGCAAAAGGGCGCGGTCTATGAGGAGGTCTTTGGCCACGAACGCCCGCGCTGGTTTGCCCGTGACGGGGTGGCGCAACAGGACCACTATTCGTTCAAACGCAACGAGGTCTTTGACATGGTCGCCGCCGAGTGCCGTGCTGTGCGCGAGCGGGTGGGCATCATGGACGTGACCGCCTTTACCAAGGTGCAGGTGTCGGGGCCGGACGCCTACGCGCTGCTGGATCGCCTGACCGCCAACAAGATGCCGCAAAAGGATGGTTCGATCACCCTCACCCACATGCTGAACCGTCGGGGTCGGGTCGAGTTGGAAACCACAATCGTGCGTATGGCTGCGGACAAATACTACCTCGTTTGTGCGGCCTTCTTTGAACAGCGTCTGGTGGATCACCTGACCCACAACCTCAATGGCGCAGATGCCACCATCACCACGCTCTCCGAGGACTGGTCGGCGCTGTCGCTGAATGGCCCCCGCGCGCGCGATGTACTGGCGCAGTGCACCGATGCGGACCTCTCAAACGCTGGCTTCCGCTGGCTGTCGGCGCAGGAAATCACCGTGGCAGGTCAAAAGATCTGGGCCTTCCGCATGTCTTATGCGGGCGAGCTGGGCTGGGAACTTCATATGCCGGATGCGGCCTGTGTCGATGTCTACAAAGCGCTCTGGGCAGCTGGCGAAGCGCATGGCATCGAGAACTACGGCTCTTTCGCGATGAATAGCCTGCGCATGGAAAAGGCCTTCCCCGGTGCGAGCGAGCTTACCAATGAAGTTACCCTGCCCGAAGCCAATGTCATGCGCTTTGTCAAACTCGACAAAGACTACCTCGGGGTTGAGGCCACCCGCGCAAGCGCTGCAAGCCCGCAGCAACCCTGGATCTGTGCTTATCTGGAAATCGACCCCGATGGGGTTGAGGACGGTCACGGTGGCGAAGCCGTCATGCTGGACGGCAAGGTCGTCGGCTCCACGGCCTCGGTCGCCTATGGACATTCTGTCGGCAAGATTCTCGCCTTTGCATACCTCAAACCCCATGCCGCTTCCCCCGGCACCGAGGTCACGGTGATCGTTGCCGGAGAACCCCGTGCGGGCCGCATTCTAGGAGAAGCCAAGTATGACCCCAAATCCGAACGCCCAAGGGCAGACACGGTGATGGAGGCCGCAGAGTAACCAGCTGATCGTATTGCCAGAAATACTCCGGGGGAACCGCGCTTTTGCGCGATGGGGGCTGGCCCCTCCCCAGCCCGAAACAAAGGACAACGCGCATGACAATCCCAACCACAATGAAAGCCATGGTTCTGATGGGCCACGGCGATCTGGACCAATATCACTGGCACGAGGACTGGCCGACCCCCAGCCCAGCGCCGGGTCAGGTGCTGATCCGGGTTGGCGCCTGTGGGATGAACAATACTGACGTCAACACCCGGTCGGGCTGGTACTCTAAGGCTGTGGACGAGGCCACTACGGGCGGGGCCTTTGATGAGGTCGACGAAGATGACCCCACATGGGGTGGCCGCCCACTGACCTTCCCACGCATTCAGGGTGCGGATGTCTGCGGTGAGATCGTTGCTGTCGGTGAGGGCGTCGCCTCTGCCCGCGTTGGTGAACGTGTGATCACCGACAACTGGCTGCGCGATCCGGACGATCCAGACAACAAGGACAAGACAGGCTATTACGGCTCGGAATTGGATGGGGGCTATGCCGAGTACACGGTGATCCCGTCGACCAACGTAATCGCCGTGAGGTCCGATCTCAGCGACGCGGAACTGGCGACGTTTTCCTGTTCTTACTCGACCGCCGAAGGCATGTTGACCCGCGCCAATGTCGGCGCAGAGGATACGGTTCTGGTACCCGGCGCCTCGGGTGGTGTTGGCGGTGCATTGGTGCAACTGGCGAAACGCAGAGGTGCGCGGGTGATTGCCTTGGCGTCCGAGGCGAAACACGCGGATGTGGCCGAACTAGGTCCAGATCGCATCCTGCCGCGCGGACCGAAAGACCTGCGCGCGGCACTGGGGGATGAGAAAATCACCGTTGTGGCGGATGTCGTGGGCGGCGACTATTGGCCCACCCTGATCGATATCCTCGAACGCGGCGGGCGGTACACCTGTTCCGGTGCCATCGCCGGCCCAATGGTGAATTTCGACCTGCGGACGTTTTACCTGCGTGACCTCACATTCACCGGTTCAACCGTGATCGATCCCATCGTCACGCAAAACCTCGTCAAATACATCGAGGCGGGTGAAGTTAAGCCCGCGCTGGCAGCGACCTACCGCCTGTCAGAGCTGCGTGAGGCGCAAGCGGCTTTTATCGCTAAGAAACACACCGGTAATATCGTGGTGGTGCCATGAGTGGACTTGGGGCAGTGCTGGAGGCCGCGCGGCAATTGCATGCCAATCATGCGGATCTCAGAGATTACGCACCCTGGCCCGAGGATCTGGCCCCAGCCAACCTGCCCGCACGACCCGTCCCTGCCACGAAAATCATAGCCGAAACTCCTCTAAGGGGCATCGACATGACCCAGCCGCTGATCAACGCGGTGCGCGCGGCCTCGGGTGTGGCGGCCTGGAAACGCACCTACACCGAGGAAGAAGTCGGCGCCCACTTCCGCAACCACTATGGGTACTTCGAACTGTTTGGCCCGACGGGGCATTTCAACAGCTCATCCTTGCGGGGGTATATCGCCTATTGGGGTGAAGGTTTGAACTATGACTGGCACAGCCACGAGGCCGAGGAATTGTACCTCTGTCTGGCAGGCGGGGCCGAATTTCACCGTTCTGACGGATCGCTTACGCTGGAACCCGGACAGACTCGGGCTCATGACAGCAGGCAAAGCCATGCCATGACGACCCATGTTAAGCCCATCCTGACATTTGTGCTGTGGCGCGGTCCGGGATTGGCGGACCTGCCGAGGATGGACAGATGACCCACCCCGCGTTTCAAACCCTGCTGCGCGAATTCCGTGTGCTGCACAGCACCGAGCCCGCGTTGCAGGCGTTCTGCGATTTGCCCGAAGTACTGGCCCCGCAAGAGGTTATCCCCCACCGCATCCCCGCTGCCGCGCTGATGGAAGAGGACCCGAACCTGTCCGCCTTGCCCTCCACGGCGGCCCTGCGCGACGCCTTTATCGCGGCCAGCCCGCAAGCCCAGTGGCGCGAGACCTACAAGGGCACCCGCATGGGGGACGATTTCATGCAACGCTTTGCTTGTTACTGCCTGATTGGGGGGGGCGGGCCATTCGCGGCCCCCGAGATGGGCGCCTATGTCGTCTATATGCCGCCGGGACTTTATTATCCCTTCCACCATCACCCGGCGGAAGAGATCTATTACATCCTCGCCGGCGAGGCCGAGTTCCTGATGGACGGCGCCGCGCCCAAGACACTGGGTGCGGGCACCCATGTGTTCCACCCATCCAACCGCCCCCATGCCACCCAAACCCATGACACGCCTTTCATGGCGCTGGTGTTGTGGCGCGGCAATATGGGCGTAAAGCCGGTGCTGACCTACCCAGAGGGCGACAGATGAAGATCACTCGTATCCGCATCTATAAGACACCGCTGCCTTATTTGGGGGGCACCTATGGTTGGGGCGCGGGCAATGCCATCGACACGGCCATGGCCAGTGTTGTGGTAATAGATACAGACGCAGGAGTGCAGGGCTGTGGTGAGTTCACCCCTTGCGGCGAGAACTACATGGTGGCGCATTCCGAAGGGGTGGAAGCCTTTGCCCGCCTCGCAGCCCCAAAGCTGTTGGGCGAGGATCCGCGTCAGTTGGGCCGAATGGAGCGGCTGATGGACCACGTGGTTCAGGGGCACGGCTATGCCAAGGCGCCATTTGATGCCGCGTTCTGGGACATTCTCGGACAGGCAACGGATCAGCCCATCTGGATGCTGATGGGGGGCAAGTTGACCGATGGCGCACCGATGTATCGGGTGGCGCCCCAGAAATCCGTTGCCGAGACCATTCTGGAACTGGACCAGCACCGGGCCAGCGGCTACCGGCAGTTTCAGATCAAGGTGGGTGGCGACTGGGTGACGGACATCGACCGTATTCGTGAGGTCGTGCCCCTGTTGAAACCCGGTGAAAAGGCCATGGCCGACGCCAATCAGGGCTGGCGCGTAGACAATGCTATCCGTGTGGCGCGAGCGACGCGTGATCTGGACTTTATCCTCGAACAGCCCTGTCACACTTACGAAGAGTGCCAACAGGTCCGCCGCGTGGCCGAGCAGCCGATGAAACTGGACGAATGTGTCACCGGGATCGACATGGCTCGGCGCATCGTGAATGATCGTGGTGCCGAGATCTGTTGCCTGAAGATTTCCAACCTTGGTGGCCTGTCCAAGGCCCGCCGGGTGCGTGATTTCCTGATCGACCACGGCATTCCAGTTGTTTCAGAGGATACATGGGGCGGGCAGATCACCACCGCTGCCGTGGCACATTTTGCCACCTCAACACCGCCCGAGATGCTGATCAACTCGACCGACCTGATGAATTACAACACACGCAATACCGGGATCGGAGGCCCATCAACCATGGGCGGTAGGCTTTATGCGACGGATGTTCCGGGCCTAGGCGTTACGCCAGATTTCGACAGTCTTGGCGCACCTGTTGCAACATGGGGAGAGGCTGCATGAGTTATGATGCACAAACCTTCCCGCACATGGCGGAGGGCGGTGGTCTCGATCCACATTCCAATAGGAACAGAACGATTAGCAGTCGCCTGCGGGAACCTTCCCGCTTCACCCTCCTTAAAGAAGTGATGATGTCCGACTACTGCTTTCCATTGGTCTTCTCCGTTCTGAGGAGCGCTGTTTGGCACATCGCTCGCGCCACCGTCAACCCCCAAGCGAGGTCCACATGAAAATCACCCGCATCACAGTTTTCCATGTCGACCTGCCGCTCGAGCACCCCTATTGGCTCTCAGGCGGGCGACTGAAGTTCGAGGTGCTGGACGCCACATTGGTCAAGGTTGAGACCGACGCAGGATTGACCGGCTGGGGCGAAGGCACGCCTTGGGGCCACACATATGTGCCTGCCCACGGCCCCGGCATTCGCGCCGGGATCGAGACCATGGCCCCTTTTATCCTCGGGCTGGACCCACGTCGGGTGCTGGACGTCGAGCGCGCCATGGACCTTGCCCTGCCTGGCCATCTCTACGCCAAGTCCCCCATCGACATGGCCTGCTGGGACATCTCGGGCCAAGCCGCAGGTCTGCCGATTGCCGATCTGATGGGCGGCGGCAGCCATACGCCGCGCCCGATCGCCTCGTCCGTGGGGGCCAAAACTGTCGATGAAACCCGCGCCGTGATGGATCGTTACCGCCAGCGCGGCTATGTCGCTCATTCGGTCAAGATTGGCGGCGACGTGGAACGGGATATCGCCCGCGTCCGTGACGTGGAATCGATCCGCCTGCCCGGTGAGATCGTACTCTATGACGTCAACCGCGGCTGGACCCGCCAGCAGGCCCTGCGCGTTATGCATGCGACCGAAGACCTGCAGGTCATGTTCGAACAACCCGGCGAAACGCTCGACGACATCGCCGCGATCCGCCCGCTGCATAGCGCACCGGTCAGCGTCGATGAGAGCCTTGTCACCCTGCAGGATGCCGCCCGCATCGCCCGCGACGGGCTGGCCGAAATCTTTGGCATCAAACTGAACCGCGTCGGCGGCTTGACCAAAGCCGCCCGCATGCGCGACGTCGCGCTAGCCCATGGCATCGATATGTTCGTGATGGCCACCGGTGGTTCTGTGCTGGCCGACACCGAGGCGCTGCACCTTGCCGCCACCATCCCCGACGCCAACTGCCACGCGGTCTGGGCCTGTCAGGACATGCTGACCGTGGACATCGCGGGCGGACGTGGGCCGCGCAATATCGATGGCCACCTGCACCTGCCGGAAACGCCCGGTCTCGGGGTAGCCCCGGACGAGGACGCTCTTGGCGCCCCCGTTGCTTGCTACGAGATGCCCTGATGCTTCTTTTGGCCAAAAATATCCTGGGGGGTGAATGGACCAGAGGTCCAGAGGGGGGCAACGCCCCCCTGCCCCCAAAGGCGGCGCAACCACATGGAGACGCGCCATGAAACTCACCCGCATCACCGCCTGGGAATTGCCGCTGACCAGCCATGAAACCTATTACATGGCGGACGGCAAAACCTGTGACACCACGCTAACGGTCGTCGTAAGGCTCGACACCGACACCGGCCTTTCAGGCTGGGGCGAAGTCTGCCCGATCCCGCACTACCTGCCCGCCTATGCCAAGGGCGTGATCCCGGCCATCGAGGACATGATCCCCGTTTTGATCGGCGCTGACCCGGTCGGCCCCGAAGCCCTGATGGAACGCCTCAACAAACACCTGATCGGCCATGACTATGCAAAATCTGCGCTAGACACCGCACTTTGGGACCTGACCGCCCAGGCCGCCAACTTGCCGCTCTTTGCGCTGCTCGGCGGACGGGCAGTCAAGGACATGCCGCTGTACCACTCGATCACCTGCATTGCCCCGGACGAGATGGCACGCATGGCCCGCGACGCCTTTGACCAAGGCATGCGACAGTTTCAAGTCAAGCTCGGCGCCGATGGCGACTGGCAGGCTGACGTTGAGCGCCTGACCAAGGTGCGCGAGGCGGTGGGCCCCGGCCCGCTGGTCTATGGCGATTGGAATTGCGGTGCGGATGCGCTGACGGCCACCCGTGTAGGCCGCGCGGTAGCGTATCTCGACGTGATGTTGGAACAACCCTGTGCAACGCTCGAAGAATGCGCCCAGGTGCGCTCCGCAACGGGCCTGCCGATGAAGCTGGATGAGAGCGCCCATGACATGGCTTCGGTCATTGCCGGGCATCAGGCGGGTATCATGGATGCCGCCGCGCTGAAACTCTCAAAGATGGGCGGGCTTTCCAACATGCGCCGCATCCGTGATCTTTGCCTGACGCTCGGCACGCAGATGTGTATCGAGGATACGTGGGGCAGCGACATCACCACCGCCACTGTCCTACACCTCGGGGCGGCCACGCCCGAACGCGGCATCATGAACGTCTGTGATCTCTGCCACTATGTTGGCCCCCGCCTCGCCCCTGACCTGCCGACGCGGAAAAATGGTCGTATTCCCCCGCCAGAGGGTATCGGCCTTGGCATCACGCCAGACCCGCATGTGCTCGGCCAGCCCGCTGCCCTATTCGATTAACGCCTCCAAGGACCTAAAACCGATGGACGATCTCTCAAACGCTTACCCGACCCACGACCCCGAATGGGTGCGCGACATGCACGCGGACCACTACTTGCAAAGCTGGTCGAATCAGGGTGGGCGCCCACGCGTCATCACCGGCGCCAGCGGCTCCTGGTTCTGGGACAGTGATGGCAAACGGTACCTCGACTTCCAATCGCAACTGGTCAATGCCAATCTTGGCCACCAACACCCCAAGATCGTGCAGGCGATCAAGGATCAGGCCGACAAGCTATGCTATATCGGCCCCGCGATGGGGTCGGACGTGCGCAGTGAGCTGGCCGCGATCATGAACGAGATCACGCCACCCAATATCACCTCGACCTTTTTTACCACCGGTGGGTCCGCTGCCAATGAAACCGCCATTCGGCTCGCACGGCACTACACCGGGCGCACCAAGATCATTGCCCGCTATCGCAGCTATCATGGCGCTACCGGGGGCACGCTGAGCCTCACAGGTGATCCGCGTCATCATCTCACACGTGCCGACATGCCGGGCGTGGTGCGGATGCTGGACCCCTATCACTACCGCTGCCCCATGGGGCACGAGGACCCAACCAAATGCCCGGTCTGCCTGGGTGGACCACATCTGGAAGAGCTTTTGATGTATGAGAACCCGCAGACCGTGGCGGCGGTAATCCTTGAGACCGTGGTTGGCACCAATGGCATCATCCTGCCGCCGGACGGCTACATGCAGTCCATCGCTGACACCTGCCGCAAACACGGCATCCTGTTGATCTGTGACGAGGTCATGGCCGGGTTTGGCCGCACCGGCAAATGGTTCGCGCTGGATCACTGGGGCATTGAGCCCGACATCATCACCAGTGCCAAGGGCATCAACTCGGGCTATGTGCCGCTGGGCACCATGTCAGTGTCTAAGGACTTGCACGACTGGATGCGGGGCACGCCCCTACCCGGCGGGCTGACCTATGCAGGACACCCTTTGGCCTGTGCCAGTGGCGTTGCGGCCATCCGCGCCATGCAGGAAGAAGACACTCTGACCCATGCCACAACGATGGGGCAGAAACTGCGCACGGAATTGCACAAGCTGGCCGAGAAACACCCGTCGATCGGCGACATTCGCGGCCTTGGCATGTTCAATGGCATCGAACTGGTCAAGAACCGCGAGACCCGTGAGCCTTTGGTGCCCTTTGCGGCCAAAGGAGATGCTGCCAAACCGATGACCGAGATGATGAGTTTTGCCATGACCGAAGGGCTTTATCTGTCATTCTATTCCAACATCATCCGCCTGACCCCGCCTTTGAATATCTCTGAACAGGACTTGCTGATGGGCTTGGAGATTCTGGACAAGACCCTTGATATCGCGGACCGGCAGACGGACAGCTAACCCAGTCAATCTACGCGCATGTGGTGCGAAACTGCAGCCCAGACGCAATATTTTGTGAAGTTTTTGTGAAACTGGCTTGGCCGAAAGGCCAAGCTGAACTATCTTTGACATCAAATGAAGGGCAGAAAAACAGGCAGGCGCAAGAGCGGTATGACGCTCCATCTTCCCAAACAAAAGCCGATCCGGCTGCGCAAAGCGCGCAAGACCGACCTGCGGACGCAGTTTGGGGCGTTGGTGTATCGCGTGCGTGATGGCAAAACCCAGGTCCTGATGATCACCACGCGCCGCACCAAAAGCTGGTCTATCCCCAAGGGCTGGCCTATGAGCGGCAAAACACCCGCTGCTGCTGCCGCACAGGAAGCCTGGGAAGAAGCCGGCGTCAAAGGCACGGTCTTTGAACAGCCCGCCGGATTCTATACTTATGTCAAACTGATCGAAACGCGCCGGGGCATGAAAAAACTCCCGGTTTTTGTCTCAGTCTACCCGCTTGCGGTGCGCAAAGTGACGTCGGCCTACCCAGAAGCGCATGAACGTCGCCGCAAATGGATGAGCCCGAAAAAGGCGGCAGACCGGGTACGCGAACCGGAGCTGGCCCAGATTTTGCGCAACTTTGACGCTGAAAGCCTGAGCTGAGCATTCTGCTTGATCCGCCCCGGGTGCAGCCTTATCTTTAGTAGACCACGCATCAAAGCGTGTTTTTTGAGCTTACAAGGCGCCACCTCGCATGATCCAGTACACGCTGAAATGCCGTCAGGACCACCGGTTTGACAGCTGGTTTCAATCGGCTGAAGCCTATGACAAGCTCAAATCCGCGGGCATGGTCTCTTGCGCGATCTGTGGTGATACTGGCGTTGAAAAAGCAATGATGGCCCCCAGCGTGCGCCCGGCCCGCAAAGCCGCAACCGCACCAACAGAGCCCCAGGCAAACACCGATCCAGCCCCCGGCCCAACTCCCGGCCCGCTCAGCACGCCGTCCAATGACTTGGAACAGGCGTTGGCGCATATGAAAAAGCAGGTCGAGGAAAACTCGGACTACGTTGGCATGAACTTCGCAAAAGAGGCGCGCGCCATGCACGATGGCGATGCGCCTGAACGTGCGATTTACGGCGAGGCGAAGCTGGAAGACGCCAAGGCCCTGGTCGAGGACGGCGTGCCCGTCACACCGTTGCCCTTCCGACCGGGCCGCAAAACCAACTAGAGGAATTCGCAGATGCATGTGGTGATCACCGGCGCAAATCGAGGTATTGGACAGGCGCTGGACACAGGCTACCGCGCTGCCGGACATGTGGTGACGGGAACCGCCCGATCCGGCGGCGAATTCCTGCAACTGGATGTGACAAAACCCGCCGATCACACGGAGATGGCCAAGGCGCTCGACAGCCGCGCAGTAGATCTGTTGATCTGCAATGCCGGTGTCTACCCTGACAAAGGTCAGAACCTTGCCGACGGCTACCCGGCTGACATGTGGGCCGACACCTTTGCGGCCAATGTCACAGGCGTGTTTCTGACGGTGCAAAACCTGTTGCCCAATCTGCAGCTGGCAAGCCAGCCCAAGATCGCGATCATCTCATCGCAGATGGCAAGCCAGGAACACGCGCCCGGAGGCTCATATATCTACCGCGCCTCTAAGGCCGCCGCGCTGAACCTTGGACGCAACCTTGCCACTGACCTGCGCCACATCGGCATTGCCGTGGGCATTTATCATCCCGGCTGGGTCAAGACGGATATGGGCACGCAAAACGCCGACATCACCGTGGATGACAGCGCGGATGGGCTGATGGCCCGTTTTGACGATCTCGATCTGGAGAGCACCGGTTGCTTCCTGACATGGGACGGGCGCCCCCACGCGTTCTGATCCCCGAGTTCGTATTGCCAGAAGTAATCCGGGGTGAATTGGGCGCTCCAGCGGCCAAGAGGGGCAGCGCCCTTACCCGATGGTCCAAAAACTCGTAAAAGTTTTCCCCGCGACATCCCACCCCGCTTGCCTCTGAGGCCCCTTGCGCGTAAACCGCCCCCCGAACCAAGCGCAAGGAAGCTCCATGCCCGTTCTCGTGATGAAATTCGGCGGCACCTCGGTCGCCAATCCGGACCGCATCAAGCGGGCCGCAAAACGCATCGGCGTTGAGGTCGCCAAAGGCTATGACGTGATCGTCATCGTTTCGGCCATGTCCGGCAAGACCAATGAATTGGTCGGTTGGGTCAATGAAACTTCGCCCTTGTTTGACGCACGCGAATATGACGCCGTGGTCTCGTCCGGTGAAAATGTCACCGCGGGCCTGATGGCGCTGACGCTGCAGGAAATGGATGTGCCTGCGCGCAGCTGGCAAGGCTGGCAGGTGCCGGTGCTGACCACGTCCGCACACTCGGCCGCGCGGATCGAAGACATTCCCACCGACAATATCACTGCCAAGTTCAACGAAGGCATGCGTGTCGCCGTTGTAGCCGGCTTTCAGGGGCTCAGCCCCGAGGGCCGCATCACCACGCTGGGACGTGGCGGGTCGGACACCACGGCGGTGGCCTTTGCCGCAGCGTTCGGGGCCGAACGGTGTGATATCTATACGGATGTGGACGGCGTCTATACCACCGATCCCCGTGTGTCTCCCAAGGCCCGCAAGCTCGACAAGATCGCGTTCGAAGAGATGCTGGAGCTGGCCTCGCTTGGCGCAAAAGTGTTGCAAACCCGCTCGGTCGAGCTGGCGATGCGTTATAAAGTGAAATTGCGGGTGCTCAGCTCGTTTGAAGAACAATCCGATGAGGCCGGCACGCTGGTCTGCGATGAGGAGGAAATCATGGAATCCAATGTAGTTGCCGGTGTCGCCCACAGCCGTGACGAAGCGAAAATGACCCTCATCTCGGTTGCCGACCGTCCGGGGATCGCCTCGATCATCTTTGGGTGCCTGTCAGATGCAGGCGTCAATGTAGACATGATCGTGCAGAATATCTCGGAAGAGGGTCGCACGGACATGACCTTTAGCCTGCCCACCGATCAGGTGTCGCGCGCCGACAAAGCGATGGCCGAACTGAAGGCCTCGGGCGGGCTGAATTTTACCGAACTGGATGTCGATCTGGACGTCGCCAAAGTCTCGGTCGTTGGCATTGGCATGCGCTCGCAATCGGGTGTTGCCGCCAAGATGTTCAAAGTGCTGAGTGACGAAGGCGTCAACATCAAGGTCATCACCACCTCCGAAATCAAGATCTCGGTGCTGATCGACCGCAAGTACATGGAACTGGCTGTTCAATCGCTGCACGATGCGTTCGAACTGGAAAAAGCCTCCTAAGCTCAGCATCTAAAACTGTAGACAAAGCGCCTTGCGAATTGCGGGGCGCTTTGTGCTTGAAGATAAGGCAAAACCTCGCGCAAGCCGCCATTGCCACAGGGCGAGATCGAAAAACGCGTTTCGATTTGCATCGGCATGTGGTCTATTCAACCCAAAGAGAACCGACAGGGACAATACGGGGCACAATGGCTGAACGTACCGAGACCGAAAGCCGCAAGCTGCTGGGCCGTTTGCGCGATGCGCTGGCCGAAGACAGCGCGGGTCAGGCGCGCCTTGACCGGGTCACGCATCTGATCGCGAATTCTATGGGCACCGAAGTGTGCTCGATCTACCTGTTTCGCGACGACGAAACCCTTGAATTATGCGCCACCGAAGGCCTTAACCCTGAAGCGGTCCACCAGACCCGCCTGCGCATTGGCGAGGGTCTTGTGGGGCGCGTTGCCAAGACCTCGCGTATCGTGAACACCGCCGACGCCCCATCGGCCAAAGGCTTTCGGTTCATGCCGGAAACCGGCGAAGAGATATTCTCATCTTTCTGCGGCGTCCCGATCCAGCGCCTTGGCGACAATCTGGGTGTTCTGGTCGTGCAATCCAAGGACGCGCGCGACTATCTGGCCGATGAAATCTATGCCCTCGAAGTGGTGGCAATGGTTCTGGCCGAAATGACCGAACTTGGCGCCTTTATTGGCGACAATGCCGCGATGGGCGCGTTGCATCAGCAATCTGTTGTCTTTCAAGGCGGCAGCGCTCAGGAAGGCGCCGCCGAAGGCCATGTCTGGCTGCATGAGCCACGGGTGGTGGTCACCAATCCGATTGCCGAAGACCCCGAGGTCGAAGCCAAGCGCCTGAACGACGCGGTTGATCAACTGCGCGTCGGTGTCGACAAAATGCTCGACGGAGCGGCCGGTGGCGACAAGGAACAACTGCAGGTTCTCGAAGCCTACCGCATGTTTGCCAATTCCAAAGGCTGGATGCGCCGGATGGAGCATGACATCGCCCAAGGCCTTTCCGCTGAAGCCGCTGTAGAAAAAGAACAAAACACCGCCCGCACCCGGATGGAGCAGGTGACAGATGCCTATTTGCGCGACAGGTTGCACGATCTGGATGACCTGTCGAACCGGCTGTTGCGTATTCTGACGGGACAAGGCGCTGAGACCGGTGCGGAACTGCCCACCGATCCCATCCTCATCGCCCGCAATATCGGGCCGGCGGAACTATTAGAGTACGGCCGTAACCTCAAAGGCATCGTGCTGGAAGAAGGGTCTGTCGGAAGCCACGCCGCCATCGTGGCGCGCGCGCTTGCGATCCCGCTGGTGATCCACGCCGACCGCGTCACAACCGAGGCCCTGAACGGGGATCATGTGCTTGTTGATGGCGACGCTGGCTCGGTGCATCTGCGCCCGGACGAGAACGTGGTCACGGCCTTTCGTGACAAAATGGCGATGCAGGCTCAGGCGCAGCAGCGCTATGCTTCGATCCGCGACAAGCCCGCAATTTCTTTGGACGGGGTGACAATCCAGTTGCATATGAACGCGGGCTTGATGGCCGACCTTCCCAGCCTCGATGGGTCTGGTGCCGAAGGGGTTGGCCTGTTCCGCACCGAGCTGCAGTTCCTGATCCGCAACCAAATGCCCAAACGTACCGAACTGGCCGCGCTTTACTCGCGGGTGATGGACGCTGCCCACGGCAAGCGCGTGGTGTTTCGCACGCTTGATATCGGCTCGGACAAAGTCTTGCCCTACATGACCCCGCAAGACGAACCCAACCCGGCGTTGGGGTGGCGGGCGATCCGTGTTGGTCTCGACAAGCCGGGGATCATGCGGATGCAATTGCAGGCCTTGCTCAGAGCCGCCAACGGGCGTCCTCTTACGGTGATGTTCCCGTTTGTCGCCCAATCAGAGGAATACACCGCTGCACTCGCGGAAATGGAAAAAGCCAAAGAGCGCGAGCGTGTCTTGGGTCATCCATTGCCCGAAACGCTGGAACTGGGGGCGATGCTGGAAACCCCGTCACTGGGATTTGCGCCGCAGAAGTTCTTTGAAGAGGTTGGCTTCCTGTCCATCGGCGGCAATGACCTGAAACAGTTCTTCTTTGCCGCTGACCGTGAAAACGAACGTGTGCGCAAACGCTATGACACGCTGAATGTCAGCTTTCTGAGCTTCATCGAAGGCATCGTGAACCGCTGCAATTCGACTGAGAAACGCACCTCGCTCAGCTTTTGTGGTGAAGACGCTGGTCGCCCGATCGAGGCCATTTGTCTTGCGGCCATGGGCCTGCGCATCCTGTCGATGCGTCCGGCCTCAATCGGCCCGGTGAAATCTCTGATCCGACGCACCAACCTCGGCGAGTTGCGCCAGGTTATCGTGGATGCTCGCGAGCGTGGCGATCAATCGGTGCGCCCTGCAGTGATGGAATACCTGCGCGGCCCGAACTGAACATGCACCCCGGCGGGGTGCATGGCCTGCGGCGCGAGTATTTTTGGCAATACGAAGCATGCTTTGGCGCTACCCCGGCTGGCTTTACCTCTTGGTTGACGGATTTATCCTGCCGGGGCTTCGCTTTGCACGCCCATCGGCTCTCCAGCCTGTGGCGCTCTGAAAGATTGGAACAAATTGGTTAACCAAGCGCAAACGAGCCTTCGTATTGCCAAAAATACTCCCGCCGGAGGCTTCAAAACGGGCGTTAAACGCTGCCGCCCGTAAGGCGTGCAGGCTCCATGCGGCGCTTTAATTCCGCGACCAAGTGTTCATGTGAAACGCCGCTATCAATCGACAGCTTTCTAAGGCCAAAGTGCACGTGCGCGATTTCCTGGTAATAACCAAGATAGGAAAAATTCACCGTCGCCCCAGCGACTGCGCCCAAAACCGGCACCGCCTGGGCCGCGAGTTTTTGCCCCAAGACTACGGCCAGCTTAGGCGTCACCTTGGCAATCACCGTCTGCATCGTTCCACTGGTCAGCGCCAGCCGCGCCGAGACAAAGCCCATATCCGCGCCATCATCCTTGGCCAGCGGACCTGCGGCACCGAAAACCTGCACGCAGTCAAACTGGATGTTCTCCGAGGCCGGGTCAAAACCCAGCTTGGCCGCTTCGCCCTGAATGGCGCGCAAGAGGACGGTGGTAGTGATCGGGATTTCGGCCAAAGCGGTGGGCGCGCCGCCGACACCGCCAACCGCACCAAGCGCGCCGGCCACGGCGGCATTGAGCCACCCGACTCGATCGCCAACCACGCTGCGCGAGCCGTGTGCCAGCTTCATCGCCTTAAAGAGCGCCTTTTCCGTCGCGCCTTCGAGCCCGTCGCGCACAGGCGCTGGCAGCTTGTCGAGCAGGTCTTCTGCCTGCCCTCCCAGCGCATTCAAAAGTTCAAAACCGATGCCACCTGCATTGCGGTACCGGGCAATCAAACGCTCAAGTTCGGCGTCCGTTGCCGCGTTAAAGCCTTTGGGGGCCTGTAAAATCAAATCTTCAGCCATAGGGTATAGATTGGGGGCCAAAACGTTGGGTTCAACCCTTGTCCCAACGGATCACATCGCCCGCGACCCCTTGCCAGGCGCCCAAGTCCAACTCTTGACCCAGCACGCGGTCCGGGTTGGTCGGCGGCGGCATCACCACGCCTTGGAGCTTTTCAAAGCCAAAACGGCGGTAGTACGGCGCATCGCCCACCAACATCACCCGAGTCCACCTCAAGGGCCGCGCCAGCATCAGACTTTCGCGGATCAAGAGCCCGCCAAGCCCCTCTCCCTGTCGTGTGGGGTGCACGGAGACGGGACCCAACAACAGGGCATCATGGGTACCTACATGCACAGGCCAATAGCGAATTGCGCCACCCAGAACACCGTCCGCATCCCGCGCCACCAGAGACAGACCGGCCACCGGGGGCACACCATCGCGCAACCGGTAGGATGACAAGGCCTCACGTCCCGGCGCAAAGCACAAGTCATAGAGGGCCTCGACCTCCCACCAGTCGTTGTCTGTTTCCACTGTCAGCCGGTACACCGGACCTGCCCCATGTTCTTCTTTGCCATTTTTTCGTGGAAACCGCCCTAGCACGACGTTACCTGTTGGGCAAACCAAAGGAAAGTTAACAGATGTTCTATCGCCCCAAGGACGGTCACGGCCTGCCGCACAACCCCTATAACGCTCTGATTGCGCCTCGCCCAATTGCCTGGATTTCAACAGAAGATGCAGACGGCGTTAAGAACCTTGCACCCTATTCGTTTTTCAACGGAACCGCCTATGTGCCACCGCAAGTCATGTTTGCCTCAACCGGAACCAAGCCGGATCAGGAAAATGGCAAGGACACGCTGGCCAATATCCGCGCCACCGGCGTTTTTTGCATCAATCTGGTGGCCGAGGCGATGCAGGACGCCATGAATGTCTCGACCACAGGGTTTGACAAGGATGTGGACGAGTTTGCGCGGGCAGGTTTGACCGCGGCCCCTTGTGAGACCATTAACTGTCCCCGCCTGATCGATGCGCCTGCAAGTATGGAATGCGAAGTCACGCAGATCCTGCAGATGAAAGGCGAGAACAACTATGTCGTCCACGGGGAAGTGGTGGGCATACACATGCGAGACGACTGTATCGTCGATGGGCTGTTTGATGTCTCGACCTTTCGCCCATTGGCACGACTGGGCTATCGCGACTATTCTGTAGTCGACAACACATTTACCCTTGCCCGACCGGACGACTGACCATGCCTCTGCCAGACCCGTCACGCCGTTATCCAATTACGCTACCGGACGGGTCGGCCCATGCGGGTACGGTGTTTCTGTCTGAGGCCATCGATCACCCACGATTTCAGGCTGGCGCGTTCAGCTATGCCTCGGACTTTGAACCGCCGGAGGATTGGGCCCATCGCCTAGCGCCCTATCTGTTTGCCTGTTCCGAAGAATCGCTAAGCATCGGCAAGTTTTGCCAGATTGCGCATGGCGTGCGATTCCTGACCAGTTCGGCCAACCATTCGACCGATGGGCTAAGTTACTATCCATTCCCGATCTTTGATCCTGACAATATGGAAGCGTTTCAGCCTGACACCCGCGATACGGTGATCGGCAATGATGTCTGGATTGGGTATGGCGCGCTGATCCTGCCGGGGGCCGAGATCGGGCATGGCGCCATTATCGGCGCCGGATCAGTAGTGCGGGGCACTGTGCCGGACTATGCCATCGTGACCGGCAACCCCGGACAAGTCGCCCGCAAACGATTTGACGACGACACCATTGCGCGGCTTATCGCCTTGGCGTGGTGGGATTGGCCGGTTGCCCGGATTGAAGCGGCGCTGCCGGCTATCCTTGCGGGTGACATTGGCGCGTTGGAAGACGTGTCATGCTGACGATTTGGGGACGTAAAACCTCATCCAACGTGCAAGCCGTGATGTGGGCCGTGGGCGAATTGGGGCTGGAGCACGTACGCCATGACGCGGGACACACTTACGGTGTTGTGGACAGCGTCGCCTTTTATACCCTGAACCCCAATCGCACGGTTCCCGTGATTGAAGACGACGGCATCGCGCCTTTGTGGGAGACCGGGGCAATCCTGCGCTATCTCGGACGGCGGTATGGGCAAGGAACGCTCTGGCCAGTTGATATGGTGGAACAGGCTGAGGTCGACAAATGGGCCGATTGGGCCAAGCTGAATGTCGCGATGAATTTCACTGTGCCGGTGTTCTGGCGCGCGGTGCGCACGGCACCGGACCAACAGGACACGGACGCGATTGCCGTGGCGCTGGCCACGCTGGAGGACAAGCTGGCCATCGCTGAAACACAACTGACAAAGCAGCGCTATCTCGCGTCAGGCACCCTGACGCTTGCAGATATTCAACTCGGCCATGTGCTCTATCGCTATTTCGACATCGACATTCCACGCCCCAACTTGCCAGCGCTCGAAGCGTACTTCGAACGGCTTACAGAGCGCCCCGCATTTCGCGAGCACGTGATGGTCTCGTATGATGAGCTAAGAGTGACGTAACACCCGCACAATCCGATCTAATGACCGCCGCCGAGAATGCCTGTGCGGACTGAATAATCCACGGCAATCTCGTATTCAGGATCATCGTCGCTGTCGATCATCAGATGACCTGCTCGGCTGAGCAATTGGTGACAGTCGCGGCTGAGGTGGCGCAGGGCCACTTGCTTGCCTGCGGCCTGATACTTGGCGGCCACGGCCTCGATCGCTTGCAGGGCCGACTGATCCGCAACTCGGCTTTCTCTGAAGTCGACGATCACGTGGTCGGGATCATGGGCAATGTCGAAGAGCTCGATGAAGCCTTCGGAAGAGCCAAAGAACAACGGGCCTTGAATCTCATAGACCTTGGCACCTGGATCACTCTCAGATTCGCGGGTGATGGCGTGGATGCGACGAGCGTTTTGCCACGCATAGGCAAGCGCCGAGACAATTACGCCGACCACAACGGCGACGGCGAGGTCTTCCATCACAGTCACAACGGTCACCAGCACGATGACAAATGCGTCCATCAAGGGCACGCGGCGCATGATCTTGAACGAGTTCCACGCGAATGTGCCGATCACCACCATGAACATCACTCCGACCAGAGCGGCCAGCGGGATCTGTTCAATAAGCGGGCTGGCGGCAACGATGAAGAGCAACAGAAAAAGCGCGGCTGCGATGCCTGCAATCCGCGTACGACCGCCGGATTTCACGTTGATCATCGACTGACCGATCATGGCACAGCCACCCATGCCACCGAAGAAACCGGTGGTCACATTGGCGACACCTTGCGCGATACATTCCTGGCTTGCGCCGCCACGTTTGCCGGTCATCTCACCGACAAGGTTCAGCGTTAGCAGGCTTTCAATCAAACCAATCGCTGCGAGGATCACCGCATAGGGCAGGATGATCCAGAACGTCTCAAGATTAAACGGCGCCAGAGGCGTGCCATAGATGCCAAGCCCTTCGCCAAAAGGCACGTGGAAACTTGGGAACCCACCCTGGATCGAGGCCATATCGCCGACGCGCGGCACGTCCAGACCAAAGCCGATCACCACAAAAGCCGTGATCGCGATGCCCGCGAGTGGTGCGGGAATGATCTTGGTCACTTTGGGCAGACCCCAAACGATGACCATCGTCAGCACCACAAGGCCCAGCATGGTCGCCAGCTGCATGCCCGTTAGCCATTCGCCACCGGTCATGCCATGACCATCAGAGACCATGCTGCCCGGCACTTTGAACTGACTCATCTGCGCGAGGAAAATAACGATAGCAAGGCCGTTCACAAAACCCAGCATCACCGGGTGCGGCACCAATCGGATGAACTTGCCCCAATGCATTGCACCGGCGATGACCTGCAAGACGCCCATCAACACCACGGTCGCGAACAGGTATTCGACACCGTGCTGCGCGACCAGCGCTACCATGACCACGGCCAGCGCGCCGGTTGCACCCGAGATCATACCCGGACGGCCGCCGATGATCGCTGTGATCAGACCAACGAGGAACGCCGCATATAGCCCCACCAGCGGGTGCACCCCGGCAACAAAGGCAAAGGCCACGGCCTCGGGCACCAGTGCCAGCGCCACGGTCAGGCCCGACAGAACCTCGGTCCGCAACCGCCCGATCGAGAACCCCTCGTCCTGCATGACAGAGAGGTTGGGCGGGGAAATGTTCTTGGCCAAGAGGGCCAGCGCGGCGCGTCTCATACGGAATACCTGTAAAATTAGGGAGTGTTCGCTGTCGCGTCCCTAACGGATATGCTGCAATCGCACAACAGTTGATATGCAAAGCATTGTGGGCCGGGTCTGGATTGGGGCTAAATCAGCTCTTTCAGCGCGATCAGCTTGGGCGTTGCGGCAACTTCTGCCCGATCTTTGAACAGTCGGCATTCAAATGGACCACCCGGTGCACGAGCGATCAAAGGCGCGCCCACGTCCAGTTGCCCCGATGCCGTGACATGAGCTGCAACGGCAACCGCCCCGGTGCCCCCTGCCGAATTCGCCACAAGCCCCGAGCCCGACACCCACGCGACATTGACCTCGGCAGAGGGGCCTTGCCGCTCCATCTCGCCCACGATCATGACCAGATAGGCCTCACCCACTTCGGCCAGGCCATGCTCGGCCACCGGGAAAGCCTCAAGCGCGGCAGCACTGACGGTGCACCCCGCCTGTGACAAAGCCGTATGATCCTGCATGGAAAGGCCGAGATCGCTTGCCGACACCACCACATAAACCAATCCGGAGTGTACAAGGCTGACTGGGACGCTGCGCCCATCCAGCGCCAGATCGCCATGGGCCACACAGAGGGTTGGAGCGGGCGTATGCCAAATCGTTTGTGGTGACTCGGCATCCCTATTGACGATCGACACGTGTTGCGGGCCCGCGGCGGTGTCAAACCGCACTTGTCCGGGGTTATCTGGCGTCAGCGCACCGGTTTCGATCAACGCCGTACTCGCGGCCATCAACATGGTTCCAGCCACCGGCGCATAGCCAAACTGGGCCGCGACAACCAAAGTGCTCAGAGCCACTTCGGACACAGGTGGCAAAAGCAAACAGGCATTCACGTCCCTATGCCCACGCGGCGGATCCAAGAGAAAGTGGCGAAAGTCTTCATGCTTGGCGCGCAGCTCAGCCAGCACGTTCTGCGGCGTGACAGCCTGCAACTGCGGGGCCCCTTCCAGCACGACGCGAAAGGTATCTCCGCATATCTCGATATCCGCAACTTTTGCCCGCACCCTGCCCTTTCCAGTTCTGGCACATCTATCCGTGCGACCCTTTGGTGTTTTTGTCATAGCTGGCTTGGCACTGGCCTGTCATCTCTGCAGCGCGACACTCAGCGGTCACGACACGACAAAGCGCCCACCAGAACTGGGGTCCAACAAAATTGTCGCGGCAACGTGATTTCCTTGTGTGCCAGTCTTTCGCCCACAACAGGGGAAACCGGAGGGCCACATGTCTAAGATTATTCTCATTCTCACACTTTTGGCCACGCCCCTTCTGGCGCAAGACCTTGAGGGCAATGACACGCCCGGGAACTGGCGTGTCACACATCACGAGATCCACGACATCTGGAACGTGCTGTGCGACGAACGCGAGGAACAGGGCGCGCTGAAGCAGCGTTGCTACATCCGCTACGTCGATGTCTTTTCTCCGCGCCCGAAATTCGCGGCGCAGTTTTTGTTCGTGACACCGTCGGCGGACAAAGCCAGCGCCGAAGTTGATTTTGGCATGGAAGCCGGGACGCTGTTTCTTCCGGGTGCGTTTCGGATCGAGCGCGATGGGACAAACGTCTGGCAGAGCAACTGGCCGGGGTGTTTAACCGGGCTTGACTGTACCTTTACGGGCGACAGCGGCGCGGCGTTGTTGCGGGAAATGCGCGCGGGCGGCGCGTTTCGGTTTACCTTTCGCGATCGCCACGGTCAACCGCAGGACCTGATCTGGCCGCTGGATGCGTTCGGGGCCGCATGGGACGACTTCGCAACCGTGGCAGAGGCACGTGATCTTATGAACTGACCGGCAAAGGAACTTTACAAGCCTGCCAACGCGGTGCCGATGTGGGTTTTCATGTGGTTTCGCGCATTGCAAAGCCCGGCGTCAATCGCCAAGAATAGCGCAAGCATTTCAACAGGAGCACCCCATGACCGAGACCATGATTGCCGTAATCGGCGGCTCAGGTATTTATGAGATTGACGGGCTGAAAGACGCCACTTGGGACGCGGTGGAAACCCCTTGGGGCGCACCATCAGACCAGATTCTGACGGGCACTCTGGATGGTGTGAAAATGGCCTTTCTGCCGCGTCATGGGCGCGGACATGTGCACACGCCGTCTTCGGTACCCTATCAGGCCAATATCGCGGCACTAAAGCAGATCGGGGTGACCGACGTGATCTCGGTTTCTGCTGTGGGCTCGTTTCGCGAACGCATGGCGCCGGGTGATTTTGTTGTTGTGGATCAATTCATTGACCGAACCTTTGCACGGGAAAAGTCATTCTTTGGTCCAGGCCTTGTGGCGCATGTCAGCGTGGCGCACCCAACCTGCGAACGTCTGTCGGATGCTTGTGAGACGGCGGCCAAAGATACCGGGATCACGGTGCATCGTGGCGGCACATACCTAGCGATGGAAGGGCCACAGTTCTCATCGCTTGCCGAGTCGAAAATGTACCGCGAAAGCTGGAGCTGTGACGTGATCGGCATGACCAACATGCCCGAGGCAAAGCTCGCCCGGGAAGCCGAGCTTTGTTATGCGTCGGTTGCTATGGTTACCGACTATGACAGTTGGCATCCTAAGCATGGTGAGGTTGATGTCTCTGAGATTATCAAGACCCTGATGGGCAATGCACAAAAGGGCCGAGACCTTGTTGGGCGTTTGCCGGCCCTGCTGGGCGCCGACCGTGCCCCCTGCCCGCATGGCTGTGATCGTGCGCTTGAGTTTGCCATTCTCACGGCGCCAGACGCGCGTGACCCGGACATGGTCGCGAAGCTTTCGGATGTTGCCGGTCGGGTTCTGGCATGAGCTTTGACATCTGGTTGACCTTTGCCGCTGCCTCAATGGCGCTGTTGCTGTTACCCGGTCCGACGATCCTGTTGGTGCTGTCTTATGCTCTGACCCAAGGCCGTCGAGTGGCCTTGGCTACGGTCGCAGGCGTTGCTGTCGGCGATACGATTGCGATGACTGCCACGCTGGTCGGCCTTGGAGCCTTGGTGATGGCCTCGGCCACGGCCTTTTTGATCGTAAAGTGGATCGGGGCCGCTTACCTGATCTGGATGGGATGGCGCATGTTGCGCGGTGCGAGATACGCGCAAACCGATACCTTGATCGAGACACCGGCTGAAAGCCCACGCGCCGTGTTCACCCACGCCGCCATGGTCACCGCGTTCAATCCCAAAAGCATCGGTTTTTTCATCGCCTTCGTGCCACAGTTCATCGACCCGAATGGAGCCATTGCACTTCAGATGTCGATCTTGACGGTCACATTTGTCGGTCTCGCAGCCATCAACGCGCTGGCCTATGCACTGCTGGCAGATCGGCTGCGCAGCCGCATGTCACGCCCGGCAGTGATGCGCGGATTGACCCGGCTTGGCGGTGTAACCTTGATGGGCATGGGGTTTATGACAGCGATGTTGCGGCGCGCGACCTAGTCGTCTCGGTCCGCATTCTTTTTCATGAAACGGCGAATGAAGTGACGGATTTCGCGGGCTGCGCTGGTGTCCATCTCTTGGCAGAGATCGACAAAGGCGTCGCGCTCATCCTTATCAAGGCGCAACACAAGCTGGCTGTTCTTCTTGCCAGATTTTTTGCCATCTTTCTTGGCCATTGCCGGGCGCACCTTTCATGAAAGCTGTCTTGGGAATGCATATACTTGGGCTGCATATTCGCTATACATTATAACCCGCTATATGCGGAAATTGGAATGACCTACATCAATCCGATTAAGCCGATGCGCGCATCCGCCACTTGCACCAGGCAGCTTGATCGGCGAAACCGGGCACAACACAATTTCAAAGGATCTGGCAATGCGCAAAAGCAACGACGTCAAAGACTATATCCGCACCATCGTAGACTTTCCGCATGAGGGCATTCTGTTCCGCGATGTGACCACGCTATTTGCAGATCCACGCGGGTTTCGGATGGCCATTGACCAGATGCTGCACCCCTATGCAGGCGAGCGTATCGACAAGGTTGTCGGGCTTGAGGCGCGCGGGTTTATCATCGGCGGCGCCATTGCGCACCAATTGTCCGTTGGGTTCGTGCCGATCCGCAAAAAGGGCAAGCTGCCCGGCGCCACTATCTCAGAAGAATACACGCTGGAATATGGCGAAGCGGTCATGGAAGTCCATGATGACGCCATTCAGCCTGGAGAAACCGTTCTGGTCGTGGATGACCTCTTGGCCACCGGCGGCACCGCCGAAGCGGGTATCAAACTGATTGAACGGCTGGGTGGCGAAATCCTGGCGTGCTCGTTCATTATCGACTTGCCGGAACTGGGTGGGCGGAAACGTCTGGAAGACATGGGGATGAATGTCGCGGTCCTGTGCGAGTTCGAGGGCCTGTAAAGGAATTCTCAACGATTTCACCGGTATGATCCGACATCGGTTGGGTTCCGACATTGCTTGCACGATCCCGCTTGGGATCAATCACGCCCCGTGCCTTCCCCAAAGGTGCGGGGTGTTTACGTCTCTGGCGCGTTTAGGATCACACCGGGATTCATGATGCCATTGGGATCCAGCGCCTGTTTGATCGCCCGCATCGCTGTCAGCCGCACAGGATCAGCATAGCGCTCAAGATCTGCCGTTTTCATGCGACCAACCCCATGTTCCGCGCTGAAAGACCCCTCCATCTCGTGCAACAGGTCATGCACGATCCTTTTGACCTCATCCCGCAAGTGAACCAATGAGTCGCGATGGGTTCCCTTGGGCGGGAAGACATTAAAATGCAAGTTGCCATCGCCGAGGTGACCGAAGCAATTGATCCGGAACTTGCCGAGATCCATGATTTTTTGAGAGGCAACGTCAATGAACTCGGTCAGCGCCCCAAGTGGTACCGAGATGTCATGACTGGACACCGACCCAATGCGTTTGTTGGCCACTGGGATATGTTCTCGCAAAGACCAGAACTCCTGACGTTGGCCTGCGTTCTGGGCGATCAGACCATCTTGGACCAATCCGGCCTCCAGTGCCTCGGCAAACAGAGTTTCAAGCGCGATATCCGCGTCCTGCGAAAGACCCAGTTCGACAAGCACCATCCACTGTGGCGGCGCCTCATAGGGTTGACGAATGTCCGGCAAGGTCTCGGCGACAAACTCAAGGCCCTGCCGGTGTATAAGTTCGAAGGCACTGACCGCCTCGCCCACATGACTGCGGGCCAAAGCCAAGAGTTTCAGTGCCGCGGCGGGACCTTCGACCACCATGAACGCCGTCCCGAGGGACGCCGGGCGCGGAGAGAGTTTAAGCGCAGCGGCGGTGATGACCCCCAGCGTACCTTCGGCGCCAACCATAAGGTTGCGCAGGTCATAGCCTGTGTTGTCTTTGCGCAGCCGTGTCAGACCGTGCCAAATCTCGCCCGAAGGCATGACCGCCTCGATGCCCAGACAGAGATCCCGGGTATTGCCATAACGCAGGACATTCACGCCGCCTGCGTTGGTCGACAGGTTGCCACCAATGGTGCAGGATCCCTTGGCGGCCAACGACAATGGAAACAATCGATCCGCGTCATCGGCAGCGGTTTGGACATCTGCCAAAATCGCACCTGCTTCGGCCACGATGACATTTTCCAACGGATAGACCGCGCGGATGGCTTTCATACGCTCCAGCGACAGGACTAACGGCACGGCGCCGTCAGGTTTGACCTGACCACCGACCAACCCGGTGCCGCCACCATAGGGCACAACCGGAACCCCAGCCGCATTACAGGCGGCCACGATGGTCGCCACCTCGTCAACGGTGCGTGGCAAGGCAATGGCGGTTGAGGCCAAGCCGACAAACCGGCCGCGCGGCTCTTCGAGATAGCGGGGTTCCGCCTCGCGCAGGGTTCCCTCGGGCAGGGATTGGGCAAGCGCGTCGAGAAACGGCGTCGAAACAGAAGTAAGGGTCATGTCCCTGTCCTAGCATGCTTCGCGACCACGTCTAGGAGTCTTTGAGGTAGCGCGGCGCGAGAACCCGGATGACAGGGCGGCGCGGCAGATCCCGCAGCGATAGTTCTATCTCGCTGGATCCGTCTATGACGATCTCATACTCATCCGACATGCCCGCCAGAAACGCCTCGAGCGTCCAACCTTCGAACCAATGCATCGGAATGACCACACGCGCCTTAATGTTGCGCAACACACGCATCATCGTTTCGGTGTCCAGTGACATGCCCCCATCAACAGCGGCCATCACAACATCCATCCGCCCCAGAGCAGCATATTGCGCGGGGCTGGGTTCGTGATGCAGGTGACCCAAATGTGCAATGCATAACCCCCCGACTTCAAAAACGAAAATCGAATTTCCGTTCTCTTCGACACCGTCAAAACGACGAATATCCGTGGGGACATTACGCACCAGCATTGAGCCAAGATCGAGGTGATGCACGGCGATCTCGCCAAAGTCATCCCACCCCAGCAGAACATGGGGAATGGCCGGGTCGGGGTATTCGGTCCAATGGGTGTCATGGGCGTGGTTCATGGTGACCACGGTCGGCAGGAAATCGACATTGCCGATAAAGCCGGTGAAATCGGTCACAACCGAGACACCATCATGTGCTTGGATCAGGAAGGAGGCATGCGAGATATAACTGATCCGCACATGATTGTTTTCCAGCGGGTCGCGAAATGACGCCTTTTGCAGGTACTCAGCGCCCGGGGCCTGAGCCAAGGCAATGCAATGGCTGGGCCGCCGCTCTTGCGCGTGGGCCATGCCCGTGAGGGTTAGGAAAATCAGCAAAAGTCGCAGCATTCACTCGCCTCCCTGACCAAGATCATAGCGCATCACACCGGAAAGTCGCGTCAAAGACTGTTAAAGGTGATCCATTCGGCGACGGCGCGGCCAATTTCGGGGCCACTGTCCTCTTGAATAAAGTGGCTGCCCGCGACTGTCACTTCGCTTTGGTGTGGCCAGGTTCGGCAAAATTCACGCGGGCCGCCGATCAGGATTGCGCCCGGCTCGGCGTTGACGAACAACTTGGGCAAGTCACTGTTGGACAGCCATTCCGCATAGGCTCGCACGATCTCGGTCACGTCTGCGGGATCGCCGCCAACCGGGATCTGCCGGGGCCATGTCAACGTGGGCCAACGATCTTCACGCTTCAGGTACGGGCGGCGATATTCGGCCATCTCTTCGTCACTGAGATCGCGCAGGATTGAGCCGGTCAATATCCGCTCAATGAACAGGTTCTTATCGAGGATCATCTCTTCCCCGGCGTCCGTGCGCAGGGCCTGAAACACCGGTGCAGCCTGCGGGTTGAATTGCTCCCAGCCCTCTAAGGGCTGCACAATGCCTTCCATATAAGCGATGCCTGCAACTGATCCGCGATGGCGGTTGGCCCAGTCAAACCCAAGGGCGGACCCCCAGTCATGAATCACAAGGATCACGTCCTCGCGCAAGTCCAGCGCCTCAAAGAAACCATCAAGATAGGTGCGATGGGTCTGGAAGGTATAAGTGTCGGCGCCAACATCAGGCAGCTTGGCACTGTCGCCCATGCCAATCAGATCCGGCGCGATACAGCGACCCAGGCCCGCAAGTTCCGGCATCACGTTGCGCCACAGGTAGGACGAGGTCGGATTGCCGTGCAAAAAAACAATCGGGCGCCCCTGCCCCATCTCGACATAGGCCATGTCCTGACCGTTTACGGTGACAGTGTTCTTGGTCATGGCCAAAGTATCCTTGTGTTCAATAGAGAACGTTGCTGCCGCAGAACCCGCGTGCGTGGCTTACGGATAGATTGTAGCCCACTTTTTTGATCGAAACAGAATAGTTGCCACCGTCACCGGGCCGCGAGGAAATGTCGAGCATCTCTTGTGTCGGATTGATGGTAAAGCCGGTGCCAAAAGAATTGGCCTGAGATTTGGCACGGCCATTAGGGTGCAACAGATACATGCGCGTGTTACCGCGCGCGCGCAGGGGGCCAGCAGCAAACTTCGCCGCTTCACACCAGATGCGTTGGTTACCCCCTCTAGGACCGTCGATCACCTCAAAATTTCCGTTTCCCGGCAACATGTTGACGCGCCACGCAAAATAGGCCGAGGCCGACATCGCGGAGCCGACCAAAAGGGCTGCGGACAGGGCAAGAGTCATCGGGCGCATGGGCAAAAACCTTTCGTTTGATCCTGAGACTGAGCTTAGTCTTGGCGTGCTGGCTTGTCCAACACAGCCCAATCACGAATGGTTTTGGGGGATAGGTCGCAGGTCAGGCGTTGGAGCCTTCAAACAGCTTGTCACCGCGTTCATCAATGACCTGTTTGGCCTTGTTCACCGACATGTCGTTGGCCGCTTCAACGCTGTTCACCGTGTCAGCTCGGATAAGTTTCTGGGTCTTAATCTCGCCGTCGATGTCTTTTTCGATCCGTGCGGAAATGCGGAACACAGACCCTTCGTTGATTGGTTCGGGGAAAATCGAATAGCCGTTGTAATCAACCGGCTCGATGTCCGGAGCATCTTGGGTGCTGTTGCCACCGCCTCCGAAGAGTTTCTTGAGAAAGGACATCGCGCACTCCTCGTTGCGATTAGATTTTGTCGCGTGTCGGCCTGTCGACCGAGTTCTAGCCACCAGAAATGAAAACGGCGCCCGAAGGCGCCGTTCTAATCACTGATCCAGGAAGCTGCGCAGTTTGCGCGAGCGGCTGGGGTGTTTTAGTTTGCGCAGCGCCTTCGCTTCGATCTGACGGATCCGTTCGCGGGTCACGCTGAACTGTTGACCAACCTCTTCCAGCGTGTGGTCGGTGTTCATTCCGATGCCAAAACGCATGCGCAGCACACGTTCTTCACGTGGTGTGAGCGAGGCGAGAACACGGGTTGTGGTCTCTTTCAGGTTTTCCTGAATGGCCGAGTCCAGTGGCAGAACCGCGTTCTTGTCTTCGATGAAATCGCCGAGCTGCGAGTCTTCTTCGTCGCCAATCGGGGTTTCGAGCGAAATCGGTTCCTTGGCGATCTTCATCACCTTGCGGACCTTTTCCAGCGGCATCTGAAGCTTGTCGGCCAGTTCTTCCGGGGTCGGCTCGCGTCCAATCTCGTGCAGCATCTGACGACCGGTCCGCACCAATTTGTTGATGGTCTCGATCATGTGCACAGGAATACGGATGGTGCGGGCCTGATCCGCAATCGAGCGGGTGATCGCCTGACGGATCCACCATGTCGCATAGGTCGAGAATTTGTAACCACGGCGATATTCGAACTTATCGACCGCTTTCATCAGGCCGATGTTACCTTCTTGAATCAAATCAAGGAATTGCAGGCCGCGGTTGGTGTACTTTTTGGCGATCGAGATAACCAGACGAAGGTTGGCCTCGACCATTTCTTTCTTGGCCTGACGAGCCTCTTTCTCACCTTTTTGCACCTGTTGCACGATGCGGCGGAATTCGGGGATGTCCAGACCGACATAGGTGCCGACCTGCGCCATATCCGAACGCAGTTCTTCGACCTTATCGACCGAGCGCTCCATGAACATTTGCCAGCCGCGACCGGGTTTTTGTGACATGTCTTCGAGCCAGGTCGGGTCCAGTTCGCGACCACGGTAGGCTTCGATAAACTCACGACGGTTGATACGGGCCTGATCGGCCAGTTTCACCATGGCCGAGTCGATCTGCATGATCCGGCGGTTGATGCCATAAAGCTGATCAATCAGCGCTTCGATACGGTTGTTGTGCAGGTGCAGTTCGTTGACAAGGTCGACGATTTCCTGACGCAGCTTCTGATAGGTGGTTTCCTGCTTTTTCGAGAAGGAGTCATCTTCGTTCAGCGTGGCCGAGATCCGGGCATCCTGCATATCGCTCAGGAGAGCAAAATCGCGGGCGATGATGTCGAGGGTTTCCAGCACGCGCGGTTTCAGCGCGGCTTCCATTGCGGCAAGCGACATGTTGGCCTGCTCGTCCTCGTCGTCATCGTCGTCCTTGGCAATCGGGTTGCCATCGGCGTCCAACTCAGGGCCGGTGTCTTCTTTCTTGGGGGCGGCGTTGACGTTCGAAGTGTCAACGACGGGTTCTTCTTCCTCGTCGTCATCGCCCATCTGGTTGCCAAAGGTGGTTTCCAGATCGATTACGTCGCGCAGCAGGATTTCTTCAGACAAAAGTTCGTCGCGCCAGATGGTGATCGCCTGAAAGGTCAGAGGGCTTTCACACAGGCCCGCGATCATCGTGTTGCGGCCCGCCTCAATACGCTTGGCAATCGCAATCTCGCCTTCGCGGCTCAAGAGTTCGACGCTGCCCATCTCGCGCAGATACATGCGCACAGGGTCGTCGGTGCGATCCAGCTTTTCGGTGGTGCCCGATCCCAGAGCCACTTCGCGGTTAGCCGACGAAGTGTCGACAACGGCGGTGGATTTCTGTTCTTCTTCCTCGGCCTCTTCATCTTCGATGATGTTGATGCCCATCTCCGACAGCATCGACATGACGTCTTCGATCTGTTCAGAGCTCACCTGATCGGGGGGCAGCACCTGATTCAGCTGATCATAGGTGATGTAGCCCTTTTCCCGCGCCTCTCCGATCATCTTCTTGACGGCGGTCTGGCTCATGTCGAGCGAAATTTCTGCTTCTTGATCGGTGGACTTGCGGTCGTCGGTGTCTTTGGCGGCCATGCGGTGCTCCTGCAAAAAGGGCTGGTTAGTTGATTCGCATTAAAACGAATCAATATTGCGCGTGAGTGATTCGCAACCCGTTTAACCCGATTCCTTTACCTTCTGTTTCCCGGAAAGCCCAGTCACGCTTTAGCGGCTGGTTCCCTTGGAAGAGTTAATTCTTTCCATCAGCGCATCCAGTTCTGCGCGCTCTTGTTTGTCGATTGGTGCCCCGTTGGGCCCGACATCAAACTCTCCGCTGTCTTCCTGCTTGCTGCGCAAGGCGCGGTTTCGTGCTTCCGCTGCCTGACTGAGCCTCCAAGTAACAGCTTCGTCGGCCACTCCTGCGATGTCTTCCTCGGCCTCAGCAATCTCGGCGCTCAATCCGCGCTCGGTCTTTAGTTTGGCCAGTTCTTCGCTCAAAGTGAGACGCGCCAGGTCGACATCGCCGGGGCGACGCACGGCTGGCGCGATGCTGACATGGGGGTGACGCATCAGTTTTTCAACGGCATCCGGCCCGAGGGCAGCATCAAGTTCGGCGCGGGGGTCAGGACTGTTGGCAAAGCGCAACAGCTGGTCGCGCAAACGGGCATTTTCAGGGTCCTGACACTCGAGCCGCTCAATCTCGTGCTCAAAATCGTCAAGCACTTCAGGCGTCGCAATGGCTACAGCCAGAATGACCGCCTCGCGTAGGCGGTGTTCGACCGCGCCTTGCGATGCCGCAAGCATTGAGGCGCGGGTATCTGTTTGCACCAGAGGTGTCGGCGCCCATTTGCCTTTGCCTTGAAAGCCGCCACTGCCCCGTTGCGGGCGAAACAACTGCCAGCGCATGTCTTTGATCGCATCGCCATAGTGGCGGCGGATCGAGGGGTCGCGGATCAGCAGGATCTTTTCGCGCAGTGTCTTGTCAAGCGCGGCCTTGCGTTCGGGGCTGTCGAACACTTTGCCTTCGATTTCACGCTGCCACAGCAGGTCAACCATCGGCATGGCGGCATCCAATACCTTTTGCACGCCACTGGCCCCTTTGGCGCGGATCAGGTCGTCGGGGTCTTGCCCCTCGGGCATCAAGGCAAAGCGCAGGGATTTTCCGGCTTCTAGCATTGGCAGCGCCAGATCAATCAGCCGCATGGCAGCCCGCAAGCCTGCCTTGTCGCCATCCAGCGCAATGATCGGCTCAGCAGCAACGCGCCAAAGCATCTGCAACTGGCCTTCGGTGATGGCAGTGCCGAGCGGGGCCACCGAGGCGCCAAAGCCACCTTCGGCCAGTGCAATCACGTCCATGTAGCCTTCGGCCACGATCAGGGGATGGCCCTTGCCTGCCGCTTCACGGGCCGGGCCGTGGTTAAAGAGGCTGCGGCTTTTGTCGAACAGCTCGGTCTCGGGCGAGTTCAGGTATTTGGCGTTGTCATTGGGGTCCATCGCACGACCGCCAAAGGCGATGCAGCGCCCACGCGCATCGCGAATGGGAAAGATAATGCGATTGCGGAAGGTGTCATAGGGGTTGCCGCCGCGGGTCGACGGGCGTGACAGACCGCAGGCGAGGATCATCTCAGGCGGCACGTTCTTGGCCTTGAGGTGCTCTGTCAGTGCTTCCCAACTGTCCGGTGCAAACCCGATTTCCCAGCGGTCTCGCGCGGCGTCATTCAAGCCGCGTCCATCGAGATAATCGCGGGCAGCGGCCCCTGCCCCGGTCTTAAGTTGCAGCCGGAAGAACTGTACCGCCTGATCCATGACGTCGGTAAGCTGGGTACGCTTTTCGGCCTTTTCCTGCGCGCGCGGATCCCGTTCGGGCATCTGCATACCCGCTTCATCTGCGAGAATTCGGATCGCCTCCATGAAGCCGACATTCTCGGTTTCCTGCACAAATGAAATCGCGTCCCCTTTGGCGTGACAGCCAAAACAGTAATAGTAGCCTTTACGGTCATCCACGTGAAAAGACGCGGTTTTTTCCTGATGGAAAGGGCAAGGCGCCCACATATCGCCTTTGCCCTGATTGGACTTGCGCGAGTCCCACATGACCTTGCGCCCCACCACCTGAGTCAGGCTGGTGCGGGTGCGCAATTCATCCAGAAATCCGGGTGGCAGGCTCATGTTGCGAATATCGTCTGCACCGCCCCAAGAGTCGAGAGCATTATCATCATAAGATCAGATCGGTCAGGCGTTGGCCCAAAGGTCTCAGGATCCGGATTTTTTCATTTCCTGGATCTGTTCCCAATTGTCCAAACACTGCTGTTCGGACACAGGACCAAGATCAACCTGCTTAAGATCGCGTCGTTTCTGATCGTACATAAATTCGGCGATTGCCGGGATCGCGCTGTGCAGTGTTTCCGGCCAATGCGGATTGTCCTCGGTCACCTTGTCGACAACTTGCGACTCGGGCACGCGGTCAAGTCGGGCCTGTTGCACGGCAGACATCAGTTCCGCTTGCAGTTTGCAGGTCTCTTCTTTCTCTCCGGCGGACGCAGGCGCGGTCCCCATCGTGACCACTGCGAACAGGGCGCTTGCGGTCAAACCGCGGATAAAATCAGAAACTGGCATGGTGACCCTTTCGAGTTGCGCTGGACATCCCGTGAAAATGTCAGCCCGCGGCCCGTGCTGCAACCCCCTGCATGGCGGTTTCCAGATCATGAACCAGTGTTTTGGCCATAGATCGGAACGCAAGGATCAAAAATGCGTTATCTCCGACGCGGGTGATCGACACCATTATGTGCATCAGCTGGGAACGCGCCGTGTGGCCACGTTTGAAGTTGGATTTGCGCAGATCAACCGGCACCAAACGAGCCAGCACGTCCTCGGCGCCTGCACCCTCCAGACGCACGGCGGCCCAGCCATCGGACTGATCAGTGATCGCGGCATGTTCCGCCAGCGCGGCAACTGGTTCTGGGCCGATCAGCAACGCCTGACCCTGACCGAACCAAACCGCCCGAGACCCTTCCTTGCCGGTTGCGCGATTGGCGGCAGGCAATGCCATCCCATGCGCGTCCTTCAAGGTTGCTGACACCGCTTTGTCCTGACCCTTGAAGGGCGCAATCGAGGTCATGCGGGTCATGTCCATTTCGCTTAGCGTCACATCGCCATGCGTCACCGGCAACAAGCCTGCGCAGGGAGATTTTGCAATCAGATCAGCCACGGACACGCCCTCCTTCGGGGTCAAAAAACACAGGGTCACTGACCACGCAGCGCGTGGTGATGCCACGCAGATGGTCTACCATCATGACCTCTTCACCGTGCCGCGCCCGGCCGTTTTTCAGGAACCCGAGCCCGAGATAACTCTCGAGCGTCGGTGAAAAGCCAACTGAGGTGGTATAGCCCTGTTCGTTTTCACGCTTGGGGTCTGCATCCAGCTCAAACAGATGCGCGCCGGCAGACAATTGTTTGACCACGCCAACGGGTTTCAACCCCACCAGTTGCTCGCGATCGTCTCCGGACAGGCCCGGTCTCTCGCTCTGGGTTTTGCCGATACAGTCTTTTTTGGCGCTGACCATTTTGCCAAAGCCGATGTCGAATGCATTGGTGCGCCCGTGGATTTCCGAGTGGGTGATATGCCCCTTTTCAATCCGCAGAACGTTCAGCGCCTCCATACCGTAGGCACCGCCGCCCATGGCTTCGGCGCGCGAGACCAACATGCGGTACAGGCTATCACCATAGCGCGATGGCACGGCGACCTCGTAGGCGTGCTCGCCAGAGAAGGAAATGCGGAACAAACGGCCTTTGGTGCCCTGAACCGACACCTCACCGCAGGCCATGAAGGGCCAGCTGTCATCGTCAATCTGCTCATCCAGCAAGCCATTTAGCAGCTCGCGAGACTTTGGACCGGCCACAGCGAATTGCGCCCATTGTTCCGTGACAGAAATCATCTGGACATCCAGATCGGGTCGCAGGCATTGGCGGACAAATTCCAGATGTCCCATCACCGCGCCTGCCGCTGCCGTCGTCGTGGTCATGACAAAGTGGCTTTCACCCAAGCGGGCGGTGGTGCCATCGTCCATCACGGTGCCATCTTCGCGCAGCATCAAGCCATAGCGCGTTTTGCCGACCTTCAGCGTTGAGAACATGTTGGTGTAGACGAAATCAAGGAACTCGCCGACGCCCGAACCCTGCAGGTCAATCTTGCCCAAGGTCGAGACATCACAGATCCCAACGGCGTTGCGCACCATATTGACCTCGCGGTCACAGGATTGCCGCCAAGTCGTCTCTCCGGGGGCCGGGTAATAGCTGGGTCGGTACCAGAGCCCGGCTTCGATCATCGGTGCGCCTGCGTCTACGCTGGCTTTGTGGCTGGTGACAAAGCGCTGCGGGGCAAAACCCGTGCCTTGCGCCCCGGCGCCCATCGCGGCAATCGAAACCGGCACATATGGTGGACGGAAGGTTGTGGTTCCGGTTTCGGGAATGCCCCGTCCGGTTGCATCAGCAAGCACGGCCAAGGCCGCCACGTTCGAGTTCTTGCCCTGATCCGGCGCCATGCCTTGTGTGGTGTAGCGCTTCATATGCTCAACCGAGCGGAAGTTCTCGGCGGCCGCAAGTTTCACGTCCTTGACCGTCACATCGTTCTGGAAGTCCAGCCAGGCTCGGCCTTTGCCCTCAACGGCCCAGAGCGCCTTGAGGCGATAGGGCGCGTCTTCGGCCTCGGGCAGGTCTGACTTGGTCGATTTGACGCCCAGATCGCCCAGCGCACTCTCAGCCGCGGCCATGCCTTGGGCCAGTGCCGCGTGAGTGGAGAACACGCCATTGCAGGCGCCGGCCGTGATCATGCCCGGAATGGTGCCTTCGGTTGGGACGAAGGACAGGATATCCTGATCCCACGTCGGGCGGCCATTCATGTGACAGGTCATGTGGACGCTTGGGTTCCAACCGCCCGACATCGCCAGACAGTCAGTGTGCAGCTTGTCCTCGCGGCCATCGGCAAAGCGGAAGGTCACGGCCTCGAGCGCCTTTCGGCCCTCGGTGTTGCACACTTCGGCCCCCTTGTGGACCTCGTAATCGTCACTGTCAGGCGCATCCTGACGGGTGTCGATCACCCCGGCCACATGCACGCCTGCCGCGACCAGATCACGTGCGGTGCGATGGGCATCGTCATTGTTGGCAAAAATCGTCACCTTTTGACCGGACGCTACGCCATAGCGGTTCAGATAGGTGCGCACCGCACTTGCGGTCATGATGCCGGGACGGTCGTTGTTGCGGAAGGCCACCGGGCGTTCGATGGCGCCTGCTGCCAATATCGAGCGCTTGGCGACAATGCGCCAAAAGCATTCCACCGGCTGACCACCGGGGGTGCTCAGATGTTGCGACACCCGCTCCAAAGCGCCAAATGTGCCCTGGTCATAGGCGCCGGTGACAGTGGTCCGTGTCATCAGGCGTACGTTGTCCATTGCCGCAAGTTCAGCGACGGTTGCAGCGGCCCAGCCCTGCCCGTCCACGCCGCCGATCTCATAGGTTTCGCCGTTCAGACGACCGCCCAAGATGCTGTCTTCGTCGCAGAGGATCACGTCGACCCCGGCGCGTCCCGCCGTCAGAGCTGCCATCAGGCCCGCAGGTCCGGCCCCGATCACCAGAAGATCGCAAAACGCATAGGCTTTCTCATAGGTGTCCGGGTTATGCTCACCGCTCAGCCCGCCAATGCCGGCAGCGCGTCGGATCACCGGCTCATAAAGCTTTTCCCAAAACGCCTTGGGCCACATAAACGTCTTGTAATAGAACCCGGCACTCAGGAACGGTGACGCCAGATCGTTGAGGCTGAGGATATCAAAGTTGAGCGAGGGCCAGCAATTCTGGGACCGGGTTTCCAACCCGCCATAGACCTCTTGCACGGTGGCGCGCACGTTTGGATCACTTTTTGCGCCGGAGCCAACCGTAATCAAGGCACCGGGATCTTCGCTGCCCGCGCCGATCACACCACGCGGGCGGTGATATTTGAACGAGCGCGCGACCAGCTTGACCTCTGCCGCCAATAGGGCCGAGGCCACCGTATCACCCTGAAACGCGTCTACCGCCTGACCGTCAAAGGTAAAACTCAACGGGGTTGATCGGTCGACCAGACCTTTGCCGTTTACCCTCATGACTGGGCCTCCTTCACAGCCGTCGCCAATTCCGTTTTCAACACCTCGTGGGTCACCGTGTTGCGTGTCACGACAAGCCAAGCGGAACAGCCACCGTCATGTTGCCAAAGGTCGCGGGTTACCCCGGCTGGGTTTTCGCGCAAGTAGACATAGGATTCCCACGCATCATCCCCGGCATCCGGGTCTGGTCGGTCGAGGGCCAAAGCATGGCCCTTGTAGACAAACTCGCGTCGATCCCGCTCACCGCAAATTGGACAGGTCAGTCTCATATCCGCTTCCTATTCCCCAAGCTTCCGGCAGGCACCGGGCTCCGCTTTCATCAACCGGTACTTAACCAATTGGCCCGGCACCTCAGCCAGGTCGATCTCACCGCTGCAGTCATCAGTCGGCCCCACCATCAGCCGGCTCGTCTCAATGGTCAGCGAGTCGCTGGTCTCTGAGGACACAAAGAAGTTGCCGCCGTCACACTCGACGGCACAGCCCGACCGTCCCTCGTAATCGAAGCACAACAAAAACTGATCCGTGGTTTTGCCGGCGATCCAGCTTCCGGCCACGTGGCCTTGATCGGCAAAGGTCACAAACATGTCTGCCAGAATGTTGTTGTGCCCATCATCATAAACGCGCAGCGAGATTTCATCGACGACCTGCGTTGGATGTTTGGCCAAATGCACGTCGCTATAGTCACGCTTGTAACATCCGACCGGAGGCCCTTCAGCAAAGGCCGTGGAGGCGCCGAGTACCAGCGCCAGCCCGCCCGCCAGATTTTTCCAAACTGAATAGCCCATCTCTTTACCCCTAATGCAGGTTGTGCTGAGAACCGGTGCCCTCTTCGTCCATAATGCCAACGCCGGTTCGGAACCGATCAAGGCGGTACTTCGATGCCACTTCGTGATGCGTGTCTGTCGCCATCAGATGCGCCATACACCACCCCGAGGCGGGCACCGCTTTGAAACCACCATAGTTCCAGCCGCAATCGATAAAGAGCCCGTCAATACCGTCCATTTTGTCGATGATCGGACTGCCGTCGGGTGTCATATCCATGATCCCACCCCACGATCGCAGCACCTTGGCCTTGCCGATCATGGGCATCAAAGTCATGCCGGCTTCCATGACATGCTCTTTCATCGGCAGATTGCCGCGCTGCGCGTATGAGGCATAGAAATCCAGATCGCCGCCAAAGACCAAGCCACCCTTGTCGGACTGGCTGATGTAAAAGTGGCCCATGCCAAAGCTGACAACGTGATCAATCACGGGCTTCAGCCCTTCGGTGACAAACGCCTGCAAGACATGACTTTCGATCGGCAGCTGGCGTCCGGCCATTGCCGCAACCTGCCCCGAGCGCCCGGCAACGATGATGCCGACCTTTTTGCCTTTGATCGGCCCGCGCGTGGTTTGAACGCCTTTCACCACACCGTTTTCAATATCGATGCCGGTGACTTCGCAGTTCTGGATCAGGTCCACACCGCGATCCGACGCGCCACGGGCATAGCCCCATGCCACAGCGTCATGCCGCGCGGTGCCGCCGCGCGGGTGATAGAGCCCGCCATAGATCGGAAAGCGAGTTTGTTCAAAATCGAGGTAGGGCAAATGCTTGCGCACACCTTCCCGGTCCAGCAGGATTGCGTCGTCTCCCTGATTGACCATCATGTTTCCGCGTCGGGCAAAGGCATCGCGCTGCCCGTCAGAATGGAACAGGTTTATGAGACCCCGTTGCGAGTGCATGACGTTGTAATTCAGGTCTTCTTCCATCCCTTCCCATAATTTCAGTGAATGGGAATAGAATTCCGAATTGCCCTGCAGGAAATAGTTGGCCCGCACGATGGTCGTGTTGCGCCCGATGTTGCCGCTGCCGATATATCCCTTTTCCAGCACCGCAACATTTGTGATGCCGTGGTTTTTGGCCAGGTAATAGGCGGTCGACAATCCGTGTCCGCCTCCACCGATGATGATGTAGTCATACTCTGCCTTGGGCTGGGCGTCGCGCCAATGCGCACTCCAGCCCTTGTTGCCCGAAAGCCCTTCGGTGAAAACCTTCCAACCCGAAAACCGCATCTTGCACTCCCATCAGACCGGGAACGATGAAACCCGTCTTACGAAGAAAGTGCAACTGACCATTGCGCGAAACTTGGCTGAAAGCGACAGGTTTTGTCGTAAAGGCTGGATGGCGAGTTAGATTACCCTGACGAGACGGATTGCCTCATTCGCAATCTGCACCAATAGTACTCAGGCATTTTCCATGAGGTTCGATCATGAAGCATTTTCTTTTCAGCACCGCCATCGCCAGTTTGCTCGCAACTTCTGCCATGGCTCAAGAGATCACAATCTTCACGGCGCAAAAGATCATAACCATGGAAGATACACAGCCCGAGGCAACCGCCGTGGCCGTCGACCTCGATGCCGGACGCATTGTTTCCGTGGGCTCATTGCACAGTCTTTCCGACTACGTTGACGACCAGCAGTCTAACATCGACCGCCAGTTTGACGACAAAATCCTCATGCCAGGGTTCATCGACCCGCACGTCCACCCCTCGCTGCCCGCAGTTCTCAGCCAGTTTCCCTTCCTCGCGCCAGACGACTGGTACCTGCCGACCGGAGACTTCCCGGGCGCCACGACGCACGAGGCCTATGTCGCCCGCCTGCAAGAGCTGGTCACCGACTATCAGACCAACAATACTGATCCGGCCATTCCCTTTATTGCCTGGGGCTACCACCAACTCTGGCACGGCGACGTCAAACGCCCGCTTCTGACCGAGTTGTTTCCCGACACCCCGGTCATTTTGTGGCACCGCTCATTCCACGAAGTCATCATGAATGACGCAGCCATCGAGCTTCTCGCGGTCACACAATCTGACGTCGAGAAATACGCCCATGAAACGAACTGGGAAGGCGGCCATTTCTGGGAAAACGGCGCCAAAATCCTGATTGGCAAGATGCCCTTCCTTTTTGCGCCGGAGCGGTACGCCAAGGGCATGGAGAACTTTTTGGAAATGATGCATCAGGGCGGCGTTACAACGGCCCTGGACATGGGTGTCGGCATCTTTGGCGACCCCGTGGGAGAAACCGCACTGATCCGACAGGTCGCAAACACACTGCAGCCGCCCGCGCGCATCATCCTTACGCCCATCATCACCGACTTCCTGGCGCGGGGCAAAACACCGGAAGAGGCGCTTGAGGAAATCCAGCAGTGGACCGCACTCAGCACCTCGCGCGTCCTGTTCGACAACCATTTCAAGCTGATGATGGACGGCGCAATCTTTTCCGGCCTCTCGCAATATGGCTTCCCCGGCTACAAGGACGGCCACGAAGGGCTCTGGATGGCCCCGCTTGAGGTCACCGAAGAATGGGGCCGGTTCTTCTGGAACGCAGGCTTCCAGCTGCACGCTCATACTAATGGCGACCTTTCTGCCAAAGAGCTGATCCGCATGGTGCGCAGCTATCAGGCAGAAACGCCCCGCTCGGACCACCGCACAGTGCTCGAACACTTTGCCTTTGCCCACGAGGATCAATTGCGCCAGATGGCCGCCCTAGGCATCGCCGTCTCGGCCAATCCCTATTACCAGTACATCCTCGCCGACATCTACGCCGAGCGCTGGCTGGGTGCCGACATTGCCCGCAACATGGTGCCTTTGGGGTCCGCCAAAGGGCAGGGTGTGGTCAGCGCCCTGCACTCCGATGCCCCGATGGCCCCTTTGCAACCTCTGGTGTTGGCAGAGACCGCAGTGATGCGCACTTCCATCAATGGCAACCAGAACAACCCGGCTGAGGCTCTCGACCGCCACGATGCTCTGCGCGGCATCACTATCGACGCGGCCTGGATCATCAATCGCGAAGATGACGTCGGATCGATCCGGGCGGGAAAAAAGGCTGATTTCGTGGTACTCGAAGCCGATCCCTACACAGTCGCCGCAGACCAGCTGGGCGAAATCGAAATCTGGGGTACAGTCTTCGAAGGACAGGTCTATCCGGTCAAGTGATCCAGCGTTGCCGCCTTACGTTCCTCCAAGCTCAGCACGCGAGGCGTCACGACCGGGCCGCCTGTGTCATCAAAAAACGGTGTCTTGCAGTCCCCGCGCAGCTTTGCGGCAAGGTTGCGTTTCATGATGTTCCAACCGGCCCTCAGGTAACCGTAGTTCTTGATCTCAGCGCCCGGCGTCGCACACTCACCTTTGTTAACGGCAATGACGGGCCCAAGATCATTCAGATCGCCACGTAGATTGGCTGTCGCAACGCCTGAAAATACCAGTTTTGGCGTCGCAAGCGTGTTGAACATGGGCGTATCGCAACACGCAGCATACCAGCGCATCAACCCATTCGGCGAAAGCCGCAGACACGCGAGGTGATCTTGGCCTTGTGTGATGTCGATATGTGACGGCACGGTTTGAAAAATCTCCGTACCGCCGCGATCATTCAGGGCAAAGTCAGCACCGAGGGCACGCGCGCCCGCCTGGCAATCCTTACAATAACACATGACGCGTGATCCCACCTTGGGCGAGACATCACGCAGCACCCCCGAAAGGGTGCCGCATTTACATGCAAAGGAAAGTGTTGTCACGAGTCAGAGACCCTTGGCGCGATAGCTTGCGGCAACCTTGTCTATCGCCACGAGGTAGGCCGCCATGCGCAGATCGGGGACATCGCCGCGCTCATGCCAGACATCGCGCATCGACTGATAGGCAATCCGCATGGTGTCATCGAGACCAGAACGCACCAGCTCTAGTTCATCTGCACCGCGCAGATACTTTTGCTTGAAGCTTTCGGTGATGGTGTACTTGTTGCCCATCGAGTCCGAAATTCTCTGCAACTCGTCCACCACCAATTGGTGACGCGACTCTTCCTGACGACGCTGCATGCGGCCAAATCGGATATGGCTGAGGTTTTTGACCCATTCAAAGTAGGACACCGTCACACCACCGGCGTTGGCATACATGTCCGGAATAATGACAGTCCCCTTCTCGCGCAGGATATCGTCCGCGCCTGCCGTGATCGGACCGTTCGCAGCTTCGATAATCAGAGGCGCTTTGACCTTTGCGGCATTGGTCAGGTTAATCACCCCTTCCAGCGCGGCCGGGATTAGAATGTCACAGTCTTGCTCGAGCAGAACCGAGCCATCTTTAGAATAGGTTGCATCCGGGAAGCCGGTGACCCCACCGTTTTTGCCAATCCATGCGCGCACGGCGTCAACGTCCAGCCCGTTTTCGTTAAACAAGCCGCCATCCCATTCGATGATACCGGTGATCCGCGCGCCATCTTCCTGGCTGAGGAACTTGGCAGCATGGTACCCCACGTTGCCCAAGCCCTGCACAATCACGCGTTTGCCATCCAGCGAGCCGGTGAGGCCCGCTTTTTCCATGTCGCGTGGATCGCGGAAGAACTCGCGCAGAGCATATTGTACCCCGCGCCCGGTCGCCTCAACACGGCCCGAGATTCCACCCGCGTTCAGCGGTTTGCCGGTGACGCAAGCCACGGCGTTGATATCGGTTGTGTTCATGCGTGCATATTGATCGGCAATCCAGGCCATCTCACGCTCGCCTGTGCCCATATCGGGTGCGGGTACGTTCTGTGAGGGGTGGATCAAGTCTCGTTTGGCCAGCTCATAGGCAAAGCGGCGTGTGATCCGTTCAAGTTCATGATCTTCGTACTGGCGAGGATCGATGCGCAGGCCGCCCTTGGAGCCACCAAACGGCGCCTCGACTAGGGCGCACTTATACGTCATCAGCGCCGCAAGGGCTTCGACCTCGTCCTGGTTCACGCCCATTGCAAAGCGAATTCCCCCCTTAACCGGCTCTTTGTGCTCTGAGTGCACCGACCGGTATCCCGTAAAGGTCTGGATCTGACCCCGCAGCCGCACACCAAAGCGCACCGTATAGGTCGCATTACACACGCGGATCTTCTCTTCGAGCCCGGGTGGCAGATCCATCAGCGCCACGGCGCGGTTGAACATCAGGTCAACACTTTCTCTGAAACTCGGCTCATTGGGGACGTTCATGCCATTCCTCCCGACACGTTATTTGCGACTCAAGGCCGCAGGTCTGAATTCTCGCAGCCTATGCCGGAATACTTGCGTCTGGCGAGAGGAATCATGACGCCATCGCCTGTATTTTGGGCAGTTAACAAATTGGAAACAATTCTGGCATCTTTATGATAATGTCTCTTTAAGCCACTGAAATGAAGCAATTTTTCCATTTTTTTTGCGAAGTTCGCCCAAGTTTTGCCGCATTCCGGTGGCACAAAGACTGCGGTGCATTGGGTATCGCGATCGGTGATTCTCGGCTTGGCGCCAGGTAATAAGGTGAAAAATCATGCCTCTGTTTGACAGGTCTCTGACAGAAAAAACGAACCCGTTTTCCCGGATGCGTGGCAAGAAATGGCTTCGGCAGTTTGCGAACGACGAAGACGGCGCAATTGTCGGCTTTGCGATTTTTCTTTTTCTGATTATTCTTATGGTGGGTGGCATTGGCATCGACATAATGCAATCTGAGATGAAGCGCACTCGGCTTCAGCACACGATTGACAGATCGATACTTGCAGCTGCAGACTTGGATCAGGAACGACAGCCAAGTGATGTTGTTCAGGATTACTTCTCAAAGTCTGGCGTATCCGACTACCTTTCTTCTGTTACTGTGACGGAGAGTCAGCATTCCCGGCTCGTTGAGGCGAGAGCGGATTACACCATGAAGACTGATTTCATGAAGCTTGTTGGCATAGACAAATTGGAACTTGCGGCCTCCGGCGCAGCCGAGGAAAGTATTGGTGCCGTCGAGATATCCTTGGTGTTAGACGTCTCCGGTTCCATGCGCAACAATCAACGTCTGGATAACTTGAAAATCGCCGCAAAAGACTTCGTTAGTGAACTTTTGCAAGGGAGTGATCCGGGTACAATTTCGATTTCCATAATTCCCTACGCCACCCAAGTGAATGCAGGGGAAGACCTGTTGAAATATTACAATGTGTCCAGCGAACATAATTACTCGCATTGCGTGAACTTCGTCGCCGACGAGTTCAGCAAACCGAATCTCTCCACAACTTGGCCACTGGAAAGAACAGCGCATTTTGACCCTTTTAGCTATAGCGAGGGAGAAATCACAATCCCTGTGTGCCCCGTGCGCGCATCAACTGCCATTTTGCCGTTCCAGGACGATATCTCAGCTTTACACGCATATATTGAAGGAATGACTGCCCAAGGTAACACCTCAATTGATCTTGGAGTGAAATGGGGGGCTGTGATGCTCGACCCTGGCACACGCACAGTGATCACCGAGTTGATTGGGGAAAACTTGGTAAGCTCGAGTTTCGCTGACCGCCCTGTCGACTACTCCAATGATCGTGTCCTCAAGATCGCCATCGTGATGTCTGACGGATACAATACGGATCAATACATGCTGAACCCATCACTCCGCGAAGGGTATTCGGACGTCTGGTATAATGCCGAACGAGGAAATTACTCCGTTTTTCACTCTAATGGAACACCGATGTACTATTGGACTCATGATGACACATGGAATGACCATCCATATGGAAACGGAACTGAAAAGGTTTGCTCCACGGATTCCAACGGTATTGAAAACTGCAATACCGAAGACGAACCTGGAGAGGCTATTCGGCTTACCTACCAAGAATTGTTTGACAGAGCCTCGTTAGCTTGGATTGCCGAATACATTTACGAGTTTTCATCCAGCGCTTGGGCAGATTGGTACACGTCTGCCTTCGCAAAAAAAGAAACTGCGGCCAAAAACCAACAAACCAAGCACATCTGTGACGCAATCAAGGACGAAGGCGTCTTCGTTTACACAATTGGTTTTGAGGCACCTAGAAAAGGGCAGGCCGTTCTAGAAGATTGTGCGAGCACTCCGAACCATTTTTTTGAAGCTGACGGCGCCGAGATTGGTGATGCGTTCAGCGCCATCGCGGTTTCAATTCGCCAACTGAAACTGATCCAATGAAAAAGCAAACTCCAAATTTAATAAAGCGCTTCAAGCGTTCTGAAAGTGGTAATGCTTCAATCGAGTTTGTAATCATTTTCCCAGTGTTTTTCTTTATAATGCTGTCGGCTGTGGAGCTCGGAATGTACACGGTAAAGTCCGCCTTGCTGGAGCGAGCGCTGGACGTCGTGGTTCGTGACCTGCGACTAACAACGGGTACCCCGCCGACACACTCGGGGCTTAAGACACAAATCTGCGCCGAAACTAAAGTTGTGCCTGATTGTGTAAACAACCTAGCTATTGAACTATACAATATTGATCCAAGAGCTTGGTATGATCTGCCCGAGGGTGTTATCTGCACCAACCGATCTGAAGAAGTCGACCCCGTCACGACTTTTCACAATGGAATGGACAATGATCTGATGATTATTCAGGTATGCGTCAAGTACACTCCTATTTTCGACAATTTTGGACTCAGTGCGTTTTTGGAGCACGACACGGCTGGGGACACTGCGATTGTTGCCCGCTCCGCTTTTGTTCAGGAGCCGACATAACATGATACAGATCATACGTTCAGTTTTGAAAACTGCTCGCAGATTTTCCAAGGAAACGGACGGAACCGTTTCAGTTGAGGCAGTCATTGTATTGCCGATGCTCCTTTGGGCTTTCATCGCAATGTGGGTATTCTTTGACGCCTATAAGACACGTTCAGAAACAGAGAAAGCCGCCTTTGTCGTTTCAGACATGCTTGCACGTGAAACTGGGGCCATCAACGAAACCTTCATGGTAAGCGCAAAGAATCTCTTTGATATTTTGGCAGACTCCGACTCGGAATCCGGCCTGCGTACTTCGGTTATTTCCTATCGAGGAAAACGCGACATATACGTGCTGGAATGGAGCAACGCCCAAGGAAATATCAGTGCACTTTCATCTTCTTCAATCGCAGAAATCGCAACTGACCTTCCTGAAATGGTTGATGGGGAAACTCTAATTCTGGTTGAGACGATATCAACCTATGAACCCAGCTTGAACGTCGGACTAGGTGACTTGACGATGAAAACATTCATTTTTGCGCGTCCCCGTTTTGCCCCCCAACTAGTCTGGGAGCGAGGCTTAGGCAACATCTAGAAATTTCGCTCTGCGATCATTGCCTCAAGGATCTGGGCCATGAACTTGGTCTGAGACCCGGGTGTGACCCCACCAATACCAACGCGTTTACCAAACGCCCACCAGAGGCCGGGCTGCCATGCTCGGCTTCTGTTTTCGTTAAGGACCATGACAAAGCCATTTGAAGGCTTCATGGCGAACATGCCGCGGCTGATGTGATCAATTTTGTCTATCGTGGTCAACACCTGCCCATCGTCAAGCCGCACGCATTCCGAAGTGAGTTCGACAACACGCTCGGTCGCGCGGCGGGTTTTCTCGGCCATATAGAGCGCCGCCAACCCGATGATGATCAAGAACGCCTGCCAAGCCAGATTGTCCGGGGGAATGGACAGCGCAATATAGAGCAGCAACGCACCCAAAAGCCCCATCATGCCCACGCCCAGCCATCGGCGCGGCACCGAGGCGCTTACGGTTGCCAGAACCTCTTGTGTCATGTCGTTTCCCCTCTTTGCGCCCTGCCCTACCCCAGCCCGGACAAGGAGGGCAAGGCTTGATCTGACGCAGCGATGGGACATGTTCTTGACCAAAGGCAAAGACAGCCCTTGGAAATCCGAATAGTTAGTATGGCGTCAAAACCAGTGAGGCCTACCATGAACGTCTTTCGTCAAGCTTTGATCCTGCTTGGAGTTCTTTTGATCGCGACCTTGTTTGTCGTCATGACGCCCTTGGGTGAAAAAGCTCCCCAAGCCGATACCACAGTCGCGGTTGAGACCAATAACTAACTGAACTCAAACGACTCAATACGGCATAGGGTGCGCGCGATGCGCATCATCAATCTCGGCCAAAACCTCGTCACTCAGGCGCACATCCACACCTTTTAGGATGTGTTCCAACTGATCCTGTCGTGTGGCGCCAAAGATGGAGGCGCAGATGAACGGGCGTTGGAGGGTAAAGGCCATCGCCATTTGCACCGGGTCCAAGCCGTGCCGTTGGGCAATCGCCAAGTAGGCGTCAACCGCATCAAAAACGCGGGGCGTCTTGCGCCCTCCCAAATTGTCGACAATCGACATGCGTGACCCGTCGGGAACCCGGCCATGTTGATACTTGCCACTTAATAGGCCCGTGGCCAGCGGTGAGAAGGCCAACAGCCGGACATCTTCATTGATGCTGAGTTCGGCAAGGTCGGTGTCATACATCCGGCATAACAGGGAATACTCGTTCTGGATTGTCGCCATGCGCGGCAGACCCAATTCATCCGAGATCCGCAACCATTGCGCGGTGCCCCAAGCGCTTTCGTTCGACAATCCAATCGCCCGAATACGGCCCTTTTCCACCTCGCGCTGCAGCGCGCCCAGCGCATCCTCGATATGGGACAGCGTGTCGGCGCGGTTCTGTCCCGAGGGATCAAAACGCCAGTTTTGGCGGAACATGTAAGAGCCACGATTGGGCCAATGCAGCTGATAGAGGTCGATATAGTCGGTTTGCAGCCGCCGCAGAGAGCCTTCTACCGCTTCTGGAATGGTCGCGGAGGAAATCGGCGCGCCGTTACGGGCGCCCATAAAGCCTTCGCCGGAATGTTTGGTGGCCATGACCACCTCGGCCCGCCGGCCGGACTTGGCAAACCAATTGCCGATAATTTCCTCGGTCCGCCCAACGTTTTCGTGTTTCAGCGGGTTCACCGGATACATTTCTGCGGCATCAACGAAATTGATTCCGCCGTCCAGTGCGGTGTCGATCTGGACATGGGCATCAGCCTCGGGGGTTTGGGTGCCAAAGGTCATGGTGCCAAGACAAAACTCGGAGACCTCAATACCAGTGCAGCCAAGGGGGTTCATTTTCATCTGCGCGTTCCTGTTTCTGCGGGCCATTACCCTGAGTGGTTTTGCCCGCCGGAACAAGAGAAAAACAGGCGCTCAGGCCGAGATTTGAGATTGAGAACAAAAAGAGAACATGCCAATATGTCCCGATGACACATCACCTCTTGGATCGCGCACCGTGGCGGGACCGGCCGCAACATCAGCTCGCCCCCGGCCTGACCCTGCCCCGCGCCCGCCTGCACGAAGCTTGCGGGCAGGCGCGGACCACCTTTGCCATGTGGCTGGCGGCACAAACCGAAGGGCCGATCTTTTGGATCGCGCCATCTTGGGCACCACACCGATTACACCCGGACGGCATAGTTGGGTTCACCAACCCGGCGCGGTTTATCTTTGTGTCCCCCCTACGCCCCGAGGATGTGCTGTGGAGCATGGAAGAGGTGCTGCGTGCCGGATTGGTGTCGCTGGTGGTGGCCGATATTCCCGGCCCTCCGGGATTGACCGCTGTGCGGCGCATGCATCTGGCTGCGGAAACCGGCGCCACCGAGGGCAAGGTCACGCCGACGGGCCTGTTGCTCACCCCCGGTCAAGGGGGCGCGCCGGGCATTGAGACCCGCTGGCGGATGGAGCCGGATCACGGAAAAGACCGCACCCGCTGGCACCTGACCCGCCTGCGCGCCCGCACGGCACCAATGCAAGACTGGTATGTGACGGGGTTGCCCGGCAAGGCACAGGTGACCTCGGAAACCGCCGCAAAGGTACCGGCCTGACCCAATCCGTTTGCAAGCGGCTTCCAAGCGGTTTGCAAACCGCTTGCCCAAGGCGTTTTGAAACGCCTTGGGGCACACAGAAATCGGGACAAACCCCCAAAAACGACATGGGTCTGTCGAATACCCGCTTGCCGTTACCTGTTCCGCGGGGGAAGGTCGGCGATTATGCGTATGCTGATTTCCTTCTCTGCCCTGTTCCTGTCGGTCGCCCTGATGCAGCTTGCCACCGGAGGCGTGGGGCCGCTGGATGTCTTGTCCGGGATCACCCTTGGGTTCAGCACCGCGCAGATCGGTCTTTTGGGATCGGCGCATTTCCTGGGTTTCTTTATCGGTTGCTGGTGGGCGCCGCGTCTGATGGGCAGCGTTGGCCATTCGCGGGCCTTTGCGGCCTTTACCGCCACAGGTGCGATCAGCCTGATCGCACACTTCCTGTGGATTGATCCTTGGGGCTGGGCAATCATGCGGATTGCCTCCGGTCTTTGCGTGGCGGGCTGCTACACAGTGGTCGAAGCCTGGTTACAGGCCAAGGTCACCAACGAGACTCGCGGACGCGCCATGGGCACCTACCGGATCGTGGATATGGGCGGATCGCTCTGCGCGCAGATGGTGATCAGCGTGCTCGAGCCTGCCTCATACGTCTCATACAACCTGTTGGCCATCATCTGTTGTGCCGCGCTTCTGCCACTGACGCTGTCAAAATCCGCGCAGCCCGAAACCCCGGACGCCCCAAGACTGCGGCCTATGCTGGCTGTGGCAAGCTCTCCGCTTGCCGCCGCCGGGGTTGTTGTCGCCGCGCTGAGCTCTGCCAGTTTCCGCATGGTTGGCCCTGTTTATGGCGCCGAAGTCGGGCTGGCGGTCGAGCAGATCGCCTGGTTCCTCGCGGCCTTTGTCTTGGGCGGCGCGCTGGCGCAATATCCGGTGGGCTGGCTGGCGGACAAGTTTGACCGCCGCTGGGTGCTGATCTGGTTGTCTGCAGCGGCTGTTCTGTCCTGTTTCGTGACGATCTTTCTGGGCCCGTCGAGTACAACGATTATCATGTTGAATGCCGGTCTGTTCGGTCTTACCGCCTTTCCGATCTATTCGGTGGCCGCCGCCCATGCCAACGACTTTGCCACCTCAGAGGAACGGGTCGAACTGGCCGCCGCCTTGATGTTCTTTTATGCCCTCGGCGCGATTGCGGCGCCCCTTGTGGCGTCGAGCCTGATTGACTGGTTTGGACCAGCCGCCCTGTTCATGATGATCGCAGTGGGGCATGCGATCCTGATCGCATTTGGTCTTAGCCGGATGCGGGTGCGGGATTCAGGCGGCAACCGTACGCGCTATGTCTATGCGCCGCGCACCTCGTTCACCATTGGCCGCCTGATGGGACGCCAGCGCGAAAAGCGCGCTCCCGAGGGGGAAGACGGCGCTTAACCCACTGGCACTGCGCGCAGCTTTGGGCTAGACGAAGCGCAACACGAGACCAGAGGACGTTTTCATGGCGCGCCACCTAATCACTTCGGCCATTCCCTATATCAATGGCATCAAGCATTTGGGCAATCTTGTGGGCAGCCAGTTGCCCGCCGATCTGTTCGCCCGCTACCAGCGCGCCCGCGGCAACGAGGTGCTGTTCCTGTGCTCGACAGATGAACATGGCACCCCGGCCGAACTCGCCGCTGCCAAGGCGGACAAACCGGTGGCAGACTATTGCGCCGAGATGTGGGCTGTGCAGGCAAAGATCGCCGAGGGGTTCCGGTTGTCGTTTGACCACTTTGGCCGCTCCTCGAGCCCGGAAAACCACAAGCTGACACAGCATTTCGCAGGCCGTCTGGATGACGCCGGACTGATCCGCGAAGTCAGCGAAAAGCAGATGTTTTCTAACGCCGATGGGCGTTTTTTGCCGGATCGCTATATCGAGGGCACCTGCCCCAACTGCGGCTTTGAAGATGCGCGCGGCGACCAATGTGACAACTGCACCAAACAGCTGGATCCAACGGACCTGATCAATCCACGTTCCACGATCTCCGGCTCGACCGATCTGGAAGAGCGTGAAACCAAACACCTGTTTCTGTGTCAAAGCCAGATGCGCGAGAAGCTGCAGGCGTGGATTGATAGCAAGACGGATTGGCCCATCCTGACGACCTCGATCGCCAACAAATGGTTGAACGATGGCGATGGGCTTCAAGACCGTGGCATCACCCGTGACCTCGACTGGGGCGTGCCGGTCATGAAGGGCGACGATGTCTGGCCCGGCATGGAAGGCAAAGTGTTCTACGTCTGGTTCGATGCGCCTATCGAATACATCGCGTGCAGTCAGGAATGGGTCGGCGCGGGAAAAGGCACCGATTGGGAGCGCTGGTGGCGCACCGACAAAGGCGCCGACGACGTGACCTATACCCAGTTCATGGGCAAGGATAATGTGCCGTTCCACACGCTGTCTTTCCCGTCGACCATTCTGGGCTCGGGAGAGCCGTGGAAGCTGGTGGACTACATCAAGTCGTTTAATTACCTGAACTATGACGGCGGCCAGTTCTCGACCTCGCGCGGACGCGGTGTATTCATGGATCAGGCGCTGGAAATCCTGCCAGCGGACTATTGGCGTTGGTGGCTTCTTTCCCATGCGCCGGAGAGCAGCGACAGCGAGTTCACATGGGAAAACTTCCAACAATCGGTGAACAAAGACCTTGCCGACGTGTTGGGCAATTTTGTGAGCCGCGTGACCAAGTTCTGCCGCTCGAAGTTCGGTGAAGAAGTGCCCTCAGGCGGGGTTTGCGGCGAAAACGAAAACGCCCTGATTGCAGAACTCACCACCCGTATCCGCGCCTATGAAGACCATATGGCCGCAATGGAGGTCCGCAAGTCGGCGCAAGAGCTGCGGGCGATCTGGGTGGCGGGCAATGAATACCTGCAAAACGCTGCCCCTTGGTCGACCTTCAAGGAAGATCCAGAAACAGCGGCCATGCAAATCCGTCTCGCGCTGAACCTGATCCGGCTTTATGCAGTTTTATCCTCGCCGTTCATTCCAGACGCCAAAGACGCGCTGATGGCAGCCATGCAAACGACGGATGAGAGCTGGCCAGACGATGTGCCTGCCGCATTGGAAGCGCTGGCGCCGGGCCATGCCTTTACAGTACCGGATGTGACCTTCCGCAAAATCACGGATGAGGAACGCGAAGACTGGCAGGCGCGTTTCGCCGGAACGCGAGACTGATCCACCAATCCAATTGCAAAAAGAAAAGGGGCCTCTCTCGAAGGCCCCTTTTCCGTTCCCGCACGTTAAATGCAGCCTATGCGTCCCCAGCACGCCGCCACCTGATCTGATCAGACCCGGGCCGACTGCATCGACGTTTGGGATCAACTGTTGATCCTCAAATGAGGGCGCAGGCCGGCCAGCACATGTGCGCAGTGGCCAATGGTTTGGGATTTTGGGTCAACCGCTCACGGTTGTCGCGTCAGGCTTTCAGATGCCAAGCACAGGCTGCAACAGTCGAGGAACAAAAGCGTTGAACTTCAACTGAGCATCCGTGGCCGCTAGACAGATACAGGCATCGCCCTCGGCTGCAACGGGCGTGTGCTCCAGTTCATCATCCGCAACCTCGACATCTCCGACCCCAAAGGTTCCGGTTTCATCTGAAAACGCACCCTGAAGCACCAGTGTCAGCTCAAGCCCGTTGTGACCGTGATCTGGCACGGCCTGCCCTGCCGGGATGTACAAAAGCCGAACAGACTCTTCGTCCGAGCGCTTCAGCACGGTCTGTCGGACACCTGCGCCCAAACGACGCCATTTCGGTTCACCATAGGACAGCGCCTCGGCCACGGGACCGGGGAATACTCCCATGCGGCGCGGCGCGGGGCGTACGGGTTGCGGTGTGTCCAACATATCGAGCACACGAGATCGCAACCCAGAGGTCACAGTCGAATGGTGCTCTTCATCCAAAAGCACGCCACCCACGGTTTCATGTGTGACCAGACGTGCACGGCACTCTGCACACATAGAGACATGGGCGGCCACAACCATCGAAAAGGCATATGACAACTCACCCGATGCATAAGAGGCCAACAGGCTCTCGGGGATATGATGACGAATACTACTCATAAACTTTGCTCGTTTCCCAATTCCCGGCGCAGGCGCTCTAGCCCTAACCGGATACGCGATTTTATTGTCCCTAATGGCAGGCCCGTCTGGGCGTGCAGTTCCGAATGACTCATGTCACCCAAATACGCTTGCTCTACGAGCGTACGTTGTTCGGGTGACAAACATTGCAACGCCTTGCGAAGACGCGCCGTATCCTGTTCCAGGGCCACAATCTGCAGGCTGTCATCTTCCTGCACGTCATCCCCCCGCATTTCCTCAGGGATCGGGCGCCGTTCTTTTCTCAGCACGTCGATCTGGCGATTGCGCGCAATCTGATAGACCCAGCCCGAGACTTGCGCCCGGTGCGGGTCAAACAGATGAGCTTTTCGCCAAACTGCAAGCATCGTGTCCTGTACCACTTCTTCGGCAAGACTGGCCTGAAGGCCACCCCGCATAAGCATTCCTTTCAAACGCGGTGCGAAATAATCAAACAGCGCCGCAAAGGCTGACTTGTTGCGGTCATCCCGCACGGCCAGCATCCAAACCGTCTGTTCACTCATTTCGCCCGACTTTTGAGACATGTCCTCTCCTGCGGCAGACCGGAAACCCGTCACAGCCGCTGAGGGGCCCTTTAACTCAGTCGTTGCGTTCAACATGGGAGGATTACGGAGCAGGTCCGCGTTTGGATCACTCCAAAAACAATTTTTTCTTTTTTTGATCCGGCTTTGAACCGGCCTCGTAACTTTTGAAAACCAAACGGAGAAACAATGTCTTTTGATATCCCAAATACAGGTCGCCCCCGCGTTGCAATTGTTGGCGGCGGAATTTCCGGATTGGCATCTGCCTACCTGCTGACGGCCAACGCCGACGTTACTTTGTTCGAGGCAGCACCGCGGCTTGGTGGGCATGCCCGCACCATCGTAGCGGGGCGCAATGCGGATCAACCGGTCGATACCGGGTTCATCGTCTTTAACTATGTGAACTATCCGCATTTGACGGGAATGTTTCGCGATCTCGACGTGCCCGTTGAAAAGAGCGACATGACCTTTGGGGCAACAATCGATGATGGTGCCGTGGAATATGCGCTGTATTCGATCAACGCGTTGTTCGCCCAACGCCGCAACATTGCGCGCCCTGCCTTTGCGCGGATGGTGCGGGATATCGTGACATTTAATGCCCGCGCTGAAGACGTGGCCAAGACCGACGATGTCACCATCGCCGATCTGGTCAAGGAACTGAACCTCGGCGACTGGTTCCAGCGCTACTATCTGATGCCGATCTGCGGCGCGATCTGGTCCACCCCAACCGAGGGCATTCGGGATTTTCCAGCCCGCACGTTGGTGACGTTTTTCCGCAACCACTCGCTCTTGGAGCGTAAGCAGCACCAGTGGTGGACCGTAAACGGAGGCAGCATTGAATATGTGAAACGCCTGACCGCCCACCTTGAAGCGCAAGGTGCTGATTTGCGCCCCAACACGCCCGTCCGCAAGATTGACCGCGATAGTGCCGGTGTGACGGTACATTCCGAGCGTGGGGCCGAGCGGTTTGACCAGATCATCATGGCCTGCCACCCAGACCAGTCACTGAACCTCTTGTCCGCACCCAGTGCTGCCGAAAAGGCTGCTCTTTCGGATGTTCGCTTTCAGGACAACACGATCATTCTGCACCGTGACGAGGCACAGATGCCCCGTCGCCGCGCCTGCTGGTCGAGCTGGGTCTACAAGGCCAAAGCCCTCGATACACGACCCGAGATCGGTGTGACCTATTGGATGAACCGTTTGCAGAACATTCCTGAAAACGATCCGATGTTCATCTCGCTAAACCCTTATTCCGAAATTCGGGACGAGCTGATCTACGATCACAACGTCTTTCGCCACCCGGTGTTTGATGGGCCAGCATTGTCAGCCCAAAAACGGCTCGCAGACATGCAGGGCAGCAACGCAACATGGTTCGCGGGTGCCTGGATGCGTCACGGGTTCCATGAAGATGGGTTTGCAAGCGCTGTTCGTGCGACGCGTGAGATCAACGCCCAAATCGCCCGGGTCAAGGTCGCCGCATGAGCCGGTGGCCGGACCATATCGCAGCGCATACCACGCACGCGCGGCGCGGGTCGGTGAAGAATGCCTTCACCTACAGCATGGATTATGTGCTGATTGATCCCGCCGCGATCCGCGGCCCTATGCTGTTCTCGCGCAATGGCTTTAACCTGACTTCGGTGCTGGACCGCAATCATGGCGGCAAGCGTGGATCAGGTCGGGGTGTATCCTGGGCCGAAGACATGTTGGACCGCGCCGGTGCACCGTTTGACCGCGGCCGGATTTTGTTGCTCACACAGCCCACGCTGTTGGGTAAAGTCTTCAACCCGGTCAGTTTTTGGCTGGCATATCAGGGTGACAGTCTCACGGCCGTGATTGCCGAGGTGAACAACACCTTTGGCGAGCGCCATTCGTACTTGTGTCACCTGCCAGAGTTTGCCCCGATTGGTCCATCTGACACGCTGACAGCATCAAAACTGTTCCATGTCTCGCCCTTTCAAGAGGTCAACGGTCGCTACAGCTTTCGATTTGATATTCGTGAAGACCGGATTGCGATCCGAATTGACCATGAAAACAACGGCAAAGGCGTGATCGCCACCCTGTCCGGCCCCCGGCGCCCCCTGACCAACCGCGCGTTGATCTGGGGTGCCCTGCGCCGCCCAACAGGTGCGGTTCGTACCATTGCCCTCATCTATTGGCAGGCCCTGCGCCTGAAACTCAAAGGCGCGCCGTTTCGCCGTCGCCCTGCCCCCCCTCAACAGGAGATCAGCTAATGCGTTTTATCACCAAACGGGTCAAACACGACTTTCTCAACACCTGCGCTTCGCTGGACACTGGACGCCTGCGCCTGAAGACACCCGAAGGTGAGGTGCACGACTTTGGCGGCTCTGGCCCCGAGGCGGACCTGACCATCCGCGACTGGTCAGCGATCACCTCTATTGCCGCACGCGGTGACATTGGGCTGGGCGAAACCTATGTGGCGGGCCTCTGGGAAACCTCGTCGGTCGCTGGCCTGATCGGGTTTGCCCTGAAGAACCGTGATGCGCTTGGCACCTTTGGCCGCCCCAGCCCACTTCAAACTCTAAAGATGCGCGCCGTTGATCGCATCCTGCGCGCCAATTCCGAACGCGGGGCCTCGCGCAATATCAAGGCGCATTATGACGTTGGCAACGAATTCTATCGTTTGTGGCTGGACGACGGCATGACCTATTCCTCGGCGATCTTTGAGCATGGCGACAATGATCTGGAGCGCGCTCAGAACCGCAAGTATGACCGCGTTCTCAATCGCTTGACCGATGGAGAGCAGGTTCTCGAAGTCGGGTGCGGCTGGGGTGGATTTGCTGAACGTGCTGCCGATCAAGGGCGCAATGTGACCGGCATCACCATCTCGCCTAGCCAGCGCGGCTATGCCGACGCGCGGCTGGACGGGCGTGCGGACATCCTTTTGCAGGACTACCGCAAGACCCACGGGCGGTTCGACAACATCGTGTCTATTGAGATGATTGAAGCCGTCGGCGAACGCTATTGGCCAAGCTACTTCCAGACCCTGCAACGCAATCTGGCGGTTGACGGCCGGGCGGTCATTCAGGCGATCACGGTGCGTGACGACTATTTTGACACCTATCGCAACAACTCGGATTACATCCGTCAATACACCTTTCCTGGTGGCATGCTTTTGTCAGAACAGACGATCCGCCAACAGGCCCGCGCCGCGGGACTTGAAGTGCGCGATGTCTTTGCCTTTGGTCAGGACTATGCCCAGACCTGCCGCATTTGGGCGGACCGGTTGATGGCACAAGCTCCCAAAATTCGGGCCTTGGGGTATGACACGCCCTTCTTGCGCAACTGGCAATACTATCTGGAACTCTGTGCCGGCACCTTTGCTGTCGGTCAAACCAACGTCCTGCAAGTGGAGATGGCTCATGCGCACTAAACTCGCCGACACTGCCCGTATCACGGCCCTGTCCGGCCTGCTGTTGCTGTCCCTTCTTCTGACAGGCGCCCGCGCTGATGTGGCGCGCACCGGCCTTAGCAACCCCGAGCGTTTGGGCAGCGTAACTGTGCGCTATCTCGGGATCGCGATTTATGATGCTGAGCTGTTTACTTCTGGTGGCACGGACTTTCGCTGGCAGGCGCCAATGGCCCTGCGGTTGACCTATCGCCGGGGCTTTTCTGCGGATCAGTTGACCGACGCCACCATGACCGAGATCACGCGCATGAATGGAGAAAGCGCGAGCGACGCCAAACTGCGCGCAGACCTCGCCACTTGTTATCGAGACGTGAAGAAGGGTGACGAGATCACCGCAACTTCGCAGGGGTCGAACGCGGTCTCACTTTGGCTGAACAATCGCAAGGTTTGCACGCTGAACTCTGCGGGAATTCAGAAACGTTTCTTCGGTATCTGGCTGGCTCCAGAAAGCCGCATGGCACGTCTAAGCCCGCAGCTAAAGGGCAAGTAATGTACTGGAATGTAAGCCTTTTCTCGCTAATGCTCGCTGCCGCGAGCCTGCCGCTCTACATCCACCTGCCGCGCTATGCAACGGCAGAGCTGGGGTTGAGCCTGAGCACAGTCGGCGCGGTTCTGATCGGCATCCGGGTGATGGATTTTGCCCAAGACCCTGCGCTTGGCTGGATGGTGGATCGCAACCCGCGTCAGATCGGTCGGTTTGCGGCACTCGGCGCGGCGGGCATGGGTCTGGGCTTTGTGATGTTGTTCTCGATACCCCCACTGCTGACCCCGGTCGTATGGCTGACATTTTCGCTGATCGTTCTGTTCACTTGCTACAGCCTCGCGGCGATCCTGTTTTATGGCCAAAGCACCGCGCTGGCGTCAAACTCTGGCGCCTTACTGAAACTCGCGGGGTTCCGAGAGGCAGGCGCGTTGACTGGCGTTATTCTGGCGGCATTGGCCCCGGTCGCTCTAATCGCGATTTTTGGCTCGGAGGGTGGGTTCACGGCTTATGGTCTGATGCTCGCTGTGATTTGCACCCTTGTCTACCTGCGGACCCGACCGCTCTGGACTGTTGCGCCCAAATCCACAGGCAAACTGACGCTGACAGACCTGCGGGCCTCGGGAGGCCTGCGCCTTTTGGGGCTGGCACTGGTCAATGCGCTACCGGTTGCCATGACCTCCACGCTATTTTTGTTCTTTGTTGAAGATCGCCTTGAATTGACCGGCATGGCCGGTGGATTTCTGGTGTTGTTTTTCCTCGCGGCCGGTTTGTCCGTGCCGGTCTGGACCCGTCTCAGCAATCGCTATGGCATACGTCCGGTATTGCTGGGCGCCATGACGCTGGCTGTTCTCAGTTTTGTCTGGGCCGCCCTGTTGTTGCCCGGCGCGGCATTGGCCTTTGCCCTTGTCTGTATCGGCTCAGGTGCCGCGTTGGGGGCCGATATGGTGCTCTTGCCTGTGATGTTCTCTTCCGCACTTGAGCGCGCTGACTTGCGCGCGGGTCAGGCCTTTGGTCTGTGGTTTCTTGCCGGGAAACTGGCCCTCGCCCTTGCTGCAGCCCTTTTGCTGCCTGCGCTTGATGCAGCGGGTTTCAAACCCGGTGCGGTCAACAGCGCCTCGGCCCTGCAAACACTCACCTTGGCCTATGCGATCATTCCTTGTGTGATCAAATTGGCCGCCATCACTCTGGTTTTTCGTCTTCCTCAAAAGGTTCTGTCCGCATGAAACTTGTCCTTTTCCTGATTATCGCTGTGCTTGTTCTCGCACTTTGGCGGCCCGGCCTGTCCTTTCGCCATCAGCGCGCGGCGCACTACGATGACACAGGCCCTGTGTTTGACATCAAACAGCACCTGAGCGGCCCGATCATTTCCGAAGGCATGATCCACGGTCCGAACGGGCGGCTCGCCTCGCGTTTTGTGGCGGACATGACAGGCGAATGGGATGGCAACACCGGCACTTTGGCCGAGAGTTTTCGGTATGACAACGGCAGCACACAGGAACGCAAATGGTTCCTGACCTTGGGCGAAAACGGCAGCTTCACCGCCACGGCTGATGACATCATCGGCACCGCGCAGGGGCAGGTTTCCGGCGCCACGTTGTCGATGACCTATCGCATCCGCCTGACCGAAGCCGCCGGGGGGCATGTACTGAATGTCACAGACTGGCTGTACCTGATGGAAAACGGCACCATTCTGAACCGCTCGGAATTGCGCAAGTTCGGTATTAAGGTTGCAGAGCTGACCGCCACAATGAGGCCTGCCGATGACTGACCTATTTCAAAACAAAACCTGGTGGATCATTGGTGCCAGCGAAGGTCTGGGCCGTGCCTTGGCCGAGGCACTCGATGAACGCGGAGCGCATTTGGTTTTGTCTGCGCGCGGGGCCAACCGATTGCAGGACCTCGCGGCATCGCTGAAACACGCGCGTGCAGTGCCGTTCGACGTCACGGACAGCGAGGCGGTTGAAACCGCATCGCGCGAAGCTGGCGCCGTTGACGGAATGATCTATTGCGTGGGCCAATACGACCCGATGCACGCGCAAGAGTGGAACGCGGCTCAGGTCACCCTGATGACCAAAGCCAATTTTACGGGCGCATTGGATGTGTTGGCGCACGCCCTACCCCCAATGTTGGCAAGAGATCGGGGGCATATCGTTCTGATTGGTTCCCTCGCTGGGTACTCCGGGCTGCCCGGTGCCATCGGATACGGCGCCTCAAAGGCAGCGCTGATGCATTTGGCTGAGAACCTTCAGGCGGATTTGCGAAACACAGGCCTGAGCATAAAACAGATCAATCCGGGGTTTATCCGTACGCGTCTCACCGCCAAGAACACGTTCGAGATGCCATTTATCCTGTCGCCGGAAGAGGCCGCACGCCGGACCCTACGCGCGATTGAAAGTCGTCGCTTTGCAACCGCATTTCCTGCGGTATTCTCGTGGCTGTTTCGTGCTGGTCGCTTCTTGCCGCGTGGACTGTTTTTGCGACTATTTCCAAGCCCCAAGCCGAATTGATCAACCTGTAGGTATTTCTACAAAATTGACGCGTGGGCGCCGGATGCGCAATCTTGGCGCCCATGAAACGTAAAGTCGTCTCCCCCGCCGAAGCTGCCGCCCTTGTTCAGGACGGTGACACGATCACCACGTCGGGCTTTGTTGGCATCGGGGTGCCTGATGGGCTTTTGGCGGCCATTGAAGCCCGATTTCTTGAGACTGGTCATCCACGCGATTTGTCACTGGTCTTTGCCGCAGGCCAAGGCGATGGCAAGACCCGTGGCCTGAACCGTTTGGGCCATGATGGGCTGCTGTCATCAGTTGTCGGTGGCCACTGGGGCCTGATCCCCAAGGTCGCGAAACTGGCCATCGAGGGGAAGATCAAAGGCTGGAACCTGCCTCAGGGCTGCATCAGTCAGCTTTATCGCGACAGTGCTGCAGGCAAGCCGGGCATGTTGTCCAAGGTCGGGCTGGAAACCTTTGTTGACCCGCGCAATGGCGGTGGCGCGATCAACGACATCAGCACCGAGCCGCAAATTGAACTGACCGAGATTCGCGGTGAAGAGATGCTGTTTTACCCGGCTCCACGCCTGACTGTCGCCCTGCTGCGCGGCACCACAGCAGATGAGGCTGGCAATATCACCATGGAGCGCGAGGCCCTGCTGATCGACAATCTGGCACAGGCCATGGCCGTCAAAAACGCGGGTGGCGTGGTTATCGTGCAGGTCGAACGCATTGCCCGCGCGCACACCATGCCTGCCCGAGACGTGCACATCCCCGGCATCCTTGTCGACGCAGTGGTCGTGGCCGAACCTGAACACCACATGCAAACCTATGCCACCGCGTTCAGCCATGGGTTTACCAACCGCATCCGCTCGCCCGAGGGGGAGATTCCGCCCATGCCGCTGGATGCCCGCAAGGTCATCGCGCGGCGGTGCGCGTTTGAGTTGCCGGTGAACGGAGTTGTGAACCTTGGCATCGGCATGCCCGAAGGTGTTGCTGCGGTCGCCGCCGAAGAGGGTTTGCTGGAACATGTCACGCTCACAGCGGAACCCGGCGTGATCGGTGGCCAACCTGCCTCGGGTCTGGATTTTGGCGCGGCGATCAACACCGATGCTGTCATCCCGCAAAACAACCAGTTTGATTTCTATGATGGCGGCGGGCTGGATATGGCGTGCCTTGGACTGGCGCAGGCGGATGGGGCTGGCAACGTCAATGTTTCGCGGTTTGGGTCACGGCTGGCAGGCGCTGGAGGGTTTATCAACATCTCGCAAAATGCCCGCAGACTTGTGTTTGCGGGCACGTTCACAGCCAAAGGTCTGAACCTCGATATCACTGACGGACAGCTTTCCATCAAAACCGAAGGAACCGCGCGCAAGCTTTTGAAATCCGTCGAGCAAATTTCATTCTCAGGTACCCGTGCCGCTCGGTTGGGGCAACCTGTTCTCTACGTCACAGAACGCTGCGTGTTCGAACTCACGGCCAAGGGTCTGGCGCTGGTTGAGATCGCCCCCGGAGTGGATCTTGATCGCGATATCCTTGCGCATATGGACGCAGAGCCGATCATCGACGAACTGCATGAAATGGACGCACGTATCTTCCGCCCGGATGAGATGGACCTGCGCACCGACCTGTTGCATCTCGACCTGCCCGACCGCATTGCAGTCGATCCCCAAGCCGGGCGGCTGTACCTGAACTTTGAAAAGATGCGCGTGCGAAAAGCCGATGAAGTGGCCCGCGTCGGAAAACTTGTTGCGGACATCTGCGCGCCGCTCGCGGACAAGGTTGACGTGGTGGTGAACTATGATGGGTTCAGCATAGACGAAACGCTGGAGAACGACTGGGCGCGCATGGTTGCTGATCTGGACGCGCGGTATTACCGCACCGTGTCACGTTACTCCGGCTCAGCCTTTATGCGGATGAAACTGCGCGAGGTTTTCCCCGATGCCCGCCCGCATATCTTTGAAACCAGCGAACAGGCCCGTGGGTTTCTGGATGATAAAAGCTGACTAGAACGCCTTGAACGTGAGCGTGGTCAGTGTGCGTTCGATCCCATCGATATCCAGCAGTTTTTCGTTGATGTATTTGCCGACATCCGCGTCTTTGGGGATGTAGAGCTTCATCAGCAGGTCATATTCCCCGCTGGTCGAGAACAGCTCGGAATGGATTTCCTTGAGCGCAATTTCCTCGGCCACGCGGTAGGTTGTTCCCGGACGGCAGCGGATCTGGATAAAGACACAGGTGGACATGGGTCGCCTCGCATTGGTTTCCCCCAAGCTGGCACAATTGGCGCACCTTTCACAATCCCGAAACGTGCATCTTGGCCTTGGCCGATCCCCCTCCTATAAGACCTGCGAACCAGCCAGAGGATTACCCCATGCGCAGCGCAACCGTCGCCCGCAGCACCGCGGAAACCGAGATTACCGTCGAGATCGATCTTGATGGCGTTGGCACTTATGACAACAACACCGGCGTTGGCTTTTTTGACCATATGCTGGACCAGCTGTCGCGCCACTCGCTGATCGACATGACCATTCGCGCCAAGGGGGATTATCACATCGACGACCACCACACGGTCGAAGACGTGGGCATCGCTCTGGGCCAAGCACTGACCAAAGCGCTGGGTGACAAAAAGGGTATTCGCCGTTATGCCGCGTGCCATCTGCCAATGGATGACGCGCAAGTGCGTGCGGCGCTTGACCTGTCGGCCCGGCCCTACCTGATTTGGAATGTCGACATGCCAACCGACAAAATTGGCACGTTCGATACAGAACTGGTGCGCGAGTTTTTCCAGGCACTCAGCACGCATGGTGGCATCACGCTGCACATCGACCAGATCCACGGGTTTAACAGCCACCACATAGCCGAAGCGACCTTTAAGGCCGTGGCGCGGGCGTTGCGCGAAGCGGTTGAGACCGATCCACGAAAAGCCGATGCCATTCCCTCGACCAAAGGGGCGCTGTAACCAGCATGCTGACGGCCATTATTGACTATGAATCGGGCAATCTGCACTCGGCAGAAAAGGCCTTTCAACGTATGGCGCGTGAGGTTGACGGTGGCGAAGTTATCGTTACCTCGGATGCGGATGTCGTAACGCGGGCGGACCGGCTGGTTCTGCCCGGCGATGGCGCTTTTCCGGCCTGCGCGGCAGAGCTGCGCGGTCATAAAGGCATCTATGACGCGATGGTTGAAGCGGTTGAGGACAAGGGGCGCCCTTTCCTCGGCATCTGCGTCGGCATGCAACTGATGGCGACCACCGGGCACGAGTACGAAGAAACCGCGGGACTGGGTTGGGTGTCCGGCGATGTTGTGCGCATCACCCCCGAGGACAAAGCCCTAAAGGTTCCGCACATGGGATGGAACGATCTGGTGATCGAACGGCCCCATGCGGTTCTTGAAGGCGTTGAGACCGGCGATCACACCTATTTCGTGCATTCCTATCAGTTTCACGTTGATGCCGCGGAAGAGCGCATTGCCTACGTGAACTATGGCGGTGATGTCACGGCCATCATTGGTAAAGATACCATGCTGGGCATGCAATTCCACCCGGAGAAAAGTCAGCATGTCGGGCTGCGAATGATCGGGAATTTCCTGCGCTGGACGCCCTAAGAGACGCTACTGCCATTGGAAAGGCCCGCGGCCTGCTGTCCAAAAACAACACGGAACGTCGGCTGTTGTTTATGCGGACACCATCCCGCTGCCAAGAAAGTTTGAAATCTTTCCAGACAAAACTAGTTTCTCGTAACACTAGGTTTATTTGCGCCTGTTCAGATTTGGACAAGAGAGACGAGGAAACGAATGAATCGATTTTCACAAGCCACGCTGCTTGGGCTGCTTACATTTTCGCCTTTGTGGGCACAGGCGAACTCCACTGATCCGGTGGACCTCATGAACAACTGTGAACGGATTGCCTCGGGACGGCTTGGGGTGGCAATAGACGACGTCAGGGTTGAACTGCAAACCGCTCGGGTTGACGGTTCCATTCCCGTGAATGGTTTTGTCCTGGGGTTTGAGGGTCAAGATTTCACGTTTCAGTGTAACTTCGACTCAAAAGGTATGCCCGGAGAGTTCTGGAATTCGAAAGATATCGTAGGTTGTCCCGGTGATCTGTCGGAAGCCGACCGCTGGCTTTTCCCAGGGTGCTAGGTCCATTGCTGGATACCGGTTTTTGGCAAATGGAAAGCAAGGACTAAACAGAGATGCATTTTGATCTTGCGCACGCGGCACTCATTGTCATCGCCCTGTTGGCGACTAACGCTGTATTGGCCAAAAGTGGAATTCTTGGTCAAGAAGACAAGCATCAATGGAACTGGAAACGCTTTCTTGCCTACTTTCTGGTAACCTTTCTCGTGAACTTGGCGTGGCCAGTTTAGGGAACGACCTCATTAATCTTTCAAGCACCCAATGCCGCGTGTATGAGGCCAGCCAAAGAGGTGAACCTGACACCCGCTAAATCTAGAACCCTCGGGTCATACACACGGTTTTTGTAAAGCCATTGGCGCAGGCAAAGCCTCCAACATACGCATTTGGCACTTGTGATACTCTGGTGGACTGCGAAACCAACCGAGCATTTCAGTGGTCTTGGCTTGACCCACAGAGAGCTTGTGACGGGCCTTTGCAGTCAATGCCTTAAATTCGTTGGCGCTAGACCGTAAGCGCGCCGAAAGGCCCTTGTGAAGCTTTCCGCGGATCCATAGCCGTAGCGGCGCGCTACTGCATCGACGCGGTCACCGCGTTCGACATCCTGCCGTGCAAGGATCAGGCGCCACCGTCTGAGATATCCCATCGGCGTTTCCCCGACAATCTGCGTGAAAAGCTCACTAAAGCGCGACAGGGAAAGACCCGCGACGTCGGCGAGGTCGGCGTTTGACCATTGGCGGTCGGGGTGGTCGTGAATGGCGACGATGGCGCGGCTGACGCGCGGATCGGCCATACCCGCTAAGAGTCCCACTTCGGTGGAGCCACGTTCGATCTGCAGGCGCAGCAAGCGCACAATCAACGCCTCGCCCAGTCGGTTCACCACCGATTGCGCCCCGCAACGCCGCCCTTCGACCTCTTGCTGCATCAAGGTAACCAGCGCCAGTGTGTCGGCATGATCGGCTAGATCCATTTCAACGCAATCGGGGAGTGCTGCCATCAGCGGGTTGGTTGATCCGCTCCAGGCAACTCGTGCCGAAAACAGCACTTCTCCCGCACAGCTTTGGGGACAGGAGCTGCGCGCATAAAACAGCACCTGCCCGGACGCATCCCGCGTTCCGGATTTGGCGATCAGGTTAGCCTCGGACAATGGTGCAGCCGTCACCGAAAGATGAAAGCGTTCAACAAGTGTGGTCAGTCGGTCCATTACGTATTCCGGTGTTTCGGTATGGTTTTTCGGATTTATCGAACCTGATCATCTGACATGATGCCACAGAACACAAGACCTATACAAAGGAAGACCCATGTTGATCCCCCGCCAAAAAACACCAAATTTGACGCTGCCCTTGCTCGGCGGAGGCACGTTTGACCTCGCCTCTGAAGGGTCCGAACGCGGCACAGTGATCTGTTTTTTTCGTGGCCTGCATTGCCCGATCTGCGCCAACTATCTGAAAGAGCTGGAAAAGCGCGTGGCTGACTTTGCCGAGCGCGGCGTGACATGCATCGCAGTCAGCTCAGACGGCGAAGACCGCACTCAGGCCATGGCCGAGAAAATCGAAGCCAAAGGGCTGCGCTTTGCTTACGACCTGCCGCTGTCTGTCGCCAAGGAATGGGGCCTTTACATTTCGACCTCACGCGGCACGACTTCGATCGGCATCGAAGAGCCGGCTCTGTTCTCGGAACCAGGCCTGTTCATGGTGTCGCCGGATCAATCGCTTTACTATGGCTCGGTGCAGACCATGCCATTTGTGCGTCCGCATTTCTCGGAGTTGGTTGGCGCGCTGGATTTTGCCATTGCCAACAACTACCCGGCACGCGGCGAGTACACGGGCGCCGTCTGAGGCCGTTGTTTTCGCAACACAATTGAACATAAGAGCGCATGCATCCGCTGGACGGCGGGTGCATGACCATGCATAGCTGAGCGTCCGAAACCAAAACGAGACCAAGCGTGCATATCCGTCTGGAGAAATTCAACCACGTCAAACGCGAAAAGCGGTATCACGTCTTGCGCGTGACCCAGACGCTGTTTGGTGATTGGTGTCTGGAACGTGAATGGGGCCGGATGGATGAGGCGCCGCAGAAAGAGCGCACCTATTTGCCTGCTCTGACCGAGGCCCGTAACGAAGTCGAGCGCCTGAAGGCGCTCGATCTGAAAAAGGGTTTTGCAGTGATCCCCGTGCAGATGGGTCTGCTTTAGTTTACGCGCTTCCAATCCTGGCTGCGGCCAAACGCAGAGACCCCAACATAGCCGCGGACACTCAATGTCGAGCCACTGAGCGACATCTTGGATTTATAGGTTTTGTCCGTATCAGGTGCCCAGATCTGGCCGCCGCTGTACTTGCCCCCACCATCCGCGTTCATGTCCCACAATAGCTTTTTGCCCATGTGTTCATAGTCGGGCGACTTTGCGCCGGTTTCGTCATAGGCCGCAGCAATTGTCCCGCACAGTGCGGCGCCGCATGGTGCAATCTGCACATGCAGGTAACCACCGGTTTCACCTGGTTCGGTTTTCCAAAGCCCTGCCGCCGGATCCGCCATCACACTGGTGCCCAATACGGCAAAGGCTGTCGCCATCACTAGCTTTTTCATGGTCTTCCTCCCAATCTGTTAGGCCGAGTGTGATCCACCACTACATTTCGATCAACCCTGACTTGAGGTCACATTGCAATTCGGGCGAACCCATGCCAAACCGCGCGCAAATTCCAGCTAATCAAGGTGCTGCCATGATCCTATACCCAGCCATCGACCTTAAAGACGGAAACGCAGTGCGCCTGGTGCATGGGGATATGGACAAAGAAACCGTGTTCAACGAAAACCCGGCCGCGCAAGCGTTGGAATTCGTCAATGCGGGCTGTGAGTGGCTGCATCTGGTCGACCTGAACGGCGCTTTTGCAGGTGAACCTGTTAACGCCGCCCCAGTTGAAGCGATCCTGAAACAAACCAAAGTACCGGCACAACTGGGTGGTGGTATTCGCGACATGGCGACCATTGAACGCTGGATCGACAAAGGGCTGGCGCGTGTCATCCTTGGCACCGTGGCCGTGGAAAATCCCGATCTGGTTCGTGACGCTGCCAAAGAGTTTCCCGGCAAGGTCGCCGTGGGCATCGACGCCCGCAATGGCAAGGTTGCCACCAAGGGTTGGGCCGAAGAAACCGATGTGATGGTCACCGACCTCGCCAAATCTTTCGAAGACGCTGGTGTGGCCGCGATCATCTACACCGACATCAACCGAGATGGCGCGATGCAGGGCCCGAATATCGAGGCCACGGCCGCATTGGCCAATGCGGTGTCGATCCCCGTGATTGCTTCGGGTGGCGTATCGTCCTTGGATGACCTGCGCAATCTCAAGAGTTGCGGCGCACCACTGAACGGCGCAATCTCAGGTCGTGCGCTTTATGATGGGGCGATTGATCTGGGCGAAGCTCTGGACCTCATGAAAGGCTGATCTCTGCCATGCGGTCCGTAAACCGCATCTTTGCCACTCTGATGGCCCTGCCCGTCGCGCTCTGGCTGATGTGCCTGATCGCGGTATTTTTCATTAGGTTCGTGTTCAGCTGTGAGACCAACGACGGGTTGGTGCAGGCCTGTATCGTCCTTGGTCACGATATAGGCCAAGGCGCAGTTTCACTGATGATTTTCGCGGCATGGGGACAGTTGATGATCGTCCCTTGGTTATTGGCGGTCGGACTTTGTTGGGGGCTCTTCGCGCTCATCTCACGCCAAAGAACCCCAAAGGCCTAAACCATTTTCTACATTGCTGCTTTGCCAGTCAGCTTACCCAGCGCCCCAGCCATTTTCTTGAGGTATTCGGCATCCCCTGGCACGTTGAGATCGCCAAGCATTTCTGACGGGTCTTCATAGGCCAGCCACACGTCCCCATCGTCATCGGCATAGACCAGCACCTTGAGAGGCAGGTAGAGCCCGGCCAAAGCGTCAGCTTGCATGGCGGGCGTGCCCAGCTTGGGGTTGCCAAAGATCAAAAGCTGCGACTCGGCCAGTTCAAGCCCGACTTTGGCCGCCCCACCGGCGTGATCCACGCGGGCAAAGACCGTTGCACCCGCGCCGTTGACCGCTGCTTCAAGCGCCTCCATCGTGCTCGCAACATCCCCTGAGGCCTTAATTCTAACGATCTCAGCCATTGCCATTGTCCCCGACATCACCATCATTGCGCCTGCGATTATCCACTGTTTCACGATCCTACTCCTGTTAGCGGTGAAAACTTCTCTGGCATCCTCTGGCATGTGAAGGCGATTGCGAATAAACAACTGCGTGACAATCGCGAGAGTGGCAAACCTATGCTCAAAACCCGTCTCATCCCCTGTCTTGATGTTGCCGATGGCCGCGTGGTCAAGGGCGTGAACTTTGTCGGACTGCGTGATGCGGGCGACCCGGTTGAAGCCGCGCGTGCCTATGATGCAGCGGGGGCGGATGAAATCTGTTTTCTGGATATCCACGCAACCCATGACAATCGCGGCGTGATGATCGACATGGTGCAGCGCTGTGCTGAACAGTGCTTTGTTCCGCTCACGGTTGGTGGTGGGGTGCGCACCGTCCAGGATGTGCGCAAGCTGTTGTTGGCAGGGGCGGACAAAGTGTCGTTCAACTCGGCCGCCGTGGCCAATCCAGACGTGGTCGCCGAGGCCGCAGCGCAGTTTGGCAGCCAATGCATCGTCGTGGCGATTGACGCAAAAACCGTCAGCCCCGGCAAGTGGGAGATTTTCACCCACGGTGGTCGTAAATCCACAGGCATCGACGCGGTCGAGTTCGCGAAACTGGTGGTCGAGAAAGGCGCCGGAGAAATCCTGCTGACCTCGATGGACCGTGACGGCACCAAGGTTGGGTTCAACCTGCCCCTGACAAAGGCCATCTCAGACGCGGTTGATGTACCGGTGATTGCCTCGGGCGGGGTCGGCACACTGGATCACCTGGTCGATGGCGTGACCAAAGGCGGCGCGAGCGCAGTGCTTGCGGCCTCGATCTTTCACTTCGGCGAGTTTTCCATTCAAGAGGCCAAACAGCACATGGTCGACGCCGGTATCCCGATGAGGCTGACATGACCACTTTGAACGATCTGGCAAACACCATTGCCGCACGCGCCAAGGCAGATCCAGACTCCAGCTGGACTGCAAAGCTGCTGGCCAAAGGACCTGAGAAATGCGCGGAGAAATTCGGCGAAGAAGCGGTGGAAGCCATCATCGAAGCGGTGAAAGACAATCGCGAGGGTTTGATCTCGGAAAGCGCGGATGTACTGTTTCATCTGCTCGTGATGCTGCAATCGCGCGGCGTCTCCCTCGACGAGGTTCTGGAAGAGCTGGAGCGTCGCCAAGGCACTAGCGGGATTGCCGAGAAAGCCGCCCGCCCGAAGCCCTGACCCCGGCTTCTATTGGCCCAAATATCCTGGGGTGAATTGGCCCTTAGGGCCAAGAGGGGCAAAGCCCTTGACCGCCTAAAGCTTTGACGAAATCACACCCGTCGCGAACCCGCCCATGCGCAATTCGCCAAACAGGCGCTGGTATTCGATCTTGGGGCAGCGATCCATCACCACATCGACGCCACTTGCCGCGGCCTTGGCCGCGGCCGCCTCGTTCACCACGCCGATTTGCATCCAGATCGTTTTAAGATTCGGAAAAGCCTCAAGCGCTTCGTCGACGATGGGTGGCACCGCTTCGGACCGACGGAAGATATCGACCATATCAACGGGTGCCTCGATCTCTGACAAGCTCGCGCGCACCGTTTCACCAAACAGCATCTTGCCCGCATGCCCCGGATTGACCGGGATCACGCGATACCCCTTGAGCCCCAGGTACCGCGCCACATAATAACTGGGCCGCACCGAGTTCATGGAAACGCCAACCACAGCCACCGTTTTTGTGCGCCGCAGCACGCGAGTTAAGAATTCGTCTGAGTAATCCATGCCGCACGCTAACCTGAGCCGCAGAAAGAAAAAAGCGCCCAAGTGACCTTGGGCGCTAAAGTTACGGAACGAGGGACAGTGAAGTAAGAAACAGAAGTTCCGGTTCTGCCTCTTATGAAACTCTAGATAGGGATCATTTTGGTTGAGGAAAGGGGTACTCAACAACCTGTGAACACCGGGTTAAATCTGGGCAGTTTTTTGCCGATTCAGTCGAAAATATCTTCAATCGCATCGAAAAGCTCTTCTTTGAACTTCTTCGACCAGCTTTTGCGTTTCTTATGCTTTTTCTTGTTTTTCGGCCGTTCGCGAGACACCGCCACCTCGATCACGCGGATCTTTTCACGCGGTGCGTCTCGCCTTGAGGACGGCATCTGCTTTAACTCGTGTAGCGGCGCGCCGCAGGTAGAGCATGCCAGTTCATGCCGCGCCTTCCCCTTAAGCACCAATGCGGCACGCGTGCCGCAGTAACAGCATGTGGCAATCTTGGTGGCGTGTGGAATGGGTCTGCTCCGGTCTGGTTGCGCTTCATCCCATATCTAGGGTTTTGTTGCGCGATTTGGAGCCTCCGACGGGGGTATTTTGAGCAATACGAAGACTTAACGAGGCAAAGAGGCGTATAGCGCAACTGCAGCGGCATTTGATACGTTGAGCGAACCAAAGTCGCTCGCAAAGTCGATCCGCACCAGGGCATCACAGGTTTCTTTGGTTTTTTGGCGTAGCCCCGGCCCCTCGGCCCCCAGAACAAGGGCGACAGGAAGGTCTCGTTTGCCGTCCAGAGCCTGATCAATGCTTTGCTCTGCCTCGCCATCCAGCCCTAACACAAGATATCCCATCGCCTGTAATTCCGTGATCGCGTCAGACAGGTTACGCAGGCGCAGATAGGGTTGGCGCTCTAACGCGCCACTTGCGGTTTTTGCCAGAGCGCCGGTTTCTGGCGCCGAGTGATGGCGTGTGCCGACCACCGCAAGCGCGCCAAACACCTCGGCAGAGCGCAGAATGGCACCCACATTGTGAGGATCGGTCACCCGGTCCAGAAGGATCAACCGCTGTGGCCGGTCGTCATCAGCGATGGCACGCTGCGACAGCGCCCCCCATTGCAACGGTTTCACCTCAAGCGCGGCCCCCTGATGCACGGATTGCGCATCAATTGGGACGTTGAACCGGCGCGGGTCGGTCATTTCCGGCGTCATGCCCGAAGTGTCAATCGCTTCGGCCAGCTTGTCGGCCGCGTTCTTTGTCACCACGAGGCGCAGCTTTTCTCGGTCGGGATTCACAAGCGCATCACGCACCGCATGCAGTCCGAACAACCACACCGTTTCGGCCCCGCTCTTACGCTTGGCCTGTTCCTTTTCCACGACCCATTTGGGCTTTTTCATTGCTTCAATTTCCGCATTTTGTCAGCGATCTACCAATGCGCTGCTTCGCGGTTGCCTGCAAGAGATTTTCTTGTTGACGCCCCCGATCAGGCACAGTAATCAGCCCCTCACACCAAGGCCGCAAGGTCAAGAAAGTGGGCGACAGGCCGCAAGGTGTGGCAGGGGACTGTAACTCCCTCGCGGAGACGCACGCCTGGTTCGATTCCAGGGTCGCCCACCACTTTCCCCCCATCGAACTTGAGTTTTCGCAAACGCAGCGAATAGCAACTTGATTTCAATAGGTTGCAGGCAATTGAGACGCAAGAGAACTCAAGTTGGAGCTCTAATCAGAGCATTTTGCGGGTGTTTTCGGAGAAAGTCTCAGCGCGTCAGTTTCGCGTGAGGTCTTGAGACCTATCGGTGGCTTCAGGTCTGTTGGAACCCAAGAATCTCACGCTGTTTTCTCCAATCCAGCGGCAGTTCTGGAAAGTCACGAAGACGCTTCGCCGTTAGATGCCAGGTTGGCGACCTTCCAGAATGGAAGTCGAAAGATCCGGTGCCAACCAGGCAAGAGGCAAGATGCGACTGACCACACCACTTCGCAAACCTTCCCGGTCCGTGATTTGCTTAACGGAATAAGCTGCTCCATCCATTAGCTCACTTGCCCATCGCCGTGCATCGACAATCAGTGCAATGAGTTCCGGGTCCGGATTCGCTGTATTGTGCGGTGCGATCACGATTGGCTTCGCGCGACCATTCTGGCATCGTTTGAAGGGAATGCCGAAGTTGGCGGGTATAGGTTCAACGGTGGTGTCTGCCCTCAACATCGCTGCCAGGTTCATCGTAACCTGTAACTTTTCCGCCCTTACTGTGATACGGATGATCAGCGATAGCAGATTTTGTTTTGCATCAGCTTCGCCGTTTCCATATTCAGTTTGGCTCAACGCAGCGGCCACACGAAGGGCGTCCGCAATGAGAGCAGCATCCTGGATGTGCGCCCTTGCTTGATCAGCAACCCAAACATGGTCAGAGAGCTTGTCGGCAAGAGCCGAAAGAACAACGTGCTCGATTTCCTGTGCCGGCAAGCTTTCGACCGGAACTTCGTCATCTGGCTGTGACTTGGTTGAAGCGTAGTAACAGTAGCGTTTTGTCTGTTGCACGCCATCCCGGCACACCAATTTGCTGGCATAGGAGGCGCGCATTTTCCGATCAGCGGAATCAAACAAAAGTCCATTCAAAATCCGACCGGTGCGGAGGCGCTTGGTTCTGGTTTCACGACCGCCATTGTTTTCCAATTGGGTTTGCACAGATTGCCATGTCGCGTCATCGATGATCGCCTTATAACGCCCTTCATGAACCTCGTCTTTGTGCCGGGTCTTTCCAACGTAGATCGGATTGCGCAGACCTGCTTGGCAAGAAGCGGGCGTTTCCGACCGATCAGGCGCCCTTTATTCCACGGTGTGCGTTTCGGTCTGATGGCGGGAAGTTGAATATTGGACATTGATCGTCCTCCATCCGTCCCTCCCACTCCAAACATCGACACCGCGTCAACCGAACGACTTTACCAATTGATCGAACGGCTGGTTCCATCGGTACATCAGACCTTTGTGAAACCCGCAGCAAACTGCCGCTACGAGCCCATAGGAGTAAATTGCTGCACGGTGCGACAATAACGGCAATGCGCTAAAAGCAAACCTTCAACACTTGGACAAAACAGATTTCAACTCCAAGGCCCTTGAGTCTTTGGTTTGAGATTGAGATTGAAATTCAGTTTGTAATAGCGCTTTATGTGGGAATAGGCCTCAAACCCTATTTTGAATATCGAAGTAACAAGGGGTGAAAAGTATGTTCAAGTTTGTAGCCGCTGCCTTGGCAACATTGGTTCTCACTATCGGTGCCAGTGATGCTTTTGCCAAAGACAACAAGGGAAAGAAGCCCAAGAAAGGCGGTAAGGACGCTGGCGCTAGCATTCAGATCGAAGACAAACCCGGTAAAGGCAACAAGCTGGACAAAGGCGGCAAAGCGGTGCCTCCGGGACAGATCAAGCGTTACACGCGTGGAGCCAAGCTTCCAGGTGATCTAAAATTCGACGACATAGGTGACCTTTCCAAGTGGAAGCTCGGCGAACCGGGCAAAGGCAATCGCTACATCAAAGTCGACAATGAGATTCTGGAGGTAACGGAAGATCTTTCGACTGTGGTTGACGCCGTCGGGATTGTTGACGATCTTTTGAAATGAACCGAATTGTGAACGTTTCAGAGCAAAAACAACCTCGGTTGCTCTGAGACGGCTGGGGTGATCCTATGCATTACCCCAGCCAAACTCTAAACTTCGCTTCAATTCTTGTCCGTGTAAATCCAGCCAATTGCTCATAGTCTATCGCAGTTGCCTGATGTTTTAGGTCAGCTAAATGCGGAGACTGGCCTTTTTGTTCTCAGCTCGCGACCGTCTACTTTGGGCCGATTGCTATGAATGATCTCATCGGCTCGAAGAGGAGCATTGTCCGCATAACTGACACGCGAGCGAGGCGCAGCGAACTTCCGGTATCCGCCCATTGCGAAGAATCCTGCGCCAAGATGCAAAGTCTGGCTTAGGCTCAACCTGATGTTCGCCGCGATGTACTCCAAGGGCAGCTTTGGGCCAGCTGCTGCCATTTAAGA
>NZ_CANMJE010000001.1 GCF_947498095.1 uncultured Shimia sp. | reverse complement strand
TGCAGTTGTTTGTTCATCGAAATGAACCAAACCGCCCACATATCTCTTCAGTTGTATAACAATGTCAAATAGCGTCGAGACAATATCAACCGGATGCGCCCTAACTTGCTGGCGCGCCCCGCCTCAAATGCCTCAGATGTTGTCTGCGTCTCGTTTCCGTCCGTCTGCGTTGTCGCGTCTGTCTGGCCCGTCTGGCGCCCCGTTAGTGCATCTCTGCGCTGCCGGTGAAGGGGGTTCTAAGGTTACTCGCAGATAGCCGCAACCCCTTTTTTTCGAAAATCGCATCTTTTTTAATTTTTCCAGATTTTCCATTGTTTTTCCGTTAGTTACCTAAAGTCAGTTTCAAAAATGATGGCGCAAACGAAACAAAATTGCGCGCGCAGTCACGCAAGATATGCAGTTGCAGCATTTATCCACAGAACTTCCCACAGCAGACAAGCAAAATGGCCATAGGCAGCGCAGTTTGGGATGGAATCGGCAGCAAGGGCGAGTCGGGGTTGCGCCCCTGCCCGCTTTGGGGTGTCAGGTCCGAGCCATGCGCCGACGGGGTTTCAACCGCATCAGCAACAGACCAAGGATTACGCCGAGATAAACGAGCGGTTCGATCTGAAACCCTTTGGCCAGCATAACAAAATGCACGGCTCCAAGGATTGCCACGGCATAGGTGGCTTTATGCAGAGAGCGCCAGCGCGGCCCCAGCCGACGCACGGACAGATTGTTGGACGTCAGTGCCAGCGGCACCATTAGGACGAATCCCACCATACCAATGGTGATATAGGGGCGCTTTAGGATGTCGGCCCAGATTTGCGCAAGAATCTGAACATCCAGAACCAGCCAAACCAGCAAGTGCAAGAAGATGTATAAGAATGTCAGCAATCCGATGGCGCGCCGGAACTTGAACAGGTTGAGCCCTAGATGCCGTCGCAGCGGAGTGATCGCAAGCGTCAGAATCAACAACTGAAGCCCACGCTCACCCAGCGCATGCTCCATCACTTTGACCGGATCAACGCCAAGCCAACCATTCACCCCCTGCCAGAGAAGCCACGCAGGATAGATGGCGCCCAAAACATAGAGCGGCCATGTCGGCGTCTTCCTCAAAAAGCTGTTGATATAATCCATATCTAGGCGCAGCAGCTTTCGCCGTCTTGAATTGGGGGACAAGGCACGGTTCCATACGAGCAGAAGACGCAGCAATCCCCCTCTCTAGGTTTCAGAATCACATTGCACGACGGACACTCCAGAAACCACTGACACGCATCCGTTGGCATATCATGGGTTTCGCTGTGTCCGCATTCTGGGCATGTGAGTGTGCTTCGGGTTTCAGCCATCAATAGTTCTTTCTCAAGTCCATGCCATCATAAAGCTTGGCAACCTGATCTTCGTAGCCATTAAACATCAGCGTTGGCTGGCGTTCGGCAAACAGGCCGCCGCCGATGACACGCTCTGAGGCTTGCGACCAGCGCGGGTGATCAACGGTCGGGTTCACATTACTGTAGAATCCATACTCACTGCCAATCGCCGTGTTCCACGTGGTCGGCGGCTCTTGGTCCGTCAAGGTGATGCGCACAATCGACTTGATCGACTTAAACCCATACTTCCACGGCACGACCAATCGTATGGGCGCGCCGTTTTGATTAGGAATCGTCTTACCATAGATACCTGTCGCCATCAGGGTCAACGGATGCATGGCCTCGTCCAGGCGCAGACCTTCGACATATGGCCAAGGCAATACCGGGCGTTTTTGACCGATCATCTCTTCGGGGCGCACAAGGGTTTCAAAGGCCACGTGTTTTGCGCCTTCCTTTACACCCGCCATTTGCAATAGATCAGCCAGCTCGAATCCGTTCCAAGGCACAATCATAGACCATGCCTCAACACAGCGGAATCGGTAGATGCGTTCTTCGATCGTCATCTTCGACAGGATGTCACCCAAGGCATAGTCACCGGGATTGTCGACCATGCCGTCAATCTTGATCGACCACGGGTCCGTCGTCAGCTTGTGTGCAAACCGTTTAGGGTCATCTTTACCAGTGCCGAACTCATAGAAATTATTGTACGAGGTGATTGTGTCCCAGTCATTGGGAACAAGATCCCCAGCGGCCTTGGCGCTTGAGCCCAAAGCACCGGCCAGCCCAACCCCAGCAAGACCGCCGATGATTTGCCGGCGGTTAAGGTAAACGCTTTGCGGGGTTACATCGGTGTGGGTCAGATCATTGGTCCATCGTTTGGCCATGCCGCTCTCCTGTTCATGTCGGTTTTCTTCGATCTAACCTCCCAAATCGCTACGGCCAAACCACAAAGACTCACGAAGCCGTGGTCGCGTTGAAACTTTTCCTTTGAGTAGTATCCAACTACCCACTTAATCCGCTTGCAAATCCCGGTTACAGTGGCCGTATTGGACAGGACATTGAACGCGAGATTATTGATGAGTACAGAACATAGCGCCGAGCACTCGGCTCCGAATTGGTTTGTCCCACCGGGTGAAGGAGACTTCTTTGCCGTCGTGGCAATCGTGATCCTTGTCGGGGCGCTTTATGGACTTGTCTACCTCTACGCCGCATTTGACCGCTGGGCCGAACACAAGTCGCAAGGCACACCGCTGGCAAAAACCATCCCAACGTTGCTTGCCATCGCATTATTGTACGAGCTTTTTCCGCTCGGGCATTTCCATATACTATTGCCGCTCAGTGCAATCCTAATTGCTCTCATGTCAGACTGGTCACGCTTCCACCTGAACTTTGATAAATCCGCGGTGCACATAGACGTACCAGAACTTGAATCCGACGATCTCTCGGACGCAAGCGAGGAGACCAAAGATGTTTGAGCTTATGGTCACCTCATTCCCGGCCGTCATTCAGTATTACCTGCTAAAACGGCGCGGCGAGTCCATGACCGTCTGGAACATGAAAACTGCCGTGTTCCTGTGGGCCATGATGGCGTTCGCTCTGTTCATGACGATCTTTTACTTCCACCCTAAAACCTATGCGGGCGTCGTGCCGTTTCGAACTGTTTCTGTTGTGGCTCAAACCTCGGGGCCTGTCACCGAAATCGCAGTGGAAAACGGACAGCGGGTAGAAGTAGGCGATCTGCTGTTTCGAATTGAGAATAGTGCTCAAAGAGCCGCTCTTGCGGAGGCCCAAGCTCAGCTCAATCTGTTGGATTCCGAGGAAGCTATTGCCAGGGACAACGAAATTGTTGCCCAGTCCGCAGTCGAAGAAGCAAATACTGACTTAAAACGGTTGGACGACGATCTGAAAGATGCGCAAACGCTCTTGCAACGTGGCGCAGGCACTGCCGACAATGTACTCGACTTGCAAGCCGAGGTCGCTGCAACACAGGCCGAACTGCGCGCCGCCGAAGCACAACTCGACCTTGCCCGGATTGAGATCAGTGAAAGTCTTCCGGCCAGAATCAAGGCGGCAGAAGCTGCAGTTGCTTCTGCGCAAACCGCCCTCGACTTCACTGAGGTCCACAGTTTGACTGGCGGTGAGGTCACTCAACTATCCCTCAACGTCGGCAGTCCTGCCACAACACTGGTCTTACGTCCTGCGATGATTATCATTCCAGACCGCGATACCGAGATACCCGTTCGTGTTGCCGCAGGGTTCAGCCAGGTTGCGGGTGACACGATTTATCCGGGGATGCCCGCCGAGATCGCATGTGAGAGCAATGCCAACCTGTTGTTCCGCAACTCGGTCATGCCGGCACATGTATATTCAGTCCAACCTGCTATTGCGACCGGACAAGTTCAGCCAGATTCACGCTTGCTGGACATGGGAGGTGCGACGCAAAGGGGCACTCTGATGGTATTGCTTAATCCGGTCTATAAAGAGCATGAGGACATGCTGATTGATGGCACGGGCTGCATCGTTCAGGCCTACACTGACAATATTGACGGATTCTTCGGCCACGTGGTGGCAGCAACGGGCATGATCAAGGCCGCCGGATTGCGCCTCAAAGTGTTTGGCTCAATCCTGTCGGGAATTGGTTTGTTGGGTGGTAGCGGGCACTGAGCCGCCGCGATCCGGCTATCAGGACCCGCCGGGCGCGTTATAGCTTGGGAATATCTTGTTCATAGGAACAGAACGCCCGTTCGGTTGCACCAGCCGGACGTGACGGCGGCGCAACTGGCGTGGCTCGCTAACACCAACCGAATGAGAAATGGTCTCAACTTCGTTGACGATGGATTTCGCATAGTTGGCAACGCGTTTGTATTTCTGTTCTGCCACCAATCCCTTTTGAAACCGAGGATCATGCGTGGTGATGCCCGTCGGACAGGTGTTCTTGTCGCATTTCAACGCTTGGATACAGCCCAGAGAGAACATGAAGCCCCGCGCGGAAACGACAAAGTCCGCACCCGCCGCCAAAGCCCAAGCCACGTCACCGGGATTCACCAGTTTGGCGCTAGAGATAATGCGAATGCGGTCGTTCAGACGGAACTCATCGCGAAGGTCCACCAGCAACGGAAGCGCTTCTCGAACCGGCATACCGACAAGGTCAATCAAAGGCATCGGAGCCGCGCCAGTGCCGCCTTCGCCCCCATCAATGGTGATAAAGTCCGGTGCTTGGTCCGGGCCGCGGCGGTCAATCGTCTCAAATAATTCACGGATGGCCTCTTCCGCCCCGACAACTGTCTTGATTCCTACGGGTTTGCCCGTCACTTCGCGGATATGGGCCAACATATCCAGAAGGTGGTCGAAATTGTCGATCTCTTTATGGCGGTTCGGAGAGATCCCATCCTGACCAACTTGCAAACCACGGATCGCGGCAATCTCTTCGGTGACTTTTTCGCCAGGCAGAATACCACCTTTGCCCGGCTTCGCCCCTTGGGCCATTTTCAACTCGAACATCTTGATCTGTTCTTTAGCCGCAACCTCGCGAAGTTTCTCATCGCTAAGATTGCCTGCTTCGTCCCGCACACCGAACTTGGCGGTTCCGATCTGATAGATAAGGTCACACCCGCTTTCGAGGTGAAACGGCGACACACCTCCTTCGCCCGTGTTCAGCCAAATGCCTGCCTTTTTCGCACCATGCGACAAGGCCTGAATTGCCGGTTTGGACAAGGCGCCATAACTCATGCCGGAGATATTAAAGAACGATGGGGCCTCATAGGGCATTCTGGCTGTTGGGCCTATCAACAAAGGTTGCGCAGCGGCAAACTGATCATCCAGTGGAGGAAAAGGGTCATTCACGAAAATGGGGGTGCCGACGACGTTCAGGTTTCTGGTCGACCCAAAGGCAACTGTATTGCTCTTGCCCGCACTGGCGCGGTCCACCCACTCTCTTTGCGCGCGGTTGAACGGCAGTTCTTCGCGGTCCATCGCAAAAAAGTATTGGCGGAAGAATTCGCCAAGCTCGCTAAAGAGATGCCGGAAACGACCGATCAATGGATAGTTCCTTCGGATCGCATCCCCGGTCTGCCAGCGATCAACAATGAACAGAACGGCCGCGACAATGGTTAAAATTCCAATCGCGGCGACAAACAGGACACCCAAAAAATCAACGACGCTTAGGGCAGTTTCCATTGACATATTCATATGTATTAACCTTTCGTTGACCTGCATCAAGGTTGCTTGCGGCTTGATGTCTAGACTGACCCCTGTTGTTTCCTGTCGCAAGTCACGATGCGGCCAAGTTTTCGAGAGGATAGATATGAAACACTTCTTTTTGGCTGCTGGCCTAGCTCTTACGACGGCCATTGCCGCTGTCGCTGACACTTCGGTGACCTATTCCGTGGATCAGGAGTTTGATGACGTCACCTTTGGTCTTGAGAGCGCGATCACTGACAGAGGCCTTGTTATTGACGCGGTCAGCCATGTCGGCGCCATGCTTGAGCGTACCAAGGAAGATGTCGGATCAGACGTGACAATCTTTGATCGCGCCGAAGTCTACTCATTCTGCTCAGCGGCAATCTCTCGCAAAGTGATGGAAGCGGACCCGATGAACCTGCAGTTTTGCCCCTATGGTATCTTCGTGATGCAGATGCCCGGAGAAGAAGGCAAAACCACCATTGGCTATCGGGTGATGCCCGAAGGTCCGATGCAAGAAGTTCAGATGATGCTGGATGAAATCGTCAAAGAGGCCATCAGCGAGTAAGTCGGTCGTCCAGCCGCACAATCCAAGGCTCGGGACATCATTTCCGAGCCTTCAAACCTACGCTTGCACACCTTTCAAGAAATCGGTTGGAATCGCTCACCTAACGGCTATGAATGGTCGGCATGAGACCGATGCCCAATGAACTGCCGAACTCTGATCTTGCCCGCGCGTCAGCGGTCTACCAATTGCTGTCGACCAATCCCGGCAAAGCCTGGAAAGAAGCCCGCGCTGCGCTCAAGGCACATCCCAATAGTGAACGCGTGCAATTTGTGGCCGGACTCGCACTGATCGCAAATGGCAAAAGATCCGAAGCCAGAGCCCATTTTGCCAATGCCATTAAACTCGGTACGCCTGACCCTGATGCCTATCTAAACCTCGCACAGCTTTCGGCCGAAACCGGACGTCTGGACTTTGCACTAGATGTCGTTGGTCGCGCAAAGAAGCGCTTTCCAGACGAGGTTCGCGTAGCACAGGCACGAGTGAATGCGCATCAAGCAGTCGGCGATCTGGCGGGTGCTCTCAGCGCGGTTGAGGCGGCACTGGCAGAGTTTCCAGAATCGTCGGACTTACATCTTCAACAAGGTCTTTTGCTGTCTGACTGCGGGAACCTTCTGCAAGCCATTGAAGCCTTAGAGACGCTGCTCAAAGACCACCCAGATCATGTTCTGTCCCTGATCAACCTTGGCCGGTTCTATGCCTACACAAACCAACCTTCACGGGCCTTGGAGATCACTGAACAAGCTTATTCCATGGCCCCCAAATCTCCCGCGGTGATTGAAAACCTTGCTATTCGTCGGCGGGAAAATGGAGATTTCAAAGGCGCAGAAACTCTGCTCACACAACTCGTCACGATGGACACGGAGTTTGCGGATGACGCCTTGCGGCAGCTCGCTGATATTATCTCGAAAGGGGACCTCGACACCCTTGAACAACAGGTTCAACTGCGCATGAAAAGAACCCGTGCGCCAGCACAGTTGGCCCAGATGGAATTTGCGCTGTCCGCCATTGCAAAGCGTCGCGGCGATGACGCCACTTTCGTAAAAACACTGAAACGCGCCAATAAGTATGTGTCAAAGCTTCGCCCTTATGACGCTCGGGGTGATTCACAGTCACACGCACGGTCCAGACAAAGCTATCAGGACTCTGATGTCGCGCCTGCGTCATCACCGGCTCTGCCCGCCGTACCCATTTTCATTGTTGGATTGCCCCGTTCGGGCACCACACTTTTGGAGCGCATGATTTCGATGTCGCCGCATGTGGCAGGCTTGGGTGAAGTAGCCTTGCTCAACCGGTTCTTCAGCGTCGAAGGCAATTTGAAAACAGCCTCTGCGGAAAGCCTGTCACAGCTGCGTGCGGACTATGCCAAGTATCAAACCTTTGCTGGCAGCACGGAGTACAGCGTCGATAAGATGCCCGTGAACTACATGCACCTTGGATGGATCAGAAAAACCTTCCCCGAAGCAAAAATTATCCTTTTGCGACGCGATCCCAAGGATTTGGCACTGTCTCTGTTCGAGAACTATTTCAACGACGCCGGACAGAATTTCTCGTTTGAAGAGGCTGGGATTCAGCACCGCATACAGTCGTTCGATCAGACTGTTTCAGAATGGAAAGAGCTGGGCGTCGAGTTTTTGGAACTGAACTACGAAGACCTTGTGAGCGCCTCCGAGGACAGCTTAAAAACAGTCTCGGCTTATTGTGGTGTTTCCTTTGATGACGCTATGCTCCGGCCTGAAGAGAATGAAGGCTCCATCAGGACTGTCAGCAGCGTGCAGGCTCGCAAAGGCATCAATCAGGACAGCATAAAGCGGTGGCAAAGGTATCCAGATTTGCTTCCAAAGATCTTCTGAACTCAGGCGGTTTTGGGAGACCAACCGCGCGGCTTAACAAGGCAAGTCTGAAACGAAGATCAACCGAACAAAAAAGCCCCAGGCTTTGGCCCGGGGCTTTCTCGTGTCTTCAATTTCTTTCGATCAATGCACGACGGCATCATCTGGTTTGGGATTGTCCGAGCTGCCCACCCGGTCACCGATAATCAACCCTTCGGCGCCTGCGGTGACGGGGACGATGTCGCCGTCCTTGATGTCGCCTGACAACAGCCCCTCTGCTAGAGGGTTTTGCAGCGCGCGTTGGATCACGCGCTTCAGGGGGCGCGCACCAAAGACAGGGTCATAGCCTTCATCAGCCAGCCACTTCTTGGCATCTTCATCCAGCGTGATCTCGATCTTGCGACCTGCCAGCCGTTTGCGCAGGCGGGCGAGTTGGATGTCGACGATGCCGTCCATGTCCGCGCGGGCAAGACGGTCGAAGATGATCGTCTCGTCCAGACGGTTCAGGAACTCGGGTCGGAAGTGGGCACGCACAGCGTCCATCACGTCGCGACGGGCGTCTGCGGCATCCGCACCTTCGGGCAATTGGCTCAACGCCTGTGACCCTAGGTTCGACGTCAGGATGATCAGCGTCTGCTTGAAGTCGACAGTGCGGCCTTGACCATCGGTCAGCACGCCATCGTCCAAAACCTGCAATAGCACGTTGAAGACATCCGGGTGCGCCTTTTCGACCTCGTCAAACAGCACCACCTGATAGGGACGACGCCGCACGGCTTCGGTGAGAACCCCACCTTCGTCGTAGCCAACATAACCCGGAGGCGCGCCGATCAGACGGGCGACGGCGTGTTTCTCCATGAACTCGGACATGTCGATGCGGACCATCGCATTATCGTCGTCAAACAGGAACTCAGCCACAGCCTTGGTCAACTCGGTTTTACCCACACCCGTTGGCCCGAGAAACAGGAACGACCCCAGCGGGCGGTTCTCATCATTCAAGCCTGCACGCGCACGGCGGACGGCGTTCGAAAGCGCTGTGACAGCTGAGTTTTGGCCGATGACACGAGCGTGCAGGTCATCTTCCATCCGAAGCAGTTTCTCGCGCTCACCTTCGAGCATTTTCGAGGTCGGGATACCGGTCCAGCGTTCGACCACGAGCGCGATCTGTTCCGGGCGCACAGCCTCTTCGATGGCCATCTCGGACCCAGCCTGTTCGGCTTCTTCCAGCTTTTTCTCAAGCTCAGGGATAACGCCGTAGGAGAGTTCCCCAGCCTTGGCCAGATTGCCTTCGCGTTTGGCGATTTCCAACTCAGCACGGGCCTGATCGAGGTGCTCTTTGAGGTCGCGGGCCGAAGCCAGTTTGTCCCGGCCGGCCTGCCACGCGGCCGTCATTTCCGAAGACTTGTCCTGCAGGTCAGCAAGGTCCTTCTGCAGGGTTTCCAGACGGTCCTTGGAGGCCTGATCGTCCTCGAGTTTCAGCGCCTCTTCTTCGATCTGCAATTGCAGGATCTGGCGGTCGAGTGCATCAAGCTCTTCGGGCTTGGAATCCACTTCCATCCGCAAACGCGACGCGGCCTCATCCACGAGGTCAATGGCCTTGTCCGGCAAGAAACGATCGGTGATATAGCGTTGCGACAGAGTCGAGGCCGCTACCAGCGCAGAATCCGAGATACGCACACCGTGGTGGAGTTCGTATTTCTCTTTGATCCCACGCAGGATTGAGATGGTGTCCTCAACCGTGGGTTCTTCGATAATCACCGGCTGGAACCGACGGGCCAGAGCGGCGTCTTTTTCCACGTACTTGCGGTATTCATCCAGCGTGGTCGCACCGATACAGTGCAGCTCCCCGCGCGCAAGCGCCGGCTTGATGAGGTTCGCGGCATCCATCGCGCCTTCGGATTTACCCGCGCCTACAAGAGTGTGCATCTCGTCGATAAAAAGGATGATTTCACCAGCGGCCTCGGTGACTTCGGTCAGAACCGCCTTGAGCCGTTCTTCGAATTCACCGCGGTACTTCGCGCCAGCAATCAGCGCACCCATGTCGAGGGCGAGCAGTTTCTTGTTTTTCAGGGATTCTGGCACGTCGCCATTGACGATACGCAGGGCCATGCCTTCGGCAATCGCAGTTTTACCGACGCCGGGCTCACCGATCAGGACAGGGTTATTCTTGGTCCGGCGCGACAGAACCTGCATGGCCCGACGAATTTCATCGTCTCGGCCGATAATGGGGTCGATTTTGCCTTCAGCGGCCGCTTCGGTCAGATCACGCGCGTATTTCTTAAGCGCATCATAACCTTCTTCGGCGCTCGCAGAGTCCGCAGTACGTCCTTTACGGATATCATTGATCGCGGCATTCAGCGCTTGTGCATTCACCGCACCCGCCTCAAGCGCGTCCTTGGCTTTGGATTTCACCATCACCAAGGCCATCAGGATACGTTCTACAGGAACAAAGCTATCGCCAGCTTTCTTGGCCAGTTTTTCAGCTTCCCCCAAGACTTTGGCGGTGGTGTTCTCAAGATAGGGCTGGCCAGTATCGCCGCTGACTTGCGGGATTTTTGCCATCGCAACTTCGATGGCTTCGCGCACGCGTTCGGGCGCGCCACCGGCACGAGTGATGAGATTGGCGGCTAGGCCTTGCTCATCGTCCATCAGGGCTTTCAACAAATGTTCCGGGACCAACCGTTGATGGTTTTCCCGCATGGCGATCGTCTGTGCAGCTTGAATGAAACCGCGCGACCGCTCCGTGAACTTCGATAAGTCCATCGTCTTCTCCTTCTATAAGCGCCCGTTTCAAATGGTGCCCGCTAGGCGGCACACCGTGGTTTGGGCCTCGGACCAAATGTGGCAATTGAACCGACGACGTTCAAGGATCGAGATCAAAAATGACCGCTGTTTTGCGCAAAAAAAGCCACAAAGTCCCGGTAGTTTTTGAGCATCGAGCAATACCGACACCAACAGATCGGGAATCACATGTACGTAAATGCTATAGAAATAACGGAAATTCCGTCAGAAGAGACCCCAGAGCGCGCGCAAGCCAGCGTCGCCTTTCTCTCGTACGAACGTCAGATACAGGTTGTGTGCGACCTGCGCGAGGCGCCAGCAGCGGCGACCTTCAAACGCAAAGTCGCCCTGATGCGTGACGCCCTGCGACAGCTTAAGCGAATGCCAGAGTTCCGCGCAGGTCGTGCTGTTTTGGAATTCCAGCCGGGAATTTTGCCGGAAGGCGCCCAGGCATAAGCATCTGGACAGAGGCAGGCCCGCAGCGCAGAGTCGGGCCATGTCTCATCTATCTGATATCCGCGCCCGGTCGACGTGGCGTGACCTTGTAGAAGGTCAGCCGCAACATCTTGCGTTCGCGGTCTTGCTGACTGCTGGCGCACTTTATTTTCTGATACCCCCGGTAGAAGGATCCGGTCTGTTGTGGCTGGACGCACGCCAATGGGCGGTGTTGTCGATTGCACTGGCAATTGCCCATCAGGTCATCGTGGCCTTCGTGTTCCGCACTCAATTGCATCTTAATCTCGTCTCGCGGCTGCTTGGGGATGACGACATTCGGCGCTGGACCCTGCTATTCATACCTTTTTTAGTACTGCGCCCCATCACCGTGATTATGACAGGCTGGGCCGACACGGTTCCGATTGGCTTGCCACCAGCCGTGCAGTGGATCGTCGGGGCGTTCTTGGTCGCATTAGCAATTGTCACGATGCACTCGGTTCTCAAACATTTCACCATCCGCCGCGCCGTTGGTGGCGATCATTTCCGCGATGAGATCGCAGCCATGCCAATGGTGCGCGAAGGAATGTTCAAATTCACCGACAACGCCATGTACGGGATCGTCTTTGGCGGACTTTGGGGAATTGCGTTGATGTTCAACAGTTGGAATGCTCTGGTCCTGGCGCTGTTCCAGCACGCCTATATCTGGGTGCATATGTATTGCACCGAAAAACCGGACATGGAGTGGATCTATGGCACCCGCTAAGGGTTGTCGCGCGAGGCCCTGACCGTTAGAACGCGACAGATTTCAGCCCCGGAGAATGATATGACCGCAGATGACCGCCTGATCGTCGCCCTTGACGTGCCCAATGCCCTAGAAGGGCTGAAGCTGGCCGAAACCCTTGGCGACGCGGTGTCGTTCTACAAGATTGGTCTGGGGATGCTAACCGGTGGCGGGCTGGCGCTGGCCAATGAGCTGAAGGGCGAGCGTGGCAAGCGTATCTTTTTGGATATGAAACTGTTTGATATCGGTGCAACCGTTGAAGCGGCGGTGCATGGGTTGGCACAGTTCGATCTGGATTTCCTGACCGTGCATGGAGACCCATATGTTGTGAAAGCAGCCAAAGAAGGTGCGGCAGGCAAGGATCTGAAAATCCTCGGCGTCACTATCCTGACCTCGTTGGATCGCGCTGATCTGGACGGCGCGCTGATCAAGCCCGGTGAGATCAAGGATCTGGTACAGGAACGTGCGGGCAAAGCCTTTGAGGCCGGCGCCGACGGTGTCATTGCTTCGCCGCAAGAGGCGGCAATGATCCGCGCGCTACCCGAGAGCGCAGGGCGCTTGATCGTAACGCCCGGCGTGCGCCCGACAGGCGCTGCATTGGGTGACCAGAAACGAGTAGCGACACCCGCCAGCGCCATTTCAGATGGTGCGGACCATATCGTGGTCGGCCGCCCTGTCTGGCAGGCGCAAAACCCACGAACGGCGGCCGAGTCGATTGTGGCGGAACTGGCAGCACTCTAAAGACCGCATGGGGGCTCTGCCCCCAAACCCTAGAAGTATTTTTACCAAAATGAAGAGGCTAAGGTGACTGGCTGGCGAGGTAATCTGCCAGGCGTTGCTGAAATTGGGGAATAGCCTTGTGACGGGTGAGATAGTCGTGCGGAGCAATCAACTCATAGCGCTGCCCCTCATCGCCAAGGCGGATCTCAGAGGCGACTTCCTCCGGGAGATGCGCGACAAAGAACCAAAACGCATGGCCTTTGTGCTGGTATAGACGTCCCCAGCAAACTGCAGTTTCATGAACGCTAAGCCCCACTTCTTCGCGGGTTTCGCGCAACGCGCATTGCAGGCCAGTTTCATTACCTTCTCACCCACCACCTGGCAGGTCCCAGTGGGCAGGCCAGGGGATATCCGGCTTGTCATCGCGTAGGATGGTCACCAAACGGCTCCTGACAAAAAGTGCCAGTTTTGCCCCGTGAAAGTCAGTGTCGTCCTGCCTGTCAAATGTTACACTCATACCTGAACCATCCCGTATCGAGGGCCCAAATGCCAGCGCTGTGTCGTGATTGCCTGACCCAATTCAAAACCGAGGCGCGCTGTCCCGGCTGTGGGTCGTTGCGTATATCACGGCATCCTGAGCTGTTTGATCTGTCTATCGCACATATGGACTGCGATGCGTTTTACGCCAGCGTCGAAAAGCGCGATGACCCCGAGATACGCGACAAGCCGGTCATCATTGGCGGTGGACGGCGAGGTGTGGTTTCAACGGCTTGCTACGTCGCGCGGATTCGCGGCGTGCGCTCGGCCATGCCGATGTTTCAGGCACTAAAGCTCTGCCCGGACGCCGTGGTCATCAAGCCCCGCATGTCGCTCTATGTCGAGATCAGCCGTGAAATTCGCAAGATGATGGATGAGTTGACGCCAGATGTGGAACCCTTGTCGCTGGACGAGGCCTTTATGGACCTGACGGGCACCAAAAAGCTGCACGGGCGCCCACCTGCGGTGATGTTGGCGCGGCTGGTCAAACGCATGAAGGATGAGTTGGGGCTGACGGGCTCAATTGGCCTGAGCCATAACAAGTTTCTTGCCAAGGTGGCCTCAGACCTTGAAAAACCGCGAGGTTTCAGCGTCATCGGCAAAGCGGAAACCGCCGAGTTTCTTCACGACAAACCTGTGCGGTTGATCTGGGGCATCGGGCCCGTGGCGCAGGAGACTTTGGACAAAGCCGGCATTCATACCTTTGCTGACCTGTTGCGATGGGATCAAGAGGATCTCACGGCGCGGTTTGGGTCGATGGGGTATCGCCTTTGGCACCTCGCACGAGGGCAGGACAAACGTCGCGTTTCGGCCCATACACCGATCAAATCCATCAGCAATGAAACGACGTTTTTTGAGGATACCGGCAATTCGGACATTCTGGATGGCCACCTCTGGCGTCTTTCGGAAAAAGTATCGGACCGGGCCAAAGCCCAGCGCAAAGCCGGGCGGGTTGTGACGTTAAAACTGAAACGCGCAAACCACAGCTTGATTTCACGTCGGGTGGCGTTGCGAGATGCAACACAAATGGCGGATACCTTGTACAGCACAGCCCGCGGCCTGTTTGATCAAGTTGGTAATCAGGGCCCCTATCGACTAATCGGCGTTGGCTTGTCGGACCTAGTCACGGAAGAAAACGCGGATTTGTCAGCGGACCTTTTGGACCCACAAGCCGCCAAACGTCGCGAAGCGGAACGCGCAACAGACGCGATCCGGGAACGCTTTGGGTCGGACGCGATCCTCAAAGGACGCGCGATGCGGTAGGGTTTATTCGGCAGCGAGGCTTTGGCGAGGCATTCCAATCGCGATGATGTCGCGGATTACCGACGCGAGTCGCGCGCGGACTGCTTCGAAATCAGAGCGTGGTTCGATCGTGTCTTCGTTCATATAGAGGGAGCGGTCGATCTCAATCTGGATCGCATGCTGTTTGCGCGCAGGACGGCCGTAATGCTGGGTGACATAAGCCCCGGCAAAAGGCGCATTGCGCGACACCTCAAACCCGGCACTGGCAAAGGCCGCCTCGATCTCATCCACGATATCGGTCTCAGCGCTGGCCCCAAACCTGTCACCCAGAACCACCTCGGGACGCTTGGCCCCGGCGCGCACCATCGTATCGAGCGCTTCATGTGGCATGGAATGGCAATCAATCAGAATCGCGCGCCCAAAACCGGCACGGGTCTCGTCCAACAGCGACTGCAGGCGTGCGTGATAGGGGCGCCAATAGGCATCAATCCTGCGGTTGGCCTCGTCCAGAGCCATCTTGCCATGATAAATTGGCCGCCCATGTGCCACCACGCGGGGAATCACACCCAGCCCCGAGGCCACCCTCGGATTGTTCACCGGGCGCCTCACGCCACGGATCAAGGCCGGGTCCAGTTCATCAGCGGCGCGGTTGAGATCCAGAAAGGCTCTGGGCGCTTCGGCGACGAGAAACGGCGCGCCAAATTCTGGTGCCGCCGCGAACAGCTTGTCCACATAGGCATCCTCGGACGAGCGAATCGTCTGCGCGTTCAGCAATGTGCGTCGCAGGAACCACTCCGGGTAGTCGCAACCGCTGTGCGGCGAGGCGAAAACCACGGAAGATGTCTGACATTCCGGTCGCAACAGGCTATAGGCTTGCTTGGGCATCTGCTCTCCAATTCAAGGATGAGTGTAGCGCAAAAAATTACCTTGTCGAAAGGTCTTGAACCCCGCGCCGACTCCTTTTATAGACGCCGCTACCGGCGCGGTCATTCGCGCCCCCTTTTGTTTGGGGAGGTGTGATCGGGCAGGCCAGAGTGGGCGATTAGCTCAGCGGTAGAGCACTTCGTTGACATCGAAGGGGTCACAAGTTCGATCCTTGTATCGCCCACCATGATTATTCACTGCCCCGTTTTCGGGGCGCCCGTTAACCCGGCGCTCGCGCGCCACGACCGAAAGGAGAGGACGATGAAAGTCAAGAACTCGCTCCGCTCGCTGAAGAACCGGCACCGTGATTGCCGCGTGGTACGTCGCAAAGGCCGCGTCTACGTGATCAACAAGACGCAACGCCGCTTCAAGGCACGTCAGGGCTAAACCCCGACGCATAGCGTTACGATGAAAGGCCGCCTTCTGGGCGGCTTTTTGCTTTTTGGAATGGCGTACACGGCGACGTCTTTTTGCCTTAGCTTATTCCGAGAATGCCCTTAGACTTGCCACCAAGTCACAACCAAGAGACCTCCATGAAAAAGACCTTAGTCACCATCCTGTCGTTGCTCGTCGTAGGGGCCGCACATGCGGGCTGCCCCGGTTACACGGATGAAGAGCTCTTGATGGAGAACTACGGCGACGACCGGCATGTGCGTTCCGCGTCGTCACCTCAGTGGCTGGAAGCGGTCGGGAAGTTTGTCCATGTCAAAAACCCCCAATGGCAATTGGATCAAGGCGACGAGAAAGAATTCGAGATCTGCTCGGTCTCTCTGGTCAGCGACACGGTCGGAGGGGACGGTCAAATTATCGTCGGCGCGGGTCATTGTGTCGTCCAGTGGGTCAGCGGGTTCAACAGGAAGGAAAGCTCATATATTGACGCATTGCGCGCCACGACTTCCGGCAAGCATTGGGAAAGTGACACGGTTTACGACTGGGATTTTCGCGAGGAAAACACTGCCGTCATCTTTACCTCACAGACCGGAGAAGTTGTGAAGCGCCGTCTTGAAGAGATTTTTTTCGCAGAAACCGACCGGGGCGACTATTTCATTGGCAAACTTGACGACCCGATCTCCTACCGACAAATCAAACCTCTTTTGAATGCCCCGGCGGACTACAGCGACTTGCTGGATCAGGATGAGTTTCCTGGCGCCTTTGCAACCATGGCCGGGTTCAGCCGGGACAGTGGACGGGGGCAAAACGGTAAGGTCATGACCTATGACGTTTGCAACCTGGCAGGCGGCCAAAATGGCCTCAAGATGGGGCATTGCTACACGTATGGCGGTGCGTCTGGAGGCGCGACTGCGGTCACGGTGGACCTGAGGAACGCCAACAGAGAGAACGCGGAGTTCTGGGTCGAGTATTTCGAAGAAACGCTCAACGGCAGGTTTGAGCAAAAGGAGTATACCTTCTGGGTCGGCAACATCGTTGGATCACGCTGCTCGCAAGCAAAAGAAAACAGAACGTTTTTTACCGAAAGCACGCATCACACGCGCCTCTTAGACGCCATTTTGCTGGATCATCGGTGATCTCATGCCAGACGACGTAAGCATTGCACGCGCGCTTCATGTGCTGGGCGTGGTCGTTTGGATCGGCGGCGTGGCCTTTGTGACGCTGGTTCTGCTGCCAGCGGTCAAGCGAATGAAATCTCCCGAGGACCGCGTCGCCTTTTTTGAAGACGTCGAAGGACGGTTTGCGTCCATCGCCCGTTGGGCCACTGTATTGGTGGGGCTGAGCGGGCTCTACATGATCTATGTCTGGGATATGTGGTTCCGGTTTCTGGTGCCGTCGAACTTTTGGATGCATCTGATGGTGGCGGTTTGGGCTGTTTTTACCGTGATGCTGTTCATCGCCGAACCCCTGTTCCTACATCGTTGGTTCAATGAATGCGCAAAGAGCAAGCCAGAACAAACCTTTCGCATCATTCAACGCATGCATTGGGTGTTGCTAACAATCAGCCTTATCACCGTGGTGGTGGCCACCGCAGGCACTCATGGCGGGTTTTCCTTTTAGGCAGAGGAAAGGCAGGGAACCCCCTGCCCTACGCCTTGATCTTTGAGCGGGGCCTAGGCTTCCATCTGGAAACCCGGTGTAGACTGCGAAATCTCCACCTCTTCGTCGCTCATCCCCTCTGGGATGCCGTCAAACAGCGGGGTTGAGAGATAGCGCTCGCCAGTATCTGGCAACATGACGAGGATATTGGACCCTTCGGCAGCATCCTTGGCAACGTCCATGGCCGCGGCAAAAGTGGCTCCGGCTGAAATTCCTGTAAAGATACCTTCCTCAGAAGCCAAACGGCGTGACCAAGCGATGCCATCGGGTCCGGGAACCTTAATGAGACCATCTGTGAAACCCTTATCCAGTGCCTCTTGCAGCACGTGAGGGATAAAGTCTGGCGTCCAGCCCTGAATTGGGTGCGGTTCAAAGGACGGGTGACTTTCAGTCGCTTGGTTATTGGCGTTGCGAGTGTTGATATAGCCTGATGAGACCAGAGCGGCGTTGGCCGGTTCGGCCAGAATAATCTTGGTGTCGGGGCTCTCGGCGCGCAGCACACGCCCCACGCCAGCAACAGTGCCGCCGGTGCCATACCCGGTCACCAGGTAGTCGAGGCTTTCACCGGCAAAATCACCAAGGATTTCACGCGCGGTTGTATGCTCATGAATATCCGCATTGTCAGCCGTTTCAAATTGGCTGGCGAGGAACCACCCGTTCTTTTCCGCCAGCTCAAGCGCTTTGGAGTACATCCCGAAACCTTTTTCACCTTTGGGCGTCAGCACAACTTTGGCGCCGAGAAACCGCATCAGGCGACGACGCTCGACCGAGAAGGCCTCGGACATGGTGATGACCAGAGGATATCCCTTTGCGGCACAGACCATCGCAAGACCGATACCAGTGTTACCTGACGTGGCCTCGACCACCGTTTGACCCGGTTTTAGGCGGCCATCTCGCTCGGCTGCTTCGATGATGTTAAGGGCCAGCCGATCCTTGACCGATCCGGCGGGGTTGAACGCCTCAAACTTCACAAAGACATTCACATGTTCTGGAGCAATTCGGTTGATACGGATCGTCGGTGTGTCGCCGACTGTATCCAAGACGCTATCGTAGCGTTGACCACGTCCTTGTGTTTGTCTGATCGTCATTGGTCTATCCTTCTGGAATCCCTTAGGGGCGCACTTTCTCTCTCGCGCGACCAACCAAACAACGATTTCCCGAAAATACTAGACCTGACACATCCCATAGGGAAAAAATCACGACAAAATTCCACCAACTGGAACACCATCCCAGCTTCCATTCGACCCTTGGTCAACAGTTTAGCCAACTCAAGCGGCTCGCATGAGCCGCCTATCTGGTCAGTCGTAGCTGCGCTGGTCGTCGATAACGAGCCCGTCTTTGGGCAGGCTTCCGGGGGCCACAACCTCAATCATCCCACGCAACTTTAGCGTTTCCGAGACTGACTTGGCATAGGCATCGAAATCCCCACCCGTTGCTTCGATCTGGACTGCCATTGCGTCCATCTCCCCATCGCGGGTGACCGTAACGCGGGCCTTTTGGATCTCATCATGTTTAGCCACAAGGTCGGCAACCTGTTCGGGGCGCACGAACATGCCTTTGATCTTGGCAGTTTGATCCGCGCGGCCCATCCATCCCTTGATGCGCATGTTGGTGCGTCCACAAGGCGAGGTGCCCTCCATCACGGCAGAGAGATCACCAGTGGCAAATCGGATCAACGGATAGTCGGGGTTCAAAGAGGTTACAACCACCTCACCAACCTCGCCCGGCGCCACGGGATTGCCAGTTCCGGGTGTAACGATTTCGATCAGAACGCCTTCGTCGACAATCATGCCTTCCATTGCGTTGGACTCGTATGCAACGTTACCAAGATCTGCGGTGCCATAGCCCTGCAGGCATTGGATGCCGCGATCCGCGTACTCCTGACGCAAGGATGGGAAAAGCGCACCACCACCCACATGGGCCTTGGTGATGTTGAGCTTGATGCCCATCTCATCGGCTTTGTCGAGGATGATCTTGAGATAGTCAGGCGTGCCGACATAAGCGGTGACGCCAATGTCATGCGCGGCGCGGGCTTGCAGTTCGGTTTGCCCAGTGCCCGCAGGCAGGACCTTTGCACCGATGGCGCGAGCGCCGCACTCAAACATCATACCAGCAGGCGTCAGGTGATAGGAAAAGCAGTTCTGCACGATATCATCGCTCCGAATTCCAGCGGCGAACATGCCTCGGCCTGAGCGCCACCAATCCCCATCTTGCCCACCGGGTTCATAGATTGGACCGGGGGATTGAAAAACGTGTACAATCCCAGGCCGGGTCAGATCGGCATAACCCCCAAGCGGGGCGTTTGCTGCTTGCGCCTTACTGAGTTCAGATTTTCGAAGGACAGGGAGTGCTGCGAGATCGGCAACCGAGGTGATGCTCGCAGGATCGACGTCGGCCAAAGCATCAGCGTACCCCGGCAGGGCCTTGGCGCGTTCCAGTTGTTTTGGCAATGCCTGAGCAATGTCACTTGCGCGCTGCTCTGGCGAGCGGGTCTCGAGATCATCGTAAAACTGGCTCATCTGGCCGTCCTCTTTATTGTCGCGTGCGCGCAGGCACATCTCCCTTGTGAACAACCGGCATGCCGACTGTTCAAGCCGTTCAAAGGGACCATTGCGGGTGGCCGGCTGCCCCTTGGTGCCGGAGATATTGGATTAGCTCAGCCAACGCTTGCGACGACGATACGAACGCACGTCGCGGAACGACTTGCGCCCCTCTTCCGAAACCCCAAGGTAGAACTCCTTAACGTCCGGGTTTTCACGCAGCTCCGCCGCGGGGCCATCCATCACGACGCGCCCGTTTTCAAGGATGTACCCGTAATGCGCAAAGCGCAGCGCAACGTTTGTGTTCTGCTCGGCCAGAAGGAAGGACACGCCTTCCTTCTCGTTCAGATCTTTCACGATGCCAAAAATCTCTTCGACCAACTGAGGCGCCAGGCCCATCGAAGGTTCGTCCAACAGAATGGTTTCCGGACGGCTCATCAATGCGCGACCCATCGCAACCATTTGTTGCTCACCGCCAGATGTGTATCCCGCTTGCGATTTGCGGCGGTCCTTAAGGCGTGGAAAATATGTATAGACCAGTTCAAGGTCTTCGTTGATCTTTGCGCTGCCGTCAGATCGCGTATAGGCGCCGGTCAGAAGGTTTTCTTCGACCGTCAGGTGTTCAAAACAATGACGGCCTTCCATCACCTGAATAACGCCCTGCTTAACCAGATCGGCCGGATCCCGGCCTTGCAGGTTCTCGCCGCGATATTCGATCGTGCCTTTAGTCACATCGCCGCGCTCAGATTGCAGCAGGCTGGAAATCGCCTTGAGCGTCGTCGTTTTGCCAGCGCCGTTGCCCCCGAGAAGCGCGGTGATACCGCCTTTGGGAACCGACAGGCTGACGCCCTTAAGAACGAGGATCACGTGATTGTAGATCACCTCGATATTGTTGACCTCCAGGAGGGTCTCTTCGTTAGGACCAGCGTCGAGCATGAGATGTGTCTTTCCTGAAACTTGGATTGTGCCCCGGCCAGTCAAAAACCGGCCGGGACGATCACGTGAGTCTTACTTACACTGAGACTCGATGTTGTTTTCAGCCGCGTAAGAACCCGAGTCGGCTTCGATCAGCGCGCTGATCACTTCCATATCGGTTTCTTTGAAGTCTGAAATCAGCGACCAGGTCTGCGAAGCTGCATCCCATTGGGTCACACCAACGAGACCCGGGCCACCGTGGTTTTCGCACGATACATCGAACGAAGGACCAAAGTTCGGCATGCCCAAAGCGGCCATTTTCTCTTCGGTGATCGACAGAGCTTCCATACCGTCACGCATCATCGAAGGCGTGATGTCTGCAGTGCCGTGGATGCCTTGCGCAGTCTTGGCGGCTTCGGCAGCAAGCATCGCTGCATACATACCACGGTTGTAGAGAACGTTACCGATCTGATCGCCAGCGCCTGCGGCTTTGCCGGCGTCAACAACGTACTTCTGGATGTCAGCAAAGACTGGGAAGTCACGACCCACATTGTGGAAGGTCAGAGCCTTGTAGCCGTTGGACTTTTCACCAGCAGGCAGGACGTCATGCTCTGCACCCGACCACCAGATACCGATGAAGTTTTCCATCGGGAAGCGGATGTTCGCAGCTTCCTGAATGGCGACCTGGTTCATAACGCCCCAGCCCCACATCATCACATAGTCAGGCTTTTCGCGGCGGATTTGCAGCCACTGCGATTTCTGTTCCTGACCTGGGTGGTCAACTGGCAGAAGGCTCAGCTCAAAGCCGTGCTTTTTCTGCAGTTCTTCCAAGGTACGGATAGGTTCCTTGCCGTAGGCTGAGTTGTGATAAACCAGAGCAACTTTTTTACCCTTGATGTCACCACCGTTGATTTCCAGCAGGTAGTTGATGCCGCCAGATGCGCCGTTCCAGTAAGTACCGGGGTAGTTAAAGGTGTGGCTGAACACGTCACCATTGGCGGCCGATGTCCGGCCATAACCCATGGTGTGCATTGGGATGTCATCCGCAGTGGTTTTGGGGATCAGCTGATAGGTGATACCGGTCGACAGCGGTTGATACACCAGTGCACCTTCGCCTTTGGTCGACTCGTAGCACTCAACACCTTTTTCGGTGTTATAGCCGGTCTCACATTCCAGCAATCTGGTCATGACGCCTCCGATACCGCCGTCACGCTCGTTCAGCAGCGTGAAGTAGTCAGCATAGCCATCCGCAAACGGAATACCGCCCGCGGCGTAAGGACCAGTCCGGTATGACAGCGACGGGAAGACCAGGTCGGCCATCGCGGGCGCTGCGGCCATCAGGCTAGCAACTGCAGTTACAAAAATCTTCTTCATCGGTATTATCCTCCCTTGGTTTTTCCGATGTTACTCGTCGAGGCCTCCTCCAGCCCCGAATGGATTGGTCATGGCCCCGCCTTAGTGCGGGAAGGGCCACAGCCGGAGTTTCTGTTTGGTCACGCGCCACAACTGCGCGAGCCCATGTGGTTCAAGTATCAGGAACAGCACAATCAAAGCGCCAACGATCACAAGCTGCAAGTGCGCAACGATATCTGTTGGCCACCCGAGCCAGTCCACGCCGACCACCTTTAGGACAACGGGCAGCAACACTAGGAATGCGGCCCCTGCAAAAGATCCAAAGATTGAGCCCAGACCACCAATGATGATCATGAAGAGCACAAGGAACGACTTGTTGATGCCGAACACCTCGCCCACTTCGACCGCACCCAGATAGACTGAAAAGAACAATGCGCCCGAGATGCCAACAAAAAAGCCTGAGACCGCAAAGGCGCTGATCTTAGCTTTCAGTGGGTTCACCCCGATGATCTCGGCGGCAATATCCATGTCGCGGATCGCCATCCATTTGCGCCCTGCCATGCCGCGCGTCAGGTTGCGTGCGATCAAGGCGCTGGCCACGAGGAATACAAGGCAGAACAGGTAAGTCGCCCAAGCTTCGGTATTTGGGCCGGTGACTTCAATACCAAACACTGTTCGTTCAGGGGCGTTGATCTGACCAGATGCCGAGTAGTTGTAGAACCACGCCACGCGGTTAAACAGCCAAACCAGAAAGAACTGTGCTGCCAGCGTAGCAACCGCAAGGTAAAAACCTTTGATCCGCAGAGACGGCAGGCCGAAAACCACGCAGACCGCTGCGGTAATGCCACCCGAAATGATGACATGGAAAAAGATGTTCACTTCCGGCATCGAGGTCATGAGCTTGTAACAGGCATAAGCCCCCACAGCCATGAAACCACCCGTGCCCAGTGACACCTGCCCGCAATAGCCCACCAAGATGTTCAGACCCAACGCGGCGATCGCGTAGATCAGGAACGGCAGAAAGATCGCATTGGCCCAGTAGTCATTGATAATAAACGGGATCACCAGAAAGGCGATGATCAGAGCCGTGTAATATCCCAGACGGTCAAACTTGATCGGAAAGGTCTGGTTGTCGGCGCTATACGATGTTTTGAAATCGCCTGCTTCACGATAGAGCATCAGACAGTCTCCCCTTTGAAGTCGTCTTCGAGATGGGACCGGTTGGCCCGGTTTGGTTTCTTGGCATAGCCGGTCCGCTCAGAGTGCTGAACCAGTTGAAAGTAGGCCCAGATGCCAATGGCTGCGCCCAATGCCGCAAGGATGGCGGCAATGGTCATTTGACCCGACGAGGCATCCGCGCTGAGGGCAAGGTACCCAAAGGCCCAAAATCCCGACCACGCGATGACGTTTAAAATGGCAATCAGCTTGGTCACGCGTCACACCCTCTCGATGATTTTTTCGCCGAAAAGGCCTTGCGGACGGAAAACGAGGAACACGAGTGCCAGCACGTAAGCGAACCAGTTCTCAGTCGCGCCACCCACGAGTGGACCAACCCAGAATTCGAACAGTTTTTCACCGACACCGATAATCAGGCCACCGACGATGGCGCCGGGGATCGAGGTAAAGCCACCCAGCATCAGAACCGGCAGGGCCTTAAGTGCGATGAGTGACAGTGAGAACTGCACACCTGATTTGGCGCCCCACATAATGCCTGCGACCAGCGCGACAAAGCCCGCAACCGACCACACCAAAACCCAGATGAAGTTCAGCGAGATACCAACCGACAACGCAGCCTGGTGATCATCCGCCACGGCGCGCATGGCGCGGCCCTGTTTGGTGTATTGGCTGAACGCCACCAGCGCGATCACGAGGATGATGGCAACGATGGTTGCGGTGATATCGAGGTTGTCGATGAAGAAACCATAGCCGAACCAATTGTAGGTGGTCTCGTCAATGGCAAGGTTGATCCCTTGCGGCAGACAGGCATTGGCAGTCAGGCAAACGTCCAGAGTCTTGATTTCAGAGCCCCACATCAGGTCGGCAAACCCTTCGAGGAAATAGGCCAGACCAATGGTCGCCATGAACAGGATAATCGGCTCTTGTCCAACGAGGTAGCGGAAGACGAACTTCTGTACGGCCCAAGCCAGGGCAATCATCACAAGAACCGTCATAGCGATCGCCAGAACGGAATGAATATGCCACCCGAAATGGTGGATATGCGTTCCCAGAATCGCGTTGATGAGGTGAGAAAACGGAACCTGTCCGTTCTGGATGCCCACGAGAGTCATCGCCGCAAACAGCGCCATCACACCTTGGGCAAAGTTAAAGATGCCGGATGCTTTGTAGATCAGCACGAAGCCCAGCGCGACAAGGGCATAAAGCACCCCTGACATCAGGCCGTTGAGGAAAACCTCAATCGCAAACGCGAGTTGTTCAGGCATCGCTCACGCCTCCATTTTCTGCTTTTCTATCAGTATGTTGTTTAGTCATGGGCCACCCCCAGATAGGCGTCGATCACCGCCTGGTTGCTACGCACTTCGTCTGGCGTGCCGTCACCGATCTTTTTGCCATAATCCATAACAACCACCCGGTCGCTCAGGTCCATAACAACGCCCATATCGTGTTCGATCAGGGCGATGGTGGTGCCAAATTCATCATTCATGTCGAGGATAAAGCGGCTCATGTCCTCTTTCTCTTCGACGTTCATACCGGCCATCGGTTCATCCAACAGAAGGATCGACGGTTCGGCGGCCAGCGCGCGGGCCAGCTCGACCCGTTTTTTCAGACCATAAGGCAAACGGCCCACCGGTGTCTTTCGGATCGCCTGAATCTCAAGAAAGTCGATAATCTTTTCCACCGCTTCGCGGTTCTCGATCTCTTCTTTCTCGGCTTTGCCGCGCCAGATCGCCTGAGACAGAAGTCCCGAATTCATCTGGCGAATACGGCCGGTCATAACGTTGTCGAGAACGGTCATGCCTTCAAAAAGTGCGATGTTCTGAAAGGTCCGGGCGATGCCCTGTTCAGCCACTTGGTAAGGCTTCATTGGCGGGCGTTTCTTGCCTTTGTACCAAACCTCACCTTCTTGCGGGACGTAGAAGCCCGAGATGACGTTCAGCATCGACGACTTCCCGGCGCCGTTCGGGCCGATGATGGCGCGAACTTCGCCCTCGCGGATGTCGAACGAAATATCCGTAATCGCCTTTACACCGCCAAAACGCAGCGTGATGTTCTTCATTTCCATCACAGTCGGGCCGATCGTACGGCCGTCTTCGGTGACGTAGCTTTCTTGCGTGCTCATTCTGCGGCTACCTTTGCTGCGGTTGACACGACTGCGGCGTCGCGCAGATCCAGCGTGGCGCTGATACTGCCCTTGCGGCCGTCTTCATAAGTGACTTCGGTGACTGTCGAGACCTCGGACGAGCCGTCATAAAGCGCCTCGACCAGATCGTTGAATTTATCGGCGACAACCACACGACGCACTTTACGCGTACGGGTCATTTCGCCGTCATCGGCGTCCAGTTCCTTGTGTAGAATAAGGAAACGATGGATCTGACAGCCTGACAACATCGGATCCTCGGCAACAGATTTGTTCACCGTCTCGACATGTTCTTGGATGGTGTCCAAAACGCGCGGATGTCCGGCAAGCTCTTGATAGGACGCGTAGGCGATGTTGTTACGTTCGGCCCAGTTGCCAACGGCGGTCAGGTCAATGTTGATGAACGCGACGCAACGGTCCTTGCCATCGCCAAACAGCACAACTTCGAGAATATCTGGATAGAACTTGAGTTTGTTTTCGACGTACTTCGGCGCGAACATGCTGCCGTCGGCCATTTTGCCAACGTCCTTGGCACGGTCGATGATGCGCAGGTGGCCGTTCTTGTCGTCAAAGAAACCCGCGTCACCCGTGGCGACCCAACCCTCGGCATCTTTGGTCGACGCCGTGGATTCGGGGTTCTTATAGTATTCGACGAAGGTGCCCGGCGAGCGATAGAAAATCTCGCCGTTGTCAGCAATTTTGATCTCGACGTCAGGCGACGGAACGCCCACGGTGTCGGCCCGCACTTCGCCATCTGGCTGTGCGGTGATGAAAACCGTAGCTTCGGTCTGGCCATAAAGCTGTTTCAGATTGATCCCGAGCGAGCGGTAAAATTCGAAAATCTCCGGCCCGATTGCCTCGCCCGCCGTGTATCCAACGCGTACCCGGCCAAGGCCAAGCGTGTCTTTCAGCGGACCAAAGATCAGACGGTTACCGATCGAGTATTTCAGGCGATCTCCAGCGCTGACCGGCTTGCCATCAAGAATGTCGCCACCAACTTTTTTGGCATGCGCCATGTATTTCTGAAACATGCTGCGCTTGATCCTGCCGGCGTCTTCCATACGGATCATGACGCTGGTCAGCTGAGTTTCAAACACGCGCGGCGGAGCAAAGAAATACGTTGGCCCGATTTCCCGAAGGTCGGTAATCATGGTTTCTGCCGATTCAGGGCAGTTCACACAGAACCCGCACCAATACGCCTGCCCAACCGAGAAGATAAAGTCACCGACCCAAGCCATGGGCAAGTACGAGAGGATTTCTTCGTCCGCGGTGAGATTGTCGAATTCGGAAGAGTTCTTTGAGGATTCAATGACGTTGCGGTTCGACAGAACCACGCCCTTTGGGCGACCAGTGGTTCCTGACGTGTACAGCATCACGCAGATACTGTCGTACGTCAGCTTTTCACGACGCTCGACAAGGTCGGTGATGTACTCATCATAAGCTGCACGACCCTGATCCTGCACATGGCTGTATTCATGCAAAGCGTGGTGGTCATACTTCCGCATGCCACGCGGATCGATATAGATCATGTGCTCGAACTGATGCAGATGCTCTTGGATCTCGATGATCTTGTCGACCTGCTCCTGATCTTCAACGATCGCAAAACGCGCGCCGCAGTGACCCAGGATATACTCCATCTCATCCGCTGCGCTGTCGTTATAGACAGGCACCGGCACGGCCCCAACCGATTGCGCGGCGACCATAGCGAAATAGAAGTAAGGACGGTTGCGTCCGATAATGGCGATAAAATCGCCTTCATTCACACCAAGATTGATGAGGCCCAATGCAAGCGCCTCGATCTCTTTCTCGGTTTCAGCCCAGGTCCAGCTCTGCCAGATCCCGAACTCTTTCTCACGATACGCAGCTTTTTCCGCGAACAGAACGGCGTTCCGTTGCAAAAGCGCCGGAATAGACACAAGCCCACCGGTCGCCTGTGACGACTGTACCAAATTATCTTCCTCCCTTGTGCCCGCCTCTCCTGCGGGCCAAACCGCCGAAACGATTCCCTCACCAACAAAGGTGCGGGTTTCAGACTGTGCGTCAACTTTTTCGTGAACATTTCCCAATCCTTACGAATTGTAACAGCTGCCAATTGGTCCTTTTCGGAGGGCAATTCCGGTGCTAGCCATGAAGAAGGAGGACCGTGTTATGGAGGCAAACTCCGCCTCAGCCCAGTCAATGACCATTGCCGGGCTCAACCTTATTAAACAGGCACTGTCGATCTATGACAGCGACCTGAAATTGGTTGTGGCCAACACCCGCTTTCGCGAGATGTTCTCAATTCCCGATGCTCTGATAGAGCCGGGAGCAAGCTTTGCCGAGACCATTCGGTTTCTGATCGCCAACGGCGAATACGGAGAATTGCCTCAAGCCGAGGTTGAGGCCTTTGTTCAGGATCGCGTCGATCGGGCCATGGCATTCGAGGCGCATTACTTTGAGCGAAAGCGCGCAGACGGACGGTGGATCAGCGTCGAAGGCTCGCCACTTCCCGAAGGCGGGTGGGTTGCTGTTTATACCGACATCACCAGTGCCAAACGACAAGAAAGCCTGCTGCGTGGTCGGTCCGAGGAATTGTCCGATCAGTTGCTGCAATACTCCGAAGAACTCTCTGCGACCAACCGCAAGCTTGAGGCCACGGTCACCGCGCTGGAAGAAACCAAGCGCCAGTTGATTGCCTCAGAAGCCCGCACGCGCCTTACGGCCGAAATGATGCCTGCCCACATCGCTCATGTCGGGCCAGATCAGCACTATACGTATTCAAACCGACGGTTGTCGGCGGTGATGCCTGGTCGTCAATCAAATATCGTTGGCAAGCACATTCGCGAGACCTTGGGCGAGCAGGCGTTCATCGCAATCAAGCCACATCTGCAAGGTGCGTTCCGCGGCAAGGCGTCGGTGTTTGAGTTTACAGATCAACTTAGTACCCGACGTATCCGCGTGGCCTTTACCCCCGATAGTGAAGTTGGAGAGCGGCGTGGCGTTTATATCTTGTCGATGGATATCACCGAAGAAACTCAGACGCGTGTTGCCCTGCAACATACCCGCAGACGTGAAATTGCGGCACAAATGACCAGCGGTCTGGCGCATGATTTTTCAAACTTGCTGACCATCATCCTTGGCATGCAAAGCAAGCTACAAAAGATGGACATGCCATCTGACGCAGCCGAATTGGTTGAAGCCACACTAGGTGCCGCGAACCGGGGCGGTACTCTGCTTAACCGCATTGCTGATATGACCGGACACCGCGCACCGGAAATGCAAGCCACAGCGATGGGCAGCTTTTTGGCCGATCTCTACACACTGGCCAACCCGAGCCTTCCTGATGGCATCTCTCTGAGCATCGACAACACGATCCCGGATCCGCCGTTGCTGGTCGACCCCGGCATGCTTCAGGACTCGCTGTTGAACCTTATCCTGAACGCCCGCGATGCCTGTGGTAGAGCCGGCGACATCATGGTCGAAGCACGGCTGGTCAAAGACACCTGGCTGCAAGTTCGTGTATGCGACACGGGATCCGGATTTTCCAAAGAGGCGCTCAAACATGCGCTGGATCCGTTCTTTACGACCAAAGGCAGCGAAGGGTCAGGACTGGGGTTGGCGATGGTCTATGACATGACCAAGCTGGCCGGTGGTGAAGTTCGTATTGAAAACACAGATCAGGGCGGTTGCGTCACCTTACGCCTGCCACTGCGTCTGGCCGCACTCGACAATACGCCGGGACTGGTCCTGCTGGTTGAAGACAATTCTGACTTGCGCGGGCTCATCCGTGAAATGTTAACCGAAATGGGCCATTCCGTGATCGAAGCGGCCAGCGTGGATGAGGCCCGGACCCTGCACGCGGAAGTCCCCGATATTTCGATGGTCCTCTCAGATATCTCGCTTGAGGGCGACGAGACAGGAGTGGACTTAATAAGCGGCTTGCCGGGCGACTCAGTCCCCGCATACCTCATGACTTCGTTACCGCGTTCGCACCAGCTTTATATCGAAGGGGCCGCAAGGGCTCCGGTGCTTTCGAAACCCTTCAGTGCCGACCAACTTGGCACCTTTTTGCATACGAGGTGAACCATGACTGCACCGCTGGTAACAATTCTCGACGACGAACCCGAGATCCGATCGATGCTCGCCGACGCGCTCGAAGACGCCGGGTTCCGCACATTGGGCTTTGGGCGCGCCACCGAGTTTGAGGCCGCATTGAAATCCACTACGCCAGATGTGTGTCTTGTCGATCTTGGCTTGCCTGACAAAGACGGGTTGACGTTGGTGCATCGCTTGGCGCTGGAACAAGGTGCCGCTGTGATCATCATCTCTGGCCGTGCACAGGTGCAGGACCGTGTCACCGGTCTCGAGCTGGGGGCGGACGATTACATCATCAAGCCGTTTGACCCTGCCGAAGTTGTCGCGCGCGTACGGGCACGGTTACGCAAAGACCGGCCAACAACACAGTCACAGGGCAACACCGCACATTTCAACGGATGGACCGCGTTCTTTGATCGCTATGTCCTTGAAGACACAGAGCATCAAGAGACCACATTCAGCCATGCTGAGGGCGAAGTCCTGCGCCTTTTTTTGGAAAGCCCCAAGCGGCTCATCAGCCGCGCCCACATGCAGGAAATGCTGGGCGGCGTCGCCGGGGAAAGCTTTGACCGCGCCATGGACGTTCGCATTTCGCGCCTACGCACTAAATTACGCGAAGATCCCAAAAACCCACGCCTTATCAAAACGATATACGGTGCCGGTTACATCTTTCTTGGCGATGTAAGTTGGACGTGACACCCCTACATTTCGCCGCGATTTACCGGGTAAACCACAAAATATAGCCACGTGGCCCATATTATGTTATTCTCCTTGGAAACGAGGGAGGATACCAATGAGTAGTCTCGAGCAGTACACAACCCTCAGCGCGCTTTGGATCGCCGTCGCTTGGTTGCCATATATTCTGGATCGGATCATGGTGCGTGGCCTGATGGGAGCGTTGGCAAACTACGACCCCAACGCCATCCCGCAATCAGCCTGGGCTCAGCGCGCGATGCGTGCACACAAAGTTTCCGTTGAGGCGTTTGTCGCCTTTGCGCCTCTTGCCATCATCGCCATGATGACCCGGCCAGAGGACACCTATCCCGGCACTTTGGCGATGTTCTTCTTCTTTGGCATCGTCGGCCACTACATCGTCTATGCCATCGGTATTCCGGTTCTGCGAACTCTTGTCTTTGCAATGGCGGCCTTCTCAACACTGGGGCTGGCATTACGTATTCTGGGTGTGATCTGACACTCCTCCCAGACAGGTTCACTCCCGCTGCCCCCGCAGTTCCTTAACAGGCTGTGGGGGCCTTTTTTTTGACCTACACAACAGGCAATCTGGAACATCTCGGTGCTTGATGGAAGTCCCGAAGTTCCTAACGGCGGTGTCATTCTGTTTTTCAGGATCGAACCGCTTCTGAGAACTGGTTAGGCAACCCTGAGTTGGCAGAAATTCACGACCTGCGTCGCGGTGCTGGCGCGTCTGACATCTTGTTGTGGGACTAAAAGCTCACACCGCCTCAGACCCTGTTGCGTCGCGATTCACGCTGCAATAGGGTCTGGTTATGGCCATCTGTCTGCTCTACCGCCAATCCCGCACTCGACGCCGACGCTATTACCGCGTCGAGATCGCCTACAACCTGTTCAACGAGATCTCAGTGTTGCGGGAATGGGGTGTCAGTGGTGGCAAAGGTCGCGCATTAATCAACATCTACGGTAACTTGCGCGACGCCTCAACGGCGGCGGACGTGTACCGCAACCGGGCCATGAAACGCGGCTACGCCCAAGGCTAATTGCTGAGACGCGCCACCGCCCCGGCCAGAACTTTCAGACCTGTGACCAAGTCCGCTTCGTCTGTGTCCTCACCAAACGCATGGCTTACTCCGTTTATGGAGGGGACGAACAACATTGCCACCGGCATATGCACCGCGACATTCGTTGCATCGTGCAACGCACCTGAGGGCATTTCGCGCCACTTTTCAGGGACCAATGCCCGCGCGCTGTCCGCAAGCGCCGCACGCATCCGATCATTCATCGCGACAGGCTCAAGACCCAGCAAGGGTCCATAATCTAGTGACAACTCACGCTCTTGAGCCACGGTGTCTGCCGAGGTTCGAATGATCTCTTCCATACGGCTCAAACGGTCGCTGTCTGCGTCCCGCCACTGCATCGAAAATGTCACCGCGCCCGGCACGATCGACGACGCATTTGGATGCAAGCTCACATGCCCGATGGTCCAGACTGTGGCGGGTGTAACGACATCGGCGAAGGCCGTGTTGATACGGTTGGTGAAGTCATTCAGCGCCTGAAAGGCATCCCGACGCAGGTGCATCGGCGTGGTGCCTGCATGGTTCTGCTCGCCAGTGAACGTGATCCGCATGTCACGGATGCCGACAATGTCAGTCACAACGCCAATGGCCTCGTTCGATTTGTCCAACCATGGCCCTTGTTCAATATGCATTTCGATGTAGCCGGTGAACTGCGCAGGGTCCACGAACTCCCCTGCCAGATGCGCCATGCGGACGCGCGCCTCGGCAAACGTAACACCGGATTTGTCGGTCAACTTGTCAGCTTCCGCCAAGGGCAACTTACCTGACCAGACCGTGCTGCCCGTGGTCACGCCAAAGCGCCCCTCTTCATCCTGAAAGGACACCACCGACACCGCCGGACCGCCGCTTTCCTGCACCGCGCGGGCAATTTCCAGCCCGGACATGACGCCCAGCGCCCCGTCCAGCCAGCCGCCTTCGGGCTGGCTGTCGCTATGAGACCCCAGCAGAAGGGATGGCCCCTCTGCCAGTCCCCAAACCGAGCCCACCGGATCGACATGCACTGTCAGCCCGGCCTCACGCATCTGGGTCATCAGCCATTCGCGCGCGGCGATGTCTTCATCCGAGTAAGCCGGGCGCACAACGCCCTTGCCCATGCCCGCAGCCCCAAACTGGCGCAATTCATGCAAACTGGTGATAAAGCGGTCAGAATTGATCATGGAAAGCCTCCGAGCTTCGTATTGCCCGAAATACTCTCGCTGGAGGCACCAGACCTCAAGCCCAAAAGTGACTCAAGCGGCGGCTTACTCCGCCGCCACTTGTTCTTCGATCTTCTCAACCCGCACGGCTGAGAATTTGAACTCGGGGATTTTTCCGTAGGGGTCAATCGCTGGATTGGTCAGGATATTGGCCGCCGCTTCCACATAGGCGAAGGGGACAAACACCATATCCTCGGCAATCGCGCGATCCGCGCGGGCCATGATCTCAATGGAACCACGACGCGTTGTCAGACGCACCATGTCTCCCGGCTCGACCCCCATCAATTTCAAGGTGCGAGGGTTCAACGAGCAGTTGGCTTCCGGCTCAACCGCATCCAACACCAGCGATCGGCGCGTCATCGATCCGGTGTGCCAATGTTCCAACTGGCGACCAGTGGTCATGATCATCGGATAGTCAGCATCTGGCGCCTCATCAGGCGGGATCACACTGGCAGGCGTAAAGCGCGCGCGGCCTTCGGGACGTGGGAAGCCGTCGCCGAATACAATCGCCTGACCGGGGTCTGTCAGGGTCAGAGATGGGTAGGTGATGCTTTCGGTTTTCAGCCTGTCCCAAGTGATATTATCCAGCGATTTCATGGTCTTCTTCATCTCGTCAAAGACCTGAGACACGTCTGTATAATCCCAGTTCAATCCGATGCGCTGTGCCAACTCAACTGTGACCGCCCAATCTTCGCGAGCATCACCTGGAGGGGCCACTGCGGGGCGCACGCGTTGCACCTGACGGTTGGTATTCGAGACCGTGCCGTTCTTTTCATAGAGCGTTGAGGCCGGCAGGATGATGTCGGCGAAATTCGCAGTTTCGGTCAGGAAGATGTCCTGAACGATCAACAACTCCAACTTGGCAAAAGCTTCGCGCGCGTGCTCCGCGTCGGGGTCGGACATGGCCGGGTTTTCGCCCTGAATATACATGCCCTTGATATTACCCGCATAGACCTGATCGACGATCTCGGTGACGGTCAGACCCTTTTCATTGCTGAAATCGTCCGAGTCCCAAACGTCGGTGAACTTCTCGCGGATCGCGTCATCGGTCACCGATTGATAGTCCGGCAGGAACATTGGGATCAGGCCCGCATCAGACGCACCTTGGACGTTGTTCTGGCCCCGCAGAGGGTGCAGACCGGCGCCGGGTTTTCCGACATTGCCCGTCATCAGTGCCAGCGAGATCAGGCAACGCGAGTTGTCGGTGCCGTGGATGTGCTGGCTGATGCCCATACCCCAGAAAATCAGCCCGGCTTTGCCGTTGGCAAAGGTTCGGGCGACGCGGCGCAGCTGTTCGGGCGACACACCGCAAATCTCGCTCATCGCCTCTGGGGTGAATTGCGCGAGGTGCTGTTTCTCAGCTTCCCAGTTCTCGGTGAACTGGTCGATATAAGTCTGATCGTACAGGCCTTCTTCGACGATCACGTTCATGATCGCGTTCAGCATCGACACGTCTGCACCGGGGCGGAATTGCACCATTTCGTCGGCAAAGCGACGCAGGCCCACACCACGTGGATCACAAACGATCAGCTTGCCGCCACGCTTGGTAAACTGCTTAAAATAGGTCGCCGCAACGGGGTGGTTTTCAATCGGGTTCGACCCGATGACGATCGCGACGTCAGCATTTTCGATTTCGTTAAAGGTCGCCGTCACCGCACCTGATCCGACGTTTTCGATCAGCGCTGACACAGAGGACGCATGACACAACCGTGTACAGTGATCGACGTTGTTGTGTTTGAACCCTTGGCGGATGAATTTCTGGAAGAGGTACGCCTCTTCATTGGTGCATTTAGCCGAGCCGAACCCCGAGACCGAACGGCCCCCATGGGTCTCGCGCAGGTTTACGAGCCCCTTTCCAGCCAAATCCATTGCCTCTTCCCAGGTCGCTTCGCGGAAATGGGTCGATAGATTACCGGGATCGACGTTCAGCCCCTTGGCCGGAGCATCCTCGCGGCGGATCAGCGGCTTGGTCAGGCGATGGGGGTGGTGGATATAGTCAAATCCGAAACGACCTTTGACGCAAAGTCGGTTTTCATTAGCCGGACCATTCAAACCCTCGACATACTTCACTTTGCCGTCCTTGACCTTCAACGAGACCTTGCAGCCAACGCCGCAGAACGGACAGACGGTTTCTGTTTCGCTATCATAGTCGGCGCTGTCACCAACCTGGTAATCGTCCACCACGGTCGCAGGCATTAGGGCACCGGTCGGACAGGCCTGAACGCATTCACCGCAGGCCACACACGTCGAGTCGCCCATTGGATCGGCGATATCAAACGTTGGATAGGCATCGTGGCCACGGCCCGCCATGCCGATCACATCGTTGACCTGAACTTCGCGACAGGCGCGCACGCACAACCCGCAAGAAATACAGGCATCAAGGTTGACGCTCATCGCGACATGGGAAGAATCCAAAAGCGGAATGCGACCCTCATCAACCTTGGGAAAGCGGCTTTCGGTTGCACCGGTCAGATCAGCCATGTCCCACAGATGCGAAGACTTATCACGAGCCACGTCACGTTCGGGCTGATCGGCAACCAGCATTTCGACAACCATCTTGCGCGCGCCTTGGGCGCGGGCAGAGTTGGTTGTCACGACCATGCCTTCGGAGGGCTCACGGATACAAGATGCCGCCAAAGTGCGCTCACCTTCAATCTCAACCATGCAGGCGCGGCAGTTGCCGTCAGGGCGATAACCCGGCGCAGGCTTGTGGCAAAGATGCGGAATCACCAGACCACGACCATTGGCGACCTCCCAGATGCTTTCTCCGGAATTTGCGGTGACGGTCTCGCCGTCCAGCGTGAAAGTGATCTTGTCGGACATAGGTGTCTCCCTGTTCGCGGGCAGTCTACCTCGGGTAAGGGAAATTACGAGTCGCCCATTCCGACAGGGCATAGACAATTTGCGCCAAGCCAGTGACAAAACGCAAAAACCGGTTTCCGATGCGTTACAGAGAATTACCCCTTTTCCATCGCCATTGGCTGGCATAATCACAACGTTATTAGGTGTAAGGAACACAGCCATGCCGCATATCACTCTGGTTCGTCACGGACAGGCCAATACCGAGGCGCGGGACGAGGAAAGCTATGACAAGCTGTCCGATCTGGGGCATCAGCAAGCCCGTTGGCTGGGTGGGCATTTTTCTCAGACCAGTGATCAGTTTCACCGCGTCTACACCGGCACGATGCGGCGCCACATCGAAACGGCTGAGGGCATTGGCGCCCCGTTCACGCCGGTTCGCGATGCACGTCTGAATGAAATCGCTTACTTCGACCTTTCCCAATTGATGGAAGAACAGCACGGGCTGCAAATTCCAACCGAACGCGAAGGTTTTGTCGAACACTTGCCGCGTGTGCTTCAAGCCTGGCAGGAAGGCCGCATCGAAGGCGCACCAGAGAGCTTTCAACAGTTCCATGGGCGCGTTTCAGACGTGATGGAAGAAATCGCTGCCGGTGATGGGCGTGCGCTGGTGGTAACGTCAGGCGGTCTGATTGGCATGGTTTTACGTCAGACGCTTGATCTGGATGTGGGGGGCTGGGCCAAGATGTGTCTTGCGATCATGAACACGTCCGTGCATCGCTGGCAGATGGTGCTGGGGCAACCTCTGTTGGTTCAATTCAACAACGTTGCCCACCTGGAAGCGCCCGAGCGACATTTCGCACAGACGCACCTTTGAGACCGAATAGCTTGTTGAGGTTTTGATCTACGCCGCTTTGTCGGCGTGGTCTTTGTGGACGAATTTGCAATCGCAATAAGGACATTCGACCCAACCGTGCTCCATTGGCATTTGCAGCCAGACACGAGGGTGCCCACCTTCACCGCCATCACAAGCGATCTTGTAGCTGTCCACAATCTTGGTTTCAGGCGCTTCACTCGTCATGCCGTTTTGTCCTTTGTGATTGCCGACCCGGTTGTTGTCCGGGGCATGTTTGGGTATGCGCGAATATGAGCGATCCGAAGGCCGGGGGCAAGTGCAGCCATGACGCATCATGCGATTGAAATTACAGGTCTGAAAAAGACCTATCGTGGCGCGAAGGGCGCGCCCGAAAACCAAGCCCTCAAGGGTGTTGATCTCAGCATTCCCAATGGTTCGATCTTTGGGTTGCTTGGGCCAAATGGCGCAGGCAAATCCACGATGATCAACATCATGGCCGGGCTGGTTCTGAAAACCGCGGGTTCCGTCAAGATTTGGGGCTTTGATATTGATGCGAACCCTCGTCAGTCACGCGCAGCGATCGGCGTTATGCCGCAAGAATTGAACCTTGATCCGTTCTTTTCACCCCGTGGCGCGCTGGAGGTTCAGGCAGGGTTGTACGGCGTGCCTAAAGCTCAGCGCACAAGCGATGAAATTCTTGAAATGGTTGGACTTTCTGACAAGTCAGACGCCTATGCACGCACCCTATCCGGCGGCATGCGGCGACGCCTTTTGCTGGGCAAGGCGCTTGTTCACCATCCTCAGGTTCTGGTGCTGGATGAACCCACCGCTGGCGTCGACATCGAGTTGCGTCAGATGCTTTGGGCAAACATTCGAAAGCTGAACAAAGAGCGCGGTATGACAATCATCCTGACAACGCATTACCTCGAAGAAGCCGAGGAAATGTGCGACGAGATTGCCATCATCAATCAGGGCGAATTGATCGCTCGCGACAGTACGGCAAACCTGCTGGGACAGATCGACACCAAAACCATGTTGATTGATCCGATGACACCGCCGGTTCAGTTACCCCAGAAAACCGGAATTGAGGTGGTCCAGCGGCCGGACGGATCACTGGCCCTAAGTTATCAAGCCGGGAAAACCACAGCCGAAGAAGTTCTCTCGGCTGTTCACGACGCAGGAATTGTCATTCGTGATGTCAAAACGGAACAGGCCGATCTTGAAGATGTGTTTCTGGCCCTGACCTCAGCGAAATAACCGTTTTTGAATCAATCTGCGAACAGGTGGTCTGTTCGCGCGATTCTTGCTGCTGTTTCCTCATCAACGGACAAGAACCTCGACAACACCGAGATGTGTTCCTGAACATCGTCATCCTGCTTCATCCGCATGTGATTCTCAAAATTCCCATCTAATATGCGATCACTTTCCAGCACGATGTCCTGCCGGATCGTCGGGAGCAAACGTTCCAGCGTTTCTTTTGGCGTTTGCGAGCCAGCTAATCCGATTCGTGTCGCGTGCCCGATGAGATAGTCATCGGGAAAGGCACATTGAACTTCAAGCAGCAGCGTTCCGGAACGGTCCCCGAAAAAGTCATGCAACAAATCCAGTGAAGACGGGTCGAGGCAGATCACAATCTGATTGGTCTCGTAATAATCAAACAACATCCGCATCAGCGCACGACGGTGCCGTGTTCGTTTACCCAACGTTGCCTGAATGCCCCCCAAATCGGGCAGCGACGTGCTTTCTTCGTTAAAGAGATAGGCCATTGACGTGAGATCAGTTTCGCGCTGAATGGCTTCAACCAAACGCTTGGCGACGTGCCATTTTTTGCAGACGATGATCATCAACTCGCGGTCACGGCCCAGTGTCGACTCGGTCTCCCAAAAGCGGCTGGCAAATCGTCGTCCAATTCGTCCGCGCCCCGTCAGAAATTTGAACAGACTTGGTCCCTCGGCCGAAATTTGGAAATTTACGCCAGTTGCGGCAAAGAGTTTGCCCAAGCGCTCTTTCAGCTTCAGAGCCTCTGGGCTGACTTTGCGTGCAAAAAGATAGTCTTGACTCAGCAAAAGGTCATAGTGGTCATTGTAGAATGTCAGCGGCATTCCATAGTCGGTGAACATGAGGAATGTCAGAGTGCGCGTGCGAATTTCAGTTTCTGGAATCAGGTGGCGCACCAACGTTTGGAAGAACGTTTCATCCGGAATCCAGGTTGTCTTGAAAAACCGCATCACGTCTTTTCGTGTTCGGGTGAAATCGAGAATGGATTCGACTGTGCGCCGACGCAGGCACCACCATTGCGACCCGATTTGTATCTGCAAGTCTTCGGGAATCTCTCGCGTCAAACCCAAACGTCGCTGCAGATTAAACGAGGTGTAGAACAGCCATTTGCGTGTACGTTCATTAAAGAAGTGCCGATAGATCAGGCGCTCTTCCTTAAAGCCGGTTTTGATCCAGTTGCTTTCAAAATAGTCAAAGCTCTCGATAAAATCGCAATCATGGTTGTCGAGAAAGTTATGGATGTAGTCCGCGGTCTTGATCGGCTGGCAATCGCCGGACAGCATGTAAAAATGCGTGGCACGTGAAAACTTGTCTACCGCAGCCTGCAAAGCATAGATCGTCGCCTGAACCAGAGACCACTCTCCCCAGCCACATTTGATCCTTTTGGTGGCAAAGGCCACATTCGGATGATCCCGAAAGGCTTCGTCAATTATTGAAAAATGCTCGCGTTTGGCACTCGCGTCGAAGTGAATCGACACATAATCACCAACTGCCGTCAGTCTTTCGACCTGCCGAATAATTGCCTCGGGGTCCTTGTGGCACAGCAGAATGAATGCGATTTTTGCCATTTTGGAAACCAGAACCCTCAATTCACCTTGATTGTTTACCTAGATAATGGTGAACGGGCGTTGAATAAACAGACTTTCTTTGGTTTTTTGGTGACAAATCAAACTGTGGCCCAAAAGTCGGTCACAGATTATTGGAGGCATTTTTATGGGTTTCCCCGGCACTTGGATGACTGAGAGCGAAAGCGTGGTCTATCGTGTTGTTCCCAAATGCGCTTGCTCGACGATCGGGCAGATCATGTATTACTCAGATCATGGCGAATTTTTTGACGGCGACATACATGACGCAACGGGCGGTTTGCACAAATGGGCAATCGAAGCCAGCCAGGTGCCGATTGTGGAAAACGCAACCAGTCACAAATCTTATGCGTTCACCTGCGTGCGCAATCCTTACACCCGGATACTGTCATCCTTCTTCGACAAGATTTGCGGCATTCAGCGTAACGGCAAGCGTTATCGTGGCAATCTCGTTCCGCTGCTGATCCAAAAGTACGGCATTGAAGTTGGCGGTGATGACGGCAAACAAGAGTTCGATCAGATCAAGAGCTTTCGACGCTTCTTGTTATTTGCCCGCGACACCATTCGCTGGCGCCGCCCCATGGATCCGGACATCCACTGGTCGGCAATGTCTGGGCATGTCTCTACGTTCATCGTGAACGGAGGTACTTACGACAAGATTTTCTATACCGAGACTTTCAATGACGGCATGCAAAGCGTGCTGGACAGTATTGAGACCGCACATTCCGTTGATCTGAACAAGATTCCTCGGTTCAACGAATCCGAAGGGCACGGCCCCAAGCGGGCTCACCCGATCGAAGACTATTTTGACGATTTGTCGATGCACTTGGTCTACGAAATCTACAAACGAGATTTTGATTTGTTCAAATACGAATTCGAAGATCCATCAAACAAGATGCCGATCGGTGAAATTGATCTCGACGAAGTGCATGCAAAGCTCGGCGACTAAGGCGCCGTAACGGAACACTCGACAAACAAACGAACGCACCCAAAACTGAGAGTCTCAGGACAGATAAGGTGCGCTTGCCATGATTTTCTATGATTGTTCCACAGCTCCCAGCCCGCGTCGGGCCCGCATGTTTCTTGCGGAAAAGGGGCTCGAGGTCGAAACCCGTGAGATTTCCATCATGGAAGGACAGCAACTCAGCCCCGAGTTTCGCGCAGTTAATCCTGACGCGATGGTGCCGGTTCTGATCACCGATAGTGGCCAAACCCTCACCGAAAACCTTGGGATTGCCGCCTATCTCGAGGCGCATTGCCCAGAACCTCCGTTGATTGGCACGACAGCTCACGAAACCGGTGAGATCATGATGTGGACAGCCATCGCCGAACAACAAGGCGGGCTGCCTGTGGCCGAAGCCCTGCGCAACGGCAATCCCCACATGAAAGATCGCGCCATTCCCGGACCTGAGAACTTTCAGCAAATTCCTGCGCTTGCCGAACGCGGACTGCGCCGCATTGCCCTCTACTTTGACAAACTTGACCGGCATCTGGAGGGGCGCGACTACATTTCGACGGATCGTTTCACCTTGGCTGATATTACAAATTTTGTGTTTGTAGATTTCGCACGGGTTGTGAAAATGCGAGTGGCTGACACGCAGCCAAATCTTAAGCGTTGGTATGAAGCGGTCAAAGAACGCGACTCTGCGCAGCTTTGATTTCAGCGCTGGAGGACTACAAAGCAGCCCTCCAGCTGGCATAAAACACCGAACTGATACCGGACTCGTTAGTTTTATCAACGTGGTCGCACACGTAATATGTCCAGAAGATGCCCTTGAAGGTTTGAGATTGGAAATCAAACCTCGCAAATTGCACGTGAATTTCGTGAATTGACTACGGGTGATTTGAAAAATCTCGCCGGCTCAAAAAAAAGGCCCGGAACAAAGTCCGGGCCGAGTCCAACAGGGAGGTGCATGTCATTACCCGGACATACACGGGATGTCTTGAGAACCTTATTAAAGGTGAGGTTCATATGCCTCTTTGATCCACATCAAAGGTCCTGCACATGGCAACGACCCCTGTTGCGCAATTGTCTCAATGTCTTTTTGCTCAGGCGACCAGCCGGTATCCACCCGATTCCGTAATCAGCAGACGCGCGTTCGAGGGGTCCGGCTCAATTTTTTGACGCAGGCGGTAAATGTGGGTTTCCAGCGTATGTGTCGTCACACCCGCGTTGTAGCCCCAGACTTCATGCAACAGAACATCACGCGCGACCACGCCATCGGTTGAGCGATAGAGGAACTTCAGAATGTTTGTCTCTTTCTCGGTCAGTCGAATTTTGCGTTCGTCTTCCGTGATCAACATCTTCATCGAAGGTTTGAACGTATACGGCCCCAGTTGGAACACGGCATCTTCAGATTGCTCATGCTGGCGCAGCTGGGCGCGAATACGGGCGAGAAGCACAGGGAATTTGAAAGGCTTGGTGACATAATCGTTGGCACCGGCATCCAACCCAAGAATTGTATCAGCGTCACTGTCATGACCCGTCAGCATGAGAACGGGACACTTGACGCCCTGTTTCCGCATCAGACGGCACAATTCGCGGCCGTCCGTATCGGGCAACCCGACGTCCAGAATCATAAGGTCATAAAGACCCTCCTTGGCCTTCACCATTGCTTCGGCACCGTTGGCCGCTTCAAAGACGTCAAAGTCTTCGGTCATCAGCATCTGTTCTGACAGCGCTTCGCGCAAATCGTCATCATCATCTACCAAGAGGATCTTCTTAAGTTGCGCCATCTGGGCCTCCTGTTGCCGGGTTCGTGTTACGCATTTGGTCTGCAATCACACGTTGGACAAGATTTGCTGCAATTCTCTCACGGGGTCGTGTAATCCCGGCCTGAAATGTTTCATTATACTTCAAATGGGGCTACATCTGACGTCCCAGCCTCTGAAAGATGCCCATGAGCTTTGCACCCGATATCGTCGAACGCCTGGCCCGCGCCAGATCTGACCTGCGCATGGGGGTACCGATCCTGATTACAGGTGAAGGAAGTGCTATTTTGGTGCTGGCGGCTGAGACCCTGACAGCCCCCCGCCTCACTGACATTATCAATTTAGAAGTTGAAACTTCTTTGGCGATCACCGCCCGGCGCGCAGAAACGCTTAAAGCTCGGGTTTATGATGGCGATCTGGCGCGCATTCGTTTGCCACAGGATGTTGACCTTGGCTGGGTCAAGGGCATTGCCGATCCGGCTGACGATTTAAACAAGCCGATGAAGGGGCCTCTGAATTCGCAGCGCGACGGGCCTGCGGGATTGCACCGCACAGCTTTGAAGATTGTTAAGTCCGCTCGATTACTGCCTGCTGCTCTGACCTGCCGGCCTGAAAATCCTGCGCGGTTTGCTTTAGAAAATGGTCTGACGGTCATTCCCGCTGACCTTGCTGCGCCTGACCTTGAAACAACAAGCGCACTGCACCCGGTCGTCCACGCGCGGCTGCCGATGAGTGCCGCTGAAGCCGGGCGACTGCATGTTTTTCGGCCCGAGGATGGCGCCGAAGAACACTATGCCATCGAAATTGGGAGGCCTGCGCGGGACAAACCTGTCTTGGCGCGGTTGCATTCTGCCTGTTTTACTGGAGACGTCCTCGGCAGCCTGAAGTGTGATTGTGGCCCGCAACTGCGTGGTGCCTTGGCGCACATGGGTTCCGAAGGAGAAGGCGTGTTGTTGTACCTCAATCAGGAAGGACGCGGCATCGGGCTTGCCAACAAGATGCGGGCCTACTCACTGCAAGATCAGGGGTTCGACACGGTCGAGGCCAACCATCGGCTCGGGTTTGAAGACGACGAACGCGACTTCAAAATTGGCGCCAAATTACTGAAAAATATGGGCTTTTCATCAGTGAGACTTTTGACGAACAACCCCAAAAAAATCTCCATGATGGAAAACGAAGGTGTCACTGTGGCTGAAAGGGTACCGCTGAAGGTTGGCAAAACGGATCAGAACGCGGCTTACCTGGCGACCAAGGCTGCCAAATCCGGGCATCTCTTGTGACACCTTACGACTTGGTTTTGACCCCAACGGGCCTAAGGTTTTGCGGGCGAAAGTTCCCCTGTACAATCGGTCGGGGCGACTTGCAGGTCGACAAACGAGAAGGTGACGGGGCAACTCCGGTCGGCTTGCACCAGATCACTGGCTTGCTCTACCGCCCGGATCGTATGGCGCGCCCTTCGCCCTGGGCTTTACCTATTGGTAAAGACGACTTGTGGTCAGATGCCTCTGGTGACGCGGCCTATAATCAATGGGTACAAGCGCCTTATCCTCATAGTCACGAGAACCTGCGCCGGGGCGATCCATTGTATGACCTCATCATGCTCACAGATTGGAACTGGCCAGATGCACAGCCCGGCAGAGGGTCTGCAATCTTCCTGCATCAATATCGACGTCCGGGGTTTCCGACGGAAGGATGCATCGCATTTCGGCGGGACCATTTACGCTGGATTGCGACGCGCGCCATCCCTGGCACGCGCCTGATTGTTCAAAAAAGCTAGCCAGCCTCTATTTGGGATATTTGCGCTGCGCCATGGCCGTAGCGAGTTTCTTGCCGCCCTTACGCGCAGTTGCAGTCCATTGGTACGTATGTGAACCACTGGGCGGGCAAGGGCTTTTGTAGCTGAATGTACCCGCGGGAACTTTACCGTCTTTGGTAATCTTAAGTTTCTTACTGCCGCCGTGATTGTAATTCGGCACATCCAGATCTTTGGGTTGGAACTGAACTGTCGTGGTGCCATCCGGGACACCTTTGAGCGTGAATTCCGGGTTCCCAACGGTATTGGGATTGCCCGACGTGCAGAGGGGGATGTTATCCCAGCCTTTGAAAGACAGACTAAATTCTGCGGCGGCGGGACTGGCGAGGCACATTGCGACCACAGTGAGGATTGAAATAGGTTTCATGAAAGGCTCCATCGCTGACAATAGATAGAGTCTGCCAGAGCTTAACGATTCAGCAAACAGGCTTAACCGTACTCGCGTTCCCCAAAGATGGCGGACCCAACCCGAACATGAGTAGCACCCAAGGCAATCGCGCGCTCAAAATCACTGCTCATACCCATCGACAGGCCCGACAACCCATTACGTTTGGCAATCTTTGCAAGCAAGGCAAAGTGCAACGAAGGCTCTTCATCGAACGGGGGAATGCACATCACTCCCTGCACCGGAAGATCTTTGGACAGGCAATCGGCAATAAACACATCCGCATCGGCTGGCATAACGCCGGCCTTTTGGGGTTCTTCACCAGTGTTGACCTGAATAAAGAGGTCCGGACAATGACCTGTTTCTTGGGCCAGTCGCGCCAGAGTATTGGCCAGCTTCGGTCGGTCTACAGAGTGGATAGCGTCGAACAACTGCATCGCTTGGCGTGCCTTGTTTGTTTGCAGCGGGCCAATCAAATGAACGTTTACGTCCTGGAACTCTTCACGGAAGTCAGGCCACTTGCCTGCTGCTTCTTGAACCTTGTTTTCCCCGAACAATCGATGCCCCTGCCGCAAAACTTCGGCGACACGATCATTGGGCTGTACTTTTGAAACCGCGATCAGCTGTGTTGATCCAAGTGCCCGCCCGGCCTGTTCTTCGGCCTTGTGCATACGGGTTCTGATCTCATCGAGCGACATGGTGATCTCCTTAGCAGGCGGGTCTAAAACAGATGCGCGGCATACTTGAACATCAGATTGTCGCAAAAGAAAAGGGCAGGTCCGAAGACCTGCCCTCTATTGGTTGGTTCTTGTTCTAAATTAGAACGAGAAGCGCAGACCCAGATCGGCGCGGGTTGTGCCCGCGAGATCGGCAACACCACCTTCGACGAAGGTACCACCACCAAGACGGTGCTGGAAGCCGATACCCATGTTTTCGTCACCGCTGCCCATATCTGCGGCTTCGTCGTGGTTGATGTAACCGCGAACAAAGGTCGATGCGCCAGCTTGCCAGTTGGCACCAACGCCGTACTTCAGGAAACCGTCGTTGTCAGCGATGTTGAAAGCAACATCCCATGCGCCGAAGGTTGCGCCTGAAGTGATGGCCCACTCGGTGTCACCAGCGATGTCGCTGTCTTGGTAACCACCAGCAATGGTCCAATTGCCGAATGCATACGAAACCATCATAGCTGTGCGGTCTGACGACAGAGTCAGGTTGCCGTCAGATGACCACGAGTGTGTGAAGTGCACGCCCCAGGCGCCACCCGACCAGATTACGTCGAGACCTTGTGTGCCGCCGCTACCGGAGGAGTAGGCGTCTGCGCCGAAGTTATAAACAACGTTGGCGAAGCCCAAACCAGTCAGACCAATCGAGCCAGTGTACATGTTAGGCATGTTTTCGATTGCGCCCAGAGTTTGACCAACCGACACGGTGAAACCACCGGCTGTTACCCAGAAACGCGGGGTGTTGAAGCCTGCAGTAGAAGCAGCGTTCGAATTCGGCAAACCGGCAGTACCGCCAGTGGTGCCTGGAACGCCTTGGCTCTGCTCGTGGCCGTCAGCTTGGTAACGGATCTGTGCGCCGAACGACAGACCATTGTCCGACTCTGCGGTGCCAGTTACGATAAGGCGGAAACGGCTGGTCAGCGACCATTCGTCAGTAGGATTGCCTTCATTGTACAGAACACCGAAACGGCCCAGACCGCCAAATGTTACGTCTGCTGCTGCGACACCTGCGGTGGCGACCAGTGCAGTCGTTGCGAAGAGAACTTTTTTCATAGCTTTTCCCTCGGATTTCCAATTCATGCGCCCAAACCGGGGAATCCGGAAAGGGTATGCAGTGTCTCTCGCTCTTTTAGGGGGGTGTTTGCAAGCGTACGTAGCGGGATGCGATCAAAGCCAACGTAAATGGTGCAGCTATGCCACAGTTTGCCCAATGCGGCGGTTGTCATGGCAATTTTCTGCCACTCTTGCCTTCGATATATGGCCTTGCCCAAAGAGAGGCTCTTGGATAGGACGGTATCAACCGAATGAATTGGGCAGGTAAAATGACGCAAAGTAGCGCATTTGGGATTCTCGCGGCTTGTATAGCTTTGACGATGTTATCGGCATGTGGTGGAAACCGCACCGTAAAAACCTCGGGCGAAGGTGGCTCTTATCTTGATCGAGATAATGTAGGCAATCCGATCGATGGCGATCAGATCACGGGTTACAAAGGTGGCTCGACGATCTGGGAGATATTCGAGCCAGATAATTCAGATATTACCGTTCGCGTGAATAAATATATCTGGAACGCTTCATTAGAAGTGTTGGACTTCTTACCCGTTCAATCCGTCGATCCGTTTTCAGGTGTTATCGTAACTGGTTACGGTACTCCGCCCGGTGGCGGCCGCTCGTATCGCGCCACTGTTTATGTACGCGACCCGGCGCTTGATGCGCGGTCACTGCATGTTGCAATGCAAACGCGCAACGGCGGAGCGGTGTCAGCCGCGACTACCAAAGCCGTTGAAGATGCAATTCTGACGCGTGCACGGCAAATGCGGATCGCGGACGGCAAGCTATAAGCAACATCACCGCGATCTCTGAATCCGCCAGGCCCTAAAAACTGAAGCGGCCCGGAGGCATGGCTGAAAGCCGGTTGACCCATTCGATTTGTTGGGGCAGGCAAACACTCTTGAGATCATAGGTTTGCTGCGCCTTTTGTCGGGCCTGACGTCCCAGTTTCTCTCGCAGGCTTTGGCTATCAAGCACCTCGTTGATTTGCTCGACCATTTTGTCGGGTTCAAAGAACGGAAACAGACGCCCTGTCTCATCATGTTGGATGACCTCTTGAACCGGGGCTGTATCACTGGCCACGATAGCGCATTGGGAGCTCATGGCCTCGATCAATGACCAGCTGAGCACAAAGGGATAAGTCAGGTAGACGTGGCACCGGCTGACCTGCAGCAAGCTAAGAAAGTCCTCATAAGGTATCTTGCCCATAAAATGGACCCGCTCCCAATCTTTGTCGGGAATGCTGCTCTGAACCTCGTCAATGAAGATTTGTTTCCAAGTCTTACCCTTTGGTGGTATTGCACCATAGCTCACCTCATTCCCACCAACTATCAACACCCGCGCATTCGGGCGCTGTTTAAGAAGCTGCGGCAAAGCGCGCATAAACACGTGGTATCCCCGATAGGGTTCAAGATTACGGTTTACGAATGTGATAACCTCATCCTCGCGGGTGACAACCTGTCCCTCGCCGATCTCTAGACGGGCGTCAGCATTGGCTCTGACAACCTCTGTATCAATGCCATCATGTATCACGCTGATTTTGTCGCGGATTGCGTCAGGGAACGTACCAGCCTGAAATTGGGTCGGGCTTATGCCAAGGTCACCAACCTCGAAGTGCATAAAGTTATTCATGTTCTTGAGGCGCAACCGGATCGGTTCCTGATCCGCTATACGGTTTGGAAACTCCGGATCAAAGTTCAGATCACCTTCGGATGCCCGATAGTAGAGTTCACAATAAAGGCCGATCTGTGCATTGGGCCAAAGATCGCGCAAGAACATCGACTCGCCCCATCCGGGGTGGGCAATGATCAAGTCCGGCTCAAAACCCTGGTCCTTGAGATTGCGCGCTTCGGCATAGCAGCTTTCCGCACGAAGCATCTTAGTTTCAAAATCAACAAGCCAGGGATGCAGTTTCTGTGCCGGTTTACGCCGGATTGTGTAGGGCACCATTTTGATGCCTTGCCAGGTTGCTGTCTTTTTGACGCGTAGGGTCAGGGCAAGAACCTTGTGACCCTTGGCTGCCAGGGCCGGGGCAAGATGCTTGAATTGGCCGGGAAAGTTCTGATGGATAAATAGAATATTCATAGGCGCCGCCCGCTCAAATCGGTCTTTGTTCTTCTATACTCCAATTCAAATAGCCGCACAGCATCGCATTTTTGCGATTCCACACCGTCAGCCACTGGACCAAAGCCTTTCAGACGCATATCACCCCATGCGACAACGTTTGACTGAAAGGTGACATCTATGTCGCGCTATTCCGCCACCGAGATCGAAGCCAAGTGGCAAGAGGCCTGGGACAAGGCCGAAACCTTCAAGGCTATCCGGGATGCCTCCAAGCCAAAGTATTACGTGCTTGAGATGTTTCCTTACCCGTCTGGTAAGCTGCACATGGGTCACGTGCGGAACTACACGATGGGTGACGTGATCGCGCGCTACAAGATCTCAACCGGCCATAACGTGTTGCATCCTATGGGCTTTGACGCCTTTGGCATGCCGGCAGAGAACGCTGCCATGGCAATCGGCGGTCACCCCAAAGAATGGACCTATTCCAACATCGACACCATGGTCGAACAGATGAAGCCGCTGGGCCTCTCGCTCGACTGGTCGCGCATGTTCGCCACCTGTGACCCGGAATACTACGGCCAGCAACAGGCCCTGTTCCTCGACTTTCTTAAAGAAGGCCTCGTTTATCGCAAGAACGCCGTGGTGAACTGGGATCCAGTCGATATGACTGTTCTGGCCAACGAGCAGGTCGAAGGTGGGCGGGGCTGGCGCTCGGGCGCTCTGGTGGAACGCCGAGAGTTGACCCAGTGGTTCTTTAAAATCTCGGACTATTCCGAGGAATTGCTCGACGCTCTCGACACGCTCGACAACTGGCCCGCCAAGGTCCGCCTGATGCAGGAAAACTGGATCGGCAAATCGCGCGGTTTGCAGTTTGCCTTCGAACGTACCGATGGCGCAGAACCGATCTCGGTTTACACAACGCGCCCCGATACGCTCATGGGCGCGAGTTTTGTGGGCATCTCTCCGGACCATCCGATTTCGAAAGAGCTGGAAGAGGGCAACCCAGAACTGGCCGCATTCCTTGCCGAATGCCGCAAGGGTGGCACTACGGAAGAGGCCATCGAAACCGCGCCAAAACTGGGCTATGACACCGGGATCACCGTCAAACACCCGCTGAACCCGGATTGGGAACTCCCGGTCTGGATCGCCAACTTCATCCTGATGGACTATGGCACCGGCGCGATTTTCGCCTGCCCGGCGCACGACCAGCGCGATCTTGATTTCTGCCGCAAGTATGATCTGCCGGTGATCGACACCTTCTTTGATCTCGAAGAGCCAAAGCCAGTTGAGACCGAAGCCTTTGTTCCGCCGAAGGAGCAAAAGGTGAAGTGGATCAACCACTTCGCCGGCCTTGACGAGGCCACCGGTCAGGACGCTATCGACGCCACCATCGACTTTGCCGAAACGGCGGGTTGGGGCGAAGGCGTGACCAAGTTCCGTCTGCGTGACTGGGGCCTGAGCCGTCAACGATACTGGGGCTGCCCAATTCCGGTCGTGCATTGTGATACCTGCGGCGTGGTGCCCGAGAAGAAAGAAAACCTGCCAATCGAGCTGCCGGATGATGTGTCATTCGACAAGCCCGGCAATCCGCTCGACCGCCACCCGACATGGCGCGACTGCGCCTGCCCGTCCTGCGGTGCTCCGGCCAAGCGCGAAACCGACACGATGGACACCTTTGTCGATTCGTCCTGGTATTTCGCCCGGTTCACGGCGCCACGCGCCGAAACACCCACCGTGGCCGAGGATGCCGAATACTGGATGAACGTCGATCAGTATATCGGCGGCATCGAGCACGCGATCCTGCACCTTCTCTATTCGCGCTTCTTCGCGCGCGCGATGCATATCTGCAGCCACCTGCCCGAGAGCGCAAAGGAACCCTTTGACGCGCTCTTCACCCAAGGCATGGTAACTCACGCGATCTATCAGACCACCGGCGGCAATGGACGCCCGGTCTATCACTATCCGGCGGATGTCGAAGACCGAGACGGCAAAACCGTGCTCAAAGCCTCGGGTGAAGAAGTTCAGGTCATTCCCTCGGCCAAGATGTCAAAATCCAAGAACAACGTGGTGGACCCGGTCGACATCATCTCGGCCTATGGTGCCGACACCGCCCGTTGGTTCGTGTTGTCCGACTCGCCCCCCGAACGTGACGTGGAATGGACAGCCTCGGGCGCGGATGCCGCATTCAAACACCTGAACCGCGTTTGGAACCTCTGCGACAAGATCGGCGCAATGGACCCCGACGCGAACGGTCAGGGCGACGAAGATCTGCTGCGCGAGATGCACAAAGCCATCCGTGACGTCACGCTGGGTGTAGAAAGCTTCGGCTTCAACGCCTCAATCGCCAAGCTCTATGCGTTTACCAACACGCTCGCCAAGTCCAAGGCAGGTGCTGCGGCCCAGAAACAGGCAATCATGACGCTGGCACAGCTGATGTCACCCATGACCCCCCACCTGGCTGAAGATATCTGGGCGCATCAGGGCGGCGAAGGCCTTGTCATCAACGCTCCGTGGCCTGTTGCGGACGAGGCGATGCTGGTGGAGGCAGAAGTCACCATGCCGATCCAGATTAACGGCAAACGCCGTGCGGAAATCAGCGTGCCCAAGGATATGCCGAAGGAAGAGGTTGAAAAACTTGTCCTCGCCCACGAAGCTGTCACCAGCCGGTTGGAAGGGGCCCAGCCCAAGAAACTCATCGTTGTCCCCGGTCGGATCGTAAATGTCGTCATTTAATCGCCGTCACTTTTTGTTGCTTGCAGCTGCTGGCCCCGCGCTCGCGGCCTGCGGGTTCGAGCCATCTTACGGAACCAATGGCAGCGCTTCTGGCTTGCTGAACCAGGTTGTGATGGATGCCCCGTCGAGCAACGAAACCTATTTGCTGGTGCGGGAGTTGGAAGGCCGGCTGGGACGGGTAGATACTGGCGAATATGGCCTGTCAGTCGCCGTGGAAGTCGAAGAGAAGAGTGTTGGTCGTACGATCGACGGCGTGACATCACGATATGATGTGATTGCAGACGCCACTTTTGCATTGCGCGACATGGCCTCTAGCGAAGTTCTGACGTCTGGAAAGTTGCGCAACTACGTGGGATATTCTGCGACGGGCACCACAGTGGCAACGCTGTCAGCGCAGGATAACGCCTATGAACGGTTGATGGTAATTCTGACCGATCAAATTATGGCCCAACTGTGGGCGTGGTCGGCGGACAACGCATCATGAAACTGTCTGGGCGCGAGTCGGCCCGGTACTTTTCCAAACCGGATGCCCATCGCACTGGCATCCTGATCTATGGCCCGGATGCCATGCGCATCGCGCTAAAGCGCCAGGAACTCATTGCTGCACTGATCGGGCCTGAGGGCGAAGAGGAAATGCGCCTGACCCGTATTCCCGCATCGGACCTGCGCAAAGACCCTGCCCTTTTGGACGACGCCATCAAGGCGGTCAGCTTTTTCCCGGGGCCTCGCGTGGCCTTTGTCGAAGACGCGAATGACACCGCGGCCGCAGCCGTACTTGCCGCGCTGGAAGATTGGAAAGAGGGTGACGCGCAGATCGTCGTGACGGCCGGATCGCTCAAGGCATCGTCAAAGATTCGCAAAGCATTTGAAGGTCATCCAAATGCTTATGCGGCCGCGATATACAACGACCCGCCCAGCCGAGAAGAGATTGAGGCGCAACTGGCCAAGTCGGGCCTGCGCGATGTTGATCGTGACGCCATGACCGATCTGTCAAATCTGGCCCGTGATCTGGATCCGGGAGATTTTCGCCAAACCCTTGAAAAACTGTCTCTCTTTAAATTGGGGGATACCTCATCTGTATCATCCGAGGACATTATTGCCTGTGCGCCGACTTCGACCGAGGCTGAATTGGACGATGTGTTGAACATTGTTGCCGAGGGACGCGCACCGGATCTTGGGCCAGTGCTGCGAAAACTACAGGCACAGGGCACCAATCCTGTATCTCTGTGCATTGGAGCCACGCGCCATTTCCGCGCGCTCTATACAGCGGCCTCTGATCCCGGTGGGGCGGCTGCGGGCATCGCGCGGATGCGTCCACCGATCTTTGGGCCGAGACGAGATCGTATGCTCCGTCAGGCCCAAGGCTGGGGGGCAGCAAAACTCGAGCAGGCACTGACAATCCTGACGGACACCGATCTGCAACTGCGGTCCGCGGGACAAACTGCCCCCACCATGGCACTGGTCGAACGGATGCTGTTGCGCCTTGCCATGCTGGCACGCCGATAATCAATCAGTCCTGCGGTGCAAACATCGCGAAAACTTCGGCCTCTGTCATCTTGTGCGTATCCCCGGCAAAGCTGTAACTATCCGGCTTTTTATCAATAAAGATTTCTTGCCCAAGCGTGATGCCGCTGGCATCGTCCAGCGTTCCAAGACCCATGTGATAGACCCCTTGCTCCTGTCCCGGTGCCGTGACCCGATAGAACATGCTGCTTCCGCATTTTGAACACGAGGCACGTTCCGCCCATTCCGAGGACGTGAACACGTTGAGGTTCTCTTCCCCGGCTAAAGTCACAGTGCCGGGCGCCGTCATAAAGGCAACAAAGACACCGCCGGTCCACTTGCGGCACATGCTGCAATGGCAAACGCCGCATTTCTCGGGTGTCTCGGACAAAGTGTAACTGACGGCACCACACAAACATGAACCGGATCTCGACATTGTAGGTCTCCTGATATGATTACTTACATGACAGAATTACGCATATATCCTGCCAGATTATGTCAGTATTTCATTCGTGCCCCTAGGTTACTTTGCGAAAGGCTTGTCGCTGTTTGTGCCAGCGGCCACAGTGTCGGCAAAGGAGAAACGCGATGTACGAGATAATCGGAAGCCCCACCAGCCGCGCCTTTCGGGTGATGTGGATGCTCGAAGAATTGGGGCAGCCCTACAAGGTGACCAAGGCCGGACCCCAAAGCGAAGAAGTGCGGGCTGTAAACCCGTCTGGCAAAATTCCCGTGCTGAGAGAAGGTGATGCCATCGTCACTGACTCAACAGCCATCATGACCTATCTTGCTGACAAGCATGGCGCTCTGACCTTTCCCGCCGGAACGCTTGAGCGTGCACACCAAGATGCATTTACACAGTGTATTCTCGACGAGATCGATTCCGTTCTATGGGTGGCGACGCGGCACAATTTCACCCTGCCTGAAGACAAACGCGTGCCAGAAGTGCGCCACACCTCAAAATGGGAATACGAACGCAACCTGAGCAAACTGATGGACCGGTGCAAAGGACCCTATCTGATGGGGGACACTTTTACCGTGCCAGACATCATTCTCAGCCATTGCGGCGCCTGGGCACGTGGCGCGAAGTTTCCATCGGACAATGAAGACTTCAACGCCTACCTCAAGCGTTGCCGCGCTCGGGAAGCATTCCAGAAACTCACCACAAGCTAGGCTGCAAACCGGGCTGCGTGTTGCCCGGCCCAGCGCCCAGTCGCAAGGCATGCCGTCAACAGGTATCCCCCTGTTGACGCTTCCCAGTCCAGCATTTCACCAGCCGCAAAAAGCCCCGGCCGATTGCGCAACATGAGCCCATCATCGAGTGCCTCGAGACGTATCCCGCCCGCCGTAGAGATTGCCTGATCCATGGGCCGTGGGCCTTCGTGAGTGATCGGCAATGCCTTCAACAATGGAGCCAGATCGTTGGGCAACGGCCGCGCGAACTCCATCAACAAGGCAAGCTTGGCCGGATCAAGTTTCAAAGCTTTGCGGAGGAAGTTTGAAAGGCTGGCCTTACCGCGTGGTCGGCCAAGCCTTTGCCGTATGTCTTCGTCCGTCAGGTCCGGCAAAAGGTCCAGTGTCAACCTGTGCCCCTCGCGCATTTTGCGCGAAACGGCATAAATCCCTCCGCCTTCCAACCCAGTCTCAGAAACAACAAACTCACCTCTCACGCGTTGGTCATCGGCGCAAAGCGCGACATTCTTGATCGGAGTGCCAAAATGCCGGGCCATGTGGTCAGACCACGCAACTTCAAACCCCATGTTTGCAGGCTGGAACGGTGCCTTGTGCACGTCGAGCCAATCCGCCCACGCCCCATCCGAACCGAGCCGCGACCAGCTCGCACCACCACAGGCCAAGACACAAACATCCGGGCGCAGGGTTTGTCGCCCCATTGGGGTTTGAAAAACAAACCCGCCACTCTCGCCTGTCCAGCGCCATCCCGTCTCAATAGACACACCCAGCCCATTCAGCCGCGCGAGCCATGCCCGCAACAGGGGCGAGGCTTTCATTGCGCGAGGGAATACACGACCCGATGACCCGGTAAACATATCTTGCCCCAACCCTTCGGCCCAGGCCTGAACCTGTTTTGGGCCAAAGCTTTCTAGCATCGGCCGCAAGTGTGGCGCGGCCTCTTCATAGGCTGCAAGGAAGGTGTCAAAGGGCTCGTCTTTGGTTAGGTTCAAGCCTGACTTGCCCGCCATCAGGAACTTGCGGGCAACCGTCGTTTTTGCTTCGGCAATGGTCACCGACATTCCGGCCGCCGCCAGTGCATCAGCCGCCATCAACCCCGCCGGGCCACCGCCAATCACAAGACCTTGGGTCATTTTGATTTGGTACTGATTTCGCCCTTCAATTCCACAACGCGCTGCGGATAGGGGATTTCGATGCCGTTGTCTTTCAGTGCGTTCCAAATACGAAACAGCACATCAGAGGTATACTTGTAACGCCCGTCATCAATACCGTTTACCCAGAACTCAACCGAGAAATCGATGCCGCTATCGCCGAAGCCGCGCAGCTCGCAATCGGGTGGAAACGGGTCACTCAAAACATCCGGGTTTTCGGCGACCGCTGCCTCAACAATGGCAGGGACCGTGTTGATGTCGGTATCGTAGCTGACCGAAAAGGGCGCCTCATAACGGTTGGCGCTGCCCTGGTCCGAGTAGTTTACCACCCGCGTGGTGATAAAGTCCTCGTTCGGGACCACAATCCAGCGTCCGTCATAGGTCTCGAGAATCGTGGCACGGGCGGTCATCTTGACGATTGTCCCGGCCTCACCGCCGTCAAGCTCGACGTAATCGCCGACAGTGGCCTGACCCTCGAGCAGCAAGATGACACCAGAGATAAAGTTCGATGCAATCTTTTGCAGACCAAAGCCAAGCCCAACGCCGATGACACCTGTCAGAACTGCAAGCGACGTGAGCGAGATGCCCATGATGTTCATAAGCAGCAGGAAGGCGATACCAAAGATGGAAATCTCGGTGGCCTTGGCCGCCAATTCCCGCATGGCAGGGCGCATTTCTTGCTGAGACTTGATGAAAGCGACGGACTGGTCGTTGGACCAACGGCCCAGCCAGAATATCGCGCCCCCAACAACCGCGAACCGCACAAGGAACAAAAGCGAGAATGAAAGATTACCAAGCGGCAGCACGGTCTCATCCATTTTAACCATGACTTCGTCAAGGAAACCAACGGCATAGAGCGCGGCAATGGGAACCAACAGGTATCGACCCAGCACTTTGAGGAGCGGGTCTTCGATGATTTCCTTCACAAGAATCCGGGCCGCGAGGAACATGAATACACGTTTGCCAAAGGCAATGACTTCGCCAGATCCAAAGGCCGCCCGGGTTACCGATTCACCCAAGCCCGTAAAGACATAAGCCAAGAGAGGCAGCAACAAAGGGACAAACAGAAACAGAAACCGGCGTGCGCGTGCGAGAACGTTCTGTGCCTCATCAGGTGGTGTCAGCAGGCGCTCCAACAAGGGGCGCATGCGACGCGACACAAGAACCGCGAGACCATAGGCAACCAAGAGCAAGGCAAACTGGGTCCAGGCGGCAGGGCTGAGGAGCCACTCTAGCGCCAGGTCACGACCTTGATCGAAATAGGCCTCTGCCTGATCCAAGACTTCTGTACGATCCACTGCAAAACCCCTTGAGAAACTCAAAACTCACGCCATCCTCTTGCCCCACCCCCCTATGGAACTCAAGACAAACGCTGTGTCAGATCCGATTTGCCCCCTGTGTGAGCGACCGATACCACAAGACGCCCACCAAAGCCTGCACCACCTGATCCCCAAATTGAAAGGCGGCAAGGGCGGGCCGGTCGTGTTGCTGCACCAGATTTGCCACAAGGAAATCCACGCCACCTTGACCGAGGCAGAACTGGCGCGGGATTACAGCTCGGTTGAGGCGCTGCGGGCGCATCCAAGGATGGCGAAATTCATTCGCTGGGTACAAAAACGCCCGCCTGCGTTCCACTCAAAGACCACGGGCCCAAGACGGCGGCGTAAGCCGTGAAAATGTAAAGAATATCGTTTTGTACAAAAAATGGGTTAGCAAATTGGCCCGATAACGCCGGTTTTCAGGCTGGGATCAGTGCCGTACCGAGACAGTCCCGCGCCGGATTTTCCAGCCCTTCGATTTCCAGACCAGCCAGTGCCCGGGTCGTGGCAAACCTACCGCCTGCTACATGTTGAAATTCGAGAGTCGTATAGGGACGTTTCCAAAGCCATTCGCGGTTGCCGACGTAGTACAGGTCGGGATGCGGCGTGGCCTCTACCGTGAACGCCAGAAAGTGCAGATCGAAGCGGTCGGGAATTGTCTGGATCGACAAGCAGCGCATTCCCAGATCAAGGTAAGGCGTCACATCAGCGGCGATGTCCCCACTGCGCAGGGTGATCTGCCCGATCCGGGCACCGCCTCCGAGAGGCAAGCCAGCATCCCCCACCCCGTCAGGGCGGTTGCCTTCAAAATCCTGTTGCAGCAATTCGATCACAAAGCCCTCGGGGTCCGCCAGGTGACACATGTAGCCGATGTCGAGAAACTGCTTGGGCTCTGACACGTCGACACCCGCCGCCCGCAACTGCGTGTAAGCAACATCGACATTGGGCAGTGTGATGCCGATTTTCCAATAGATATCCGAGCTTTGGTGCTCATAGGCCTCGCCACCGTCCCAAAGAACCAGATCAGCGTCCTGCCCCGGATAACCAAGACGTAAGGCATCTCCGTTAGTCTGCAACTGCATGCCCATATGGCTGACATAAAACTCCGCCAGCGCCTTGGGGTTGCTTACGCGCAAATGCAGTCCGGACAGGCGCATCTTAGGGACGGTCCTGACAAAGCGCCTTAATGCCACGTGCAATCTCGGGTTTGGCGGCCAATGTGTCGGCGGCGATGGCACGGGCGGTGTCGATCAACGTGTCGGGGTCGACCAGACGATCGACAAGACCAAATTGCAGCGCTTCATCTGCAAGGATTTTTTGACCGCCCATCAGGATCAACTTGGCGCGGCTGGGACCAATCAGGGCCGCCATGCGATGCGGATCAGATGGCTGTGGCAGAAAACCAAGCTTCATCACTGGGTAAAAGAACTTGGCCGTTGGCACCGAAATCCTGAGATCACAGGCCAACGCCATGCCCATCGCACCACCTGCCAGCGTGCCGTTGAGCGCCGCGATGGACAGCCCAGGCAGTGCCGCGATATTGCCGGAAAGCCTCTCCCATACATCCGATGTGGCCAGTCCAGCGCGGGCCTCGTCCAGATCGGCACCTGCGGAAAAGACCTTACCGGCGCCCGTCAGAATCAGAGCACGGGCATCTTTTGCGTCGGCGGCGATGTCCGCCAACTCTGACAGCATGGCATGGGTCAGAGAGTTCGCTTTGTCCGTGCGATTGATCGTGACGACCCAAAGCCCGGATGCTTCTTTTTGCAGTTCGATCATCAGATCAGGCCAACCTTTCGGCGAATGTCTTCGTCACGCAGCGAGATTTCATCGCCAATCCAGTCATCGGCCTCGGGGCCACACATCCACAGCAGACACTGGGCAACCCACTCGGGTGGAATGTGGTCGGACCACTCAAGTTGCGACACCGGATTGATGCCCGACTCCTTGATGTCGCGCTGCATCTGGGTCGCCACCGTTCCCGGTGACAGGCCGATGGCGCGGATGCCGTTGGCGCGCTCTTCCTTATCCACACAGCGTGTGAGCATGTTCACCCCAGCCTTGGAAGCGCAATAATGGCTCCAGGCCTCAACGGGTCCATGCGCGGCACCCGATGAAATTGTCAGGATACTGCCGCCGCCCGCGGCCTGCATAATGGGCATCACGGCTCGCATACCATAGTAAACACCCTTGAGGTTGATATCGATGATCTTACCCCAGCCTTCCGGATCCGACGTGGCCAAATGCGAGATCGGCTCGAGCCCGCCAGCGTTGTTGATCAGGACATCCAGACACCCAAAGGTCTCGACGGTTTTAGTTACGGCCGACTGGACCGACTCATAACTTGAAATGTCGCAGGTACAGGCGATGGCCTGATCGCCGATCTCAGATGCAATGCGTTCAATGTCATCCGAGCTACGGGCAACCAGAACAACATTGGCCCCTGCTTCGGCAAAAACACGCGCAGCGCTTTCGCCAATTCCACGGCTTGCCCCTGTAATCAGAGCGGTCTTACCGGTCATGTCGATCATCATTGCGTCTCCTCGCATAAACCTACTTTGGCCAAGACCTAAACCGCAGGCCATGAATGGTCCAGCCATTGGCCCTTGACCCCACCCTTTAGGAGTCCGAAGCTGGGACAGAATTTAAGAGGAAATGGCATATGACACATTGGAAGAATTTCACCAGCCTGGGCGCCTTGAGCGTGATGCTTTCCGCAGGCACAGGATTTGCAGATGTCAGCAGCCAGGATGTCTGGACTGCCTGGAAAGACATGATGACCAGCTCTGGCTACACGGTGAGCGGCGACGAAGTGGCCTCGGGTGGTGATCTGACGGTCAGCGATCTGATCATGCAGTTCGAATTGCCGCCTGAAGACGGCGACATTCGTTTTGAGATGGGCGAATTGGCGTTCGAGGATCAGGGCGATGGCACGGTGCGCATCATCCTGTCCGAGACACAAGAATTGCACATGAATGTGATCGAAGAGGGAACCGATAGCGATATTGTCGTCCTGATCAAATGGGATGACGTCGATATGGTCGCCTCGGGCGATCCCGACAATGTCACCTACTCTTACGCGGCAGCCGGAATGGAAATCGGGATTGACTCGCTGATTGTTGACGGCGAGCCCGTCGAAGACTTTGACGTTGATGTGATTGCGTCGACGCTCGCAGGCCAATCGTCCATCGCAACCGGCAGCGATATCACCTCGGTTCAATCCATGACTGTCGAAAGCATCCAGCTTTTGGCCAATGGCCAGGATGAACAGGACGGCTCTTTTGACATAACGATGGATGTCGCGGGCATTGCTCTTGAAGGGTCGGGCGTGATGCCTTCAGATGCTGATCCGAATGATCCGGCTGCCATGATGCGCGCTGGCTTTGATATGAACGGCACATTCAGCAGCCAAAGCAGCAAAGTGGCAATCGTTGCCCAGGAAGAGGCCGGACCGACAAATGTGAACCTGAGCACTGGTGCAAGCTCTTTGCTGGTGCGATTTGGCGCGGGGCTGTTTGAATATGACGGCGGTGTTCAGAACCTTGATTTGAACATGGTCGGACCAGAACTTCCGTTGCCCGTTGTGCTGAGCATGGAAGAGTTTTCGTATGGTTTTCTGATGCCCTTGCTCAAGGGTGACACACCTCAGGCTTTCGATGCAAACTTCAAACTGGGAGGGCTCGAGGTGTCGGACATGCTCTGGGGAGTTTTCGATCCTGCCGGCATGCTGCCACGCGATCCCGCAACGATTGCGCTGTCGATGACCGGAGCCGCAACTCTATTCCAAGACCTGATCGAGGAAGATGTTGAAGAGTTTGAGGAGGTGCCCGGCGAGCTGAACGCTCTGAACATCAATGAGATACTGATTGATGTCGTTGGGGCCAATATCAGCGGCGACGGAGCGTTCACCTTTGACAATACGGACATGGAAACCTTTGACGGGTTCCCCCGGCCAACCGGCGCGCTGAACCTTAAAGGCAAAGGCATCAACGGATTGCTGGATACGCTGGTCGATATGGGCCTGCTGCCTAAAGAACAGGTTACGGGCGCTCGGATGATGATGGCGATGTTTACGGTTCCAGGAGAGTCCGAAGACGAAATGTCCTCAACCATCGAGATCAACGAGGCGGGACATGTTCTCGCCAACGGACAACGTATTCAGTAGGCACTGACAACGTTTGGTTTCGGTCGCGCAAGCCCGTCTTGCGCGACCTTGTTTTTTGGGTCGCCCTTGCACGTTTAGGAGTAGCGGTCTACCTCATGTGTAAGGAAACGGGGGGCGTATGAGTATCGATCTTGAAAAGCTGACACAATCCATGTTGGAAGCCGCGAAAACCGCAGGCGCTGATGCTGCCGATGCAATGGCCGTTCAAGGGACTTCGGTGTCAATTGACGTGCGCGGCGGTGTTTTGGAACAGGCAGAACGTTCCGAGGGTGTAGACCTTGGGTTGCGCGTCTTTGTTGGTCAGCGGCAGGCCAATGTTTCGGTGTCTGACACCAGCGCAGACACGTTGACCACAATGGCCGAACGCGCGGTAGCTATGGCGCGGGAAGCCCCGGAAGATCCCTATATCGGTCTTGCCAATTCCGATCAGCTTGTCACGGAATGGGACGTCGGCGCTTTTGAACTGTCGGACCCGACCGCAGAGCCCGCACCGGCGGATTTGCAACGGGATGCCTGCGAGGCCGAGGCGGCTGCGCAGGCGGTCCAAGGCGTGTCGCAAGTACAGTCCGCCACCGCCGGATACAGCAATTCAGTCGTTCACCTGGCTGCGTCCAATGGATTCTCTGGCGGATATGGCAGGACAAGCCGCGCTGTATCCTGCGTGGCCATTGCTGGTGAAGGCGACCAGATGGAGCGCGATTTTGATGGCGATGGGCGCACATTCCAAGCCGATATGCGCAGCCCCCAGGATGTGGGCAGGATCGCTGGCGAACGCGCTGTTGAACGGTTGGACGCCAGACAACCGCCAACCGGCGCCTACCCGGTTCTCTTTGACGAACGAATCTCTTCGTCGCTTGTTGGACATCTTTTGGCGGCAGCCAATGGCGCCATGATTGCACGTGGGTCAAGCTGGTTGCGCGATCATCTGGGCAGGGATGTCCTGCCCAAAGAACTGTCGATCATCGAAGACCCCTTCCGCCCCCGGATCAGTGGGTCACGTCCGTTTGACGCCGAGGGTCTGGCAACACGGCGTCGGGAGATCGTCAAAGACGGCACGCTCACCGGGTGGACCCTCGATCTGGTGAACGGGCGCAAACTGGAATTGGACTCCACCGGAAACGCGGCGCGTGGTGTGTCTTCACCCCCGTCTCCCGCCTCTTGGAATATCGCGCTCACGCAAGGCTCAAAGAGCCGTGGAGACTTGATTGCCGACATGGGGACCGGGCTTTTGATCACATCGTTGATCGGCTCAACCATCAACCCAAACACCGGCGACTATTCGCGTGGTGCGGCGGGTTTTTGGGTGGAGAACGGCGAGATCACCCATGCGGTCAACGAATGCACGATTGCAGGCAATCTGCTGGAAATGCTGAAAACGATCACACCCGCAAATGATGCGCGCGATTACCTGTCACGGGTGGTGCCTTCGGTGCTGGTCGAAGGCCTGACCCTTGCCGGAAACTGATCTTGCGCTTCTGATCGATGCGGCCCGCGAGGCCGGACGTATTGCCAGTCGGTACTCCGGGCAATCGGCCCAAAGTTGGGACAAACCCGGCGGCGCTGGCCCGGTGACCGAAGCTGATATTGCGGTCAACGACATGCTCGAGGTCGAGTTGCGTAAAGCCCGCCCGGATTATGGTTGGCTGAGTGAAGAATCCACGGATAACGCAGCGCGTCAGCACGCCGAAAAGGTCTTTATCGTCGATCCGATCGATGGCACGCGCAGCTTCATCGAAGGTTCACGCACATGGGCGCACTCCTTGGCGATTGCTGAGAATGGCGTCGTAACGGCGGCTGTCGTCTACCTGCCCTTGCGCGACAAGCTTTATCACGCGCATCGCGGCAAAGGCGCATTTCTGAACGATGTGGCGATCACGCCGACCAGTCGAGCCGGCCTGACGGGAGCACATGTGCTGGCGGCGCGCCCGGTGTTGGATCGGCGCCACTGGGAAGGATCGGTCCCAGACGTGAAACGCAGCCATCGCCCGTCGTTGGCCTATCGCACGGCGCTGGTGGCAGAAGGACGGTATGACGCCATGCTGACGCTCAGGCCCACATGGGAATGGGACGTTGCCGCCGGAGACCTGATCCTGCGCGAGGCCGGGGCCGTGACGTCGGACCGATATGGGCATGACCTGCGGTTCAATAACCCGGACCCACGCTTGCAGGGCATGGTGGCAGCAGGCAAACGAATGCACCAAAACCTGACTCAGGAACTGCGATCAAAAGGCACTGCGCCGAGATTTTGAACCAAGCAGGAAAGTCGGAAAAATTTGTCCGACTTACGACGTCCGGTAGCGATCAACAAAGTTCTTCAACACAGCTTCGGGCGCGTGAACATGGGCCGCGCGGCACATGTCGATCAGCTTTTCTGCGTCCTCGGGTGGGAAGTAACCACGGTGCTTGTAAATGTTGATGCGCACTTCGAACCCATCGCTGTCAGCTTCGGGATGAAACTGCGTGGCATAGACGTTCTCGCCATAGCGGATCATCTGATAAGGGCAGGTCGGGGATGAAATCAGGTGGGTGCAGCCTTCGGGCAGCCGCTGCATCGCTTCCTTGTGCCCGACGAAAGCAAAGAAGTTTTCCGGCAAGTCGGCACAGAGCGGATCGGCACGCCCAGCCTCGGTCAGGCTGCAATCCGAGGTGCCGACTTCTTCTGAGTAGTTCTCTTTTGAGATCACTTTGCCCAGGTGATGGCCCAAGATGCCGATGCCATAACAGCAGCCGAGAAACGGAAAATCGCGCGCAGTGATTTCGGGCATGAGGCCCATGACGGCATCTTCGATCTGCGCCTCAACCGGGGTTTTCTTATCCGCCGGGTCACTGACACACCCGGGACCGCCACCGACGATCACGCCGGAAAAGTCATCCAGGCTCAGGTCGTCCGGCAGGCTGGTTTGATCCAAACGAATGCGCAGGGTGTCGCCGTCGGTCAGCCCGCTTTTACGCAGGATCGCGGCATACTCGTCGTCCGAGGCTTCGGTCTCGGGGCGCAGTTGCAGGATCAGAAATGGTTTCATGGGCGTTTCCATCAACTTGAGGCGTCTTTGCACTGCCGTATCAAAGGCGTCAGGTCAAGCACCACCCCTGTGGAAATTGCCACAGGAGACGCCCTTGTTCGCAGTGCAGCATCGGCATAAGTTCGGCCCAACGAATTGGAGGACCCCACATGGCCCAACGTCTGCACCTCGTCTTTGGTGGCGAACTCGTCGATCCCAGCAAGAATGCTTTCAAAGATGTCGAAGACATCCACATTGTCGGCATGTTCCCTGACTATCAGAGCGCCTATGACGCCTGGAAAGAAAATGCCCAGCGCACGGTTGATAATGCCCATATGCGCTATTTCATTGCCCATATTCACCGCTTGCGTGATGAAGAGACAGCCGCCTCTTCGACGGAAGAGCTGGGGTAATCTCCGCTCGTGGCGCGTTCACTTGGACTGTCAGCCTATCTTGCGTTTGCGCGCAGACAGGCGCCTGTACTGGCTCCCATTCAAGACGCGCGCCCGCAGGGACAACTGGTGTGGTTACACTGCGCTGACCCGGCGCGCGCCCATGTTTTGGCGCAAGCTGGATTGCGGTTGGCGGCCCAACGTGGGCAAACGGGGTTGATCCTGACCACGCCACCCGGCCACCCGATCGCCCGAGATCTGCCCGCGGGTGTTGTTTTGGCCGAGTGCCCGTCAGAAAACCCTGCCGACATACAGGCATTTCTGTATCACTGGCGGCCAGACGCTTGCCTGTGGTTGGGGCCGTGGCTGCGGCCCGCCCTGATCGAAGCGACAAACTTACGCGGGATTCCACAGATGTTGCTGGACGCTGATGAGCCCGCACTCGCCCACAAAAAATGGCGTCTGATGCCAGAGCCCATTACCGGCACATTGCCGTTGTTTAACGCGATCCTCAGCCACTCGACTGAGGCCGCGAACCGCCTGACAAGACTGGCGCCTATATCTGATCTGATGCACAAGAGCGGCCCCCTGTTGGAAGACAGCCCGGCGCTGCCATGCAACGAAACGGACTTGGAAGGTCTGGGAGAGGCGCTTGGCGGTCGTCCGGTCTGGCTGGCCTCTCAAATCCACCTAGATGAGATGCGTCCAATTCTGATGGCGCATCGTACCGTGTTGCGACTGGCGCATCGAACCTTGCTGGTGATCGTGCCGGATGATCCAACGCAAGCCCAAGCCATTCACAAGCTCTGCCAAGAGGATCGATGGAACGTTGCCTCATGGGACGACGGTGAGTTGCCGGACCCAAACACCCAAGTTTTGATAAGCGAAGATCGCCGGGAACTGGGGCTTTGGTACCGCGTGGCACCGGTGACGCTGATGGGCAGCTCTCTGGTGCCGGGGCAGGGCGGGCGCAATCCCCTCGAGGCTGCAGCCTTGGGGTCGGCCGTTCTCTATGGGCCGGGTGTCCGGGATTATCTTGACAGCTATTCACGATTGGCAAGCGCCGGGGCGGCTCGTATCGTCAAGGATGCCGACAGTCTGGCCACAGCGCTTGGGCTTGTGACGGCGCCGGATCAAGCCGCTGCAATGGCGCATGCCGGCTGGGAAATTGTGTCAGAGGGTGCCGAAGTGTCGGATCAGATAATCGCGTTGGCACAAGATGCGCTGGATGAGCGGGGGGCAAGCTGATGCGCGCACCAGATTTTTGGGATCTGCCATCTGACCGCCCGGGATTGCGCGCGCGCGTTTTGGCGCCATTGGGGACGCTCTATGGCCACATAACGGCGCAGCGCTTGAAAAAACCTGCCGGATACAAGGCCAGCATCCCGGTGATTTGCATCGGAAACATCAACGCAGGCGGCACTGGCAAGACCCCGACCACCATCGCACTTGCGCAACACTTACAAACCAAAGGTATGGTTCCACATATCGTCACGCGCGGCTATGGCGGGTCCCTTGACGGCCCGGTGCAGGTGGACGAACGCAAGCATCTCGCCTCAGAAACCGGTGACGAGCCTTTGTTGCTGGCGGCCTTTGCCCCGACATGGGTCGCCAAAGATCGTGCAGAGGGTGCAAAGACCGCCGAAGCCGCCGGCGCAGATGTCATCCTGATGGATGATGGATTTCAAAATCCGTCCCTCTACAAAGATATCTCAATTGTGGTCGTGGATGCCCATAGGGGGTTCGGCAACGGACGCTGCATCCCTGCCGGACCGCTGCGAGAACCCGTCTCTGTCGGATTAAGCCGCGCCGATCTATTAATTTCGATTGGTCCCGAAAAAGCGCAGCGCACCTTTGATAGCCGGTGGCAAAACAAAGTGCGCCTTCCGCATGCACGCGGCGCGCTAAAGCCGCTCGAAATGGGTATGGATTGGTCAGACACTCCGTATCTGGCATTTGCCGGTATCGGATATCCGGAAAAGTTTTTCGCAACGCTCAGAGCGTTGGGGGCAACACTGCTGCACACAGAAGCACTAGAGGATCATCAACCCCTGACGCCTGCGCTGTTGACCCGGCTTGAGCGTGAAGCGACGAAACTGGGCGCACAATTGGTGACGACAGAAAAGGATCAGGTGCGTCTGCCAACCGAGTTCCGTCACAAAGTACTTACCTTGCCGGTACGGCTGGAGATTGAAAACTGGGTCACAGTTGACGACGTTTTGAGGCCCGTTCTGGGCAAGTGGTAGGTCGGACAAGATTGCCCGACCTACGAAAAGGCGGGATTAGCCGCCGAGTTTTGCGTCGAGGACTTTTTTCAAGTCCGCGTAGCTCATGTTGGGATGCTTTTCGCCATCGATAATCAGGGACGGGGTCCCGGTAATTTCGTGCATGTTCATGTTCTTTTCAGACCATTCTGTCAGCGCTGTGGCTTTGTCTGTATCTGTTGTGCAGACCTGAAGCTGCTCATCTGTCAATCCAGCCAGACGGCCCACTTTGCGCAATTCACCCATGATGATCGCAGGATCACCAGACCCGGCCCATTGCTGCTGGCCTTTCATCAGAAGATCAGCCATGCCCCAGAATTTTTCCGGGCCGCCACAGCGCGCAACCATTGCCGCCCAAAGACCGGTACGACGGAAATACACATCACGGAAAACAACTTTGACTTTGCCGGTGTCCACATAGTCGGACTTCAGCGGCTTCAGCACGGCCTCGTGGAAGTTGGCGCAGTGCGGGCACGTAAACGACGCATATTCAATCAGCTCAATCGGAGCATCTGGTGAGCCAAGAACCATTTCGACCACACCCGACGCATCAGCGGCCATTTCAGGTTGGTCAGATTGAGATTGCGTGGCGGTCGCTACCTCTTCGCCACTTTGAGTGAGATACCAAGCGCCGCCGGCCACGATGGCCAGTGCGACGACAATGATTGGGATCAGTCGGTTCATTCGGAAACCTTTCTTAACGGGTCGTCTTGTTCAAAACATTTGCTGCCAGACGTTCAAGCGCCTGTCGCAATTCGGGGTCGTGGGCCGATTGCGCAACACGCGCAGCCTCGGCTTTTATCTCTGGGGAAGACGCCGTGTCCCGCGTCTTTGGCTTGTGACCAAAAATCGCCTGACCTTCGGCAAATCCTGTCGCCGCGGTTTGGGTGATGCGCAACCGGGCAATTGCGTTATAGCCATAGACCGCGTTGACCCGCGCCCTAAGCTTTTCTTTTTGCATCTCAAGCATCGGCGCCTGCGCCCCGGTTGTCAGAACGGTCAGTGTTGCGCCCAAACCCTGACGCCCATAGCTGACATCTACCGGTTGGCAGATGCGCGCCATCTCATCGCCGACGATTTCGGCCCAATGCGTCAAAACCCGCGATTGGGCGAATCCACGGCTTTCACCGGCCTTGCGGATATTCTCACGCAAGAGGCTGGAGGTGCGGGCAAAGCCTTTGGTTGTGGATCGACGCATCTGGTGACTTGCATCCTTGGTTCGAGCGCTATCTTAGTGTGCCAGATGCGCGGCGCCAGCGAAACCGAACCGAAGAGGGTATAAAACTTGCGTGATAAGGCCACTCCAAACGATTTGCTCGACTGGTATGACCGGCATGCGCGGGATTTGCCCTGGCGGATTTCACCGCATGCACGGCAAGCAGGCGCAGAACCAGACCCCTATCGCATCTGGCTGTCCGAAATCATGCTGCAACAGACCACGGTTGCAGCGGTCAAAGAGTACTTTGAGCGTTTCACGGCGCTTTGGCCGACAATTGATGCGTTGGCCGATGCAGAAGACGCGCGAGTCATGGGGGAATGGGCAGGGCTTGGGTATTATGCGCGTGCACGCAATTTACTGAAATGCGCACGTGTGGTTCACACAGAACTGGATGGCGCGTTTCCCGACACGGTTGAGGAATTGCGTAAGCTGCCCGGCATTGGCCCCTATACAGCCGGCGCGATCGCCGCAATTGCCTTTGACAAGCCCGCTGTCGTTGTGGACGGCAACGTGGAACGCGTGATGTCGCGCCTGTTTGACGTGCACACCCCCCTGCCCGCTGCCAAACCAGAGCTGACGGCTCTTGCCCTTGAGCAGACACCGCAAACCCGGCCCGGCGACTACGCGCAGGCCGTCATGGACCTGGGTGCCACGATTTGCACCCCTCGGAACCCCGCCTGCGGGATATGCCCCTGGCGCACACCCTGTCTGGCCCGCCAAAACGGCACGGCCGCAGAATTGCCCAAGAAGATCAGAAAGAAACCCAAGCCCGTGCGGTTTGGCACCGCCTACATTGCCCGGCGTGTCGACGGAGCCTACCTCTTGGAACGCCGCCCCGACAAAGGGCTTTTGGGTGGAATGCTGGGATGGCCAGGGTCCGACTGGATCGAAGTCGAAACCCCACCGCACGACACGCCAATTCGCGCAGAATGGAAAACCTTAAACACCGAGGCGCGGCACACTTTCACGCATTTTCACCTTCGGCTCACGGTGAAAACGGCTCTGGTTCCGATGGATCGCGCGCCAGCCCGCGGAGAGTTCGTCAACAGCGATGCGTTTTCCAGCAATGATTTGCCCACAGTTATGCGCAAAGCACTTGATCTTGGTCAGGGATCATAAACCGCATTGCACCAAGAGTGATGACGACTCAAGATAAGGCCGCGCACGTCCGTAGGAGGTTCACATGATTCCGTCGTCTCAAGTCGCCAAGCTGCAGAGCGCTTTGCCGTTCTGGATGACGCTTCTGCTTATCCCGCTGATCTGGATAGTTGCGGGTCTGGGCGGTTGGTGGGTGCTGCTTGTCCCTGCTTCGACGTGGTACCTGTTCTCGATCCTCGACGGGGTTTTGGAATTGAACCTTGAGAACGCAGACCCGGACACGACGGACGAAGACCTATATTGGTACCGGTTTGTGACGATGATCTGGCCGCTGGTGCAATTCATCACGCTGTTTGGCATGATCTATTATGCAACGCATACCGATCATTTGTCTGTCGCGGCCAAGATCGGGTTGTTCTTTGGTGTCGGCGTTGTCACGGGAACGGTTGGCATTGTCTATTCACACGAGTTGATGCACCAATCCAACAAAACCGAGCGCTGGCTGAGCGACATTCTGTTGTCGATGGTGCTGTACTCACATTTCCGAACCGAACATTTGCATGTACACCATCCCCATGTGGGCACACCACGTGATCCGGTCACAGCACGCTATAACGAAGGCTTTCATCGCTTTTTCCCACGGGTTCTGATTGGCTCGCTCCGCTCGGCTTTCCGGGCAGAAAAAGGCCGTCTTGCCAAAAAGGGGCTACCTTGGACCGATCTTTCAAACCCCTTCTGGCGGTACTGGGCCATGCAAGGTGGCATGCTGCTCTTGGCGTTTATCATCGGTGGCTGGGCTGGGCTGTTCCTGTTTATCTGGCAAGCCTATATCGCGATCTGGCAACTCGAACTGACCAACTATGTCGAACACTATGGCCTGACGCGGAAACACCTGGGCGATGGCAAATACGAGCACGTGAAACCGCACCATTCGTGGAACGCGGCGCATAAGGCCTCAAACTGGTTGCTGATCAACCTGCAGCGCCATTCCGATCACCATTACAAGCCAAACCGTCGGTTCCCGCTGTTGCAGAACTATACCGAGGATCAGGCCCCGCAGTTGCCTTATGGCTATCCGATCATGACCATGGCCGCGATGGTGCCACCGGTCTGGAAACGCATCATGAACCCGCGTGTCCGCAAATGGCGGGGGATGTACTACCCCGAGATCACCCGCTGGCACGCTTACAACAAGGCGCTCAATCCTGAGCCAGGATCAAAGACATAACCGCTGGGTAAGTCGGACAAATTTTTCCGACCTGATGATCACGCCAAGTTTTGACTTTCCGGCCGCTCGAACGCCCAAACTGTCAGCTTTTCCTCCACCCCGCGGATGTCCTGATCATCGAACCGCAACAGACCGTCGAGGCATTTGTCACCGCCTTCGCGGAGCACCTCGTCGCGCATGGTGTCCGAAATCACCAGTCGGGCATTGAGGCCGCGGGTCAATGCTTCGAGCCGCGAGGCGATGTTGACCGTGTTGCCGACCACCGCAAACTCAAGCCGGTTGGCGCCAATGTCTGCCAGAACTGCGGGACCATAGTGTGCGCCAAATCCAACACGCAAGGGCGGCTGACCACGCGCAATACGGTCGTTGTTCCACGCATCAAGCGTGTCCATCATCGCCCGCACACAAGCCAGCGCATTCTGGGCGTCGTGTTTGGTGGGTTCAGGTGTCCCAAAGGTCGCCATGAGACCATCGCCAAGGTATTTGTCCAATGTTCCTCCGTGCGCAAAGACCGAGGTTTCCATTAGACCGTGGAACTCGCGCAGGGTCTCGATCACCTCTTCCGGACGGCGGGCAGCGGCGAACTCGGTAAAGCTGACGATATCGACAAACAGCACGGCAATGTTGTGGTTGCGGATCTTTTTCAGCGGCTCATCATTGGTCGACAACGCCTCGACAACATTGGGCGAAAAGTACCGTGAAAGGTTGGTGCGTTCGCGCTCCAGCGCTGCGTTTGAGCGCAGAAGCCCGTCAAACCTGCGCATGGAAACGGCCAGCGTCAGCGCGATGATCAGGAACAGGGCAATCTCCTGAACCCGGCGGTCAATCTGATAGCTGTTTGGGTCGAGAATATAGGCGATGGCGGGCTGATCCGGGTAAGCATCGACCATGGCTTCGCTGATACCGGGCAGAGGATCGACCAACCAGATCGACAAGAGCAGCCCGACAATCCACATGGCTGACGTCCAGGTCCCGATGGCAATCAATGTGCGCCAGGAATAGGCAAGCGTTCCCCCGGCGAGGATGATGAAGAAGTAATAGAAATTGTCGAACCGATACTGCATGGCATGGGGCCATGTCTCATTGCTTAGCGGGTTGGGCCCCACCATGCCCACGGTCATGATCAACAGGTCCACAAAGATCAGAGCCAGTTCCACGCGGGACAGGCCCACGCTGGCCACGCGGCGCATGACCCAGCCATTGATCGCCAGCAAAGCCAGAACGCCTTCGTAATAGAGCACGTCCGGCCAGGGCACGAGAAACATGATCAGGATCGCAACCGCTGCCAACGCGAACCAGCGCGCGCGTAGGGCCAGATCCTGGCCCTCAAGCTTGTGCCGTTGAAGCACAGCCTCGGTATAGCGGTACTCCGGGCTGTCTTTGTCCGGAAGGTCGTCATCACGTCGACGTCTGAATATGGACAGAATAGAGGTCTCGGCCATGGTGGGGGTCCTCTGAGCATGGGCTGGGCCATACATAGTGTCACAAAGTGGAAATTGAAGGCAAAAAAGCCCCGCCAGAACGGCGGGGCAAGTCTGTGGTGCACTGTGAAAGTCAGGCCACAGGCACCTGGCGGTATTCTTGGGTTTTGAGGTATTTCTAGTTGGGCCGGTCAGCCATTTCGGCGCGGATCTGCTGGCGCAGCACGTCGATGGGGACCTTTTTGCCGTCTTGTTTGAAGCACCAATAGGTCCAGCCGTTGCAGCTGGGCGCGCCCTCGAGGTGGGCGCCGACCTGATGGATCGATCCTTTGATGTCATCGCCGATCAGGGTGCCGTCTGCGCGGACCTTGGCCTTGTGGCGTTTGTTCATCGAATACAGCTCTTCTCCGGGGCGCAGCATGCCGCGTTCAACCAGCTGGCCAAAGGGCACACGAGGTTCCGCGCGTTTGCTGACCGAGACCTGAAGGGCCTCGCGGTCGAATTTGCGAGTGTTCTTGATGCGTTTCTTGGCGACCTTGCGATAGGCCTCTTCACGCTCAATCCCGATAAAGTCACGGCCCAGCATTTTGGCAACCGCACCCGTGGTACCCGTGCCAAAAAACGGATCCAGCACCACATCTCCGGGATTGGTCGAGCCAACCAGCACGCGGTGCAGCAGGCTTTCGGGTTTCTGGGTGGGATGCGCCTTGTCACCGTTGTCGTCTTTCAGGCGTTCGTGGCCGGTGCAGATGGGCAGAACCCAATCCGACCGCATCTGGATACCTTCGTTCAGCGCCTTGAGAGCTTCGTAGTTGAACGTGTACTTGCCACCTTCTTCTTTCGAGGCCCAGATCATTGTCTCATGCGCATTGGTAAAGCGCTTGCCACGGAAGTTTGGCATCGGGTTCGACTTGCGCCAAACCACATCGTTCAAAATCCAGAAGCCTTGGTTCTGCAACTCGGCGCCCATGCGGAAAATGTTGTGATACGAACCGATGACCCAAATCGCGCCATTGGGTTTTAACAGGCGCCGGGCGGCTTTCAGCCATTCGTGGGTAAACTTGTCATACACCTTGAAGCTGGCGAACTGATCCCATTCATCATCGACCGCATCCACCTTGGAATTGTCTGGTCGGTGCAGGTCACCGCGCAGCTGCAGATTATAGGGAGGGTCCGCAAAGATCAGGTCGATCGAATTTGCGGGCAGACTGTTCATCATCTCGATGCAGTCGCCTTCCAGAATCGTGTTCAGAGGGAGCGCTTTTGCGCTCTTTGCTTTGGTCTTCGTCGTCATTTTCTGCCTCGTTACCCGGCGCATTTTTTACGCTCGTTGGTTGAGACAAAGATGAGTCAAAGGTGATTCGCCGTCAATTTCTTTTTTGAATCAACAGGTTAGTTTTTAGTCTTGATACAAGATATTGTGCACCGGCTTGAACGAACGTCTATGGTGTGGGGTTACCCCAAGATTTTGCAGCGCCGCTTTGTGGCTTTTTGATGGATATCCGGCGTTCGTCTCCCAGCCGTAGCCGGGGAACTGTTGCGCCAAATCCCACATGATCCGGTCGCGACACACTTTTGCCACAATTGAGGCCGCCGAAATCGACACTGATTTGCCGTCGCCTTTGATGATTGCCTCGCTCGAAATCGTCAGACCGCGCGGGATCATGTTGCCATCGATCAAAAGATGATCGGACGCCTTGGACAACCCCGCGACTGCGCGTTCCATCGCTAGGTGGCTGGCGCGAAGAATGTTGATCTCGTCGATCTCTTCAACGCTGGCATGGGCAATCGACACATCCGCCAAATCGAAGATCAGGTCATAGAGTGCATCGCGCTTTTTGGCAGACAGCGCTTTGGAGTCATTCAATCCCTCGGGAATATTCTTAGGGTCCAATACCACCGCGGCGGCGGTAACGGGGCCAGCGATTGGGCCGCGCCCGACCTCATCGACGCCGGCAACTCGGGCGGCCCCTCGGGAAATGGCATGTGCCTCAAAAGAAAAATCAGGTCCGGTCATGATTTCATCAACAACAGGATTGCGGTCACCTGCGCAAGAAAAAACCCCGGACAATCGTTGTTGTCCGGGGTCGGGGACGGGGGTGATGCCGAACACCCCCGACTGCTCGACTGGTTTAATACTGTGCCAGACGGAAGCCGTGTTTGCGCAGGCACTTGGGGCGATAGCCTTGCCGCTTGCCGTTGTATGTTTTGGTTTTGAAGTGACATGCCTCAGGAAGACGATGCGCGTGTCGATAGTTCCGGTTTACGCAACGCTGGCCAATCATCCGGACCGTGCCGCGATTTGTTTCGTGATACTTGAGGCAATTCGCCGGGATTGGCGCGAAACGGCGTGCACGATCAGGCAATGGGCGTGGTTTAAGGTCGGGACGACGCGCATAAGGCGGGTAATCGCGTGAGGTTGTACTAACTCGCGACTTGTCATCCTTGACGGCTCGGCTGATGGCATAAATCGCAGCCGCACCAAACAGCAGCTTTGCGATATCATCACTGTCGGCCCGGGCAGGCGCAGAGGCGATGCCGGTAACTGCGATGGCGGTTGCAACGATTGTGGCGATAAATTTGCGGGACATGTGATTTCCTTTCGGGACGAGAGCGTTTGCTGTGATGCGTCCGACGGGGGCGCCGAACTTGATGACCAACCCTCACCCCGAACCCGAAAGTCAGGCAATATCGCCACGTTGATATCGAATATCAGGCGCCTGAACCGGTTGTTGTTATTGAATATCATCCCTTTTCAGCACACTCTGGGGCCATGAAACATGTCATCGCGATAACCCTTGTTGTCTGTCTTGCGGCCTTTGGTGGCGCGGCCTCTGCCGAGCAGTGTTTTGCCGACTACAAAGCCAAGAAAGACAACCCTCTGCGCCTGCACTATGGTGTGGCAGAGCTGTATCAGGGCTGCTCAAAGTCATCAGCCAAATCCGAGATTACCGCTCGAATCTCCCAGGACGGCTGGAAACTCTTGAACGTCCTATCTGTTTTTGACGCTTCTCAACTTGCCGGAAAGGAAGCCAGTGCCGGACAATTCTATCTCCGCTATTGAGGCGCGGCGACACGGTGGTCGTGTTGTCACCTTTGGGATTGCCGCGATTGTTGCCATTCTGGCAGCCGTCGCCGTCGTTCTGCTGCTGACCCTGCCCGATGCCAATGCGTTCAGCGCACGTGTTGAGCAGTTGTTCACGGAAAACGACAATTTAACCGGCCAGGCTGAGGTCAAGCTCTTGGAAATCCTCGCGCAGTCCGGAACAGCGTTCTCCGATACACTGGCCAGCTATCGTTTTGTGATCTTCGTGCTTTTGGTTTTCGCCAGTGCCATGCTGATTGCGGCAGTGGTCTTTCTTGTGATGCTGATTGTCATGAACAAACGCATGGCGGCAATCGAACGGTCGGGCATCCAAGTGAATTCGCTGCTGATCAGCCGCGAAGAGAAAGCCGTCTACCTCAACAACATGGGATTCAAACTGACAGACGCGGCCATGGAAACATTGTCGGTTCTGGCAGAAGCCCGCATGGATGATGACATGCTGTCTGGCGTGCAGATCGAAGCCATGATCTCAGGGCGGTCCGAGTCCGATTGCGAAGAAGCAGCCGGTGCCACCCGGATCAAGCGCCTGCGTGACTCTCTGGGCAATCAACTGGTCAGTGAGTTGTTGGTCAAGAACATTGCGCGCAAAGGCTATGTGCTGGCTATCGACAAGGACGTGATCCGCGTGCTCTGATGCTCTGACCTCGGCGCTCGGAGCAAAACTCATGGCATGGCCATCCAACAGAAATGTCAGCGATGAACAAATCGCCGATTGGAAAGAACGGTTCGCAGAGAGTGATGCAGCGGCCGGGATCGACGTGACTGAAGACTTTGAGCCTTTCAATCAGATCAACGATATGTTCACGAGGGCCTTTTGGGACGACACTGTCAAAAGCCCTCATACAGATGCCTTCTTCGAAAGCTACCGAATGCAGGCAAGTTATCGCAAAGGCGATGGCTTCCGTCAGAAAGACTTTGCCCTGCGCAATGCCAGCTGGCTGATTTCGGACGTGATCTCGGATCGTAGCGCCGCCGACGGGCGACGCGAGGGGTTCCAGGCACCGATTGCCGCCGACACGCCTGTGGCGGAATCACGGGCCGATATCGATGACCCGGCCAAGATGGCAGACGAGATAAAACGGATCGCCAAGTTTTTTGGCGCGGATCTTGCTGGAATCACCGAGATGGACGAACGCTGGCTATATTCAGCGCGCGTGGACGTGCGCGACTTTTCCGAGGCGTCTAATGACTTGCCCGAGGGCATGACCTCGGTGATTGTCCTGGGGCACCAAATGGACCGCGAGCTAGTGGCGACCTATCCCAGCGCACTGGCAGGGGCTGCGACGGGCCGTGAATACAGCCACGAGGCTGCAATAGTCATGCAACTGGCCGCCTATATCCGCAACTTGGGGTACGAGGCCGTTGGATCCATGAATGACACGGGCCTTGTGATCCCATATGCGGTCAAGGCAGGTCTTGGAGAATATGCTCGCAACCAGATGGTCATCACGCCCGAATTCGGGCCGCGGCTGCGGTTTTCAAAAATCTTTACATCGCTGCCCTTGGCACATGATGCGCCCGGCAAACTTGGCGTGTCTGAGTTCTGTGACATCTGCACCAAATGCGCGGACGCCTGCCCGGCCAAGGCCCTGCCCTATGGCCCGCCCGCAACCCGCGATGACGATCAGTCGTCCATTCGCGGGGTGCGCAAATGGACATCAGACGCCAAGGCCTGTTTCGGGTATTGGGCCAAGCTACGATCTGACTGCGCGATCTGCATGCGGGTCTGTCCCTTTAACCGGGATTTTTCGCGCTGGCAGGATCGTATCTGGCTGCGCCTTGCCTTGTCGCCTTGGCGGAAACTGGCGCTCTGGTGGGATAAGAAACGCCCCCAAGATGGGCGCACAAAACCGTCAGAATGGTGGGCAGGCCCGTAAAGTTTTGCCCTCACCACTTGGCATTCCCCGATGGCAACCACATCTTTTAGCCAACAACCAACGACAGGGATATGCACGGTGAGCCTTCATCAACGTGACTTAACGCAGGACTATGCCATTCGGATCGAACCCTTGCAGGGGGTCGTTCGCGCTTGGCTTGGAGACAGGCTTGTTGCCGAAACAACAAATGCGCAGGTGATGTATGAAACCCGCCTGCCCCCAGCGGTCTATTTTCCGCGTGAAGATATCCTGGCGGACTTGTCTGAGCCGACCGAGCTCAAGACCTTTTGCCCGTTCAAAGGCACAGCACGTTATCGCGATCTGACAAGTGACGGCGGGGCCATTACAAACGCAGTCTGGAGTTACGACAATCCTCTGCCTGAAAGCATGGAGATTGCTGGATACGTCGGCTTTGCGCAGGGCACGGCGGCGCGTTTGGATTTGGGTGAGAACCAACTGAAGCCCCCGACCGAAGGTAGCATCAGCGCCCCTTTGGTCGACTGGTTATTGAGAACAGCTCCGTTCATTGAGTCCCCTGAAGCCTTTACAACCGCTTTGGCCGATCAGCTGCTGGCAAACGGCATCTCTGTCTCGCGGATCAGCGTCATGATCTGGTCTCTGCATCCATCTATCGCCGGTCGGCACTTTATCTGGAACAAGGGGCAGGACGAACTGACAACGATGCTGCCGTCTTATGAAATCTTCGACCACCCGGCCTTTGTGAACAGCCCACTCTACCATGTCTCGCAAGGACGGGGCGGTGTGCGGCAGAAGATTGGGGTAGATTATGAGGACAACAGCTTTCCGATCATCGAAGATCTGCGCAAGGAGGGCGGGACCGACTATGTCGCCATGCCGCTGTTCTTTTCTGATGGCACAGTGAACGTGCTGACCATGACCTGCGACCACCCCGACGGTTTCACCACGGGCAATCTCGGGCTGGTCTTTGAATGCAGTTTTATGATCAGTCGGATTTTTGAAGTGTTCGCTCTGCGGGACACCGCACGAGGGGTTCTAGAAACCTATGTCGGCAAGCGCACGGGTGCCCGCGTTCTAGGCGGTGAAATTCGCCGCGGTGACGGAGACGAGATTGACGCCGCCATCATGTTTTGTGATCTGCGCGACTCTTCCAGACTGGTCGAAGAGTTGGGACAAGCCGACTACATCGAAATGCTGAACGCGTTTTTTGACAGTGTGACCGATTGCGTTCATGCGCATGGTGGCGAAGTTCTAAAGTTTATCGGAGATGCTGTTCTGGCCGTTTTCCCAAATGAAGGCGACGCCTCCAAGGCCCGGCTTGAGGCTCTGACATCCGCCCGAGAGATCGTCGCACGTCTGGCTGAATTGCGCAGCGAGGGATACAAGGCCGATTGCTCGATCGGCATCTCTTATGGCTGTGTGACCTATGGCAATATCGGTTCGCGCGAACGGTTGGATTTCACCGTGATTGGCCATGCTGCCAATGTTGCCGCGCGGCTGGGGGATTTCGGCAAGAAAGCGGGCTACCGCATCATTGCCAGTTCAGATTTCACAACACCCGAGTGCCCCGGAACACCTCTGGGGGCCGTTGAGCTGCACAACGTCCGCGAGGCCGTGTCCTGTTTTGGGATTTCGGATTGATGCGATTGGCTTAGAACCCGCCGGCCTCACGGAACAGGGCAGTCGGCCCTTCCAAATATTCGGTTGAGATGAAAACTCGGGCAAGCAACTGGTCAACCCGACCCTTTGACCAAGCCTTGTGATAATACGAGACATAATCGCGTGCGGCCTCGTGCTCGCCAATCTTCCACAGGGCGGCAACCAGATAGAAGATTGAGATTTCGCTAATCGGTTCGCCCTGGCCAATCAGAATCTCGAACTGATGCACAGTTTCCGCGGGATCACCCAGATAGAACTTGGAGATTGCGAACACGTTTCGGCTGGTTCCCCGCTCGATGCCCGCCGCAAGATAGCTTGCTGGATCGCTCATTTTGACGGCTCTTTGAAAATCGCCCGTGAAGAGCGATATCAACGCGTCAATCTCGCGGGCGTGCAGGTCATTGGGGTTCAACTCCAGGGCATTTTCAGACAATCGCTTGGCGGTGGCGTAATCCCTGTCGCACAGCGCGACCCAGGCTGCGGCGGATTGAACCCAAGACGAATCCGGCCTGAGGCTGACAGCCCGAGAGCTAAAGGCTTTGGCCTGTTCCAAAGCCGCATCCCGATCCGGCCCCTCGGGTATCAACGCCGCCAACAATCCGGTGACCTGTGCCGCTCCTGCATAGCCTCCGAAATATGTGTCATCCAAATCAATGACATGCTGAAAGAGGCTCAACACCAATTGCAAACGCACGGGGTCAGGCGCTGGGAACAACAGATTACGCGCCTGCTCGGCTTGATTGGCAGCTTGTAAGGCAGAAGGTGATTTTTCCAACAAGGCCCGCCTTGTTGCAGATTTCACTTCGGAAGAGGGGTTGACCGCGGGGACATTTGCTTCGCGAACACGATCTATCAAGAGGAACATCGACAGCGCCAATACCCCCAGAAGGGCCGCGATCGCGAGACGCCCAGTAACGCGGCGCTCAGTTTTTTCATCGGTTGTGTCCGCCGGGATTGTCGGTTTCCCGACACTGAATTCCGGGCTGTAGGACCCCATCGGAATGTCAATTCTAACAGGATCGCCCTGTGCGCTTCCGGCGTAATACTCAGCCAGACGACGGCGAAGTCTGCCAGCATCAACACGCACAACACTCAGGTCGGAGTCGTTTTCCATATTGCCACGGCCGTACACGTCCTGGGCGATTGTTCGGGCGCTGATCAAGTCTTTGCGGCCCTCGAGTGCCTCGCCCACCACGTAAGCCACGAACCCACGTAACCGTTTCGCGTGCGCAAATTCCGGACTTTGAAGTATACGGCTCACTGCATCGCGAATAGCGCGTTCGTCGACTTCCGTGTTTGATTTATCCACCAGCGCATGCCTTTGAAAGGGATTATTTATCAGTATCTTAGGTCACTGATTTGTATCACCTGATTTCTACTTTGTTACCGTAACAGACCTATTCAAACCTATCCACCCCCAGACCGACAACTTAGACTTGAATCACGAATGCACGCTCAAGCACAAATCAGATCAAACTTGGAAGGGTGGTAAGTGTGAGCTACCTTCAGACAAGATTTCCGGCCCTTTACAACCGGATCGAAGCTAGCCGCAAGCGCAACGCCACCTTGTCAGAGATATGTAATGACCTCGAAGCACTTTCGGAGATCTACGCGCAGCGAGGTGCAGAGCTGGATTTGCAGGCACGACAAGACATGATGGATTCAATCCGAGGATTGGAAAACGAGATATCGGCGATTTTTGAGCCATATAGCCCAAAAAGACATTCAAAAGAGGAAGCGAAATGAGACACATCCTAAGCACGGCGATTGCAGCGAGCGTGATCGGTGCCGCAGTGGTGGCTCAGGACAATCCAATCGTCCAAGACGCCGAATACTACATTCTGCATGCACAAAACGCCGAACAATGGGCCGAGGATAACGCAGCCGTTGATGATATGCTTTCCGAGTTTAGAGAAGGCAACGAAGGCAAACCTCCGAATGTCTTGTACATCTTGGTGGACGACATCGGGTTCGGCGACATGGGTATCCCCGAATTGAACGCTGTTCGCGGTATTTCGACCCCCTTCATCAACGAGCTTTCGGATCAAGGCCTGCGCATGGCGCGCATGTACACCGAGCCGTCCTGCACCCCGACCCGCGTGGCCTTTACCACCGGTCGCCTGCCGGTGCGCATGGGCATGGGTGATACGACAGTTGACATTGCAGGCTTTGGGCTGCCCGGTGCCGAAGTGACGCTGGCAGAGCTTCTCAAGGCAGAAGGTTACAACACCGTACACGTTGGTAAATGGCACATGGGCGATATCGCCGAAAGCTGGGCCATGAACCAGGGCTTCGACTGGGCTGCACACCCAATTCACCAGCAAGGCCAGCTGACGATTTACTCTGACTCGGCTGTTCGCGAGCAGGTATCTGTCGGCATCAAGGACTTTGATGACAAATATGTTCTGGATGAATTCTTCCGCCCTGATCCCTCGGCAATGGTCCTTGGTATCGAAGGCGCGGCAGGCGGGCCGATCCGCGAAGTTGGCATGGAACCCGGTGAGACCTGGGACGCTCATAAATACGACGAGATGAACCAGCGCTATCAAGATCAGACACTTGAAAAAATGCGGGAACTGGCGGCTCAGGATGAGCCATTCTTCCTGCAGTACTGGCCGCTGATCCCGCTGGACAATACGCGCACCGGACGCACCGGCCCCGAGTCTCCGAACGGCGGTCTTTATGCGGACAAGTTGCAGCAACTGGACACATGGGTCGGCGAAATCATGGCCGAGATGGACAAACTGGACATCGCGGACAACACGATTGTGGTGTTGATGGGTGACAACGGTCACTTCACCAAATACTCGCCCGGATCCGGCTTTACACCGATGGTGTTCCGTGGGGGCAAAGGCGCGACCACGGAAGGTGGCATTCGCGTTGACGCCTTTATTCGTTGGCCCGGCATGGTTGGTGAAGACGCGATTGCGAACAACATCATCCACGTCTCGGACCTTTACACCACGCTGGCGCGCTTTACCGGTTCTGACAAACACATCCCACGCGATCGTCTGGTCGATGGCGTGGATCAATCGGCATCGCTTTTGCTCGATGACACCAAGGGGCGTCGCGATCACCTGATCGTTTACTCGGTGCACTCACCCAAGGCGATCATCAAGGACCATCTCAAACTGAACCTGCCTGGACCCGGCGAAAGCCCGATCCTTGCGGATTTCTTTGATGTCTACCGAGACACCCATGAGAAGTATCCTGTCTCGACCGAAGTGGGTGCTTGGGGCGGTAAAGAGTTCGTGCGTATTCTAGAGCGTCACATGGCGCGCAAACAGAAGTACCCGGACGTTCCGCCAGCTTTTGGTGTTCCCTACGAAGGCATTGAGAACCTTCGCCCAGAAACACAGGCCGCAGTGGAAGCATTCATGCTGAAGCGGGCTTCAGTTGAGCAATAAGGTAACACTGTTGGAGCCTTTTTTGCGCCCCGGCTCTTCGTCCATAGCGGGTATGAGTTAAGAGTGCTAAACTCTTCCAAGAACTCAAAACAACCCGCCCAACCGTGAGGATATTATGACTAATTGCAGAATTGCCGCTCTTTTGCTTTCGGCAGCACTGATCCCCGCAACCCATGTTTCCGCCCAATCCTTGCCAGCGCCCGGACAGACCCAAAGCGATGAGTGGCGCCATGGCGCCGCGATCTATTTGTTTGCTCCGGTCAGCACCACAGGTACATCGACAATTGGAGGCAACTCCGGCGACTTTGATATGGATTTGGGTGACATCCTGGACGTATTGGACTTTGCCGCTGCAGGCCGCTACGAGGCTTGGAAGGGCAATTGGGGTGTTATCTTTGACGCCAACTATGCCGGTATCTCGGACAAGTCTCCGCTTGGAGTTGGAAACGTAGAGATTACTTCGCGCCAGAAGTGGGCAGCACTTCTTGGCGCTTACCGGGTTTCTCACGGCACAACTGCGAATGGCAAACCCTTTGCAATCGACGTTCAGGGCGGATTGCGCTGGAACTCGATCAAGCAGACCATCCAGACGGTGGGCCCAACCTTCGGCGGAGATGAAGATTGGATTGAGCCCGTCATCGGCATTCGTGGCATGTGGCGTCTGAACGATAGATGGTCGACCATGGCTTCGGCTGACGCAGGTGGCTTTGGCGCTGGCGGTAATGACCTTCAATACAGCGTCAATCTGGGCTTTGACTATCAGCCTTGGGACAACACGGCTCTGACATTTGGCTATCGCTACTTTAGCGTCGACTACAGCACAGATGGCGGAAATTTTGCGTATGAAACCATCCAGCATGGCCCGTATTTTGGCGTGAAATTCTTCTTCTAAGTCACGGTCGCATCGTGATGTTCAGCCCGCTCCTTTACAGGGGCGGGCTTTTTCGTGTCTGACCACGAGCTAAGTTCGGTCTTTCAAGGCAACGGCCACGTTCAAGCCAACCGGTACATCACCGCTGAAATGAACGGCGCTTCGGCTTCCAGTTTGTAACCCTGCTCAACCAAAAGCGGCTCGATCACGTTCTGCTTGATCTGGCCGTTTAGCGCGCGTGCGGTTATGAGGATCACTTTGGGCAGATTTGGCGCGGTTTTTTGAACGGCCGTGGCAAGCATCGTCGCGTTGATGCTTGGGTCGCTGACCACCAACACATTGCTGGACGCTTCGACCAGTAAGTCCGTTAACCCCGACGCCTCATTCGGGCTGTCCTGCGTCTGTACCAAGGGGTCTTTGGAATGCTGAATGTCGCTTGGTTCAATGCTGTTCATCGCCCAGATGCTCTCGGCCACACTTGCCAGTGCCGTGTTTTCTTCCTGCGCGATGACCTGAGCGGACGGAATCTGGGTTTTCACGACCGCCGGAAGGAACCCAACACCGGCACCGACCTCGACGAAAGTGGCCCCTTGAGGCACCATCCGCGCGAGACCGCGAGCTATGTTCCTCTCATATTTTCCATCCACCACCCGCTGCAAGGTGCCGGGCGTGAAAACACGCGGGTCTGCGGGAACCTTTAGTTTCTGGTTCTCGAAGTATTGCAGAGGCGTGTCACCGCTTATGTCGATGGTGCCATTTACATAGAGGTCACCCGCTGTGGTCCAATCAGGTTGCACGCGCTCAGCGCGTTCCCCTTTGGATTTCTGGTTAACCTTCTTTTCGACCTCAGACATCAAAGCCGCGATCTTTGCCGCATCGCGTGGTTTTGGGGGCTTGGCATCAACTTCGGCGATCGGCACCTCTGAAGCTTTCTTCAGACCCGCGACAAGCTCGTCATAAGCCGGTGTTGCCTTGAACTCAGCCAGCCGTGCTTCGGCCTTTTCAACCGCTTTGAAGTGCAAGTCGTTCAGAACCGGATCTGTCAGCAATTGCTCGAGGATCTCGTTGCGGCGTTCGGAATGGCGCAGGATCGAGGCATCATGCACCTCGTTGCGATCCTGCAGCGCCCAGTAGTCCGAGTTGTACTTGTCTTTCTTGAGGTTCACGTTGCCGCGGAACTTGCGGATCGCGTAGCTTTCGATCGACTTGACGGCGTAGTGGTTCAACTGCGCCCAGTCATAGCCAACGGTGCGCACAATCGAGCGCCAGCCACGGAACTTGAAATAGTCTTCCATTGGCCGACCAGATCCGTTCAGCCACTGCACCTGATCCGGAAAGCCGGTTTCGAGGTGTTTGTTCTTGATCTTGGGGCGGTGAATGCCGAGCTTCCAGTATTCCGGGTCGAACTTGAACAGGGTTTTGACGCCCCAACCCTTGTTCCACATCGGCGGCGCAGCTTGCAGGTATTGCTCGGTCACCGGATCACGGGACCAGTCATGCACACCACCAGATCCAAAGATGCGCCAAGTGATGACGATGCCGTTGGCGCCCACCTCTTCTGCTGCGGAAATCATGCCATCCAGACTGCCATCGCCGTGACGGATACAGAGGAATTCATCCGCGTCGAACACCAACAGCCAGTCGCTGTCGCAGACAAGCGGATCCACCTGCGCGTGCTTCAGGGCTGATGGCTGTGGCCGGATACCTTCTGGGATATCGTTACGGCGGTGATGGGCCAGACCCAGCTCTTCCAACCGGATCAACATGTCATCGGTGCCGTCAGAGCAGTCATTGGTAAAGACGATCAGATCCGTGAAACCCAACGCCAAGTGATGCGCGACCCACTCAAGAACAAACGGCCCTTCATCTTTCATCATCGACACAGCCGTAACGCGCCCATGCGGGCTGACATTTGGCTTAACCGGGAAATCGACGGTTCCGTAAATCTTGGAAACAACGGATTTAGGCTTAGCTTTGCCTTTGCCCTGCCCACCTTTGTTCTGCTTACTCTTACTCATTGCCGCTCTGTCCCGGTATTTTTGCTTGTGTTCCGGTTCTTGCCGGTAAACTGCCACATCGCCCCTCAAGATGGTAGGCAATTCCGTGGCCAACCCTCGGCAAGACACCGAAGACTCTAGACAAACAACCCAAAAACAGTCATTTCTTTAGCCAAAAGAAATACAGGCCCGTCTTAGCAGTACGGCCCCAAATCATAAGTGAATCGGGGAATTTTGTGGTAGAGTTAAACCGTCGCCCAGTTGCGTCTCTTTGGATTGGCGAGAGCCTTCATTACCTAAATCAGATCTGTCTGAAATCCCATATTCTCGCGGGACATCCGACCACGCTGTATTGCACAGATGATGTTCAGAATGCGCCTGAAGGCGTCGAAATCCGGCCCGCATCCGAGATCATGGACATCGACATGTCGATCGTCGATCAGACAAGCGCGTCGTTTCTGTCCAACGTCTTTCGCTACAAGATGATCCAAAAGACCGACGCGATCTGGATCGACTGCGATGCGTTCTGCCACAAGCCCTTTCCTGACGAGATGCAACATATCTATGCCGGTCACGGGTTCCGCGGCGCCCTGAACTGCGGCGTTGTCTACATCCCGCCAAAGGGCGAGTTGATCGACATGCTGCTCGATTACTATGAGAATCTGCCCGAGGCGCCGCCTTGGTTTAACAAGAACCAACGCCGCAAGCTGGATCGCTTTGCATCCGAACCGCACGCCGTTCGGATTTACAAGGCCGAGCGCACCGCGTTTGGACCCCAGGCCTTTACCTATTTCGCACAGCAATCGGGTGACTATGACAAGGCACTGTCGCCAGACTATTTGTATCCTGTGCCATTCCAGCTGAACGACATTTTCTATGATCCTTATGGGCGCGTGGAAGGGCATTTTACAGACAACACGTTGTCGGTGCACCTTTACACCAACGGGACCAAACCTTGGTGGCGTAAGAATGTGCCGCTCGAGGGATCCTATGCGGACCGCATGTGTAAGCAGGTCGGCATCGATCCTAGCCTGGCGTTGAAGTAACCCGAGGGGCAAATCCAGTGTCCGACACACCAGAGCTCACAATCTTTTTTATCGTCGAGCCGCCAGATTACGAAATGATGGCCTGCAATTTGCTGGCATCGATCCGAAAGCACTTTCCTGCTGACGTTCAGGCTGTCGGGTACTGCCCGGAACATCGGTATTCCGAACTTAGTACCGGCGTGCTGAAGGCGCATGAGCTAATGGGATCCGAAGTTCGAACCTTCAAAACCGATGGCATGTTTGACCCTGCCTACCCCCATGGCAACAAGATCCTCGCCTGTCTTGAGCCGCGGGACAGCACCTATTCGATGTTTGTTGACTCGGACGTCTTGTTTCTTCGCGACAATCAGCCGTCCAACATCATCAAAGAAGGACATGTCTCGTGTTCCATGGCCGCTTCGATGCTGTGGGCTGAACAGTCGATCTGGGATGATATCTATGGCGCCCTCGATATGGATATTCCCGAGGAGCGATACGCCTTGATGCGGCGCAGCAAGGGCGAGGTGATCCCCTATTTCAGCTCGGGTCTTGTTGTTTTTCCTGAAAATGACACCGGCAAAGGACGCTTTCCGGACGTCTGGTATGAAACGGCCCAGATCGTGGACAAGGTTGAAACGCTGGACCGCCGCCGCCCCTATCTGGACCAGATGACGCTGCCGGCAGCGATCAGGCGGGCTGGTTTGAACTGGAACATCTTGCCTGAAGAGCAGCACTTTATTCTGGGTGGTAAACTCAGAGGAAAATCCCTGCCCGAGGATCAAGACGTCTACACGATTCACTATCGCAACAAACAGAACCTCAAGGATGTTGGGCATTTAAAAACGGCCCGGAGGTACCTGCAGGAAGCAACCGGACAACGGTTCGTCGCGAGATTGGCACCGCAGGACGAAACGGATCAGGAATAGTGCTGCAAGACTGGCTTAGACCTGCTGGTCTTTGGCAGCCAGAAGCACGCGCAACCGTCTCGTAAACGTCGGAAGGCTCATTTCCGCACTTACATGCTTGCACAAAAGCTCTTCTAACCACGGTCTTTCGCTTTGGTTGGCTTTCAACAGCAATTGCCGCAAATACTGTCTGCTTTTCCGCCTAATCCTAAGATCCCGATACAAATTGCCAAATTGCGGATCTTCCGAGGCGACTTCGCTGATGAGACTGTCGAGGATATGCAGTTTGCGCAAATGAAGTTCCGTCTTGAACCCCATATGGCGGCAATTGAAAAACCGAGCCCCGGCAATTTCACCTTTGAAATGATCAAGGTTTTTGTAAACGCTCGGATCGAACGCAGTGACAACCCCATCTGCCGCACTCAGGGCATTGTAGATACTGCTGCGGGGGATCTGATTGATTTGCGTCTCGTCGTTTTCAATACGCCCCAACGCACCCGCATCGATAACGGCTTGCGGAGGTTCAACCAGTAAGACAGTCGAATTGGACGAAAATGCCGAGAAGGCGCTGGCGACACCGCAGAAGTCCTTAGTTCCAAAGAACACAATTCTGTTGTGCTTTTCAAAAATCCCTTCGCTGGCGAGTTCTTCAAAAAGGGATAGCGCTTCGCGAAAGAAACTTTCGTCGTCTTCGCCCACATACACACCCAGATAGCTTAAGCCGTCTTTCTTGGCACGCTCCCATCCCGTTGGCATCTGCTCGCCGCCTCTGGCAAGTACATCACTGACTCTTTCAAAGACGACCAGCAACGTGGCGTTTCTTTCAACGTAGACCGCGCGATCTTCGAGGCTGAGGTGTTCGGTAAAGGCATTTTTAAGGCAATTGACCAGGTCTTCCATTGCTTCGATCCAGAGGAAGGTCGTCTTGGCATTTCTCAAATCGGCAATCGCAGACTCTTCCAAAATCTCACTCATACTTGGGATCTCCGCAAACTCATTCTCGCAAGAACAGACCTAAGATATAGGCTTTTCGAGAAGAGCGGCGCAAGGGGCGCCGCCGCGACAACACGCTGCAATTTGGACAATTTGCTGCGTATCGCGACAGAACAGAGGCGGCAAAACGGCTGCGATCGGTTGGAACGAGACTGGCCGGGCGCTAATCCAGCTTTCTGACACTTTCAAGTTGCGAAAGCAGGACCTCTCGGCCATTTTGATTATTATTGGTACAGGCAAATTTGGGAACTAAAGCATGACGGAACAAAGAAAAAACGTTCTGCTTGTTAGTTTTGACGATTGCATATCTTACTGGGACCAAAAAACTGCCTACAACGAGCCCCTGCAAACACCCAACCTTGACCGCATTTGTGACCAAGCATCGGTGTTTCGATCTGCCTATTGTCAGGCGCCGATTTGTGGGCCCTCACGGTCCAGCATGTTGTCTGGCAAGGCCCCTCATCAGACCGGTATTTTCGACAACAATGTTGCGTTGTTTGACAGGGTACAGCCTCAGGAGGTCTGGCCTGCCACGTTCAAGCAAAACGGATACTACTGCTCGTCCGGGGGCAAGGTCTATCACAGCAACAATGGCATGCTGAAAGGCCCCATTCACCGCCAGCTTTACTCGGACAGAAGAAAGCGGTTTGACGGTGATATGCGTATCCCCAAGCATCTGGAAATAAAGAGTTTTGGTGGGCACCGGAAAGGCTGGGCAACGACAGATCCAAAAGATGACGTGACTTATTACGATCATCAGGCCGCAAATTCTGCGATTGATTTCCTGCAAAACTACGAAGGCAATGCGCCATTTTATCGGGAGGTCGGGTTTTACAGTCCGCATGGGCCGCATGTCACACCGGCGCGCTTCAAAGAGATGTACGACGTAAACAACTTTGAAATGCCGCCGGAATGGCAGGATGGTTTCGACCATAATGACTACGCCGCAGAGCATATGCCCGAAAATCCGCTCCTGAAAAAAGGGGACAAAGAATGGTGGCGGTGCAGCGTTCGAAACTATTTCTCAGCATTGAGCCACGGAGACTTTCACCTTGGCCGCGTTTGGGAAGCTTTGCAGGCATCCGCGCACGCCAACAATACCATTGTTGTCATTCTGTCTGACCACGGGTTTCACCTTGGAAACCGCAATCTCTACCGCAAGACGACGCTCTGGGAACAGGTCGCACGCGTGCCGCTCATCATCTACGATCCAGACGCAAAACAGGGGCAAAGCATTCACGATCCAGTCGCACTTCTTGATGTCGGGCCGACGATCCTGGATCTTGTGGATTTGCCGGCACCCGACGCAGACTTACCCGGACGTTCCCTCAAACCAATGCTCGCCGGAGCAACCGAAGCAGACAGGGCCGTCCCTACCTTTTATCATGACAATGCGTCGATCAGAAAAGGCGACTATCGGTTCATCCGGTATGAAGATGGCAGCACCCAGCTTTACGACATTCATCAGGACTATTGGCAGCAACACGACCTTGGCCCCTCGCACCCTGCATACGCTCCAATGTCTGCGGCGCTTGAGGAATGCTGTCGGTCACATGGGTTCGAATTCAACGCCACCACGTAGCGCAGCAATCGCTAGCTCCGGACGGCGCCCCAAACGGTGCGGGTACTCAGCTCTTTGTTAGGTTCAAAACCGGCCCCGCGCAAAATCCGCTTACAGCGCTTCATTCCGTCGATGCCGTACCGGTCAGGATGAAATTCGATCACCACGGTGCGCAAACCGCTCAGGTCTGCGTTCTCGAGAAAGTCCAGTTCGCCACCTTCGATATCCATTAGCAAGAAGGTTGGCTTGTAACTCTCGCAAATCTCGGACCACGCAAACGTCGGCACTTCGACCGAGGGGCGGGGCTTGTCCGGTCGGTCAAACAATGAAGAACCAAGGTAGCAGCCATAGATATGAAATCGGATTGTCTCGGGCAGATCATCCTCGGTCAGCACGACGTTGTTGCTCACACGAGCACGCGGACCCAGGTCGTTTAAGCCGTAAATCTCTTCGATGTGAGGGATGAGATTTGGATTGGCCTCGAATGACCAAAGCTCGACCGTTGGTTTGCTGTAGGCCAAGTATCCGCCCACAACGCCCAGACCAGCCCCCATCTCAATAATCCGATCATCTTCGCGCAGAAGTGCCGTGCCCGCCTCGAGCTCTTTACGCTCGTACTTACCGTCTTCAAATCGGTGGCCCGTTCCCTCTTTGATGTATCGCGACTTGGGGATTTTGAACCCATTAAAAACTGCGGCGACTTCAGACTCTTGTGTCATGCCCTATACTTCTTTCAATACGTCAAACTGCGCGGTTGGGTGAGGTTTCTGCTTAAGAAAATCGGCTTGCATGGAGCTAACCCTCTGCCTGTTTCTGTGCTGGGTGAAGCTCAAAGGCCACGTCCCGAACCGTATCCGTCGCAAGTTGCATGATGTCCTTTTGTTCCGTCGCGTCTGTGATCAGGTTGCTCTCTTTTTCAAAATCTACGGTGTCGTTGAACAACCCTTCGACATCGTATCCACTGAACTGAGACAACGCACGATTGTCTTGACGGAATTCCTCTAGGAACGCCTTTCGTTCTGTCGCATCCATAATGTCTTTGGACCTGAACAGGCTGGGCACTCTTTGGTGGATTTCGCTGATCGTGCTTCGTCGATGATAGGGCGAAGCGAACTCTTGTAACGACAAGGCGATGGCAAGCTCTTTGGAAGGCGTTACATTGATGGATTTTTTGGGTTCATCCGCCTCTGGCTGATAGTCTACGCCTAGGAAACTCATAAAGTCCGCCACGATATCGCCGTTCAGCAATTCGCGGCGGTCATAGGGGCGGCAAGTGATTTTTGTGCCCGGAAAGTTCTTCTGAACCCGCTTGATGTACTTCATGAAGAAGCCGTTTTTTTTGCGCGCCGCAATAAAACTATCCAGTTCACCTTTGTAATGCCCGCTTTTCAGTTTCTGTTTGGCCATTGCCTCAAGAAACAGGTCCTGTCGGCGGACGTAAAACACGATCTCAGCCTTGCCGGGATACCGTTCCTCAAAGAGGGTCATCAACGCTTTGGTTGGGCGAATACCATAGGCAATTTCTGTGGAAATAAGGATCGTCGATTGCTCACTTTGACCAATCTCGCGCAACGTCTTGCGCCTTACTTTCTTGGCCTCTTCCCCTCCGCGATTGAGCATTTGGATCAACCTGTTGTGGCTGACCGATGCCCGAAAGGATTTTAGATACCGGATTCCCTCTTTGGCCAGCACCTCTTCCTGAGCGACCAGCGCTGTCTGCAGGGATGTCGTCCCCGTCTTCGGGGTGCCAACATGAAGGATAATCCTCTCAACGGTCATGGAATGCACCTCGTGAACATCGCGTTGTGTCGGTCAAATGGCAGTCAAAAATACCCATTAGGACCCAACCTTTACCGAGGTGGCCCCGACCTGGCGCAGTTGTCCGTTGCGATTTAGAATTGCTGTTTCCCGCAGAGCATCCATTTCTTGTGAATTTGGCAAGTCCGGTTTGAAATCGGACGGCACATATCCTGCGTCCGCCAATTGCTGAAAAACGCTTACAAAATCAAGTTCGCCGACAGAGCGCATGTCAATTTTGTTTTTATCGTTAGAAATCCAGTCATGCTTCAGAGCGTCGATACCGTCGACTTCAACGCCACAAAAGGCGCGGAACTGCTGACGGTAGTCATCAATATTTGCGGTCGAACGGCGCTTGATCATTGCAACTGAGCCACCGGGCGCCATGACGAATGGCACAAGGTGCAAAGCTGAGCCGTCTAACGCCACAATTCTGCGCGCGGCCTTGTAGCGGGCCAGTTGCACTTCGATCGGATGCTTTTCAGGGTAAAACACATCATAGCCAAGACGCGCCAAGTTTCGTTCGATCACCTGCTCACCGATGATCTGTCCCAGATGCGAGCGCAATTTGGACCGAGACACATAAAGATCTGGCGGCCCTTCCGGTTTGACCTTGGTCATCAAGCGCGACTGAAAGAACTGCCGATAGGCTGGAGAACCAGCAAACCTGTTCACCCACCCGAACCCAATCTCCGGCACCAGCAGTCTCTCAACCCGCATGGTAGACCCAAAAGATTGAACCGGCATATCGATGTCCAAGAGATGAAAAAACGTCTTGTACTTTTCGATGACAGTGTGCTGCCCCGGTTCAACCTCTCCAAAGGGAACGTACAAGATACTGTCCGGGCGAACGCCGATATGATCCAGCGCCCAAAGTCGGCTGGTGGACTCAACCAGAAAATGACCAAAATGGCCGCGGAAATGACCGGCAAACAAATGCGTCCCGGGCAACGGCTCAATCACCTCACCTTGTTCGATCGTCGGCGCTCTGGATGCCAGCCTGTTCATGATCCAGGTCTGTGACATTTCACACCAAGCCCCCTCAGAGGTCAGCACACCAAAAGCGTGTTTCGCCTTTGGGGCGGTTTGGGGAACAACCAACGCATTAACCAACGATACAATTTCACCAGAAAATGGTGCTTCCGGAGGCGGGTCAGAGGCCACAAAACTATGATCGCTTTCTAACTTTGCCTCCTCCTCAAACCTTTGGCTGACACGGTTCAAGTATCGGCGCATTCTTGGGTTATCTGTCTTTAGGCTGCGCGCTGTCGCCAGCAAGAGTTTTTGGTGCCCTTGAGCATGGGCAGCCCCGAACAATCCACGCAACCATCGCAATTCACTACGACGAGTCCGGAGTTGGCGAAAAAATCCTGCGCGATCAAAGTTATCTTCTGCAACGCCTTTGAAGATGAGAGGCAAAGCATCCAGATGTTTGAGCAACCGAATGGCTTGGTGCCCCATATGGCGGGCGTGGATGAATTGGACGTTGTCTCCCGCAAGCCGCGCAGCGTGCGCCTTGTCCTCTGGCACATGCGGGTCATAGACAATGGTTACATCTGACGCATGCTCGAACGACCCGGCTGCATCAAGATGTGCGGGCGCGGTCCAGTCAATGAGTTTCTGTGCTCTCTTATAGCGCTTTTCAAAGGGAACGATCTCAGGCGCCAAGGTGCTTTGCGGGCTAAAGGCCAACACGGCTGCACCCGGTACAAGGGATGAATAAGTCAGCGCCGCAAATCCGCCCATCGAGGTGCCAATGAAAAGAATTCTGCGGAAACCTTCAAACACCCCGGCCTCCCGCAGCTCTGTCAAAAGGCGCGGCGCATCGTCGTTCCGATACCAGTCCTTGCGGTGGGCAATCAGGCCAAGGATCGAGTAGTTCTGTTTAAGGGCATTACCGTAGAACCAAGGGTGAGGCAGCTCATGCTCGCCAACCGTTGCCAGATTATAAAACGAGACAATCAGAATATCCGAGCCTCGCTCAAACCAGGCATCGGTATGTTCGCCTGCCAGGAAAAAGGCATCAAGCCCGGCCGCCTCAGATGCTGAGGCGATCTCAATCGGTCGGGTGACACTTGGCGTCGGGGACATCTGGAATACTTGCCTGCTGATACCGTTCTGTTGCTGAACGATTTTTTTACTCGTTTACCACTTTGCCAATCAACATACAGGCTATTCTAACTCTGTGTACATCGTGACTTTTCCGCAGGCATGATCAAAAAATCAAAACGTGGTGTCAAGGCGAAGCCCGTGTCGATCTGATTACGGGAATTGACAGGTGCCAGAGTTGCGCGCGCCAACTATGGCTCCACCTTCCTTCAAACCCCGTTTCGATCTATCTCAACATTTTGTTGGCGACCCCGGCAGGATTCGAACCTGCAACCTGCCCCTTAGGAGGGGGCTGCTCTATCCAGTTGAGCCACGGGAGCACGACCACGTTGCGATGTCATGCACTGCCTCCACACGCACGTTCAACCACGCAGAAGTGCCCATGTTGTCAGTGAGTTGAGTGTCGCATGCAGTGTCATTAAGTGCAACACGCGACATGTTCAACAGCGCACGTGACATGCAAGGCAAACACACGATGTGATCGGCCAAACAAGGTCAGAAGTGCAGCGCACTGCAGCGGAAGTGCAGCGGAAGAACCAGAGCACCTGTGACCGATCCTCTCTGGACTTCAGCAACACTCCCCCGCCCAGAACCAAAACACCGTTCCCTGTGCGGTGGCCCTGCAGGGGTGATGTCATGCGTCCCCCTGTATGGCTGTTATCTGATCCCACTTATCCAACCTGTCCAACATTTCTCTTTAGTTTAGTTTGAAGGCACCACGGCTAGTAACGAACTAGGCCACCTCTTTTAAAGCAAACCTCAGAGCGAGGTTGCCTAGGTTGGATAGGTTGGATCATGCTTCCAGCGTCCGGTAATCTTATTGTAGGAGACATCCTAGAAGATCGGTCGGCTGTCTGCTTCGAGCCCAGTGCGGACCCTGGTCAGGTCGCAGCGAACGTCAGCTTTGCGGCTGGTTTCTCGAAACTCATCACAAGACAAAAGTTCTGAGAAGATGGTTTCGAGAGGCAGTATTGCGATACCGAATCGGCCAAGTGAATGCGGTGTTGCCGCAAGAAATCGTGAATTGCGGAAACGATCGTTTTTGACTTTGCCAGACAGACCAGACAATTATTATCAAGCTGTCTGACTACCTTGACTTTCCATGTGATATTAAAAGCGGAAGCCGGCCTACAGAATACCAAGTATAAGGATGAGGTTTCGTATTTTTTCTGTCTTATAAGTTGAATCTCAACCTCAGCCCGAACACCAGAGGATCATCATCGGTGAAGCCGGGATTGTTCAGATACTGGACATCTGCCGTAAGCGCGAGGTTGTCGGAAATATCCAGACGGTAAAATGCTTCGACTGTAGTCTGTGTATCGAGACTTGGATCGGTTGGATCGGCGACTGTCACGCCAAACCCGAACAAGTCGTCATACAATCCGGGGCGCCACATGACACCGGCATTGACGGCACGTTTCGCAATCGACGCATCGCCATCTGACCAACCAAGACGGCCGAACAGCATGACACTCTCGTTTAGGGTTACATTCCCCGAAAGTATTGCTCCGTGACCGCCGGGTACGCCTGCGTCTTCTCTGTCGTCCACATGGAAAACTCCCAAATGGACGTTTGTGAGGTATCGCTGGTCTCTTGCGGGCGTCCAGCCGATCTCACCGTAAGTGAAAAACTCCGAGCCACCTGGAAACCATTCCACATCAGTGAGCGACCCATTTGCATCGCTGACGACGCCAAGCGCGTAAATCTGGTCGGTTATGTATCCGCCGCCTGCAATTCCAAAGCCGGGGTCGGGAATGGGAAGCACAGGACTAAAGAGGATCGAAAAATTCGAAAAGGTCGTGCGCGGGTTCACATAGCCAAGGATATCCGAATAGTCGCCGGGATCGATGCGACCTGCCACAAAGCCTCCGTTGATGCCCGGCAAGGCTTGCGACCAATAGGCGACCGACAGAGTTGTGTCTGTGTCGCTGAACGTCGTTCCAGTGACACCGAGATACCCGATTTCATTTGCCAGACCGCCGGGCGCGAAATCCGTACCCAAAAGGTGACGGTTCTCCAAGATGAAGACGAGGCTGCCCGCGTTGTCACTCCCACGATTGAGAAGTTCCCAGTTTCCGATGATCCGTGCCTGACCGGATGCGGCCTCATCATTGCCATTCAGACTGTCCGACGAGTTTTGGTAAAGCGCTTGATAATCGAAGGAAAGGTTCAGTCCCGTTCGCTCGGCAAAAGCTTCGCGAGATTGTTCGAACGGATCAAAAAATCGATCCAGCCCCGGCAATCTGGAGTTTTCAAGCCGCCTGAGCCTGTCCTGTTCCAATTGGGCCTGAGCCGACGCTGGCCCCCCAAGCGATGCGGTGGCTGCTGCCTCCAGTTGCCGTTGCACGCTGCTCTCTTGGGCAGATGTCCCGGATGCGATGGCAAGCACTCCTGCGCACACGCTCATTGTCTGTTTTATTCGTGCCATTGCAGCTCTCACAGAGGGATTTCGTCTCATGGTGTTCTTTCTGAATTTTGTGCCACTACTTCAAATCGTCCTGCGCCTTGATCTCGGGCACGCGTGATAGCGCTTCGGCCATGTCTGCGCTGCTCATCAATTCGATCATCTGGTAGTCATCCAGCAAGCCATCACCCAGACGGCTAACGTAAAACGCCTGAATGAACGTGGGATCGTTCGGCAGAGAAACGGTGATATAGTTTTTTCCGTTTCCGAGGCCCCAATAGTAACTCAAAAGTTCGCCGCCGAGCGCTTCGATCCCGCCTTTAACGCTAGCCGCACGGTCGCCGGGATTTGCGATCTGCATCTCCCACGCGGCACTGTTGGACGTTCCAATGAACAGAAACGTACGCATGTTTTGGTTGTCTTCTGCAGTGGCCCATGTGGCGGAGCCCGCAAAAAGAGCCCCCAGCACAAAACGTTTCATAGTACGCCCTTTCTATAATTTTATTTATCGTTTCTCAGTTTGAGAATGACCGTTTCGCCTTAACTTGTTGGGGAGGCCCGCCGCCCGCTCGTTTTTTGAACCAGAATGCTCAGCAGTGAATGATCGCCTTACCGCAGGTTGATCGAAGGTTTGCACGTCCGAAACATCCATCGAGAAAGTTGCGTTCATCGAAACGACGCCGTCGACCACCATCATTCGTTCTTTGGTTTGTTGAATCTGGATCTGGCCCGTCACGACAATAGGTTCATGCATCTTGGTTGCATTCCAGCCATTGGTCAGACGCAAGCGAACCATCTGGTTTGGCGGTGGTGGAGGTACGTGGCTGCACATCCCCCGCTCAGGAACCAGATAGCCCATGGGCGTGCCATCCTCTGCTGCGGGTGCCGGGATTACAAATCCACCTAGTTTGATGATCGCCCCGTCTTTCGCAGGGTTTCCGGCCTCTCGTGCCAGCTTTCTCCGGTCGGCGATAACCCACCTTTGGGAAATAAGCCAATCGGCATCCACACCTTCGTCGGAAAGGGATTTCTTGACCTCGGCCAGCGTCTCCGCAGCATCTGCCGGCGGGTTTTCTCCTTCCAATTCAGATTGCAATTTCACCACCTGCCGCAAGCCGTCGATCTGTTCGTAACTCAGATCACGGAAAGGGTCCTCGTAGGATTGAACGCCTTGGTCGATTAGGTCAGTCCAATTGATCTGCGCAACCTCTGCAAAAAGCGGGTTTCCTGCAATAATAACAGCAAGGGCAGAAATGAATTGGCGCATGTTAGGTTCTCGCTTTTTTGGTTTCCGGGGCTGCCAGCCAACTTGGAAAGCTGGCTGGAGATTTCAATGAACTCTCTTCCCGTCCATCCAGGTTTGCTCCACTTCGATTTCGCTGATTTGTTCGGCGGCTACTTCGCGGGGGTTTTGGGCAAGGATCACGAAATCGGCCAGTTTGCCGACCTCAAGACTGCCGATCTCTTCTTCGGACAAGAGTTGAAATGCCGGAACGCTTGTAACCGCCCGCAGCGCCATATCGACCGAGGCTCTTTCATGTTCGCCAAGTACTGTCTCCGGGTCCGTAAAAAGGGATCTTGTGACTGCAGCTTCGACCATTTCCAGAGGAGAAAGAACTGAGACTGAATAATCTGTGTGCAAAGAATAGGGCACACCGGCCCTCTCAAAGCTGCCAGTGCGATCCAGTTTTACCGCTTTTTCAGGGCCGAACACGGTATCCCGGAACGCTCCTCCCCAGTAGAGTACGTGTGCAATCAAGAAAGAACACGAGATGTCCAGTTCTTTGAGCTTGGCGATCTGATCGTCTTCGGTGATCGAGCAATGTTCAATACGCGGTCGAACAACATCAACGCCTTCTGCACGGGCTCTTTCGACCGCAGCGATGATGTTGTCGATGGACGCATTCCCATTTCCGTGCATGGCCATCTGACCGCCGCGTCTTGTTCCGTCATATACCGCAAAGTTGATGTCGTTCTGGAGCATATAAGCGAGCCCGTAGTTATCCGAATTCAGATAGGGTTCGCGTTGCAGCCCAGTGTATGCCTGATTTGATCCATCTGCCGAAATCTTCCAGCCGACGACCCGCGCCATGGCATCACCCTTCCCAGGTTCAACGCCCGCTTCGTCCCAAGCGTCGAGCTCTGCCCATTGAAGATAGCTACGTGTACGAATTGGAAACTCAGCGTCAGCACCGAGAGCTTCAAAGACCTCCCAATCTCCGGGATTGGCAACCCCGGCCACGCCAACTGCTGTCAGCCCTTTTGTCGCCCAATCCTGAGCGATTGCCTTTGTGCCTTCGACGCGGTCGTAATTTTGATAAGGCTCAATAACGGACAACGCACCGAACAAAAGCGCCCCACCGGACAAGTTTCCGTCTGGACGACCGTCGTCGAACCGCCCGAATTGTGCACCCTCGGGATCTGGCGCGTCGTCAGTCACCCCCATCAAGTCCAACACAAAAGAATTTACGGTCATCTTGTGGCCACCCGCTTGCCAGATGACCATCGGCGTGTCGGGCGCGATTGAATCCAAATGATCCCGGGTAACAAGGCCATCGGCAAAGGATTGCGTTGCCAGATCGAGGTTCACGAACAATGCCCAATCGGAAGGTCCTTGGCCATCTGAGGCTTCTTTCATGTACTCAAGTGCCTCTTCCACTGTGGAAAAACGGTCAACTCCCACATTGTCAAAGACAGAAGAGGCACCCCCGCCAACAGGATGAGTATGCGCATCTATGAAGCCAGGCATAATCGTGCTTCCTGCCACATCAACAACCGTTGAACCTTGTCCGGCTTCAGCCATCACATCCGCTTCAGCACCGACCGCTACAATACGGTTGCCCTGAATGGCGATCGCCTGCGCCACAGAGAAACCGGCATCCATGGTCAGGATATTGGCGTTGGTGAAAACTGTCGTGTCTTGGGCTTGCGCAAGCCCAGCGGTGACGCTGAGCACTGCGGCGAGTATCGGGGATATGCGCACTGGTGTCTTCCTTCGGCAGGGGATTGCTGTTTGGCTTGTCTGCCTGCGCCAGAAAAGGTTCGATCCGGCGCAGACATTGTCAGATTTCAAAGAGCCTCCGCTTATCACTCCAGCGTGTTCTTGTAGAACTTGCCGTCCTTCATAATGACGCGGATGGTATCAAAACCTTCTTGGCGGGGTTCTGCGTCAAACCACTTTGGCTGGGCACCCAATACGGACAAGTCTTCAAGCGGGTTGCCATCGACGATCAGGATATCGGCATAGGCGCCTTCTTCAATCACGCCCAGTTTCTCGGGGTAAGGATTGCGTTGTCCTGTCAATTGCGCCAGCTCGCCCCCCGCCGATGTGGCCGAAACCAGCATGGCATAATTTCCGAACCAGTCGGCAAACTGGTACTTCTCGAAATCGCGGTGAGCACGGCCCTGATCAAGCGTTGAAAGTACTGTATCCACGTTGTGCACAATCTTGGGCTTGTACTTCTTGACCAGTTCAATGAGATCTTTGCTTTGGTCCTGAGCAACCGCGAGTTTGATACCTGCGGGCGTGCCGGGCGCAAAGTTGGGGTGCTCAAACAGGATCGGTGAGAACCCCGCGGTATTTAGAGACCAGATAATACCTTCATCTGCCATGCGCTTTACGGTTTCTTCGGTGACCATCTGGCCGTGGTCAATGACCTTCACTCCGGCATCGAGAGCCAGTTTGACAGTCTCGTCTGTATAGGCGTGTACGAACACATATGTGTCATAAAATGCGGCCGCGTCCACTGCGGCTTTGATCTCTTCCACGCTGTACCCAACGGACCAGAGGGGGTCCAATTCAGAGGAAACACCACCGCCAACCGTAAGCTTGATCTGCGTGGCGCCGAAGCTAAGGTTTCTGCGCGCGGCTGCCCTGATTTCGTCTACGCCGTCTGCGACGACCGCGAGATTAAGCTCCTCGACCTGTGTGACAGGGCCACCTTCGGCTCGGGCACGCGGGCTCCGCCAGTCCGTGTGACCGGATTGCGGACCGATGCAGGCACCGCTTGGGTAAACCCGCGGTCCGACGATTATATCCTGATCGATCAGCTTCTTCATCGCATCGCCCTGGCCGCAGGCGTCCCGAACCGTCGTGTAGCCATCCATCAGGTAATCTCGCGCGTTCGCAGCCGCCATTGCGCCAATTCCATCCCAATTGGCATATTCAGCGCCGCCAAAGCTTGTAAATAGGCCGGTCAGGTTCAGGTGAACGTGGCTGTCGATTAAACCTGGCATCAGCGTGCGTCCGTCGCCGTCGATCACGGTGGCGTCCGGCGCGTCGATGGCGTCGGTCGAAACTTCCTTAATCAGGTTACCTTCAACCAGAACGCTGGCGTTTTCGATCCGCGCCTCGTTCACGCCGTCAAAGACATGCACGTTGGTGAACAGTGTTTGAGGCAAAGCGTCCTGCGCAAACGAAACGCTCGCCGCGAATACGAACGCGCTTGCCGTCACTGCAATCTGTTTAAGCTGTTTCATCGAGTGGCCTTTCGTTCAGTGTTTTGGGTGCGCGGGATGCCGAGGTAACTTCACCCCGCGCCACACTCAGTCGAGTGTATTCTTGTAAATCACGCCGTCTTTCATGATCAGATCGAAGTTGTTCTCGTAGTCGGTCATGATCAGGGCGTCTTCGACCGGGTTTCCATCGACCAGTAGAATGTCGGCATAAGCCCCTTCTGCAATCACACCGAGCGGACCTTCGGGATAGGGATTGAGTTTGCCTGACAGGGCCAACAACTCACCGGCTTTCGACGTCGCCTGCATGAGCACCTCGTAAGAGGACCACTCCTCGAGGCGGTATTTGAACTCATCATTCTGCTTGGTCAGTGCGGCAGGGTCCCCGATAATGTCGGTCGAAAAGGCGACTTTCTCGATGCCAAACTCTTTCAGAAGCTTCATCTGATTTCTGGATCCGGCCTGAACCGCAAGAAATTTCGGCGCTGCGAGCGGGCCGAGGACTTTGACGACGGTTTCCTCATCCAGCCCCAGAAGCGAGTAATATGGGACAACCCAAACATCCGCATCCTTGATCGCTTGAGCAGACACTTCGGTCATCAATTGTGCATGATCGATACTTTGCACACCGGCTTCAATGGATCGCAGAATGCTTTCGTCATTGTAGACGTGTACAAGAACGTAAGTATCATAATCCGCCGCAGCTCTGACCGCGGCCTCCAGTTCTTCGGGCAGGTATTGCACGGTGTGCAGCGGATCCACGCTGGAGGACACACCACCGCCCGCCATGACCTTTATTTGCGATGCGCCCAGACGCAGTGCCTCCCGCGTCGCGCGCAGAACTTCTGGAACGCCGTCAGCAAGAAACTCAAGGTGCTGGTTGAAGAACGAGGGCGAGGACCCTTCGAAATTGGGATGCGGTTCCGTGTAGTGCCTGTGCTCGCCATGCCCCGAGGTCTGCGAGATCACGGGGCCGGACGGATAGATCCGCGGACCCACGGCTTTTCCGCGGTCGATGGCCTTCTGAAGCCCCATCGCTGGCCCACCCGCATCGCGGACGGAAGTAAAGCCGCGCAACAGCATCTTTTCTGCTTCCACCGTCGATGTGGCCCCCCAATACATCCAGTCGAAATTGTCCCTCAGATCCGCAATCGGTTCAGTGATGGCCATGTGCACATGCGCATCAATCAGCCCCGGCATCAGCGTCCGGCCACCGCCATCGATGATCCGAGCGTTCGCCACGGCCAAAGGCTCGGCCGAGACCTCGGCAATCAAATTGTCGACCACTAGCACATTGGCATTCTCGATCCGCTCTTCATTGACGCCGTCAAAGACGTGCACATTGGTAAAGAGGATCGGAAAGCTTTCCTCTTGTGCAAAGGCATGGGTTGAAGACAAAAGACCTGCGACAAGGGTCGTCGTCGTCAGAACTTGGGCCAGTTTCGAAATCATGGCGGCATTCCTTTCTGCGAATCAAGGAACTTGGGTTCCCAATATGAGTTTAGGGACTGAGCCAAAAATTGCCTGACATCTTGTCGGAGGTTAAAAATTAGTTTTGGCAAACTGCAAGGTTTGGCGCGTTTTCAGTAGAAATTTTTGGCACCTCCGTCCTAGTTTCAACGAAGAGGAGGCGCAATGACCGGCGAACGTATCAGGAAATCGGACAAGACACTGCCGCTCGTCAGGGCGTCCGTTGCGGGTCCTGTTGTCGCCGCCCTTCGCAAAGTGAACATCGAACCGGCGTTCGCCCTCGATCCGCTCGGACTAAATGAAGCCCAGGTGATGGACCGGCAGAATTTCGTGCCCCATGACACGGTTTACCAGATTTTTCAGGCTGTGGCCGATGCCACATCACCGGTGTTCTGCGCCACAGTCGGTCAGTCCGTCGACCTTGTTCGGTTTCTGCCACTTGGCAACATGTTGGCGGACGCGCTGACACTAGGAGACTTCTTCACAAGGTTCACGCAGGCGATTTCCAAGGAATCCAATGCTGTCACCCAATCGCTCCTTGTCGAAGACGAGCACACGTATTTCCACGCCAGACGAAACTTTGCCATTTCTGTTTCACCGGCGCAGGCCGATGCGTTTCAGGCCAGCGTCTGGATATCCCTGTTGCATCGGGTTCTGGATTTCAGATGGGACCCCCACCAGGTCATTCTGCAAGTCAACGATCCGAATGCGCTCCCCGAACAGTTTCATGGCGTCAAAGCAATCCAGTGTGCGCCGCAGGGGTTTTCGATCAGGTTTCCGTCAAACTGGCTGAGCTACCGGCTGACACAAGAGGCATTGGAAGACCCGTCAGACCTCTGGATCAAGGACAATGATCTGGCCGCGCCGCTGGATTTCCTTGCCGGACTGGAAGGACTGATACGGGTGCATTTGGCTGAACCGGAGTTTGGTGTCGATGCCTTAGCCGACCTTTGTGGCTTTCATCGCGAAACGCTTAACAACCGGCTGAAACCCTATGGTCTGACGGCCTCGCAGGTGATTGCGCGATTAAGACAGGATGCCGCTGAAAGCCATCTCATCGAAGGAAATACGTCGGTTGCCGAGATAGCTCGAAGGTTGGGTTATGCCGACCCCACAGCGTTCTCGCGAGCGTTTCGGAAATGGACCGGGATGTCCCCGGCAGCCTTCAAACGATCGCACAGGGAAGCTTAGCTCCCTACCGAATGCCGCTTCTGGAAAGCGGACATTCACCAAACGGCCGCTTGGTCCCGCTGAACGGTCGTATATCTGGATTATCTCGAACGTCCGGACCCGGCAGAAACAGTCAATCGCAGAAAACGAACAGGAGTCACCGTGCGCCACCAAGGCGTTACTGCGTCGTTTTGGGTGTTCTTTGCAGCAACCACGCAACTCAACCAGACACAGTCCGCCAATCTAAGTGTCGCGTAGCCAACTGAACTGAGGGCACGTCCATCTGCCGGTGTTCGCGAGCGGCTTCTCGCCACCTTTGATCCAGCCATTCCGCAAGTCGTATGGCTTCGCCGTAACGTCCAGTCGCCTGTAACCACGCCGCTGCGTCTCGTAAGGACATGATGACTCGGTTGTTCGAGATGCGCTTTGCGGGCGGTCCCTTACCTCTCGCTCGAGACATTCGAAGTGTGTTTGGCTTAATCCCAGTAACCCGGCAGAATTCGTGGGCATAGATTGTGCCGTCGTATCGGATCATCTGGGTCAGTGTCGGGACAGACCCGATTGAAGTGCCAGAGTGGCTCAGTGAACCCAGCTCACAACCGGTTACTTCATCGCCTACACTATCTGTTCTTGGCATCTTGCCCTCCTGCCTACGAAAGCTCTGGCTGGATCCTAACAACTGGATTTTATGATACCATCTGAAGGCTTTATTGCCATGCTGGGCTAGCCTCGATCCGACATATCCAACCTTTCCAACTTTAATTTTTTGCTAACGACTTGGGCTGGACTCTTTGAAGGCTCATACAGCACACACAGCATCCTAATCAGGTCGGAGATGTTGGATATGATGGATCGATATGAGGGGTCATTTGCATGCAACTGCAGAGCGCTGCATGCAGTGTAAGCCATTGTCCCACAATAAAAAATCTCTTGATGTGTCATGGCGTGTCGGGTAGCGTCAAGACAACCGCGTCGGATTGACCACGCCTCAGCGTGAGACCAGCGGGACGGAAGCTTCTGACGCGAGTAGCAGATGTCTCATCCCATTAACCTAGGGGGTGAGACACGTGCTGTGGCGTCGCCTCCGACCAAGGAGGTCTCTGATGAGCACCAAAGTATATTCAATCGATGAATTCTGTGAAGCGTACGGTGTTAGCCGGTCTTCGTTCTATCGACTGCGGAAGGCTGGAACAGGTCCACGCGTTGCAAGACTTGGCGGACGGGTTGTCGTGCCCGTTATCGCCGCACAAGTTTGGCTCGCCACTTTCACCGAAGCTGCAAACTAAAACAAACCCGCCACCTCGAAAGGACAGCGGGCTGAGTTTTATCCACATGAAATATAACGAAAAAGTCTTCGCTGTTCAACTTCGGTGGGCACCAGAAGGAGAACAAAATGTCGAAACTACCTGAAACTCGAGAAGAGGTCGTATTCTACATGAACCGGCGCTATGCAATTGTCCCAGTGGGCGGAAAGGTTTGTATAGTAGAGATAGTTGAAGACCCGGTACTAAAACGGAAAAGGTTCTGCTTCTTCAGCGAGAGTGGAATTCGTCTGAAGTATTCAAACCGATACATCGAAGTGTATAGACAAGGACGGTCTGAGCCTGACCATGTGAACTGGGTGGATATCTGGCTGAACAGCCAGAACCGAAAGCAGTTTCGAGGCATTTTATTCGATCCGGAGCATGGGCATAACAGTTTCCTAAATCTTTGGTTCGGCTTCTCTGTCGAACCGGGACCAGGCGACGCTTCCAGATTTCTCACCTTCGTGCGGGAGGTCATCTGTAGTTCTGACGAAAAGGCCTATCAGTATCTGATGTCGTACTTTGCGCACATGGTGCAGAAGCCACGTGAATTGCCTGGCACCGCCATTGTGCTGTTGGGGCGCCAAGGGGTCGGAAAGGGCTTTTTCATGCAACAAATGGGCGCGCTTATCGCCAACCATTACGTGCTTGCCACGCAGCCAAAACATCTCACCGGCAGTTTCAACGCGCATCTAGCCAACGCTTTGCTTGTATTTGCAGACGAAGGGTCCTTCACGCGCACTCACGCTGCAAACGTCCTGAAATCCCGTATCTCAGAGCCAACTTTCTTGATGGAGCAGAAGGGAATTGATGCCTTACCGGTCGCTAACTTCATGAGATTGGTCATCGCTAGCAATGAAGAGCACGTCATACGTGCACAGTTTGACGAACGTAGGTACGCCGTGTTGAGCGTTTCCGATGAACAGCAAGGAAATACGACCTATTTCGCCAGTATGGCTCGTTTCATGGATAGTGGCGGAAGAGCGGCCTTTATGCGGGTGCTGATGGATTGGGATTTGTCAGATGTGGAAATCAGGTCCGTGCCAAAAACGCGTGCGTTGGTAGAGCAGAAGATGCTCTCTATGAACGAACTTGAACGTTGGTGGTTTGAACGATTGCAGGCCGGAGCCTTGCCGCAAAACTCAAGTGGTTGGCCCAGTCGGCTTTCGGTTCAAAGTGTAATGAACGACTTTGAAGATTTCTGTCACGGCATGCGCGTGCGAGGCAGGAGCCTTGAAACCCAAGTCGGCAAATTCTTGAAGCGTATGGTGCCAAGTATCCAGAACACCCGTTCAGGCGGAAAACGTAGCTATGTCTTCCCTAGGTTAGCAGAGTGCCGTAAAGCCTTTGATCGTTCTACAGGCGTATCTTGGGATTGGCCTGACGACGATGTAGAGAAGTGATACAAGTCGCAGAACCAGGGCAGCGCTCCATGCGCTGCCCCCCCTAGATAATCAAGAAACGGCGCGCATGTGCAGCTTTGCAACTATGTCATCGGTCTGTAGATGAACGTATCGCTGAAGCATCTGAAGTGTTCTGTGGCCGCTGACTTGCTGGACCTCGATCAGCGATAGGCCGCGTTCAACCAGCCTGCTGATGGCTTCATGCCGCAGATCGTGAAAGCGCAGATCTTCGACGCCTGCGCGGGTTCGCAATCGTTCGAAGCCCTGCCGCACGCAATCCCCGCTAAGTGGCAGAACGCGGCCATCGGTTCGCGGCAATTCGCTAAAGATTTGCACCGCTGTCGGGCTGAGCGGCACCGTGCGCGCGTATCCGTTCTTCGTCCTCGGCAACAGCACTGTAGATCGTTGCAGATCGACATGTCGCCACTCCATAGCGAGCAACTCGCCTCTACGCATTGCAGTCTCAACTGCCAGTACAAGAAGCGGACGAAGCAACTTGTTGCGGTCTCCGTCGCAAGCCTGCATCAACCGTTGCCACTCATCAGCCTGCAAGCGTCGTTCCCGCCGATCATCGACGCGTGGACGCTTTACTTGCCGCACGACGTTCGCGGCACCGGCATCAAGCGCGTAGCCGACTGCACTCTGCAAAAGCGTCAACTCACGAACAACCGTGCTTGCAGCGACCTTCTGCAACCGCTCATCGCGCCATTTGGATACGTCCGCAACCGTCAGGCTATCCAACCGTAGGCGCGTGAAGTTCTGATGATGTTTCAACATCGCGTCGATGCACCGCTGCTCTCGGTCTCCGCTGCGATGTGTTGGCGCGACAGTATCTCTGAACTTGGCAAGGGCTAAGGCCAGCGTCCGCTTGTCAGGCGTGCCGCCTCTGCGTTGAATTAGTACACCACTCTCGGCTTGCATCTCGGTCAGGCGCGACCACTTCACCGCGTCTGCTCTCTTAGTGAAGGACTTGCTGGCGCTTCGTCCCTGATACCTTACCGTTGCCTGCCACTTACCGCTTGGTCGTTTATTAATCGTCGCCATTTCGCATCACTCCTCCGTGCGATGAAGGGCGATCTACGTGCAGCGTTGTAGCTGTTGGTGCAGCGGAGGCGCAGCGCTCGGGTCTGCTTGCGAAGCAAACAAATATATTCTTCGCACATAAGCCACTGACAAGGCTGATAGTTGTGATGGCGACCCCGGCAGGATTCGAACCTGCAACCTGCCCCTTAGGAGGGGGCTGCTCTATCCAGTTGAGCCACGGGGCCGTATCGCTTTTAAAGAGGCGGCCATCACTTCAATGCCAAAGCCGCCACACGGGGGCGTCAGAGGGAAGCAGAAACGCTCTCGAAATCAGAAGTATCTTTTGCCGCCTCAGTTGCGATTGGTCAACAGGTCGTGGCCCGAGAAACAAGACGCCGCATCCTGTTACCAATTGTTTTTGCCCGTGGATTCGGCACGTTGAGGACGAAGTGTTGGCTTCACTATCAGACTGTTTCTGGACCTCGGTCTTGACTAGTGGCTCGTCCAGATATGCGGGGGTTCTGTCTTGAGAATTGGATTGAGCTTTCGCAACCGGCGCCAAGGGCGATCCTGAAGGTCTTTGAACTCTTGGTTCGCAAGGCGCCCCGCGCTTTCAGCAGGCTTAGATCCTTTTGTTACCGCAGAGGGTTCAAACTCTCAGTCGCGGTTATCCAGTTCAGTCAATGCTCATCCATTCCCCTTCATGGCGAATCCGGTGACGGATTGAATTTGACTGGCCCAACGTTTGTTCAATGAAACATCCCTTCTTTGCGGCCTGTATCAAATTCAGTTGCGCATCCAACGGATCCTGGCTGTCCAGAAAAACATCGATCTCAAACGACTTTGGGGCGGTTTCGTACACGCGCCCTTTAGCCTCCCAGTCCCATTGAACCCTAACGTCGACCTTGAGATCTGAAATCGTCACATCTAGGCGTTTTGCAAAGGCTCGGATTTGGGTCATCAGACAGCCTGCAAGACCACCGACAAACAAGGCGAGCGGAGGGGGCGCACTGGCGTCGCCGCCGTGAAAGGCGCCTTCATCGGTGGCCAGTTCAAAACGCTCTTCAAAGGGTTTGACCATGCGCACGTCAAGCTCATTGCGCATTTTGCCAACAGCCTGGCCGGTGCAATTGAATTGCACCACGGCCCGCTGGGGCATCTCGTCTTGTGTGAGGCTCATCAAAGCTCCTTTCGTGTTGTAAGGCAGTTAAAAGGCGACGTTGTCACCACCCTTAAGGCCCAGAATTTTCCGGGCTTCGTCAGGTGTGGCCACCTCATTTCCCTGATCTCGCAGGATTCCCACGACTTTTTCCACCTGCTGGGCGTTGGATTTGGCCAGAACACCCCTGTCAATGAACAAAGAGTCTTCAAGCCCGACACGAACGTGCCCGCCCATCTGCGCAGCGGCGGCCGCCATTTTCAACTGGGCCGCTCCGGCGCCAATCACGGACCATTGATAGGTATCTCCAAACAGACGGTCTGCGGTTTCCTTCATGTATTTCATATGCTCCAGCTCGGCCGGAATTCCACCGAGAATGCCCATCACGAATTGCAGAAAGATCGGCGCCTTGAACATGCCCTGCTTGAGACAGAAGGCCAGATTGTGCAGGTGTCCAACGTCGTAGCATTCATGCTCGAACTTGGCATTGTGCGGGTCACCACCCATCTGGTCGGCGACCAGCTTGATATCAGCAAAGGTGTTGCGGAAGATGCCGCTCTCAGTGGCGCGGATGTAAGGTTCTTCCCAATCGTATTTCCATGTCTCATAGCGATTTGCCAATGGATGAATTGAAAAGTTCAGCGAACCCATGTTCATCGAACACATTTCCGGCGAAAAGGCCGTGGCCGGGGCCAGACGGTCTTCGATGCTCATCGTGATACTGCCGCCGGTTGAGATGTTCACAATGGCATCCGTCTCGGCCTTGATGCGCTTCAGCATCTCGGTGAAGTGCTCGGGGTTGATCGAGGGCATGCCATTATCTGGATTGCGCCCATGTAGGTGCAAAATAGTGGCCCCGGCATGGGCTGCTTCGATTGCCTGCTCTGCAATGCGTTCCGGCGTATGTGGCAACGCATCTGACATGGTTGGCGTGTGAATAGCTCCGGTGATGGCGCAGGTGACGATGGTCTTTTGCATGGGTTACTCCTCAAAGATGGCGACCGCGCGGGTGAACCCGGCACTGGCGTTCTTGATTTTGTAAGGGAAGCAGGAAATCTCGAAGCCTGTCGCAGGTAACGTGTCCAGCGCGGTCAGTTTTTCCATGTGGCAATAGCCAATCTCCATTGAGGCACGATGGCCTTCCCAGATGATTTTGGCATCTCCGCTCTTGGCATACTCCTGAGCCGTCAGCGCAAAGGGAGCATCCCAGCTCCAGGCGTCAGTTCCGGTCACGCGGACGCCGCGTTCAAGCAGGTACATCGTGGCTTCACGCCCCATGCCACAGCCCTTGATCAGATAGTCCGGCTCTCCATACCTCGCGCCAGCTGAGGTGTTTACAACAACGATATCAAGCGGTTGAAGATCATGGCCAATACGCGCCAACTCGGCCTCAACGTCGGCAGCCGTGACCACGTAGCCATCCTCAAAGTGTCGAAAGTCCAGCTTGACCCCGGGGTTGAGACACCACTCCAGGGGCACCTCGTCGATGGTGATCGCGCGCTCGCCGTTGCTCATGGTCGAATGGTGGTGATAGGGCGCATCCAGATGGGTGCCGTTGTGGGTGGCAATGGTCAATCGCTCGACGGCCCAGCCTTCGCCACCGGGCAAGTCTTCTTTCTTGAGGCCCGGAAAGAAGGCCATGACCTGCTCGGCGGTCTGCTCGTGGGTCATGTATTCAATCTCGGGCAGCATGATCGGCGGGTCGCTGACGATTCCAGCCTCGAGTGGCACCGAAAGATCAACAAAGCGACGGGACATGGGAGGGCTCCTTTCCTAAATGAGCGCGGTGGCAAGTTGGGGGAAGACCAGAACAAGGCCGAGCAAGACAAGCATCAGCAGCGCAAAGGGTGCAGCACCAAAGAATATGTCTCCGATGGTGATGTTGGGATCATCCAACGCGGATTTGATGACAAACACAGATATGCCGAAGGGGGGCGTCAGCAGGCCAATCTCGACCGCAATTATGGTGAGGATGCCGAACCAGATCAGGTCAACCTGCATCGACGCCAGAACGGGCAGCATCAGTGGCACAAGGATCAGCATGATCGATGACGAGTCGAGGATCGTTCCCATGACGATCACAAGTCCAACATAAGCCAGAATAACACCCCAGTAGCCAATATCGGCCGTGGCAACAAAGTTGCCAAATTCAGCGGGAACACCCGACAGCGCCAACATGCGGGAATACATCTGTGCGGCGATTATCAGAAAGCAGATTGACGCGGTGACAAGCCCCGTGTCGTTCAGAACCTCCCAGAAGTCTTTCAGCGTAAGCGAGCGTCGCGCCAATCCGATCAGGATGGCTCCGAGACATCCGACGGCTCCAGCCTCGATCGGGGTGAAGAAGCCCGTGTAAAGGCCTCCCAAAACCAATCCGATCAATAGGGCCAGCGGCAAGCCTTTTTGGGCCAGCTCGCGGAGCGTGAGTGGCGGTGTGTCATCGGAGTCCAGATCAGATCCCAAAGCACCGGGCCTCAGGTGCGCCGTGAGCCAGATGCCAGCACCAAAGAGAATCGCAAGAAGCAGACCGGGCAGAACACCTGCGATAAAGAGGTCTCCGACGGATTGCTCTGTCAGCAAGCCATAGAGGATCAAGAGAAGCGAAGGCGGAATCAACATGCCCAGAACAGATGAGCCAGCGACTACGCCGACGGAGAACCGCGCAGAATAGCCGTGGCGTATCATCTCTGGCACTGCGATACGCGTGAAGACCGCAGCCGATGCGATGGAAATACCGGTGATCGCGGCAAAGATTGCATTGGCGCCGACCGTTCCGATGCCCAGACCGCCCTTGAGGCGACGAAACAGGTGGTTGGCGACATCGAACGCGTCCCGCCCCATGCCTGAAACCGATACGATGTAACCCATCAGCACAAACAGCGGCACAACGCCAAAGAAGTAACTGGCGATCGTCTTGCTGGCGGCAAGGGCCAACAACTTACCTGCGAGTATGGGAGACCCTTTGATAAGCCACACGCCGCCAAACGAAGACAGCATTAAGGCGAAAGGGACCCAAAGGCCCATATAGACCATGACGATCATCGCACCAAAGGACATCATGCCAATCTCAAAGGCGGTCATGACCGTGCCCCTTGCCCGACGATCAGACGCAGAAAAGCCGAAGCAGCGAACATCACCAATTGCACCAAAAGTGCCAGACATCCGATCAGGATAATAAGTTTGACCGGCCAGATCGGGGCGGTGAAATCGCCCACGGTGCCTTCGAACGTGCCACGAACCCAGGCCTTGACGAACAGGGGCTGCGAGGCAGCATAGAGCTGCCAGATCAACAGGGCCGACCCCAAGGCAAAGACGATGTCCATCACGAGCCTCAGGCGCGGAGCGCGGCGTTCGACAAAGCCAAGAACCGCTTCGGTGCGGGTCAGACGTCCTTTGCGAAAGGCCTGCGCAATCTGAAGGAAAACAATAGCGACAATCGACATCGAGACCATCTCGGGAACACCGGACACCGGACTGGCGAAAAAGTTGCGGCCGATCACGTCAAAATTGACCAGCAGCATCACCAGAAAGATCAGGACCGTGCCTGCCACATTCAATGCCACGGTCACGCCGTCGACCCCGCGTTGAAGTAACAGGAACCAGTCGGGCAGGTTAGAATTGCCTGCCTCTGGGTCGTTCGCATGATCCATTTAGGTGGTCCCTTGCCATGACTTTGAATGTGTCAGGGGCGCCCGCCACGTGGCGCCCCAACAGGTCAGATCATTCCTGATCCCAGTTGCGGACTGGTGTCGCGCCAGCTGCACGCATCGTGTCCATATAATCGTTGAGAACCTCGCTGCCGTTCACGCCAGCCGCATCCAGCTTTTCGGCCCAAAGTTTGGCGACATTGTCCATGCCAGCGGCCCATTGCTGGCGGAAATCTTCATCCACTTCGGTCACAGTCGCGCCCTGAGAGGTCATGATCTCGAGGAACTTGGCCACTGAGGCGTCAAGGTCGGCGTGATAGGCGACGCGGTCTGCATCTGCAGCATCCCGCAACGCCTGCTGGACAGTCGGGTCAAGCCCGTCAAACCAATCTTTGTTGGCGGCGAATCCGCCCGCGTATTGCGCCCCAAAGCCGATCTTGGTGATATAGGGCGCAACCTCATGCAACTTGCCGGGCAGGGCCGCGCTGGCAAAGACGATGACACCGTCATAAACACCGGTCTTAATCTCGTTGTAATAGGTCGTGAGGTTGCCCGAGACCCCTACCGCGCCTGTCCCCTTAAGCCAGTTAACCGCCGGTCCGGGTGCGCCGATCTTGCGGCCTTCGAGGTCGCCGATGGAGTTCACAGGGAAGTTGGTCATCAGAAGGTAATCGTCAATACCAATGGCGCCGCCAAGATATTCGAGACCGTTGGCCTCCCAAGCCGCCTTCATATCGCCATTGCTGGCTTGCAGCTTATCCATCCACTCGCTGACCACATTTGAATCCGAGATCACGAAGGGCGTAAAGTAGGTCACGTTCTGCGGCGCCAGCTTTGCCGGATCAAAGAGAGAGGACACAAGTCCGATTTCGGCCAGGCCCTCCTCAACGGCTTCCAGTTCTTCACCTACTTTCGCAAGTGATCCACCATATTGCTCTGACCAGCTGATGCTGTGACCAGTGCCTTCAAGCGCGGCGTTCACTGCCGGAATAAAGGTCTGGCTCGCATGTTTCACCCAGCGAAAGACCGGTGGGTGACCGGCGACGATGGTGACGTTCATGTCTTCTGCTATCACCGGTGCAGCAGCTAAGCCGCTGACCGCGATGGCGGCGGCCATCAGGCCTTGGGTTAATGTGTGTCTCATAGTTCTCCTCCTAGGTTTCAGGTATTCCGGCCACTCTTCAGGCCAGTGCGCGAATTCCTCCGCAAATGAATGGAACAATGCGGCCAAGCATTTCCTCGGCATCGCCATCGTCACATGCGCCGTCGGAAAGACGCTTTGGGCGCCCAGTCTGCGCCATCATTGTCATGCCAACGCCAATCGCGAACATATAGGCCCAGACCGCGTCAGCCCGACTAAGGCCCGGCTGTACGCGCTGAAGTGCGTCGATGTATTTCAGGGCGATTGGATCATAGTATTTCTTGGCCAATTCCTGATCCCGCGCGCCCGCAGAATTCGCGACAGAGGCCAGTATCCGCGCATATGGACCCGCATTGTTCGTTGAGGTGCGTCCGGCTTCGATGGTCGGCCGAAAGAGTGCCTCAACGATGTCTTCAAGGTCGGGGTGGCTCGATTTTTCGAACAGTCTATCAAGCAGCTCAGCCCGGTCGTCATTGATCGACGAGGATCTGCGGGCAACCATGGCTTCGAACAGCTGTGCCTTGTTTTTGAAATGATAGTGAATGAGGGCCTGCGCAACATCGGCCTTTGACGCAATTTCCCGCATCGACGCGCCATCGTAACCAGATTCGGCAAAGACCAATTCGGCGGCATCCAGAATTGAACCAAACCGGCTTTCTCGTCGCGGCTGATCCAGATCCTTTTGAGCTTCTTCAGATCTGGTTGTGGTCGATGTCGCCATAATTCGAATCCTAACTGATCGCCCAGTCAGTATTGGCATCACACCTCGCGGAATCAAGAAAAACCGAAAATGGCACGCGATCGGACTTTGTTGGATTAAATCGCCAACCCCGCAAAACGGTGCGAGAGAGGCGCTTGTATCTCAAGCGTTGTTCGCGATAACATTTCTGCGAAACAATCAGGAATTCCTCTGTGGCAAACGACGAAAAACGCTCCCTCACCCTACGCGATGTCTCGGAAGTGTCGGGGGTTTCTGAAATGACGGTCAGCCGCGTGCTGCGAAATCGAGGCGATGTGTCCAACGCCACACGTGAACGGGTGTTAAGGGCCGCCAAGGATCTGGGCTACGTTCCGAACAAAATTGCCGGAGCGCTTGCCAGTCAGCGGGTCAACTTGGTCGCCGTTATCATTCCGTCGCTGTCCAACATGGTCTTTCCCGAGGTTTTGAGCGGAATAAGCCAAGTGCTGGAGAGCACCGACCTTCAGCCTGTGGTCGGGGTCACCGACTACCTGCCTGAGAAGGAAGAAAAAGTTCTATACGAAATGCTGTCCTGGCGCCCGTCAGGCGTGATTATTGCTGGCCTCGAACACACCGAAGCTGCGCGTGCCATGCTGGCTGCAAGCGGCATTCCGGTTGTTGAGATCATGGATGTGGACGGCAAGCCAGTGGACGCAATGGTTGGTATTTCACACCGCCGCGCGGGTCGCGAAATGGCCAAGGCCATCCTCAAAGCGGGATACCGCAACATCGGCTTTTTGGGCACCAAGATGCCTTTGGATCACCGCGCCCGAAAACGGTTTGAGGGATTTACCGAAGCGCTGGCCAAAGAGGGCGTCGAGATTGCTCAGAAAGAGTTCTACTCGGGCGGATCTGCCCTCGCCAAAGGGCGCGAAATGACCGCGACGATGCTGGAACGTGAGCCGGAATTGGATTTCCTCTACTACTCAAACGACATGATTGGCGCCGGCGGTTTGTTGTACTTGCTTGAACAGGGCATAGATGTGCCGGGTCAAATCGGACTCGCAGGTTTCAACGGTGTTGAATTGCTGCAAGGCCTTCCACGCCAACTTGCCACAATGGATGCGTGTCGTCGCGAGATCGGCGTCAAGGCGGCTGAGATTATCGCCGCGCAAGGCGAGGGCAAGGACACCGCGATGGTGACCGAGCTGACACCAAAGATTTCTTTCGGCGATACTCTGAAGCGACGCTAAGAGCCGGGCTTGTTTGTTTCTTGATAAAGGCGAACCAACTGCCTTTGCAGTTGCTCCGGCAAGACTGTTGATCCACCAGCTGTCAGGATCTGCGTTAACAATTGATGGGTCTCGGGATCGCGCACCAAAGTGTCAAACCGTGAACGGTGCCATTTCATAGCCTCGGCGTGCAGGTCTTGCAGGTTTGCGATCTGCAAAATGGCGTGCAAGACGGCTTCCGTGGCTGGGCGCATCTGATGAATTGATGTGTCCTCAACCGTATTGAAATTCCGCTCGACCCAATAGCTGAGATCCACCGGCTTTTTGGAGCGATTGGGGAGGCCCCGGTCTCGCTTGATCAAAAACCCGGCTGCGGATCGTACAGCGTAGTGGTTCATCTCAACCAGGCTCCGGCCAGACGACACCCCGAAGAGAGACAGCCGTTGCTGGTTGCGCGCGAACCATTCGGGAAGGATCGCGCCAGACCCATCGACCAGAATTGGCAATGGCCCGTTTTCTTCGGGCTTTTGCTTTGGTCGGTGCACACCCAGTTGGCGGAAAGGACCACGGGTCCGAAAGAGGGTTTTGAACATGCCCGCTGAGACCGGGTAGTTCGTGTCCGGCGAAATCGCGCGCGTGAATTGTTGCGTGACAGGCTGATCTTCGATGCCGACAACATCGTTATGCCCATAGAGCCGCCAAGGCATGATGATCCCGTCGGCCTCGGCCGGCACGGCCGACAACAGCGATGCGATATCATGGTTCCCAGCGTGAATATTGATGAATTCGTCAACATCCGAAACCAGAATCCAGTCTGCTTCTTTACGCAAGGGATGTTTCCATGCCGCCCTGAGGGCTTGCCATTGGATGGACTTATTCTTCTCACGTTCGTGAGAAATATGCGTCACTATTCCAGCCTGATCGAGCGTATTCAGCATCAGGTTGGTGCCATCATCGCAATCGTTGGAGAAGATCAGAAAGTCCGTGACACCCGCTGCTTTGTGATGGGCTATCCATTCAAGCAGATAAGAGCCTTCGTTGCGGACCGACGTGACTGACAAAATGCGCAAAAAAGGAACCCCTGTAACGGCTGCTGACACCTTCACATAGCATGGCCTTGAACGGCTGGGCAGTCGATCCTTGCGATTGATTGGATGACTGAGTCTCAACGGCGACACCAGCCGTCTTGAAATCTGCAGCACTTGTAAGTAGTTTCACCACATCTCTGGCACAGACTTATTCTAAGGGCCTCGCAGACTATTCCATTTGGGATGGGTCACGCGTGGCGCACAGCCGTGTCACATGGGATCCCCCACATTGTCAGGAGAACACTATGCGCGTTCAGGGATATTGGGCCGACCAAAAGGCCCCAACATTTCGAGATTTACCCGGCGATACAATTGCCATTCTGCCGCTTGGCGCCACTGAACAGCATGGACCGCATCTGCCGGTATCGGTTGATACAACCTTGGTTGAGGCGGTTTTGGCACGGTCATTGCCGCAGTGGTCGGAAAAGACCAATGCTCTGATCCTGCCGACGCTGAGCATCACCAAGAGCAACGAGCATCTGAACCATCCCGGCACACTGACTATAACGGCAAGGACATTGCTTGCCATGCTGGACGATATCGGCGCGTCGGTTGCGCGCGCAGGCATCAAGCGGCTTGTGATGCTGAACGGTCATGGTGGCAATACGGCCATCCTTGAAGTGGCCTGTCGTGAGTTGCGGCTTGCGCATGGGTTGATTTCCGCACACGCGTTGTGGTTTGGGTTTGCAGATTCTGACACTCGGATTGAGACCGAAGACGCGGCCCATGATCTGCATGCGGGCGACATTGAGACCTCGGCCATGTTGGCGGCCAAGGGCCATTTGGTCGACATGGACCTTGCCCCCAACCAGGCGCCCAAAAGCCGTGACTGGCAATCCGATCTGCGTTGGATCGGCCTCAATGGGCAGGCGGCGCGCCCGGGTTGGAAGGTTGATGACCTGACCCCCAGCGGGGTTTGCGGGAACGCCTCGGCTGCAAGTTCGGACAAGGGTGAGGCCCTTTTGAACAGTGCGGCCAAGAACTTGGCCGATTTCCTGCAGGAATTCGCCAGCTTTGATCCGGAGCACTGAGATGTCGGTGACAACGATTAGGGATGTTGGCATCCCTCTTGCCGTTCTGGGCAACAAATCTGGGTTCAAAGGCGTCGAAGGCAATGGGTTGGTCCGTGGGGATGTGATCCTTGACGGTGGATGTGTTGCGGGCATGGTGCCAGCGACGGTCCACAGGGATCAGCCCGTGATCCTGTTCCCGAAGCTCGTCGATCCACATTGTCACTTGGACAAATGTCATACTGCGGATCGGTTAGATGGTATCGGTGGCAATCTGACGGAGGCGATCGAAGCCCAGCGCAGAGACAAAGACAACTGGACCGGCAATGACATTCGCACCCGCGCCAGCCGGGGCCTGCGAGAATATCATGCCAGTGGCACCGGGTTGGTGCGCAGCCACGTCGATTGGGGCGACACAGCCACCCCGCCGAGCGCGTGGCACGTTCTACGCGAACTGGCAGAAGAGCGGGACGACATCACGCTGCAACTCGCTGCTCTCACAAGCCCTCTGCAGATGGCCGAGCCGGAAATGGCCTCTGACATCGCCAAGGCCATTCCGGAAGGGCATGCCTTGGGTATGTTTGTCTTTGGTCAGCAAGGATACGAGACCGCGATCCGCAACGCTTTTGAGCAAGCACAGAGTCGAAACCTGCTGCTCGACTTTCATGTCGATGAAGGTTTGGACCCGGCGCTGAACGGCCTGGAAGTCATTGCAGACATTGCGCTGGAGCTTAATCACTCTGGTCCCATTATGTGCGGTCACGCAGTCAGCCTTTCCCTGCGGGACCAAACAACAGTTGGCCGCATCGCGGACAAGTTGGCCCGTGCTGAAATTGCCGTCACGATGTTGCCGAGTACAAATCTGTATCTGCAAGGGCGCAACGGCGGCACGCCGAAGGATCGTGGCGTGACACTGGCGCATGAACTTCACCGAGCTGGAGTTCGCGTTCTTTTGGGTAATGACAATGTGCGCGATGCATTTTGCCCCGTGGGACGGCACGATCCACTTTTTGCGTTGGAACTCGGCATTCTCTCGGCACACCTCGATCCACCGTTTGATCGCTGGTTGCCGTCGATTACCACCGACGCAGCTCAGGCAATGGGCCATGCACCGACCTACGTTCGGGGTGCCGCATTGCCAGACCTCTTGGTCGCCCAGGCCTCAGACCTGTCCAATTTGATTTGCGGAGCGTCCCTCGCACCCGCCACCCAGCTTAGTGAGGTAACCCAATGACTTATTCAATTTCCGGAAAAACCAACATCGACTGGGCAGCCTTTGAGGCTGAACTCGCCCCGGTTGAAACCATTTCAGAACCCGTTCTGGTAAAGAAGCGCTCGCGCGACTTCTTTTGGTATTCGCCCATTCTAAACGCACAACTGCGTCGCAGTTTCGGGGATCTTGTCGCTGTGCCTAAGTCGGCGTCCGAAATGGCCCATTGCCTGCGAATCGCCTATAAACATGACGCGCCCGTTGTTCTTCGCGGCGGCGGAACGGGCAATTACGGACAGGCCGTTCCACTTGACGGCGGGTTGATCATTGAAACCACATCAATGAACCGGGTTGTCGAGATTGGCGATGGATATGTCACTGCCGAAGCGGGCGCCAATATTGAAGAGGTCAACAAGGCCCTGCATGCACAAGGTTGGGAATTGGCAATCTTTCCCTCAACACAAGACATCGCAACTATTGGCGGATTTATCGCGGGCGGGTCCTCGGGGATCGGGTCGGTCGCCCAAGGCATGTTGCGCGATCCGGGAAACATCATTTCACTCAAGGCGATGTCCGTCACGGACGATCCGCAAGAGCGGGTGTTCGAAGGCGACGACGTCAACCAGATACACCATGCCTGGGGCCTGAATGGAGTCATTACCGAGGTCACGCTGCGTACCGTCCCTCATCGCGATTGGATTGGATGCATGGCGACTTTTGACGACTATGCTCAGACCTATGCCGCCGGGTACGCACTCGCCTCGGCCCCTGACATCGCGCGCAAACTGGTTTCAACCGTTGATGCCCGTATCTGCGAGTATTTTCCACGTCTGAAAGAGCATCTGCGCGCTGGGAAGCACCTGATGACCTCTTTGGTTCCGGCAGAGGATATGGGCGCCTATCGGTCACTCATCTCGGATCAGGGCGGCTCAGTAGATCTGGCCATGTCAGAAGCAGAGTTGGCAGAAGCCAAGCTACCGCATGTGTTTGAATTCGCTTACAATCATACCACACTGCAGGTTCTGAAAGCGGATCGTTCTGCAACCTATCTACAAATTGGTTGCCCAACGCCTCCGAACCCTCGAGCTATCTCTGACTTGCGCCCAAAACTGGGTGACGATGTGTGGCAGCACCACGAGTTTGCATTGTTGGACGGACAAATCGTGACATTTGATCTGCCCATCATCTGGTTCAGCACAGAAGAGCGATTGCGCGAAATCGAGGCCACATATGAAGCAAATGGTTTCCCCGTCTACGATGCCCACGTCTGCATGGTCGAAGGTGGCGGCTTAAAGAACGCCGATTACACTCATCTGGCATGGAAGAAACGCATGGATCCCAAAGGGCTGTTGAATTCAGCGAAGTCGCGAGAGTGGCAGAATGTGGCCCATCTTACGGCCGAAGAGATTGAAGCAATGACGCCTGCCTAGCCAGTGTTAAAGCCCGTCACGTGCACCAACAAAGGGAATCGGTTTCTTGCCTGTTTAAGGGAAATTTCGATCTGAAGTCCGTTTGCGACGTCTGCATGTCGATTTTCGCCCTCTGTAAGTCGCTATCGAGCCAGAGGGAACAGCAGGCAGCACAGCTAATCTGGGTTATGCAAACTCATTTAAACGGTTTCATTTTTCTGCCAGCGACCATGCTGCAAACACGCCCTGACACCCCGGGCGGTTTTTATGATTGTTGCTGGAACACGCGAAAAAATGAGTCAAAAATTGTTGCATCACCCCCCCAAGCTGTGGATGGATGTACCGGGTTGGAAAGATTGGGACTTTATCCATTGTCCCGATGCTCGATAGATTCGGTTTCTTCCCAGGGGGGATCAAACCACTGAACAATGAAGATTGGCGGTCGATCCGATCCGTCACAAAAAAATGCAGCATAGCTGCGCATATGGGACAAAACCCAAATACCAACAGAGAGGAATAATATGACCTTTTACAAACGCAACGGAGACCCGATGCCGAAGATGATCGTCGATCAGGCGAGCAAAGTCGGCACAGACCCGGTCAACCGCCGCGAATTCCTGGCCATCGCCAGCGCATTCGGTGCGACGGCTGCGACAGCTTATGGCATGCTCGGCATGGCTGCGCCTGCAATGGCCGATGGTCACGCCAAGCAAGGTGGCACCGTGCGCATCCAGATGGAAGTGCGCGCCCTGAAAGACCCGCGCACCTATGACTGGTCGCAAATCGCCAACTTCTCGCGCGGCTGGCTTGAGTACCTCATCACCTATGAGAACGACGGTACATTCCAGCCTCAGCTGCTGGAAAGCTGGGACATCTCGGACGACGCCAAAACCTACACTCTGAATGTTCGTAAGGGCGTTAAGTGGAACAATGGCGACGACTTCACCGCCGAAGATGTTGCACGCAATATCGCGGGTTGGTGCGACAAAGACGTTGAAGGCAACTCAATGGCTGGTCGTTTCGCGACTTTGATCGACGCCAACACCAACAAGGCCATCGACGGCGGCATCGAAATTGTCGATAGCCACACTGTTCGCCTGAACCTGCCCAAGCCCGACATTTCGCTGGTTCCCGGCATGGCTGACTATCCGGCGGCGATTGTTCACGGCTCGCACGACGCCAACAACATGCTCGGCAACCCAGTCGGCACTGGCCCCTATCTGCCAGACGGCCTGGAAGTTGGTGTTCAAAGTGCGTTGGTACGCAACGAAGACCACACCTGGTGGAATGCTGGCAACGGCGCATGGCTGGATCGTATCGAGTATGTCGACTACGGCACGGACCCAGCAGCCTGGATGGCCGCTGCTGAATCCGATGAAGTGGACGCCCTCTATTCAGTTGATGGCGAATTCATCGACATCGTTGGTTCGCTGGACGGATGGAATCAGAATGAAGTTGTCACCATGGCAACCATTGTAATCCGTCCAAACCAACTGGCCGAAGTTGATGGCAAAATGCCTTACGCCGACAAACGCGTACGTCAGGCGATTGCAATGGCCGTCGACAACAACGTTCTGCTGGAACTGGGCTACGATGGACGCGGCGTTGTTGCTGCGAACCACCACGTTGGACCAGCACACCCCGAGTATGCCGACATCGGCATGCCCAAGCACGACCCTGCTGGTGCCAAGGCCCTGCTGGACGAAGCTGGCATGGGTGACTTCGAGATGGAAATCCACTCGATTGACGACGCATGGCGCAAGAACACCACCGACGCCGTGGCCGCTCAGTTGCGCGACGCTGGTTTCAATGTCAAACGGACCATCCTGCCCGGCTCGACCTTCTGGAACGACTGGACCAAGTATCCGTTCTCGTCGACCAACTGGAACCACCGTCCTTTGGGCGTGCAGATTTGGGCTTTGGCCTATAAATCTGGCGAAGCTTGGAACGAATTTGGGTATGCAAACCCTGAGTTCGACGCGGTTCTTGAGCAAGCTCTGGCAACAGCCGACGTTGAAGCACGCCGTGCTTTGATGGCTAAGGGCGAAGCAATCCTGCAAGAAGATGCAGTAACGATCCAGCCTTACTGGCGCTCGCTCTATAACCACACCAAAGATGGTCTGGCAAACGCAGGACACCACATCTCGTTCGAGATCCGTCCAGCCGATGTTCACTGGACCTAAGTTGGGTTAGACATCGACATACGGGCCGCCTTTGGGGCGGCCCGTTTTTTGTTGCAGGTGACCTTCATGGATATGACTTTGATCGCGCAAACCATCTCATTGGTGTTCCCTGCGCTTTGGCTGACTCTGGGTGTACGTGACAACATCATTCACCCCGCGCTCAATGAGACCTTTACCGCTCAGGTCTTTGCGATGGAGCGTATGAAAGACGACTATCCTGATGACTATGCTCGGGTGCAGCACCGCGCAGTATCCAACCGAACCGTGCAAAAGATTGCATTTAGACTGGTGGTTCTGGGTGAGCTTTCGACGGTGATCGTGTTATGGAGCGCCGTTGCCCTTATGGTCTTGTCTCTGGTCGCAAGTGTCCCGGTTAGCACCGCAAAAGCTGTCGCAACATTGGGTGCGCTGATGTTTACGTCGATTTGGGCAATGTTCCTGATCGTTGGCGAGAACTTTTCCTATTGGTATTGCCACGAAGGCGCCCAGAACACCCATTTCCAAATGACGCTCTGGGGCATGGCGAACCTAATCTTTCTCAGTCTGTGAGGCAGTCTGACATGTTCTGTGCCAAGGCCCGCAGCATCCCAAGGTAAAGATCAGCACCAACGGTTTGATCAACACCCATTGGGTCCATGATGCCGCTCCGGACATGACCCGCGACCGCTTTGACTAGGCGTGGGTCGAATTGTGGCTCTGTAAAGACGCAGTGCACGTTCCGCTCTTCTATGGCGTGCTGGATTTCGACCAACCGGGCGGCACTGGGTGTGCTGGCATCTGAGATCAACAGAGATCCGGCAGCGTTCAACCCAAAGCGATGCTCAAAGTACTGATAGGCATCGTGGAACACTAGAAATGGCTCACTCGAAACCGGTTCTAAAAAGGCGCGAATTTCACCTTCGACCTGATGAACTTCCGATGCAAATTGCTTGGCATTCTCTGAATAGAGGGCTGCATTTTTGGGATCACTGGCTCCGAGCGTTTCGGCAATGGCAACCGCCCAGACTGCAGCATTTTCAGGATCAAGCCACATATGTGGATCCATGCCCTCGTGATCATGATGGTGCGCGTCGTGCTCATCCGCAGCTTCGTCGTGACCTTCATGATCATTTTTTTGATCGTCGTGATGCTCATCTTCGTGATCGTGGTCTTCGTGCGGCTCTTCGTGATGATCCTCAAATACAGCCGTCTCGCGGAAATTGTGTCGGGTTGTACCGGCGACGTCTGACAAATCTAAAACTCTCGAACTTCCGGCCAGCGTTTCAAGGGGTTTTTCCAGCCCCGGAATGAGTGCGTGCCCCATCCAGATGACGATATCTGCCTCTTGCAGGGCTTGCGCCGTGCTCGGGCGCAAATCGAAGTCATGTGGGGATTCACCTGGACGCAAAACCAATTCAGGCGTTCCTGCACCCTGCATAACCCGCGAAACAATGGAATGAACCGGTGCGATGTCTGCAATAACTTGCACATCCTCTGCCATTGCCGACCCGACACAAACAACACTCGCAACAACACCCCAAAGCTGCTTTCTCACAACAATAATTCCTTTAGCAAACACGTCACAAGATGCTGGCTTTATATGATATGTTATATTATATCAAGTAGCGTTCCTACAAAATGAGGCAACCATGCATGACATCGGATTCGAAAGCCACGACCACGAGGCCTGTGTTGTTGAAGCACTGAAAACCGCCGAGACCTGTTGTGCCGAGCGCCAGGCTCAATTGACCCCGGTCCGACGTCGCGTACTGGAGATTCTGCTTCAGGAACATCGGGCCATGGGCGCCTACGATATTTTGGCTCAACTTGCTCAGGAAGGGTTGGGCTCGCAGCCCCCAGTTGCTTATCGCGCCCTGGATTTCCTTGAAAAACAGGGGTTGGTACATAAGATTGAGCGCCTGAACGCGTGGCTTGCGTGTTCGCATGCCGGATCCGAGCACTCTCCCCTATTCCTGATCTGCCGTGAATGCGGTGCCGTCGCAGAGTCGGCAATTCCAAGAATCGGGCTGCGCAAAGCTGCGGAAGATGTTGGATTTTTGATCGAAACCACTGTTGTTGAGGCCGAAGGCCTTTGCCCCATTTGCCAAAAGGCGGCTTGATCATGGAGTTGGTGACACTCTCAGGCATCGGTGTACGCATTGGTGGAAACCAAGCCTTGTCAAACGTAGATTTTGGTATCGAAAAGGGTGAGATCGTGACCGTCGTCGGGCCAAACGGGTCCGGCAAAACCACCTTGCTGCGGACTATTATTGGGGCTCAAAAACCGACGGCGGGGAAACTCCACAGGGCAAAAGGTCTGAAGATTGGGTATGTGCCACAAAGGCTCTCGATTGATGCGACGTTGCCCTTGACCGTTGAGCGGTTCCTCAACTTACCCCTGCGCCACCGCCGCCCAGACATTGAGGCCGCACTGCATCATGCCGGCGCCGAAGGGCTTGAAAGCCGCCAAATGGTGGCATTGTCTGGCGGGCAGTTTCAGCGCGTTTTGCTGGCGCGTGCGCTTCTTAAGAAACCAGATCTGCTGATTCTTGATGAACCCACCACTGGGCTAGATCAGCCGGGTTCGGCCAGTCTCTACCGTCAAATCGAACAACTTCGCAGTGATCTGGGCACGGCCATTCTGATGGTCAGCCATGAGCTTCACGTCGTGATGAGCGCGTCAGATCGTGTTGTGTGCCTGAACGGTCATGTCTGTTGCCACGGAACGCCAGAGATCGTGGCATCAGCCCCAGAGTACCGCGCACTCTTTGGATCCGGGACACAAGGCGCATTGGCGCTCTATCGTCATGATCACGACCATCACCACCACAGCCATTCGGATCACAGCCACGAACATGGAGCTTGCGACCATGCTTGATGACTTTCTGGTGCGCGCAACTTTGGCCGGACTTGGCGTTGCGCTGGCTGCGGCCCCGTTGGGATGTTTCGTCGTCTGGCGCCGTATGGCCTATTTTGGCGATGCGACGGCGCATGCCGCAATTCTTGGTGTGGCTCTGTCTCTGGCACTTTCAACCTCGGTCTTTACCGGAGCTTTGGCGGTGGCCTTGATGATGGCCTTTGCCGTATCGGCCCTGTCGGGTCGAGGTTATGCGATGGACACATTGCTTGGCGTGCTTGCCCATTCCGCGCTGGCCTTTGGCCTCGTCGCAGTCAGTTTTCTGAAAGGGGTTCGCGTCGACTTGAACGCATATCTCTTTGGCGACATTCTCGCCGTTGGACAGTCGGATCTCGCGGTGATCTGGATTGGCGCGGCCCTAGTTGTTGCTCTGGTAACATGGCGGTGGTCTGCGCTTTTAACCTCTACGCTCAGCCCCGATCTTGCCTACGCCAGCGGCATCGACCCCAAGCGGGAGCAGCTTGTTCTGACCCTTGGCCTTGCCATTGTTGTGGCAGTGGCGATCAAAGTGGTCGGCGCTTTGCTAATCGTGGCGTTGCTGATCATCCCTGCCGCCAGCGCCCGGCCATTGTCCCGTACACCCGAGTCTATGGCCGTGATCGCCGCGCTTATCGGTGGCACAGCCGCCATCCTCGGGCTGCGTGCGTCTTTCCTTTGGGACACGCCCGCTGGCCCCACGATCGTCTGTGTTGCTGCGGTTATCTTCCTTGCAACAAACACCGTCACCCGGTTGAAACGCCGCTAGTCTGTTAACGCGCCATGCACCAAAGCTTTCATCTCGGCGCGGGACGGATAGGAACTGGATGGTGACAGTTGGGTCAGGAAAACAACGCTGAGGTCCTGCACCGGATCGACCCAGAAAAAGGTCGAGGCCATGCCACCCCAGCTGAAATCCCCAACCGATCCAAGTGTTCGGGCACGAGCCGGATCAAGCACTACGGCTCCGCCGATGCCAAAGCCCATGCCGTCCATTGGTTGTTCAGCAAAACTCTGGGGACCCAATGAGGCGATGTCGCCCGGTAAATGATTGCGCATCATGAATGACATGGTGCTTTGCGACAGCAACTGCCCGCCATCAAAGCGCCCTTTGCGGCGCAGGACTTCGACAAAGCGCATGTAGTCATCCAGTGTTCCCACCAGTCCGCCACCGCCAGAGTGCAGGTCTGCATTCAAAAACGGAGAGGCCTCGCCACCATCGGCCCGACGCAAGCTGTCACCGCCCGTTTGTGCTGCATTCAGCGCCATCGCATCACCATCCAACGGCGTATAAAGCGCGGCGAACCGATCATACCCATGCGGTGGGACAGAGAATGCCGTCTCGGACATACCAAGGGGGTCAAGGATGTGCTCTTTAAAGAACGCATCAAGGGTTTGGCCCGAGACCACTTCGATCACCCGGCCAATCACGTCGATCCCAATCGAATATTCCCACCGGGCGCCCGGTTGAAAGGCCAAAGGCAGCGCGGCAACCCGATCGACCATTCGTGCAAGCGATCCCTGATCTGGATGGAACAACAGGTTTTTACCAGCCATCGCCTGTGGAAGTAGGCCCGGATTAAAGTGATAGCTCAGCCCGCTGGTATGCGTCAGCAGCTGGTGCAATGTCGGGCTTAGCGCTGGTTCGGTTTGATCGATCGTCTCTGCACCGGGTATCAGGGCCTGCATATTCGAAAATTCCGGGATGTACTGGCTGACCGGAGCTTCTAGGTGCACCAAACCCCGTTCAACGAGCATCATAAGCGCAACGGATGTTACCGGTTTCGTCATGGAATACAGCCGAACGATGGTGTCCCGCTCAAACGGCGATCCTGCCTCGTGGTCGCGGTGGCCGACGGCGTTGTAAAAGACCTCATCACCGCCACGCGAGATCAGCAGGCTACATCCGGCATACTTCCGGTCATCGACGTACCGCTGCATCCATCCGCGAATGCGGTCCAACCTGACCGGATCAAAACCGTTTGCTGTCATGCGCTTACTTTCGTCCTGATCTATTTGGTCCCTGTCATTATCAGTTAGACATTGGCGGGCGTTCTGATTCAAGGTCTGAGATCACAAGGCCTTCAATCGTCATCATTTTCCAGCACATCGGCGAAGAAAGGGATCAGCTTGGCTTTGAGGATTTTTCCTGTTGGCGCCGCTGGCAGATCATCTGCAATCACAATTCGACTGGGGCGTTTGTAGGGTGCCAGGCGATCCGCCAAATGCGCGCGCAGGCTTTCAATCGTCAACCCGCTGTCCTTTGCGGTTTTGACAAAGGCCAGAACCTCTTCGTTGCCCTCAACGGCACGTCCGACCACACCAGCAACAATGACATCAGGGTGCTCAGTCAGCGCCGCTTCGACCTCAACCGGGTAGACGTTGAACCCGGACCTGATGATCAACTCCTTGCTGCGCCCAACGATGTGCAACCGGCCTTCTTCGTCCATTCTCCCAAGATCACCGGTCCGAAACACACCTTTGTCGCTTAACACCGGTGCGGTTTGTTCCGGGTCACGGAAGTACCCCTTCATGACCTGCGGACCGCTTACAAGGATCTCTCCGATCCCCTTGTCGGGCTCGGCCCCGTCCACGGAAAAATCCAGCGACAGTTCACTGTCCAACATCGGCACGCCAACGCTTACATCCGGGTCCGAGATCGCGCTTTTGGTTGCGCAAACACCGGCTGCGCATTCGGTCAACCCATAGCCGTTCTGAAGCGGTAACCCATAGAAGGCCTCGGCTTCGCGTTTCCACGATGGATCCAGAGGTGCCCCACCCGATGACACGTAGCGCAGCAGCCCCTTGTCATAGCGCGCCATGCCGTGGGTTCGGGCGTAGTGAAACAAATGTGCATGCATTTGCGGCACGGCCGGCAAAAGCGTGACGTCCTTTTGCAATGCCTCATACAGACGCTGAGCAGAAAACCGAGCCTCGAGCCGCAGCGAGCCTTTGGCAAAACAAACAGCACAGAGGGTCACAAGGCCAAAGATGTGGGACAGTGGTAAAGCCAGATAAGTCATATCCTGATCCTGCATGCCACGCATGTCTGCCGAAGCGCGCGCGCCGGCCATCAGGTTCGTATGGGTCAACATCGCCGCCTTGGGTGCGCCGGTGGTGCCGGATGTATAAAGCAGCAAAGCAACCTGTTCATCGGCTGAAGCAAAGCTGGGCTCTGGCAGGCTGCCCTCTCTGCGAACAATGTGTGCGGTCCCAAAAGCCCCCGTCACTTCTGTGGCCCCGAACGCGTCGGCGTGATCCTGAGACGGGCCGGGAACTGAAGTTGAGAAAACGATTGCGCTGGGGTCAGAGTGGTCAACGATCCTTTGCAGCTCGGCATCGGTCATACGGGCGTTCACCGCCACCGCGGCCGCCTCCATCCGGGTGACCGCGAAAAAGAACGCGACGATCTCGGGACAGTTTTCAAGAACCAGCACCACCCGGTCGCCGGGCGCTACAGAAAGCGCTTTGAGCTGCTTTTGCGCATCGTCAATCGCTGCTGATAAATCGCCCCAAGACCAGTGCCGCCCGTCGGCCGCGATGATGGCAAGCCGATCCGGTGATGCCACAGAGGCCAATTGCACAAAGTCGTGCACTCTTTCGTTCATTGCAGCCTCCCCGCTCGCCCCACTACTATGAAAGAGCCCAGCGCGCGCAGCAAACGAAACGCGACGTTAAAGCAAACTCACGAACACGCGCTCGCGCTTTCATCCAGTTGGCTGCTGAGGATTTCCCGGACGTTGGCGGCGACGATGCCGTAACTAACGTTGCCATAAAGCCGTTGGCGCCCTTCATTCAAAACATAGGTGGGGCTGCCTTCGATCTTCATTATTTGAGCCAACTCATAGTCCCCTACCAGTCGCGCAATGGCCTCGCCGCTTTCGTAACGACGAAGAACATCATCGAAGTTCATATCAAGGCGATTTGCAACCTCGCGCTGGACATCCCAGTGCGAGATATCCTGAGCCTCGACAAAGAACGCCCGCCGCAACTCCTTGGCCGCACGAACGCTCAGTCGCTCATCAAGCGGGTTGCCGGATGCCACCTGTTCCGCTTCGATCAGTTCAGCGACTTTGATAAACTGATGCGGGCTGGCTGACGACCGGGGACGGGTGGCAACCCAAGTATCATCGTTCAAAGAAACATCGGGGAAGCCGGTGACCACGTCACGTACATGTGCCGCATATCCGGTAAAACCGCCCCGATCCGCCCAGACGCGATCGATTTTCCCGTGGCTGTCAGGAAACACCGAGCAATAGCGCACCTCGACGTCAATCTGGTCTCCAAAGTCCTGTGCCAATCGGGACAGGTTAGACTGTGCCACATAGGCCCAAACACATAAGATATCCGAGAAGTGAATGATCTTTGGTTTTGTCATGTCGAACCCCTGATTACTCGGGCAGTGCCGCAGTTACGATGATTTCAACCTTCAGAACATCTCGTGCGAGCTTTGCTTCACCGCAGGCGCGTGCCGGTGCGTGACCTTCAGGCACCCATGCGTCCCAAACGTCGTTCATCTCGGCAAAATAAGCCATGTCCGAAATCCAGACAATCGCCTGCAAGATATTGGATTTATCCGTCCCCGCCTCAGCCAGCAAAGCATCAACTCGCGACAGGCAATCGCGGGTTTGTTCGGCCACGGTATCACCCGACCCAACTTGTCCACAGAGATAAGCCACGCCGTTGTGCTTGACGATTTTGCTCATGCGCTGGCTGGTGTGAAGTCTTTCGATCATGGCAAGTCTTTCCGAGTTTCTGCGTCGCACGCAACTATGCTCGAAACAACACTGGCTGCAAGCGTTCCAGGCGCCTAAAGCCAGCGACCATCGCGGTGGTACAATCAGTTTTGGAAAAGTGGTGAGCCGTGAAGGGTTCGAACCTTCGACCTACTGATTAAAAGTCAGTTGCTCTACCAACTGAGCTAACGGCCCACTCTGTGGCGCGCTTACTATGCCCTTGGCATGTGGCGGTCAAGACAGAAATCGCCGGAAATGTGTTTTTCCCTCGCACCAAACAATTTCATGACTAATTCGCTGTTACCCGGCCCGCATCACAATTCTACCAATCCCTACTTTAGCTAGGGATGTTACAATTAAGTGCCTGTTTTTTATAATCTTCTATTGCCCGACCCAAGCTGACATGTCTGGATCAATTAGACTTGGTCATGCGCCATGCCGTCTCGTCTCGAATAGAGCGAAAAGTGTTCTGGTTCTGCGAAAGCCCTGCCTGATCCCACCACACTCAGAGAATCGAATGAACGCAACCGTCAAATCGGATGTGATTTCGATGCCATCATCGGACCGTTGGGCGCGAGACTCATATAGTCATCCGATCGCAAAGCGCTTATATGCGCCTCATGATCGCTCGGAAAAATACCGCATTGCCCTTTGAAAAGATGCATGGGCTGGGAAACGACTTTGTCGTCGTTGACGCGCGCCAGCGCGATGTTCCGCTTGCGGACGGTCTTGTGCGAGCCATAGCCAACCGGCATTGCGGCGTTGGATTTGACCAGCTTGCGGTGATTTCTGAGGGCACTCACGATGCGCATCTGACGTTTTACAACGCCGACGGTTCAAAATCAGCGGCATGCGGGAATGCAACCCGCTGTATCGCCCGCAAGCTCATGAATGAGACCGGCCTGACCACTCTCCGGTTGACCACAGAACGTGGCCTTTTGCTTGCCCGCGACGCTGGCAATGGTTTGACGGCTGTGAACATGGGCCAGCCACAACTGGATTGGCACGAGATTCCCCTTGCCCGCGAAATGGACACGCTTGAGTTGCCCATCGAGGGCACGCCGACGGCCACCGGTATGGGCAACCCGCACTGCACTTTTTTTGTCGAAGACGCCGATGCGGTGGACCTTGAGAGCTTTGGCGCGGCCCATGAGCATCACCCACTTTATCCCGAACGCACCAATGTTCAGGTTGCCTCGCTTGTAGGACCAGATCACATTCGTATGCGTGTCTGGGAACGCGGCGTCGGCCCGACGCTTGCCTCGGGTTCATCATCCTGCGCCACCGCGGTCGCCGCCGCACGACGAGGGCTTACTGGCCGCAAGGTGCAGATCGATTTGGATGGTGGCACCCTCTGGGTCAACTGGGCCGAGGATGGCGTTTGGATGACCGGGCCAACCATGACCGTCTTTGCCGGTGAATTCACTCAGGACTTTCTGGAGTCTGTCTGATGTCCACCGCACCCAAGTTCACGACCCTTGGCTGTCGTCTCAACGCCTATGAGACCGAGGCCATGAAGGATCTGTCTCAAAATGCAGGGTTGGAAAACGCTGTCATTGTGAACACCTGTGCCGTGACGGCCGAAGCCGTCCGCAAAGCGCGTCAGGAGATTCGCAAACTGCGTCGTGAGAACCCAAGTGCACGCATCATTGTGACCGGGTGTGCCGCCCAGACCGAACCCGAGACTTTCGCCGCGATGGACGAAGTCGACAAGGTCATCGGCAACACGGAAAAGATGCAGCCCGAAACCTGGACCGGCATGGCCGCAGACTTTGTCGGTGACACGGAAAAGGTTCAGGTCGACGACATTATGTCCGTGACGGAAACGGCCGGACACCTGATCGACGGATTTGGCACCCGCAGCCGTGCCTATGTTCAGGTGCAGAACGGCTGTGACCATCGCTGCACATTCTGCATCATCCCTTACGGCCGCGGCAACTCGCGCTCAGTACCTGCAGGCGTTGTGGTGGATCAGATCAAACGTCTGGTCGACAAAGGGTTTAACGAGGTTGTTCTGACGGGCGTCGATCTGACATCCTGGGGCGCCGACCTGCCCAAAACCCCACGTCTTGGCGATCTGGTGTTACGGATTCTCAAGCTGGTTCCAGACCTGCCACGTCTGCGCATTTCCTCTATCGACTCGATTGAGGCGGATGATGCGCTGATGCAAGCCATCGCTACCGAGCACCGCCTGATGCCGCATCTGCATCTTTCGCTGCAACATGGCGATGACCTGATCCTGAAACGCATGGCGCGCCGCCACCTGCGCGACGACGCCATCCGCTTTTGTGAAGAGGCGCGAAAACTGCGCCCCGAAATGACCTTTGGTGCTGATATCATCGCCGGATTTCCGACCGAGACCGAGGCCCATTTCGAGAACTCGCTGAAACTGGTGAGCGACTGCGACCTGACCTGGTTGCATGTATTCCCCTATTCCAAGCGCGACGGCACCCCGGCGGCAAAAATCCCCAAACAGGTGAACGGCAACATTATCAAGGACCGCGCTGCCCGATTGCGGGCTGTTGGTGAAGATCAGGTCAAACAACACCTCGCGGCCCAAATCGGCAAGGTTCATCAGATCTTGATGGAAAATGCACACATGGGCCGCACCGAACAATTCACCGAAGTCCAGTTTGACACCCTGCAAACCGAGGGCCAAATCGTAACCGCAACGATTCTAGGCGCCGAAAACGGCCAGCTTCGGGCATGACGGATCACCCCATTCTCTACAGTTTTCGCCGCTGCCCCTATGCGATACGGGCGCGGCTGGCCGTCGCCAGTGCAGGACTGACCGTTGAACTGCGCGAAGTGCTGTTGCGTGACAAGGCGCCTGAGTTTCTGGACACTTCTCCCAGCGCCTCTGTGCCCTGCCTGAAGTCTGGACAGCAGGTGATTGATGAAAGCTTTGATATCATGCTCTGGGCGCTGGAGCAGAACGATCCTGAAAACCTCCTCGCGATGCCATCTGCGGGCCACGATCTGATTTCAGACACTGATGGGCCCTTCAAAACAGCGCTGGATCGCTACAAGTACCACACGCGTTACGAGGCCTGTGACCGAAACATCGAACGGTCAAAGGCAAGTGATCACCTGACACGCCTCAACGTGCAACTTGGGGACACCATTTGGTTGTTTGGCGATGACCCACGCCTCGCGGACTTTGCCATTCTGCCGTTTGTTCGTCAGTTTGCGTTTGTCGACAAACCTTGGTTCGACTCTCAGGAATGGCCCAATCTGCACCACTGGCTTGAGGCGTTCATTGATTCTGATCGCTTTAAACAGATCATGACAAAATACCCTGTTTGGCAGGCGGACGACCTCCCGACCTATTTCCCCTAGATTTCGTATTGCCCGAAATACTCCCGCCGGAGGCGACCTGAAGCCCCGGCCCTAAGGCCGGGGTGAGGCAACCTGCGCGCCGTAAGGCGCTCAATCTTGCTACGCGGCCTGTTGTGCAGATTGCCGAGAAGCTACAATTGCCAATGCTGCCTCTGCAGCCTCACGGCCCTTGTCGACAAAATGGTCGCGGTAAATCGCGGTGTGATGCGCAGTCTCCTGATAGTGATGCGGCGTCAACGAGACTGACAGCACGGGAACACCCGTATCAAGCCCCGCTCGCATCAGCCCGTCGACTACGGCCTGTGCGACAAAGTCATGGCGGTATATTCCACCGTCCACCACGAAGGCCGCTGCAGCCACCGCCGCATATCGACCCGACGCGGCAAGATCCCGCGCCAACAAGGGCATCTCAAACGCACCGGGTACGTCAAAGACGTCCACTTGTGCGCGTGGAATAACCTCGCAAAACCCAACCAAAGCCTGATCCACGATCTCCGCGTGCCAGTTGGCTTTGATGAATGCATATCGGGTGTGTGTCATAGTGATCTCCTTTCAGGTACAGACACGTCACCCAAGGCGATCACGAACCAAAAGGCGCACCAATGGCGGCCCTTTGACACGTTCTCTTCCATCCGGACTATGACCGTCGGCTCTGGAGTTGCACCAGATCTGCTGACACTTCCGAAGAAGCCGCTCGCGGGCTTACAGGTCTCCCTGCTTACCGCCGGTGGGGAATTTCGCCCCGCCCTGAGAACGATGCAACCTTGCCAAGCCTGCCCGGTGCTTGCAACATCCGATTTCGAACGGAGACTCGCATGCATCCCAATCCGGCCTTTCGCGGCGCCGAGACCGCTGACAACATCGCCTATGCCCGTGAGCGCGGCTTTGGCGTGCTCGCGGTGAATGGAAATGCCCTGCCTCTGATGTCACATGTCCCGTTTCTCCTCTCTGAGGATGGTGCAACTGCCGATCTGCATCTTGTGCGATCCAACCCCATCTCTCGCACGATTGATGGCCTTACCCCGGCCCGGATCGCGGTCACCGGACCCGACAGTTACATTTCTCCGGATTGGTATGGTGTTGAGGATCAGGTTCCGACCTGGAACTATGTCGCCGTGCATCTGACCGGACACCTGGAGCCCCGCCCGGAGTCAGAACTGCCCTCGCTACTTGAAAAGTTGTCCCTCCATTTCGAAGAGCGCCTGTTGCCCAAACCCATCTGGACCCAGGCCAAAATGCACCCGGACGCCCTGACCAAAATGTTGCGCATGATTCGCCCCTTCCGCCTTACCGTCGAAGACATTCAGGGCACGTGGAAACTCAACCAGAATAAACCTGACGAGGTCCGGCTGTCTGCAGCGGACCATGTTGCGGCTTACGGGATCGGCTCTGATCCCCAGCTTTTGGCCGCATTGATGAAATCCCCAGAAGGAAAGACCAATACATGAAACTTGTCTCTGCCAGCGCCTCCCCGTTTGTTCGCAAAGTTCGCGTCTTGCTACACGAAAGCGGCCAACAAGATGATGTCGAGCTGCTCGGCGTCAAAACCACCCCTCTGACCACAGCCGACGATGCCAAAGCCGCAAATCCCCTTGGGAAGATCCCGGCGCTGATCCGGCCGGACGCCCCGGCGCTCTATGACAGCCGGGTGATCTGCCGTTTTCTGGATGCCCGCGCTGACTCAGGATTTTACCCCGAATCGATGCTTTGGGATGTTCTGACACTTGAGGCGACTGCAGATGGCATCATGGATGCCGCTGTCCTGATCACTTACGAGGGCCGGCTGCGCAGTGAGGACAAGCAGGACGACTCATGGTGCGATGCCCAATGGACCAAAGTGACGCGCGCCCTGGATGCCCTGAATACCCGCTGGATGAGCCATCTGGCCGGGCCATTGGATATGGGACAGATGGCCGTGGGCTGTGCGCTGGGATATCTGGATTTCCGCCATGACGCCCGCAATTGGCGCAAGGGCAACGACGCCTTGGCCGCTTGGTACGAAGACTTTGCCAAGCGCGATAGCATGCAGGCAACCGAACCCACTGACTGAGTCGCACAAAAGCCAGCGATTTTGGGCGTGAAAACAATCAAAGGCCCACTAGTTCGGCATTTGCGCAAACAGATGTCTGATAAATGTCAGTTTCCGTGCGACACAAGCGCGACAGAAGGGCGCGAGGCGCCTGCTTGGGTGAAAGTTCGCTGGACGGGTTGGCCAGCCTTCGCTAAATAGCGCGGTGAGAGGCTGCGCGCGAGCGTGGCCCTACGATTATTGGCCGGGTTTCCGGCTGAAAAATGGAGAGAACCTCGTGTCCCACGCAGAAGATCACGAAGGCACCCGCAGAGACTTTCTCTACTATGCCACCGCCGGTACCGGCGCTGTGGCTGCCGGTGCTGCAGTCTGGCCTCTGGTCGACCAAATGAATCCCTCGGCTGATGTCAAAGCGCTGTCGTCCATCCGTGTTGATGTTTCGGACATCGAACCGGGCACGCAGCTGACCGTCAAATGGCTGGGCAAGCCGGTGTTCATTCGCCGCCGCAACCAGGACGAAATTGACGAAGCACGCGCCGTGACGCTTGACGACCTGACCATCGACAAGATGTCTCAGAACCGCAACGACATGGCTCTTGACGCGCTGGACGAGAACCGCGCTCTGGACGAAGCCGGTGAGTGGCTGGTGATGATCGGCGTTTGTACGCACCTTGGTTGTGTCCCGATCGGGGATGGCGCTGGTGACTTTGGCGGCTGGTTCTGCCCGTGCCACGGTTCGCACTACGACACATCCGGTCGTATCCGCAAAGGTCCGGCACCTGAGAACCTTTGGGTTCCGGTTGCTGAATTCGTCGACGCAACGACGATCAAACTGGGTTAAGGAGCGCGACCATGTCCGGAATTCCTCACGACCATTACGAGCCGAAGACTGGCGCGGAAAAGTGGCTGCATAGCCGCCTGCCCATCGTCGGCCTGATCTATGACACCATCATGATCCCCACCCCGAAGAACCTGAACTGGTGGTGGATCTGGGGTATCGTTCTCGCTTTCTGCCTGGTGCTGCAAATTGTAACCGGCATTGTGCTGGCGATGCATTACACACCGCACGTCGATTTGGCCTTTGCGTCGATCGAACACATCATGCGCAACGTTAATGGCGGTCATATGATCCGCTATATCCACATGAACGGCGCTTCGTTGTTCTTCCTTGCAGTCTACATCCACATGTTCCGCGGCCTGTTCTACGGCTCATACAAAGCCCCACGTGAGATCACGTGGATCGTCGGCATGATCATCTTTATCCTGATGATGGCCACTGGCTTTATGGGCTATGTGCTGCCTTGGGGTCAGATGTCCTTCTGGGGTGCCACTGTGATCACCGGCCTCTTCGGCGCAATCCCGTTCATTGGTGAGCCCATCCAGACATGGCTTTTGGGTGGACCAGCCGTGGACAACGCCACGCTGAACCGCTTCTTCTCACTGCACTATCTGCTGCCTTTCGTGATCGCAGCGATGGTCGTCGTGCACATCTGGGCGTTCCACACCACGGGCAACAACAACCCAACCGGTGTTGAAGTGCGTCGCGGATCTAAAGAAGAAGTCAAGAAAGACACACTGCCATTCTGGCCTTACTTCGTGATCAAGGACCTTGTTGGCCTTGCCATCGTTCTGGTGTTCTTCTTTGCCATCGTCGGCTTTATGCCGAACTACTTTGGTCACCCAGACAACTACATCGAAGCCAACGCTCTGGCGACGCCAGCACACATCGTTCCGGAATGGTACTTCCTGCCCTTCTACGCGATTCTGCGGGCCTTTACCTCTGAAGTCTGGGTCGTGATGTTCGCGAGCTGGATCACCGGCGGCATTATCACGGCCAAGTTCTTTGGTGTTCTGGCCATGTTTGGCGCGATCATCGTAATGGCTCTGGTGCCATGGCTGGACACAAGCCGCGTCCGCTCTGGCCGGTATCGTCCGATGTTCAAGTGGTGGTTCTATCTCTTGATCGTCGACTTTATTGTCCTGATGTGGCTTGGCGCCATGCCCGCTGAAGAGCCCTATGCGACCTGGTCGCTGATCGCTTCGGCCTACTGGTTCGCCTACTTCCTTGTCATCCTGCCCATTCTGGGTGTGATCGAAAAGCCGACGACACCGCCGACGACGATCGAGGAAGACTTTGACGCCCACTACAGCAAACCTGCTGAATAAGGAGACAGGATAATGCTTAAGAAACTTAGCATCGCTGCAATCGCTGCCCTGTCCCTTTCGGCAGGTGGCGCAATGGCAGCCGGTGGCGAAGGCCACATTCACGATGTCGACTTCTCGTTCGAAGGCCCATTCGGCAAATTCGATCAGATGCAGCTTCAGCGCGGTCTTCAGGTCTATACCGAAGTCTGTGCAGCCTGCCACGGCATGCGTTACGTCCCTCTGCGCGCGCTGGCTGACGACGGTGGTCCACAGCTGCCAGAAGATCAGGTTCGTGCGTATTCGGCTCAGTTCGACATCTATGACGAAGAACTGGAAGATGACCGCCCACGCATTCCGGCGGACTTCTTCCCGGAAGGTGGCGATCCCAACGCGCCTGATCTGTCACTGATGGCCAAAGCACGTGCGGGCTTTCACGGCCCTTACGGCAGCGGCATGAACCAGCTGTTCAAAGGCATGGGTGGACCCGAGTACATCGTCTCGATCTTGACCGGTTATACCGGTGAGGAAAAAGAAGAAGCGGGCACCACGTTCTACGAAAACACTGCCTTCCCAGGTGGCTGGATCGCCATGGCGCCCCCGCTCTATGGTGAAGATGTAGAGTTTGCCGATGGTCATTCGAACGACATCCATCACGAAGCCGAAGATCTGGCTGCGTTCCTGATGTGGGCGGCAGAACCCCACATGATGGCACGCAAGCAGGCGGGCTTCGTAGGCGTTCTGATGCTGACCTTGCTGGCCTCGTTGCTCTATCTGACCAACAAGAAACTCTGGGCTCCGGTTAAGGGCAAAGAGTTCGACGGTTAAGTCGCATTCATAGACATTCAAAAGCCCCGCCAGAGCGATCTGGTGGGGCTTTTTCGTTTATGGGGTTGGGCTGGCTGTTGACTTTGGAGTTGCCGGTCAGTTCTCTTGCTTTGAACTCCAAAAGATGGATTGACGCCCAATGTCCAAAGCCCTGATCGTGATTGACGTCCAAAACGACTTTTGCCCCGGTGGTGCTCTCGCGGTTCCCGGAGGTGATGACATCGTGTCCGGTATCAACGATCTTATAGATCAGTTCGACACCGTCATTTTGACGCAAGACTGGCACCCGGCAGGCCATTCTTCGTTCGCATCCAGTCATGCGGGAAAATCACCTTACGAAGTGACCGAGATGGCCTATGGGCCTCAAGTGCTTTGGCCGGATCACTGCATTCAGGGCAGCGAAGGTGCACAGTTTCATCCTGCCTTGAAAACCCACCGCGCGGACCTCATCATCCGCAAGGGCTATAATCCGGCTATCGACAGTTACTCGGCCTTCTTTGAAAACGACCAGACAACTCCGACAGGACTGGAAGGTTATCTTCACACACGCGGATTGAAAGATTTAGCAATGGTGGGTCTGGCAACGGATTTCTGTGTCAGCTTTTCCGCACAGGACGCCGCGAAGCTTGGGTTTGATGTGACTGTACGGCAAGACCTCTGTCGGGCGATTGATCTTGAGGGGTCTTTGGCGGCAGCGGTTGACGCGATGAAGGGCCGTGGCGTCCAACTCAGCTAAACCCTCAAAACACTTTGCGAATTTCTTAAGACCTGCCCGCCATACTGTGGACAGCCACGTTTCTGGACTGTGCACCAATTATGGATACCGATCTCTCGGAAATTGATCAGCGGCTGGTTGAGTTTAACCGCCGCAACGGCCCTGCGGGTCTGTTGGTTCGGTATGCGACCGGGCGGGTCAAGCACTTTGCCAGCCGCCAAATCCTGACACTCAGTGGCGCGATAACGCTAGTGCTTTTGGCGTCACCGGTGATAGGGGCGATCGCGGTTGCCATGGCCCTGTTTGGCGAAATGGTGGATTGTCTGTTTTTGCGGACGATCCCGGGCAGATTGCAAAGAGATCCAAAATCCCTGCGGCGACTGTTCGCCCTGACAACGCTGAGTGCGATCCTGCAGGGCGTGACCATCTCGTTTTGTGTTGTCATGGCCTGGATCACTGCGCCCGGCGATGCAGGTATGTTCTTCTGTCTGGCCTATGTGACCGGTGCATCGATTAATGCCGGAATTATTTTACCGTTCCACAAAGGCGCGGCATTGGGGCGGCTTGGGGTTTATGCGCTGACCGTTTGTGGACTCTTCCTGGCCGAGATTTTGAAATCGTCCAGTCTGCAGATGAATTTCTACTACAACCTACTGGGCGGATTGATGATGGGATACATGGTCTTCATCTTTCTGTCATATGTCGTCGCAGGTCAGCGCCGGGAGTATACGAACAGTCGCAATCTCTTGCGCCAAGGTCGTCAGCTAGCCCTGACAAATCAGTCGCTGCAAGAACAGCAGAAAGAGGCTCGCAATTTAGCATTGGTGGCCAAGGGTGCGCATGACGGCGTGATAATGGCGTCCCCAACAGGCGAGATTATTTGGACCAACGACACTTTCAGCCGCAACACGGGCTATTCCGCCGAAGAAGCCAGAGGCCGAACACCTGCTGAGTTGCTGAACGGACCAGAAACAAGCGAAGAAACCAGCCTTGGCATCTTTCAGGCAATAAAGGCGCAGCGCTCGCATAGGGCAGAAATCCTCAATTATACGAAAGACGGGCGGAAAATCTGGATTGAGACCAACATTGCGCCTGTGTTCGATGACAACGGCGAGATGGAAATGGTCATCGCAATTGAGCGCGACATCACCGCGAGCAAGGCGCATGAACGCGAGCTGGCCAAGGCGAAACTGGCCGCCGAGCAAGGGGAAAAAGCCAAGTCGCGGTTTTTGGCCACAATGAGCCACGAAATTCGCACGCCGATGAACGGCATAATCGGCATGGCGGACCTCTTGTCCGAAGAGGATCTGACCCACGAAAGTCGCTTGTGCGTAGATACAATTCGCGACAGCGCGGATGCCTTGCTCACGATTATCAACGACATTCTGGATTTTTCGAAACTCGATGCCGGGCACATGCAACTCAGCCCGGTTGCTTTCCAGTTGATGCGGTGTATCGACGGGGTTCTGAACCTCCTAAACCCACAAGCCGCAACCAAAGGGTTGTTTTTGCGATTTGAGGCAAACGGCGTCTTGCCGGAACACGTTCTAGGCGATGACACACGCCTCCGACAAATCCTGATGAATGTGATCGGCAATGCCATCAAATTCACCGAAACCGGAGGAATTCGTGTTGTGGCCAGTTGTGTCACTGAAGGTGAAAGGCATTCTCTGACGTTGGATGTCATCGACAGCGGCATCGGCATTCCCAAAGATCGTCTGCACCACATCTTTGATCAGTTCTCACAGGCTGACGCCGCAACAACGCGTCGGTTTGGTGGCACGGGTCTGGGTCTCGCCATTTCACGCAGCCTTGCGCGGATCATGGGCGGTGACATCGTCGCCACCTCGGATCAAGACACTGGAACCTGCTTTCGAATCGCCCTTGTGTTCGAAGCCAGCGACGCGAGCCTCGAGTCAGACCCCGAACCGCTTGAAGAGTTCGACAATGCAGAGCTTGATGGCGTGACTGTGCTGCTGGCTGAAGACAATCGTACGAACCGTCTCTTGATCAAGAAATACATCAAAGACCAGTCGCTCAATCTCTTGATCGCCCAAAACGGGCGCGAGGCGGTTGACCTGACAAAGCGCCACCAACCCGACATCATTCTCATGGACATGGCGATGCCGGTCATGGACGGGCTGGAAGCGTCCCGTCAAATTCGCTCGCTGGAGATCCCGCAACCTCACATCGTGGCCCTGACGGCCAACGCCTATGCCAGTGACCGGGCGGCCTGTCGCGAGGCCGGCATGGATGGCTTTCTGTCCAAACCCATTCGCAAACAAAACCTGCTTCGGGAATTGGTGACAATCAGTCGCCAACCGAACCCACCACAAAGGCATTGGACCCATCCCTAATTCTTAGCTATCAAAGTCTCAAAGGCTTTGAGAGGCCCAGACATGGTTGATATTGCTACCCGGGTTTGGAACCACAAATGGAAGATCGATCCGATCGTCAGATCGTTGATCGATAACGATTTTTATAAGCTGCTGATGTGTCAGTCGGTGTTTCGAAACAAACCCGATGCACATGTGACCTTTAGCCTGATCAACCGCAGCAAATCGATCCGACTGGCCGACATGATCGACGAAGGCGAATTGCGCGAACAACTGGATCATATTCGCTCATTGTCGCTCAGCCGGGGCGAAAGCACGTTCCTCCGAGGCAACACGTTTTATGGCAAACGCCAGATGTTTCGCTCAGATTTCATGGAGTGGTTCGAAAACCTGCGTTTGCCAGACTATCACTTGGAAAAACGCGATGGTCAGTATGAGCTGACGTTCGAAGGCAAGTGGCACGAGGTCATGTTGTGGGAAATTCCCGCACTTGCCGTTTTGATGGAACTGCGCGGACGTGCAGCACTACATGACATGCGCAAATTCGAACTGCAGGTACTATATGCCCGCGCCATGACCAAGCTCTGGGAGAAGATTGAGAACCTTCGCGGTATGCCTGATCTGCGCATAGCAGACTTTGGGACTCGCCGGCGCCATTCATATCTTTGGCAGGATTGGTGCGTGCAGGCGATGATCGAAGGGCTTGGCGAGAAGTTTGTCGGCACGTCGAACTGCCTGATCGCCATGAAACGAGACATCGAAGCCATCGGCACGAACGCGCATGAATTACCGATGGTCTACAGCGCCTTGGCCGACGACGACTCAGGTCTGGCACAGGCGCCCTATCAGGTTCTCGCGGATTGGCAGGAAGAGCATGATGGCAACCTGCGCATAATCTTGCCCGACACATACGGCACCGAGGGCTTTTTGAAACACGCACCCGACTGGCTCGCTGGGTGGACAGGCATCCGTATCGACTCGGGCGATCCGGCCACCGGTGCAGAAATCGCAATTCGTTGGTGGCAAGAGCGCGGCGAAGACCCCCGGGATAAGCTGATCATCTTTTCTGACGGATTGGACGAAGCCAAGATCGCCGAGTTGCACTCCCAGTTTTCCGGCCGCTGCAAAGTGTCCTTTGGTTGGGGCACCCTCCTGACCAATGATTTCCGCGGCCTGACGTCCAATGACGCGCTGACGCCCTTTTCACTGGTGTGCAAAGCGGTATCCGCCAACGGAAAACCCACAGTCAAACTGTCCGACAATCCCAACAAGGCAATGGGCCCGGCAACGGAAATCGATCGCTACAAACGAGTCTTTGGCGTAGGCGAACAAACCCGCATGGACGTGATCGTTTAAGGCCTAGCCTGCCCACCTACGGCACATTTCAAGCGCGCGTTCTGCATAGGTGCGGACAACGGGATCGTCAGGCTTGTATCTCGCGATGACCCAGCCACAACTGGCAAGCCCACGCATAACAGTAAACGGTTCCAGCAGTTTCTTGGCATCCGCGGGCAAGTCTCGGATGGTGGCATAGCCTTCTAACAAAGCTGCTCCCAAAGCATCACGGTTTGACTGGTCCCAATTCTGGGACATCGCCACGCCCAACTCGTACATGCGAAAGCCAAAGACACCATCGTCAAAGTCTATCAGAGCCACATCTTGCCCCTGCACCAAAACGTTCTCGCGCAGGGCATCTGCATGGATTAGCCCAAAGTCGCCCCCATTCTTTGCGTGTCCGGCTATGACATTCTGCAACCGCGAGCGAACCTCGAGCAACGTTTCGGTTTCAGCCACAGACAGCGTGGGGTTCTCCCAGAATCGACCCCAGGCCGGCGTGTCGCCCAGCAGTGCCGTAGCATCCAGAACAGGACGGTCAAACTTGGCCGGTAAGTCAGCATCGTCGCTAGCACGGTGAATCCGCGCCAGCTCAGCGCCCAGCGCAAAATGAACGGCCTCTTGTTGATCGGGCGATCCCGGTAAAGGAACATCACCTTCCCCCATCGGGGCACCATCCAGCCAAGACACCACAGACGCCATGCGCCCGGCTCTTGGGACAGAGGCCAGCACATCGCCAGAAAGGGAGCGAACAGGCACCGGAACGCTCAATCCCGATACAACCAGGGCCTCTGCCCACCACAGCTCGGAGCGGATGGCATTGTCAGTTTGATATCCGGGCCTGTGCAAACGCAGTGCTGCATGTGTCCCATCCGCCAAATACGTCTCGAACACTGCATTTTCTCGGTTTTTAATGAGACGCGGAGGCGAGGCCGGACCCCAATTCTCTAATGCTAATTCGGCATAGCGCAACGCGTCGTCGTCGTTCATCCGACCGCCCTCAGAGCGTCATCCATGACCTGTACCAAAAGATCAGCGTTGTCCTGACTAAAGACGCACGGCGGACGGACTTTCAGTGTGTTTTCATACCGTCCAACGGAGTGCAACAGCACGCCTCTGTCACGCATTTCATCCACCATCGCCGCGCACAGATCAGTTGCAGGCTTGCCATCACGCCAGAGTTCCACTCCAAAAAACAGACCGACACCGCGCACATCGGCAATGACGTCGTGATTGCCCTTAAGATCGTTGACCGATGACAGTGCATAGTCTCCGACACTTTGCGCATTGGCGACCAGCGCCTCGTCCTCAATCACTTGCAGAACAGCCATCGCCGCAGCTGCGCTTACCGGGTTTCCACCAAACGTGTTGAAGTATTTGAAGGCGTCCTGAAAGGTCGCAAGGATCTCAGGACGGGTCACGACAGCGGCCACCGGATGGCCATTCGCCATTGGTTTGCCTAACGTCACAATATCTGGCTCGAAACCCAAACGTTCGTGCCCCCACCAGTGACTCCCGATCCGACCAAAGCCCGGCTGCACCTCGTCTGCGATGATCACACCCCCTGCTCGGCGTACCGCCGCAATAGCACGATCCAGAAACCCTGCTTCGATGGTCGGAAATCCTTCGTTGGCGAAGTAGGGGCATAGGATCATCGCAGAAACGCCATGACCGTTGGCTTCCAATTCGGCAATAGCGGCCTCGACCCCTTTCGCAAAGGCTTCTGCTTGGCCTTCACGTGTGCCACCAACTGGGGCCATGTTGTCAGGCGCAGGAACTTGCCGCACGTGATCCTGATATCCCCCAACAGGAACCTTTGATGAATTCAGCTGAGACACTGCCGCAGTATTGCCGTGATAGGTGTTGTCGGTGCCGATGATCCCGGTTTTGCCCGTCATCGCCTGTGCCATGCGCAGCGCTACATCATTGGCCTCGGATCCCGAACACACCATCAACAGACTACTTAGGTCGTGACTAAACTTTGCTGTCAGGGCTTCTCCATAATCCAAGATCAAGTCGTGCACGTACCGTGTGTGGGTGTTCAGCGTCCCCGCTTGGTGCGAGATCGCCTCAACAACCCGGGGATGGCAATGACCAACATGCGGTACATTGTTGTAGCAATCGAGATAGCGTCGACCATCCTTGTCCCACAGCCATACACCCTCACCGCGCACAACATGCAGCGGGTCTTGGTAGAATGTCGTCATCTGAGGGCCCAATAGTCGGGCCCGTCTCTCCAAAGCTGTCGGCATGTTTTAGGCTCTTCGGGTTATGGGGTTTTTGATTGTGACCAGGAGGTCTTGGGGCTTGCAGGTTCTGCCCGCAATTTGTGGGGTGACATCCCGTATCGCTGCCGGAAGGACCGCGAGAAATGCGAGGCGGCGTTGAAGCCACAGGCCACAGCGACTTCGGTCACGCTCATATTGGTTTGCAGCAAAAGGTGCTGCGCCCGCTGCAATCGCATGTCCATGTAGTATTTTTTGGGCGTTTCACTCAGATACCGCCGAAACAGCCGCTCAAGCTGGCGGGTTGAGATGTTCACGGTCTTGGCCAAGTCGCCGGGCCGCAGAGGCTCTTCCAGATTGGTTTCCATCAAAGCCAGAATTTCGGATAGTTTTGGATGGCGCATACCAATGCGTTCAGCCACCTGCACGCGTGCAGAATGCTGGAGAACCCGGATATTCGTATAGAGCAATTGGTCCGCTACGAGATTGGCCAACTCCGGGCTTTCTTTTTCCGAGATCAAATGCAGCATCAGATCAATGACTGAAGTACCACCGGCCGTAGAGTATCTTTTATTATCAACAACATACGTATATTCATCCAGAACAACGTCTGGAAACTTTTCAGCAAAACTCGCGCGGTGTTCCCAGTGCAGCGTAGCGGGAAGGTCCGTCATCAATCCCGCCTCGGCCATGATCCAGACACCGGTGGAAAGACCGCCGATTTCACACCCTTGTCGCGCCGCTTTGCGAACCCATTGAAGAACTGCAGGCGTGCACGCGTCGCGCACGTTGTCCCCACACACCAGAACCACGACATCATCCCGGTGGACATCTTCCAGCCCATGGTCAATCGGGAATTGGGCACCCAAGGAGTCGCAGATTGGTGTGCTGTCTTCTGCACAAACCACCGTTTTGAACAAAGTTTGTCCGGCCATACGGTTCGCCGTTTGCAACGTTTCCATCGCAAGTGAAAACGCCATTGCATAATAGCCTGGCGTCAAAAGAAAAATGAATCGTCCCGACGCGTTGGCGCGGATGTCATCCGGATTTGTCATGGTCTGTGGTCTAACCGTTTTCCTTTATCCTGCCTTTAACGGCAGGCGATGGGCAAGCGATTTACTCATCTCTTTCCACCCGTCCGCGAAGCGCTTTGACGTCACCGCGTACTTTCTTGGATTTCAAACGGCGCTGCTGAGATCCATAGGTTGGTTTGGTTTTTATGCGCCGCTTTGGTGCGACGAGGGCTTTGCGGATCAACTCTGCCAGGCGATCACGCGCGATATCGCGATTGCGCGCCTGACTTCGGGTTTCATCGCATTGGATGATTAAGGCGCCTTCCTTGGTCCAACGTCGCCCAGCTAGACGTTTCAACCTTGCTTTGACTGGGCCGCTTAAGGCCGGTGATCTCTCGGCTTCAAACCGAAGTTCAACCGCGGTAGCAACCTTGTTCACATTCTGCCCGCCAGGTCCCGAAGCACGCACAAAATGCTCGGTCATTTCCCAATCCTGAAGGGTGATCTGGTCATTTATGACAAGCATTGCGAACATCCATCTTTGCCGTGCTTCTAACGGATTTTGTTCGGCTGCGGCAAATCTTTGTGGCAAAGAATGAAAAAGGGCCGCACCTCGCGTTGGGCGGCCCTTCGAGATAATAGGAGGTGCATCGGTTAGGTGAGCACCAATTCGGTCTTCGTCTCAGCCAAGGGCTGCCTCAGCTGGTCTCCCTCCGAACTGTTCCAACACTGCTCTCCATACGTTCTCTAGACAATGGGCACCTCCTCTCAGATTGTTTCGCGTACCCTCAGGTTGCCACAGCCTGTGGATAAGTCAAACAAAATCATGTGGTAGGTTGCACCATTTTACCCACGATGATGCGGAAGGGCACAAGAGCTAGCAGAGCAAGTGCCAGTTTTACCATCCAGTCGGCAAAGCCCAATGAGACCCAAAGTGGTACAACTGGACCAGCGCCCAAGAGAGGCAACATCTCAGCCGCCCAACTGACGTCATTAGCGGGTTCGATAAAGCTCAATGCACCCGAGAACGCGATGGTGAAAAAGATCGCGGTGTCCACCGACGATCCGATCAAGGTAGAGGCAAGCGGTGCCCGCCACCATGCGCCATCTCGCAAACGGTTGAACACGGAGACGTCCAGCATTTGCGCGGTGAGGAATGCAAGACCCGAGCCCAGCGCGATGCGCAAGGTCACGGCCGGATAGGTATACCCATCGCCCTGAAGCATGATTTGCGTTCCGATACCGGAACAGATGATGCCAACAACAAAGCCCGCCAGCACAACGCGGCGCGCAGCGGCAACGCCATAAACGCGGTTCATCACGTCAGTGACAAGGAAGGCAAGCGGATAGGTAAAGGCACCCCATGTCAGCCATTGGCCGAACAAGAACTGCACAAGGATATTCGAGGCCACCACAATGGCAGCCATGGCAATAATGCCAGGTAGATAGGATGTTTTCATGTCTTTTAGCCCGTTTTGACAAGGTAGCGGCGACTTGGCCCCGCAAGATGTCGGGACGGGCGGGGTTTATAGGCAGAGGACTGGCAAATCAAGGGGTTTCCTTGATCACATACTCGACAATCTCTGTGCGCTGGAAGAATTGAAAGTTGTCATCGGAGATCATGGTCAACCGGATGACACCCATTGGATCCCGCCAAACCGCCAACCCTTCCAGATTGTCATGCAGCCGGTCCCAGTGCGCAGTACTTCAACTTCGTTTTGCGCCCCACCTTCTGTCACGTCGAAGCGCCGAACACGGCTGCGAAAGCCAACGCCGTTAAAGCCGCGTTCCAGAATGAATAGCCGCCCATCAGGCCCAAAATCAGCGCCAACCGGATCGAACCCATCAAGTCGCGGCACCACGAAAGCTACCTGCAAGCGCCCGTGTTCCAATCGGAACACTTGGGTTTGATCCGGAGATCCCAAAACGCGATTCCGTGATGGCAACCAATCGCCCAGCTTGGTCAATTGCCAAGGCTTCAAACGATCCGTTTCGCCGAGGCTTAACGTCATTGCCAAATCCCGCGAGTGGCACCGGTGAGGCCAAGACGTCGTCGAAAGACCAGACTTGATGAATTCCTTCAAAAGACACAAAAAAAGCTTCGCTCGTTGCCGTACGCGCAAGGCCTTCGGTGTCTCGCTGATGCCTGCGCAGTGGCTGGCCATCTGGCGCCAAGATGCCCGCATGGTCCTTCAAAACAACGTCAGTGATCTCTGCATCTTCGCGCAAGAGATCTGCGCGCGCAAAGTGGCCCCGATCCGAAACCAGCAACACGGACGCTCCGTCTGCTGAAATTTCCATCCCGGAAAAGCCACCGAACCAAGGTTCAGCAATATTCCACTTTGTGACAGAGACCAGCTCAGCCGGACCTTCGCTGCCCGGGCTGATCCTGCTCCAACCGTAGATGCAAAGAAGTGTCGCGACTATTGCGACTGCAAGACGTCGATACATTGGCCCGGCAAGTCTGCCATTTCCAGCTGCCTACGAGGCTTGGGTGCCGGCGCATTTGGATCTGGTGGAGGAGGGTTCAGGATGTTTTGCACCCACTGTTCAGCGTCTGCACAGCCATCACCCGCGGGCGGTGCTGCCTGATTTGTGCATCCTTTCGCGCCCTTCGGACAATTTAAACGCACATGGAAATGATAGTGGTGCCCCCACCATGGTCGGATTTTGCGCAGCCAGGATCTGTCGCCTTTTTCGTCGTTGCACATTTGTACCTTGGCACCCGGAAACACAAAGATACGCGCAACACGGGGATCACTGGCGGCGGCTTTTAGAATTTCATGATGCTGGCGAGTCCAACTGTCATTCACATAAGCGCCTTTGGCGCGCCGCATCGAAATGGATGAAATGCTCTCGCGTTCGGCAACGCTCAAGTTGAGCCGTTGTGGCGGCAGCATCCAGATGTCGATGTCCAGCCCGACCTGATGGCTTCGGTGGCCCGACAACATCGGCCCACCCCGCGGCTGGCTGATATCTCCGATGTACAGCCCTTCCCAACCGGGCTGCGCTGCAGCCTTGACTGACAGGTCTCGGATATAGTCAACGGTTTCGGGATAGCCCCAATTGCGATTACGTGAGAGGCGCATCGCCTGCCAGGTCGGTCCGGTTTCTGGCAATTGCACCGCGCCAGCAACACAGCCTTTGCTATACGACCCTAGCGGCCGCGGATCTTGCCGCGATCCATTTTCTTGCGCCCCAAACAGCTGACGTGCCTCAACCCCCTTCATAGCGGCCGGCACTTGTTTCGTGGAAACAGTCGCCTGTTCAGCGGTCTGGGTCTGGCACGCTGCCAAACCCAGCACAGATAAAAGGATCAGGACGCGTTTGACCATGTCTCACTGTCTCCCTTGGGGTTAACCCAGCGTAGCAGGATCAGCCCCAGCAGGAAAAGAAGGATCACTGGCGATACGCCAAGTCTTGCCGATCCGGTCAACACCGTGGCGACACCAATCAGGATTGGCGCCAAGAACGCGGTTGCGCGACCGGATAGACCATAGAGGCCAAAGCTTTCTGTCGGGGTGGCCGGATCCGTGTGGCGAACCATCAATGTTCGGCTTGCGGCCTGAAGAATGCCGCCCATGCCGCCAAAGGTTGCCCCGGCAATCATCAGAACCGTGTCCGGCAAAGAAGATCCATCCGCCAACGGCATGCCAAAAAACGTCTCGCGCGACATATTGACGATGATAAAGGCCATTCCGATCAGCACCCAGATTGCGGCGATAATGACTGGTTTGGGGCCAAATCTCTTGTCCAGATTTCCACCCAGCCAGCTAAAGAACACGGCACTGGTGGCCCCCAAGATGCCAAAAACACCGATTTGAGGGACAGACCAATCCAGAACAAGGTTCGCGTAGATGCCGCCAAAGGCATAGAGGCCATTCAGCGCATCGCGATACAGCATTGACGAGATGAGATAGTACAACAGGCTTTTGCGGTTCTTTAGATTGGCAATCGAGTTGCTTAACAGGGTTAGAGCCTCGGTGACCGTTCCTCGCGCCTTGTCGACCAAAGGTTCGTGGACCCAGCGGAAATAGGGGATCATGAAGACGACATACCAAAGTGCCGTGATTGGCCCGACCGAACGTGTTCCCTCCATTTTCTCGGCGTCCAACAGGCCGAACCCGGGTGAAAGCCCCGCTATGGTCTTATCCCCTGCCATCTCAGCAAAGACGACAAGCACGATGATCAGAGCTAGCAATCCGCCAAAATACCCGAACGCAAAACCTGAGCCGGAGATTTTGCCAATCTCGTCCTCTGGACCAAGTTCCGGCAATTGAGAGTTGATAAAGATCAGAGCGTATTCCGCGCCGATGAAGCCAAGCGAAAAGAACCCCAGCATTACGAACAGGTTCGATCCATCTAACGCGATGAACCAAAGACCCGCAGCGCCGATCACATACATTATCGAAAACCCGGCGATCCAAGGTCGGCGACGACCTCGTGTATCGGCAAGCGCGCCCATTATTGGGGCCCCGATGCCAATCACGAGCCCGGCAAGCCCCATGTTCCACGCCCAAAGCGACTGAGCGCTGGCCTTGGCGGCTTCGGTATCCAAACCTGTGCCGAGGTAGTACTCGGTCGCAACCACCGCAAAAAACGGACCAAAAACGAACGTCACCAATAGGGTGTGATAGGGCTGGCTGGCCCAGTCAAAGAACCACCATCCCCAGATACGTTTGCGCGCTGACACCTCGGTCATGCCCGTCCCCCCCTTCGCGTTTTCTTTCACTTAAGACAGGGGTTTGGCTTTCAAGCAAGTTAATCCTGCATTGGTGGCCACGGCCTGATCGCCTCGGATGCGACCCAGGCTTGAATCCAATCTGGCGCTGATGGGCGGTCAATCTTGTGACCCATCGCCTCGATCACGCGATCCGGTGCCACGATGCCATCCCGGCTCACAATGGCCGACCGATAGAGTGCGTGGTTTGCGCATTCGCCGTTCTGTTTCCACATCGTCTGTTCCAAATAGACAAATCTGTCGTCCTACCAGACCGCCCGACTGCGCGTTTCGAACTTTTCAAAGGGGCGAATACGACGGCGATAGCGCACCGTGACGCCTGCCATTGTCATGCTCCACCTTTTCTTGCGCATCACCGCAATAAGACCAATCCGGCGCGCCAAAGGGATGCGGCCAAGATCCAGCAATGTTAGCGTCCGTCCGTTGTTCAATTCCATCCACAGATCAATGTCCCACGGCCAGCACCTGTGCTGCGACACATGCGTGCTCATCGGCGTCAACGGCGGATCGTTGCGATGTTTTATCAACTCTTTGACCATGCGGATCACGGGGTACATTGGCGTCACTCCTTTGAACAAACAAGATTCATAGCGGTTGACCCAAAGGTCAACCGTGACCTCGCGCCACTCTTGCCCTTTCAGGGCGCGGTGCTTAATTGTTGCGAACAGTCAATCGGAGACCCCTGATCATGATGGCAATTTACGGCCCCCTGCGGCTCATCCTGGATGTGGCATTTTTCATCATGCTTGTGCACATCATCATGAGCTGGCTGATCAGCTTTCAGGTTTTGAACCTTGGTCAGCAATTTGTGGCACAGATCTGGTATGGCCTGAACCGGTTGCTCGAACCGATTTACACGCCGATCCGTCGCATCCTGCCGGATACGCGTCCTCTGGACCTCGCACCGTTGGTAGCGTTTATCATCATCATCTCGCTGCGTGACTACATCCTGCCCACACTCCTGTTCTGATCAGGCATCTTCAGGGCTTGTTCAGCGAATCCGGTTATGGGAATGTCGGCTTTAACGAGCAGACTAACCAGTCAAAACGGGTTCCTTCATGTGCGCCGCTGCCACGTTCCTACGTGATGTATTTGGATTCGATGCCTTCCGCCCCGGGCAGGAAGAGATCGTCGACGCGGTAAGCCGCGGTGATAACGTCTTGGCCATCATGCCAACGGGCGGCGGCAAATCCTTGTGCTTTCAACTACCAGCCCTGATGCGTGATGGCGTGACGGTGGTGATTTCACCACTGATCGCCTTGATGCGGGACCAGGTTCGCGCCCTGCGTGAGGCGGGTGTTCAGGCGGGCGCGCTTACCTCTGGCAATACCGAAGCAGAAACCGCCGAAGTCTGGGAGGCCTTGGAAGCCGGGCGCCTGAAACTGCTCTATATCGCGCCAGAACGGCTGGCCTCGGGCGCGGCTCTGGGTATGCTTCGACGTATCGGGGTCAGCCAGATTGCCGTCGACGAAGCGCATTGTGTCAGCCAATGGGGGCATGATTTCCGTCCCGATTACCTGCGGATTGGAGAACTGCGGCGCGCCTTGGATGTGCCTCTTGCTGCCTTTACGGCCACAGCAGATGCTGAAACCCGCGACGAGATTGTTGCACGGCTGTTTGACGGACAGACGCCCAGCACGTTCCTGCACGGGTTTGACCGTCCCAACATCCATCTGGCCTTTGCGGCGAAGGATTCTCCGCGGCGTCAAATTCTTGAGTTCGCTGAGGCCCGCAAGGGGCAATCCGGGATTGTCTATTGCGGCACCCGCGCCAAAACCGAAAACCTTGCCGCGGCCCTGAGACAGGCCGGACATCTGGCCCTGCACTATCACGGCGGGATGGAGGCCGAAGACCGCCGGATCACTGAAACCAGATTTCAGCGCGAAGATGGCCTGATCGTTGTTGCGACAGTGGCCTTTGGTATGGGAGTCGACAAACCCGATATTCGCTGGGTTGCGCATGCGGACCTGCCCAAGTCAATCGAGTCCTACTATCAGGAAATCGGGCGCGCTGGGCGGGATGGCGCGCCAGCCGAGACGTTGACCTTGTTTGGCGCCGACGACATTCGATTGCGCCGCAGCCAGATCGACGAAGGGCTTGCCCCTCCAGAGCGACGCGCGGCAGATCATGGCCGGCTAAACGCATTGTTGGGATTGGCCGAAGCTTTGCGGTGCCGCCGACAAACCCTGCTGGGATACTTTGGCGAAACCGACATCACCTGCGGCAAATGTGATCTGTGTGACGCGCCTGCGGATGTCTTTGATGGCACAACTGCGGTCCGCAAGGCGCTGTCGGCTGCGTTGCGCACCGGCGAACGTTATGGCGCGACCTATCTGATCGACATCCTTCTCGGCAACGACAATGACAAGGTGCGCCAACGTGGTCACGACGGTCTTCCGACTTTTGGCGTTGGGACGGAATACGATCGGCGCCAATGGCAAGCCGTGTTCCGACAGATGATGGGTCACGATCTTATCCGCCCCGACCCTGAACGCCACGGCGGCTTGCGAATGACCGATGCGGCGATGCCAATCCTGCGCGATGAGGCTTCGATCGAATTGCGGCGGGACACCATCCGCAAAGCCAATCGTCGTCCAGCCGCCAAAGAGATTGTCAACGAAGAGGATGCCCCTCTGCTAAGCGCGCTCAAAGCCAAACGCCGTGCTTTGGCCGAGGATGCCAAGGTGCCTGCCTATATCATCTTTAATGACCGAACTTTGATTGAGATGGCTGAAATGCGCCCCTCGGATCTGGATGACATGGCGCGGATCAGCGGCGTTGGCGCCAAGAAACTTGAAAGCTACGGAGACGCCTTTCTGACTGTCATCAACGGAGAGGCTGCAGCCTTGCATCCCAGCCGCCGAAAACTGGCCGGACGCGAATCCGGGGTGCTGTATGATCGGCTGTTGGAGGTGCAGGCAGATTTGGCACGCGGTCCCGAGGGCATCGACAAACCGATGAGCTGTTCCGCGTCGCTTTTGGCCAAAGTCGCCAGCGTCAAACCGGATGATGAATTTGCCATGTCGCGATTGCTGGGTGAAAAGCGTGCCGAACGTTTCGGGGCCGCGTTTCTGGACGTGCTGCATGAGGCGAGCTAAGTCTCACTCCCAAGAACCAAAGGAAAGTTGCCCATGCTTGTTGTTGTGTCGCCTGCAAAACGTTTGGACTGGAGCCCGGTGGCCGGAAATACCTCGCAGCCAGAGTTTGCCGATGAGGCGTTGAAGCTGGCCAAAACTGCGCGCTACCTGACGCTTGGCGACCTGCAAAAACTCATGTCACTCAGCCCGGATTTGGCCAAGCTCAATCGTGATCGGTTCAAGGCCTATGAGAGTGAACCAGATCAATTCGCGACGCGGCCCGCTGTGCACGCCTTTAACGGTGACACCTACATCGGCCTCGAAGCCGCATCACTGGATGGCGATGAAATGGCATGGGCGCAGGAGCATTTGCGAATTCTTTCCGGTCTCTATGGCATTTTGCGCCCTATGGACGCGATCCAAGCGTACCGGTTGGAAATGGGCAGCCGTCTAAAAACCCGACGCGGTAAGAACCTTTATGAGTTTTGGCGCGATAGCATTGCCAAGAACCTGAACGAACAGGCCAGCCAATTGGGTACGGATACCCTCGTGAATTGCGCCAGCCAGGAATACTTTGGCGCGGTTGATCCCAAGGCCCTTAAACTGCGGGTGATCACCCCTGTGTTCATGGAAGACAAAGGCGGTACGGCAAAAATCGTAAGCTTTTTTGCCAAGAAGGCCCGCGGTTCAATGGCGCGGTACATTATCCAGCGACGCCTGACCGACCCTGAGGGTCTCAAGGACTTTGACTTGGGCGGTTACACCTATAAGCCCGACATGTCTGAAGGCGATAAGCTGGTGTTCCTACGCGATTATCCCGACGCCAAAACCTGATCATGTGCCGCTTTGGCGGGGTTCTTCTTCTGGAAATGGATTGGTGGCATGTTTTGGGATATGCTGTGCGATCATATCAAAAATGGCGGCTTTTCTGAGCGGCTTGGTCAAGTAGTGATCCAGCCCTGCTGACAAGATACCCTCTTCGTCGCCATTTACGGCATGGGCAGTCAAAGCAACGATTGGCACGTCTGTACCTCCTGGTTTCTGGCGGATGCGGCCAGTCGCTTCTTTGCCGTCCATCTTGGGCATCGAAATGTCCATAAATATCATGTCGGGCTGCATGTCCTCAAATGCCTCTAGCGCCTCAAAGCCGTTATTGGCAAAGCGCAATTCGATATCGAGTGTCTTGAGAAGCTTCCCCAGCACCAATTGGTTGGTCTTGTTGTCCTCTGCAGCCAGGATGCGCATTTTCCTTTGATCGACTTTGTCCGGCAGTTCAGGTGTTTCTGTGATCTCGGGAACATCCGCGTTGATAGCATCAGCAATCTTACGGAACAGATCGCGCCGTGAAACCGGTTTTTTCAGCACGCCCTGCAAGTTATTCATGAGTGGATCTGCCTGCACACGTGCGGGATCCGAGCTCAACAAAACCACAGGGACTGTGCAGCCTCGGGCGCGCAAAGCCTCTGTCAGCTCGAGACCATCCATTCCTGGCATTCCGTAGTCTGTCAGAATCAAATCGACGTCAGAGACCCGGTCCATAGCTGCCTGACCGCTACTGCAACTCACAACCGTGGCACCCATTTGCTGCATTTGTTTTTCCAGCAGGCTGCGATTGACCTCGCGATCATCCACCACAAGCACATTGCGTACCACACTGGGCAAAGCCGGTGGGTTTAGCCCAAGGTCTTCTTCGACGGGCAGTGTCAGTTGAAATCCAAAGGCCGACCCCTCTGTTTCAACGGAATCCACCCATATTTTTCCTTGCATCAAATCAATCAGTCGTTTGGTAATCGACAGGCCCAGACCGGTTCCTTCAAAGGCGCGATTGCGCTCATCCTCGACCTGATTGAACTCACCAAAAATGTGATCGATTTTGTCCGCGGGAATTCCGATGCCGGTGTCTTCAACGGCGACATGGACCTCACAATGGCCCGTGTGCTCATGCGTCTCACCGACGACGCGCACCATAACGTGCCCTTTTGACGTGAACTTAACGGCATTGCCAATCAGATTCGTCAAAACCTGACGTATCCGCCCCTGATCGCCCACAAACAGCGTTGGCAGGAACAGGTCATAATCCACGATCAGCACGATACCCTTTTCGCGAGCGCTGGGTTGCAAGAGCGTCATGACCTCATGAATGCAGCGCTCTAGATCAAACGGCTCCGGGCGCAGGATCAGTTTCTCGGCCTCGATCTTGGAATAGTCCAACACGTCATTGATGATTCCCAACAATGCTTCGCCTGAGTTTTTGATGGTTGACGCAAAAAGGCGCTGCTCTTCGCTTAGCCCGGTATCCAAGAGCAAGTCAGCCATCCCCACAACACCGTTCATGGGCGTGCGAATCTCATGACTCATATTGGCAAGGAATGCTGACTTGGCACGGCTTGCCGCTTCGGCGCGCTTTTGCTCTTTCTTTAGCTTGGCCTCATATCGCACCGTATCGGTGATATTGAGGGCAAGGCTCACGATGTCGCCACCATGCCCACGTTGATCCAGAAGCTTGATGTATTCCCCATTCCAGAGGCGCAAAACCACAGGTGGTGGTATTTTCTTGTGCCACCGATCCTGCATAGCCTTGCGCCAATCAGCGGAAGACGTATCACCGATATGTACGATGCCCTCATCTGTCAGCACCTGCAAAAGCCGTGCGTAGGTGATTCCGGGCTGAACTTCTTCCAGACCGTCAAACACAGACAGATAAGAAGGATTGGCCGCGATCATGCGCCCATCAGAATCAAAAAAGGCAAATCCGTCCTGAATTGTTTCGATCGAATGCCACAACCGTCGCTCGGCGATTTCGATCTTTTCGTTCGCCACTTCGAGGTCGGATCTCACTTTTTGGTTTTCGGTCCGCACACTGTCCACTTCTGCGCGGGTCTCAACGATTTCGTTGGACAGTTGTTCTGCGTGCTTTCCCAGCTTGCGATTTGCCGCAAAAAGTTCTGCCTGTTTCAATTCTAGCAAACGCTCAGCCGCCAATCTGGCGCGGCGTTCTTCTGACAATTTATGCGCCAGAGTCATTTAGGTTCCTCAACAAGATGGCCTTTGACTCAGACAAAACCCCAGACCAATGAATATCTGCTTAAATCCGCGCATTTGGTTGAGACGTTGCCAGAGCCCGCCTCAACATGTCACCATGCGAGCAATTTCAGAGGAGCGTTGTCTAATGCGTTGGTTCATGGCGGCCCTGGCGGGCCTTTTGCTTGCTCAGTCGGTTATTGCAGAGAGTGAATACGTGCCGGATCGGCGCATCGTCGTCAGCAGGGATGTGGATTTTTACGGGTCCGATCTGACGAACTTGTTTGATACAACTTATGAGACTTGCCGCGAGGCCTGTTTGCAGGACACCCAGTGCAAGGCATTTACCTACAACAAGAACTCAAGCGCTTGTTTCCCCAAAAGTGCCATTTCAGACACGCAACCCTATGAGGGCGCTGTCTCTGGCGAGGTGTTTTTGACAGACCCAAAAATTCTGGCGCAATCGAGCGATCGCACGGCAGAATTGGACTTTATCCCTTCCTATCAACTGAAACGTGCCCGTGACCAAGCCGCAAACATTGGCTCTCTTCATGCCGGCGGCCCCTGGAGCATCGACGAGATGTTAGAGGCGGCCCAAGGCAATCTGAATGACGGCGACAAGCTCTATGCAATGCGCTGGACCGGCGGTGCCATTGGCAAGGCAGATCGAAGCGATCTGTGGTTGGAATACGGCCGCCTGAACACGCTTTTGGCGGCAGATGGTGGCAACTCGCAAAGCACCTATAAATCGCGGGCTTTTCTCGCGACACTCAATGCCTATTTGCGCGCAGAGAATGATCCGCAACGGGTCTCGACGCTCATGCAATTGTCTGATCTGCTGATTGCTGACAACTCAGGACGGCGCGCGCTCAGCGCTCTGCGGTTGGCCGAATCGATCCAGCCACGACAGGATGTTCTGGCGGCGCTGGACAACGCCATTGCCAAATACGGCTTTCGCATTTCTGAACATGTTGTGGACAACAATCTGACTGAGCCAAGAATCTGCGCGACATTCAATGAACCTCTAGTTCAGGCGGGCGTGGACTACACGCCCTATGTGAAACTTCCCGATCAACGCTTGGCCGTTCAAGCCGAGGAAAGCCGGTTGTGCATTGAAGGTATCGCGCACGGCTCGCGCCAAACCGTCACGTTCCGCAAGGGCCTGCCTGCGGCAAGCGGCGAAGAGCTGCTGAAAGATATCGAACTGACCTTTTATGTCCGCGACCGCGAACCCTCCGTCAGTTTCCCTGGACGTGCCTATGTTCTACCGCGCACCGCCGAAGCTGGCCTGCCCATCCAAACCGTCAACCTGACCGAAGTGGACCTAACCCTGCAGCGCGTCAGCGACCGCAATTTGTTGCGCACCATCCAAGATGGGTACTTTGGTCGGCCTTTGTCCTATTGGCAGTTTGAAACCTTTGAAAGCGAGATTGCCGAAACGATCTGGCAGGGCTCAGGAAGCGTTAAAAACGAGTTGAATGCGGACATGACTACCCGCTTGCCATTGGGGGATGTTGTGGCGGGTCTGCCTACGGGGCTCTATGCGCTGACGGCTGACTTGCCCGGCGCTGACCCGTACGACGAGACGTCGACAACACAATGGTTCGTCCTGTCCGATCTTGGGGTGACCACTCTTTCGGGTGTCGATGGCTTTCATGTATTCCTGCGGGCATTGGGCGACGCATCTGCCCAACCCGGAGCGACTGTCACGCTATTGTCGCGCGCGAACCGCGTGCTTGGGACCGCCATCACCGATGATCAAGGATACGCGCGATTTGATCCCGGTCTGACGCGTGGATCAGGCGGTGCTGCCCCTGCGATGCTGACGTTGCAAGCCGGAGACGACTTTTCGTTCCTGTCACTTACCGATCCTGCCTTTGACCTGTCAGATCGCGGCGTCGAAGGGCGCTCTCCAGCGCCTCCTGTTGATGTGTTCTTGACCACCGATCGGGGTGCCTATCGCGCCGGAGAGACCATTCACGCGACAGCCCTTGCCCGAGGAGATGTGGCCGAGGCTCTGTCTGGACTTCCTGTCACGGCAATCCTGACGCGCCCGGATGGCGTGGAATACAGTCGCGTGACCTCGGCGCAGGATGCCGAAGGCGGTCATGTCTTTGCAATGCCGCTGGGACAGACCGTGCCGCGCGGCACGTGGAAACTGGCGATCAAATCTGATCCCGAGGCGCCCGCACTTGTGACGCAAAAGCTCCTCGTCGAGGATTTTCTGCCGGAACGTATCGACTTTACTCAAACGCTGCCGGACGGCCCGATTGTCTTGAATGACGATAAAATCGGTGTCGATCTGCGGATTGAGGCGCGTTACCTGTTTGGTGCCCCCGGCCAAGGCCTGAATATTGAAGGTCAGGTGACTTTGCGCGCCCGAGAAGACGTCGAAGGATATGCCGGGTATCGGTTCGGCCAATACGACGCATATTTCAGCCCACTAACAGAGTTCTTCACCGGAGACACCACGGATGCTGATGGTGTCTCAATCGTGGACCTGTATTTGCCAAACGTCGACGTCCAAGGCCGTCCGATGGAGGCGCGCGTGGTGACCTCGGTGCTGGAAGCTTCTGGTCGCCCGGTCGAACGGCGTCTGACGCATCCTGTGTCCTCAAAAGGGCCGATGATCGGCATCAAACCACTGTTCGAAGAAGGTGTTGTTGCCGAAGGAACCGAGGCCACGTTCAGGATTGTCGGCCTGAACCCCGATCTTTCCAGCGCACCGATGAAAGTTCGTTGGAGCGTGAACCGTCTGCGGACCTCGTATCAATGGTACAATCTCTATGGCGACTGGAACTGGGAACCAACAACACGCCGCACCACCGTGGCCAGCGAAGAGGTGACCATCTCTGGCGACGCTCTAGAGGTCAGCGCCCCTGTTGATTGGGGCCGCTATGAAATCGTTGTGGAACGTGTTGATGGCGATTATGTCGCCAGCTCTTCAGACTTCTATGCCGGATGGTATGCACCCGCGGATGCGACCGAAACACCAGACACACTGCAAGTGTCTCTGGATCAGCCCGGTTACCGCAGTGGCGATACGGCAACGTTGCGCGTTGTGCCGCGTTTTGCGGGTACGGCACTGATTTCTGTCATGTCCAACCGCCTGATCGCCATGAAAGCCGTTGAAGTTCAGGAAGGTGAAAACCTAATCCCGCTGGAGGTCACGGATGAATGGGGTGCTGGCGCCTATGTCACCGCTTCAGTTATTCGACCGGCCAATGTTCCTGCGGGCCTAAACCCATCTCGTGCCCTTGGGCTGAGTTACGCTCAGATTGATCCCGGCGCGAAACAACTCGCGGTATCGCTTGAGGCAGCTGACAAGGTGGCACCCAGTGACGCATTGGACGTTGGAATCAAAGTGGACGGTGTTGCCGAGGGTGAAACGGCCTATGTCACGCTGGCCGCCGTTGATCTGGGTATCCTGAACCTCACCGGCTTCCAAAGCCCGGACCCGTCGGGGCACTACTTTGGGCAACGGCGTCTTGGCATGGAAATCCGCGATATCTATGGCCGCCTGATTGACGGCATGAACGGCGACATGGGCGCGCTGCGCCAAGGTGGCGATGCAGGCAGTGGGTCGGCGTTCCAATCCCCACCACCAACCGAAGAACTGGTCGCCTATTTCGAAGGCCCGGTTCAGGTCGGGGCCGATGGCACGGCTGAGGTCCGCTTTGATCTGCCCGAGTTCAACGGCACCGTACGTCTGATGGCGGTTGCCTGGAGCAAAACCGCCGTGGGTCAGGCCGAACGCGATGTTCTTGTGCGTAACCCTGTTGTCGTCACAGCGACCCTGCCTCGGTTCCTCGCGCCGGGTGACACCAGCCAATTGCTGCTTGAAGTCGTTCATGCCGAAGGTCCTGCAGGCCGCATGGGCTTGGACGTGAGTGCCCAAGGCATCGAACTGGTGACCGGAGATATCCCGTCTGGTCTGACGCTGGAAGAACAGGGAACCGCGCGCATTACGATTCCAGTCAGCGCCCTTAACGTGGGTGATCACAGCCTTCGGGTTGCTCTGACGACACCGGACGGCAAACAGCTGGTCAAAGAACTGACCCTGCCCGTGCGCGCCAACGATCCCGAGATCAGTGTGACCCAACGCATAGAGCTGGCCGCCGGCGCGACGTTCACTCTCGACGGCAATCTCTTTGCCGACCTCAGACCTGGTACAGGGTCTGCGGTTATCTCGTCTGGCGCTTTGGCGCGGTTTGACGCGCCAGGCCTGTTACAGGCTTTGGATCGTTACCCCTATGGATGCACCGAACAGGTCACATCCAAGGCGTTGCCGCTCTTGTATTTCGACACCATCACGTCATCGCTGGGACTTGGCGAACGGGGCAAGGTGCAGGAACGCATTGACGAGGCGATTGCCGTGATCCTGACCCGTCAGGCCAGCAACGGTGCCTTTGGGCTTTGGTATGCGGACTCGGGCGACTTCTGGCTGGATGCCTATGTCAGTGACTTCATGTCGCGCGCCCGTGCCAAAGGGTACACCGTACCGGACATCGCGTTCCGTCAAGCGATGGATAACCTGCGCAACCGCCTGAACTATGCGCCCGACTTTGATTTCGGGGGGGAAGACATCGCCTATGCCTTGATGGTTCTGGCCCGCGAGGGCGCAGCAAATATGGGTGATTTGCGCTACTATGCAGACGTCAAAGGCGACGACTTTGCGACCCCATTGGCGAATGCTCAGCTGGGAGCTGCGTTGGCATACTACGGAGACCAAACCCGCGCTGACCGGATGTTTGCTCTGGCGGCTCGATACATGGAAGAGGAGTGGGACTCAGGACCATCATCCAAATGGCGCGCGGACTATGGCACCAACCTGCGCGATGCTGCCGGTATGCTGACCCTTGCGGTTGAGGCTGGCAGCAATGCACTGGATCGCGCCGTTTGGTCCGCGCGTGTCGGAGGTCAGGATCAAATCCGCTCCACCCAGGAATCCGTCTGGTCCCTGATGGCGGCTCATGCACTGATTGAGGATGAAAGTGGAATGGGCATTTCCGTCAACGGTGCACCCATCAACGGCCCGCTGGTGCGCGCTCTGGCCGATGAGGCCAATGCCGAACCGATCCTCATCAGCAACCAAAGCGACAAGCCGACTGCGCTGACTGTGACCTCAATCGGAGTGCCGGACTATCCCGTCGAAAAAGGTGGCTACGGCTACACCATAGAGCGCAGCTATTTCACCACCGATGGCGAGCCCATGCAGCCTGACAATATCCATGTCGGGGATCGCTATGTTGCCGTTCTGACGATTGATCCCGCCAGCAACGGAGGTGCGCGGCTCATGGTGAATGACGCCTTGCCCGCTGGTTTCGAAATCGACAATCCGAACCTCTTGGAAAGCGGAGATATTTCGGCGCTGAAATGGCTGGATCTGACATCCGCGCAAAACACCGAGTTCCGTGCAGACAGGTTCCTTGCCGCTGTGGATTGGACGTCACGCAACAAGTTCCAATTGGCCTATATCGTGCGCGCCGTCAGCCCCGGTGAGTATCACCAGCCGGCCACAACGGTTGAGGACATGTACCGTCCGCAGTTCCGCGCGCGAACAGCCGCAAGTCGCATCATTATCAACGAGTGATGCGAGGCTGGGGACGATACCTCGCACCGGTCATCGCCCTTTGGGGCGTGGCCTTTGCGCATGACCGGTTTCACGACTGGGTGGCAGCAACCAACTTGCCGCCGCTCATTGCGGAAACCTCAGTTGAGGTGCGGGACCGCAACGGCATTCTGTTGCGCGCTTATGCGGTCGAAGACGGGCTCATGCGACTGGGGGCTGCGCCGCAATCGGTTGATCAGCGCTATCTCGACATGCTTGTCGCCTATGAGGACAAACGTTTTTTTCAACACAACGGCGTGGACCCTCTGGCGCTGACCCGCGCCGTTGTTCAGGCGGTTATGAATCAAGAGGTGGTCTCGGGCGGATCTACCCTCACCATGCAGGTTGCGCGCTTGCTTGAAGACGGCAGTACCGGGCGCTGGTCAGGCAAACTTCGACAAATGCGAGTGGCGCTGGCACTGGAAACGCGTCTCAACAAAGAACAGATTCTAAGCCTCTATCTGACGCACGCCCCGTATGGTGGAAATCTGGAAGGCATCCGAGCCGCCACTTTGGCTTGGTTCGGCAAAGAACCCAGGCGGCTGACACCCGCACAAGCCGCATTGCTCATCGCATTACCGCAAAGCCCTGAGGGCCGGCGACCTGACCGCGATCGTCAGGTTGCTCAAGCTGCCAGAGATCGGGTTTTGGACAGGCTGGCAGGTTCAGATATCTTAACCACGGACGATGTGAGAGCTGCAAAAACAGAGACTATTTCGGCCAAAAGACGCCCATTTCCCACATTGGCAGCTCATATGGCAGACCGTGCCGTTGACAGTGACCCCTTGGCTCACCGGCACAACCTGACCCTTGATAGTGACCTGCAGCTTTCCCTCGAAGCACTGGCAAAAAAATCACTGTTCGGCCTCGGCGAACGCCTGTCGATCGCTATGCTCGTCGCGAACCATGAAACCGGTGAAGTCTTGGCCTCGGTGGGGTCGGCGGGATACGCAGGTCAGGACCGGCGCGAAGGGTTCGTCGATATGACTCGTGCGGTTCGTTCTCCGGGATCAACCCTAAAGCCTCTGGTCTATGCGATGGGGTTTGATGACGGCCTTGTGCACCCAGAGACCCTGATTGACGACCGGCCCGTGACATTTGGTGGCTATGCCCCGCAAAACTTTGATGGCCGGTTCCGGGGTGAATTGAAAATCGCCGAAGCGCTGCGTCAGTCCCTTAACATTCCTGTGGTTCTGCTTGCCGATCAATTGGGGCCAGCGCGGATTATGTCTGCGATACGTAAGTCCGGGGCGACACCGAAACTCCCCTTGGGCAAAGCTGGCTTGGCTGTGGTTTTGGGCGGCATCGGCGTCACGATGGAAGATCTTGTCCGGATCTACGCCATGCAGGCCCGCGGGGGTGCTTCGGTTGATCTGGTGTGGCGCATGGGCTCAGACACGGCCCCCGAACGCCATGTCATCAGCCGCTCGGCTGCGTGGCAAGTTGGTCATGTCCTTTCGTCCATCGCGCCCCCTGCTGGCGCTCCGCTAAACCGGTTGGCCTATAAGACCGGCACAAGTTACGGACATCGCGATGCATGGGCGCTGGGATATGACGGGCAGCATGTCATTGGCGTGTGGATTGGCCGAGCAGATGGTACACCGGTGCCCGGTGCCTTTGGCGGAGAACTTGCAGCCCCAGTTCTGTTCGAGGCCTTTCAACGCCTCAAACCCACGTTGGACCCACTTGGCCCACCGCCACCTGAAACCCTTACAGAATCTTCCGCTCAACTGCCCCAACCCTTGCAACGGTTTCGCGGGCGTGAGGCTGTGTTTGAGCCCGCCTCTGACACCCCTATCGTGGCGTTCCCGCCAAATGGCGCGCGCCTCGCACAATTGGATGGCGGTCTGACAGTTAAGATTCGTGAGGGTGTTTTGCCACTGACCATTCTTGCAAATGGGCGGCCTCTTGCTACACGACAGCATCGTCGCGACATCGATCTGGATTTTGCTGAGAAAGGCGCGTCAACTTTGACCGTGATTGATGACAATGGGCGCTCAGACCGAATTACGATCTGGATTGACTAAAGAGGGCGCCCCTAGGATCGAGGCGCCCTGATATCTCAATTACATGCGTTCAATGGCGATCGCGATGCCCTGGCCCCCGCCAATGCACATGGTGATCAAAGCCTTGGAGCCGCCGATGCGCTCTAGCTCGTACAGCGCTTTGACGGTGATAATGCACCCAGTTGCGCCAACCGGGTGACCCAGAGCAATCGCACCGCCGTTCGGGTTCACCTTGGCTGCATCGAGGCCAAGTCCCTTGTTCACCGCAAGTGCCTGCGCCGCAAAGGCTTCGTTCGATTCGATCACATCAAAGTCGGTGATCGCGAGACCCGTCTTGGCCAAGAGGTTTTCAACCGCTGGAACCGGGCCAATGCCCATAACCTCCGGGCGTACACCAGCATGGGCATAGCCCAGCACGCGGGCTTTGGGCTTGAGGCCAGCCTTTTCCGCAGCGTCCGCGCGGGCCAGAACGATGGCCGCCGCACCGTCATTGATACCTGATGCGTTGCCAGCCGTTACGCGCCCGTCTTTTTTAAACACAGCGCGCAGCTTGGCGAGCGACTCCTCGGTCGAAGGCGTGGGGTGCTCGTCGGTATCAAAGGCCACCACCTCACGGCGCTTCTTGACCTCGACGGGTACGATCTGGCTCTGGAAATGGCCCGCTTCGATGGCTGCTGCTGCCCGCTTTTGGCTTTCCAGCGCAAAGGCGTCCATCTGCTCGCGGGTCACATCGTGTTCGTCCGCCACATTTTCAGCGGTGATACCCATGTGACCTGTGCCGAACGGGCAGTTCAGCGCGCCCAGCATCATGTCGAGCGTTTTGACATCGCCCATCTTCTGACCCCAGCGCTGAGACTGAATAATATAGGGCGAGCGGCTCATGTTCTCGGCACCACCCGCCAAAGCAAAATCCGCATCCCCCAGCATCAGAGACTGTGCCGCTGAAACAATCGCCTGCGCACCGGAACCGCACAGGCGGTTCACGTTCATGGCAGGGGTGGTGTCAGGAATGCCTGCATTCATCGCCGCCACGCGGCTCAAGTACATATCGCGAGGCTCGGTATTGATCACATGCCCATAGACAACCTGGCCGATCTGGCCGCCTTCGACACCCGACCGCTCCATCGCCGCCTTGGCCGCTGTTGCGCCCAGGTCGATCGGAGCAGTATTGGCGAGCGATCCGCCAAATGTGCCAATTGCGGTCCGTGCGCCATCGAGAATTACGATATCGGTCATGAGGAAGCCTCCGTAAGAAAAACAGTTGGGCTTAACCTACTACGCTGACCTTGGGTCACAAGGGTACACGTTGTCCTGTGACGCTGCGTGCATTGACAGGGACGCGACGGCACAGCAGTTATGGGACATGAACAGCGAAAACCAGATCCTCGACCTATTGCCCGCCCGCCTGAAAGAGGCGCGTCGCGAACAGGGCCTGTCTCTGGACGCCGTTGCCAAACTCTCCGGCGTATCTCGATCCATGGTCAGTCAGATTGAACGCGGAGAATCTTCACCCACGATTGCCACGCTGTGGAATCTGACCCGCGCGTTGCAGGTGGACTTTGCCGGACTTCTGGAAGAAGGCAGCACCGAAGACCGCATTGAAACGATCCGCGAGGCCCAAGTGCCCAGTATCGACAACATGGGCCAAGGCTGCCGGATCAGGATCCTGTCGCCCCCCGAACAAGCGGGCAAACACGAGGTTTATGATCTGCGCTTTTCCGAAGGTGGCTTGCTGGACAGCCAACCTCACACCCGAGGCGCGCGCGAGCAACTGACGGTCATTGAAGGGGAAATCGAGGTTGTTTCAGGGACAGCACACGACACACTGAGCGCGGGCGATACCGCCAACTATGCCGCAGACGTGACCCATTCAATCCGCGCCACGAACGGCCCGGCACGTGCCTTTCTAATCGTACAAGACGCCTGAGACCACACATCCGGTCCTCGTATTGCGGAAAATACTCCCGCCGGAGGCATTTAATGGGATCAGGTGTTTGTGGAATCCGTTATCACGGATTTTTTCCAAAATAGGGGAAATCTTCTATTTCGGAATTCTGTCCGCTATGATAGACATCATTCCAGAATCATGGAGGATGTCATGTCCAAAGACTTTCTGAACCACGTCACAGCCACTCTGCAACAGATCGAAGCCGAAGGTCTGATGAAACGTGAGCGAATGATCACCTCGCCTCAGGGCGGCGAGATCACTGTGGGTGGTCAGGAGGTTATCAACCTCTGTGCCAATAACTATCTAGGCCTGGCCGACCACCCGGCCCTGATCGACGCCGCGCAGGGCGCGATGGAGCCGCGTGGGTTTGGCATGGCCTCCGTGCGGTTCATTTGTGGCACACAAGACATTCACTGCGAGTTGGAACAGAAGCTGGCAAAGTTCCTGAACAAAGATGACGCAATCCTGTTTGCTGCCTGTTTTGATGCAAATGGCGGTTTGTTCGAGCCGCTTTTGGGGCCGGAAGACGCAATCATTTCCGACAGCCTGAACCATGCATCGATCATCGATGGCGTGCGGCTCTGTAAAGCAAAACGTTACCGCTACATGAACAATGATATGGCCGATCTTGAGGCGATGCTGAGACATGCTCGCGAAGAAGGCGCGCGCCACATCATGGTCGCAACCGATGGTGTGTTCTCAATGGATGGGTATCTGGCCAATCTGCCCGAGATCACTCGTCTGGCGAAAGAATACGACGCATTGGTGATGGTCGATGATTGCCACGCCACGGGCTTCATGGGGCCAAACGGGGCTGGCACGCCGGATCATTTCGGTGTCGACGTAGACATTTTGACTGGGACGCTGGGCAAAGCACTTGGGGGGGCCATCGGCGGTTATATCGCTGGGCCGCAGCCAGTGATTGACCTGTTGCGGCAGCGCGCGCGGCCCTATTTGTTTTCTAATTCGCTGCCGCCCAGTATTGTCGCCGCTGGTCTGGAAGCACTTCGACTGGTTGAAGAGGGCGCTGACCACCGCGCCAGATTATTTGAAAACGCCCGCTATTGGCGCGCAGGGCTAGAGACCTTGGGCTTTGACATTCTACCCGGCGAACACCCAATCATTCCAGTGATGTTGGGTGAAGCACAGCTGGCGCAGGACATGGCAGCCAAGCTGTTTGACGAAGGGGTCTATGTGTCTGGGTTCTTCTTCCCTGTTGTTCCACGTGGCCAGGCCCGCATTCGCACCCAGATGAATGCTTCTCTGACCCGTGAAGAGCTGGATCGCGCCCTAGCCGCTTTTGACAAGGTTGGCCAAGAATTGGGAGTGATCTGATGCGCCCTAACACGATGAAAGCATTGGAAAAATCTTTTCCGCGCGAAGGCTTATGGGCGGCGCAAGCACCGGTCCCGGAAATCGGACCCGAAGATGTCCTGATCCGCATCAACAAAACCGGGATCTGCGGCACCGATATTCACATTTGGAACTGGGACGACTGGGCCTCGGCCACAGTTCCTGTTCCGATGATCACCGGCCACGAATTTGCCGGAGAGATCGTCGAGATTGGCCGCAATGTCACTGGGCTGGAAGTTGGCCAGCGCTGTTCAGGCGAAGGCCATTTGATTGATCATGACAGTCGCCAAAGCCGTGCAGGAAAATTCCACCTTGATCCCGGCACCCGAGGCATTGGCGTTAACGAGCAGGGTGCCTTTGCAGAATACCTGCGCCTGCCTGCCTTCAATGTCGTTCCTTTGCCTGATGACATTCCAGATGAAATCGGCGCCATCCTCGATCCCTTGGGCAACGCGGTGCACACGGCGCTGAGCTTCGATTTGCTGGGTGAAGATGTGCTTATTACCGGCGCCGGTCCAATCGGCATCATGGCGGCCTCCGTGGCGCGGCACGCAGGCGCAAGAAATGTCGTTATCACGGACATCAATCCCGACCGTCTGAAACTTGCGGAACATGTTGTGCCCACGGTTCGTAGTGTGGACGTCACCAAAGAAGATCTGAACGATGTCATCGCTGAACTGGGTCTAACGCAGGGATTTGACGTGGGGCTGGAGATGTCTGGCAGCCAGATAGCTCTAGACCAGATGGTCGAAGCTCTTGTCATGGGCGGCAAGATTGCCCTGTTGGGCATCCCGCCCGGCAAGTCCCCAGTGGACTGGTCGCGCATCGTGTTCAAGGCGATCACAATCAAGGGCGTTTATGGCCGCGAGATGTTTGAAACCTGGTACAAGATGATCGCTATGCTGCAAAATGGGCTTGATGTAAGTCGCGTGATCACGCACCAATTTGACGTCGACAACTTTGAGCAGGGTTTTGCCGCGATGAAATCTGGCGCCTCAGGCAAGGTTGTTTTGAACTGGCGATGACTTTTGGGCAGGAATAGAGACTGATATGGCGGCGAACTCTCTTTTGGATGTCATTGGAAATACGCCATCGGTTTGGTTGGATCGTTTGGTATCTGCCCGCGGCCTAGAGGGGCGTATTCTGGCAAAACTGGACTATCTGAACCCCGGGTTTTCCAAAAAGGATCGTGCCGCCAAGGGCATTGTAGACGCTGCTGAACGCAGTGGAGACCTTGCTCCGGGTCAAACCGTAGTGGAATTGACCAGTGGTAATATGGGGACGGGTCTGGCCATCGTTTGCGCGCTCAAAGGCTATCCTTTTGTTGCGGTGATGAGCCGCGGCAATTCCGTTGAACGCGCACGGATGATGGCTGCTCTTGGCGCCGAGGTTGTTCTGGTCGATCAACTTCCCGGTTCAGTTCCCGGGCAAGTGTCAGGGGGTGACCTCGCGGAGGTGGACAGAGTCGCCAAAGAAATTGTCATTGAACGGGGCGCCTTTCGCGCGGATCAGTTCAACCATCCCGGCAATCCAAAGGCGCATTTTGAAACCACCGCTCCCGAGCTTTGGTCTGACAGCGACAACAGTCTGACAGCATTCGTTGATTTTGCGGGATCGTCGGGCACCTATGCAGGCACAATTGCCGGGCTAAAAGCACTGCAGCCCGACATTCGAGGATATGTGCTGGAACCCATCGGAGCAGCTGCCTTGTCTGGCAATCCCGTCTCGCAACCGGACCACCCAATACAAGGTGGCGGTTATGCGATGTCTGATCTGGCATTCATGGTCGACACACCGGTTGATGGGTTTTTGACAATCAGTGGCGCAGAAGCTCGTGACATGACACGCGCGCTGGCCCGGGAAGAGGGTGTTTTTGCCGGGTTTTCAGCAGGCGCAAACGTCGCTGCCGCCTTGTCGTTGCTGCAAGGGTCTGAGCGTGGCGGCGTTGTTGGCGTCGTGATTTGCGACAGTGGATTAAAGTACCTGTCAACCGACCTGTTTGAATGACAGATTTGGAGAATTAGGCTGAAACAGGGTCGATTCTCCGAGTTCTGAAAGCAATCTCATGACACCGGCAAAGGCGGCACTTCCACCTGATGTCTGGGCGCGTTGCGCTTGACCAACCGCCCGATCATCACTGTTTCTTTTCCACATTGTCTCACCCTTCAACTAAGGGCCCCCACACCTGTTAGGGTGAGGTTGGACAGTTTCGAATTTCTTGAAGAGCTAGACCCAAGTAATGAGGATTTTAGGGATTATTCCGGCGTGAGCACCTGACGTCCCGCGTCTGACAAGATCCAGCAATCACGTCCTTCAAACACCGCAGATGTCAAAGGACGGCCATAACCTGCCCCGGAATCCAGATTGATCCGGTTGCCCTTATGCACGGGCTGCCGTTCCGGCGTATGCCCATGAACAACCAACCACGGATGCACGTCTGGAAAATCCAAAAAGTCGCGACGAATCCAGCACATATCGTCTTCAGACTGTTGGTCCAGCGGCACGCCAGGGCGGATACCGGCATGCACAAACAACAAACCCTGGTGCTGATAATAGGCAGGCAGATTGCCCATGAACGCGATGTGGCTTTGAGGGATTTGTTCGCGGGCAATCGGGTGAATTTGGTAGTACCGTGACCTGTCTGAGGTCTCGATCCCGTAGGATGCCAGCGTTTCCCGCCCTCCTATCCGATCGTTGAACCAATCCATCCCCAATAAAATTTGCGGATCCGGACGAGGCAGATCCTCGAGGAAATACGAATACATCCGGTCGTGATTACCCCTAAGGATGGTCCAGTTTCGCCCGTCGGCCTGCCCTTTCATCAAAAGTTCAATCACTCCGGCGCTGTCAGGCCCCCGATCAACAAGATCACCCAGAAAAACAATCTGCGCATCTGCCCCCCCGTCACGTTCAATTCGCGAAAGCGCGTCCTGAAGCATATCAAGTTGGCCGTGAATATCTCCGACTGCGTAGATGGGGATCGTCATGTTGTCAGGTTAGCCTTACGGGTAGATTGAGGGGGCCGCGAAACCCAAAGCCATGCCAAATGACCGAGTCTGGGTCTACCAATTCCATATTAGGGAAGCGGTCAAACAGCAATGGCAGCATGATCTGCACCAGCATCATGCGTGATACGTGTGTGCCCTGACAGAAATGCGGACCGGTCCCAAAGCTCTGATGCGTTTTCTTCTCGCGGAACAGATCATAGCGCTCTGGGTTTTGGTGAATGTCTTCATCATGGCCCGCGCTGGCCTGAATGGTCATCAGAACATGATCTTTTGGGATGAAACAGTCTCTGATTTCTGTATCTTCCGTGGCCCGGCGCGAGCTGACCTGAATAGGCGCAACCCAGCGGACCCCTTCTTCAAAAGCATCCAGAAACCATTTGGGGTCTTCTTTGACGGCAGCGATATGGTCGGGGTTGGTCAGCAGGCCAAACAGGATCGTACAAAGCGCATCGCGAGGTTCGTTGATGCCGCCGCCAATTGCGATTTTGACGTTCGAGCGGACCTGACTGGTTTCAATGGGGTCTTGCGCATTAACCATGGCTGAAAGCGCAGATGGGCCCTGCTCAGCCAAGTGGCGCTCTGTTTCACGGTCAAGCAGTGCATTCATGTCCACATGCGCCGCGTCCACAATGGCAAAGGGGGCTTCTTCCCAGCCAAAGTTGCCCGCCCCGTTGATCAGAGATTGCGACCAGTGGATCATCTGGTCATCCGTGGCGCTTTCAATACCCAAGAGGTTTGCAAGGCAGCGCGCTGCGTAAGGCGCAGCCAAAGAGGGAAACAGGTCAATGACCTCTCCACGCGGCAGGCGTGCGACGTAGTCTTCAGCCACCTGGCGATAGATTCCAGTCCAGTGATCCCGCAAGTTACGTGGGTGAAAAGCTGGGGCCATGGCACCGCGTTCGCGTGCATGATCAGCACCGTCCTTCCGCATAAGCGTATGAGCCTGAAACGCGCGCTTCATCGGCGTGTTCGGGTCATCGGACGAAAACAGCTCAGCGTTGTCTTTAACGGCTTTTGTGTCGGCTGCCTTGGTGAGCATCGTCCGTCCAACAGCCGGAACATGCGCCACAGGCATCTCGGCGCGCAGCCGACGGTAGATGCTGTAGGGATCTCGCACCAGATCGTCGATTGTGATCGTGTCGTCAGTCGGTATGGCTAGGGACATGATTGGCCTCCGGTCATGCAGTGCATCGTAGACCCAGAGGTTATCCTGTGCAAAATAAAATTTCACATGTTAACGAAAAACGCCGCCCCGGGTGTGGGACGGCGTCGCGTTCGGCGTTGCAAATCTGATCAGGCGACGTCGAATTGCAGGGGCTTGATCTGACGGAAAAGGCCGGTTTCGGCCAGCTTGGCGCGGGCTTCTGCAGGTACAGCTTCGTCAACATAGAGAAGTGCAATCGCTTCACCGCCAACGTCGGCACGGCCAAGAGTGAAGTTCGCGATGTTGACGCCATTTTCACCCATGGTTTGACCCAATGCGCCGATGATGCCGGGCTCGTCTTCGTTGGTGGTGTAGAGCATATGTGCCCCGATTTCAGCGTCGATGTTGATGCCCTTGATCTGGATAAAGCGCGGCTTGCCATCCGAGAACACCGTCCCAGCGATGGAACGTTCGCGATGATCGGTAACGACGGTCACCTTGATGTAACCGTCAAAGGTGCCCGACTTGTCCTGATTGGTGGTCGAGATCTGAATACCGCGTTCTTTCGCAACAACAGGCGCCGACACCATGTTCACGTCAGGGTTGGCCTTTTTCATGATACCCGCAACCACAGCACAGTTCAGCGCGGCAAGGTTCATGTCAGCGACAACACCGTCATAGAGAATGTTGATGGCCTTGATTGGCTCATCGGTCATCTGACCCGAGAAACTGCCAAGGTGCTCGGCAAGCTTGATCCACGGCCCCATGACCTTGGCCTCTTCGGCCGTGACCGAAGGCATGTTCAGCGCGTTCTCAACCGCGCCGGTCAGCAGGTAGTTGGACATCTGATCAGCGACCTGAAGGGCAACGTTTTCCTGCGCCTCTGTTGTCGCCGCCCCAAGGTGCGGCGTGCAGACCACGTTGGGCAAGTTGAACAGGGCATTTTCTGTAGCGGGCTCGACCTTGAACACGTCAAAGGCGGCGCCAGCAACGTGACCCGATTTCAGCATCTCAGCCAGCGCTTCTTCGTCAACCAGACCACCGCGGGCGCAGTTGATGATGCGGACGCCTTTCTTGGTCTTGGCCAGATTTTCGCGGCTCAGGATGTTGGCGGTGGCATCGGTGAAGGGGACGTGCAGGGTGATAAAGTCAGCGCGGGTCAAAAGCTCGTCCAACTCGACCTTTTCGACCTGCATCTTGTCGGCCTTTTCTTCCGAGAGGAAGGGGTCATAGGCGATGACCTTCATCTTGAGGCCCCGCGCGCGGTCACAAACGATACCACCAATGTTGCCCGCACCAATGACGCCGAGGGTCTTGTTCGTCAACTCGGTGCCCATGAACTTGGACTTTTCCCATTTACCGGCGTGGGTCGAGGCAGATGCCTCGGGGATTTGGCGGGCGACCGCGAACATCATCGCAATCGCGTGCTCGGCGGTGGTGATCATGTTGCCAAAAGGCGTGTTCATGACGATCACACCTTTTTTCGACGCGGCCTCTTTGTCGACGTTGTCAGTGCCGATGCCGGCGCGACCGATGACTTTGAGGTTGTCGGCACGTTCGAGAAGTTTGGCGGTGGCTTTGGTGGCCGAGCGGATCGCGAGGCCGTCATACTGGCCAATCACTTCCGCAAGCTTGTCTTTGTCCTTGCCAAGGTCAGGCATGAAATCCACAGCAATCCCGCGGTCACGGAAGATCTGAACAGCGGTTTCTGAGAGTTTGTCGGAAACGAGTACTTTGGGGGCCATGAGTTTGGTCCTTTTTGATGTCGGGGTGGCGGATCGTCATGTCCGCCCAACAGATTTTGAGAGAGTTGGTAGGGCGGGCATGATTGTCCGCCGAACCCTTAGGATTGATTTGCGATTTCAGCCTCAAAGGCCCATGCCAACCAGGGCAACATGGCCTCGATGTCCGAAGTCTCAACCGTGCCGCCGCACCAGATCCGCAGACCGGCAGGGGCATCGCGATAAGCGCCAATGTCCAGAGCGATGTTTTCGGTTTCCAGACGCTTTGCGACGGCCTTGGCAAAGGCGGCGCCATCCTGAATACGATCATCGGTGAATTTCAGACACACCGAGGTGTTCGACCGCGTGCCGTCATCCTCGGCGAGGTTGGCGATCCAGTCGTTGGCGTCGCAGAAATCAAACACGGCCTGCGCATTGGCGTCGGCACGGGCGATAAGACCCTGCAATCCACCAACCGAGCGCGCCCAATCCAGCGCGAAGAGGTAATCTTCGACCGCCAACATCGACGGCGTGTTGATTGTGGCACCCGTAAAGATGCCGTCGATCAGCTTGCCACCCTTGGTCAGGCGGAAAATCTTCGGCAAGGGCCATGAGGGCGTGTAGCTTTCCAGACGCGCGACAGCGCGGGGGCTGAGGATCAGCATGCCGTGAGCCGCTTCGCCGCCCAACACTTTTTGCCAGGAGAAAGTGGTCACATCCAGCTTGTCCCAGGGCAGGTCCATCGCGAAAGCTGCCGAAGTGGCGTCGCAGATGGTGAGACCTTCGCGGTCGTCGGCAATCCAGTCGGCGTTTGGAACACGCACACCGGCGGTGGTTCCGTTCCAAGTGAAGACGACGTCGTTGTTGCAATCGACCGAAGCGAGATCAACGATCTTTCCGTAGTCGGCGGTTTCTACCTCGGCGTCGATTTTCAGCTGTTTCACCACGTCGGTAACCCAGCCCGAGCCAAAGCTTTCCCATGCCAGCATCTCGACTTTGCGTTCGCCCAAAAGCGACCACAGAGCCATTTCGACCGCGCCGGTGTCGGACGCAGGAACGATGCCGATCTTGTAATCAGCGGGGATGCCCAGAACTTCGCGCGTGCCTTCGATCGCGGCCTTCAGCTTGTCCTTGCCAATAGCGGCACGGTGCGAGCGGCCCAAGGCGGCGTCGGCGAGTTTGGTGACATCGAATGTGGGGGGTTTGGCACAAGGGCCAGAAGAAAAACGCGGATTAGCCGGCCGCGTTGCCGGTTGCTGAGTAGCCATCAATGCTATCCTTACAGATATATGCCTCTCGTTGGGGAGAGGTGTCCCACGGACGGACATAGAGGGGTGTTTGTGGTTCCACAACAGTCAAAATGAAGCTATAGCGCCGCTTGAACGCTGAAAAGCGACCTGAAATGACCACTATCGGAAACTTTCCCATGTACTTCGCCACACTTCTAACTTCGCCCACGACCCCCTCACTCGATCCGGCTTTGGTCGAATCGCTGCGCAACGCCTGGGGTGGTGGGGATGCGAACTGGCTGGCTTTGGACGAAGCTGCAGAGTTCGCGCTGGAGGTCATGCCGGACAATCGTTGGGACGTCTGGTCAGACCTGCAAAACATGGGTGTGGACCTTGTGATTTTGCCTACAGAGGGGCGGAAAAAGAAGATGCTGCTGGCCGACATGGACTCGACCATGATCCAGCAGGAATGCATCGACGAGTTGGCGGATGAGGCTGGCGTGGGAGAGCGGGTCAAGGACATCACCGCTCGGGCTATGAATGGTGAGCTGGACTTTGAAGGCGCGCTGACCGAGCGGGTTGGTCTGTTGAAGGGCTTGGACGAAAGCGTGATTGCCAAAGTTCTGGCCGAGCGCATCACGCTTATGCCCGGTGGCAAGGCGTTGCTGGGAACCATGAAAGCAAATGGGGCTTACGCGGCCTTGGTATCAGGTGGCTTCACGGCGTTTACGGCAAAGGTTGCCGCCGAGCTGGGCTTTGACGAGAACCGCGCCAATACGTTGCTTACTGAAGGCGGCAAGCTGAATGGCGATGTCGGCCGCCCGATCCTTGGGCGTGAGGCGAAAGTTCAGGCGCTGAAAGAAATCACGGACCGTCTTGGGCTGGCGCATGAGGATGTTATGGCTGTAGGCGACGGTGCCAATGATCTCGGGATGCTCGAGCTGGCTGGGTCAGGCGTGGCCCTGCACGCGAAACCTTCCGTGGCAGCCAAATGTGAGATTCGCATCAATCACGGCGACCTCACCGCGCTGCTCTACATTCAGGGCTATGCCAAAACGGATTTTGCCTGATCGCTTCACGCTTGCGTGAGGTTTGGACAGGTCTGTTGTCATCTATTTAACTTTAGAGTTAAATAGGCGAATGACCAATCTGATTTCGACATTTTCGGCCCTTGCCGACGAAACCCGACTATCCATCGTAGAACGCCTGATGGCGCAAGGCGAATTGCCCGCAGGTGACCTTGTGGCGGATGCAAGGATCAGCGGGCCAGCGATTTCCCGACACCTTAAGGTGCTGCGCGAAGCGGGGCTGATCTCGCAACGCGCTGAGGGCAATAAGCGTTTGTACGCCGTGCGCCCCGAGGCGTTGCGCACCATCGCTGACTGGACAATGGATCATCGCACATTCTGGGAAGCCGGTCTGGATCGGCTGGAAGCACTTCTTTCGGAGGACGACCATGACTGACCTGAGGCTTGAACGTGATTTCTCGGTATCGCCAGATCGATTGTACAAAGCTGTAACTGCCCGCGCGGACTTGTTGAAGTGGTGGGGGCCAGAGGGCATGGACGTCCCCGAGGATGACATGGACTTCACCAAGACGGGCCCATGGTTTTCGGTCATGCGCAACAGCGAAGGCCAGCGATACAAAGTCTCGGGCCATGTCACCCATGTGTCTCCGCCTAAGTCCGTTGGGTTCACCTGGGCATGGCATGATGACAGCGACCAGCGCGGCGCCGAGAGCCACGTGACTTTCACCATTGAACAGACCGAGACCGGTGCGCGGCTGGTGATTGATCATCGTGATCTGGGTGATGACGAGATCAGCGCCAACCATGAGAAGGGCTGGAGTTCTTCGCTCAACGATCTGGCGAAACTTCTACAATAATCAGTTTCAAAACAGGGAGATAACAAAATGCCAAAGTTTATGTTCATATATCACGGTGGTGGCCGCCCGGAGACCCAAGAAGAGGGTGAGCGCGTGATGGCGGCCTGGGGCGCCTGGATGGAAGGCATGGGCGACGCCCTTGTTGATGGCGGCAATCCGGCAGGCATGTCCAAAACGGTGACAGCCTCCGGCGTGGAAGATGACGGCGGAGCCAACCCAGTGTCCGGCTATACGCTGGTCAACGCCTCGGACATGGACGCGGCCTGTGCCATGGCCAAGGGCTGCCCAATTCTTGAAGGCGGCGCTGGTACAGTTGAAGTCGCGGAAGCAATGGAGATGTAAGTCGCTCTAGCGGCTTCGTTCCATGGGTGCCCGGGGAATACCCCGGGCAGCAAAAGTCAGGTTAGATAAAACCTTCAGCGGGTTTCATCCGACCAGTCACAAGGCCATCCCAATTCTGAATAGGCCCGTTGACGTATTTCTGTGCCAACGGGTGCGCTTCGTTCAGAACACCGAGACGGATCAGGATTGCTGCAATCGCACATTCGGCACCCCGCGTACTGCCATCTGCGATCTTTACGGCAACCCCCAGTTTTTTCTCTGGGATGATCGCGATGAAATACGCCTCGGCCCCTGTCTTGACTGCAACCTTGTGATCCATCGCACGCATCAGATCGGTACAAGCGCGGCCCTCGCCCGCCACCAACTCAGGATAGGTTGCCATCGCCCGATGCAACCGCGCCGCAGCGCTTTGCCGTCTGTCGCCATCCGGGTTGGCTGCCGCAAAAAAGGCCATGGCGCGTGCCATTCCGTGCATGGTCGTGGCAAAATTGGGCGCAGAACACCCGTCAATGCCATAGCCAGGCGTGTCTTCTTTCGTGACCTCTTCGAATGCCGCTTTGACGGCCTTTTGAACCGGGTGATCCAAAGCCACATAGTCCGGACCAGCGCCAAGATGCTTTGTGAGGGTCAGAAAACCAGAATGTTTGCCGGAACAGTTGTTGTGATAGCGACAAACGGATTTGCCTGCGCGGATCAATGCGTCACGCGCGTCAATGTCGCGAGGCTCTTGTGGCCCACAACAAAAATCATCGTCGCTTAGCCCAAGATCTTTCAGCCAGGCTGTGACCGGCGCAGAATGAATGTCCGCCCCCTGATGCGACGCACAAGCCAACGCCAGCTGGGCATCGGTTAACCCTGCCGCATCGGCGGCTCCGCTTTCAATCAGAGGCAGGGCCTGCAGCATTTTTGAAGAGCTTCTAGGCAACACAACGGCAGAAGGATCGCCCCAGGCATCGACGATTTGACCGTCTGCACCACACACCACGGCATGCCCCAAATGCATGCTTTCCAGAAAGGGTCCACGCCAGATTTCCACCATTGGCACAGGATTTGTCATCACAGACCTCGTTTTATTGGGCAAAATCATGCCAACAGGTCTTTTCCCGGTCAGCCAAATCAGGCTAATGTGTTTATATCGAGAAAGAAATGTCCGGTTCGCGAAAAAAGCGGCAAAAGCCGATGGGCCGGAAAACTGAGGCAAAGCACAGCTTGGAGGCTGTTGATATGGGATCACTCGTAATGAGTCGGTACGCGATTGGCGCATGTGTTGGCGCAATGCTGGGCATTTGGGCCCAAGGCGCCAGTGCACAAGAACAATCATCCGCGCCCTGCTCGAACCAGGTAACGGACTGGAGCGTCTGCGTTGCAGAGCAGCCCAAGGAATGCTGGGCCGTCAGCACCGCCAAGGAAAGCGTGAACACCAAAGAGGGTCGCGTCGTCGCAGTGCGTCGCAGTGACATCCTGTTCATGGTCTTCTTCCGACCCGAAGTTGGCGTCAAAGGTCAGGTCGGGTTTACCGGAGGCTATCCATTTGCGAGCGGCTCAACGGTCAACCTCAGCGTTGATGGCAATTCTTTTGAGTTGTTCACCGAAGGTGAGTGGGCATGGCCCGCTTCGGCTGCGGACGACAGCAAGATCGTCACCGCCATGAAGCGCGGAACCAAAGCAACGCTGTCGGCGCAATCTTCGCGTGGCACGAAAACCCAAGACTCGTTTTCACTGCTTGGATTTACCGCCGCCGTTGAGGGCGCTGAGCAGCGCTGTGAATAAACACTAAGCCGCCTGAAAGGGCGGCGGAACGGCCCCTGCCAGGGTCTAAGCCACATCGTCACCATGGGGGAACTGATCGGATGAACCGGTCGGAACACTCAGACGTGGGGCCGAACAATGACAACGCCGTATTTTACTGAAATCAAGTATCGCGGGCCGGCGCAAAACGACTTTGTCGAAGTTGCCATTGCCGAAGGCACAGACACGTCTGATATCCAGATTGTGGTCTATCACCCCAATGGGAACCTTCGCTCGATCAATGGGATTGGCAACTATCAGGATACGGTCGCGGGCAAAGACGTCTATTCACTTGCTGGCGTGGGCGTGCACAAAGACGGCGCCGTGGCGCTGGTTCAAAATGGAGTTGTCATTGATTTTGTCTCTTTCGACAACACGGTGTCACCAACAACCGGGCCTGCCGCCGGGCTAACCTCAACGCAAATTGGGTCAACCGGCAATGATCAGACCCAATCAGTTCAGCTGGATGATGATGGCAATTGGACCACCGGGGATCTGAACGAAGGCTCGATTCCCTGCTTCCTCGCTGGCACATTGATTGCCACAAAACGCGGCGAAGTCGCCGTCGAAGACCTACGCCCCGGCGACATGGTTGTTGTTCGTGATGGAGGATTCGCTCCAATTCGCTGGATCGGTTCGATACAGGCAGACGCAAGGGGTACACGTTTTGAAAGCAATGCACCGATCTGCATTCCGAGGGGATCAATGGGCCGCAACATGCCTGCACGCGATCTTTTTGTGTCCCCAAACCATCGTATCTGGATGCGGGACGCCAAGTTCGAGGTGTTCTTTGCCGAACGTGAAGTTCTGATTCCAGCCAAGCATCTTGTTGGCTGGAGCGGCATCAAACAGGTGAAGTACGTGCCCAACCCCGAGTACTTTCACCTCTTGTTCGACAGCCATCAAATCATCATGTCGGACGGCATGCCGACCGAGAGCTTTCACCCCGGTGAAGTCACTATCGATCAGTTTGAACACGAAGCCCGAGACGAGATTCTGCGCCTGTTCCCGGAACTGATAGATCTGGCCAGTTATGGCGACACGGCACGCCGCTGTCTCAAAGGCTACGAAGTGCCATTGGCATTGCAGGCAAAGTCAGCGGCCTAACCTTGTTTTGTTTGCTTTCGGGCCCAAATGGTGTATTCCACGCGCCTGATTTCCAAACCCGGAACCCGACATTATGACCGCCAGCGCCCCCGTCACACAGGACGTGCACACAATTCCGAGAAAGCTGCCAGAAGGCGGCAAGGTCAATCTGGTCGGATTGACCCGCACGGCCATGCGCGACGCCCTGATCGAACAGGGCACGGCGGAAAAGCAGGCCAAGATGCGGGCCAACCAAATCTGGCAGTGGATCTATCAGTGGGGCGTTCGCGACTTTCACGAGATGACCAATCTGTCCAAAGCCTATCGGGCCGAGCTTGACGAGGCTTTCACAATCGAAATCCCCGAAGTGGTCAGCAAACAAGTCAGCGAAGACGGCACCCGTAAATACCTCGTGCGGATTGCAGGAGGCCATGAGGTTGAGGTGGTTTACATCCCCGAAGATGGCCGCGGAACACTTTGCGTCAGTTCTCAGGTGGGATGCACTCTGACTTGTTCATTCTGTCACACTGGTACGCAAAAGCTGGTTCGCAACCTGACTGCCGGAGAGATTATCGGCCAAGTCATGATGGCACGCGACGATCTGGATGAATGGCCAGAGCGCGGTACGCGCACTTACGAGGCCCGATTGCTTTCAAACATCGTTCTGATGGGTATGGGTGAACCGCTCTACAACTTTGAAAATGTCCGGGACGCGATGAAAATCGCCATGGACCCAGAGGGCATTCAGCTGTCTCGACGCCGCATTACCCTGTCGACCTCGGGCGTGGTGCCGGAAATGGCGCGCACTGCCGAAGAAATCGGCTGCCAGTTGGCGATCTCTTTCCACGCCACAACCGACGAGGTGCGGGATGTGCTGGTGCCAATCAACAAGCGCTGGAACCTTGAGACCTTGTTGGAGGCGCTGGCAAGCTACCCCAAGGTGTCAAATTCAGAACGTATCACCTTTGAGTATGTGATGCTCAAGGGCGTGAATGACTCGGATGAGGATGCCCATCGCCTGGTCAAGCTGATCAAGGATCACGGCATTCCGGCCAAGATCAACCTGATCCCCTTTAACGAATGGCCCGGCTCCCCTTATGAGCGGTCATCCAACAACCGCATCCGCGCCTTTGCTGAGATCGTTTATCAGGCTGGTTATTCTTCACCGATCCGCAAGCCCCGCGGAGAGGACATCATGGCTGCCTGTGGTCAACTAAAGTCGGCCACCGAACGCGCGCGCAAGTCGCGCAAACAGATCGAGGCCGAGGCCGGTTTGGGATGAAGTTTACCTATGACTTTGCCGAGTTCGATTTGGACAAGGTCATAGCGTTTATTCAATCCTCCTATTGGGGCAACGGTCGCAGCCGCGCAGACATCCTGACATCTTTTGACAACTCCGCCATCGTCGGCATGTTCGACGGAGATCGTCAGGTTGGCATGGCCCGGGCTGTGAGCGACGGAGTTTTTCACACTTATGTCTTTGACCTCTTTGTGTTCGAAGAGTTTCGGGGGCATGGGTTTTCCAAGGACCTGATGACTGCGCTGCTAGAGCATCCTGACCTTGAGAACGTGACAGGCTGGATGCTTTCGACACGAGACGCGCATGGCCTGTATCACAAGTACGGCTTCCAGCCCGTCGATCCCGACCGCACTATGTGGATGAAACGGCCCTAGCAGAAGCTGCCTAAAACTTTCCTCAATTCCGATACAAAACAGCCGCGATCAACAATCAGTTTCCCAATTGTGAACAATACAGTTCAAGGAGGGCTGAACATGGCACATGCAGATATCGGAGGCGCAATCATCGACGCGCCCGTATTGGAAATTCTCAAGCGCGAACGCGCTCAGGCGCTCAGCGCACGTGAGTGGAAATTCCGTTTGGCCGGATATGGCTATGCGATCAAGGACGTGCGCGGCGCACAGGTTGTGACCAAGCTTCCACAGGGAATCGAGTTGGGCATTTTGCCCGCACAGATCCATTAAGGCGCACAAGGCGTTTCAAAACGCCTTGGCAAGCGGTTTCGAAACCGCTTGGTCCCTGCCTCACCGCCCGGGGATCACGTCCCGTGGTGCACAATCGCCCCAGCCATCGATGACCTCGATGGCCTCTTCGGCGGTCTCCACGAAGCGGAACAGCTCCAAATCGTCAGCAGAAATCGTGCCGGCATCCGCCAGCGCATACCAGTTGATGATCTTTTCCCAAAACGATCTGCCGAACAGCAGGAAGGGAACGCATTCCATGCGGCCGGTCTGAATCAAGGTCAGGGATTCAAACATTTCGTCCAGCGTACCAAAGCCGCCGGGGAAGACACAGATCGCCTGAGCGCGCATCAGAAAATGCATCTTGCGAATGGCAAAGTAGTGAAAGTTAAAGCATAGCTCTGGCGTCACATATTCGTTTGGTGCCTGCTCATGCGGCAACACAATGTTCAGACCAATCGATTTTCCACCCGCATCAATCGCACCACGGTTTCCGGCCTCCATCACACCGGGTCCACCGCCCGTGACAATCACATTGTTCCGACCATCACTGCGTTCGGTCATCAGCTGAGCAAACTTGCGGGCTTCGTCATAGTATTTCGACAAATCGGCGAGCGTTTCCGTGCGCGCTGTCGACTTTTTGGCAGGTTCCGGAATTCGGGCGCCACCAAACATCACGATCGTGCCTTCGATCTGCTCTTCATCCAGCGCCAATTGCGGTTTGAGCAACTCAAGTTGCAGGCGAACGGGCCGCAATTCATCCCGGCACAAGAATTCGTCATCGGCAAAGGCCAAGCGATAGGCCGGCGCCCGCGTTTGCGGTGTGTCCGGTACGTGATCCGCCGTGCTGCGGTCGGTTCCGGCACTGGGAAACGGGCTCAGTCGCTCATCTTTCATCACTCATACTTCCTTACTTGCGCGTTTCCCTCAGGCCTATAGGGTTCGCTGCAACAATACCAGTGACAGGGATGTGAAGATGGATTGGCAGGACGAGATCATCGCTGCGGAAAAACGCATCGCCGGACATGTGGCGAAGACGCCCGTCGGGGCGTTGGACGGGTTCGGGCTGGGCTATCCGATTGAGGTGAAGCTGGAACAGATGCAGCACACCGGAACATTCAAAGCGCGCGGAGCTTTCAACACCTTATTGTCTCAGGACGTACCCAAGTCCGGATTGGTCGCGGCTTCGGGGGGCAACCACGGTGCCGCTGTGGCCTATGCCGCCCACAAGCTGGGACACAAGGCGCGAATCTACGTGCCCGAGATGGCGGGTCCAGCCAAAGTTGCGTTGATCCGTGATGCCGGTGCGGACCTGGTGGTGGTGCCCGGAGCCTATTCCGACGCGCTGGATCAGGCGTTGGCCTATGAGACCGAAACCGGGGCGATGCAGATCCACGCCTATGACGCCCCAGCCACGGTAGCCGGTCAGGGAACACTGGCCTTAGAATGGGAAAACCAGGGGCTTCAAGCAGACACCGTGCTGATTGCTGTGGGCGGTGGCGGGTTGATCGCGGGTGCGATGGCGTGGTTTGACGGGCGGCGGAGAGTCGTGGCCGTTGAGCCGGAAACCTCATACGCATTGAATGCCGCAATCAGCGCAGGAGAGCCTGTCGATGTCGATGTCTCTGGGGTGGCAGCCAATGCGTTGGGAGCTAAGAAGATTGGGCAGATCTGCTTTGATCTGGCGGGGTCCACAGGTGTGGAGTCCGTGCTGGTCACGGATGCGGCGATCACCCGAGCGCAAGAGGCCTTGTGGCGCGAAACACGCCAATTGGTAGAACCGGCAGGAGCAACGGCGTTGGCGGCCCTGATGTCCGGCGCCTATCAGCCGGAACCCGGTGAAAAGGTGGCTGTGTTGATTTGTGGAGCAAATATCACGCCGGACCCGTTTCAATAAAGGTCGCAATCTAGGGTGACGTCGAGGCGTGATGCCGTTAGAAAGCTCCGAATCCTGAAATTCGGAGCCTGAACAACATGTCAAACGCGCAACTGGAACAAGCCATCGAAGCCGCGTGGGAAGCCCGCGACACGATCAATCCTCACACCGGCGGAGAAACCCGCGAAGCCATCGAAGACACGCTAAACGCGCTGGATTCGGGCAAACTGCGTGTGGCCGAAAAACAGGAAAATGGCGAGTGGCATGTGAACCAGTGGGCCAAAAAAGCTGTGCTTCTGGGGTTCCGTATCAAAGACATGGAATTCCATGATGGTGGCCCCCAAGGCAGCGGCTGGTGGGACAAGGTCGACAGCAAGTTCAAAGGCTGGGGCGATCACGAATGGAAAGAGGCTGGCTTTCGCGCCGTGCCGAACTGCGTGGTCCGCAAGTCTGCATACGTCGCGCCCGGCGCAGTCCTGATGCCGTCGTTCGTAAACCTTGGCGCCTATGTGGACGAAGGCACCATGGTTGATACCTGGGTGACCGTTGGATCATGCGCGCAGATCGGCAAGAACGTGCACCTGTCAGGTGGCGTTGGCATTGGCGGTGTTCTGGAACCAATGCAGGCGGGTCCGACGATCATCGAGGACAACTGCTTTATCGGCGCGCGCTCGGAAGTGGTCGAAGGCTGCATCGTGCGCGAAGGCTCGGTTCTGGGCATGGGCGTTTTCATCGGCCAGTCCACCAAAATCGTGGATCGCGAAACTGGCGAAGTGATGTATGGCGAAGTGCCCGCAGGATCGGTTGTCGTCGCAGGCTCCATGCCGTCGAAGAACAACGTGAACCTCTATTGCGCTGTAATCGTGAAACGCGTTGACGCCAAAACCCGGTCCAAAACCTCGATCAACGACTTGCTGCGCGACTAAACATCAGTTGTTGCGGTAGTTGGCACCGAACCAACGATCGACAAGGTCGTCATAGGTGCCATCTTCTCTCAAATGCAGCAGCGTTTGATTAATGTCTTCTCGGATCGTGCTCCCGGATGGGAGTGCGATCCCATAGTTTTCGGGCCGATACACCCGTTCGATCAAACGCGATTTTCCGCGCCCCTGCCCTTGCACAAAGTAGGCCAGGATCGGACCGTCAAAAACCACCGCATCAGCCTCACCAGCCACAAAGGCCGTGAGCATTTGCGCGGGATCTGTATAGCCAGTAGCATCAATTTCACGGGCGGCTAGAAAACTACTGCTGGTAGATCCGCTAACCGTCGCAACCCGGCGTCCCTCGAGATCATTGATCGACACCACGTTTTCCTGAATCGCGTCAACCGTGACGGCGGCTGTGATGGTGGCCACAAATATGGACACGATGAACAGGCTGGCAACGACGAGCATAACCGCAAACATCCGGCCGGCGCGCGACATCGGCATCCGCTCTTCGAACCCCCCGTTGACCACCAGATTGAGCGCCCACCAGAAAGACGGGAACATGGCATCGGGCATCGGGCGATCGAAATAGGGCTGGTGTCGACGTTCAAACAGCCACATCAACAAACCACCACCGAACAAGACGCCCAACGCCACGAGGACAAGCACCAGAATTTCGCGTGTCAGAACAGACCCCAACCGTTGAATCGTGCCACTCTCAACCGGCAAAAGAATCTGCAGACCGCTTTCAAAGATTGGCTGACTAAAGTCCATCTCACGTTCACGCGCGGCCGTGATCGAGATATTGGCAATCGCGCCGTGAACCTCTCCGGCGCGCACTTTGTCCAACATGTCTGCAAACGAGTCTTGCGGATGAAACTGAACCGGGCGGCCCAAAGATTCACCAATGGCTGTCATCAAATCGATGGAAAATCCGGTTGGGGTACCCTCATCCAGTATCGCAAAAGGCGGGCGGTGCACGGTCGCAAATTCCAGAGGTCGTGTGACTTGCGACCACGCCGATTGCGCTAGGCACAAGACGGCTAAGGCCGCAAACGCGGCGTGCGTGACCAATCGCATAACTCAATTCCCCAACACTTAAATGCCGGACCAAAATGAGCACTTTGATCGAATAGGTCAACGCGCGGCACTTATAGTTTCCCATCAGATCCGAAAATCGTCGCGTAAACTAGGCCCGCATCAACGCCTTTGCTTCAAGTGTCCGCAAGGACACACGGGCAGCGGGTCCATAGCCGTAACCCAACAGCGCATCAGACGAAGGCATAAGGCGGAGAATCTCTTCGCGTGTTTCCGGGTCAAACGAGTCCAGCGTCTCTACGCCGGGATGATAGCTTTCGCTGTCCAACCCGTTTGCGCGGACAATTTCGTGGCGATCAAACAACAGATGGAAATAGGAAACGGGTTCGTGGTCATTGCGCGCGCGAATGGTCGTGTCGTTGACCAAATCTTTGGCTTTGATCAGGACTTCGGACTCACCAAACAAAAGGCTCGCCATTGCGGAAGTTACAAGAACCCGGTGGTTTTGCGAAAACTCTACCGCGTCATGGTTGCCAAGGGCGCCTGCTTCAAACCGAATTGGAGCATCCTGACCCGCGGCAACTCGAACGGTACTACCGATCCATCGTACAGGCTGAAAGCCATTGTCTCTGGTCAGGATCATGTCACCCGTTGCCAGGTCTTCAACCGCAACCTCGCCACGGTCCGTGATAATCAATGTGTTTTCGACAAAGCAAGGCACGGTGGTCAGGGTGACGAACCCGACATCCGTGTTCCCATCACCATCTTCTACGGTGTAGGAAAAGACGTTCGATCCCACATCGCCATCAGTTTCAATGGTGACTGTACCATCGGCGTTGAATGTAATGGATTCGCCCGTTGGCAAAACAATTGGCTCACCAATAACGACCTCGTTGCCGTTGATATGCGTAATGTTCAGAACCGCGCTGTTCTGGCTGACGTCATTGGATCTCAGATCAAAGGTGACTTCACTGTCGCGTGCCAACTCGACTTCATCATCCCCGGCCACCAGGGCCGTTTGAACCGAGTCCCCTGCGATCAGCAAGTTCGAATCGTAAATGCCGTCACCGCCATCGGCGATCGCGATCTTGATGGTGTTTTCTTCGCCTGGGTTTACCGGTGCCTTGAGGGTCATCGTGACGGTAAAACCATCCATTTCGGTATTGGCAACTTCGCCGTCTTCGGGGTTGTCGATATAGAGGTTCTGGTTGCTGCCATCATTGATGTTGTTGATGGTGATGTCTCCATCACCCACGGTCAGCTCAGCTTTTTCACCATTGACCCAGATTCCCACGGCATCGTTGAAACCTGAATTGACGTATTCCAGATATTCCTCGGACGAGAACACCACCTGCATCGTGAGAACCGACCCTTCTGGGATAAAGGTCGCCTCTAGAACGGCTGCATCGAACGTTTCAGCATTTGCGATTTCTTCGAGGTTGGCATCTCCGTCGAGCCCGTGATCGGTTGATTCATTAGCCTGGCGGTTCGGATCACCACTGTCGCGCGTGACATCTGTGGCATTCCCTGTCGACAGGATCACACCCGTGTCCGAAGGTGTCAGGTTCGGCGCCTCGCTGTCACCTTGTGTATAGATGCCTGACGCTGACGCCGCGCCGGTATAGACAGCGCTTCCTTCAACGATCGAGATTCCGTTTCCGAACATCGCCTCAGCCATGGCAGTGGCATCCGCACTCGTATCGATTGGCAGCTCTGAAGCAGTAATCATTTTTAACCCCACAAAATCACAACTTGAAAAACAGATAGTCGCGACTCGCTAATTTATGCTGTGATTTTGGGTCAGGTTTTTATGGGAAATCGCCACAAATTCTCCCCATTCCTGCGGACACATCTTGAGATCCCGATGGCCAAGGTTGACCACTGTATCCGGCTTGGGTATGGCCGCTGGTATGGAAAAGACAAAGAAACCCTCGCGACAGCAGGTCTATACACTCTTGGTGCAAGTCGGCCGCAAAGACGGTGATGGTTTGCCCGACAAGGCAACCGGCGCCGCGCTTATGGTGTATGCCAGCGGTGTGGACGAAGCCGAGGCCGTGCGCGAGACGGTTGCTATTCTAAAGCAAGCTGATCTCGCGCCTCTGGATGTGACCGGCTACGGGACAACAGCAGAGCGCGAGGCTCAGGGCCACGAGATCGATCAAGCCGAACGGGATCTGATGCAGCGCGCATTGGATGAAAACTCGGTGGTTGTTGCACAAATGACCGAATTTTTTAAGGGCGAAGAGTCCATCGCGACAGACGACAACCTGATGAACTAGGCTGCGCGTTGTTCTGCCAAGATCAGGGCTTCGAAACTTCCCAAGGCCGGATAGGCCGGAACCGAGTGTTCGGGCAGAGTTGTTCGTGAAAACTGTCCCAACAAGCTACCTTGGAGAATGTTGCGGGTACGTCGAATACGCCCGATGTTCATGCTTTCCATGTATGTACCATTGGCAAGCAAAGCCTGATGGTCCGGCAAAAGCACCTGTGTGTAAGTCACCAAGAGATGGTTTTTTTCACGCAGCGCTGCGCTTCCGTTCACAAGGTGACGTGCCGGCACCAGAACCTGTTCTGCATTAAACAGATACTCGACTCGAGACCCGCCAATCACAAGACGCTGAAACGGGGCAACGACCGTGTCCTGCGCCAATCCGAAATAGGGTTGCCGCAAGCGCACCGGCTCGAACAATCCTCTGGCGGGAACTGTGCGACGAAGGACCTGCAAAACTGGCACCTGCGCACCGTCCAGAGTTTCAAGAATGTCCCCACGTTGCAATTTTCCGACCGGAGTCTGACCAAACGGGGTTTCGACCATTGTGGATGCGATCATTCCCGGCATTGGGCCAATGGGTTCAATTCGATCCGAAACCGCAAAGAACAATACGTCCGGTGCCATTTGGCGGGCGGCTTCGTTCAATGTCATCTCACGAATGTCAGACAACTGCATCGCTACGGGACCGCGCATAGAAGTCTGGAAACTGCGGTTCGCTTCCGGACGCTCGACAACCAATCTCGCCCAATCGTGCACCATGTCCCAGCTGTACGTGATGCGCAGAATATCGGTGCGTACTGCGGACGAGTCATGATTGACCACGCCATGCACCATCTCGGCGCCGCGCTCGTGGACCAAGTTTAGGCCACCCCCGGGCAAAGCCTGCAAGCTGAAAGAAACGCCATGTTCAAATCCACGCTTTAACCCCAGAACGATCTGCGGCCGGTCATGCGGCGAGACGCGTGTTTCAAGAAGGATACTTCCGCGCGGCATCACTGCTTCAGGGTCAACCCGTTCGGCCGGTGCTACCCTACCGACATTCGACAGGCCTTCAGCCGCAAAATGACAGGTTTTGCTATCAGCCAGTGCAATCCAGGTCATGTCGCACGCCCCATGTTCTGCGCGGTCACTTTGTGGTTTGTAATCAATCTTGGCATACCTGATCTGCCCTACTCAGAAAGAGCCAAGACAAATCCAACGGCAACACGTCGGGCCTTCCCGCCCGATCGTTTAAGAAAATAGCCCCGAAACCGCTCGATACGGCGCTGGAGAAATATGCGGCCTTTTGTGGCCTTGCTGCTGATTGACCTGCCTCGGTCATTTTTATTGCGTCCAATAGACACGAAAATTTGGTTTGTGTTAAGGCCTTTAGCGCTCAAACGTCGTCTCGCGGTCAGAATTGTGACTTTCAGGCCGATTTTGCCTATGGCACAAAGCTCAAGACCACGCACAAACCCGAGTTTTTCATGCACAACACCGATGCCGCCGACCTAACTGCCCGCCTGATCCAATGCCCCTCTGTCACCCCGGAAGAAGGCGGGGCACTGGTATTGCTGGAAGACCTGCTAAGAGGGGCCGGTTTCTTTTGCGAGCGTGTCGACAAAGGTGGCATCTGCAACCTGTTCGCCCGGTGGGGAGACAAGGGCCATGCCAAAACCTTTGGATTTAACGGCCATACCGATGTCGTGCCTGTGGGCGATGCCGCCGCGTGGAGCGTTGATCCATTTGGCGCCGAAATCCGCGATGGCATCATGTATGGCCGCGGTGCGACGGACATGAAATCAGGGGTGGCAGCCTTTGCCGCCGCTGCAATTGACCTTGTGCAGAACACGCCTCCCGACGGCGCCATAATGCTGACGATCACCGGCGATGAAGAAGGCGATGCGCTTGACGGCACTACGGCTCTTCTGGAGCATATGGACCAAGCGGGCGAACAAATGTCTGTTTGCCTTGTCGGGGAACCCACCTGTCCGAATGAAATGGGCGACATGATGAAGATCGGGCGACGGGGGTCGCTGACCGCGTATTTCACATTTACCGGCGTTCAGGGCCATTCCGCCTATCCCCATCGCGCCAAGAACCCGCTTCCGGCGATGGCGCGCTTGATGGATCTTTTGTCCTCTCACGAGCTGGACACCGGCACGGAGCATTTTGATGCCTCGACGCTTGCCGTGGTGACAATGGACACCGGCAACCCGGCGACAAACGTGATCCCGTCTGAGTGCCGTGCGACCGTGAACATCCGCTTTAACGACGCCCACAGTGGCGCCAGCCTGACCGACTGGATGCAGTCGATGGCCGACAAGGTCGCGGCAGAGTTTGGGGTTGGGATCGAACAGACCGTCAAAATCTCGGGCGAAAGCTTTATCACGCCTCCGGGCGCCCTCTCTGACCTTGTAGCGGCGGCTGTAGAGGCTGAAACCGGGCGCGTGCCAGAATTGTCGACCAGCGGCGGAACCTCGGACGCCCGCTTCATGCAACACCACTGCCCGGTGGTTGAATTTGGCCTCGTCGGCAAAACCATGCACAAAGTGGACGAAAACGTACCTGTCGAACAAATCCACCAACTCAAGGCCATCTACAGCCGGATTTTGTGTGACTATTTCAGCTGAATTTCGTTGGAAACGCCGTCTGGTCGTTATGCTGAAAGAGCCGCGTCCAGGCAGGGTCAAAACCCGACTGGCTCAGGACTTCGGCAGGACAAACGCGGCGCTTTGGTTTCGAAACCAAAGCCTGTCTCTGTTGCGTCGCATTGAGGATCCCCGCTGGGAAACCCTGCTTGCTGTCTCACCTGACCGCGAGGGGTTAACCAGTCGCGTCTGGCCTGACCACCTGCCGCGCATCCCTCAAGGAAGGGGCGATCTTGGAGATCGCATGGCACGCATATTTCATCGGCTGCCACCCGGCCCTGTATGCATCATCGGTGCGGATATTCCCGGCATCTCGCGTCGAACGATTGGAAACGCCTTCCGCTCACTCGGCAATCATGATGCAGTCTTTGGCCCAGCAACCGACGGGGGATACTGGCTTGTGGGCATGAAGCGGAACACACCACCGCCACCCACATTGTTCCGCAATGTGAGATGGTCGACGGAACATGCTTTGGCCGATAGCAAGGTGAGCTTGCCAAACCACCGCATTGCCCATGTCGACACTCTGGCGGACGTTGACACGCTCGCAGACTTGAAACGGTCGCACCGAACAACTTAAGGGTACCGTGTGGCAAATCAGGGAATATTCCCGATGACGCGCATCGCGCACCGTGTTAGGGCAACAACATGCGCATTCCCACCAAAGAGGAAATCCTAGAATGGATTTCCGACAACCCGACCCTCACCTCGAAACGCGACATCGCCAAAGCTTTTGGCATCAAGGGTGCCGCCCGGATTGATCTCAAGCGACTTTTGAAAGAGCTTGAGGCCGAAGGTCATTTGGAAAAACGCAAAAAGACCTATCGCGACCCCGACCGCCTGCCACCGGTCAGCGTTCTACAAATCGCTGAACCGGATGTGGATGGTGACCTCTTTGCGCGCCCATTGGAATGGCAGGGTCAGGGCGACGCACCGCTCATCCTGGTGATTCTACGCGCCAGCGATCCAGCCTTGGGCGCCGGTGACAGAATCCTGGGGCGTCTGACTGAAGTCAAAGACGAAGTGCACCAATACGAAGCCCGCTTGATACGGCGTATCGGAACGAACCCGCGCCGTGTGCTGGGAGTCTTTCGTAAAACTACCGAGGGCGGCCGCATCCTGCCCATCGACAAAGGCGATGGCAAGGAATGGCAGGTGCTGCCCGATGGCATCAATGACGCCAAAGACGGAGAACTTGTCGAGGCGCAACAAACCGGACCTAAGGGCCGGTTGGGCCTGCCCCGCGCTAAGGTGGTCGAACGATTGGGTGATCCTTCTGCGCCCAAGGCAGTCTCGCTGATTGCCATTCATCAACATGGCATACCGGACGCATTCCCCGACAGCGTGGTCGCCGAAGCCGATCGTGCCAAGCCCGCACCATTGGGAACGCGCGAAGACATGCGGGATCTGCCCCTGGTGACCATCGACCCTGCCGATGCGCGCGATCACGACGATGCTTGCTGGGCACACGCTGACGACGACCCAAAGAACGAAGGTGGCCATGTGGTTTGGGTCGCGATTGCCGACGTCGCGCACTACGTCACGCCGGGCAGTGAGTTGGACCGAGAGGCCCGCAAACGCGGCAATTCCAGTTATTTCCCAGACCGGGTTGTGCCGATGCTGCCGGACCGGCTTTCAGGCGATCTGTGTTCGCTACACGAAGGCGTCCCGCGCGCCTGTCTGGCCGTCCGCATGCAGTTGGACTCGCATGGCCGTAAGATCGGCCACCACTTTGTGCGAGGTATGATGCGCTCGGTTGCTTCGCTGAACTATACCGAAGTGCAAGAAGCCCACGATGGCAGACCAAACGAGAAATGTGCGCCACTGATGACGGAAGTGATCGAGCCGCTCTATGCCGCTTACGAGGCAACCAAAAAGGCGCGTTCGGAACGGCAACCGCTGGACCTCGATCTGCCCGAGCGCAAGGTCGAACTGACCCCTGAAGGCCGCGTAGCCTCGGTATTGTTCCGCGATCGGTTCGATGCACATCGCCTGATCGAAGAATTCATGATTCTGGCCAATGTCGCTGCGGCAGAAACACTTATCGCTGCAAAATCTCAGCTTTTGTTCCGTGTGCACGAAGAGCCTAACCCCGAAAAACTCGATGCCTTACGCGAGACCGCGCAGAGCGCCGGGTTCAACCTTGCCAAGGGGCAGGTTCTAAAGACCCAGCACCTGAACGCGTTGTTGAACGCAGCCGCTGGCACCGAAGACGCCGAACTCATCAACATTTCGACCCTGCGCAGCATGACGCAAGCCTATTATAGCCCCTCAAATTTCGGGCATTTTGGTCTCGCGCTTCAATCCTACGCGCACTTTACCTCGCCCATCCGTCGCTATGCGGATCTGATTGTGCACCGTGCTTTGATTTCGGCGCATCAATGGGGTGAAGACGGACTGTCCCCTGAAGGGGTCGAGATGCTCGACACAACGGCAGGCCATATTTCTGAAACCGAGCGCCGGTCGATGTTGGCGGAACGGGACACAACCGACCGCTATCTCGCATCGTATCTTTCAGAACGGGTTGGAAATGAGTTCCCGGGGCGTATTAGTGGCATTGCCCGATTTGGCGTCTTTGTAAAACTGGACGAAACCGGTGCCGACGGGCTGATCCCCATGCGTGATCTTGGACGCGAGTATTTCCGGTTCAACCATGATGACAACACGCTGACCGGGTCGGAAACCGGTGTCACTATTGGCCTGGGGCAACGCGTGTTGGTGCGACTTACCGAAGCCGCACCAGTTACCGGAGGCATTGCTTTGGAGCTGCTGGAACTTGAGGACAAGAAGCTGCCCTCAGGCTCAGGTCAACGACGTCGAGGCGGCCCCGTTCGGCGTAAGGCCACCAAGGCCAAGCGCAAATCTGACAAGGTTAAGCGCAAGGTCTCTCGGCGGCGGCGGTAATCACGCGGCCATCGCCATGTCTTCTTTGACGGGATAGAGGACGGTACGCCCACGCTGAATATACCCCATCAGTTCGGGCATCGCGCGCACCATACGCCGCACGCCAGTGTCCACCGGCAACTGTCGAAGGCCATCCAGAACCGGGACAATCGCAGCATCCGCGGCGGTGGGCAGGTCGCCGAATAAGAAGGGCTTACCTTCGAGCTGGCCAGCTATGGCGTCCAGATCGTATTGGAGGCGCACCCTGCGGTCCGTTTCGGTGAATTGGGCAATCCCGTGCGCGATGAGTCCGGCGCGGGCCTTTTTGCGCACCGAGTTTGCGATTGGTTTTCGCAGCACCGCAGGTACATCCGCAAAGAAAACATCTCGAACAATTGGCCAACATTTTTCATTCAGCCAGCGCTCGTGAACCAATCCAAGTCTCAGGTTTTCCTCGGTCATTCGGATCAATGCATGGGCCTGAGTTTTGGCCTTGGCATCCAATCCGGCGTAGAACTCTGCTCCTTGCGCTTCGAGCCATGCTTGGATCATGTAGCTGTCGGGTATCAACCGATCTCGGGTTTTTAAAACCGGAAGTCGAGAAAGTGGCATTTTTGATGGATTAGTGACTGTTTTCGGCGCCCAATCTTGCCCTGACAAACGCAAAAGCCCCATGGCCTTGGTGCAGAATGGGCTGTGGCTGGGAAGATCGAAACCTCCAGGGAATGTCAGTAGTGTTAGCATTGTCACCTCCTCTGCGGCGTTTGCGTTGAGGGGACAGTGATACGCATTGATCTTGCCAATTTCTGTCAGGAGGTGCGACTATGCTGAGATCATGTCCAGAACCGCAAGACTATTTCAATTGATGCAGGCATTGCGCAGCCTGCCTCCCCCAGCAACTGCCGACCAATTGGCGGATGAGATGGGTGTGTCCGTTCGCACCATCTATCGCGATGTGGACACGTTGCGCAGCCTTGGTGCCGTGATCGACGGTGCGGCGGGTTTTGGATTTACCCTGATCGAAGACGCGACCCTGCCGCCACTTGGGTTTGGCGAAGAAGAAATCGAAGCCTTGGTTTTGGGCTTGCGCGAAGTGATGGCCGTTGGAGATCCGTCTTTGGCGGACTCCGCACATGCAGCGTTGACGAAACTGCGTGCCCGCCTACCCGCAAAACAGGCCCACCGTCTTGAACATGCCGTGCTGACGGCACATCGTTATCATCGCCCGCCCACACCCGGCATTGACGCCAAGGCTTTAAGGGAATTTGCATGGCGCGAAGAAACCGTACGTTTTGACTATGAGGATGTAACGGGGGCTGCGAGCCAACGCAGTGTCGACCCTCTGTCGATTGTCTTCATGCAGGCCAGCCATTGCTTGATGGCGTGGTGTCATTTGCGCCGTGATTATCGCGTTTTTCGACTGGATCGCATGAAGAACCTTGAACCAACCCGCGAGTCGTTTCGACCAAGACGCATCCCAATGTTGCGGGAATTCAGCGAAAGGCTGCGCACCGAAAGCAAAGCCTAGCCGATTTTTGCCTCAGGGTTCACGACCACTTTTGAATCGACCGAATTCACGCTACCCTTTTATCCAATAAGAAAAATGAGGTTGAGCGATGCGGTGGCGAGCCCTGACGATTTTGTTTTGCGTTGTCTTTGGTGGACAAACGGCTCTGGCGAATGCGCCAGAATCGTCCTTGCGCCCGGTTGCACGCCCCGACACGAAACCCGTTGTTCAGGTGGCCAGTGCTGCTGGAACTGGAGTTGTGCGGCCTGTTTTGCGACCGACCAATGACGTAAAAACCGTTCCGTCCCCAACGCAAACGACAGCGGGCAACCTCGGGTTCCAGCGTTGGATCACAGGTTTTCGGAGCCGCGCGCTGAGCGCTGGCATTCAACCTGCCGTTTTTGATCGCGCCCTCAAAGGCGTGAAATACAACGCAGACGTCATTCAGAAAGACCGGAACCAGTCTGAATTCACCAAAACGATCTGGGATTATTTGGACAGCGCGGCGTCTGACGCGCGCATACGCAACGGCAAGTCCGCCCTGCAAAAGCACCGCAAAAAGCTCGAGGCAATCGAGCGCAGCTATGGTGTCGACAAAGAGGTGGTTGTTGCGATTTGGGGACTTGAAAGCGCTTATGGTACATATCGCGGCAGCACTCCGACAATCGAAGCACTCGCGACGCTGGCTTATGATGGACGGCGTGGTGAGTTTTTCGAAGCTGAGTTGGTGGCTGCTCTGAAGATCTTACAAAACGGCGATACCAGTGCGCGAGACATGACGGGCAGTTGGGCCGGTGCGATGGGGCATACGCAATTTATCCCAACATCTTATCTGAAATTTGCCGTCGACTTCACCGGGGATGGCAAACGCAACATCTGGTCCGAGGATCCTTCGGACGCATTGGCCTCGACAGCTGCATACCTCGCAAAATCCGGATGGCAAAAAGGCAAACCCTGGGGCGTTGAGGTGCGATTGCCGCAGGGGTTCAACTATCTGCTCGCCAACCGAGAAATACTGAAGCGGCCTTCGGATTGGGCGGCGCTGGGTATCAAGGATATGACTGGGCGCGCGGTGCCGAACAGCCATGGCAAAGGCTCCATTTTGTTGCCTGCCGGTGGCACCGGTGCAGCGTTCATGATTTTCCGCAACTTCGATGCGATTGAGACCTATAACACAGCCGATGCCTATGTGATTGGCGTCGGGCACCTGGCTGATCGGATTGAGGGTGCTCCAGCAATTCAAGGCAAGTGGCCACGTCAGGACCGCGCGCTCTCCCTGAAAGAGCGCGTTGAACTGCAACGCAGACTCACCGGCGCCGGGTTTGACACGGTGAAGATCGACGGGAAGATCGGGCCTTTGACTATCAATGCTGTGCGAGAATTCCAGCAGGCCAAGGGCCTTATGCCGGATGGATATGCCTCACCGACGTTGCTGAAAACGCTTCGAAATGACAAGCGCGGCGGTGGCAATGGTCAGGTAAGCGACACGAACTAAAAAAGGGGCGCAAAAAGCGCCCCTCTTTTTGATGTGTGATTGATTTACTTGTAGAGGCCGTCAGCTTTGACTTTCTCAAGAGTCAGATCCAACGCAAGTCGCGCCCGCGTCACCAATGTGTCGATCTCTTCTTTCGTGATGACCAAGGGCGGCGAGATAATCATGCGATCGCCGACGTGGCGCATAACCAGATTGTTTGCAAAACAGAACTCTCGGCAGATGTAGCCGATTGTTCCAGCATCACCAGCAAACTGCGCACGCGTTTCTTTATTCGGTGTCAGTGCAATAGTCCCCATCATGCCTTTAACGCGCGCCTCACCAACCAGCGGGTGATCGGCAAGCGACTCCCATTTCTCCTTGAGATAGGGGGCTGTTTCATTTCGCACCCGGTCCACGATTCCTTCTTCTTCAAGAATGCGCAGGTTCTCAAGCGCGACCGCAGCGGCCACGGGGTGACCGGAATAGGTATAGCCGTGGTTAAATTCGCATGCCGCGATGACTTCGGCAACTTCGTCACACACGATTGAACCGCCAATTGGCGCATAGCCAGAACTGAGACCTTTGGCGATTGTCATTATATGCGGCTTGATGCCCATGGTTTGCGACCCGAACCAATTGCCAGTTCGCCCAAAGCCACAGATCACCTCATCCGCGATCAGCAAGATTTCATACTTATCGCAAATCCGCTGGATCTCGGGCCAATAGGTCTCGGGCGGAATAACCACGCCACCTGCACCTTGGATCGGCTCACCAATAAAGGCCGCGACCCTGTCTTCGCCGAGTTCCAGAATTGCTTTTTCCAGCTCTTGAGCCCGCTGAAGACCAAATTCTTCGCGGCTCATGTCGCAGCCTTCTTCGTACCAATGCGGTTGATCGATGTGGTGCACATCCGGGATGGGCAGACCGCCTTGCTCATGCATCGGGGTCATGCCGCCGAGGCTCGCACCTGCCATTGTCGAGCCGTGATAAGCGTTCTTGCGGCTGATGATGATCTTTTTCTCAGGTTTGCCTTTTTGCGCCCAATAAGTGCGTACCATACGCATGTTGGTGTCGTTGGCTTCAGACCCTGAACCCGCATAGAACACGTGGTTCAAATCACCCGGTGCCAGTTCGGCCAGTTTTGCGGATAGTGCAATCACGGGCACATGAGTGGTCTGAAAGAAGGTGTTGTAATACGGCAGTTCCCGCATTTGGCGCGCTGCAACCTCGGCCAGTTCTTCACGGCCATAGCCGATATTCACGCACCAAAGACCTGCCATCGCGTCCAGAATTTCGGTCCCTTCCGAATCAGTTAGCGTAACACCAGAGGCCCGTGTGATGACCCGAGCGCCCTTGGCCGCGAGGTCATCCTGCGTTGAGAAAGGATGGATATGATGTGCCGCATCCAGGGCCTGCAGCTCAGCTGTGGGCATATGGTTTGTAATCATGTTCATGGCGGTCCTCGCGATCGTTTCGGCCCCACGATGGTCATGGGACTCGGGTTGCCCTCAGAATATGATCAAATTTTCAGGTGTCAATCAGGCCGAGTCAATTTGGTTGGAATTCATTGCCTGACGCATCTGAACCATACCCTGAACCACATCCTCCTGAATGGCTGTAGCTACCCGCTCAGGATCCCCAGCTGCCAGTGCCTCCAGCGCTTCTTTGTGGTGATCGACCAAATTCTCGGTGCCCATTCGCCCACAGACTACTCGCAGGGACGGACCGTACCTAAGCCATAGCCCGTTGGCGATGTCAGTTAGAATGGGAGCGCCCGACATCTCGTACATCTTGGCATGAAAGGCATAGTTTTCACGTAGATACAGGCCGACATCCCCGCGCGAGATGGCCTGGTCGAGCCGATCGTCAATGGTCTTCAAGGCATTGAGGTCTTCTTTTGTTGCGCGCCTTGCTGCACGCAGTGCCAGTTCCGGCTCAAGTGCCTGACGCGCATAGATCATCTCTTCGATACTGGCGACATCCGGGGTCGGTACAATCACCCGGCGATTCCCTTGAAATTCAAGGGCTCCTTCTGACGTCAAACGGCGAATCGCTTCACGCACCGGCGTCATTCCCGCCTCCAGACTGGCAATCAGACCCTGAATTGTGACCGCCTGTCCGGGCGCCAGCTCTCCAAACAAAATCAAATCACGCAGCTGAAGATAAACTTGCTGGTGGATGGGAATACGCTGAGTGTTTTCATCAGCATAGCCCGGCTTGGGCGTTTTTGTGTTAGTGCCTGTCATTTGTGCATTTTCCACCCTGTGATGCGATGACTTAACATGAAATCGCTTGCTCGTTGCAAAGTTATGTTGCCATATCGGCAAAACTTGATCAAATTAATCGCACAGTTTTTTTGCCGGGTCCGACTGGGCTCGACATCCAACGGGAGAAAAAAATGAAACGTACACTGCTCACACTGACCATGACGGCTGCCGTCAGCGCGATGGCTGCTCAGGCGGACGAAGTTCGCGTCTACAATTGGTCGGATTACATCGACGAAGATCTGCTGACCCAATTCGAAGAAGAAACTGGCCTCAAGCTGATCTACGACGTGTTTGATTCGAACGAGGTTTTGGAAACCAAAATGCTGGCTGGCGGCTCTGGCTATGACGTTGTGGTTCCTTCGGGCACATTCCTGCAACGCCAGATCACCGCAGGCGCATTCCAAAAACTTGACCTGTCGCAGCTGTCAAACCACGGCAACATGTGGGACGTGATCGAAGCGCGCACCGAACAATACGACCCAGAAAATGCCTATTCGATCAACTATATGTGGGGCACCACTGGCCTTGGCGTCAACACCGGGAAAGTTGCAGAAGTACTGGGTGACGACGCCCCTATCGGATCTTTGGAACTGATCTTTAACCCCGCCAACATGGAAAAGCTGGCATCTTGCGGCGTTCACTTCTTGGACGCGCCCGCCGAGATGATCCCTGCCGCCCTGGCGTATCTGGGTGAAAACCCTGACAGCCATGACAAAGACGTCATCGCCAAGGCTGAGGCAGTTCTGACTGCTGTGCGCCCTCACGTCCAAAAATTCCACTCATCGGAATACATCAACGCACTGGCCAACGGCGACATCTGTGTTGCCTTTGGTTGGTCGGGTGACATTCTGCAGGCACGCGATCGTGCTTGGGAAGCGGAAAACGGTGTTGAAATCGCTTACAACGCTCCAAGCGAAGGCGCACTGATGTGGTTTGACCAGATGGCTGTTCCGGTCGATGCACCGAACCCAGAAGGCGCGCATATCTTCCTGAACTTCATCATGGATGCCAAAAACGCGGCGGCCGCTTCGAACTATGTTTACTACGCAAATGGCAACGAAGCATCGCAGCCTTTGCTGGTTGAAGACGTAATCGGCGATACTGCGATCTATCCTGATGAAGCCACGCTTGAGAACCTCTACACAACGTCGCCTTACCCGCAAAAAATTCAGCGCGTCGTGACTCGTATGTGGACCAAGGTCAAATCAGGCACCTAAGTCCCGAAACACTTCAGGCCCGCGCATGCACTGCGCGGGCCTTTCTTTTATCGAACGGAGGCCATCATGGCGCTTGATGCATTTGCACCATGGGAAGATCCCAAAGCTGAACCGGTGATTCACTTTCAGAATGTCACCAAACGTTTTGGCGAATTTACCGCCATTGATGACCTAACCATCGACATCTACGAAAAAGAATTCTTTGCGCTTCTCGGCCCTTCGGGCTGTGGCAAGACCACTTTGATGCGCATGCTTGCAGGGTTTGAAACGCCGACCGAAGGCACGATCCTTTTGCAGGGTCAGAACATCGCGCCCATCCCGCCGAACAAACGCGCGGTCAACATGATGTTCCAATCTTACGCATTGTTCCCGCACCTTTCGATCTGGGAAAACATCGCCTTTGGTCTAAAGCGTGACGGCATGTCCAAGCCCGACATCAATGACCGTGTCGACGAGATGCTGCGGTTGACCCGTCTTGAGCAATTTGCCCGCCGCAAACCTCACCAGATTTCTGGTGGCCAGAGACAGCGAGTTGCACTGGCGCGCTCCTTGGCCAAACACCCCAAACTGTTGTTGCTGGACGAACCGCTTGGCGCACTGGACAAAAAACTGCGGCAGGAAACCCAGTTTGAATTGATGGATATTCAGGAAAAGACCGACACCACTTTTGTGATCGTGACCCACGATCAGGAAGAGGCCATGACTGTTGCCAGTCGTGTGGCCGTCATGGATCACGGCAAGATCATTCAGGTCTCAACGCCAGACGCAATCTATGAAACGCCAAATTCGACCTATGTTGCCGACTTTATCGGAGACGTGAACCTGATCGAAGGCAAAGCCGCAGCCAAGGATGGCGACAAACTACACATTGCCTGGGCAGAAGGTCAGCCGGAAATCATCGGCACACCCGCAACCGAGTTTTCAAATGGCCAAACCGTTCACTTTGCAATTCGGCCGGAAAAAGTCTCTATTTCAGCCGAAAAGCCTGAAACTGCCAACGCCCTCAAAGGCAAAATCATGGACATCGCCTATCTCGGCAACATCTCCACCTATCACGTAGAGCTGCCGGGTGGTCAGATCATCAAGGCGCAAACCGCCAACAACCGTCGCCTGTCACGCCGCACCTTTACCTGGGAAGACGATGTCTGGCTCAGCTTTACAGACACTGCCGGTGTCTTACTGGAGCGATAAGCCATGCGCCGCTTAGTTCTGATCGCCATACCTTATGTCTGGCTTCTGGCACTGTTCCTGGTGCCCTTCATCATCGTGTTCAAGATTTCTCTCTCGGACACCGAGCTGTCTATCCCTCCATATACGCCGACATTGGATTTCTCGGCCGGATGGGCAGGGTTCAAGGAGTTTCTGGCTGGGTTAGATTTTGAGAATTTTGTCTGGCTGACCGAGGACGACCTATATTGGAAAGCCTATCTTTCCAGCCTCAAGATCGCCATCATCTCTACTGTTTTAACGCTCTTGGTCGGCTACCCGATTGCCTATGCTATGGCCCGCGCCCCGCAAGAATGGCGTGCAACTCTGCTCATGCTAATCATCTTGCCCTTCTGGACCTCATTCCTGATCCGCGTTTACTCGTGGATGGGTATTCTTAGCCAGGAAGGGTACCTAAACCAGCTGCTGATGTCGTTGGGTCTGATCTCTGAACCACTGATCATCCTGAACACCAATACCGCCGTCTATATCGGCATCGTTTACACCTACCTGCCGTTTATGATTCTGCCGATCTATTCCGCTCTCGAAAAGATGGACGAAAGCCTCTTGGAGGCTGCGGAAGACCTCGGATGCTCGCGTTTTTCCGCCTTTTGGCTGGTCACTGTTCCGCTGTCAAAACAAGGGATTATCGCCGGGTCATTCCTCGTGTTCATCCCGACGCTCGGTGAGATGGTGATCCCTTCCATGCTCGGTGGCTCAAAAACTCTGATGATAGGTAAAGTGCTTTGGGAAGAGTTTTTCTCAAACCGCGATTGGCCCGTCGCTTCAGCCGTGGCTGTGATCCTGCTGCTGATCCTGGTGATTCCGATCATCTTGTTCCAACGGAACGAGCAAAAACAGCGGGAGGCAGAAGGATGAGACGTTTCAGCTTGTTCAATGCGACCTCTCTGACGCTGGGTTTCGCATTCCTTTACATCCCGATGATCATTCTTGTGGTCTACAGTTTCAACAAATCAAAACTGGTGACCGTTTGGGCGGGCTTTTCCACCAAGTGGTATGGTGAGTTGATACGCAACGACATCTTTTTGGATGCCGCTTGGGTGACCTTCAAGGTCGCAGTTATGAGTTCGACGCTCGCAACTGTTCTCGGCACCATGGCCGCGATTGTTCTGGTGCGTGCTGGCCGGTTCCACGGGCGCACGCTGTTCTCTGGCATGATCTACGCACCACTCGTGATGCCCGAAGTCATCACGGGTCTGTCCTTGCTTTTGTTGTTTATCGGCATCGGGATGGATCGGGGTGTTCTGACCATCGTTCTGGCCCATACGACCTTTTCCATGTGTTACGTGTCGGTTGTCGTCAGTTCGCGGCTCGTCAGCTTTGACCAGTCTCTGGAAGAGGCTGCTCTGGACCTTGGATGCTCGCCATTTCAGGCCTTTCGTCTGGTCACGTTGCCCATCATCGCCCCCGCGGTGATCTCTGGGTGGCTGCTGGCGTTTACACTGTCACTCGACGATCTTGTGATTGCATCCTTTACTTCAGGCCCATCTGCCACGACCCTTCCAATGAAGATTTGGAGTTCGGTCAGGTTGGGCGTCAGCCCAGAGATTAATGCGCTTTCGACACTGATGATTGGTGTGGTCGCTGCGGGCGTGATAACCGCTTCGCTGATTTCGAAACGCACCGCCGTTCGTCAGCAAAGAGAAGAACGTGCTGCGGAACGGACCGAAGCTGCATGAGTCGCATCTGCCATCCGTTTTCCTATTCCGATGGGCCCGTTGAGGCCTGCTACTGGAATGAAACGGCCACTGCTGCACCGCGCCCAGCCCTAACCGGCGATGTCAGTGTCGATGTCGCTGTCATCGGTGGCGGGTTCACCGGGCTGTCGGCGGCTCTGCACTTGGCCGAAGCAGGGCGCTCTGTTGCGCTTTTGGAAGAAAACCAACCCGGTTGGGGCGCGTCTGGTCGCAATGGCGGTTTTTGCTGTGTTGGCGGCGCCAAAATGAGCGACGCCACCATGAAGCGGAGGTTTGGGGATGCGGCGTATCGTGACTACAAACTGTCGGAACGTGATGCGGTTGATGTGGTTGCGGACGTCCTGAACCGACACGGTATTCAGGCGGACACGCATTCCAAGGGTGAAACGCAATTGGCCCATCGCCGCAAGGATTTTGAAGGCTTCGAAGGATATGCCAAGGAGCTTCGTGACCTTTACGGCCATGACTCCGACATCTTCGATGAAACCGAGTTACGAAACCGCGGTATGAATGGCCCGTTTCATGGTGGCATGACTTCGCCGATTGGGTTTGCATTGAATCCCAAAAAATATGCCTTGGGCCTTGCTGATGCGGCAGAACGTGCCGGCGCTAAGGTATTTGGCGACACGTTGGTCACCTCGCTTGAAGGGCAAGACGGGGATTTTCGGGTCACGACGGCTCAAGGCAGTGTTCATGCCAAAAAGGTTATCGTCGCGACAAATGGGTATTCCCGTGAAACGGTCCCGAATTGGATGCGGGGTCGGTATTTTCCCGCCCAGTCCAGTATTATCGTGACCCGTCCTCTTAGTGACGAAGAATTGGATGCCCAAGGCTGGAACAGCCTTCAAATGTCTTATGACTCGCGCAATATCTTACATTATTTCAGGCTGATGCCGAACAAACAGTTCTTGTTCGGTATGCGAGGCGGACTGGCCACCAACCCGCGTGTTCATTACGCGATCCGCTCAAATATCCGAAAGGATTTTGAAACCATGTTTCCCAGTTGGGCCAAGGTTGAAACGCCTTGGTATTGGTCTGGCTTCGTTTGTTATTCGGCCGATATGACTCCGTTCGCTGGCGAGGTTCCGGGAAATCCCGGTGTACACGCAGCTTTCGCCTATCACGGAAACGGTGTGGCCATGGGCAGCTATTGCGGCGCACTTCTGGCTCAGCAGATCACCGGCCATGGTGACCTGCGCCACCCCGAGATCGCCCGCCAGGCACCTGGACGGTTTCCTGGTGGAAAACTGAGACGACTCGCCCTTTGGCCCGCTTATTTGTCCTACGCGCTCAAAGATCTCTGAAGCGCCGCGACCTCTAGGTCTCTAGCAATCTCATAATCCAACTGCCCATTTTCGACCTGCCACTGGCAATAGGCCGCCATTCGCCAGTGATACCATGGCGCCAATTCGGCATAGCGCGTCATGACATCCGGTGCGTTGTACCCGATGGCAAAGCTCTGAATCTCGTCGTCGTTGAGAGCTGATCCGCGATAGAGGCACTGCATGGCCGGCGATAGGAAGATCGCAATATCTTCGCACGGATCACCAATGGCCGGGCATTGCCAGTCAATGAAATGCAAACCTTCGGAATTTGAGATGATGTTCCCAGGGACGATATCGCCATGCAACAGGCAGGTGGTGCTCGACTTTGCGACACTCCCCTGCGGCACGAGGTTAGAAATGGAGTCAGAGTCGGTGCATTTGGCCAGAATAGAGACTGTTTGCTTGGTCAACTCTTCACTGCCATTGGGAACAATTCGTAGCCCCTTTGGCGGCGCGGCGCTGTGCAATACCGCAACGGATTTGCCAACAGAGGATGCGTCATATGCCCATGTTTTACCCGGAATATGTGAATAGACATTGCACTCTCCGAGCGAGGTCGAAAACGCCGCCACAAAATCGGGTGAGATCCGGGAATTCTCAAATTGAAGCAAGATTTGCGCCTCGGCAGATGGATCATTTGGGAAGAGCGGGTTGCGGGCGGGACCCATATAGAGTTTGACGACAACGGCATTTTGAGCATCCGCAGGTTGCACTTTCCATGCCCTGTTTGACCGCCCTCCCGAAAGAGGCATCCAAGAGCCACCCGCCAGCCAGGGCAGGTTCAGACCAACCTGTTCAATCAGGGCCTGAGGGGGGTTTTCGGGGGTATGCGCCAGCGGATTGCCTCGTTTTCAAACCGGCGCGACGCTAGTCCAGTTCCCCGCTTGCCACAAGCCCTAGCTCGGCTGGCGCAATGCGGCGATCGCACTTGAGTCGACGATGGCACCGCCTTCCAGCACAAGCACAATCCCACCTTCCGAGGCGCGAGCCTCAACGATACGCGAATAGACATCTGCGTCTTGGTCGCCAAGCGATTCTCCCTCTGCGTAGCTTTGGGTTTTGAAGGAATACAGGCCGTGGACCAAAGTGTTACCTGCAGTATCCGTTCCGTCCCATGAAATCTGCTGCTGTCCGGGCTCTATTGCCGCGCGGTAGACCTCTTGTCCGTCTTCGTTAAGAACAACAAGATCTACCGCATCAGCGAGCGTATTTGGATAGGTGGCCACTTCTATTGGCTCTCCGTCAAAGTATCCCGGCGCCAAGGCCTGTGCGTCCATACCAACCCAAGACGCCATCTGAGAGATGTTCATTGTACTCAGTTGGGTTTGCACGGCTGCGAGCAGATCATTTGTCATAACCTGTTGCTCAACAGAGGAAAATGTCGCGAGTTGCACCGCATAGTCAGACGAATCCACGGGATTTAGCGGATCTTGGTTGTTCATCTGAACGGTGAGCATTTTCAAGAACGTCTCATAATCTGAGTTCAAGCTAGACGTTTGCTCCGCGGAAGTGGCGGCGGCGGGCGAGGTCGGCTGTGTGGGTGTAATCTGCATGAGGTTTCCTAAATTCGTATGTCCAGCCCCTGAGGCGCGACGAACTGAACGACCTGTGTCAAAGCCGCTTCGTCTCTCAAGGCCATGCTGTGTTGAGATGTTTGGGTGTCTTCCTGATGACGTTGACCTTCGTGATCCTGACCAAAGGCAAAAGACAGATTGTCATACCCAAGCGCACGAAAGTCTTCTGCAAGTTGGTCAAGGTGCCGTCGTATGAAATCGGCTGTCTCAGGCCGTTCGGAGTGAATGTGAAGTGACACCTGAGACTCTGTACCAGACAACACCAATCTGACTCGACCGAGTTCTTCCGGGTTCAAGAGAATCTCAACCGGCTTGTCAGGATGCCGCGACACAACATCAACCAATTGCCGAAGGACTTGCGCTGGCAGTTCCGGGGGTCTGTTTGATCCTATGACACCTTCTGTCATTCGAGGTGCTGTCGTCGAAAATCCTTCGGCAGAAACCAGATCAATTTGACGCAGGTTCTCGTCCTTGCCCAACGCGTTGATCTGCACGAACTCAGGCGAAATTGTTGGCGATGTTGCATCCCGCGCAGGTGTCGTGCCTTTGTTAGAGTGTTGCAGTGCAACATGAGCCAAGGCTGTTGGTGCCGAGAGAGGCGAAGGACTTGGCCTTCCTGAGTCAGGTACGGCTCTTTCTGTTTCGACGTGACTCTCCAAAGGGTTTCTAGGATCACTTTGCGCAAACATTAAGTTGGTCTTGCGCGGAGCCAAAAGCTGGTATTCCATTTTGTCGGCGGTGGAATGCTTCGTGGATTCTGTCGCCGGAGATGTGCCATTGGGAAGAGTATTCCCTTCAGGAAGAATGCCGTTGGATGGATTTCCGGGTTTTTGAACTGGTCCGGGTTCGCGCTGCATTTCAATTGCAGAAAGTAAGCCGTTTTGAGTTGCCCCTGAAAACGGCGTTTGGTGCAAGGGCTGCTTGATACGCGGACCGACAACTGCTTCTGCTGATTTCTCCTCAGGTGAATGGTGCGCCAATCGAAAACCCACCTGGTCAGCTTGTTGTGACGGGCGCTGTGCAGGCTGCGCCACTACCTGTGAGTGAGGATCTGCGTTTCGATCTAATGGTTTCTGTAGAAGCTTTTGTGCATCAGCGCTCGGTTTGGCCAAATCGCTGGCTGGATCTGCAGTTTGAGCTTTTTGTAAGCTGGCTTTTGAGGTCGTAAAAAGCGGTGATCCAACAGGCCCAGGTTTTTGAGCAATCGTCGCCAACATCGATTGATGAGCCGAAGGTGTCAGCCCATCGCGGTCTTGACTAAGAACAGGTTCAGACTGCGCTCTGATAGGTCTTTGCGAACCTTCCTGCGCGGTTTGTGTCTGCTGCCGGCTGGCTTGTTCCGTTTCAACGAGAATCTGCACCGAGCCGTTTGAGATATCACGAACGCCAGACGCTAAATCGAAAGTTTCCGGCGACCTTATGGCATCGGATGACGCGTCATTCGGCCCATCATTCTCTGGGTGCGCTCGGTCGTTGGCCGGGACGGGATTATCCGCATCGGCAGTAAGCCCACTTTCTGAATCGGCGTCCGGCTCACCCTTCGCCGGCATTTCAAAAGCGATCACTTCACCCGCCTCTGGTGGTAAGTCTTCGTTCGCCAACAGAACTAAGGCAAAGGCGGTCCAATCGGCCTGCTCTTTCTGAGGAACGGGTAGGCCCGATTCGCCATACAGGGTTTGCGTTAGTGTCTGTGGCACCAGAATCATAATGTCTCCGAAGAATTCTTCTTCTTGGCCGACAGTCTTTCTCAATCTGGTTACCACTTCTTTACGGCTCGTCCCGCAGATTGGCAGAAAGTCGTTCAATTTGGAGAGAGCTTTGTGATACCGCCCCTCACCTCTGCGCCTTCGACCATATCGCAACCCACACCACCTGATGCGCGCCTGCGTGAGGCCGCGATTGAGTTAGAGGCCACCTTTTTGGCCGAAATGCTCAAATACGCGGGGCTTGGAGAATCGTCGGATGGGTTTGGCGGCGGCGCGGGCGAAGATCAATTTGCATCTTTCTTGCGGCTCGAGCAGGCACGGGAAATGGCCCGCTCAGGTGGAATTGGCCTGGCTGAAACCCTGTTCATGGCACTTAAGGAGAGTACCGATGGTTAACCACTCACCCTCAGAAACATTGAGCCAGATGGTCGATTTGCTAGACAAAGAACGGCAAGCAATGCTCAAGGGCGATCTCGACATGCTGACCCGATTGATTGCCGACAAGGAACGCTTGTTGGAACAATTGGAAACGTATCAACCGGATCAAAAAAATGATCTCAGCGCCTTACGTGCGCAAGTTGAAAGCAATCAAACCCTGCTGGCCAGTACACTTGAGGGGGTGCACAGTGTCGCAAACAGATTGCAAGTCTTGCGCCATGTCCAGAGGTCGTTGGAAACCTATGACAGTCTTGGCCGCCGAGCTGTTGTTCAAATCCTGGGGGCCGCCAGATCGAAAGGCGTGCCTGAGAGCGATTTGAATAAATTCGCAATGATTAAACTTTGCGTGTTTAGCACTCCATTAGCACTTGAAGGGACATGGTGATCGGGCATCCGAAAGGGTGGCGCCGCTTGGGGAGCACCCCAAGAGGCACCTGTCAGAAAGACACTCATGACTGCCGCGGCAGTCCGATCAACCGGGTGTAAAGCACCCTCCATTTCAAAGGAAATGCCATGTCCACTTTCCACGCCCCACCGAGGTGCCCATCACCCGCGACAACTTTCTTTCGTTTGATGATGACCGGAGCCGCATTGCTATGCGTTCCCGTTTTCACCACCTGTTACTCACCCGACATCAGGCTTAACAACCAGATGTTGCCCAAGGCTTAATGTTTGCAATTGTTCTGATTTCTAAGAAGGCGCAAGACCTTCAGATTGATTGGTTCATCTCGGCCTGCAGCGCCTCGAGAAATGCCCGCCTGTCCAGTCCGGCATCAATTCTAGGCAACAACTTGATCGTGATCGTTCCAGGAAACTTCAAAAGACTGTCCGAAGGCCAGCACGCACCTGAGTTCAGCAAAACCGGCAGAACCGGCCGGCCAACAATCTGATACAAAACCCCTATACCGGATTGCAAAACAACCTTGTCCTCACGGTTCTGGCGTCTGGTTCCAGTAGGAAAGATCAACAGTTTACGACCAGATTGCACGGCTGCCCGCCCCGCACGAAACCCTACGCGCATAGCATCTGTTGACCCTCGCCGATCCACTGGAATGTGCCCGATCTTTCGCGACAAAAGCCCGACGATTGGGTATCCAAAAACCTCTTTCTTCGCGAACATGACCGGCTGACCCAAAAGCACTTGAAAATAGAGAGTCTCCCAGGAAGACTCGTGCTGGGATGCAATCAAGCAGCTGCTCTCAGGCAGATTCTCAAGACCGACAACCTCGTACCGGATTCCACAGACAACGCGCAAAAGCCACAACTGAAGCTTAAGGTATCCCCCGGTGACAGCCAAAGTCGCGCCGACCGGGAGCACCAACCCGGGCAGCAGCAAGAGAAACGGCACAGCGCAAACGCCTGACAACAGGTAAAACAAAACCGTTCTCAGTCTGACCAATATGGTTGCCTGTGGTGTGCCCGTCATACGTCCGTCTTGCCAAGCCTGCTTTCACCTCTGAGTGTTGCCCGGTATTGCGCCGGAATAAAAGGCAGCATTTTGCGATGAATGCGCAATTATCGACCAAACAGACAATGGAGCTATGTTCAACACAGTAGGGCTGCGTTAGGTTGTGGCCAACGACAGTGTCAGGAGTGTTCATGGGGAGGCTGCCAGCCCGAACTCGCGTGGCAATAACCAGCGCCCTTTTTGGGGTGATGCTGGCAACATCTTCTGTGGTTGCAGGTACTTTCGAAGCAATTCTGATTCTGCCAGAAGAGGCCGACGACCTGCGCAGACCATTAGAAAACGCGTCGCTGGTTTTCACAGCCCAACGTGACGAGATTGAAGAAGCACACGATATCGTTTCTTCCGCTCGGGCCGACTATCGTCGGCTTTTGTCGGTTCTGTATGCTGAAGGGTATTTTGGACCCGAGATCAGCATTCTGGTTGATGGGCGCGAGGCCGCGACCTTGCCGCCATTCGAAACCATCCGGTCGGTACAACGCATCGAACTTCGGATCTCTCCGGGGTCGCCGTTTAAGTTCGGTCGAACAGATCTTGGTCCGTTGGCGCCAGACTCTGAAATCACGGAGCGCTTTCAAACCGGAGAACCCGCAAAAACCGGCGCTATTTCCCAAGCTGCCCGACAGGGCGTCGCGGGATGGCGCGATCAGGGCCACGCCAAGGCCAGCGTAACAGATCAGTCAATCACAGCAGACCATCGAAACGCTGAGCTGGACGTGGACATCGGTCTCGAGCCGGGTCCAAAATTGCGATTTGGGGCGCTGCACATTTCGGGAAACACAAAGATCTCGGAAGAGCGTTTGCGCGAAATCATCGCCCTGCCTATCGGAGAAACCTTTACCCCGGACGAATTGGACAGGATCGGGCGCCGCTTGCGTCGGGCTGGTGTGTTCCGATCAGTCTCGATCACCGAAGCCGACAAGATCGGGCCTAATCAGACATTGGATATCGACATCCAGGTCGAGGACGACAAACCACGCCGGATCACCTTTGGCGCTGAGATTGAGTCCCGTGACGGTCTTACGGTTTCTGCGGCGTGGCTACATCGTAACCTCCTTGGCGGAGGTGAGCGCTTTCTCGTAGATGGAGAAGTCAGCGGTATTGGCGCGCAAACTGGCGGCATGGACATCCGGCTCAACACTGAACTCACACGCCCGGCAACATTTCGGCCTGACACAGACCTTTCCTTTGGCCTCGATTTAGAGACGATTGACGACCCACTGTATGAATTGGACAGGCTTGGGGTGAACGTGTTTTTGACGCGTGTCTTTTCCCCCAAGTTTACCGCTTCTGCCGGTTTTCTGGCCGAGGTGTCTCAATCAACCGACGATTATGGTAATCGCGATTTTCAAATACTTGGCCTCCCTTTCAGGGCAACCTGGGACCAAAGGGATGATGTTCTGGACGCCACGCGCGGTTACTATCTAAGCGGGACACTCATGCCCTATGCTGCATTTGGGGATGGTGCGCCGGGTGTGTTTGTATTTGCGGACACCCGCGCTTACCGTTCTATCGGCAATGGGCGTGTGGTCGCTGCTGGTCGACTTCAGCTAGGTAGCATTCTGGGACCATCAATAGCTGAAACTCCACCAAATATGCTTTTCCTCTCGGGTGGCAGTGGCACGGTTCGTGGCCAACCTTACCAATCGAATTTCGTCACAGTCGATGGCAGGGATAGCGGCGGGCTTTCTTTTGTTGGTATCTCGGGCGAGTTGCGCGTGCGCACGACAGAATCTATTTCAACCGTTGCGTTTTATGACGCCGGATTTGTCGGTGAAACCAGCAACTTCACTGGCTCTGGGAATTGGCAAGCTGGCGCCGGTTTGGGCGTGAGATACCATACCAGCTTTGGGCCAATTCGGGTTGATCTGGGCTTTCCTGTATCCGGAGGAACGTCGAGCAATGCACAGATCTACGTCGGCATTGGACAGGCGTTTTGATGCGGTGGCTTTACCTCATATGGCTTTGTTTCCTGCCTCTTGCGGCCTTCGCCGACGAAGAAGAGGACAAAGGTCGCCTGACGACATTTCTAGAAAGCACCCTGTCAGGGGCTGGTCGAGAGGTTACCATCGAAGGCTTCCAAGGTGCTCTCAGTTCAAATGCCAGCATTGATCGATTAATTATTTCTGATGCCGACGGACCTTGGCTCACTCTGTCTGATGTTGATCTGATCTGGACGCGTTCCGCGTTGCTGCGTGGGCGCGTCGAAGTGGACAAGCTCACCGCTGCTGAAATCCTCATTGATCGCCTTCCCAAAAGCGAGCCGTCAGCGCCCAGCCCCGAGGCGGGCTCATTTTCGCTGCCTGAATTGCCCGTTAGAATCAATATCGGCGAAGTGAATGCTGCGCGGGTTGCTCTTGGTGAAACCATATTGGGAGAGACCGCCAGTTTTTCGGTTTTGGGAAACTTGTCGCTGGTTGACGGCAGTGGCGCGGCAGCGCTCGACATTACGCGCACGGACGGCCCGCAAGGTCACGTGCGCTTAAAAGGTGGTTTTGACAACGCGGGCCAGGTGCTGGACATCAATCTGGATTTGACCGAAGGCGATGACGGGATTGTTGCGGCCCTTTTGAACATCCCCGACAAACCACCTTTGACGATGTCGGTTTCCGGAAATGGACCAATCAGCGCCTATGTTGCCAATTTTGATCTGACCACTGACGGCCAGCCAAGATTGACCGGAACGATCGGAACACAAATGCTGCCCGAGCTGGATGATCAAGGTGTAACAACCGGCGAAGCCCAAGTGTTCGGCGTTGATATTTCAGGCGATATGGCGCCACTCTTTGCGCCCGAATATGCCGACTTCTTTGGACCCAATGTCTCGCTGACTACGATAGTACGCCGCAGCTCTGACTTGCGTACACATCTTGACCAGCTTTTGATCAGCACCCGGTCCTTTCGGGTACAGGGTGAGATGGTTCTTGCGCCCAAAGGATTGCCCGAGCAGATTGCGTTCGACATTGCGATTTCTGATCCCGAGGGCACACCCGTTAAGCTGCCTTCCGTTAATGGCATAAGCCTGCAAGGCGCCAACCTTGATCTTCGCTATGATGTGTCACAGGGAGACGGGTGGGCGCTGCGCGGCCAAATGCAGGGCCTGATCCTGCCAGAGATCACGATGGCGTCGATCAGCCTCGATGGCACCGGCACCATACGCCATCTGGATGTTCCCGATCTAACCGCCGATATCTCATTGCGGGCCGTTGGTGTCTCGGCCACCGATCCGGAAAAGCCGGATGCGGCCAATGCAATTGGCGAAGTTGCCCGAATTGCCACACGGTTTGCCTGGAAGGCCGGCACGCCATTCCGCTTTGAGAGCCTGGAGCTTGAGGCCCAAGACAGCCTTATCTCTGCCGCGGGTGAAATAACGGGCCCCTTTGAGGAATTGACCGTTACCGCCGACGCCGAGGCATCAATTCGTGACCTCGCCTTTCTCGAACCGATTATCCAGCGCCCATTGCGGGGTTCTGCCGAAGCGCGATTGTCCGGCACCGCCCAACCTCTTGGCGGCGCTTTTGATCTGACTCTATCAGCTCTGGCAGAAAACCTTTTGACCGGAGAGCCGACCCTCGACGCTTTGACGGGGGAAGAAACTGCTCTGACTCTGTCCATTAAGCGTGACGGAGATGGTGTTAATCTGCGCGACTTTGAGTTCAAGTCAGAAGCACTGACCGCGGACGCCCGTGGAGATCTCAGAACTGGTGAGGGCGCATTAGAGTTCTCCGCCGCTCTTGACGACGTTAACCGGCTGACCCCGGATTTTCGCGGCCCGGTGACGGTAGCCGGTGACGCCAATGAGACCGCCGAAGGCTGGGCTGCTCGCGTTGAAAGCACCGCGCCTGGCGAAACAACGATTAGTGCGTCTCTAATTCTGCCCAAAACTGGCAAAACCGGCGCTGTCCAATTGGATGTCGCAATCGGAGCGGTTGGTGCTTTGGTTCCGGCGCTCAGTGGCACCGCCAGTTTGCAAGCCAAGGCCGATCAAACAGACGGAGGTTGGAAAATCGACGTGACCGGCAAAGGGTCATCCATCTTTGAGCTGGCGGCTCAAGGAATGCTAAACGACGACTTTCAATCCGGTGATCTAAAAGTTTCCGGCCGGGTTCCACTAGAGTTGGCCAACACACTGACGGACGCAGTTGCCCTGCAGGGTAGCAGCTCTTTTGATCTTGCGATCAATGGGCCCTTTGCGCTGGAAAACCTGAGCGGCAACGTGACCAGTTCCGGCGCACGCCTCACGGCGCCAGAGTTTAACATGGCTTTGTCTGAGCTGGACGTGCGTACAACGATTGCCGGGGCTTCTGCGACTGTAGCGGTTGATGGCGCGGTCAGAGCGGGTGGGCGCTTTGGCGTCAACGGCGCGATTGGTCTGCAGGCGCCCTTCAACGGAGATGTTACCCTCGCTCTCAGAAACGCAATTGTACGGTATGACGACCTGCTTGAGACCGAGCTATTGGGCGAAATTCGCATCAACGGCCCTCTGACGGGCGGCGCGCTGATCTCTGGCCTGATCGACCTTGTCACAACCGAGATCAACGTCGCGGGCGTGAGCATGGGAACAGAAGCCATTCCACTCATCAATCACGTTGGAGAGACAGGGAAAACCTATCGAACGCGTGGGTTTGCTGGTGTTCTTCCCGAACCTGATAAGGGTGCAGGATCCTCCGCGCCGCCATTTGTGTTGGACTTAATCGTGCGCGCCAACAACAAGGTGTTTGTGCGGGGTCTTGGGTTGGATGCCGAATTTGAGGGTGAGTTTGGCCTCCAAGGCCCGACCAATTCGATTACCACCGCTGGAGAGTTTGATTTAACGCGCGGACGGATTGATTTCCTCACAAAGCGGTTGGACTTAACCGAGGGCGTTGTACGTCTTGAGGGGGATTTTGTGCCCTATCTAAGAATGATTGCTGAGACTTCGACAAGCGAAGCAAGTTTTGAAATTGTCCTGGAGGGGCGTGCAACCGATCCTGACTTTAGTGTAAATTCCTCTCCGGACATGCCAGAGGAAGAGGCGTTATCGCTGATCTTATTTGGTCAAAATCTAGAAAAAATCTCGGCCATCCAAGCCGCACAACTGGCAAGCGCCGTTGCATCGCTTCGTGGACAAGGCGGAGGCAATGGACTGTTCGGCGGCGTGCGCAAGGGCATCGGCCTTGATAATCTCGACATCACAACCGACGAGGATGGTACTGCAGGGCTGAGCGCGGGCAAACACCTGACAGAGAGCGTCTACACAGAAATCGAAGTTAATGGGAAAGGCGAAAGCTCTATAAGTTTGAACCTAGATGTCAGCAGCAAGATCACGGTCAAAGGCCGTGTTGATTCAGACTCGGACACTGGAATAGGCCTGTTTTTTAAGCACGACTATTAACGTTCCCAGCTTTCTCAGACCAGACAACAAAAAACGCCCGGGCACTAAACCCGGGCGCATTTCATTTTCTAAGCTGACGTTCAGTCGATGATGACGTTCAACGTTGCGGAAGGGCGCATCACCTTGGCTTTCAGCTCGGCGCTGGGACGGTAGTAACCACCAATCTCGGCGGCCGGTCCCTGAGCGGCAACCAACTCAGCAGCAATCGCCGCTTCGCCATCTGCCAATGCCTTCGCGACAGGGGCAAACTCGGCAGCCAGATCGCCGTCGTCAGATTGCGCCGCCAATGCTTCGGCCCAGTAGCGTGCAAACCAATAGTGGCTGTCGCGGTTGTCTGGCTCACCAACCTTGCGGCTCGGCGAGTTGTTGTTGTCCAGAATACCCTGGGTGGCCGCTTCAGCCGCGCGACCAAGAACACCTGCCTTGGCGTTGCCTTGCGTATCGGCCAGGAAGTTAAGCGATTCACCAAGCGCGCAGAACTCGCCCATTGAATCCCAGCGCAAGTGGTTTTGCTCAACCAGCTGTTGCACGTGTTTCGGGGCAGACCCACCAGCGCCGGTTTCAAACAAACCGCCGCCTTTCATCAGCTTTACGATCGACAACATCTTGGCCGAGGTGCCAAGCTCGAGGATCGGGAACAAGTCAGTCAAATAGTCCCGCAACACATTGCCGGTGATGGCGATGCTGTCATTGCCGGCCGTGATGGTTTTCAGCGACTGTGCGGTCGCTTCGCGCGGCGCCATGATCTGGAATTTGTCAGCAACACCGGCAGCAGCCAGCGCGGGTTCAACATATTTGATCAGCTCGGCATCATGCGCGCGGTTGGCGTCGAGCCAGAAAATCGCTTCGGATCCGGTCAGACGCTGACGATCCATTGCCAGTTCGATCCAGTTATCGATTGGCGCCTTCTTGGCGGTGCAAGAACGCCAGATGTCACCGGCCTCAACATCGTGGCTATGCAGCGTTTCACCGTTCGCCAGAACGATGCGGATTGCGCCATCTGCAGGGGCCTCGAATGTGGTCGGGTGCGAGCCGTACTCTTCAGCTTTCTGCGCCATCAGGCCAACGTTGGCGACAGACCCACAAGTGGTTACGTCCAGCGCGCCGTTGGCTTTGAAAAAGTTGATGGTTTCGTCATAGACGGTCGCATAGCAGCGGTCCGGAATCACACAGTTGGTGTCACCCTTGGCGCCGGCTGCATCCCAGCCTTTGCCGCCCGCGCGGATCACGGCAGGCATAGACGCATCAATAATCACATCCGAAGGAACGTGCAGGTTGGTGATGCCTTTGTCGCTGTCGACCATATACATGGCCGGGCGGTCTGAGGTCGCCGCATCGATGGCCGCCATGATATCGGCATTGCCAGCAACACGTTCCAGAAGATCACCCATGCCCGAGTTCGGGTTGACGCCCAGCGCATCCATTTCTGCACCAAACTTCTCAAAAACTGGCGCGAGCCATGCCTTGACCGCGTGACCAAAGATGATCGGGTCGCTGACCTTCATCATCGTCGCTTTCATGTGAAGCGAGAACATGGTGCCGTCTTTCTTGGTGTCTTCAATGGCGTCCGCAAGGAAAGCGCCCAGCGCTTTGGCCGACATAAAGGTCGCGTCCGCCACGGTGCCTTCATCCAGCGGCCAGCCGTCTTTCAGCAGCGAAACAGAGCCGTCTTTGCCGACAAACTCGATCTTGGCATCACCAGCCTGTGCGGCCGTGATCGTGGCCGACACTTCATTGGCATAAAAGTCGTTGCCCGGCATGCTGGACACTTTGGTTTTGCTGTCAGAGGCCCAGGCCCCCATCGAATGCGGGTTGTTTTGAGCATAGTTCTTAACGGCTTTGGCCGAACGGCGGTCCGAGTTGCCTTCGCGCAGCACCGGGTTCACAGCCGAGCCCTTGATCGCATCATAACGCGCACGGACAGCTTTCTCTTCGTCAGTCGACGGCTCTTCGGGATAAGATGGGATGTCATAACCTTGCGCCTGAAGCTCTTCGACAGCGGCAACCAATTGCGGCACCGAGGCCGAGATGTTCGGCAGCTTGATGACGTTCGCTGCAGGAGTTTTGACCAGCTCGCCCAGTGCGGCCAGATCGTCCGACTGGCGCTGTTCTGCGGTCAGGTTTTCCGGAAAGGTCGCGATGATACGGCCCGAGAGCGAAATATCGGGTGTTCCAACGGTGATCCCTGCTGCGGAAACGAACTTGCGAATAATCGGAAGAAACGAAGCCGAGGCCAGTTCGGGCGCTTCGTCTACAATGGTATACAATATGTCTGCGTTCAGTTTATCGGCCATGTTATCTCTACCTTTCAGCGATTAAAGGAGACTTTGGTGACTTGCGTAGCTTTGCTACAAATCCTCGGTTGTACGTCGCCACGGCTTTTGCAGTCGCAGCAACACCACGTATGCCGCCCCTTTAAATCAGTGGCGCAGGAATTTCAATTGACCCGAGCCGGAAAAGACAGAGGCATGATGCCACGGGGTGCACTTTTATGATCATTAGGAGCTTGGCAATGCGTGGTGCCTCAAGAGGGACTCGAACCCCCGACCTTGTCCTTACGAAGGACCTGCTCTACCAGCTGAGCTATTGAGGCACTTGCGCGGGCGCTCATAGCACCCAGATGCGACGTCGAAAAGAGTTATTTTTCCACCTTTTCAAGTTCTGATTCGTCGTCAGCTTCGTCGACGTCCGGCATGTCTTCGGCGTCCTCCACGTCTTCGACAATCTCAGCTTCGATCAACTCGTCCTCATCCTCATCGTCGCTTTGATCTTCGATCGCACCCACGATCAACGGCAACATCTCAACCCCGGTCGGGCTGGCGACTTCGACTTCGGGTGGGGCAGTCCAGCTCAACGTGTCAAAGCTCTGACAGTTTTCGCAGACCGGAGTCCATCCCGAGTGAATGTTGTGACAATTGTCGCAAACCCATTGCGGTCCACGCGGCGCCGTCAATGCGCGGGCCAGCCAGCCCTTGACCACAGCATCTGATCCGCCCTCACCCCGCTCAATCGCGGCCATGATGGTCAAAGACCGTGTTGATGGATCGGTCTCAAACAAATCGCCCAGCGCGCGACGTGCTTCCGGAAAGTCCTCGGCTGCGATTTGCAGCTCTGCCATAACCATGCGGGTTTCCGAATGATCCTGTGTGCCTTTTGTCAGTGCGCCAAATCGTTTGATCCGCGCCTCTGGGCTTTCGTCAGGTTCGATTGCTGCATAAGCGGCGGCAAGATCGGGGTGCGGTTGCACCTGCCACGCCTTTTTCAGAACCCGCGTTGCATAGCGCTTTTTGTCCTGCTCGATATATCCACGTGCCGCCATAACAGCAGCTGGGATGAGATCAGGGGACAAACGGTTGGCTTCAATGGCCGCCTCGCGCGCCTCAATCGGCTTGGCATCATCAAAAATGTCGTTGGCTTCGGACAGCGCCAGAACGGCGTCACGTCGGCGATGCACATCACGTGGCAGACTACCCGTCCGCAGTTTGGCATTCAGGGTTTCGCGTGCCCCCGACCAATCACCAGATTCGGCCTGCAGCTTGAGCAACACGTCCTGTGTCTCTTCGTGCCGTGGTTTGAGGGCAAAGGCGGTTTCGGCCAATTTCAATGCCGTGTCGGTTTTGCCTTCATTCAGTTTCTGTCGCATCAACCCACGCACACCTACAAAGCGCGTGGAGTCATCCGCCAAAAGCCGTTTGTAAACCTCAGTTGCCTTGTGCTTGTCGCCGGCCATCTCGGCGGCCTGCGCTGTGATCAGGTTTGTCAGCTCGGGTTTCTTCAGGAACCGCTCTGCCTTGCGCGCCTTGTCCATCGCCGTGCGGCCTTCGCCAGACGCCAGCGCCATCAACCCTTCTGCCAGTGCCTGGTATCCCTTTTTCTCACGGTTGCGGTCAAAATAGCGGCTGAGAGCGGTCTCATCTCCGTTCAGGAACTTGAGCACTGCCACGAGGAACGCGGCCAGCTTCAATGCCAACCAAACCAGCGCAACCAACACGATCAAGGCGATCACGGCTTGAAGTGGACCAAGCGTATATTCCACGCCCGCAAAGGTGATCATGACACCACCTTCGCTCTCCATAAGAAGGCCTGCGCCATAGGTCAGGCCCGCAATCGCAGCGACGAAGATCAGAATTTTAATCAAAGACCAAAGCATAAATGAACCTTCAGTTTGTATTGAGGCTTTGCGCCAACGCGTCGACGGCCTGAGTGGCTGCCAAGCGGGTTTCAGCCATTGTCCGCCAATCCGCCATGAGGGACTGCGAAGACTCCGGCAACATGGACAATTCGTCCAGCGCGGCACTCAGGTGTCCTTCACGCAAAGCCGCCTCGGCACGAGACAGGATCGCATCGGCGTCCTCACCTTCCTGCGGCTCAGTCGAGCGCGCACCCAATTGCGTTTTCAGGAAATGCGTCAGCCTGTTTCCGCCATCGCCCTCTTGCTTGCGTGCATCTGCCAGCGCGACGCGGGCGTAGTCCGGAAAAGCATCCGCCAAGGCGACATTTGTTGGCACCCCGTCGTCAGCATAGGTCGACAACGCCGCCGGAATGGACACTCCAGACACACTGGCCAACTCGGTCAACGCGCCACGATACGGCGCCCCGGAATCCACGGCTGACACGACACGGGTCAACGCAGCTTGGGCGAGCGTTTCCTGTGCCGTACGAGCAGAGTTTTCCTTGAGGGTTTCAGCTTCGGCCAATTGTTCGGATACCATTGCGCGCAGTTGTTCAACTTCGCGCTCGTAAGCCTCAATCGCGGTTGACGATACGCCCTCGGTCATCGGGCGCTTTTCCATCTCGATCACGCGGCCTTCGAGAGATTGGATTTTTCCACCCAATTCTTCAATGCGGTCCGAGAGCGCGGCAACACGGGCATTGGTTTCGTCCACCAACGCCAACCCATCACTGGCGGCACCTGCGGCTGACGAGATTTGCTCTTGATTTGATTGTAGCGTCGCAAGTGCATCCTGCTGCGCATCAAGTTTTTGCGTGAGTGCGGCAATGGCCTCATCCGACTTGCCGCCGAATAGTATGCCTTGCGATCCCAGATAGCTGGCCGCGCCAAACCCAACACCCGCTGCAACAACGCCGCCTATGACCATAGGCATGAAACCATTGCCGGAGGATTTCTCTTCGGTGACCTCAACAGCTTCAGGTTTTGGGGCTTCGTCGTCGCTTTGAATGTCTTCATCCAGAGGGCCGCCGACACCCTCTTCTTCCACGACATTGTCAGCTCCGGCATCCGTGGGCTCTTCGATCTCTTCCGATGCGCTTTCTTCCACGACCTCAGCGTCGAGAACCTCTTCTGCGTCAGGCTTTGTCTCAGTCTGCGCACTGTCCGGTTTGTCGGTTTTGTCTGACTTGGCCACCCGCTGTCACCCTTTCGAATCCGGTTTCGTTCTTCAAATACTCAAAGCAAATCTAAGGAGAAGTCCCAATACTCTCAATGACTCATCCTGCGTTTGCCACCTGCTTTATCGCCGCAACCATACTGACGGCATCAGGCGCATCTGCAACAACCATCTGCACCGGGCCAAGTGCCGCGGCCTCGGCTGCGACGGCTTCACTGATTGCGACCACGGTCAAAGGCGCCTCGAAAGGGCCCTGTTGTACAACCTGCGCCGCGCTTCTCGGCGAGAAAAGGGGAAGAATTACAGGGTTTTCCCGATGCAACGCCAGTCGTGCCTGATCCGTCAATGCCTGGCTAACCTGCTGGTAAACAACGATCTCAGCGGTTTCGATGCCTTCGCGACTCAAGCGCTCTGCGAGGTCTCCGCGGGCAAAAGCACCGCGAAAGTGCACCAGAGGCGCCTTTGGATTGTCGGCCAATATCCGCCTGAGCAAGGCTTCGACGTCCCCGGCGGCAGACTTGGCCTGCCACCCCTTTGCCTTGGCCGCTTCCATCGTGGCGTCACCAACACACCAACAGGGTGCTTCTCTGCCCTCAATCATTTCAACCCCGTTGCGAGAGGTAAAAATCGCCCCGGTGAAAGACTCTGGGCTTTCAAACGGCACCGACTCGATCAGTTGCACGGGTGAAATGACGATCTCAGCCGCGATCCCCTCCAGCTTTTTGGCAAAGGCGGTTGCGGCGGCAGTTGGCCGCGTCAGCAATATCAAGGGTGTTTCATGTGTCATAGGCACGGCCAGCATTGTTCCCGGGCACCTTTCGGTGTTACCTGCCCATGACGTGACACGCAACGGCAATGGCATGACTTCAGACCTTACCATCCTTGGACTCGAAAGCACCTGCGATGATACGGCGGCGGCAATTGTACGTCAGGCCGATCGCGAGGCGCCTGAGATCTTGGCCTCGGTGGTGCATGGTCAAACAAGCCTGCATGCTGATTTTGGCGGCGTTGTTCCTGAGATTGCGGCCCGCGCCCACGCCGAAAAACTCGACATCTGCGTCGAAGAGGCTCTGGCCGCTTCGGGGCTTTCGCTATCTGAGATTGACGCCATCGCCGTAAGTGCCGGGCCGGGTCTGATTGGCGGCGTCCTGTCTGGTGTCATGTGCGCCAAGGGGCTCGCGGCCGGGCTAAGTGTTCCCTTGGTTGGGGTAAATCATCTTGCCGGGCATGCGTTGACACCGCGACTGACCGATCAGGTCACGTTTCCCTACCTCATGCTTTTGGTATCCGGCGGTCATTGTCAGTTCCTGATTGCGCGTGGCCCCGAAGAGTTCACGCGCCTTGGCGGCACGATTGATGACGCGCCGGGAGAAGCCTTTGACAAAACTGCCCGTCTTTTGGGATTGCCGCAGCCCGGAGGGCCCTCGGTTCAAGCCAAGGCTGAAGTGGGCGACCCAAAGCGGTTTCGTTTGCCGCGTCCCCTTCTGGATCGTCCCGGATGTGACATGTCTTTCTCAGGGCTAAAGACGGCGATCCTTCGGGCCCGCGATGCTGTTGTCGCGGATAAGGGGGGGTTGACCGAACAGGATCGCGCTGATTTATGCGCCGGCTTTCAGGCTGCTGTGGTCGATGTCTTGGCCGAAAAAACCAAACGAGCCTTGGTCGAATACTTAGCCGAAAACCCCGAAGCACCACTGTTGGCCGTTGCGGGCGGAGTTGCGGCGAATTCCGCTATTCGTGCTGAGTTAGAGACTGTTTGTGCGAATTTGGGTGTAGCGTTCGTCGCCCCACCATTGGCTCTTTGCACCGATAACGCCGCTATGATTGCCTATGCCGGATTGGAACGTTTTCGCAATGGTGCGCAGGACGACATGACATTGGTTGCGCGACCAAGATGGCCACTGGACAAAGCGGCCCCTGCACTGCTGGGCGGTGGCAAAAAAGGAGCCAAATCATGAGCATCAGCGTTATTGGCGCGGGCGCCTTTGGAACAGCACTGGCCATTTCAATGGCGCGCACCGGCTCCAAAGTGACACTTTGGGCCAAAGACCCGAAGAAAACTGCTGCTATGAACGCCGATCGTGAGAATGCCGCGCGCCTGCCAGGAATAGAGCTGCCTCAAACACTCTCAGTCACACATGACATGTCTGCCGCGCTCGCTGAGACCATGTTATTGGCGGTTCCTATGCAAAAAATGCGCGGGTTACTGAACACAACACCCGAGCTCAACGGCCGCTTGCTTGTCGCATGTTGCAAAGGTGTTGAACTGGAGACCGAACTGGGCCCTGTCTCAGTGATCCGCGATTGCGACCCCGAGGCGACCCCGGCCATTCTAACCGGTCCCAGCTTTGCCGCTGACATTGCACGCGGACTGCCAACTGCTCTGACCTTGGCGGTAGAAGACGACACCATTGGTCACGCACTTCAGGCCAAGCTTACGACTCCCAATATCCGGATCTATCGGACAACCGACACCATCGGCGCCGAGCTTGGCGGTGCACTTAAGAACGTGATGGCCATTGCCTGTGGCGCCGCGATGGGTGCAAACTTGGGTGAAAGTGCGCGAGCAGCCCTGATGACCCGCGGCTATGCTGAAATGCAGCGCATGGCCGGAGCACTTGGCGCCCGCCCTGATACACTCGCCGGGCTCTCCGGCTTTGGCGACCTCACGCTGACCTGTACATCCGATCAGTCACGGAATTACCGTTTTGGGCTGAGTTTGGGTCGAAACGATGCTTTTGATCCCTCAATCACCGTCGAAGGCGCAGACACGGCCAGAGCGGTTCAGGCTCGTGCAAAACACATGCAAATCGACATGCCGATCACCGACGCCGTTGTTGGCCTGATCGACCACAATATGCAAATCTCGCAAGCGATGGAGATGCTTCTCTCTCGCCCACCCAAGGAGGAATAACATGAAAATCGCCCTAATCGCCAAAGACAAACCCGGCGCGCTGGAAATTCGCAAAGCCAACCGTGACGCGCACGTCGCCTATCTCAAGGCCACGGATGCTGTCGAAATGGCTGGCCCATTTCTGGATGAAAACGGCGAGATGTGCGGATCGCTCATCATTTTGAATATGGATATGGAAGGCGCCAAAGATTGGGCCGCCAATGACCCCTACAAAAAGGCCGATCTGTTCGAAAGTGTCGAGCTGATCGCGTGGAACAAGGTTCTGGGCTGATGCAGTATTGGCTGTTCAAATCCGAGCCGAACACGTGGAGTTGGCAGAACCAGCTCGACAAGGGCGATGCCGGAGAGGAATGGGATGGTGTGCGCAACTATCAGGCGCGCAATTTCATGCGGGACATGAAAGTCGGTGATCGTGGGTTTTTCTATCATTCAATGAAGGAGAAATCCGTGGTGGGAATCGTCGAAGTGATGGCCGAGGCGCATCCGGATTCCACCACCGACGATACGCGCTGGGAATGCGTGGACATCAAGGCGGTTAAGGCTGTTCCAGCCCCGGTATCGCTGGATCAGATAAAAGCCGACCCCCGCTTGGCCGATATGGTTTTGGTCAAGAACTCGCGCCTTTCAGTTCAACCCGTGACGGCCGAAGAATGGGCGATTGTCTGTCAGCTGGGCGGGCTATAGGCAAGTCGCTTCAACTTCGACATACTGACCAAAAATCAGGAGTACGGCATGGATTTTCTCATCGTAATTGGCGCGGGGCTGGCCTCGTATCTCTTCGGGGCAATCTGGTACATGTCTTTGGCATCACGCTGGATGGAAGCGGCGGGGCCGGCGCAGTATCGGGTCTGGGAGTCGGCCTGTTCCTCGTGACACCCTGGGTCGCAACAAACTATGTGTTCGCCGACCGCAATCCCCGTCTCATCTGGATTGATGGAGGTTTTGCAACGGGTGGCTGCACGATCATGGGAATTGTCCTGACCATCATGTGATTTACCAACTTCCGCTGGATCCCCCACCACTGGAAGACCCGCCACCGAATGATGATCCCCCAGAGGACGAGCTGGATGAGGATTTCCGCGGAATGGTGCGAGTGCCTGACCACTTGTCGCCGCAGTTGTGGCACGTGTAGTCAATGCGCTTTAGTCCGGTTGAAGATGTGGTCGCAGCCGTGATGATTGTGGTGTCGCCCTGTACAGTCCGATACCCGCAAGATCTGCAGGCTCCATAAGACGAGAACCAGGATTTATAGGCCTCAACGGTTACGTGCTCGCACCGCTCACAGGTCCAAACGTCGTAGTCCACACTTTTCAGCCGCTCCTCGGTGATTTCACCCTTCTCAAGATGCTGGTCATCCCAAACCTCATCCAGCTTGACCATTTTTGTGCAGTCCACCGGACAAATCCGCGGTTTGTTGCGACGCCAGCGTTGCGCAGCTTTGGCGCCCAAGGCAGCAACCGGAGCCAATAGCGCATAGATCCAGTTCCCAACCCAATCCAGGAACTTTTTTAGTGCACCACCAATCTTTTGCATCGCGCTAGCATCATATTCTCCAGGCCAGCTTCCGGTGATCTCTTTGATCACGGCATCCACACCGTGCTCAATCCCACCGACATAGTCAGATTTTTTGAACCTTGGTGTAATTTTGGTGTCGATAATATTGCCCATCGGAACATTCTTGACGGTGCCATAGCCTGAGCCCACCTCGATCCGCATCACGCGATCCTCCAAAGCGATCAGCATGACGACACCATCATTCCGGCTGGCATCACCAACGCCCCACGTGTTGAACAGCCCGGTGGCAAAGGGCTCTATCTCGCCGTCATGGCCGTAGTCCTGCATCGACCGGATCGTTACGACCGTGAACTCAATGTCGCGCTTTTCACGCAGTTCAATCAGTTTTTGGCGAATGCGATCTTCGTCCTCGGCCGGCAATAGATCGGCAAAATCATTGACGTAAAGTTCGGTGTAATCAGGGTATTGCTGGGCTGTTGCCAAATTGGCTACCGGCAAAGCGACGATCAAAATCAAAGTCTTTATGAGTTGGCGCACAAAAAAGCTCCCGTTCTACGCGGGAGCTTTCTAGCATTTCCAGAGTCGTCTGTTTAGCCCGGCGTTGAAGACACGCCAACCTGGGCCGGACGCAGCAAACGATCGTGCAACATGAACCCTTCAGCCGAGACCTGAATGATCTCGCCGGACTTTGTCCCTGGCACTGGTGCTTCGAACATGGCTTCGTGGATTTGCGGATCAAACTTGTCACCCACTTCGGGCGCGATCACCTCAATACCATGCTTGCCGAAAGTGTTCAGCAACTGCCGCATTGTCAGCTCAATCCCCTCGATCAGCGCGGCGGCAGCCTCTTTTTGATCTTCGGTAATCGATTCAACGGCCCGTTTCATGTTGTCATAGACCGGCAGCATGTCGCGGGCCAGTTTTGACCCACCGTATTGTTCGGCGTCCCGGCGTGCCTTTTCACCGCGCTTGCGCGAGTTTTCAGCGTCTGCAAGGGCGCGCATGAACTTGTCTTTGTAATCGTCACGCTCAGCGCGCAGCGAATCCAGCTCAACGGCCTCGTCTTCCAGCTCATCCAGCGTTTGGGCAAATTCTTCTGCTTCTGCTTCTGAAATATCGTCCAGAAATTCGTTTTCTTTCGGCTCTGCCATGTCTCAACCTCTAACCCCGGTCCGAAATCAGTTTCCCGACCAGTTGTGCCGTGTAGTCTACAATCGGCACGATCCGTCCATAGTTCAGGCGCTTGGGTCCGATGACCCCAACAGCACCCACAATCTTACGATCCGCGTTCATATATGGGGAAACCACCAAAGAGGAACCCGAAAGTGAAAAAAGTTTGTTCTCTGAGCCAATAAAAATGCGCACACCGTCACCATCTTCGGCCAATTCAAGGAAATCCGCGATGTCACGCTTGCGCTCGAGGTCGTCAAACAGTGTCCGAATGCGATCCAGATCCTGTTCTTCTTCGTCAGTCCCCAAAAGATTCGAGCGCCCGCGCACAATCAGCCTTTCATGCTGATCGCCTTCGTCGGCCCACAAGACCAGACCGCTTTCAACCAGATCTCGGGCCAGACTGTCTATCTCCTGTCGGCGCTTTTGGATTTCTTCCCGGATCACTGTCTGAAGCTCTGACAGGGTCCGTCCCTCAATCACCGCATTCAGAAAATTCGCGGCCTCGCGCATTGAGCTGGGGGTTTGTCCGGGCGGAGGCGTGAACAGGCGGTTTTCCACATGACCATCGCCAAAAACCAACACGACGAGTGCGCGATCATGGCCCAGACTAACGAACTCGATATGTTTGATCGGCGCCTCATGCTTGGGCGCCAGAACCAAAGACGCCCCATGCGTCACCCCTGATAGGGCCGAGCCGATGCGGTCCAACATGCCACCCACATCCGACGAATTGTCACCAAGCGTTGCGTCTATTTTCTGGCGGTCTGTTGCATCCACATCGGACACCTCGAGCAAGCCATCTACAAACATCCGCAACCCTGTCTGCGTTGGAATACGCCCGGCACTGACATGCGGTGAGTCCAGCAAACCCAGAAACTCAAGATCCTGCATCACATTGCGGATGGTGGCGGCGCTGACCTGCTCTGACAAGGTTCGTGTCAGAGTTCGCGACCCCACCGGATCGCCGGTTTCCAGATAGCTTTCGACCACGCGACGAAACACTTCTCGCGAGCGGTCGTTCATTTCTTCCAAAAGGCGTGCGCTGTCTGTCATGGGTATCCTGTGTTCCAGATGCCATTAAAGACCGCTTGGCCCAAAGGTCAATCGGGGTTGCGCCCAGCCCCTACCCCCTTGTATCCCCAAGGCCAGACAACAAAGGATTTCTACAATGCGTCCCTCGGGAAGAGAACTTAATGAAATGCGCGCCGTTTCCATCGAAACCGGCGTTACAAAACATGCCGAGGGTTCGTGCATGATCCGCATGGGTGACACCCATGTTTTGTGCACCGCCACCATCGAAGACCGCGTACCACCCTTTATCAAAGGCTCGGGTCTGGGGTGGGTAACTGCCGAATACGGCATGCTGCCCCGCTCGACCACCAGCCGGATGCGCCGGGAGGCTGCAGCCGGTAAACAAGGCGGAAGAACTGTTGAGATTCAACGTCTTATCGGTCGCTCCCTGCGCGCAGGTGTGGATCGCGTTGCTCTTGGTGAGCGTCAGATTACCGTCGACTGCGACGTCATTCAGGCAGATGGTGGAACCCGTTGCGCTTCAATCACCGGCGGTTGGGTTGCCCTGCGCCTCGCTGTGAACAAGTTGATGAAGGCCGGCGATGTCCTGTCTGATCCACTGATTTCTCCGGTCGCGGCCGTGTCCTGTGGCATCTATGCAGGCCAGCCCGTTCTGGATCTGGACTACCCTGAAGATTCCGAAGCTGGTGTTGACGGAAATTTCATCATGCTGGGCAACAAACAGATGATTGAAGTGCAGATGTCCGCCGAAGGCTCTACCTATTCACGTGATCAAATGAACCAATTGATCGATCTCGCTGAGAAAGGCGTTGAGGAGTTGATTGCCGCACAACAGGCCGCGTGCTCATGACTCGCAAGTTTGATGGCGACCAACTTTTGGTCGCCACTCACAACAAGGGCAAACTGGCAGAGATCACAGAGATTCTCGCGCCACATGGGGTGAGAGTCATTGGCGCTGCGGCAATGGACTTGCCGGAACCGGAAGAGACCGAAGATACCTTTGTCGGCAATGCCCGGATCAAAGCGCACGCCGCGGCGCAATCCACCGGGCTGCCCGCCTTGGCGGACGACTCCGGCATCACCATTGATGCGCTTAATGGTGCTCCCGGTGTTTACACGGCGGACTGGGCCGAAACGCCCAACGGCCGGGACTTTATGCTAGCCATGACCCGCGCTAATGATGAGCTCAACGCCGCCAACGCCACCAAACCTCGACTTGCTCAATTCCGCTGCACCCTGGTGATTGCCTGGCCCGACGGACATGACGAAGTGTTCGAAGGTGTGATGCCCGGACAGTTGGTCTGGCCAATCCGAGGCGCACATGGGTTTGGCTATGACCCGATGTTTCAACCTGACGGATACGACATAACCTGCGCAGAGATGGATCCCGCCGACAAAAACCAAATCAGCCACCGAGGCCGCGCCCTCAAACAATTCGTAGCGGGTTGTTTTGGCTGAGGATTGGCAAAACGGGGGCTTCGGCCTGTATATCCATTGGCCGTTTTGTCAGGCCAAATGTCCCTATTGTGACTTTAACAGTCATGTTTCGCGTGAGATCGATCAGGACCGCTGGCTTAGAGCGTATCTGTCAGAACTGGACCGGATCGCTTTGGACGTGTCCAACCGCACCCTAAACACCGTGTTCTTTGGCGGCGGTACCCCCAGTTTGATGCATCCGGACGTAGTTGCAGCCATTCTCGAACGTGTTCGCACGCTGTGGCCCACATCCAACGACATGGAAGTCACCCTCGAGGCGAACCCAGGCTCCGTTGAAGCCGGGCGCTTTGCCGGGTACCGGGATGGCGGCGTCAATCGAATTTCAATGGGTATCCAGGCCCTGAATGACCGTGACCTGCAAAGGCTTGGTCGCATCCACTCGGTTGCGGAAGGAAAACAAGCTTTTGAAATCGCGCGGAAAACCTTTGATCGCGTGAGTTTTGATCTGATTTACGCGCGGCAGGACCAAACCCTTAAGGACTGGCGTCAGGAGTTGAACGAAGCAACATCAATGGCCATCGACCATCTCTCACTTTACCAACTCACAATTGAGGCCGGTACAGCCTTTGGGGATCGATACGCAGCAGGCAAGTTGCGCGGATTGCCAGAAGATGATCTTGCCGCCGACTTTTATGAAATGACCCAAGAGATCTGCGACAAAGCCGGTCTATTCCCTTATGAAGTATCGAATTACGCAGGAATAGGCTCTGAATCGCGGCACAACTCGATCTATTGGCGTTACGGCGATTATGCCGGAATTGGACCAGGCGCGCACGCAAGATTAACACTCAATGGCGTGCGTCACGCAGTTGAAAGCTGGCGCAATCCCTCTAAATGGCTGATTGAGGCTGAGGCGGGCAACGGCGAGTCATTGCGTGAAACCATCGACCAAGACGGTCAAGTTTCAGAATTTCTGTTGATGGGTCTACGTTTGACCGAAGGAATTGACCTTACGCGTTACGACCTCTTGGCAGGTCGCCCCTTAAAGGAAGACAAACTTCGTGTGCTGCGTGAGCTAGAGATGATCTGTGTTGAAAATCAAAGACTTAAGGTTCTTCCCAAAGGTCGGATGGTCTTAAACTCAGTACTCTCTGAACTATTGGTGGATTGAGTTGATGCGCGTGATCTGGGCGGTTTTGGGACTACTGTGCGTGGCTTTGGCATTGGTTGGGATCGTACTGCCGTTGCTTCCGACAGTGCCATTCCTGCTGCTAGCCGCGTTCTTCTTTGCCCGGTCATCAGAGAAGCTGCATAACTGGTTGTTATCTCACCCGAAATTGGGCCCACCAATCGACGATTGGCAAACCCGAGGCGCCATCAATCCCACGGCAAAACGCATTGCCACCGTCTCTATCGTGCTTGTATTTGGGCTCTCGCTGGCGCTTGGGCTTAAGTCAACAATCCTGATTATTCAGGCCGTTGTGTTAACTTGCGTGCTGATCTTTATCTGGAGCCGCCCTAATTGGTAGCTGACAGAATCCGGCAGATCTCGTCGAGCTGATCTAGGGTCGCATATTTGATCGTGACTTGCCCGGCCTCACCGTTGGCCCGATGATCAATCACGACCTTCATTCCCAGATTTGCCGACAAATCCCCTTCAAGAGCGGCAGTATCAGCATCCTTTTTGGGTTTCGGTGCGGCTTGGCGCTTCTTGTCCGGGTTGGAAACAGCTTTGGCGAGACTTTCGGTTTGGCGCACTGAAAGCCCTGATTTCACGACCTTTTTCGCCAGTTCACTGGCGTTTTCAGAAGTAATCAACGCGCGGGCATGGCCCGCACTCAGATCTCCTCGCTTGAGCATGGCCAAAACATCTTCGGGCAATTGCAAAAGACGCATCAGGTTGGCAATGTGGCTCCTGCTTTTGCCCAGCGCTTCAGACAGCTTTTCCTGCGTATGGCCAAATTTGTCCATCAAGGCGCGATAGCCAGCCGCCTCTTCCACCGGATTCAGATCAGCACGCTGTATATTCTCGATAATCGCAATCTCAAGTACTTCGGTGTCATTGTAGTCGCGCACAACAACCGGCAACTCATGAAGTTTCGCCATTTGCGACGCGCGCCAACGCCGCTCGCCCGCGACGATCTCATATGTGCCACCAGACAACGCACGTACGATCAAGGGTTGGATCACACCCTTTTCTCGAATTGACGCCGCGAGCTCGTCCAGTTGGTCTTGTGTAAAGTCACGCCGAGGCTGTTCCGGATTTGGAACAATCTTTTCTATGGGAATCATCATTTCTGCGCGCGATGCTGCAGAGGCTTCACCCATCTTCTGATCTTCGGTCACATCTGCCATCAAGGCAGACAGTCCACGCCCCAATCCACGATTCTTGGTCTTTTTGCTAGCCATGACTGGGGCCTCCTAGGCGGCAATTTTCATTTGTTTTGCAAGGACTTCGCGCGCCAATTCGCGGTACGCCTCAGCACCTTTTGAAGTGGGGTCATAATCCAAAACGGGCTGCGCAAAGGACGGTGCCTCTGAGACCCGGACGTTGCGAGGTATCTTGGTATCAAAGACCAGGTTGCCCAGGTTGTCGCGCGCATCTTGCTCAACTTGTTGCGAGAGATTGTTGCGTGCGTCGAACATCGTGAGGACCACACCCTCGATACGGAGTTTGGGATTGGCGGTCTGACGCACCTCTCGCACGGTCAGCATCAATTGCGATAAACCCTCAAGGGCAAAGAACTCACTCTGCAATGGGATCAGAACAGAATGCGCCGCAATCATTGCGTTTACTGTGAGCAGATTTAGCGACGGTGGACAGTCGATCAGGATGTAATCCAGCTCATATGCGTCAATTGCAGGCTGACGCAGTGCATCATGTAGTAGAAAGCTGCGCTTTTCGTTCGAAATCAGTTCAATATCCGCTGAACTCAGGTCGACAGTGGCAGGGATAATCCACATCCCCTGCTTTTCCGTGCTCAGGATCACATCGCTCAGCTCTGCATCATCCAGCAACAAATCGTAGGTGGTCAGGGCGCGATCTTCCACATCGATCCCCAAACCGGTGGAAGCGTTGCCCTGAGGGTCCAGGTCAACGACCAAAACACGCTCTCCCTCTTCGACCAGCGCCGCAGCAAGGTTGATGGCAGTCGTCGTTTTGCCAACGCCACCCTTCTGGTTAGCAACAGCGATGATTTTGGGGCCTTTTGGACGGGTGGGGTCAGACACGCCTGAGATCCTTAACCTTGATAATAACGGAATTTGGCTCCGTTTTACTTGTAATCACCTCGTGGCTGAATGACCACGATTCCTGTGCGGCTTTTAGCTCTTTTTGCCAAGTGACACCTTTCGGAAACAGCATGGTTCCTTCTGAAGACAAATGCCGCTCTGCGAATGAAAACAGTGTGTTCAGATCTGCCAAGGCCCGAGCCGACATGACGTCCGCGTTTTGTGGGTCCGCCTGTTCAATGCGCTTTGAAATCACCTCTCCCTCAACATCCGTTTCGCGCAGAACGGTCCGAAGAAAGGCGCATTTCCTTTGATCACTTTCAATGAGCGTAGTTTTGTAGGGGGAATTGGTTTCTGCCGCCAGTATTGCAACAACAAGGCCCGGAAAACCGCCGCCACTGCCAATATCTACCCAACTTGCAATGCCTGGGTCCGCCAAATCGAAAATCTGAGCGGAATCCATGATGTGTCGCGACCAAAGGTCATTCAGTGTTGATTTTGACACCAAATTGATGCGCGGGTTCCACTTTTCCAGGAGCTGAGCCAAAACAACAAGGCGCTCCGATGTTTCACGTGAAACATTCAAGACCTCAAGAACGCGGTCTGCTTCGTCGCTCACGCGGACCTCTCCCGCTTTGCCTGCCGTAGCTTCGCCAATAACAAGGTCAGAGCAGCTGGCGTCATTCCATCAATACGGCTCGCATGGGCAAGGTTGCTTGGGCGTGCCAGTTCAAGCTTGTCTTTTAGCTCGTTCGACAACCCCTCTACGCCAGAGTACGCGAAGTCTGAAGGGATCTTCTGTAGCTCGTCCCGCTGCATCGCCTCAACATCCCGCCGTTGTCGTTCGATGTAATTCGCATAAAGTGCATCTTTTTCAAGCTGTTCTCGGGATTCCAGATCAACTTCCGCAAAATCGTCATCTAGCGGAAGGAGGTCTGAAAAACTTACATCCGGAAAGGAAAGAACCTGAAAGGCCGTGCGACGGTGCCCATCCTGATTAACTGAAATTCCCGCTGCATTCAGCTGTTTTGGGGTGTACTGCGACCCCTCAAGGACAGCCTTCGCCGCAACCAACCTGTCAAGCTTGTCGTTGAACGCGGCTTTTCTTCCCTCTCCGACCAGTCCAAGGCTAACGCCAACCGGGGTCAAGCGTTGATCCGCATTGTCTGCCCTCAAGCTCAGCCGGAATTCGGCGCGCGACGTGAACATGCGATATGGTTCGGTCACACCGCGCGTGATCAAATCATCCACCATCACGCCAATATAGCTGTCGGAGCGGCTGAAATAGTGGGGGTCTTTGCCTTGACTGGACAGCGCTGCATTTAGTCCTGCGACAAGCCCTTGCGCTGCCGCCTCCTCATATCCTGTGGTTCCGTTGATTTGACCCGCTAGATATAGTCCCGGAACGTCCTTTACTCCCAGAGACATATTGAGTGCGCGCGGGTCTACATAGTCATACTCAATCGCGTAGCCCGGCTGAATGATTTCAACATTTTCCAAGCCAAAAATAGACCGAACGTATTCTTCCTGCACATCCACCGGCAGTGACGTGGAAATGCCATTCGGATAGACCGTCGCATCATCTAAACCCTCTGGCTCCAGAAAGATTTGATGCGAAGATTTGTCTGCAAACCGGACAATCTTGTCTTCGATTGAGGGGCAATAGCGCGGTCCGATCCCGTCAATGTGACCGCCATACATGGCCGAACGCCCCAGATTCTCACGGATAATCTCGTGAGTTTTCTCGTTGGTGTGCGTAATCCCACAGGAAATCTGCCGTGCGGGTGGCGTTTTGTTCAAAAACGAGAACATGACAGGATCATCGTCGCCAGGCTGCGAGTCGAGATCATCCCACCTGATTGTATTGCCGTTCAACCGCGGAGGCGTTCCTGTCTTTAAGCGCCCTAGAGGAAGGTCAAAGCTGTCAATGCGCTCTGCCAGACGAAGCGATGGATCGTCCCCCATGCGCCCGCCTGGACGTGAGGCGTCCCCTATATGAATAACGCCACGCAGGAAGGTTCCCGTTGTCAAAACAACAGCATGCGACGAAATCTCTACACCATCGGCGAGAATAACACCTCGAACTGCATCACCCTGCATCAGGAAGTCTGTCACTTCACCCTCAATCACGGTGAGGTTTGGCGCCGCCTGAATCTCTGCAAGCATCGTTTCGCGATAGATCTTACGGTCGGCTTGGGCTCTTGGCCCCTGTACGGCTGGGCCTTTGCGCCGATTCAAGAGTCGAAACTGAATGCCGGCGCGATCCGCGACGCGGCCCATCAAACCATCCAATGCATCGATCTCGCGAACAAGATGCCCTTTACCCAGACCTCCAATCGCTGGATTACACGACATCACACCAATGCCGGATTCCTTCAACGTGACAAGGGCTGTACGCGCACCCATGCGTGCCGACGCATGCGCTGCATCAGCTCCGGCGTGCCCGCCGCCAACCACGATGACATCAAAATGTTTCACGTGAAACACTCCTCATTTACCGATGCAGAAACTAGAGAATATCTCGTCCAGAAGATTTTCAACATCTACGCGACCGACGATCGAATCCAAAGCTCGAATTGCACTGCGAAGCTCTTCAGCGGTAATCTCGTAGTGTTCAGGTCCTAGCGCGAGAACAGCGGCAGCAGCGGAAAGACTGTCATTGGCGCGCTTCATCGCTACCCGATGCCGCTCGCGAGTGGCCACACCTGAACGTCCAGCCCGTTCTGACAGCGTCTGCGTAATCTCTTGAACAAGCGCGCTGACGCCCTGGCCTGTCTTACCGGACACCGCATTCTCTGCATTTCTCAACCTGTCCGCTTTTGCCTCTCGAACGATGTCTCCGGGGTGCGGTACAAAGTCAGGGTGTTGTCCTTGCTCAATCAGGAACACACGCAAGTCTGCCGCTTCGGCCCTTTGGCGTGCACGCTCAATGCCAATACCTTCAACATGGTCTTCGGTTTCTCGCAGGCCAGCCGTATCCAGCAAAGTGACAGGCAGCCCATTCAAATCCATACGCACCTCGATCACATCGCGTGTCGTCCCGGCATATTCCGAGGTAATGGCCGCATCTCGACCCGCTAACGCATTGAGAAGTGTGGATTTTCCGACATTCGGAGCGCCTAGAATGGCAACTTCGAATCCTGTGCGAATACGCTCTGCGGCCGAAACGCCGGCAATCTCTTCTGCGAGCTCATTCTGCACCGACGTCAGCAGCTCTTTGACCTCTGGCGTGACATCAACGGGGACTTCTTCATCCGCAAAGTCGATGGTCGCTTCCAGCAAAGCGGCAGCGCGGATGAGGTTTTCACGCCAACCTCCGGCAAGGTTGCCCAAATCCCCAGATAGAACGCGAAGAGCTTGACGCCTTTGGGCCTCGGTTTCCGCATCAATAAGGTCGGCCAGGCCCTCAACTTGTGCCAGATCGAGGCATCCATTCTCCAGAGCCCGACGTGTGAACTCTCCAGCTTCAGCAAGGCGCAGGCCCTCAATGTCTGACAACACACGCAGAACGGCGTTCACAGCGGCAACAGAGCCGTGCAGGTGCAGCTCGACCACCTCTTCACCGGTAAAGCTGTTTCGCTCTGGAAAATAGAGCACAACAGCCTGATCCAGCCGACGGCCTTCTTGATCCTTCAAAACGCGAAGCGAGGCCTGGCGAGGATCTGGCAAAGTACCAAATAACGCACTTCCTGCTTTACCCGCCAAAGTGCCAGACACGCGAATGACAGCGACCCCCGCTTTACCGGGGGCCGTGGCCAGAGCAAAAATCGTGTCAGGCACATAGGCCATCGTGAAACCCTTAGGTGTTCATCGAGTCAAAGAATTCGGAATTCGTTTTGGTCTGCTTCAACTTGGACAACAGAAATTCGACCGCATCTGTCGTACCCATCGGATTGAGGATACGCCGCAGAACAAAGGTTTTCTGCAGGTCGATCTTATCGATAAGCAGGTCCTCTTTTCGTGTTCCCGACTTGAGAATGTCGATGGCCGGGAAGACGCGTTTGTCGGCAATCTTGCGATCCAGCACGATTTCCGAGTTACCAGTGCCTTTGAATTCTTCGAAGATGACTTCATCCATACGGCTGCCAGTGTCGATCAACGCGGTTGAGATGATGGTGAGCGATCCACCTTCTTCGATATTCCGCGCAGCACCAAAGAAACGCTTGGGGCGTTGCAGGGCGTTGGCATCCACACCACCGGTAAGAACCTTACCCGAAGATGGCACCACAGTGTTAAACGCCCTACCAAGTCTTGTGATCGAGTCGAGAAGAATAACAACATCTCGTTTATGCTCGACCAGACGCTTGGCTTTTTCGATTACCATTTCGGCCACGGCAACGTGACGCGTCGCAGGTTCGTCAAAGGTCGAAGACACAACCTCTCCCTTTACCGAACGCTGCATGTCGGTCACCTCTTCCGGGCGCTCATCAATCAACAGAACGATCAGGTAGCATTCCGGATGGTTGGCCTCGATCGAATGCGCAATGTTTTGCAGGATCACGGTTTTACCGGTCCGCGGCGGCGCCACGATTAGCGATCGTTGGCCTTTACCAATTGGTGCAACCAGGTCGATGACACGGGCTGATTTGTCTTTGATGGTCGGATCTTCGATCTCCATCTTCAGACGTTCATCCGGATACAGCGGTGTCAGGTTGTCAAAGGCAATCTTGTGCTTGGCCTTTTCCGGGGACTCAAAGTTGATGTGCGCCACATCCTGCAGCGCAAAATACCGCTCATTGTCCTCAGGCGCCTTGATGACACCGTCAATTGTATCACCAGTCCGCAGGGAGTATTTCCGGATCATTTCGGGGCTGACATAGATATCATCGGGGCCCGGCAGATAGTTGGCCTCAGGAGAGCGCAGGAAGCCAAATCCGTCCTGCAGAACTTCCAGCACGCCATCGCCAGAAACCTCCCATCCCTCATCCGCGCGTTCGCGCAGAATCTGGAACATCATTTCGCCTTTACGCATGGTCGAGGCGTTTTCGATCTCAAGCTCTTCGGCCATCGACAAGAGGTCTTTGGGGCTCTTGGCTTTCAGCTCGGCCAGCGCGAGTTTTTCATTGCTCATGAAATATATCCCGGACGCAACCCAAGTATGGCCGCGTTCACATTTTTCTAATTGGAAGACACATGGCCCGGACGGGCCTGTTGCCGAACTATCTAAGGTCTGCGCCTTTAGGAGTCAATTGGCTCAGAATTTCACAACCACAGACAAGACGATCACGATCATCAAGAGAGTCGGAACCTCGTTCATCATACGATAGGCCCGGCCGCTCAGCTTGTTCTCGCCACGGGCAAACCGTTTGCGCATAATCATCAGCCAATGGTCAAAGGCCGTCATAGCGAGGATGCAAGCACCTTTGGTATAGGGCCACACCGCGGTCCAGTCGACGACCCCAGGTGTGCACACCAGAGCCAGTCCTGCCGCCCATGCAGCGATGCTGGCTGGGGACATGATATAGCGCTGCAACTTGAACTCCATGATCTTCAGAGTTTCGTCCAGCTGATCACCTTCTGTTGCTCTCTCTGCATGATAGACAAACAGTCTAGGCAAATAGAACAAGCCCGCCATCCATGACAGAACCGCCATGATGTGAAATGATAGAACATAAGGGTAAATGTCAGCGAGGAAATAGGTCACGGGTCTTATCCAGTCTCAGCTTGGGTCCTTCCTAAATAAATAAATAAGAAAGAAAAAGGATGATGTTTTTGTAGGGAAGCCAAACGCTGTGGATTATTAGGTTTCCAAAGCACTTATTCACATCTTCATTATGAGATTTTTCTTGGATCGTGATACTGTGGAAAAACAAATTTATCACTTATAAATCAATACCATAACCGCGCCCGTTCTGTATGAAAACCGGGATAACTCCGCATAAGACTGTGGGCCAAACCAAATGATAACAGGCACGGGGTTGTCCCTATCCATATGGGATGGATTCCGTGGAACATCGTGAAACATGCGCGTCGTCCCCGGCTTGCCAATTGGTTGTGAATTCCACAGAAAGAACGGACAATCGTCACAGTACATAGTCCACGGATTTATCCACATGGCAGATCACATCATTCTGGCTTCGGGGTCGGAAATCCGGGCGGCATTGTTGCGCAATGCGGGCGTGGAATTCGACGTGGTCACTGCGAAAGTCGACGAAGACATGCTTCGCCGGGCCTTGGAGGCTGAGTCAGCTCCTCCTAGGGATATCGCGGATGCTCTGGCACAGGCCAAGGCTACCAAAGTTGCGGCCAAACATCCAGACAAGCTGGTGATCGGCTGCGATCAGGTTCTTGAGTTTAACGGCCAGGTTTTTGCCAAACCCCGTGATCCGGATGAAGCCCGAAGCCAACTAAAAACCCTCCGCGGCCAGCGTCATCAACTTTTGTCTGCAGTCGTCGTGTTTCATGAAAACCGACCCGTCTGGCGCCACATCGGCGTCGTGCGCTTACAGATGAGAGAGTTTTCAGATGGCTATCTCGACTCCTATCTCGAGAGGAACTGGGACAGTATTCGCTGGTCCGTCGGCGGATATAAGCTCGAAGAAGAGGGTGCGCGACTGTTTCACCGTATAGACGGCGACTATTTCAATGTGCTTGGATTGCCCCTGTTGGAACTGTTGAATTACCTGATGTTGCGCGGAGAGTTGCCGTCATGACGCTACCCAAGATTCCTCTGGCCGGTGTAATCGGCCACCCGATCGCGCAATCAAAATCTCCGCAGGTGCATGGGCATTGGTTGCGAACGTTTGGGATCAAGGGTCACTATATCCCGATGGATGTGAATCCAAGTGATCTCAAGAAGGTGATCAAAGCCCTGCCCAAAATGGGTTTTGTCGGCGTCAACGTCACCATCCCGCATAAAGAGCGTGTGATGGACTTGGTGCATCAGGTTACGGACAGAGCGACGCTTATCGGCGCGGTCAACACCCTGATCATTCGCGAAGATGGCAAGATCATCGGTGATAATACAGACGGCTACGGATTCATTGAGAACCTGCGCCAAGCTGCGCCAAATTGGCAGGCCGCCGACGGGCCAGCAGTCATTTTGGGTGCCGGAGGTGCGGCGCGTGCAGTTATTGCATCGCTACTAGACGCCGGTGTCCCGGAAATTCTGATTTCAAACCGCACACGCGTTCGGGCCGAAACCTTGCGAGAGGAGTTTGGCACCCGTCTGACGGTTGTTGATTGGTTTCAGGCCGGGAATGCCATCGAAGGCGGCGCAACCATTGTGAACACAACTTCGCTGGGAATGGCGGGTAAACCGGATCTGCGCGTGCCGCTGGATGGGCTTAAGCCGTCGGCCGTTGTCACCGATCTTGTCTACAACCCTTTGGAAACACAGCTTTTGGCGGCAGCAAAGGACGTTGGCTGCACCACGGTTGATGGATTGGGCATGCTCTTGCATCAGGCCGTTCCAGGGTTTGAACGTTGGTTCGGCACGCGCCCGACAGTAGATGATGCAACCCGACAGGCAGCACTGAAATGAGTTTTCGTCTGGGGCTTACTGGGTCGATTGGCATGGGCAAATCCACCACGGCCCGGCTGTTTGCTGAGGCCGGATGTGCTGTCTGGGATGCGGATGCGGCTGTTCATCGGATGTACGACACGGATGGCGCAGCAGTTCAGCCCATCAAAGAAGTGCTGCCGGGGGCCATTGTCGACAACGCAGTGTCTCGCGAAAAACTGAAAGAGATGATCGGTCGGGACGCATCTGTTCTTGGCGTCATTGAGCGGATCGTGCATCCACTTGTCGCAGAGGATCGTGCAGAGTTTTCTCGTACAGCCTCCGCTGACATCCTTATTTTTGACATCCCCTTGCTGTTCGAAGGCAACGGTCAGGCGACAATGGATGCGGTCGTATGTGTCTCTGTTTCACCCGAAATCCAAAAAAAGCGCGTCATGGAGCGGGGCACGATGACCGAGGCCCAGTTTGAGCAAATTCGCGCCAAACAGATGCCGAATGACGAGAAATGCGCATTGTCTGACTACGTGGTGATTACGGATACCCTTGACCACGCCCGTGCGCAGGTGAACAAGATCGTGGAAACAATCCGGGAGCAACTGGCCGATGCGTGAAATCGTGATGGATACAGAGACCACAGGCCTCGATCCGAATACCGGTGATCGAATTGTTGAAATTGGTGGCGTTGAGTTGTTGAACCATATGCCAACCGGGCGAACCTATCACCAATACATCAATCCCGAACGCTCCATGCCGCAAGAAGCCTTTGAAGTGCATGGGTTGGGGGATGAGTTTCTGGCTGACAAACCGGTTTTCAAGAAGATCGGCCAGGAATTTCTGGATTTTGTCGGCGATGCCACGCTGGTCATTCACAACGCCTCATTCGACATGAAATTCCTTAACGCCGAATTGAAATGGATGGGCCTGCCCCAACTGCCGTTCGAACAGGCGCTGGATACACTGGCCATTGCTCGCAAAAAATTTCCGGGCGCGCCTGCGTCGCTGGACGCCCTGTGTCGTCGGTTTGGCATCGACAATTCTTCGCGCACGCTTCACGGAGCTTTGCTTGACTCCGAAATTTTGGCCGAGGTCTATCTTGAACTGATCGGTGGCCGGCAACCAGATCTGGTTTTGGCGACATCTTCATCGTCAGCAAGTGGTGCGGATCAAGCAGACAACTGGCGCCCGACTGCCCGTGAAACACCCCTGCCCTCGCGGTTGAGCGAAGACGAAAAGAAAGCCCACGAAGACTTTGTTGCCAAGATGGGCGACGAAGCCTTGTGGGCTAAACTTGGGTAGTGGCCGAACACCGGGCCAGTTTGGATCTTAAGCAGTGCCTTGTGGCATTTCCGCCTGACGGCGCGCGGCCTCTTGGCGATACAGCTGCATAAAGTCGATGTTTTCCAGGTTCAGTGGCGGGAAGCCACCGTCACGTGTCACATCTGACACGATACGACGCAGGAACGGGAACAGCAGGCGCGGACATTCGATCAGCAGGAAGGGGTGGATTTGATCGTCCGGAACGCCTTCGATGTGGAAGATACCGGCATATTCCAGTTCAAGGATGAACATCTCTTCGCCAGTTTCTTTGGCTTTAGACGTGATATTCAGCTTAGTCGTCACTTCGTATTGATGCTCTGCCTCGCGTTTTTGCGCATCCAGGTTCACCTGAACCTGAACGTCGGGCTGTACTTCGCCCTGAACGCGCTTCTGAGCGAGGATGTTTTCGAACGACATGTCACGAATGAACTGTGCCAGGACGTTCATACGGATTTGGGGTGCTTGTGCAGCGCCGTTACCGTTCTCGGCCATTGGATGTCTCCTGAATTCAATAAGTCCCGGGTGCTTTAGCAGGTTGCGTCAGGGGCCTCAATGCTTAGTCCAGCCTGACGGTTGATGCGTCGGACGTTTGCCTGGATCGACCTCGGTAAACTCACCGTCGATGACATCAGGATCTTGATTTGGTCGGTTATTTTGGTGATGCGTCGAACCCATGGAAAAGCTCTGAACCGTGACGCGAGACCGTAGGTATTTATAGACGGCTACACGCACGGGCGGCATTAAAAACGCAAAACCCACAGCGTCGGTAAAGAACCCCGGAGTCAACAACAATGCTCCAGAAATTAGGATCATCGCCCCATGGGCCAGAGGCTCGGTCGGATCCTCCAGTTCTGAGAACGAGCGTTGCAATTTGCCGAGCGCCAACAAGCCCTGAGTGCGCACAAGAAAGGTGCCAATCACGGCAGTCACAACCACGACCAAAAGCGTCGGCCACAATCCAATTGCACCACCAACCTGAATGAACAGAGCGATTTCAATCAGGGGAACGCCGACAAAGGCCAAAAACAGCCACATATTATCATTCTCCAAACGTTTTACGGGCGCGGTGGACTTGACCCCGCCCGTGACTTACATAAGTGCGATACAAGCCTGTTTCCATGCCCCTTTACGAGGTCCCAATGAATGGTTCTATAGTCCAGCTTCTGGTTTTAGCCGGAATTGCGGTATTTTTGATCCTAAGACTGAGAAATGTCTTAGGAACCCGTGACGGCTTTGAGCCTCCGCGCGACGCGGCACAACAACAACCGCAGCGACGCGGTCCAGACCTTGAAGTGATCGAGGGTGGGCCAGACGCGGACATTCTGGATCATGTGCCAGCTGAAAGCGAAGCAGCCAAGGCGCTGGGCGCAATGAAGGCGGCTGAGCCGCCGTTCAACGTCAGCGAATTTCTACAGGGCGCGCGCGGTGCTTACGAGATGATCCTCATGGGTTTCGAGCGCGGCGATATGGCCAGCATTCTGCCGTTCCTGTCCGAGGATGTTTACGAAGCTTTTGCCCAAGTGGTTGATTCCCGTGAATCTCAGGGCCTGACCGTCGAGAGCGAATTTGTCGGTATTCGGGAAATGGCTTTGCACGATGCGCATTTTGACGACTCTACCCGCGAAGGTGAGGTGACAGTGCGCTTTATTGGAGAGCTGACCCACGTGGTGCGTGATCGTGCGGGTGACATTATCGAAGGTGACGAGCGTCAGGTGAAAAAGCAAAAAGACATCTGGACCTTTGCCCGTGCAATGGGATCGGATGATCCGAACTGGCAGCTTGTCGCGACGGGCGAATGATCCGCTGGTTTCGGGCGGCGCTTTGTGCGGGGTTTCTAGTGACCGGCGCGCAGGCAATGTCTGAAACGACGTTCTCTATTCTGGATTTCTCTGACCTGAACGGGTGGGAAGTGGATGATCATGCAGCTGCGCTCGAAGTGTTCCGCAATACCTGCATGGATTTCGATGCGCCGGACTGGCAATCCCTTTGCGCGGCCGCAGAAGAGTTCACCGACCCGCGCAAATTCTTTGAGCTTCTGTTTCGCCCTGTCTTGATCGAGGATGGAAACGACGGTCTGTTCACCGGCTATTTCGAACCCGAGCTTGAAGGCGCTTTGCGTCCGACGTCCCGGTTTCGCTTTCCGATCTATCGCACTCCACCCGAAGCCCGATCTCAAAGCCAATGGCTCAGCCGCCGCGTGATTGAAACCAGCGGCGTTATGGATGGTCGCGGACTTGAGATTGCCTGGGTCGACGACTCCGTAGAACTGTTCTTCCTGCAAATTCAGGGATCAGGACGTGTTCGGTTGCCGGATGGTTCTTATCTTCGTGTCGGTTATGGGGGCTCCAATGGGCATCCCTATCGGTCGATTGGAGTCGAGCTGGTCCGGCGCGGTGTCTATGCATCACATCAGGTAAGCGCCGAAGTCATTAAGAATTGGGTTCGTAGAAACCCCGCAGATGGCGCAGAGCTTTTGCGGCACAACGACTCTTTTGTTTTCTTTCGCGAGGTCAGCCGGGTCCCCGCCGACCGAGGCCCCTTGGGGGCAATGAACCGTTCAATCACAACGATGCGCAGCATCGCCGTTGACCCGAAATTCACACCCCTGGGTGCGCCGGTCTGGATTGAGAAAGACGGTGAAACGCCCCTGAAACGTTTGATGATTGCGCAGGACACCGGGTCCGCTATCAAGGGCGCGCAACGCGCAGACATTTTCTTTGGTACCGGAGATGATGCCGGCCGCGAGGCTGGCCGATTGAAAGATCCGGGCCGCATGATCGTTTTGCTGCCGATCCAACGGGCCTATGCCATGCTACCCGAGGCCGTTTTGTGACCCGAAGAAAGCTAACGCAGGATGAGATTGCGCTTTGGCGCAAGGTGGCGGAAACCACACATCGGTTTCACCCCGATCAATCGCGCCATGAAGGACCAAAACCCAAGCCGAAACCGGTCAAGGTTGCCAAGCCTCGCATTGAGCAATTCTCTCTGGGAGCCAAGGCCAAAACGCGTATGCCCGGTCATGATCTGATGCCCGGTATCTCGGAGAGGGTGGCGCGCACGCCGGTTCAGATGGACAAAAAGATGTTCGGCAAGATGAAGCGTGGCAAGATGCTGCCCGAGGGCAAAATCGACTTGCACGGCATGACGGTTGACCGGGCGCACCCCGCCTTGACCGGGTTCCTGTTGCGCTCACATGCCGAAGGGAAACGGTTGGTTCTTGTGATTACCGGCAAAGGCAAATCCAAGGGCGATGACGGCCCAATTCCCGTGCGCCGCGGAATTCTCAAGCACCAGGTCCCGCAATGGCTTTCGATGCCGCCGTTGTCGGGCGTGGTTTTACAGGTTGCCGAGGCCCATCTTAAGCATGGCGGCACGGGTGCCTATTACGTTTATCTGAGACGCCACTAACGCAGCTCAACCGGGCTTTCTTCGGGATCAAGCGTGTAAACCACTGATTGGCCCAACTTGACCGTTGAATCACTCAGAGCGTCTAGGACACTACGAGATCGGCCGCGGGCGAATTGGTCATGCGTTGCGGCTCCGCTGATTAAGGCGATCAAGGCAGGTGACTCTGCTATGACAAAATGCGAGTTCGCGGCATCTTCATTGTAATTCGATATGTCGACAAAGATGATCGGGAACTCCGACAGGGTTTCTGTGCTGTTGCCCAGGCCCAACCGATCTGTGCCTGCATTGATCTTCGAAGATAGCCGCAAGGCCTTGTCAGTTGTCGAGGTAAAGACAACGAATTGTTTGGGCAGTGTCCCAATGCGATCAAGCTGTTCCTCGAACAAATCCACAGCAATATCGGGCGAGAACAGCAAAACACTGGCAATGTTACGATACGTCCAGTTGTGGTCTGAAATCTCGATCTGGCGAAGGGTTTCCATTGTCAGAAGGCCACCCATCGAATGCGCCATGATCAAGACATTTCGGGCTCCCGCCTGAGCGATTACGCGCAGAACTTCTTCCAGAGAGTCGCGGGCAAAAAGAACGCTTTCGCGGTCATAGGTGTATCCGGTGACAAGGCCTGCACTTGGCCACGAGTACACCACGCCTACACCGGGGTTCCCAAAGTCATTGAAAATCTGTGCGCCGCGGAAAACCGAGTCTGAATACCCATTGTAATACCCATGGATGAACAGCGTTACCTCCCGCTTTTCCGGCGGCAACGCTCTTAGTTCTGCCTTGAGCTCACGCAGGAAATCATCTTTGCCTGCCAGATCTTTTTGCTCAGCAATCGTAAAGTGTTTCCGCGGGTTGGGCGTGTCGCTGTACTTTGGTGCATCTCCGGATTCGTGCGTTGGCGGAATGCCGACAACTGATCGCAGGTATGTTGTGTCCTGAGACCGAGCTTCACTGAAGTACCCGTCCTCATTGCGGTCCCGGTTGGTCGCAACCAAAACCATGCGCGAGGTTTGCTGAATTTCTGGCTCAAGCGGCACAATCGGGGCGGGCGTTCTGTCCGCACAGGCAGCAACCGCAACACCCAAAAGTATCCAAACAAACCGCTTCAACATGATACCAAATCCAAAATCACTTCTGATTGGACTATGCAGAAGGGCGCAGCGCTGGGCCAGAAAATTTACAGAACATACCGGCTCAGGTCTGTCGATTTGGTCAATTCACCGAGATTCTTTTCTACAAAACCGGCATCCACAGTAACGGAGAGCCCGGATTGATCCGGAGCGGTAAAGCTCAGCTCTTCAAAAACACGCTCCATGATCGTGTAAAGCCGCCGTGCACCGATATTCTCGATCGATTGGTTTACGTCTGCGGCGATTTTTGCCAGCGAGGCAATCCCGTCATCGGTAAAAGTGACCGTCACTTCTTCGGTATTCATCAGGGCTGTGTATTGGCGTGTCAGCGCATTGTCGGTTTCGGTCAGGATACGCACAAAATCTTCTTCGGTCAGGGCGCGCAGCTCAACACGAATTGGCAAGCGGCCCTGAAGCTCGGGCAACAGGTCTGACGGTTTGGCAATGTGAAAAGCGCCGGACGCGATAAACAAAACATGATCGGTTTTCACTGGACCGTGCTTTGTGCTGACCGTCGTGCCTTCAATCAATGGCAACAAATCACGCTGTACACCCTCGCGGCTTACATCACCACCGCGTGCCTCTTGGCGGGCGCAAACCTTGTCGATCTCGTCCAGAAACACGATGCCATTTTGCTCAACGGCTTCTAATGCGGCGCGGGTGACCGTTTCATCATCCAGCAGCTTATCGGCTTCTTCCGAAATCAGAACTTCGTAGCTTTCGGCCACGGTTAGGCGACGTTTAACGGTTCGCCCCCCCATCGCTTTGCCGAAAAGGTCACCGAGGTTCATCATACCCATCTGCCCGCCCGGCTGACCGGGAATGTCGAACATACCGCCCATCGGGTTCGAGGTGTCAGCGAGGTCCAGCTCGATAATGGTGTCATCCAGCTCGCCGGACTTGAGCTTTTTGCGGAACATGTCACGGGTGGCGTCGCGGGCATCTTCTCCGGCGATGGCCTCAATCACGCGCTCTTCGGCAGCGGCGTGCGCGTTGGCTTTCACCTCGTCTCGCATCAGATCGCGGGTCATTGAGATGGCGCTGTCGACCAGATCACGTACGATTTGCTCAACATCGCGCCCGACATACCCGACTTCGGTGAACTTGGTGGCTTCAACCTTGATAAAGGGCGCCTTTGCCAGTTTGGCCAAACGGCGGCTGATCTCGGTTTTGCCAACGCCTGTCGGCCCGATCATCAGGATGTTCTTGGGATACACCTCTTCTCGCAGATCATCGGACAACTGTTTGCGGCGCCAGCGGTTGCGCAGCGCCACGGCTACGGCCCGTTTGGCATCCTTTTGGCCGATGATGAAGCGATCCAGCTCGGACACAATTTCGCGGGGGGTCAGGTCGGTCATTTTGAGATCTTCTCAACTGTCAGGTTGCCATTGGTGTAGACGCAGATGTCTGCCGCGATCGCCATCGCGTCGCGCGCCACTTGTTCGGCTGATTTATCGCTGTCCATCATCCCGCGCGCCGCCGCGAGGGCGAAATTGCCGCCCGATCCGATCGCCGCCACATTGTGTTCGGGCTCCAGAACATCCCCTGCCCCGGTGATGACAAACATTTCAGCGCCATCTGTGACGATCAGCATCGCCTCGAGCTTTTGCAGGTATTTATCTGTGCGCCAATCCTTGGCCAGCTCCACGCTTGCGCGTGCCAACTGTCCCGGTGTGGCTTCGAGTTTTGCTTCAAGCCGCTCTAACAAGGTAAAGGCATCCGCGGTTGACCCGGCAAACCCGGCCACAACGTCATATCCTCCGGGGCTCAAACGGCGCACTTTGCGCGCTGACCCTTTGATAACGGTTTGTCCCAATGACACTTGCCCGTCACCCGCGATGACCACTTGGTCACCCTTTTTGACACCTATTATGGTTGTTCCGTGCCAGCCGGGGAATTGATCGTCTGCCATGGGAGCCTCCTGATTGCTTGTCGCCTTATATGAGGCTGGATGCGATGCTGCACAAGCCTTTGCCTTGCCGGGGCGAAAAGAACCGCCTAGCGTCACCATCATGAGCGGCAATTCCACGGCAACTTTCTATCTTCCGGACGGGCTCCGCGAGAGCGCCGAGGCCGGCGAGCACAACTTCATTGGCAAAATTGAAGCTGTCGTCAGAGCGGCGGACATGGATGTAACCTTTCGTCCGCCGTCACAGGCCCGCGCCGGGGATAAGGGTTTCAGCCTGTTCCACATGCAAAACCCGCTAAATGATCGCGGCGTGACCATTCGCCGGGCCTATTTTTATCCGTTCTGGCAGATTGAGCGCAGCAACCAACGATGGGACTGGGATGTTGCAAGAGCAAGGTTTCAGGTGCAGCCAGAAGACCGGCAAGACGCTCAGAATTTCTATAAGTTTTGGCAAAAGCGCCTTTTTCAAGAACCGCTTCGGGATGTCGGACGCGATGGCTTTGTCTACGTCCCGCTGCAAGGCAGGCTGCTCGAACAGCGCTCTTTTCAGGAATGTAGCCCGATGCGCATGCTGCAACATGTGTTGGATAGTGATCCGGCCAAACGTGTCATCGCCGCCTTGCACCCCAAAGAGCATTACGGACCAGACGAGATTTCTGCGCTGGAAGCGTTGGAAAGCAAGGTTGACCGGCTGGAGATCAGGCTCGGCGATATGGAGCCCCTTCTCGCCCATTGCGATTACATCGTGACGCAGAACTCAGGCGTTGCTTTTTCAGGGTTCTTTTTTGGCAAACCCAGCGTGCTGTTTGCCAAGATCGACTTTCACCACATCACCGCGAACGTGTCAGACTTGGGGGTCCAGGGCGCATTCGACGCTATTGGCGATCATGATCCAGATTATGCCGGATATGTTTGGTGGTTCCTGCAGCAGATGTCGGTCAACGCGGGCCGCCCCGAGGCCGAGGACAAAATCCGAAACCGTTTGTCGGCGCTGGGCTGGCCGGTTTGAAAACAAAAAGGGGCACCGCTTAGGCGCCCCTTTTGAATTTCGATAGTGGATCAGATCAGATCGCGTCTTCGATCCAGCTTTGCAGGGCGGCCTTGGGCGCGGCACCTGCGCGGTTCGAAACCACCTGACCGTCTTTAAAGATGAACAGAGCCGGAATGCCGCGCACACCCATCGCCGCAGCGGCATTGGGGTTCGAGTCAACGTCGACCTTGGCGATTTTGATTTTGCCTTCCATCTCGGCCGACAGCTCTTCCAGAGCCGGGCCAATCTGTTTGCACGGGCCACACCACTCGGCCCAGAAATCGACGACGACGGGAACGTCGGAGTTTTTGACTTCTGCGTCAAAGGTGGCATCGGTGACAGCAACAGTTGCCATTTGAAAGTCTCCTGAAAGAGGTGTCTGGGTTGTTTGTACCGGGGAAACCTATGAAGCGTCCTCGGGAACGTCAAGGTATCCTGTTTCTGCCAGCGATTTTGTCACAAGATCGTGTGGCAAAGGCATGAGTGTCGCGGTTCGGGTCCACAAAATCGCCGTCTCAATCTCACGCTCTGGATAGATTTGCGACACCGCGTGCGCGTAAGTCCCCATTTGGCGCAAAAGACCATCGGGCGTCTTTGTTGGGCCGTCCGGCACAATGGCGTTTGTCTTGAAGTCAACAATTGTGACCTTTGCGTCCGTCAGAACAAGCCGGTCGATGATCCCATGAACGCGAACCTGCCCCAGATTGGCAGTGACAGGAACTTCGGCCAGGGTACCGGCGTCAAAAAGAACGGCGAGATCCGGCGCGTCCAAGACCCCCTTCGCCTCACTCAAAAGGTCAGCCATCTCAGCCTTTGATGGCGGATCTTCGGTTGATGAAAGTAGGTTGTTGGCAATTTCCGACCATTGTGCCTGTTCATGTTGTGGCAAGTGTTCAAGCAGCAGATGGATCAAGCTTCCTCGGCGCAGCGCAGCCTCTTCGTCCAGTCCCGCATCCCCTGGCAATGCCTTGGCGCCCCCAAGGTTCGACGGGCTGAGTGTCGTCAGACCAGCATCTGGCTCAGGCACATCCGAAGTCACAAAGTCTGGAATGCCTGGCAAGGACTCCTCGGCGATTTCGTCTGTTTTTACGATCTGTCCGGACCAATCGCCGTGCGAAAGTCGCAAGCCCTCACCACCCGCAAACTGGTACGGTTCAGCGCCGACATGTTTCAGCCCGCTCTGAACGGCTTCATACCAGGTGAGGCCATCCTTACCCAAGTCGCCCGCCGCGGCGACGATCAACCATTTCTCGGCGCGGGTCATGGCGACATACATCAGCCTCTGTCGTTCCGCGAGTAAGGTCTCTGCGCGCGCCTGTCTTGCCGCGATCATCGCTTGCGGACTGTTGTCTGAAGGCATGGCCCATAGAACCTGCCCTTGAGTTTCAACCAGCTGCGCATCGTTACGCAGCAACCTGCGCCCTGTATCCGGCAGAATGACAATCGGCGCCTCAAGACCTTTTGAGCCATGTACGGTCATCACGCGGATCTGGTTTCCGGCACTATCCATCTGACGTTTGATCTCAAGATCATCGGCCTCCATCCAAATCAGGAACCCGGTCAGGCTGGGCACGGCGCTGCGCTCATAGGCAAGAGCCTGACTGAGCAAGGCGTTAATCCCGTCTTCAACCTCGTTTCCCAGCCTTGCCAGCATGTTTCGACGCCCGTTGAATTTTGTGAGGATACGTTCGATCAGATCATAAGGGCGCAGGAAATCAGAATGCGCCATCAGATCAAGGATCATGCCCATGGTCGTTGGGAACTCATCCTGTCGCTCACGTAGCGCATGCCACAAAAGCGGCGATTGGCGCCGATGTGCCAGATCAAATAGCGCCTGTTCGGACCAGCCAAACAAGGGTGACCGCAGCACGGTGGCCAGTGACAGGCTGTCTTCGGGTGTCGCCAAAAACGATAGCATCGCCGCAAGATCACGAACAGCAAGCTCCGCACCCACCTTTAGCCGATCTGCGCCCGCAATTGGCAGGTCGCGAGACTTGCAGGCTCTGATGATCTCATGAAACAGATCCGAACGCCGCTGGACAAGAATTAGAAAATCTCCAGCCTGAACCGGGCGCTGCGAGAATACTCCATTTTCACCATTTTCCGCTGGAATAGTCACGTTTTCACGGATCATTTTGGCAATCTCATCCGCCACCTGATTGGCCAATGTGACGGTGTGGTGCGTTTCTCCCAAGCGATCTACAGGCTTAAACCATGCGTCTTTTTCTGGTGCAGCGGCTTGTTCGACGACCGGCCAAAGGTCCACGCGACCCGGCATGTCTTCGTGAAAGGACCGATGCTTCATCTCTTGCAGAAAACCTGCGGCCGCTTGGCCTTCAAAACACGCATCCACCAGCCGTAGGATCGCAGCCGACGAGCGAAACGAGTATTCCAGCTCCAGCGTTTGTAACGGTTTCCCCGTTTCCCGAAGACGCCCCGCAAACTCGTCCTTCATCCGGTCGAATTCAGCAGGGTCAGCACCCTGAAAGCTGTAAATCGACTGTTTTTTGTCTCCGACCACAAATATTGTGCGCTCAACGTCACTTCGCGCGCCACTACCACTGGTGAATTCCTGCGCTAGGCGCTCAATAACCTGCCACTGCACCGGGCTGGTGTCCTGCGCTTCGTCAACAAGGATGTGGTCGATGCCGCCATCTAGACGATAAAGAACCCATTCTGCCACGGCAGGATCATTCAACAGCGCGCGTGCCCGAAGGATCAAGTCGTCAAAATCAAGCCAGCCGTGTTGCTGTTTGCGCTCTTCGTAGCGGGTCAGGAACCTATGACCGAATTCGGACAAAACGGCAGATCGCCGTGCAGCAACCAACGAAAGGCGACTTTCTCTCGCGGCTTCCACGCGCAGCATCAAAGGCTCAATACGTTGCGCAATATCTGGATAGATTTTCTGAACGGTTTTTGACGGAATAGAGCCTAACTTGGCAGAAAACGGGCTTTTTGCCTTGGCGCCTGTCAAAAAGACATTTTCCATAACCGGCAGAGCAGACAGATCCATTGCATGGATGTTTTGCAGTTTGTCGGCCGCCTTGCCGTCATTAACGCCGCCTTCGCGCAGGGCAGCTATGAGATCTGCGATCAACGCAGCCTCATCCCCCAGAAAGACCTGTTGTTTCAGGGAGTCTTCACTCAGTTCCGCGCTTTGATCCAGTAGCTCGAGAAATGATGCGATGCTCTTTGGTGCCGAAAAGGCCTCTCTTTGACGAACAATCTCTTTCGTCACGACCTCAAAGCTTTCTCCGGAAATATGTCCCGCAAGGCGACGAAGCAACTCGGCATCGTCGTCCTCGGCCATGTCCGAGACGGTTTCTTCGCGCAGCAAAGCCGCGGCCCGATCTTCCATTTCCACAAACAAGGGTGAAACACCAGATTCCAGCGGAAATCGCCGTAACAGAGACGAACAAAACGAGTGGATCGTTTGAATCTTGAGCCCCCCAGGGGTCTCGATCGCGCGCGCAAATAGTGTGCGAGCGTCACGTAACACATCCCGATCGAGCGGACCAACGACACCAAGGGTATCAAGTTCCTCGCGCAAGTCGGCATCACTTTTCATTGCCCAAGCGCCGAGCCGCTTAAACAGCCGGTTTTGCATCTCGCTTGCGGCGGCTTTGGTGTACGTCAGGCAGAGGATGTGTTGCGGAAGTACGCCTTCGAGCAGTAGCCGCGCAACGCGATCAGTCAGAACGCGGGTTTTTCCCGACCCGGCATTGGCTGAAAGCCAAGTGCTTTCTGCGGGGTGCGCGGCCTGAACCTGGCGCTCGGTTGCGTCATCGCGAACCATCATGTCAGATCCTCCGGCTTTGCCGGGTCGGTCACATCCCACTCGCCGAACCGGGCCAGCTGATCATAATCACCAACGTCACGATCGCTGTTCATTGCGCGCCGTGACGTGAACCCATTTGCAGTATCGGCGTAATACCCAATCAATTGCAGAAACTCCGCCCAAACCTGGGTGGCGGAGGTCTCTTCAAGCGGCGCTGCAACATCTTTGGGTGCACTGCCAAGGCCAATGTTTATTGCCAAGACAACATCAGCGGGGCCAATCTCCCTGAAGCCGCCCTGCTCGGCCATTGCGGCCTCAAGCAATAGCTGCTTGTCGAAATAGAGTTGCTCGTCTTTGCTGGGAGGGCTGCCGGTTTTGTAGTCGTAAATTACCAGATTGCCGTCAGCAGTGCGGTCGATACGGTCAGCCTTGCCCACAAGCTTGAAATCACGCTCTGGTATCGTCAGGGACGCCTCGCGCTCATAAGCGATTGGTTGGGCAATGGATCGACGCTTGTTCTCGCCGGCAACAAAATGCTCAGCGACACGATCCAACCGCGCACTCCAGAGCGTACGCGCGGTTGCCCAGGGAACGTTTTGGGCAAGAATAGTCTCTGATATCGACATCAGATGGTCCCGATTCAGCAAGTCTTCGTCGGCGTCGACATCACGAACAAATTGCTCGAGCACATCATGCACAACGATGCCACGTAAGAGTGCATCGGGAGTCTTCATAAGGCTATCCAGAGGACGAAGACGTAAGATTTCACGGGCATAAATGGAATATGGGTCCCGGATCAGACGTTTGACCTGTGTGACAGACAAGCGATTGAGCCGCGCATTCTTAGGCGGGCGCGGTGAGGGTCTGGGTGAAGGCTCCTCTGGCGTGACCTGCTCGACCGCCTTAACCAGACTTAGCCAATACTGTCCGCGCGACCGCATAACGGCAAGCACCTGGTCGCCGCCTTGATCCGGCAGTCCAGCAAGCAGATTGGTCAAACGGTTGATCCACCGGGATGGGACGGTTTCGGCCTCGTCCGATCGAACAGAGCGGGTGATCCAGACGTCCCGCGCAGCTATCGCTTGTTGAAAGTCATGCGCGGCAAGGCCAATGCGCCGTTCAGGCAACAACAACCCTGCGTCATGGCGCATTTTACGGTTCAGCCAAGGGTCCGGGCTGGGCGCTTCGGGCCAGCTTCCTTCGTTCAGGCCGCCCAATATGACTAGATCGGCGCCTTGAACGCGCGCTTCGAGCGTTCCCCAGATCAAAATACCGGGATGCCCCTTGTCGCGATCGCGAACTTCACCGCGCGCGAGCACGGCGCCAAACACATCGGCATAGTCGGCCGCGTTCATTGCGCCGGCAAAGGTCGCATTTTCGCGCAAGTCCTGAACGACCTGGATAGCCTTGCGCCCTGCGGCTTCGTCCCACAGTCTTCCCGAACCGTCTTTTTCGCCCGAGGCGATGCTTTCGGCGAGAGATATGTGCGCCTCTAGCCGATCTCCAAAGGCCGATTTTCCGTCAGAGACCTGATCGCAAAAATGGGCAATGACCCACTCAATCCAATCGTGCGGGAGCCGATCCTGGGTTTCGGACAGCGCGCGCAATGCGTCCTCTGTGGGAAAGGTCATGCCCTTGCGGCGGATCAAAAGCTCTAGCTCGCGGGTGTTTAAAAGATGCGTGTTGCGATCTTGGCCGCTGTGACACAATGGATGTTTCAACAGTGTCAAAAGCGCTTCGGCGGTCAGTTTCCGCAGAAACAGGGTCGAAACATGCCGAAGAAATCGACCCGGAGGACTAAGCTGCAAGGGCGTGCCTGCCGAGTCGTCCGGGGTGATGTTCCAACGGTCCAGCGCAGCTGTAACCTGCCGGGTGAGCATCCGATCTGGCGTAATTAGGGCAGCAGTTTGCCCCTCTTCGGCGGCCTGTCGTAACCGCAACGCAATTGCCAAAGCTTCATCCCGCATCGAAGGCGCTTCGACCAATGTCATCTGTGCCGTTGCCTGATCCAGATCGGTCAGCTTTGGGCCTTCGGTCAACCACTGGTCAGTGACGGGCGCCGGACGCATGGTCAGGGACACAAGCGCATTTCGGGGTGGGTTGGGTGGCGGGGTTTCTGCCCAGAGGTGAACATCCTGAGGCCCAATGCCCAGACGATCCATCAGCCGGCGGAACCGGAATTGCGGGTGATCTTCTGCGCTCAGCGCGTCTTTCATCTCGTTCCAAACGGACAGCGGCAGGTCTGTGTCGAAACCGGGCAAAATGATCGCGCCATTCGGCAGTTTTGCGATGGCTTGCATCAACAACATCGTGGTGCCACGAGACCCGGTTGAGCCAGCCAGAATAACCGGATGATCTGGCGGTGAGATGACCCATTTGGCGGCCATTGCCTCGACAATCATGCGCTGCCGCGTGTCGGCATCCGGGCGCTGATCGACGTCTTGTAGAAAGTGCCGGGCAATTGAGAAAAAGGCCTTTGCCCGCTCCCAGTGTCCGGATTGATCCGAAATATCCAAGGCTTCAATCGCCTCTGGTGGCACGCCCTCACCTGCCATTTCATCCATCAACGAGGCGAGGCTGTCAGCAAGATCGAACAATGACGCACGTGACGCGAGATCGGGTTGCCGGTCCAACAATTGCGAAATCAGCTGGGTTAGCTCAAACCGTTTCCGAAGAGGAGAGATCGCGGGTGGAATATCTGCTGCGATCGCGTGAATTCCCAGATCAGACAGCAAGGATATGCGTGGCAAAAGTTGCGCAGGGCCTTGATCAAACAGCCCCCGGATCCGACGTTCCATTCGGCGTGTGTTAACGATCAGCTCGACGCGCGCCATGGCTTCTGGCGGCTGACCCGCAAATCGGTCTCTCAGACCATCAACCAGGGCGCGTGGAAAATCCGCACCAGGTGGAGCAGCATAAACCCGAGGTTTGTCGGATGGGTCAAACATGGCGTCCCTCTAGCATGGTTTCGGCAAGCGCAATTCCTTCGGGCGCGCCGACGTCACACCACTGGCCAGAGTATTCCAGCCCAAAAAGGCGCTTGGCGTTCAGCATGTCGTTCCACAACAGATTGAGCGAAAAGGCATCCTCAGACACTTTCGCCAGACCATCGGTTTTCAGGATCTGGACACCGCCATAGATCAAACCGGGCCCACGCGTCAGATGTCCGTCTGGAGCAATGATGAAATCCCCGCGACCCTTGTGGCCAACAGCGGAATGCTGCGGCACGCAGAGCAACAGCGCATCCATGTCTTCTGGACGCCAGGCGTCGCGCAAGAGTTCAAAAGGATTGGGCCCGCGCCAAACGGCATCGGTGTTAGAGGTGTAGACAGGGCCATGCCCCAGTAAGGGCAAAGCATGTCGCAAGCCGCCACCAGTCTCCAGCACATCCGGAGCTTCGTTCGAAATCAGAACGTCGTCGGCTTTCAGGTGATCGGAAATCTGGTCGCCAAGATAGTGAGTGTTCACCACGATCCGTTTTGGCGACACGGCGCGAGCCAACTCCAAACTGTGATCCAGCAGCGCTTTGTCGGCCACCTTGATCAAGGGCTTGGGCCGATTTTGGGTAAGCTGTCCCATTCGCGTGCCAAAGCCCGCGGCAAACAGCATTATGGCGTCGGGATCTTGGCGCATTGGTCTTTCAGCTTTTTCATCAGGGCGGCGTTGGGTTCGGGGAGATCTTTCAAAACGATTGTGCGCACTTCCGCGAGGGCAGGGTGGTTCAAACCACGTAAGATTAGCGACCAAAGCCGCGGCATGTAGTCGACGTAATGCGGTTTTCCGGAATGCAGACAAAGCCGTGCAAAGATCCCAAGAATGCGTAGGTTTCGTTGCACAGCCTGAGCGGCATAGGCGACCCGGAACCTTTGTTCCTCGAGGCCTGAATGCTCAACGTAGTGAAGGATCATCGCCTCTTCGATTTCAAGCGGCACATCACGTCTGATGTCTTGCAGAAGCGACGCAAGATCATAGCTACGGTGCCCCACAAGCGCGTCTTGAAAATCCAACAAGCCAACGCGGGCAACGCCTTGGCGATCCGGCAGCCACAACAGGTTTTCGGCGTGATAATCACGCAAGATAATGACGTCAGTCTCAGGGCAATTCGCCTCGAGGATGTCTTGAAACGGGGCCACCAACCCAGAGGATTTGCTTGGATCGCCACCGCAGCCACGTAAGTACCAGTCATAGACAGGCGCAGTCATCTCGGCCATGCGCTGCGGGGTGTACGCGACAAGGGTGTCTGGGGCAGGTAGCCGGTGAAGCGATAGCAGCACGTCCGTTGCGGCGCGATATAACGGGAGTTCCTGATCCGGTGCATCCGCCACGACACGAACAAAAATATCGTCCCCCAGATCTTCGAGCAACAACAGGCCGTTATCCGGGTCTTCAAATAGGATTTCTGGGGCGGACAGCCCGGCATTTCTGAGCCAAGTGGCGATCGTTACGAAAGGGCGCACGTCCTCACCGCTGGTGGGTGGCGCATCCATCAACACGGCGCGCTTTTTTCCTTGAGACAGGCGGACATACCGGCGGTTGGATGCGTCTCCGGCCAAAGGCTTGGCCAGCGCTTCAGACCAACCAGCCTGTGACAAAAACTGATCGATAAGGCGCGCGCGATCATCCATCAAAAAGATGCCTCACAACATCTGCCCACCGGGGATCACTGGCTGAAAGGCTCAAATGGCGCACGCCCGCCTCCTCTCCCATCTTAAAGCTGAGTGTGAGGGCTGTTGCCGGGGCAAGCTCAGCCAACCGATCTGGCCATTCAACAAGGCAGAGACTGTCCTCAAAGGCGTCAACCAAACCCAATTCAACAACCTCGTCCGGAGAGGTTAGGCGATAAAGGTCCGCGTGCCAGATTTCGAAAGGCGCCGCGTCGTAGATTTGCACAAGCGTGAAGGTGGGTGAGGGCACATCTTCGGGCTCGCGCAAAAGGCTCTGGATCACACTGCGGGCAAAATGCGTCTTACCGGCCCCGATATCGCCTTCAAGCAGCAGAACATCCCCAGCGCCAAGCAGCGGCCCAAGTTTTTGGGCCAGCGCGCATGTGTCTTCGGGAGAAGTCAGTAAGAGGTCAAGCTGAACGGCAGGCATGGACCCGAGATTACACCGCAGACACACTCCTGCAAGCGGATAGCGTCACCCGGCCATCATTTCCGTGGTCTCAGTCTGTCCAGCCTTGGTGCTCTGGTCTTCGAATAAAACAGATGTGTACCCACCATTCAGCGATACCACCCGCAAAGCCAAAGGCTTGCCTGAGAGCATCCTGAGGTTCGCCTTCCAGCTTTCTCGCGGATTAAGGTCCAGAACATGATGGCGTAGACGCTCCCAAACGTCGGTTTTCTCGCACTGGGCACGCAAATGGGTTAGCGCATCATGGAATGTGTATTCTGTGACGCTCAGTTCGGGCTCTACATCCCACAAACTTCGAAACGTTGAATTGCAAAACCCCAAAGTGCCTGTGGGTGAGAAGACCGCAAGCCCATCGCGGATCGTATCCAGCGAGGCGTGGCCCAGCTCCAGATCAGCCCGGAATCTGCGGGCAAGCGACACCTCGGCACTGATGTCTTCGAACAAAAAGGCCGTCGCGCCATCCGGGTGTGGGCGCCCGACAACGCGGTAGGTCACGCCAGAAGGCAAGGTCCATGTCTCAGTATATCGATCATCCGAAGCCGCAACGACCAGTTCGGCAATCTGTTCCCGCCACGACGCGTAGTTCCGCGGTTCTGGCATCATCCGGTTTTCCCGCATGCGATCAAAAAAGGTCAGCAGATTTGGTCGCGACGAAAGAAAGTCTGCGGGCAAGGCCGTGAGATCAATGAGGGCCGGGTTAAACAGGGCAAGCTGACGTTTTCGATCGAAGATTGCCAGCCCGATAGACAATTGCGCGAAAGTCTTTGTCAGCGTTTGAACAAAATTGCGCTGGGCAACTTCTGCGTTGACGATGGCGTTGGCGTCGGTTGCATAATGTGTAAGCTGATCGTCCCCCTGAACGGTAAAGACATCAAACCAATGGCTCTGGTTCTGTGCAGCACCTGAGACCGCGGTTCGGACTGGCTGGTCGCTTGGCGAGGCCGGGTTTTTGTCAAACACCACGGGAATGGATGGGGCGTCCCAGCTTAATTCCAGCCGCTGAGCCAGCCGGAAGTACGCAGCATTCGCCCAAGTAACCTGCCCTGACGCATCGCTTTGCCAGATCGGATAGGGTGCTTCAGAAACAGTGCGATGCGACTCGGGGCGCTCGGAGATCGCCACCACTGGTCTTTGTGCCGGCAGGTCCACCAATGTGACGCGTGCTTTGTCATCCCAGTGCTCTATCGATACAAATCCGCTATCGCCTTCTGTTCGCGAAGGATAAGTGCGAATATCCCCGTTTTCTGTGTCGCCCTGAACGCTCGGGAAGCCTGGAAACCGCCCAGCCAACAGATGATGAAGGTGCTCCCATTCCGAGGCGTGATCATCCTGGCCCTGTATCATACTTCGCCCTGCGGCATTGGCGTCAATCAGCACCCCGGCGCGATATAACAAGACTGCAGTAGGAGACGGTTCGTCGGCTGTTTGATGGGCCTGTTTCTGCCCTCGCCAATACTCGGCCACCCAAACCAGAACGATCGCCAACCCGAGACTAAGCGGAACCATCAATAGATACTGCGCAACATCCATTCTGGAGGTAACTTTCGTGATTTGATTTTGGCCATTGTTGAACCAGAGGGTTAACAGGTCGTTAATCTTCGCGAGATCAGGTGTTTAGGTCGTGAATCTTGGATTGTCGCCCAAGGCACCGGTTTGTGCGTCCGCAGACAGTGCGATGGTGTCTATTGGCCAGACAACTTCGACAATTGCCCCAGTAGGACGTGCGGGTTGTCCTTCGCGCGGCCTTATGCCGGATCCGTTCGCAAAGCTCAGCTCAGCCCCACTGCGCTCTAACAGGGTTTTGGCAATGAACAATCCCAGCCCCATTCCTTCGTATCCGGGGCGTTGTTTGCGATCACGCTCGCTGCGTCGTTTGCGTACGAATGGATCGCCGATCCGGCCAATCACTTGCGAAGGATAGCCGCGGCCATCATCCATAATTCGCAGTATGATCCGCTCTTCATTCCACGTGGTTTCCACCCATACAGTTGTAGTGGCAAAATCCACGGCGTTTTGGATCAGGTTTCGAAGGCCATGTATCACTTCGGGGCGACGCATAACCATCGGTGGACGATCGTTCGCCTCCTGTGCTGCGGAAACCTCAAGAAAAACCTGTTTCCCACGATCCAGATGTGGTTCGGCAGCCTCTTCGATCACAGTGGTCAAAGGTGCTTTGCGCAGGTGCAGGTCATCCTTGCCCGCACGACCCATCGAATGCAGGATTTCGCGGCAACGGTCTGCCTGCTCGCGGATCAAGGCGGCATCTTCATAGAGTTCCGTCTGGTCTTCCAGCTCATCCATCAATTCGGCACTGGTCAGTTTGATGGTGGCCAGCGGTGTTCCAAGTTCATGCGCAGCGGCCGCAACAACGCCACCCAAATCCGTTAGTTTTTGTTCGCGCGCCAGTGCCATTTGCGTCGCTGCCAAGGCTTCGGACATCGAGGACATCTCGGAGACTACGCGGCGCGAATAAACAGAGGAAAACAAAATCGCGATCACGATGGCGACCCACGACCCATAAAGAAACACATCCGGCATCCGCAGGATAAACCGCTGTTCCGTTCGCAACGGCAGATGGAACTCCAGCATGAGCGTGACCAGCAAAATGGATACGGCCGCCAACGCAGCCGTGGACCGGACAGACAGAACCGAGGCCGAAATCGTGACAGGACCGACCACGAGAATAGAAAACGGGTTGTGTAATCCGCCCGTAAGGAACAACAAAAAGGAAAGCTGCAATAGATCAAACAGGATCATAAAGGCGTTTTCGGTTTCTGAGAGCAGCTTGTTCTCGGGAAACACAAAGATAGCGATCAGATTGCCGATGACCGACACCCCGACGGCGAGATAGCACAACCCATATTCCAACTCTAACTCGAACACGCTCTGGGCGACGATCAAGGCCGTCACCTGCCCAATGATGGCGATCCAGCGCACAAGAATAATCGTGCGCAGGCGAATCCAGTTGCCGCGCCTTTGACCTGAGATCAATTCTGCTGAAAAATCCGACATCTGTGCGGCTTTGTCCCTTGTCCTGCTCGTGACAATTGTTAGGTGTCGGACGAAGAACACGCAACAACAGCCTTGGGTGGAAGTCATCATGATCCGTAATATTGCAATCGTTGCCATCGTCGTCGCCATTGGCGGTCTGGGGGGCATGTGGTTTGTGTCTCGAGGCGGTGAAGCCGATCAGTTTGCACAATGCCGAGCTGGCGCAATCGCTGGCGGAGCTGGTGCCATTGGAGGACCTTTTGAGCTTGTTGACGAAGACGGCAACACGGTCACAGACGCAGATGTGTTCACCGAGCCGTCGATCGTATACTTCGGGTACACTTTCTGCCCGGATGTTTGCCCGATGGATACCGCGCGCAACGCCGAGGCCGTAGATGTTCTTGAGGAACGCGGCCTGTCTATCAAACCTGTCTTTGTCTCGATTGATCCCGCACGAGACACACCTGAAGTTCTCAAAGAGTGGACAGACGTCATGCACCCCCGGATGGTGGGGCTGACCGGAACTCCGGCGCAGGTCAAAGCCGCGAGCCAAGCCTATCGCACCTATTACCGCAAGCAAGACAGCGATGATCCAGAATACTACCTCGTGGACCATTCGACATTTTCCTATTTAGTGATGCCTGAAACCGGGTTCGTCGACTATTTCAAGCGCGATGAATCGCCAGAACAAATGGCTGACCGCATTCAGTGTTTTGTTGAAAACAGTTAATTCCCGAACGTTGTTTGACCCTCCCGCCTGCGCGAGCTAAAACTTGATGAAACTCGCGAAGGGGACAAACAAGCATGGCTGACAATAACCTGCGGGAGATCGGGCCGGACAAATCGCTTCTTTTGGTAGATGATGACGAGCCCTTTCTGCGCCGAATGGCCAAAGCTATGGAAAAACGTGGCTTTGAAGTTGAGACCGCAGGGTCTGTTGCAGCCGGTAAGGCAATCGCAACAGCGCGCCCTCCTGCCTATGCAGTGGTTGACCTGAGACTCGAAGACGGCAACGGCCTGGATGTGGTCGAAGTGCTGCGCGAAAAGCGCGAAGACAGCAAAGTTGTAGTCCTGACCGGGTATGGCGCCATCGCCACAGCGGTTGCCGCGGTCAAAATCGGTGCGACGGATTATCTGTCCAAGCCCGCCGACGCGCAGGATATCATGAACGCCCTGCTTAGCTCGGATGATGAGCTTCCCCCGCCCCCGGAAAACCCGATGAGCGCGGACCGGGTGCGTTGGGAACACATTCAGCGGGTCTATGAGCTGTGTGATCGTAACGTTTCAGAAACCGCACGGCGCCTGAATATGCACCGTCGGACGCTGCAACGGATTCTCGCCAAGCGCTCTCCGCGTTAGGATGTGGCCCGTCGAATAAGGCGTCAGAGCCTCCGGCGGGAGTATTTACGGCGCTACGAAGCCTTGGCTCAGTCTTTCAGGTCGTAGCGTTTCAAAATCTTGTCGACGACCGTTCCGTCTGCAAGAGAGACATTTTTGATCCGATCCCAATCGCGAAACCCCCGGCTTTGGTAGTAGATCAAGCCGCCAGAGTTGTCGGCGCGGATGTTGGCGTTGATCCAGTCGTACCCCAAGTTCAAAGCCGCCTGCACCGTTGCATCGAACAGCTTTGACCCGATACCCAGCCCAGTCTGTCCTGATTTGACAAAGGTCCCGATATCGCAGGCCTCTGCTGGCAATTCGGGCCAGACACCGATCCACTGAAATCCCAGCAATTCTCCGGCCTCATCTATGGCGACGTGCCATGCAGAGCGATCTCGATTGGCAAACAACCAGCCCTCGAAATCATCACGAGTCATTGGGGCAACCAAAGCTGTTGTGCCACCGATAGAGATGATTTCATTCAACAATTCCGAGATCTGTCGCAGATCGGCTGTGGTGCCGTGGCGGATTTTGAGGCTCATCCGATGTCCTTTATGAGAGCGCCATGTCGCGCGGTAAAATCATTTCGTACCTCGACCGGGGGGCGCAGGCGGATATGAAGATCACGGATCGTGGCGCGGTCGGGTTTGCCGAATAGCTTGTTGGCCTCGGCCTCGGTGAACCCGGCGATCTCAACTGCTTCCATCCATGCGCTGATACGGTCCGCTTTCTTGATCTGTTTCTTGATGGGTGCCGGTGTGGTGGCTGGCAGGCCAAAACGAATGTGAATTGCTGCCATGAGGCGCTCATCCAGTGCCTCATACCCCGGACCAACTGAGTTTTTGACGGGGGAAATCATGTCTCCGATCACGTACTCCGGGGCGTCATGCAGCAGGGCAGCCAGCCGCCATTTTGGCGAGATACCGGGGTTCAGGCGACCAAACAGATCTTCGACCAGCAGCGAGTGTTCAGCGACGGAATACGCGAAATCCCCGTGCGTCTGCCCATTCCAGCGCGCCACAAAGGCCAGCCCGTGGGCAATGTCTTCGATTTCAATGTCCACTGGTGTCGGATCAAGAAGATCCAGCCGACGACCAGACAGCATACGTTGCCAGGCGCGGGTCATGTCAGCACATCCAGTTCCGACTCAAAGCGGCGGAAGTACCGGTAAAGAGCCAGCATGGGAAAGATTTGAACGGACATATGTCCAAGAGATTTGAACCACTTCCGTTTGGGTTTCTCAAGCACTGGGAAATCGTCGGTGTGGTCAGGAAAGTACTGCGCCACAAAACTGTTGTACGAGCGATAAAGCTCAAAACTGTAATTTGTTTCGACAAAGACCTCTTTGCTCCATGGCTTCTTGATGCCGACGTAATGAATGATGTTTGGCGAAACCAAAGCCGAGATATAGGGCTGACGGCTGGTCCACTGCCAGTTCCAATAGGGATGTAATTCCGCAATGTTGCCCATGAGACCGAGATTTAGCAGGGACTGGTCGTTCTGTAGGGTCGGTTCGGGTGCGCGGTGAACATCCAGCATTTTTTCAAGGCAATCCATCGCGAGAAACCGCTGCGTGTCGATCAACTGAACGCCAGAGTTAAAGATCTTCTGGCCGCGAATGTTGCGCGCCGTGAAATCAAAGGCCATCCGCTTGGGATTGAACCATTGCGCAATGTCCCGCACCGCGCCAATTGGGTGAGGACCCATGTCAACATCGAACAAGCCAGAGATGCGATCCGTCACAACATTGGTGTCAGAATCCAGATACAGGATGCGATCATACTGGTCCCCAAGCCGCTCTGACAGCCACAGGCGCAAAAAGGCAGTTTTTGGCAACCATTTATGTGCCAGACCCATCTCTGAGATTGTGGCCTCCAGATCAAGAACCTCGGATCTAACGCCAAGGCTTAAGACCTCGTCTGGAATGTCCAGTGGATGGAGGCTGCAGATCAGAATGTCATAGTCATTGTTTTTGTTGTTCAACGCAGCGTTGCGTGCTGAATACACCGCAACGGGCAACATCTTCTCGTCAGTGCAATAGATCACCGCGCGGCGATTGCTAGTCTGCGTGTTCATTGATTGCCTCGTCTCATGTGCGGTTTTTACAATTCAACACAGTCACGACGCTCTGGAAAGCCTGTGCGAGGTTTTCTCGGCAAGCAATGCCTTCTTTTCGTGTTCGATTTTCTTGTCTTTCCCTAGATTACAGGGCCCGAAATCTAAATCTGGAGCTCACACAAGAGGGGTACCATTGTCGAATAGATTTTCCGGTGCTATCTGGAGCACAAATCAAGTGTTGAAGGAGCTGGGCGCGATGGCGACCGACTACGTTGTAAAAGATATTAATCTGGCTGAATTTGGCCGCAAGGAACTGAACATCGCTGAAACCGAGATGCCGGGACTGATGGCGCTTCGGGACGAGTATGGGCAGAACAAGCCACTCAAGGGGTCGCGCATCGTCGGGTCATTGCACATGACCATTCAGACCGCTGTTCTGATCGAAACGCTCGTGGCACTGGGTGCTGACGTGCGCTGGGCGTCGTGCAACATTTTCTCGACACAGGACCATGCCGCCGCCGCGATTGCCGCCGCTGACATTCCCGTGTTCGCGATCAAAGGCCAATCTCTGGAAGAGCATTGGGACTATCTGGACAAATCGTTCATGTTCCCCGAAGGGCCGAACATGATCCTCGACGATGGCGGTGATGCGACGCTCTACATCCTGCTGGGCGCCAAAGCTGAAGCAGACGAAAGCGTTCTGGGTGTTCCTCAGTCGGAAGAAGAAGAGGTCATCCACGCGCAAATCCGCAAGCGGATGGCGGCCAGCCCCGGCTGGTTTACCAAGATGCGTGACCAAATCCAGGGCGTATCGGAAGAAACCACCACCGGCGTGCACCGCCTCTATGATCTGGTGAAAAAGGGTGAACTGCCCTTCCCCGCGATCAACGTGAACGACTCGGTCACCAAGTCCAAGTTCGATAACAAATACGGCTGTAAAGAGTCGTTGGTTGATGGCATCCGCCGCGCCACCGACACCATGATGGCCGGCAAAGTTGCCGTGGTTTGCGGATATGGCGACGTCGGCAAAGGCTCGGCAGCGTCGCTGCGCGGCGCCGGTGCCCGTGTAAAAGTGACTGAGATCGATCCAATCTGCGCGCTGCAGGCGGCGATGGACGGCTTTGAAGTCACCACGCTGGAAGACGAAGTGCCTAGCGCGGACATCTTCATCACCACCACTGGCAACAAGGACGTGATCCGCATCGAGCATATGCGCGAGATGAAGGACATGGCCATCGTTGGTAACATTGGTCACTTCGACAACGAAATTCAGGTAGCGAGCCTGAAGAACCACAAGTGGACGAACATTAAAGAACAGGTCGACATGATCGAAATGCCTTCGGGCAATCGCATGATCCTGTTGTCCGAAGGTCGTCTGCTGAACCTTGGTAACGCTACGGGTCACCCGTCGTTCGTGATGTCCGCCTCGTTTACCAACCAGGTTCTGGCGCAGATCGAACTGTTCACCAAAGGCGACGAGTACAACAACGACGTCTACATCCTGCCAAAGCATCTGGATGAAAAGGTCGCGCGCCTGCATCTGGACCGCATCGGCGTCAAGCTGAGCAAGTTGGAAAAAGAACAGGCCGATTACATTGGTGTGTCAGTGGATGGCCCGTTCAAGCCAGAGCATTACCGCTACTAAGGCTTAACGACAAAAACACATTGGCCCGGGCACTCATCGAGTGTCCGGGTTTTTCTTTTTCACGATGCGCGTTGATCCGAGAGCCGATTGGATGCGACGAAACCGAGTCTTGCGCTATAATGGAGACCGACTCTTCGGAGAATTGTGATGAAGATACTCGTAAATATCGCGCTTCCCGCTCTTCTTGTGCTCTTCGCTCCTTTGGTGAAAGCGGACGAAGGAGAGGATCTGGCCAAGCAGTTGGCAAACCCAATTGCTTCGCTCGCCAGCGTTCCGTTTCAGCTGAACTACGACTCTGGGTTTGGAGCAAGTGGCGATGGCTCGCGGTTGACGCTTAACATCCAGCCCGTCATTCCCTTTGAGCTGAACGAGAATTGGAACGTCATTTCACGTACGATCTTGCCGGTGATTTCTCAGGAAGATTTTACGCCGGGAACGTCCCAATCCGGGATCGGCGATATTGTTCAAAGCTTCTTTTTCTCCCCAAAAAGCACCCACCAATAGTGGTTGGATCTGGGGTGTCGGGCCGGTGTTCATGTTGCCCACTGCATCAGACAGCGCATTGGGTCTGGATCAGTTCGGAGCCGGCATCACGGGCGTGGCCCTGAAACAGACTGGTCCATGGACATATGGCGCGCTGGCCAACCACATTTGGGACGTCGACGGATCAACCGACATCAACTCAACGTACTTTCAGCCCTTTGTGTCCTATGTGACGCACAACAAATGGACGTTTTCGACAAACACCGAACTCACCTATGACTGGAACACGGACTCGGCCAACATCCCGATAAACTTTACAGCGACCAAGCTGGTCATGCTTGGCAATCGCCCGGTCAGCATCGGTGGCGGCCTGCGGTATTGGGCAGACAGCCCCTCGGGCGGTGCTTCGGGATGGGGAGCGCGGTTCATCATGACCTTCCTGTTCCCAAAGTAGCCTCTGCTTAGGGGGAGAATGTCGGTGTTTTCCCCTTTTTTGGACCCAGGCTCAAAGCCTACCCTTTGACCCAGACAATCGACATTCTGAAAACCGGCCATGTGCCAACCACTAGGGGAAAAATACCATGGGTAAACGCGACGAACTCATTGCCAAATATGCCGACGTTCTGCGCAGCAAATGCGGGATGGAGCCTGATATGGACCTGTTGACCAAGGTTACCATTGGGTGCGGTCCGGCCATCTACAATGACGACGCCTCAACCGTTGCCGCGTCGCAAGAGGACGAGCTTGAAACCGTCAAGAACAACTTCCTCATCAAGAAACTCAGCCTTGCGGATGGTCCTGAACTTATGGATGCCATCAATGCCGTGATTGAAACTTATGGCCGCTCAGAGCGAAACAAGTACCGCGCCGTCGTTTACTACATGCTGACCAAGCACTTCGGCAAAGAGTCGGTCTACGGATAAACCACTCACAGAACACAAACTGACGCCCGTTTGACCATCTTGGTTAAGCGGGCGTTGCTATTTCTGGTTTGGTTTTAAGTACTTGGCGTTTCTCCGAATCCGGCGAATGGGCTAGGTATGATTCAACACCGTGCCAGGATGGCCGGACCCTGTTTCAAGAACACGTGTGGTGAGTAGGGAGCACGTGGGGTAACGGAGGTTCTGGCCGATGGGGATCGGGTGGAGCCTCCGTTTTATTTAGGCCTCGCCTTTGTCCAGCGCCTCTTTCAAAGCATAGAGTTTTTGCAGCGCCTCTCGGGGGCTCAGGTCGTCGGGATGGATGGATTCCAGTAATTCTTCGACCGGCGAAGTCCCGTTGGGCGCAATGACCTGGGCCGGTACCGGGGTGGCGGCGAAAAGAGGCAGATCGTCGATCAATGCCTTTTGTGCCGGGCCTTCGCGTTCGCCCTTTTCCAATGCCTCCAACACTACCCGGGCACGCTCAACAACAACCGGAGGCAATCCGGCCAGTTGCGCGACCTGCACACCATAAGACCGATCCGCCGCGCCCTTAAGAACTTCGTGCAGGAAGATCACCTCACCTTCCCACTCTTTAACGGTCACGGTGGCGTTCTCAACACCTTCCAGCTTGCCTGCTAATGCGGTCATCTCGTGATAGTGGGTGGCGAACAGCGCGCGTGACTTGTTCATGTCATGCAGATGTTCCAGCGTCGCCCATGCAATCGACAGCCCGTCATAGGTCGCGGTGCCGCGTCCGATCTCATCCAGAATGACCAACGCACGGTCGTCGGCTTGATTTAGGATCGCAGCAGTCTCCACCATCTCAACCATGAAGGTCGAGCGTCCGCGCGCAAGATCATCCGAAGCGCCGACGCGGCTGAACAATTGACTCAACAAACCAATGCGCGCCTGACGCGCCGGGACAAAACTGCCCATTTGCGCGAGCAGGGCAATCAGCGCGTTCTGACGCAGAAAGGTCGATTTACCGGCCATGTTAGGACCTGTCAGCAGCCAGATGCTGGCTTCATCCCCACCGGACAGATCACAACTGTTGGCCACAAAGGGTTCGCCTGTCTTTCGCAGCGCGGCCTCAACAACCGGATGCCGCCCACCTACGATATGGAAATCGCGACTGTCGTTGATCTCGGGGCGGCTCCAGTCTTCCGCAATAGCCAGTTCAGCAAGGCTGGTGGAAAGGTCAAACTCAGCCAAAGCCCGAGCCGCAGACGACACTGCGCCGCTTTGATCCAGCACCGCCTGCCGCAACATGTCAAACAGGCGTTTTTCAATCTCAAGCGCGCGGTTGCCCGCGTTGAGAATCTTGGTCTCCATCTCACTCAACTCAACAGTGGTAAAGCGCACTTGGTTGGCGGTGGTCTGGCGGTGAATGAAAGTTTCGGAGAGTGGCGCTGACAGCATCGCGTCGGCGTGTTTGGCTGTGGTCTCAACGAAATAGCCCAGCACATTGTTGTGTTTGATCTTCAGGGACTGAATGCCGGTCGTTTCGACATATTGTGCCTGCATCGAGGCAATCACGCCACGGCCCTCGTCCCGCAACTGGCGGCTTTCATCCAAATCACTGTCGTAACCGGGCGCGACAAATCCGCCATCACGTGCCAAAAGTGGGGGCTCAGCCACCAAGGCCTGTTCCAAGAGGTCCAGCAGGTCATCATGTCCAGCCAGCGCTGAAAGGGCCTGTTGCAGTACTGATGGCAGATCATCGGCAAAGGAAGTACTGGTCAGTTCCAGCGCCTGCCCCAGTGCATTTCGGATCGCCGTCAGATCTCGGGGGCCACCACGATCCAAGGACAGCCGCGACAAAGCGCGGTCCATATCAGGCACACGCCGCAAAGCCTCTCGTATGTTCCGTGCCTCATTGCGGTGTTCGGCGAAATAGGCCACAGCGTCCAGCCGGTCCTGAACCACATCCAACCGCACCGAAGGTGAAGACAGGCGTTGTTCCAAAAGTCGCGCACCGCCCGCGGTCAGGGTCTGATCAATAACCGACAACAGTGATCCCGCGCGGCCACCAGACAGCGCATGGGTCAATTCAAGGTTCCGCCGAGTGGCGGCATCGATTTGCATCACCGATTGCGTCGCCTCGCGCTGCGGTGGTTGCAACAGGGGCAGTTTGCCCTTTTGGGTCAAGTCCAGATAATCAACGATGGCACCTAGCGCGCCAACTTCGGGCCGGGAAAAGGTGCCAAACGCCTCAAGCGAAGAGGTTTTGAACAGACCTGCCACTCGCTTTTCCGCATTGGTCGAGTCAAACGATCCGCGCGACATCGGGGTGATTGGAACACCCATATCAGAGACTGTTTCAGCCAAACGTGTCTCAGAGCCTTCTGCCACCAAAAGCTCGGACGGGGCCAGACGGGCCAATTCAGGACCCAACCGCACAGGCGTCACAGGCATCACATGCAGACTGCCAGTTGAAATGTCGGCCCAGGCCAACGCGGCATCGTCTCGCACCACGGCATAGGCTGCAAGGAAATTGTGGCGGCGGGCGTCCAACAAGGAATCTTCGGTCAGCGTACCCGGCGTGACCAGCCGGACGACCTCGCGCCGGACCACGGCTTTGTAACCGCGCTTTTTAGCTTCAGCCGGGCTTTCCATCTGTTCGCAGACAGCCACACGGAACCCTTTGCGGATCAGGGTCAGGAAATAACCTTCGGCGGCATGGTGCGGGACGCCACACATGGGAATCTCGGCCCCATCGTGTTTGCCGCGCTTGGTCAGGGCAATGTCCAAAGCCTCGGCCGCCGCCACAGCATCATCAAAAAACATCTCGTAGAAATCGCCCATACGATAGAACAACAGGGCATCCGGATGCTCGGCCTTGATCTCAAGATACTGCGCCATCATCGGCGTGACGGCTGGCTTGGCTGCGTTCACGAGTGACATTCCCCCTGTCGTGGCCCTTTTCTTAGCAAATGCGGCACATTGCGCGAAAGGTCAAAGTGCTTGGCGGTTGTGAGAATTAAGCCCTTAGGCTAAGAGGCGCAGACGGCATCGGAGGAGTCAAAAGAATGGCCAAGACCAGAGTCACCGCGGAAGAAGCGCTCGCGTTCCATTTGGAGCCGACTCCCGGCAAGTTTGAAATCAAGGCCTCGGTGCCGATGACCACACAGCGTGACCTGTCGCTGGCTTATAGCCCTGGCGTCGCTGTGCCGTGCGAAGCCATCGCCGCCGATCCGGCCACCGCCTATGATTACACCAACAAGGGCAACCTTGTGGCGGTGATCTCGAACGGGACCGCGGTTCTGGGCCTGGGCAACCTCGGCGCGCTGGGCTCCAAGCCGGTGATGGAAGGCAAGGCCGTGCTGTTCAAGCGCTTTGCCGACGTAAACTCAATCGATATTGAGCTGGATACCGAAGACCCGGATGAATTCATCAACGCGGTCAAACTGATGGGCCCCACCTTTGGCGGCATCAACCTCGAAGACATCAAAGCGCCCGAGTGCTTTATCATCGAGCAGCAACTCAAAGAGATGATGGACATTCCGGTGTTCCACGATGACCAGCACGGCACTGCGGTGATCTGTGCTGCCGGTCTGATCAATGCGCTGCATATCTCGGGTAAAAAGATCGAAGATTGCAAGATTGTGCTCAACGGCGCGGGCGCTGCGGGTATTGCTTGTATTGAACTGCTGAAATCGATGGGTGCCAAGCACGACAATTGCATCACCTGTGACACCAAGGGCGTGATTTATCAGGGTCGTACCGAAGGTATGAACCAGTGGAAATCGGCCCATGCGGTGAAAACGGATCTGCGCACGCTCGAAGACGCCATGAAAGGCGCCGACGTTTTCCTCGGCGTGTCCGCCAAGGGTGCTGTGACCACGGATATGGTGGCCTCGATGGCCGACGACCCGGTGATCTTTGCCATGGCGAACCCCGATCCGGAAATTACCCCGGAAGAGGCCCACGCAGTACGCGCCGATGCTATCGTGGCCACGGGCCGTTCGGACTATCCGAACCAGGTCAACAACGTCCTGGGTTTCCCTTATCTCTTCCGTGGCGCGCTCGATATTCATGCCCGCGCCATCAATGACGAAATGAAGATCGCCTGCGCCGAGGCGCTTGCCGAACTGGCCCGCGAAGACGTGCCGGACGAGGTGGCGATGGCCTATGGCCAAAAGCTGTCTTTTGGGCGTGATTACATAATTCCGACGCCGTTTGATCCGCGCCTGATCCACCGCATTCCCCCTGCCGTGGCTCGCGCTGGCATGGACACCGGTGTGGCGCGGCGCCCGATCATCGATATGGACGGCTATGAAGACAGCCTGAAATCTCGGATGGATCCGACAGTGCCAATTCTGCGCGGCCTCAATGCCCGTGCCCGCAACGCCCAAGCTCGCATGATCTTTGCCGAGGGTGATGATCCCCGCGTTTTGCGTGCGGCAGTGACTTACCAACGCAACGGCTTTGGCAAAGCGCTGGTTGTGGGCCGCGAAGATGACGTGAAGCGCAAGCTCGAGGCCGCAGGCCTGGGCGACGCGGTGCGCGAGATCGAAGTGGTCAACGCCAAGAACACACGTCACCTCGAGACCTATACAGATTTTCTGTATAATCGCCTTCAGCGTAAGGGTTTTGACCGTCACGACGTATTCAAACTGGCCGCCCGTGATCGCCACGTGTTTGCGTCACTGATGTTGCAACACGGTCACGGCGATGCGCTGGTGACCGGTGCGACCCGTAAATCCGCTAACGTTTTGCAACTGGTGAACCATGTGATCGACGCCAGCACCGAAAATGGTGCGGTTGGTGTCACTGCCTTGCTGCATAACGGACGGATTGTTCTGATTGCAGACACGCTGGTGCATGAGTGGCCTGACGAAAACGATCTGGCCAATATCGCCGAGCGCGCAGCTGGAGTGGCTCGCGACATGGGGCTTGAGCCGCGTGTCGCCTTTGTCAGCTTCTCGACCTTTGGCTATCCGGTCTCAGAGCGCGCCGAAAAGATGCATGTTGCCCCTCAGGTTCTTGATCGCCGTGGAGTGGACTTTGAATACGAAGGCGAGATGACCGTCGATGTGGCGTTGAACCCCAAGATCCAAGAGAACTATCCGTTCCAGCGGCTGACTGGCCCGGCCAACATTCTGGTTGTTCCCGCGCGTCACTCGGCGTCGATCTCGACCAAGCTGATGCAGGAAATGGCAGATGCGACCGTAATTGGTCCGATCCTGTCGGGTGTGGATCACTCGATCCAGATTTGTTCGACCGGCTCCACGGCCAACGACATCCTGAACATGGCCGTGATGGCAGCAGCCAAGATCGGCTGATCTGACAACAACGCTTGATGTTTCTGGCAGGTCGGGCATTCTTGCCCGGCCTGTTTCAATTTGAGCGTGCCATGGCCATTTACAATCTCGGCTCTATCAACGCCGACTATTTCTACCGTGTTCCACACTTGCCCTCTGCCGGAGAAACTCTGGCGGCGACCTCTGTGTTACGAGGGCTGGGTGGTAAAGGCACCAATATGTCGGTTGCCGCAGCGCGTGCTGCCGCGCGGACAATCCATATAGGGGCGGTGGGCGAAGACGGGCGCTGGGCGACGGATCGATTGCTGGAGTATGGGGTGGACACGCGTCACATCACGACACTGCCCGACACACCGACCGGGCATGCAATCATCAATGTCGAGGATTCCGGCGAAAACGCCATTGTTTTGCTTCCAGGCGCCAACCACGAAATCCCCGAGTCGACGATTGGTGCGGCCCTGTCCGAGGCGTCGCCCGGCGACACGTTGCTTCTTCAGAACGAAACCAACAACCAAGCGCAAGCGGCAGAAATTGCCAAACGGCTGGATCTGTTCACCGCCTACGCCGCCGCGCCCTTTGATGCAGAGGCCGTGCAAGCGGTCTTGCCCTATATCGACATCTTGTTTTTCAACGCGGTCGAAGCTGCGCAGTTCGAACAGGCGACAGATCAATCTCCAACCGATCTACCAGTCCGACAGGTTATCGTGACACGTGGCAGTCAGGGCTGCACCTTGTTTGACAACCAGTTGGAAGAGGTCCGCCACTTCCCCGCTTTACCGGTGACGCCTGTCGACACCACCGGGGCAGGGGACACGTTCACCGGATATGTGCTGGCTGCTCTGGATCGGGGATTGCCGATGCCGCAGGCGATCACCCTCGCAACCCGAGCCGCGGCATTGATGGTCACGCGCCACGGCACAGCAGATGTGATTCCCGATTTGAAACACGTGCAAGAGGCGCAGTTCTAGGCGCCCCTTGGAGGTCAGTGAGCGAAAGGCGCCGCACTGCCCCACAACTGCTTGACCCTGGCATCGCGGCCACAGGCTTTGCGATAGCGTTTGTAGGCTTCGGACTGCTTCTTAGGTCCAAACCGGGTAAGCACCAGTTTTTCGCCCTTGTAGTAATCCTGGTGGTAGTCCTCGGCATCATAGAACGCGGATGTCTTCAAAATCGGCGTGACAACACTGCGACCCAGATCAGCCTCGGCTTGGGCCTTGGCGGTTTCAGCAGCAGCCTTTTGCGCATTGTTAGAGACGAAAATGGCCGTACGATAGCTGTCACCGCGATCACAGAACTGACCGCCAGCATCTACTGGATCAACAGAGCGGAAGAACATGTGCAAAAGACGATCCCGCGAGACGACATTGGGATCAAACCGGATTCTGACAGCCTCATAGTGTCCGCTTCCACCCTTGGTGACATCTTTGTAGGTCGGGTTCTTTTTACTGCCGCCGGTGTATCCGGACACGGCAGATTTAACCCCTTCGACGCTTTCAAAGTCGCTCTCGACGCACCAAAAGCAACCGCCAGCAACGATCAGGGTTTCGGTGGCAGCATGGACACGCGATCCCTGCACCAAGAACCCCAATGCAATCAACGCACCCAGAAACAGTGGTTTGGCTTTGATGAAATTTCGCATGGCATTACTCCTGTACTCTCGGTTCACCCTGTCTTGCGAATCCAAGCTTCACAATTGCCTGCAATCGAATGTCACGCCTTGGTGAGGACAATTTACCTCTTGGCCTGCTTAAGCCCGCCGATTAGCGTCGGCAAAAAAGGGGAGTCTCATGGCAGACCACGTTACAACACACCAGGCCGAACAAGATGCCCGGAATGAGGAAATCCAGATCTATCTGAATGGCAAGATTGTCCCCAAGGCTGAGGCCGTGGTCAGCGTGTATGATTCGGGCTTTATGCTGGGCGACGGTGTTTGGGAGGGACTAAGGCTGTACAACGGTCACTGGGCCTTTCTTGGCGAGCATATGGACAGGCTATTCGAGGCCGCCAAGGCCATTGACCTCAATGTCGGCATGACTCCGGCTGAAATGATCACCGCGCTGGAAGACACCCGCACCGCAAATGGCATGACGACCGATGCCCACGCCCGCCTGATGGTGACCCGCGGTGTGAAAACCCGGCCTTTCCAACACCCCGGGCTCAGCCAACAAGGCCCTACGGTAACGATCATCATGGAGCATTCCAAACCCTCAATCCCGCGTCCGATCCGGCTGGCCACTGTGCCGCATATTCGTGGACTGCCAATGACGCAGGATCCAAAACTGAACTCGCACTCTAAACTCAATTGCATTCTAGCCTGTATCGCGGCGGAAAAGGCGGGTGCAGATGAGGGTCTGATGCTTGACGTGAATGGCTTTGTGAACACCACCAACGCCTGCAATTTTTTCATCGTCCGTAAGGGTGCCGTTTGGACCAGCACCGGGGATTACTGCATGAACGGCATCACCCGGCAAAAGGTGATTGATGTCTGCCGTGCGGACGGCATTCCGGTGTTTGAGAGGAACTATTCGCTGGTCGATACCTACGGCGCGGATGAGGCCTTTTTGACCGGCACGTTTGGCGCGCAAACACCCGTTGGCGAAATTGATGGCCGTCAGATCGGGTCCGGTGAGATGGGTGAGATGACCAAACACATCCGGTCGCTTTACAAAGCGCTGGTTGAACAGGATGCGCGCACATGAAAGTCGCCATGTGGAGCGGCCCACGCAATCTCTCGACCGCGATGATGTACAGTTTTGGCAACCGGGGTGACTGCGCTGTGGTGGATGAACCGTTCTATGCCGCCTATCTGGCGATGACCGGCATTGACCACCCGATGCGAGATGAGATTCTGGCCAGCCAATCGCAAGATCCGACCATCGTGGCAACGGCATTATCAGGCTCTAATCCAGCAGAAAAGCCGCATTTCTATCAGAAACACATGACCCAGCACATGATCGACGGAGTGCCGCGGGATTGGATGCGGGATGTGGTCAACGTGTTCCTGATCCGCCACCCAGCGCGCGTGATTGCCAGCTATGGCGCCAAACGCGAAAACCCCACGCTGGACGACATCGGCTTTCGCCAACAGGCCGAACTGTTCGATTTGGTGCAAAGCTGGGGCCAGACCCCCATCGTGATCGACAGCCATGATATCCGGGACGACCCCGAAGGGATGCTGCGGAAACTTTGTGATCACATTGGCCTGGCGTTCATCCCCGCCATGCTGAATTGGCCCAAAGGCGGCCACGAAAGCGACGGCGCCTGGGCGCCTCATTGGTACGGCGCAGTGTGGAACTCATCCGAATTTGCAGGCGCCGAAGGGCCCTTGCCTGAGGTAAGCCCTGAGTTGCAGTCAGTATTGGATGCGGCTTTGCCGTTTTATGAGCGAATGAAAGCGCAGCGCATTTAGGGGCGCTGCCCCTCTGGGCCATGCGGCCCATTCACCTCGGGATATTTTTTGCCAAAAGAAGCCGTCAGCCGAGCAACTTCCCCAGCTTCATCGCGACACCCATGTCACCCGAAACCTTGAGTTTTCCAGTCATAACGCCTGTCATCGGGTTCAGTTTGCCGGTCAGCAGCTTCACCAGGTTGTCGAGCGTGATCTTGATGGTGCAGTCAGTGTCCTGATCTGTCGTCGTCGCCGTGCCTTCGTTCAGCACCACGACTCCGTCGTCACCACAGTCGAATTTCAGCGATCCGTCAAAGGATTTGGATGCCAGTTCCTTTTGCATCCGCTCGACGATTTGTTGCAGCATTTCAGGGCCCCCAATGAAAAACACCCGCCAACTGGTAGGCGGGTGCTGAATGTTTCTCAACGCTGACGTTGCAGGAGCTTACTTGGCGACCCGCTTGTTCCGCATCGCGATCAGCTTCAGGCGCAGCGCGTTCAGCTGGATAAAGCCTGCCGCATCGGTCTGATCATAGGCGCCCATATCTTCTTCAAACGTCACATGCTCTTCTGAATAGAGCGAGTGATCCGACCAGCGACCCACCACGCGGGCGAGGCCCTTGTAGAGTTTCATGCGGACGGTGCCGGTGACGTGATCCTGGCTGGCGTCGATGGCGGCCTGCAGCATTTCACGCTCTGGCGAATACCAATAACCGTTGTAAATCAGCTCGGCATATTTCGGCATCAGCTCGTCTTTCAGATGCATTGCGCCGCGGTCCATGGTGATCGATTCGATACCGCGGTGCGCATCCAGAAGGATGGTGCCGCCGGGTGTTTCATAGATCCCACGCGACTTCATGCCGACATAGCGCCCTTCGACCAGATCAAGACGGCCAATACCGTGCTTGCGGCCATACTCGTTAAGCTCGGTCAGGATCGTGGCAGGCGACATTGCCTTGCCGTCGATCGACACAGCGTCGCCTTTTTCAAAGCCGATCTCAATGTACTCGGGCGTGTCCGGTGCGTCTTCTGGGTGCACAGTGCGCTGGTAGACGTAATCGGGTGCGTCCTCAGCCGGATCCTCGAGAACCTTGCCTTCGGAAGATGTGTGCAGAAGGTTCGCGTCAACCGAGAAGGGGGCTTCGCCACGTTTGTCTTTGGCAACGGGAATCTGGTGCTGTTCAGCGAACTCAAGCAAGCGGGTCCGCGAGCCAAGATCCCATTCACGCCAAGGTGCGATCACCTGAATGTCGGGGTCAAGCGCATAGCAGGCCAGCTCAAAACGCACCTGGTCATTGCCCTTGCCCGTGGCGCCGTGGCTGACGGCATCCGCATTATGCTCGGCGGCAATCTCAACCAGACGCTTGGAAATCAGCGGCCGCGCAATCGACGTCCCCAACAGATACAGGCCCTCGTACTGCGCATTGGCGCGGAACATCGGGAATACAAAGTCTCGGACAAACTCTTCGCGCAGGTCTTCGATGTGGATGTTTTCCGGCTTGATACCCAGCATCTCAGCTTTCTTGCGGGCAGGATCAAGCTCTTCACCCTGACCAAGGTCAGCGGTAAAAGTAATGACTTCGCAGCCATATTCGGTTTGCAACCATTTCAGAATGATCGAGGTATCGAGGCCACCGGAATAGGCCAGGACAACTTTCTTGGGCGCGGACATATCGGATTCCCTTTAAACGTACATCGCAGGCGCGATAGCGGGTTTTCTGCATCAGGGCAAGAGATCGACAAATGGCGTCTTGCCACAGAGGGTGAAAAAGACTTTGTTACCCGAGTTCTTAAGGGGAGAAATCACGGTGAGCGGCTGGAAACTCTTTGTCCATTCTGTGCGAATGGTAATGGTCAATTGGCCTCACGCGATCAGGGTCTCTGTGCCATTGATCGTCTGCTACGTGGCCGGGTTTCTTTTGATCGGAGACATCATGGTTCAGGATCTGGAGCCCGGCGTGCCGCCAGAGGATCTGGGGCCGATTTTTGGTATGGTGTTGTTGATCGTTATTGGGTCCATCTGGACGGTTGTTGCGTGGCATCGCTTTGTTCTGCTTGAAGAATTTCCAAATGCCGTGCCGACATTTCACGGCGGCCGGATTCTTTCCTACATCGCGATTTCTTTGCTGTTGGCCTTGGTGATCGGGGTTCTAAGTGGGGTCTTATTGTTTGTCGGCGCTCTTTTCGGGCAAGCCATCCCAGCCCTGATGTTGGGTGTTACTGCGATCGCAATGATCTTTGGAATCTGGGTTTTTTATCGCCTGTCCCCGATTCTTCCGGCGACCGCCGTGGGCAGTACACTGACATTCCGACAGGCATGGGAGGCGACAGCGCCCTTGTCCACTACTGTAATGATCGCTGCAGCATTGACCTTTGCGGTCAGCTTTGTGCTGTCGATTGTTCAGGGCGCGTTGACCGGAATGGTTCCGGCGATTGGGTTGTCTTCCGCAATCGCAGCCAACTGTTTTATGACTTTGATTGGGGCGAGTCTGCTGACGACAATCTATGGCGTATCCATTGAGAATCGTGAACTCTGAGCTCCGAATTCAAGCTCTCAGGCCCTCTTGAAAGGCCTGTTTCGACGTCTTGTAGCTGCCAAGAATTTCCGGGATGTCGACACTTGCAGCGGCCTCCTCGGAAGATGCGGTCTCCCCTGCCTGACATAGGCCAGAGAAGTTTCGGAACCCCAGATTCAGGGCGCTTCCCTTTAGAAAATGCAGGTCCTCTCCCAAAGTCGCGTAATCCGGCGACTCGCGCAGCTTCTCGATGACCAGTTCAACTTCCTCAAGGAACAACTCAACCACTTCGGCAAAGTCTTCGGCGCCGATTTCCTCGCGCAACTCGTTCACTCGCTCCCAATTGATCAAGGCGTCCTCCTATGGTTGCTGCAAATCTTGAGGCCAAAGTCTTAAGAAACCCCTTTGATCCGGGGGTCGGCGCAATTTTAGAGTTCAACGATTATTAAGCCTCGCAGCGTAGGGCTGGGGTTCGTTCGTGTGTCTTCGGTTTTGTTTAAGGGGTTGGTGTGCTGGAACTGACAGCAGAGAAGGTGTTGAACACGGCCGGCGGTGCGATCCGTCGAGTGTTGGTTGTTGATGACAGCCGACTACAGCGCCGCATTCTCACGGCATCTTTGACCCGTGATGGCTATGAGGTGCTTGAGGCTGGCGATGGTAATGAGGCTCTTGAGAAATGCCGTGAGACCCCGCCTGATCTGGTGCTCAGCGATCTGGTTATGCCCGGAATGGACGGCCTCGCCTTTTGCAAAGCGTTCCGAGAACTTCCGGGGGATCAATACGGCTATTTCATCCTGTTGACCTCAAAGAGCGAAAAAGAAGAGGTCGTGCGCGGCCTAGAGGGTGGCGCCGATGATTTTCTGATGAAGCCGGTAAATGCCCACGAACTTCGTGCACGAATAGGCGCTGGTGAGCGGATTTTGCGCATGCAAAAAGAGCTGACGGAAAAGAATTCGATGATCTCTGAGACGCTGGATGAATTGCAGTGTCTCTATGATTCGCTCGACAACGATCTGATGGAAGCCAAGAAACTACAGCAATCATTGGTGCCGGATCGCTTTCAAGACTTTGGAACGGGTGCCGTGTCGCTGGAGTTGCGGTCTTCGGGCCACGTGGGCGGCGATCTGGTTGGGCAATACAGGATCAGTGACAGCCAAATCGGTCTTTATGCGATTGATGTCTCTGGCCACGGCATCAGTTCGGCTCTGATGACAGCCCGGCTGGCCGGGTATCTTTCGTCCTCTTCGGTAGAGCAAAACGTAGCCTTGCGGCAGCTACAGGACGGTACGCAAACTTACGTGCAGCCACATGAGGTCATCGCTAATCTGAACCAGATCATCATGGAAGAGATGGAGACCGAGCACTACTTTACGATTCTGCTTGCTGTGGTGGATTTGCAAACCGGTCGGATAGAAATGGCCCAAGCTGGTCATCCACACCCCGTGATTCAACGCGCAGACGGCAGGATCGAACAGGACGGGCCGGGCGGTTTGCCCGTGGGTTTGATTGAAGGTGCCGAGTTTACTCCCTTTGAAATCCAGCTTGAGCCTGGCGACAGATTGTTGGTGCTGTCAGATGGAGTCACAGAATGTCCGGAAGTGAGTGGCGAAATTTTGGGCGAAGAGGGTTTGACCGAAATGCTTGCTGGGCTTGCAGATCAGGGCGTGGAAACCATGCTTGAGGCGTTGATCTGGAAACTGTCGGAGTTTGCAGATGGTGTCGGCTTTCCGGATGACATCTCAGGGATCCTTTTTGAGTATCGGGGCCCGTGGATTTAGCAGTTCGCCAAATCAGCGAAATACCTGTCGCCGGGATTGGCCAATAGTGGGATCGCTTGTTCTGGTGGCAACCAGTGGGCGGTGTGGCCCGGCTCGGTTGGGGGGCCCTTTCGAACAGCCGGGCGCGCGGCGTAAATTGTGCACAGCTTTTCTGCCCAGATCTCGTATTCGGGCATATACACAAAGCGCCGAAACGCCCCCAGCCGGCGGGGATTTGAGATGCTGTACCCAGTTTCCTCATAAACCTCTCGGTACAGCGCAACGATCGGAGATTCCCCGGGATCAATCCCGCCACCGGGCAGCTGAAACTCATAGTCCGGCTCTGCCTGAAACGTCACCAGCATCTGCCCATGCCTCATCAGAACCGCATAGGCGCCCGGTCGCAGAGTATAGGCCACATCGCTTCGTGGCGGTTCTCCGAATCTGCGGATCATGATGTTGGCCCCTTTTCGTTCGACTTGCCGCCCTTATATAGTCGCGGTATGGCAAGGAAAGCCTTTAGGAACGCTCCATGACACTTGGTAATAAAATCGCCTGGGACGACACTGTGCTGCCGTTCCAACTGGACAATGCGGACATTCGCGGTCGCGTCGCACGTTTGGATGGCGTGCTGGATGGTGTGCTGAAGCAGCACAATTATCCGCCCGTGGTTGAAGCTCTGGTCGCTGAAATGACATTGCTGACCGCGCTGATCGGGCAAACCGTCAAACTCCGTTGGAAATTGTCCTTGCAGGTACAGTCCAATGGACCCGTACGGATGATCGCGACGGACTATTATGGTCCAACCAAAGAGGGTGAGCCCGCCCGCATTCGTGCCTATGCAAATTATGACGCGGATCGCATCACCGAAGGCGAACCCTTTGATCAGGTTGGAAACGGCTATTTTGCGGTGCTGATTGACCAAGGCAAAGGCATGGAGCCCTATCAGGGTATCAGTGGCCTGACTGGCGGATCGATCAAGGCCAGCGCCGAGGCCTATTTCGCGCAATCCGAACAGTTGGCAACACGGTTTGCCTTGCGGTTCGGCAAGTCGATCGAGCCCGGCGTCCCAGAGCATTGGCGCGCTGGCGGTATCATGCTGCAACACATGCCCAAGGCCTCGCCTCATGTGTCTGGCGAAGGAGGTAGCGGTGAAGGTGGGCTGTTGCTGGCACAGGACGTGCTGAACGACCAGGATGGGGAAAACTGGAACCGCGCCAATATCCTGTTGGACAGTGTCGAAGACCTTGAAATGATCGGCCCTTCTGTGTCGCCTGCGGATCTCTTGGTGCGCCTGTTCCATGAAGAATTGCCTCGGGTCTATGATGCTCAACCCGTTCAGTTTGGCTGCTCGTGCTCGGAAGATCGCGTACGCCAATCTTTGTCGATCTATTCGGTCAAGGACATTCAAAAGATGACGACACCCGAAGGCCGGGTCACGGCAGACTGTCAGTTCTGTGGCGCACATTACGATCTTGACCCCACAACTGTCGGTAAAGATGCAAAAGAGACAGGCAGTGCCTGATCCACTTGAACATGTTTTGAAGGCGCTGGGCCGTGAAACCGGCGCCTCGTCCGACTTTGACCTGAACCCAGACGTGGTTTTGCAGGAGGGTCGGAAACTGCGTCCGGCCGGTGTTTTGGTGCCGATTGAACTGCGCGATGGCGCGCCTTTTGTGATCCTGACGAAGCGGGCTTCGCATTTGAAACACCACCCGGGCCAGATCGCCTTTCCCGGTGGAAAACAGGATGAAGGCGACACAGATGTCATTGCCGCCGCTTTGCGGGAAGCCAACGAAGAGATTGGACTGCCGATCGACAACGTCGATGTTCTGGGAACATTACCGTTCCACGAAACCGTCACCAGTTTTACGGTCACGCCTGTTTTGGGCCGGGTTAGAGACACATTTGACATCGTTCCAGAGCCTGGCGAAGTGGATGAAGTCTTTTCGGTGCCTCTGGCTCATGTCACAGACCCGGCACGCTTTTCGGTACAATCCAGACGCTGGATGGGTCAGCGGCGATCTTACTTTACCGTCCCCTTCGGCCCCTATTACATCTGGGGCGCCACTGCGCGTATCCTGCGGGGGCTGGCCGAAAGGATGAACCCGTGACGCACATCTCCGGTGATTGGTTGGACAATCCGCAGACTAAGGCTGTTTGCGCGATGTTGACTGATGCCGGGTATCAAGCCCTTTTCGTCGGGGGCTGCGTGCGCAATGCGCTGATGGGAGTGGCGGTCAACGATCTGGATATCGCAACAGATGCACATCCACAGGTCGTCTTGGATCTGGCGCGGAAAGTGGGCTTTCAAGCCATCCCAACCGGCATTGATCATGGAACTATCACTGTGGTTTCTGGTGGGATCCCCCATGAGATCACGACATTCCGTAAGGATGTCGAAACGGATGGAAGACACGCTGTTGTCGCGTTTTCGTCTTGTGTTGAGGATGATGCGCGCCGTCGTGATTTTACAATGAATGCGCTTTATGCGCGGCCAGACGGAACGGTCGTTGATCCCTTGGGCGGCATGTCTGACTTAGAAGCACGTCAGGTGCGCTTTATCGACAACGCGCAACTGCGTATCCGCGAGGACTATCTGCGTATCCTTAGGTACTTTCGATTCCATGCTTGGTATGGTGATGCCTCCAAGGGTATGGATCCCGATGCACACGCGGCGATCGCGGAATGTGTCGAGGGAATAGCCGGCCTTTCGAAGGAACGGCTGGGCGCTGAGGTGCTCAAGCTGTTGGCGGCACCTGATCCAGCGCCAGCGGTAGCTGCGATGCGTCATGCCGGAGTACTTACGCAGGTGATCGAGGGTGCAGATGACCGTGCGCTTGCCCCTCTGGTGCATCTGGAAAGCCTGATAGGCGCTGAGCCCGACGCACTGACACGCCTCGCCGCATTGGGTGGGATGAATGTTTCAGATCGGTTGCGTTTGTCCAAGAAGCAGGCACGCCAACTGGATAAGTTGCGGGACGAAGTGGCCAGCGCCAAATCCGCATCGGCTTTGGCCTATCATCACGGCGTCCATACTGCGCGTGCGATCATGCTGTTGCGTGCGGCTCTGCTGGAAACACCATTGGCACAAACCTTGATGCAAGATCTCGAAACTGGCGCAAAGGCGGTGTTTCCAATAAAGCCCCAGGACCTCATGCCGGCGTTTCAGGGCGCAGCTTTGGGCGCAGAGCTGTCGCGGCTTGAGGGCTTGTGGATATCCTCTGGATTCACACTCACACGCGATACACTTCTGAGCCAGAAATAGTGACTATTCCCGCTTTTTTCGCTCAAATTGACCCACTTTATGCTTTTGTTTTTCTGGGTTTGTTTAGTCCGGGCCCGAACGTCATTCTTTTGACGTCCTCCGGCGCTCGCTTTGGCTTTCGCCGAACTCTGCCGCACCTAGGCGGAGTGGTCATTGGTGTCGGAGTTACGTCTGGTCTGACAGGTCTTGGAATCGGGACAATGCTTTTGCAGTGGCCTGTTCTGGAATGGAGCCTAAAGCTTGTCTCGGCAGTATGGATTATGTGGCTGGCTTTTCGGCTTTGGGTTTCGCGCCCAAACGACACGGGCGTCCGGGACCGCCCCTTTACTCTGACCGAAGCCGTGTTTTTCCAATGGGTCAATCCCAAGGTTTGGGTGGTCGCGTTGGCGGCCGCGTCGGCTTATGCGTCGGATCTGCCTCCGTATCTGGAGGCTCTTCGATTGGGCAGCGCTTTTTCTGGCCTGAACCTGTTTGTCTGTCTCTTTTGGTCCAGCACAGGGGCGTTACTGTCTTTTCTTCTGACAACTCCTGTGGCCTGGCAGATCTTTACGCGCAGTATGGCAATCGCACTGGCAGTCTTTTCAGTCATGGTCTTGATCTAAGGCGGTTGACATGGACCCGCCCTCTGGACCACAGTTTGCGGACCCAAAGAATAGGGAGGGTGCAAAATGTATCGAGGGATTTGGCTGACCTAAGCCACATTTGACCTCACTACGGCGTTGCCTGCTGGCTTTGCCGGACCATTTTGCATTTCCAACTTTGGATTCCCCCATGTTTAAGTTTTTCGAAAACCTTGTTGACCCTTATTGCGACTATCCCGAGACAGATACGCCGCCGCAGAAACTGTGGCCGTTTCTCTGGGCCTATTCGCAACCTTTCAAGAAGGTATTCTGGATCGCAGCGATCATGTCGATCATCGTTGCAGCCGTTGAGATCGGCCTGATCGGCTATATGGGCCGGATCGTCGACCTCCTGTCCGGCGAACCGGCAGAAGTCTGGACCTCTCACGGTTTTGAGCTGATCCTTGTGGCGCTGTTTATCCTGTTTTTGCGTCCGGTGATTCAGGCTTTGGACGTCTTGTTGATGAACAATACGATCCTGCCCAACTTTGGAACGCTGATCCGGTATCGCGCGCATAAACATGTGCTGCGGCAGTCGGTTGGTTGGTTCGAAAACGACTTTGCAGGCCGGATTGCCAATCGGATCATGCAGACGCCTCCGGCTGCCGGCGAGGCCGTGTTCCAGATCTTTGATGCAATCACATTTTCGCTCGCCTATTTCATTGGCGCGACGATCCTTTTGGCGGACAGTGATCCACGTCTCGTGATCCCAATGCTTGGATGGCTTGTGCTCTACGGCCTCTTGGTGCGCTGGACGATGCTGCGGGTTGGCCCGGCCTCTCAACGCGCATCGGATGCGCGGTCACAAGTCACGGGCCGCGTGGTGGATGCCTATACGAACATTCATTCGGTTAAGCTCTTTGCACACGATGATCGTGAAATGGACTATGCCAAGGAAGCGATTGAGTATTCGCGCGAGACATTTCGTGATGAAATGCGGATCTACTCGATCATGGATTTCTCATTGGTGTTCCTGAATGGCCTGCTGATTGTTTCGGTTGTTGGCTGGGGTTTCTGGTTGTGGATGCAAGGGTCTGCCAGCGTCGGCGTGGTCGCGGCGGCGACCGCATTGACCTTGCGGCTGAATGCCATGACGGGTTGGATCATGTGGGCGCTGACCACGTTTTTCCGCCAGTTGGGGGTTGTTGCAGAAGGCATGGAGACCATTGCCCAGCCCATCACGCTGGTGGATCCTCCAAACGCGAAGCCGCTGCAGATGCAGTCAGGAAAAGTCGAAATTCAGTCTCTATCCCACCACTATGGGCGTGGCGCCGGGGGTTTGGACGCGATCTCTTTGACCATCAATCCAGGCGAAAAAATCGGGCTGATCGGACGGTCTGGTGCGGGCAAGTCGACGCTGGTGAAGCTGTTGCTGCGGTTCTACGACGCCGAGGGCGGGTGCATCTATATCGACGGCCAGGATATCTCGCAGGTCACGCAGGGCAGCTTGCGCGACAAGATTGGCATGGTGCAGCAGGACAGTGCCCTTTTGCATCGGTCAGTGCGCGAAAACATCCTTTATGGCCGTCCGGATGCGACTGAGACAGAGATGCTGGAAGCGGCCAAAAAGGCCGAGGCGCATGAGTTCATAATGGACTTGCAAGACCCCGAAGGGCGCAGCGGCTACGAGGCGCAGGTCGGGGAACGGGGTGTGAAACTGTCCGGCGGACAACGGCAGCGGATTACGTTGGCGCGAGTCTTGTTAAAGGACGCTCCAATCCTATTACTGGATGAGGCGACGAGCGCGCTTGATTCAGAGGTCGAAGCGACTATTCAGGAAACGCTCTATGGCATGATGGAAGGCAAGACTGTGATCGCGATCGCGCACCGTTTGTCGACCATTGCGCGGATGGACCGCATTCTTGTGCTTGACGGCGGACACATCGTCGAAGAGGGAACTCATGGTGACTTATTGGCCAAAGGCGGGCTCTATGCCGGATTCTGGGCGCGGCAGTCCGGTGGCTTTATCAATGCCGATGACGACGCGGAGTAGGCGGTATGGTTGAGTTAAAGATAGAGCGCCTCGGGCACCACGGTGACGGCATTGCCGAGGGCCCGGTCTATGTGCCTTTGACCTTGCCCGGTGAATTGGTGAGCGGTGACTTGGAAGGTGATCGCTTGACCGGTGTGCGCATTGAGCGGCCTTCGGATCAGCGGGTAAAACCGCCCTGCCGCCACTTTAAGTCTTGTGGCGGCTGTCAGCTACAGCATGCCAGCGACGCTTTCGTGTCAGATTGGAAGCTTGGCGTTGTGGTGCAGGCTTTGGCTGCTCAGGGCCTTGAGGCCGAGATGAGGCCCATTGCTACGTCGCCTCCAGCCGCGCGCCGACGGGCAGTTCTGTCGGCCCGCCGCACAAAAAAGGGTGCCTTGGTCGGCTTCCATCAACGTGCCAGCGATGTGATTTGCGAAATCCCCGATTGCCGCTTGCTGCATCCTGATCTGATGGCGGCAATTCCTGTTGCTGAAGCACTGGCCGTGACTGGGGCAAGCCGCAAAGGCGCGTTGAGCGTAAATGCGACGCTGACTTCTGGCGGTTTGGATATAGCAGTGACCGGCGGCAAACCCCTGGATGGCCCTTTCTTAAGCCAGTTGGCACAAGAGGCTGAGAAACTTGGCTTGGCACGCCTGTCTTGGGAGGGGGAGGTCGTCGCGACGCGTCAGCCTCCGGTTCAGCGATTTGGGCGTGCAAATGTGGTGCCGCCGCCGGGCGCCTTTTTACAGGCCACGCAACAAGGCGAAGCGTCGTTGCTGGCGGCAGTTGTCGAAGCTGTTGGAGAGGCGGGAAAGCAGGGCGTCGACCTGTTTGCAGGCTGTGGGACATTTACTCTGCCGTTGGCCGAAACCTTTGAAATGCACGCGATCGAGTATGACGCCCCAATGCTGGAGGCCTTGGACAAAGGGTGGCGCGCGGCAGAAGGCCTAAAGAAAGTGACAACCGAGGCACGTGACCTGTTTCGAAATCCGTTGATCCCGCAGGATCTCAAGTATGATTTCGTCGTGATCGACCCGCCCCGTGCAGGTGCCGAGGCGCAAGTTCGCGAGTTGGCCGGTTCATCTGTTCCCGTCATCGCCTATGTCTCATGTAATCCTGTGACCTTTGCGCGGGATGCGGCCATTCTGGTGGCTGCGGGATATCAGCTGGATTGGGTGCAGGTTGTGGATCAGTTCCGATGGTCGTCGCATATCGAGCTTGCAGCGCGGTTTTCTGCCATCTGACCCGATCACGATTGCGCGAAACCGATCTGCGCGCTATCCGCATGCCGTCGAAAGCGCTATTGTCTAAAAAAACAGGACGAGGACAGGTCGATGCGGTGGATATCATGGGTGTTGGTTGCGGTTATGCTAACCAGCCTGTCGGCATGCTCTTCCAAGTTCAAAACCTATGATGGCCCAGAGGTCACGCGGGTTTTGATCTATAAAGAAAATCGGAAAATGTACCTGATGCACAATGATGAGGTGCTGAAGACCTATGATGTCGGCTTGGGGTTTGAGCCTTTGGGGCACAAAGAGATCAGGGGCGACGGCAAAACGCCCGAAGGGGACTATCGCGTCGACCGGCGCAACCCGAATAGCGAATTCCACCTTTCAATTGGGATCAATTACCCGAATGCCCAAGATGTCGCCTATGCGCGGTCAATCGGGAAAGACCCTGGCGGGGACATCTTTATTCACGGCCGCCCTTGGCAGTATCGCAAGGGTGGTGTCGACTGGACGGCGGGATGTGTCGCTGTGACCAACCGCGAAATGGAAGAAATCTATTCTATGGTTGGGATGGGCACCGTGGTTTCGATTTACGAATAGTTACCCTGAAACCGGCGGGGAGGCTGGTGCCGCATTTTGAACTTGCGGGCCTTCAAGTCGGGTTCCAGTCACCAAAGTCCACCAAATCTTGCCGCTCTTTTCTTGGAACCATGCAATACCGAGGTCCTGCGCTTCTGGGGTCATAAGAATCTGCTTGGTGTCTTCCTGGGCCAACCATGCCTCAAGGGTCTGCATTTCATTCTCGTAAGTTTCCGAGATGGTTTCCCCAAGAAAACGCCCTTGATATCCGACACGTTGAACACGTTGGATTGGCGATGATCCGTCTGAACCGAAATGCCATGGGCGGTTTTGGATCGACATATCACGCGCATGAGTCGCCGCAGCAGCGTTGAGCTGTGCGTTCAATTCTAGCGGGGCGGCTCCAGAAGCCTGACGCAACGCATTGACCGAGTCGAGAACCCGATATTGGATTTTGGCCGTGCTGTTAGACGAGATTTTATACTGTTTGGCGCCGGTTGCACCGCCATTGCTGGTTGTTGTGTCACAACCTGCGACAGCCAGTGTCGAAGCCAAAATTAGTGCCAGGAATCGCGTCATTGTCTGTTCCGTCTTTGAACTATGACCGCACGTGTATCGCAGGCAGCGTTGCCTTGAAAACCCACATCAGCGTGAGATTGCCAAATGACAAGTGTTTGATTTGCGACTGAGGCATTCTCGCCATATTAATACCGGATCGACCAGCAGACTTTCGCCGAGGATCAAAATGACAGACAAATCCAACTCTCGTTTTGGCCGCCGCGCCTTTCTGGCGAGCGGTGCCGCGTTTCTAAGCGCGCCAGCAATTGCCCAGACCGCAAACACGACCGAGGTCGAGCGTGACATTGATGAGGTGGTTGTGCGCAACATATCAAGCTTCCGTTCGCTTGATTGGCGCCCCTATTTCTCAAACACCCGTAACGGCGCCATTCTGGTCGATGTGACCTCGCGGGCGCTTCACTACTGGTCCGAGGATCAATCGGTCTACAAGCTGTATCCATCGTCTGTCCCTTTGACAGAAGACCTTACGCGACGTGGACGCACCAAAGTTATTCGTAAAGTTGAGGGCCCAAGCTGGACACCGACGCCTGCGATGAAGAAGCGTAACCCAGAATGGCCGCCCCATGTGCCACCTGGTCCCGACAATCCACTGGGCACGCATGCGTTGTATCTAAGCTGGACCTATTATCGGATACACGGCACCCATGATACGCGTAAAATAGGGCGCAGATCGTCCAACGGATGCATCGGTCTTTACAACGAACACATTGCTGAATTGTTCAGCTTGACCAAAGTAGGCACGCAAGTGTTGCTTATTTGACGACATTTTGTCTCTCACGCCCTGTCACCTGCAATCTTGGGTTTGCAATCCACCCCCATTGCTGTTTAGACAAGGTTACGAGGTAAGTCTTGGGAGCTTTGCGTCGCCCATATTGCCGACGTGAAGCTAAATATCTGGAGGATACTATGAAAAAACTCGTTCTCGCCGCTGCACTGACCGCCGCTGCATCGACCGCATTTGCCGGTTCGATGGCTGACCCAGTTGTAGAGCCTGAAATCGTTGAAACTGAAGCATCGTCTTCTGATTCTGCGATCTGGGTTCCGCTTCTGCTGATCGCGATCGTTGCCGCAGCAGTATCGCTGTAAGCGCGTATTACGCATCTTTGCGAATTTGGGAAGGCGGAGCCATTGGCTCCGCCTTTTCTTTTTAGAATCACTTCTTTGCCTTGATTAGGGGCTAGAGCTTATCCAATCCAACCCTTCAGGTTGTCTTGGATGATGTTTGACAGTGCCGAGATATGAGCGTCGTCATCGTTCAGGCATGGAATATAGGTGAAGTCTTCACCGCCGGCCTCTTCGAAACTCTCTTTGATCTCTTCGTTGATCTCTTCCAGCGTTTCGATGCAATCGGACGAAAACGCAGGTGCAATCACGGCAATACTCTTTTTGCCATCTTCTCGGGCAAGTCGGGCCACCTCTTCCACCGTGTAAGGTTGAAGCCATTCTTCCGGGCCAAACTGGGATTGAAATGTCGTCTTAAGTTGCGTGTCATCCCAACCCAAACGCTCTTTGAGAAGGCGCGTGTTTTTCATGCAGTGGCAGTGGTAAGGATCGCCCTCTTCAAGATATCTGATAGGCATCCCGTGGTACGACACCACTAAGATCTCCGGCTTCTTGTCCATCTCGCCATAGGTGCGTTCGATGGATTGAGCCAGAGCCTCGATATAGCCCGGGTTGTCGTAATAGGCTGGTACGGTCCGCACGGCGGGTTGCCATTTTTCTTTCATCAAGGCGCGAAAGAACTCGTCGTTGGCAGTGGCTGTCGTTGCCCCGCCATATTGCGGATACAGGGGAAAGAACAAGATGCGCTCACAGCCCGCGGCCACCATTTCGCGCACTTTCGATTCGGTTGAGGGGTTGCCATAGCGCATGCAGAAATCGACCATCACGTCGCCACCAAAGCTGCCCTTCATAACTGCATCGATCTTGGCGGTTTGTGCCTTGGTGATCGTGAGTAGCGGGCTTTCGTCAACGTCGTGATTCCAGATCGACTTATAAGCTTCGCCCGAGCTGAAAGGACGCTTGGTTAGGATGATGGCTTGGAGAATAGGTTGCCATTTCCATGCCGGATAGTCGATCACACGCTTGTCTGACAGGAATTGGTTCAGATACCGCCGCATTGGCCAATAAGTATAGCCATCCGGCGTACCCAGATTGGCCAGCAACACCCCGGTCTTGCCGCGCGCCACTTTGGGATGGTCCGCGGGGCCATGTTCAGGGCGGGTGGCATTGGCATTCTGCATCGTAACCTCACATCATCTCATCAGTCATCGTGACCTAGCGCACATAAATGCGCTGTCAATCCTTCAAGGGCGTCTCATCTGTGCCAAGCGCTTCTGCCAGTCGCGCGCCGGCTGACCCGGGCCGCAACGGCTGAGGCTGGCTTGCGTCGGGCGCCCAACCAGACAGGAATATCAATTCAAACGTGGCCGGGATGCGACCGTCTTCCATGTATTCCGAATTGTAGATTTCTGCCATGCGCAGCAAGACGTTGCGACCGGTTGGGCGGCGTAGGCGTCCGTGCAGCGCATTTGCTTCTCCCATTGCGCGCAAATCGCGCATCAGGTGCCACGGCGTTTCGTACGTAACCTTGAGCGGCACCGCATCTGCTACGGGCAACGCCAGTCCAGCGCGTTGTAGCAGCGCGCCAAGATCGCGAATTTCACCCATTGGAACCACGCGAGGCGACAGGCCACCGCTAACCTGTGCTTCGGCCTCGGCCATTGCTGCGCGCAGTTCGTGTAGCGTCTGCCCACCGAAGCTCACGCTTAGAAAATACCCGTCACCCTTAAGCGCCCGGCGACATTGGATGACCTGGCCCACAGGGTCATTTGCCCAATGCAGGCACATTGCATGGATCACAAGATCATAGGCACCGGTTTCCAGGTCCAGTACATCCTCGTCCGCAAGGATGTCTGCATGCGGCGCGACCCGACGCCAAAGATCTGAAAAGGCACAGACAATCGCAACCTTCGTAAACCCCCTGTTAACCAGTGTGAGGCGATCCTGAACGTCTTCAAGAGCTGTTTCTTGCAAGAACAGACCGCCGTTTTGGTCAGCGCGAGCGCGGTGACGCAAGAGGGCGGTTCTATCGGTCATGGTTGGGGTGTTCTGCATGGCGCGGACCATAGGGTGATGAGAGACAAGATTCAAACGGCGATCCGCCTCATTTATCCATCGCGCTGTGTAAGCTGTGGTGAGATGGTTGAAGGGGATTTTGGTCTTTGCGGGACCTGCTGGGGTGAGACGCCCTTTATCGGTGGATTGGTGTGTGATGGATGCGGCGTTCCTTTGCCCGGAGTATCTGACGGAACGCCCATTCACTGTGACGTTTGCCTCAAAATGCCGCGTTTGTGGGGGCAGGGGCGGGCGGCGATGTTGTATCGCGACAATGCACGGCGCATCGTTCTGGGCCTGAAACATGCCGACAAACAGGAATTGGCGCACCCTGCCGGGCAATGGATGGCCCGCGCCGCGCAACCGCTCTTGTGTGAGAATATGATCGTTGCACCGGTTCCTTTGCACCGGCGACGCTTTTTGATGCGTCGGTACAATCAGGCGGCCCTGTTGGGAAAGGTCGTGGCAGAGACGTTGAATCTGGAGTTTTGCCCCGACCTTTTGCAGCGACCCAGTGTTCGCGGCCATATGGATGGGTTGAAACAGGAGGAAAGGTTCAAAAAAATGCAGGGCGCGATACGCCCTCATCCACGACGGCTAAATCAGATTGCAGGGCGTCCTGTTTTGCTGGTCGATGACGTAATGACATCGGGCGCAACCCTAGATGCGGCAACGCGGGCGTGTATTGAGGCACGTGCCAGAGAAGTGAACGTGCTGGTACTGGCGCGCGTTGCAAAGGATGCCTAAATCCAGCACAAACGTTCAAACCGCGTGGGAATTGCATAATGAAACCAGTCGAAATCTACACCAGCCCTCTGTGTGGCTTCTGTCACGCCGCAAAGCGCTTGTTAAAACAGAAAGGCGTCACCTTTACGGAAATCGACGTGTTTCGCGCGCCAGACCGCAAGCCAGAGATGATCCAGCGCGCCAATGGTGGTCGCACCGTTCCTCAGATTTTTGTTGGAGAGATTCATGTCGGCGGATGTGATGATCTCTATGCGCTTGAGCATGCAGGTAAGCTCGATTCGCTGTTGGCGGCCTGAGACATGCGCGCGGCCCTGTTGCAGATTACCTCGTCAGACGATCCATCTGAAAACCTAGAGACGGTTCGGGAAATGCTGCGCGAGGCCGTAAAAAATGGTGCGGGCTTTGTTCTTACGCCTGAAGTTACCAATATCGTCTCGATGAGTCGTACCCATCAAAACACTGTTTTGCACCTTGAAGCGGATGATCCGACTCTCTCCGCGCTACAGGACGAAGCGCGGGCGCTGGGCATTTGGCTGCTGATCGGGTCCTTGGCGCTCAAGACCCACGACCAGGACGGACGCTTTGCCAACCGGTCCGTCATGATCAACCCGGAAGGCGAGATCGTCGCGCGATATGACAAGATTCATATGTTTGACGTGCAAGTGACGCCCGAGGAAACCTACCGCGAGTCGGACGGGTATCGTCCCGGCACCAGGGCCACGATGGTAGAAACACCGTTTGGCAATGTCGGGATGACGATCTGTTACGATGTGCGCTTCCCACATCTTTACCGGACACTGGCCAAGGCTGGAGCGCAGATTCTGACCGTCCCGGCGGCGTTTTCGCATGTGACCGGGGAGGCTCATTGGCACACTTTGTTGAGGGCGAGGGCTATTGAGACGGGTTGCTACGTGCTGGCTCCGGCGCAAACAGGTCAGCATCAGGCATCCCGGGGCGCCCAGCGGCGCACTTATGGGCATTCGCTTGTAATTGCGCCTTGGGGCGAGGTTTTATTAGATGCCGGAGAGGGCTGCGGCATCTCTTATGTTGATCTGGACCTTGAACAGGTGGCAAAAGCACGGGGTAAGGTGCCCGCTCTGGGCCATGACCGCGAGTTTGACGGACCCTGAATGAGTGACAACAACACACTGGCGATTTCCCTTTTTGGGGAAATCCTGATGGCCGACCAAATGGCTCGGGCACGTCTGACCAAGGCGTTGCCCAAAGGTATGGAGCTGTCCCACTTTTCTGTTCTCAACCACCTGACACCTGCAGGTGCCGAGCGTAGCCCAGCGCAATTGGCCAAAACCTTTCACGTAACGCGCGGGGCGATGACGAACACGCTGCACAAGCTAGAAGCTGCAGGATACGTACATATCCGCCCCGATTGGGACGACGCGCGTCGCAAGATTGTCGGGATCAGCCCGGCAGGCCGCGCTGCGCGGGATCAGGCGCTGCAATCAATCGCGCCAATGATAACAGACATTGTCGAAGAACTGGGTGAGGCGCGGGTGCGCGCCACACTTCCGATCTTGCGAGAGCTAAGGCTTAAATTAGAAGTGGGCTAACGTCGCACTTAGGTTGGCTTGGTGCTTGCGGTGACATAGTTGACGCTGAGATCACGATCAGAGATCGACCACTGCCAACTGATCGGGTTGAACACATAGCCTTTGCGGTCAACGGGGGTCAGCCCTGCCTGTTCGATCAGCGAGAACAACTCATCCGGTGTAATGAACTTGTGCCATTCATGCGTGCCTTTTGGCAGCCAGCGCATGACGTATTCTGCGCCGACGATGGCCGCTGCAAAGCTCTTGGCGTTGCGATTGATGGTCGAGCACAGATGCAGCCCGCCCGGTTTCAACAGCTGACGACAGGCAGTGAGATAGGCAAGTGGGTCGGCAACATGCTCGATCACTTCCATGTTCAGGACCACGTCAAATTGTTCACCCGCTTCGGCCATCGCTTCGGCAGTGGTGTTGCGATAATCGATATCAAGGCCGGATTGTTCCGCGTGGATTTGCGCAACCGGGATGTTGCGTGGTGCCGCATCTGCCCCAACCACCAAGCCGCCAAGGCGGGCCATGGGTTCGCTCAGCAACCCTCCTCCGCAGCCAATATCCAGCAATTGCAGCCCTTCGAACGGGCGTTGCGCACTGAGATCACGGTCAAATTCGGCAGCGATCTGTGATGTGATATAGTCAAGACGGCAGGGATTCATCTGGTGCAGGGGCTTGAACTTGCCCTTTGGATCCCACCATTCGGCGGCCATCGCTTCGAATTTTGCCACTTCCGAAGGGTCGACAGTGGTTTGAGACGCTTGCATTGTGATCTCCGTATGCTTCATGTGAGCCATCTGCTCTTATATAGGTCACTGATGGATAGAAACCCGAGCCAAAAGCGCGCAGTGCATTATCTTTATCCTCCGGTCGAACCTTTTGACCAGAGGATGCTGGATGTGGGCGACGGGCATCAGATTTATGTCGAGCAATCCGGGCGCCCCGACGGATTGCCCGTGGTTGTGGTGCATGGCGGGCCGGGTGGTGGCTGCAGCCCCGCGATGCGACGTTATTTCGACCCCAAGGTCTATCGGATAATCCTGTTTGATCAGCGCGGTTGCGGTCGCTCAAAGCCACATGCTTCTGTTGACGCCAATACAACATGGCACCTCGTGGCGGATATGGAGCGTATTCGCCAGGATCTGGGTGTTGACGACTGGATCGTTTTTGGCGGCAGTTGGGGGGCGACCTTGTCGCTGATTTATGCGCAAACGCATCCACAACGCGTGGCGTGCCTTGTTCTGCGTGGTGTTTTCCTGATGACCCAACGTGAGTTGGATTGGTTTTATGGCGGCGGAGCTGGCCAATTCTGGCCGGAACCTTGGGAGCGATTTTCAAGCCTGATCCCAGAAGACGAACACGGCGACATGATTGGCGCCTATCACACGCGATTGTTTTCAGGCGATCACGCGACCGAAGTCAAATTTGCGCGGGCTTGGGCAGCGTGGGAAAACGCTCTGGCATCGATCCATTCCAACGGTTCTTGGGGAGAGCCACCAGCGGAATATGCACGCGCTTTTTCGCGTTTGGAAAATCATTATTTCAAAAACGCTGGCTTTCTTGAGGAAGACGGCCACATTCTGAATCGCCTAGAAAAGATTGCCGAGATCCCCGGATTTATCGTGCAAGGACGCTACGATATGATCTGTCCGCCGCGTTCGGCTTATGCACTAAGTCAGGGGTGGGAAAACGGTCAATTGCGCATGATCCGCGATGCCGGACACGCTCTTTCAGAGCCCGGTATCAGTGCTGAACTGGTCCGGATCATGCAAAATCTGGCGACCTCATAAGTCCAGCGCAGATGCCAAATTAGCGCCAGCAGTACAAATAATCCTGCAAAAACCAACCAAAATACAGTGAAAGCGCAAAGGTGAGACAGAAAGTTTCTTTTCTGTCTTTACAGGTGGCCGTGCACCGTTAACCTGAACGCAATCAAAGATATAACGACACAACAGGTGAGGACACGTGGCCTCTATACTCAGAATCATTGCACAGCGTCTCGGCCTTGGGCTTCTGACGCTGCTCGTTGTTTCAATCGTAATTTTCACGGCGGTGAACTTGCTGCCGGGTGATTTTGCCCAAGCCATCCTGGGTCAGGGCGCTACTCCAGAAGCGATTGAAGCTATCCGTAAAGACCTAGGACTGAATGATCCCCCGGTGACGCGATACTTCCAGTGGCTGGGCGGGGCTATTCAAGGTGATCTGGGCAATAGTTTTGCGCAAGCGAACTTTGCCAGCTTTGCCGGTTCTGACACCGGATCAGGTTTGGCGTCGGTGGCGGCTCAGGTTGGACCACGATTTGCGAACACAATGTTCCTGGCCGGTGTTACGGCGATGATCGCGGTGCCAATCGCGGTCACCTTGGGCATTCTGGCAGCACTTTACCGGAACTCGATTTTTGACCGGGCCGCGAACGTGATGACGTTGTCGTCCATTTCGTCACCTGAATTCTTCATGGCTTATGTGCTGATCCTGTTTCTGGCAGTTTTGAACCCGATCCTGCCTTCGCTCTCCAACATCTACGATGGCATGGAGTTCAGTGAGCGCCTAACCAAGACGTTGCTTCCAGCGTTGACACTGACACTGGTTGTGACCGCCCACATGATGCGGATGACACGGGCGGCGATTATCAACCTCTTAGCCTCTCCTTATATCGAGATGGCGCGGCTCAAGGGTATCTCGCCGATGCGGGTGATTGTTAAGCACGCCCTGCCAAACGCTCTGGCGCCGATCATCAACGTGATTGCACTCAACCTCGCCTACCTGATCACCGGTGTGGTCGTGGTTGAGGTGGTGTTCGTTTATCCGGGTATCGGTCAGCTGTTCGTCGACAGTGTGAAAATTCGGGATATTCCTGTGGTGCAGGCATGCTGCCTGATCTTTGCCGCAGCTTACATCCTGCTGAACCTGATGGCGGACATCCTGTCAATTATCTCTAACCCACGTCTGAGGCATCCAAAATGAGTATCTGGGTACAACTTGTTGTCGCCCTTGCGGTCATTGCTGCAGGCGGTTGGGCATTTCGTTTCGCGGGTCAGAAACTGACCAAAAACGCACCTTACTATCGAGACATGCCATTTGGCGTTGCCTTCGGTTATGTTCTGGGTGCGGCGCTGCTCATTTGGGTCATATCGGTGTACTACACCGCGCGCACCGCAGAGCCAGCGATTGCGAATAAATACTTCTTCATACGGGTGGCGATCGAGGGCTTTATCGGCTTTGCGATCATTGCTTACTATTTCCGACTCGCGGGGATCTACATCGGGTCTGAGGGCAGTAAAAAACTGTTCCGGTCAATGCCGCTCACGGCGGCGTTCGGGATCATCACAATCATCTTTTACGCGTTCCTGGCAGTTTTTGCCGGGCAGATCTCGGCGATTACGATCATTGTGCTGGCTGCGCTTGGCGTACCCTTATGCGTCTACGCCCGAGTGAACTTTCGCAAGGACGCGGCAAAGTCGATTGTTGGAGTTGTCAGCGTCACGCTGATCGTCTTCATCGTGATGTATTTTGTCGGACCCCTTGCGCCTTATGGGCAGGAAGAAATCCTTGGTGCGGCCAACATCGTGCCCGGCGGCGATCCGGCCATTGGCGGCAATCCGGATTATCCCCTGGGAACTGATCAGATTGGTCGCGACATCCTCAGCCGCCTAATCTACGGCGCGCAGAACACTGTGGGAATCGCGTTTGCGACCACCGTTCTGGCGTTCGTGATTGGTGCGACGCTGGGTTTCCTGGCGGCGACAATCGGGGGCTGGCTGGACCAGTTCATCTCGCGCGCGGTTGACGTGCTCATGGCCATTCCCTCGCTGATCTTTGCGCTGTTGTTGATGACAATCGCCAGCGTCTGGGCGCCGGTTCTTGGTATTCCGCTGACCTACTTCATGATCGTCATCATTGCTGTGATCGACTCCACACGTGTCTTCCGTCTGGCGCGGGCGGTTGGGATCAACATCGTTGTGATGGACTATATCGAGGCCGCGAAACTGCGCGGTGAAGGTATGGGCTATCTGATCTTCCGCGAGATTCTGCCAAATGCGTCTGCGCCTTTGTTGGCCGAGTTTGGTCTGCGCTTCTGCTTCGTGTTCCTGACCATTGCCTCACTGAGCTTCCTCGGTGTGGGTATCCAGCCGCCGCTGGCGGATTGGGGAACCATGGTAAAAGACCTCGCACAATTCATCAACTTTGCCGCCTTTGCGCCGCAAGTCGCCGCCGCACCGCTGCTGGCAGCAGGAGCCATTGCCCTGCTGACGGTTGCTGTGAACTTCGTGGTCGACTGGATGCTGCACAAATCGTCCGGCCTGAAAGAGTAAGGAGACGCAGATGTCAGAGAGTGAACTGCTTCTGAAAGTACGCGACCTCCAGATTGATGGCCGCAGCGACGAAATCTGGAATCCGATCATCAACGGTGCCAGCTTTGACCTGAAAAAGGGTGAAGTGATGGGGCTGATCGGGGAATCCGGGGCAGGCAAATCCACGATGGGTTTGGCGTCTATGGGGTACACCCGAGATGGGTGCCGCATTTCCGGAGGAACGGTTGAGTTTGACGGAATTGATCTCGTAAATGCAGCCGCCGCGGTTAAACGCGACCTGCTAGGTAAGCGGATCGCTTACGTGGCTCAATCTGCCGCCGCGAGCTTTAATCCGGCGCACCGTCTGATTGACCAGCACACTGAGGCACCAGTTCAGCACAAGGTCAGTTCGCGGTCGGACAGCGAAGCCGATGGGATTGAACTTTATCGTAAGCTGCGGCTTCCGAATCCTGACGAAATTGGCTTTCGGTATCCGCACCAAGTGTCTGGTGGTCAGCTACAGCGGGCAATGACGGCGATGGCAATGGCCTGCCGTCCGGACCTGATCATCTTTGATGAACCGACCACGGCGCTGGACGTGACCACGCAGATTGAGGTTCTCGCTTCGATCCGCGAGATCGTTGAAGAGTTCGACACAGCCGCGATCTACATCACGCATGACTTGGCTGTGGTTGCCCAGATGGCCGACAAGATCAAAGTGATGCTCAAGGGTGATGAAGTCGAAGAGGCGGACACCCGGACGATGCTGTCAGCACCGACCCAAGAATACACCAAGTCGCTCTGGGCTGTTCGCAGCTTTCAGCGGCCGCAAAAGCCGGCGGTGCATACAAGCGCCACGCCGATCATTTCGGTTCGGAATGTGACGGCGGCCTACGGCAAAGTGCCCGTTCTGCATGATGTCAGCTTTGACATGCATGAGGGTCGCACAGTCGCGGTCGTGGGGGAATCCGGTTCCGGAAAGTCCACCACTGCGCGTTGTATCACCGGCCTTCTGCCTCCTAAGTCGGGGCATATTGAGTTCAACGGCGAGGCGATGCCTCTGGATTACCGCAAGCGCAACAAAGATCAGCTGCGTCAAGCGCAGATGATCTATCAGATGGCTGATACAGCTCTGAACCCGCGCAAGACTATTGGCGAGTTGATCGGACGCCCGGTACAGTTCTACATGGGCCTGACCGGCAAGGCCAAACGTCGTCGCGTTGACCATTTGCTGGAAGAAATTGAACTGGAGCCCGAAATCTACTTCAACCGCTATCCCAGCGAGTTGTCGGGCGGTCAAAAGCAGCGGATCGGGATTGCCCGCGCGCTGGCTGCCGAACCACAGTTCATTATTTGTGACGAAGTGACCTCGGCGCTGGACCAGCTGGTGGCCGAAGGTATTCTTAAACTGTTGGCCAAACTACAGGATGAGTTGGGCCTTAGTTATATGTTCATCACACATGATCTCGCGACTGTGAAATCAATCGCAGACGAGGTCGTGGTAATGAAAGACGGTCGCGTGGTGGAACAGGGGCCCAAGGACGACATGTTCAAGCCTCCGCACCACGCCTACACCGACTTGTTGCTGAGTTCGGTTCCTGAAATGGACCCGGATTGGCTTACAAATCTTCTCAATGAACGCGGAGTTGATAACATCGGCGACGCTGCAGTTGGTAAGATGTAAAACGAATCGCCCCGGGAAACGGGGTGACACACTTCGGAAACTCCGAAAAACCTACATGGGAGATGTAATATGAATAGAATCAGCAGACGTGGCCTGCTTAAGACTGGCGCAGCCGCTGGTGTACTGGCGGCTACCGGCATGCCAGCAGTGGCAATGCCGAAACGCGGCGGAACGCTGCGCCTTGGCCTGGCCGGCGCCAACACTTCAGACAGCTGGGATTCGCGGACACACTCAGACAGCTACATGATCATGTGCTCTCACGGTGCTGTTTTTGACACACTGACCCAAGTGGCCGCCGACGGTCAGCTGATCGGTGAACTGGCCGAGAGCTGGGAAGCCAGCGCCGACGCCAAAACCTGGACCTTTACACTGCGTAAGGGCGTAAAGTTCCACAATGGCAAAGACTTCAACGCTGACGACGTCATTTCATCGTTGAATATGCACGTGGCCGAAGGCGCAAAATCTGCCGCCAAGCCGATCGTTGAGCCGATCACTGAAATGAAGAAGATGGGCGATCACCAGATCCAGATGACGCTGTCAGCTGGCAATGCCGATTTCCCATTCCTTCTGTCAGATTATCACCTCTGCATGTACCCAGATGGTCAGATCGAAGAAGCTATCGCGAAAGGTATCGGCACTGGCCTCTACCAAGTCGAAGCATTCGATCCCGGCGTCCGTACACTTCTGAGCCGTGTCAGTGAGCACTACAAAGATGGCAAAGAAGGCTGGTTTGATAGCATCGAAGTGATCGCGATCAACGACGCATCTGCCCGTATGAACGCGCTGATGACCGGTCAAGTGGACGCTGTGAACCGCGTTGACTTCAAGACCGAGCCGCTCATGAAAGCCAACCCGATGATCAACATCTTCGAGGTGACAGGTAACCAGCACTTCACCTTCCCGATGCTGACAAATGTGGCTCCGTTCGACAACATTGACGTACGTAAAGCCCTGAAGCATGCCATCAACCGTCAGGAAATGGTGGACAAGGTGCTGCAAGGTCACGGTCGTGTTTCGAATGACAACCCGATCGGCCCGGCAAACCAGTACTTCGCCGACGACCTGCCAATGAATGAGTATGATCCGGACAAAGCCATGCACCACCTAAAAAAGGCTGGCATGGAAGGTCTTAAGATCGATCTTTCGGCATCTGACGCAGCCTTCCCAGGCGCAGTTGACGCGGCCCAGCTGTATCAAGCATCTGCCAAGGCAGCAGGCATCGACATCAATGTGGTCCAAGAGCCTTCGGATGGCTACTGGTCCAACGTCTGGCTCAAGAAGCCTTGGTGTGCTTGCTACTGGTCCGGTCGTGCGACCGAAGATTGGATGTTCTCGGTCAACTATGCAGTAGGTGCTCCGTGGAACGACAACCACTGGGACAACGCACGCTTCCAAGAGCTGATGCTTTCGGCACGTGCTGAGCTCGACAGCGCCAAGCGTAAGGAGCAGTACCGCGAGATGCAGGGTCTGCTGTCGTCTGAAGGCGGTACCGTCATCCCGATGTACGCCAACTATGTCGACGCCCACAGCACCAAGCTGACCAACTCGGGCACCATCGGCAACGTGTTCCAAATGGATTCGTCGCGCCTGATGGAACGTTGGTGGTTCGCGTAAGCGAAAACCCGGAAATTAATGAAGCGCCCCGCAATTTGTGGGGCGTTTTCGTTTAGACCTTGCAGACTCGGGAACTCAGGCGTATATGCCTGATCAACAGCGACGCGCTGGGGTCCAAACCCAACGCTCACCGGTAAGTCGACACGGGCCGCTGGCCCGTTTTTTTGTGCCTGGAGGCACGTGCAATGAGTGACATGATTGCTAAGGCAGCGATTGATCGCAAACTGGCCGACATCATCATCCCAGTCATCGAAGACATGGGATTTGAACTCGTGCGTTTACGCCTGATGGGCGGTAAGACTCACACATTGCAGATCATGGCAGAACGCCCGGATGGCGGCATAGAAGTCGATGAATGCGCCGAAATTTCGAACGCTGTCAGCGCAACTCTTGATGTTGAGGATCCGTTGGTCGATTCTTACGTTCTGGAAGTTGGTAGCCCCGGTATCGACCGTCCGCTGACCCGCCTCAAGGACTTTGAGAACTTCGAAGGATATGACGCGAAACTTGAAACCTCAGATCTGATCGACGGGCGCAAACGCTTTAAGGGCGTGTTGGCCGGTGTCGAGGGTGAGGAAGTGCTGATCAACATCGAAGATCAGGGCGAAACAGTTACGGTTGGCCTGCAGTTTGATTGGCTCGCAGATGCCAAGCTGACGCTGACCGATGACCTTATCAAAGAAATGCTGCGCCAGCGCAAAGCGGCGGGCACCATTAACGAAGACGATTTTGACGAGATCGAGACCGAAGGGTCCGAGGAGGAGTAATCATGGCTATCACCTCTGCAAACCAGCTTGAGCTGCTGCAAACCGCCGAGGCCGTTGCGCGGGAAAAAATGATCGACCCGGGCCTTGTGGTTGAAGCGATGGAAGAGTCGCTCGCACGCGCGGCCAAGTCGCGCTATGGCAGCGAAATGGACATTCGTGTCGCGATCGACCGCAAAACCGGCAAGGCGACCTTTACCCGCGTCCGTACCGTGGTTGAGGAAGAAGAGCTTGAGAACTATCAGGCTGAGTTCACCGTCGAGCAAGCCAAACAATACATGGAAAACCCCGAAGTGGGCGCCCAGTATATTGAAGAAATTCCTCCGGTAGAAATGGGCCGCATCGCGGCTCAGTCGGCCAAACAGGTTATTCTGCAGAAGGTCCGCGAAGCTGAGCGCGATCGCCAGTTCGAAGAGTTCCAGGACCGTGTTGGCACCATCATCAATGGTGTGGTTAAACGCGAAGAGTACGGCAACGTGATCGTCGACGTGGGCCGGGGTGAGGCCATCCTGCGCCGGAACGAGAAAATCGGCCGCGAAAGCTATCGCCCGAATGACCGCGTGCGCTGCTACATCAAAGATGTGCGCCGCGAAACACGTGGTCCGCAGATCTTCCTGTCGCGCACCGCACCGGAATTTATGGCTGAGCTGTTCAAGATGGAAGTGCCGGAAATCTATGACGGTATTATCGAGATCAAAGCCGTGGCCCGTGATCCGGGTTCGCGCGCCAAGATTGCCGTGATCTCGTATGACGGATCGATTGACCCCGTTGGTGCTTGTGTGGGTATGCGCGGGAGCCGTGTGCAGGCCGTTGTAAACGAGCTGCAGGGCGAAAAGATCGACATCATTCCGTGGAATGAAGATCAGCCAACGTTCCTTGTGAACGCGCTGCAACCTGCTGAAGTATCCAAGGTTGTTTTGGACGAAGAAGCAGGCAAGATCGAAGTGGTTGTTCCCGACGAGCAGCTGTCGCTGGCCATTGGTCGCCGCGGCCAGAACGTGCGTCTTGCCTCGCAACTGACCGCGCTGGACATCGATATCATGACCGAGGCCGAAGAATCCGAGCGTCGTCAGAAGGAATTCGAAGTTCGTACCGCGCTGTTCATGCAAACGCTGGATTTGGACGAATTCTTTGCTCAACTCCTCGTATCTGAAGGGTTCACCAGCCTGGAAGAAGTTGCCTATGTAGAGATCGACGAATTGTTGGTCATTGACGGGGTTGATGAAGACACCGCAAACGAATTGCAGGCCCGCGCGCGCGACTTCCTTGAAGCACAGGCAAAAGCAGCCTTGGATGCCGCACGTGAACTGGGCGTCCAGGACAGCCTGTTTGCATTCGAGGGTCTGACACCCCAAATGATTGAGGCATTGGCCAAAGATGGCGTTCTGAGCCTTGAAGACTTTGCAACCTGTGCCGACTGGGAACTGGCCGGTGGCTGGACAACGGTCGATGGTGAAAGATCCAAGGATGACGGTATTCTCGAGCCCTTTGGCATGACGCTGGAAGAAGCACAGGATATGGTCATGACCGCCCGCATCATGCTGGGTTGGGTTGACCCGGCTGAACTGGAAGCTGCTGCTGCTGCAGAAGCCGAAGAAGGTGAAGCAGAACAGGAGGCCGAGGCCTGATCTCAGGCCTCGGAGGCTTGACGATGGGACGCGGTGGGCGAACCAAAGACCGGGAAGACGGTCCAGAACGCAAGTGCATTGCCACGGGTGAGGTACAGCCAAAATTTGGGCTGATCCGCTTTGTGACTGGACCTGACGGACAGGTTGTGCCGGATATTCTGGGCAAGTTGCCCGGCCGAGGCATGTGGGTTGCAGCCGATCGCAAGGCCTTGGATAAGGCGGCGACCAAGGGATTGTTTGCTCGTGCTGCAAAGCAGCCGGTCAAAGTGCCGGATGATCTGTTGGCACAGGTTGAAAACCAATTGGTCCGTCGGGTCGTGGATTTGGTCAGCTTGGCCCGAAAGTCGGGTTCAGCAGTGACGGGCTACGAAAAGGTCAAGGACTGGTTGGCCAAGGATTATGCCGAAGTTTTGATCCAGGCATCAGATGGATCAGGACGGGGCAAGTCGAAACTGAGCACGCCGCATTTCGGTCATTACATCGGCTGGCTGACGGCAAATGAATTGGGTTTGGCTTTTGGGCGACAAACTGTGATACATGGGGCGCTTGCGTCTGGCGGACTCACGCAACGTGTTGTAGAGGAAGCCCAACGGTTAAAAGGCGTACGTGAAATTGGGGTGGCAGGGGCCACCCAGAAGGGTAAGACAGCTAGATGAGCGATAACGACGGTAAAAAGACTTTGGGCCTGCGCGGAGCAGGTGGACGTCCCGGCAACGTGAAGCAAAGCTTCAGCCACGGGCGGACCAAAAACGTCGTGGTTGAAACCAAACGCAAGCGCGTTGTGGTTCCCAAACCTGGTGCGGCAAAGCCAAGCGCTTCTACTTCGGGTAAAGCTGGTGGTGATCCAAACCGTCGCCCGGCAGGTATTTCGGATGCGGAACTCGAACGCCGTATGAAAGCCCTTCAGGCGGCCAAGGCCCGCGAAGTTGAAGAGGCCGCGACACGCGAAGCCGAAGAAAAAGCGCGCGCCGAAGAGCGTGAGCGTCGTCGCGCCGAGCAGGAAACCAAGGAACGCGAACAGCGCGAAGCCGAAGAAAAGGCCCGCGCCAAAGCCGAAGACGAAGAGCGCAAAAAGCGCGAAACCGAGGAAGCGGCCAAGCGCGCTGCAGCCGAGGCTGCTGCTGCTGCTGCGGCTCCGAAACCGGATGCACCCGCACGGGCGCCGGCGAACAAACCGGCCCCTTCAGCGACACCTCGCAAGAATGAGCGCGAACAGCGCCAGAACCGTGGCAAAGGTCGCGATGACGGTCGACGGTCTGGCAAGCTGACCCTCAACCAGGCGTTGTCTGGTGGCGGCGGTCGCCAGAAGTCTCTCGCTGCCATGAAGCGTAAGCAAGAGCGTGCGCGCCAAAAAGCAATGGGCGGCCCTGTTGAGCGCGAGAAGGTTATTCGCGAAGTACAGCTGCCGGAATCCATCGTTGTGTCCGAGCTGGCCAACCGTATGGCCGAGCGTGTGGCCGACGTCGTGAAATCGCTCATGAACATGGGTATGATGGTCACGCAGAACCAGGCGCTTGATGCTGACACTGCGGAACTGATCATTGAAGAGTTTGGCCACAAGGTTGTGCGCGTGTCGGACGCGGACGTGGAAGACGTGATCGCAGACATCGACGACGATGATGGTGCTCTGTTGCCGCGTCCTCCGGTCATCACGATCATGGGCCACGTTGACCACGGTAAGACCTCGCTATTGGACGCAATCCGCGATGCCAAAGTTGTGGCTGGCGAAGCTGGCGGCATTACGCAGCACATCGGTGCTTACCAGGTACAGACGGGCGATGGCGTCACGCTGAGCTTCCTTGATACGCCCGGTCACGCGGCCTTTACATCGATGCGTTCGCGCGGTGCTCAGGTCACGGATATCGTGGTTTTGGTTGTTGCCGCTGATGACTCGGTCATGCCGCAGACGATTGAGGCGATTAATCACGCCAAAGCCGCAGACGTGCCGATGATTGTTGCGATCAACAAAATCGACAAACCGGCTGCTGAGCCTGACAAGGTTCGGGCCGAACTGCTGCAACACGAGGTCATCGTTGAAAAGATGTCTGGTGAAGTGCAGGACGTCGAAGTTTCGGCGATCACCGGTCAGGGCCTTGACGAGCTGCTGGAAGCGATTGCCCTGCAGTCCGAGATCTTGGAACTGAAAGCGAACCCGAACCGCGCCGCCCAAGGCGCCGTGATCGAGGCTCAGCTGGACGTGGGTCGCGGACCTGTTGCGACGGTTCTGGTTCAAAAAGGTACGTTGAAACAAGGCGATATCTTTGTTGTGGGTGAGCAGTACGGTAAAGTTCGTGCGCTGATCAACGACAAGGGCGAGCGCGTTGCCGAGGCCGGACCTTCGGTACCGGTTGAGGTTCTTGGTCTGAACGGCACACCCGAAGCGGGTGACGTGCTGAACGTGACCGAGACCGAAGCGCAAGCACGTGAAATTGCCGAGTATCGTGAGCAAGCCGCCAAGGACAAGCGCGCCGCAGCTGGTGCCGCAACCACACTTGAGCAGCTTATGCAAAAAGCCAAAGACGACGCCAACGTCGCCGAAATGCCAATCCTGGTCAAAGCTGATGTGCAGGGTTCTGCCGAGGCGATTGTTCAGGCGATGGAAAAAATCGGCAACGACGAAGTACGCGTGCGGGTTCTGCACTCGGGTGTGGGCGCGATCAGCGAGTCTGATATTGGTCTGGCCGAAGCATCCGGTGCGCCGGTCATGGGCTTCAACGTGCGTGCCAACGCATCGGCGCGTAATGCGGCCAACCAAAAGGGCGTTGAGGTTCGTTACTATTCGGTGATCTATGATCTCGTGGATGATGTGAAGGCGGCGGCTTCGGGCCTATTGTCAGCAGAAATTCGCGAAAAGTTCATCGGCTATGCCGAGATCAAAGAGGTCTTCAAGGTTTCGAACGTCGGCAAGGTTGCTGGTTGTATCGTGACCGAAGGTGTCGCCCGCCGTTCGGCCGGCGTACGCCTGTTGCGCGACAACGTGGTGATCCACGAAGGCACTCTGAAAACACTCAAGCGCTTCAAAGACGAAGTTGCCGAGGTACAGTCAGGTCAGGAATGCGGTATGGCGTTCGAAAACTATGACGATGTCCGCCCGGCAGATGTGATCGAGATCTTTGAACGCGAAGAGGTGACCCGCACGCTTGAGTAAGCGCGTTGGAGAAACCAAAAACAAAAAAGGGGCTGCAGGAAAACCGGCAGCCCCTTTTTTATGGGTTCTGTTGTTCCTGGATCTAGCACCGTGCGATGGGCTGACCGGAATACACCTTTGAACCGACTTGAACCGAAATTCGACCATCGGGCAGCGATTTTACGAACGTGCCTTGTATCGAAATGAAATGGCCCAACGTAATTGTTCTCAACATGCCAGTTCCCCCAGTGAGATGACGTAGCAGAACGATAAAAATGAATTGCAAAAAACTTACTGGTTAACCGTCACGTAGCGTTAACCTAGATTAGCAATGTTCAAAAATCCAGTTTTTAAAGGCGCAGGGGCGTTGGTACGCTGCCAGGTTGGACTGGGCCTTAAAGCCAATCGCGCAGAATTGGGATGAGAGGAATGTCCGCCGGCGGCATGTCAAAGTCTCTAAGCTGCTCGGGCCGGACCCATTTCAGCGTTTGGTTTTCTTTCGACATTGGCGTTCCCTGCCATTTCCGGCAGGCAAACAGCGGCATCAAAAGATGAAACTCTTCATAGCTGTGCGACGCGAAGGTCAGAGGCGCCAGGCAGCTTTCCCAGGTATCAATGCCCAGTTCTTCCTGCAGTTCACGGATCAGAGCGGCTTCCGGAGTTTCCCCAGCTTCAACTTTCCCGCCGGGAAACTCCCACAAGCCAGCCATCGATTTTCCTTCGGGTCGCTGGGCTAGCAAAACACGCCCATCCACATCAATCAAAGCGACAGCTGACACGAGTACAATCTTGGTCACGAGCGATAGTCCGCGTTGATTGTGATGTAGCCATGCGTCAAGTCGCAGGTCCAGACTTTGGATTGACCAGACCCAATTCCCAGATCGACACCAATCACCAGATCCTGCTGTTGCATGTAGTCCGCGCCAGCCTCTTCCTTGTACTCGGGTGAGACCCAGCCGTTCTCGGCGACCAGAACGTCGCCAAAGCGGATGGTCAAAAGATCACGGTCTGCTGCCGCGCCCGATTTGCCAATCGCCATCACCACGCGCCCCCAATTCGGGTCTTCGCCGGCGATTGCGGTTTTGACCAAGGGAGAGTTCGCAATGGCCAGAGCGTGCGTGCGTGCGTCGGCGTCACTGGCAGAACCCGTGACCGAAACCTCGACAAACTTCGTCGCACCTTCTCCGTCCCGAACAACTTGGTGTGCGAGGTCTAGCATAACTCCTTGCAAAGTGTCGCGAAACACTCCGTCGGCCTGCGAGACTTTGGCGTCGCTGGCCCCGGTGGCCGCCAAGAGCAGGGTGTCTGACGTTGATGTATCGCTATCAACCGTGATGTTGTTGAAAGTCAGATCCGTAAGTTCTGTCAGAATCTGCTGCAAAAGCGGCCGTTCGACCAAGGCATCGGTAAAAATATAGACCAGCATTGTGGCCATATCCGGCGCGATCATGCCTGATCCCTTGGCGATCCCCGCAATCCGAACCGTTTTGCCATCAATGACCACTTCGGCTTTGGCGCCTTTGGCAAACGTATCCGTGGTGCGGATGGCTTCTGCTGCATCTTTAAGCGCCGCAGGTGACAAAGCAGACTTCATCTCATCCAGCCGCGCGGTGATTTTGTCATGGGGTAGGGGTTCGCCAATTACGCCCGTGGACGACGAGAACACGCGCGATTCCGGCAGGTCAAGACAGGTAGCAACTGCGCTCGTCACGGCATGCGTTGCGTCGGCACCATTGCGCCCGGTGAAGGCATTGGCGTTCCCGGCGTTCACGATAATGGCAGCGCCCTCTTGGCTGTCCGAGCCGATCTTTTCCTGACAGTCCAATACCGAAGCCGAACGTGTCGCAGAGCGCGTGAACACACCGGCAATGGACGTTCCGGGCGCAAGGCGCGCCAACATGACGTCCTTGCGATCCGCATATTTTACGCCCGCCGCAACGGCCGCAAACTCGGCACCATCAATAATTGGGAGATCGGGAAAACTGGCCGGAGCCAGAGGAGAGATCGTGGTTGTTTTTGCCATATCAGTCAGACTCGATAGAGAAACCCAGAAGATCAACTTGCTTGAGGATTGCAGGGTCCATGCCTTCAGCACCACTGCGATCCACGTTGGCCGTTTCCGTCAGGCGCGCAATATGTGCCGCCGTCATTTCCTGCTGCAACTCGCTCACAAGTTCTGAGCGTACTTGCTCGAGAGCCGGAGCCTCTTGTACGCGCATGTCGTTTAGGATGATCAGGTGCCATCCAAACTGTGTTTGGACGGGCTGCGAAACCTCGCCTACGTTCATGTCTACTACGGCCTGTTCAAATTCAGGCACCATCGAGCCCGGGCCAAACCAACCCAGTTCCCCTCCGGATGGTCCCGACGGGCCCGTTGATTCAGCCTTGGCGGTTTCAGCAAAATCGGCGCCTTCTGTAATAGCAACCCGGAGCTCGGCAGCCTTCTCTTCTGTCTCGACGAGAATATGCGATGCGTTGTATTCCGGCAGACCCACAAAATCGGTGACGTATTTTGTTTGATACGCGGCCTCAAGCTCGGCGTCTGAGATGCCGGCCTTGATAACTTCGTTGATCGCAGCACCGGCCCGCAGCAAACGGCGCTCATTTTCAAGCCCCAAGACGACCGCTGCCGGTTCATCGCCTGTCAGAGACTGTGACAGGATGGCTTGTTGGACAATTTGATCGAGGAGCGCGTTGAACAAGACGTCGTCTGGCAGCGCCTTATATTGGTCTGGCAGCGCCTCACGCATGAGGATCATATGGCCGACCGTGAATTCGGCGCCATCAACGGTTGCGACAACTGTTGTCGCGTCCGGGGTCTCTTGTGCCAACACAGGTCCACTCAGCATGGCGGCAATTGCGAATGAGCGGAAAATCTTGAGGTGTTTCGACATCGTTTGGTCCTTGGCTCCTGCCGCGCTGGTTGGCGGCGTTGACACTGTTACTGCGGCCCCTTACATCGCTGTGAAGCAAAGGCAATATGGCCGTTCCCCCGTTTGTATGAGCAGGGCGCGGGACGGGCAAGCAGATGCCTCGCACGAATCTGTCAACGAAGGACAAAAACACATGTTGGGTATCGGAAAACTTGCCAAAAAAGTGTTCGGGACACCGAATGACCGCAAGATCAAGGCGACCCGCTCTTTGGTTGACAAGATCAATGCGCTTGAGCCTGACTTCCAGACGCTTTCGGATGACGAGATCAAGGCCAAAACACAAGAGCTTTCCGAGCGCGCCAAAGGTGGCGAGAGCTTGGATTCGCTTCTGCCCGAAGCATTTGCCAACTGCCGTGAAGCGGCCCTTCGCTCACTTGGACTGCGGGCTTTCGATACGCAGTTGATGGGCGGCATCTTTCTGCATGAGGGCAATATCTCGGAAATGAAAACGGGTGAGGGCAAGACCCTTGTTGCCACGTTCCCGGCCTATCTGAACGCGCTGACGGGGGAAGGCGTGCACATCGTGACCGTCAACGATTACCTCGCCAAACGTGACTGCGAATGGATGGGTAAAGTTTACGCTGCCTTGGGCATGACGACGGGCGTCGTCTATCCGCGCCAGCCCAGCGAAGAAAAACGAGCCGCCTATGCCTGCGACGTAACTTATGCCACCAACAACGAGTTGGGCTTTGATTATCTGCGCGACAACATGCGGTCTGAGTTGCGCGAGATGTCCCAACGCAAGCACAACTTTGCCATCGTGGATGAGGTCGACTCAATCCTGATCGATGAAGCACGGACCCCGCTCATTATTTCCGGTCCTGCGGAAGATCGCACAGATCTCTACAACGCCATTGACGTTCTGATCCCGGAATTGTCCGACGACCACTTCACCATCGATGAGAAAACCCGTCAGGTGAACTATACGGACGAGGGCAATGACTTTCTTGAGGCACAGTTGACCGAGCGCGGTCTCTTGCCCGAGGGCCAAACCCTTTATGATCCGGAAAGCACGACGATCGTTCACCACGTGAACCAAGGTCTTCGGGCGCACAAACTGTTCATAAAAGACAAAGACTATATTGTCCGTGACGGTGAAGTGATGCTGATCGACGAATTCACGGGACGCATGATGCCGGGCCGTCGCCTGTCCGAAGGTTTGCACCAGGCTATTGAAGCCAAAGAAGGCTGCGACATCCAGCCAGAGAACGTCACACTGGCGCAGGTGACTTTCCAGAACTATTTCCGGCTATACGACAAACTGTCCGGCATGACCGGTACGGCATCAACCGAGGCCGAAGAATTTGCAGAAATCTATGGCTTGGGTGTGGTTGAAGTTCCGACCAATATGCCGATCGCTCGGATCGACGAAGATGATGCAGTCTATCGAACGGCACGCGAAAAATTCGAAGCCATCGTTGAGACCATCAAAGAGTCCAGCGAAAAGGGTCAACCTATCCTTGTGGGAACGACATCGATTGAGAAATCTGAATTCCTCAGCGACCTTCTCACTAAGGCTGATATCAAACACAACGTTCTGAATGCGCGCCAGCACGAGCAGGAAGCGCAGATCGTTGCGGATGCCGGGAAACTGGGCACCGTGACCATCGCGACGAACATGGCAGGCCGCGGGACCGACATTAAATTGGGCGGCAACGTCGAGTTCAAGGTTCTGGAGGCGATTGCCGCCACGCCTGACGGCGATCACGCAGCGATCCGGGCCCAAATCGAGGCAGATCACACAGCTGATGAAGAGGCTGTCAAAGCAGCGGGCGGCCTGTTTGTTCTTGCCACCGAGCGTCACGAAAGCCGCCGCATCGACAATCAGCTGCGGGGCCGTTCCGGCCGTCAGGGTGACCCGGGACGCTCAGCGTTTTTCCTGAGTCTCGAAGATGACCTGATGCGGATCTTTGGCTCTGAGCGTTTGGAAAAGGTTCTCTCGACTTTGGGTATGAAAGAGGGTGAAGCCATCGTGCACCCTTGGGTCAACAAATCACTCGAGCGCGCGCAAGCCAAAGTCGAAGGTCGTAACTTTGACATTCGTAAGCAGCTTTTGAAGTTTGACGACGTGATGAACGATCAGCGTAAGGTCATCTTTGGCCAACGCCGCGATATCATGGAAGCCGAAGACCTGTCGAACATCGCACAGGAAATGCGCCACGAAGTGGTTGCGGACTTGGTCGATCAACACATGCCACCCAAGACCTATGCGGATCAATGGGACACCGAAGGCCTTCACACCGCCTGTATCGAACAGTTGGGCATTGATGTGCCTGTGATCGACTGGGCGCAGGAAGAGGGTGTTGACGATGATGACATTCTGGAACGCCTTGAAAACTCCGTTGATGAGATGATGGCGCAAAAAGCCGTCAGCTTTGGACCCGAAGCCATGCGCATGATCGAAAAGCAGGTACTCTTGCAGACCATCGACGCAAAATGGCGCGAGCATCTTTTGACGCTTGAGCACTTGCGTTCGGTTGTTGGTTTCCGGGGATATGCCCAGCGTGATCCGCTGAACGAATACAAGAACGAGTCGTTTCAGCTGTTTGAGAACATGTTGGACAGCTTGCGCGAAGACGTGACCAAGACGCTCGCCAATATCCGTCCTATTTCCGAAGAAGAACAGCAACAGCTCGCGGTCGAAATGGAGCAACAGCGTGCGGCTTTGGAAGCGGGGGCTCAAGACCCCACGGCTGATGCCGAACCAGCCGGTGAAGCCGCTGAAGGTTTCGACGAAAACGATCCAAGCACTTGGGGAAATCCCGGCCGAAACGCGCAATGTCCATGCGGCTCCGGTAAAAAATTCAAGCACTGCCACGGTCGTCTGACCTAAGGCTAATCGACAGACAATCTCCTAAAGGGCGCCATATGAGCGCCCTTTTTGCATGACACCAAGACGTATCGGGGCAGTACGAGTTTTGGAGTCAACATGTCGAAGAAAGATATCAACGTGTGCCGTCGTTACGCGCTTGCCGGCGCGACGCTTTCGGTCGCCATATCAATTGGTTTTCTCATGCAGCAGAGTGAACCGGGATACGCGGGTCAAACCCTGCCTCAGCCGATTGTTGCGGATGTTCCAGACGCCGTTGTGTCTGCCAAGTATGCCGGTAACACTGAAACTGCCCTAAGCAATGTTGAGGACCTCTCGGCGCTACCAAGCTTTCCGCAGGAATTGACTCCCCAAGCGGATTTGCCAGCGCAGCCAGTTGTCCTGTTGGTTTCGACGGACACACCTGTCGGGGCTTTGCCCCAGGAAGAGGCCGCGCCACTTTTGAACTGCGAGGCGACGTTGACCGCTGAACCAGTTGCGGGTGCAATGGTTGACCTGACGCTGAGTGCCCCTTGCATGTCAGGAGAGCGAGTGACGATCCATCATGGCGGCCTGAAGTTCACTGAGCTTTTGGGTGACGATGGGGGGCTGACTTTGACCGTACCGGCGCTAGCAGAGCAAGCCATGTTTGTCGTGGCCTTTACCAACGGTGACGGGGCAGTCGCGCGCACCGAGGTAAGTTCATTGCCCTTCTATGACCGCGTCGCTGTGCAATGGTCAGGCGATACCGGTCTGCAAATCCATGCACGCGAGTTTGGCGCTGCATATGGTACCGAAGGACACGTCTGGCAGGATGCACCACGTGATGTCACGGCTGTTGCCGGCGGCTATGGTGGGTTCCTAACACAGCTTGGAAACTCAGATCTTGCAGAGCCTACTTTGGCCGAAGTTTATACTTTTCCAACCGGCACTGCGCAGTCCGTTGGCCAGATTGCTCTTAGCCTCGAAGCCGAAGTTGATTTGGGCAATTGTGACCGCGACGTTGCTGCAACCTCATTCGAGTTAAAGGGTGAGGGAGAGCTGCAGGTCCGGGATCTTGTCCTCTCAATGCCCACCTGTGACGCCACAGGAGAATTTCTGGTGTTGAAAAACCTGTTCGAAGACCTGACAATCGCCAGCAACTGACAGGCGATTGCAGGATCAAAATTATGCAACAGTGTCGTGCGGCGGTTTTCGCCGCACTTTTCCTTTTTGTTGGGGCCGTATCGGCCTTTGCGCAGGACATTACCCTGCGATCACAGGACGGTTCCGTTGAGATCACCGGGACCTTTCTCGGGTTTGATGGCGAGTTTTATCGTGTCCGCACCAAATATGGTGAGCTGACCGTGGATGGAACCGGCGTGAATTGCGAGGGCCCCGCCTGTCCCAGTCTGACGAACTATGTCGCCGAAATCTCTATCTCAGGCGCCTCGACAATGGGTGAGGTTCTGATGCCGGCCCTGATTGAGGCCTTTGCTCTACGCAACAATTACAAGGTGTCTCGAGCGGCAATTGACCGGGAGCACTTTGATTATCAGCTTAGCGACGGAACCAGCGGGCAGGTGCTGGCTCGGTTTGCGTTTCACGCGACAAACTCGGATGAGGGTTTTGCCGACCTTCTGGCGGATGAGGCGGATATCGCCATGTCCCTGCGCGAAATTCGCTCACCTGAGGCCAAGCGCGGGTTTGAGGCCGGGCTGGGCGACATGACGGACGGCAACCGAAGCCGGGTCTTGGCGTTGGATGGAATGGTGCCCGTGGTTTCGCCGGGCAATCCGGTGCAGGCTTTGTCGCCTTTGCAGCTCGCACAGGTTTTTGCCGGTCAGATTGACAATTGGAGCGAATTTGGCGGCCCCGATGCGCCCATCGCCCTACACTTGATGGAGCCAAGCTCGGGTATGGCGCAAGCCATTGAAGATCAATTGATGAAGCCTGTTGGACGTGTCGTATCGGAGAGCACGACCCGGCATGACCGCAACATCTCGTTGGTGTCAGCGGTTATCCGTGACCCCTTTGCAATTGGCATTGCCAGTTTTGCAGAAACCGGAAACACTCAGATCCTGACGTTGAATGGGCCTTGCGGGTTCTCGCTGGCTGCGTCGCGTCGGACAATCAAAACCGAAGACTATCCCCTGACCGCGCCAATGTTCCTGTATTTCCCGGCACGACGGTTGCCCAAGATCGCACGCGAGTTCCTGGCCTACACCCGCAGCCCTTCGGCACAGATCGTAATCCGGCGCGCTGGATTCGTGGATCAATCGCCCGAAGAAGTGCCGGTGAATCTGCAAGGAGATCGGTTCGCTAACGCCATCTCTGTTGCTGGTGACGACGTTACATTGGAAGAGCTCCAGCGGATGGTGGACCGATTGGGGCCGATGAAACGGTTGACGACGTCGTTCCGCTTTCAGGCAGGATCAACACGATTGGATGCACAATCACGATCCAACGTGCAGCAACTTGCCCGTGCGATCGAAGCGGGCATCTATGACACGCGCACGCTGGTCTTTGTCGGATTTAGCGACGGCGAGGGGGCGGCCGCCGGCAACCGCCAGATTGCCCAGAAACGCGCAGAGACCGTTCGAGGAGCTGTGACATCGGCAGCAGAGACGGCGAACTTTGACCAGCTTACGATTGAAGTCGACGCCTTTGGTGAGGCGATGCCTATGGCATGTGATGACAGCGCCTGGGGTCGACAAGCCAATCGCCGCGTCGAGGTATGGTTGCGTTAGAGATAGCCCTCGGATCGAAAGCTCATCTCACGTGACTTTCCAACGATCAGATGGTCATGCAGCGCGATACCCATTACCTCGGCGGCCTGTTGCACTTGCTGCGTCATCGTAATGTCCGAAGATGACGGCGTCGGGTCGCCAGAAGGGTGGTTGTGGACCAAAATCAATGCACTGGCATTGATCTCCAGCGCCCGCTTAACGACCTCACGTGGGTAAACTGGAACGTGATCCACCGTTCCGCGCGCCTGTTCCTCATCTGCGATCAAAACGTTCTTACTATCCAGAAACAAGACACGAAACTGCTCCGTTTCACGGTGCGCCATTGTCGTGTGGCAGTAGTCGACCAAGGCCTCCCAACTTGACAGAACCTGTCGTTGCATAACCCTGGATCGCGCCAGCCGATGTGCCGAGGCCTCAACGATCTTCAACTCGGCAATCACGGCTTCTCCGACGCCCTTAACCTCAACCAGACGTGTAGCTGGCGCAGAAAGGACCCGGTTGTAGTCGCCAAAGGTCTCTAGCAGCAGGTGGGCAAGTGGTTTGACGTCCTGACGGGGTATCGCCCGGAAAAGAAGCAGTTCCAGCAGTTCGTAATCCGGTAAGGCATCTGCTCCACCCTCCAGAAACCTCTGGCGTAACCTCTTTCGATGACTTGAAATATACGAGGGCACGCGCCCTTTGGGCAAAGGCTCTGGCACGGCCTCGTCGGCCTCAAAAAGCGGCAAGGGCATCTCAAAAAAGGCGCGCTGGTCAGACATGTACCCAAAGTGCTGAAGCAATATGAACAAAGTGTTAACTCTGAAGCCGGCGGAACGACGACCGGACGGTGCACTGATTTCTTGAGAATGGACTTGTGTGACTGCGGGACGGGCGGCTAGCTTGGCCCAAGCTCATTAATAGAAATTCTTCAAACTTCATATGTCAGGAAACCCTATGCGAAATCTTCTGCTTGCTTTGTCATGTCTGGCCATGGTCGGTACGACCGCTTCGGCTCAGACTTTGGAGCGTATTAAGGAAAAAGGGGTCATGACACTTGGCTACCGAGTGGATGCGGCGCCCTTGTCCTACCAAAAGCCTAGTGGAGCCCCTGCAGGATACTCTCCGACAGTTTGCGCTATGGTTGCGCAGGGCGTCGTCAATCAGCTGGAACTGGAAGGGCTTGAGGCTCGTTTCGTCCCGGTCGATGCATCAGATCGTTTTGAAAAGGTCGCGAGTGGCGAGATTGATCTGCTTTGTGGTGCGGCGTCGATTACCCTTAGCCGTCGCGCGCTTGTTGATTTCTCAATTCCGACATTTGTCGATGGAACAGCCATCTTGGTGCAACAAGATGCGCCTTCGGACTTCGCGTCATATGCGGGAAAAAAGCTGGGTGCGCGCAGCAATACAACCACCAAGGAAGCTTTGAACAATACGCTTAATGCAATGGACATGCAGGCGGACGTAATCTCATTTGCCTCGCACAATGACGGGGTTAAGGCGCTGGAAAGTGGAGAAATCGATGGCTATTTTGCCGATCAATCAATTCTGGCCAACCTTCGCATGACCAGCCCCAGTGCCAACTCTCTGAAGATGTCGGATGAAATTCTGACGATTGAAAAGCACGGTTTGGCAATGGCGCGGGGTGACGCAGATTTCCGTCTGGCGGTCGATACGGCGCTGTCAAAGATGTATGCCAGCGGTGATATGCAACGTATCTTCATTGAAGTATTCGCAGGCGTTCAACCGGGGTTGGGTCTTAAGGCGATGTATGTGATTGCGCCGACGATTGACTGAACTTCGCAAACGAATAAGGGCGTGCAAATGAAGCGCGCCCTCACGTCTAAATGCTAGGCCGATCAGCCTTTCATTGAGTCCCAGAAGTTCTTGACAGACTTAAAGAAATTGCTGCTCTCGGGATTGTTCTCTTCTGAGAGGTCCTCGAATTCGCGTAGCAGTTCTTTCTGTCGGCTGGTGAGGTTCACCGGGGTTTCCACAGCCATCTCAATGAACATATCTCCAGCACCGCCTCCGCGCAGTGCAGGCATGCCCTTGTTGCGCAGTCGCATTTGGCGTCCGGATTGAGATCCTGCAGGAATTTTCACACGGCTGCGGCCACCGTCGATTGTCGGAACTTCGATGTCGCCACCCAAAGCTGCGGTTGCCATTGAGACAGGCACCCGGCAGAAGAGGTTCGAATTCTCGCGCTCAAACAATTTGTGCGGTGCGACTTCGATAAAGATGTAGAGGTCGCCTGACGGTCCGCCACGCATTCCAGCCTCGCCTTCGCCAGACAGTCGAATGCGCGTACCGGTTTCAACACCGGCAGGGATGTTGACGGACAATGCACGGTCTTTCTCGACACGACCCTGACCACCGCATCCCTTGCAGGGGTTCTTGATGATCTGGCCCAGTCCTGAGCAGGTCGGACAGGTGCGCTCAACAGTGAAGAAGCCCTGTTGCGCCCGTACTTTGCCCATACCCGAGCAGGTGGGGCAGGTTGTGGGCTCGGCACCACCTTCAGCTCCGGAACCTTCGCATTCGTCACATTGCACCGAAGTCGGCACGTTGATGGTCTTCTGCAGGCCGGAAAAGGCGTCTTCCAGTGAAACGCGCAGGTTATAGCGCAGGTCCGCGCCGCGAGCGGCACGTTGACGTCCGCCACCGCGTCCGCCACCGCCCATGAAGTCACCAAACAGATCATCGAACACGTCCGAAAATGCGCTGGCAAAGTCGCCCTGACCCGGATGGCCCCCGCGTGGACCGCCCATGCCGCCTTCGAACGCCTGATGACCAAAGCGATCATAAGCCGCCTTTTTCTCGGCGTCCTTCAGGATTTCATAGGCTTCATTGGCTTCTTTGAACTGACCTTCGGCTTCGGGATTGTCCGCGTTGCGGTCGGGATGCAGTTCTTTGGCCTTCTTGCGATAGGCCTTTTTGATTTCGTCCGCGGAAGCCCCTTTGCTGACGCCAAGTACCTCGTAGAAGTCACGTTTTGTCATGGGTTACTCCTTTGGTCGGAATGAAAAGGGCCGATCCGGCAACCGGACCGGCCCCCAATTTCAATTCCGATGCTGCGCGCTTAGCGCTTGTCGTCGTCCAGGTCTTCGAAATCAGCGTCGACGATGTCTTCGTCACCTGCTTCATCCGCAGCCATTGGCTCGTCACCGGCCTCTTCCTGGCTCGCCTTGTAGATGGCTTCACCCAGCTTCATCGCAGCTTCGGTAACGTTCTGGATGCCCGACTTGATCTTGTCAGCCGATGCGTCTTCTTTTTCCAGATCGTCCTTGAGCGCGGCAATGGCCAATTCGATGGCTTCAACCGTGGTCGGGTCCACCTTGTCCGAGTGCTCTTCGACCGACTTTTCTGTCGAGTGGATGAGGCTTTCGGCCTGGTTTTTGGCTTCGATCAACTCGCGACGTTCCTTGTCGGCTTCGGCGTTGTCTTCGGCGTCCTGAACCATCTTTTCGATGTCATCGTCCGAAAGACCACCCGAGGCCTGGATCGTGATCTTTTGCTCTTTACCGGTACCCTTGTCGGCAGCGCCAACGGACACGATGCCATTGGCGTCGATGTCAAAGGTCACTTCGATCTGCGGCATGCCACGTGGAGCTGGCGGGATCTCTTCGAGGTTGAACTGGCCAAGGATCTTGTTGTCGGCGGCCATTTCGCGCTCACCCTGGAACACGCGGATGGTTACGGCGTTCTGGTTGTCTTCCGCGGTCGAGAAGATTTGGCTCTTCTTGGTCGGGATCGTGGTGTTGCGGTCGATCAGTCGGGTGAAGACACCACCGAGAGTTTCGATACCCAAGCTCAGCGGCGTGACGTCGAGAAGAACCACATCTTTAACGTCGCCCTGCAGAACACCGGCCTGAATGGCGGCACCCATGGCAACCACTTCGTCAGGGTTCACACCTTGGTGCGGTTCCTTGCCGAAGAACTTGGTCACTTCGTCTTTCACGCGTGGCATACGAGTCATACCACCGACCAGAACGATCTCGTCGATTTCTCCGGCCGACATGCCGGCGTCTTTCAGCGCGGCCTGGCAGGGTTTCAGCGAGGCCTTGATCAGGTCGGATACCAGCGACTCCAGCTTGGCACGGGTCAACTTGATGACCATGTGCAGCGGCGTGCCCGAGTTCGGATCCATCGAGATAAACGGCTGGTTGATCTCGGTTTGCGACGAAGACGACAATTCGATTTTGGCTTTCTCGGCAGCTTCTTTCAGACGCTGCAGGGCCATCTTGTCTTTGGTCAGGTCGACGTTGTGCTCTTTTTTGAATTCGTCGGCCAGATAGTTGACGATGCGCATGTCAAAGTCTTCACCACCAAGGAAGGTGTCGCCGTTGGTCGATTTCACTTCGAACAGGCCATCGTCGATTTCGAGGATGGTCACGTCGAAAGTCCCGCCACCAAGGTCATAGACCGCAATGGTGTGGGTTTCTTCTTTGTCCAGACCATAAGCCAGAGCGGCGGCGGTCGGTTCGTTGATGATGCGCAGCACTTCAAGGCCGGCGATTTTGCCGGCGTCTTTGGTGGCCTGACGCTGAGCGTCGTTAAAGTATGCAGGCACGGTGATGACGGCCTGGGTCACTTCTTCGCCAAGATAGCTCTCGGCGGTTTCTTTCATCTTGCCAAGGATAAAGGCCGAGATTTGCGAGGGGCTGTATTTTTCACCCTGTGCTTCAACCCATGCATCGCCGTTGCCGCCATTGATGACGTTGAACGGCATGTTCTTTTTGTCTTTGGCCAGGTCTGCATCGTCGAACCGACGGCCGATCAGGCGTTTGACACCAAAAACAGTGTTTTCTGGGTTGGTGACAGCCTGACGCTTTGCAGGCTGACCGACGAGGCGCTCGTCGTCTGTAAAGGCCACGATCGACGGGGTCGTACGCGTGCCTTCCGAGTTTTCGATTACTTTGGGCTGCGAGCCATCCATGATAGCCACGCACGAGTTCGTTGTACCGAGGTCGATACCAATCACTTTGCTCATATTGTATCCCTTCTGACTTAAGGCGATTTTCGTTACTTGGACCCGTTGTGGCATCCAAGCCCCGATCCGGTTTGCATCGACCGTGGTCGAATGCGCTTCGCAGGGTATATAGGGAGCGGAAAAAGGGCCTGCAAGCATCAGATTTCATGCAGATGCAAAGAATCCGAAGTTTTTTGCCCTGCTGGTTTCATGAAGGAATAATCCACCATGCCAACACCGCTGACGATACGGGGTTTCAAGGTCTATCAAGGCCTGGTTGATTCGCAGTCCCAAGAGGTGTTGGTGAGTAACTTGCGTGAGGTCGCAAAGGCCGCGCCATTCTTTCACCCGGTCACGCCCAGTGGGAAATCTATGTCGGTCCGCATGACGTCGGCTGGTCGGCTTGGATGGGTTACCGATCAAAGCGGATATCGTTACCAAGCGACCCATCCTGACGGAGCGGGCTGGCCCGCGATACCTGATATAGCGCGAGACATCTGGGCACGGGTTTCCGGTGTGACGCGTGAACCGGATTGCTGTCTGATCAACTATTATGACGAGACCGCCCGCATGGGCATGCATCAAGACAAAGGCGAAGGCAGTTTTGACTGGCCGGTCGTGTCCATCTCTCTTGGGGATGAGGCACTGTTCCGTATGGGCAATGTGGCTCGCGGTGGCAAAACCGAGTCGCTGTGGTTGCGCTCAGGCGACGTGGTGGTGATGGGAGGAGAGGCTCGGTTGGCCCATCATGGTGTGGATCGCATCCGGTTCGGCTCATCCCGCCTGTTGCCCAAATGGGGTAGGATCAATCTGACGCTGCGTGTGGTGGATCAGGGTTGAAGCGAACAGCAGCCTGAGACACCATCGGGCGCTCCAGAACTGTGCATGAACAGATCTATGGCCAGGCCAAAGTTTCGGTCTGACATACCGTCATGGCAGGCTTCTCGCCGAATGACGGCAGAAAAAGCACTGTCATGCCCTTGTCTTGCGCCGCCCAGACCTATGGCTGTGAATGCTCGTCCGGCTTGTCCCCCGTGCCAGTCGATATCGAAGGTTCGGGAGCCCTCTTCCGCCATTGCGGCAAACACGGCCTGCCCCTCAGCCGGATCGTTCAGGGACATCGACCAGAACGGCTCGGTGCCGCTACAATACAAATGTGCTTCCGCAGTTTCCCAATCATCTGATGGGGCAAGTGCGAGATACCGCATAGACACCCAGCCAGAGGATTCCCCGGTGTTCACCAGTCCCCAGTCTCCTTCATCAGATAAGTCGACGACCTCAACGTTGCGGGCATTGAACGCCAGCGTTGAATAGATACGCGCAGTGGAAGACGGGTCTTCGCGAACGTTTAGCTCATCGTCGGAGGCGACGTTGATTACATCAAACAGGGCTGGAAGGTCTTGCCCAATCGCCGGGACACCGAAAGTCAAAAAGAAGAATAGTGCTAAAAGCTGTTTCATCGACGTGCACCCCAACTGACCGACGCATGGCGACGGGTATAGAATTCGCCCATCAACCCGATCATCAATAGCACGATTCCGACAATAAGCGCGTATTCAATGCTCGAATTGCGCGGTTGATAGTTGATAAACGCGAAGCCGCGAGCCTGGTCGATGCAATGAAACAAAGGATTCCAATCGAACATCGCCAGAATAACGCTGGGCATGGTATTCGCGACAAACATCTTGCCCGAGGCAATCATGTTGGCGCGTTGATAGACGAGCGTTGCAACGCTGACAAAGTTTGGAAACCATGGCTTCAGCGCCAGGAACACAACCCCAATGGCGAGACCATTGAACCATGCCAGAAGCAACATGGCGAATGCACCAATCGGATCGTCAATTTGCACCGGAGTTACCAGCACATGGTAAATCAGCAGAATTGCAAACATCGACAAGACCTGAATGTACAGGGTGCTGAGTGCTGCCGACGCTATTGAGATCAATGTGTTCATCGGCGCGTGTTTCATCATGGGCGATGAAGGGCCGTCTGACGCAACAACCGCACCCATCGTTTTGGTGTTTGTGATGAACAAAAAGATGCCACTCATGATGTAAATGAGGAAATCGCCGCGCAACGCGCTGCTGCGCAGGCCCAGAACAGAAAACATCACATAGAAAACAATTACGAAGACAGCCGCCTGAAGCATGTTCATCAAAATGGACATAACGGCGTTGCCATGCGTTTTGCGCACGTTACGAACGACAGAGTGATAAATCAGCTCTAAGTTCGCCAGGGCCGTGCCCAGATTTCTTTTGGGGGCTGTTTGTTGAAACATCGCCTCAGTTTCCCGGGTTTACTCCGGTCATGCCAGTGAATTCTTGCCGTTCCGTTACGATCCAAGCATAAGGGGCGCGAGAAGTCATTTCAACATTTCTACCCGAAGGGATTCTTCCTTGAACTATGATGCCCTTATCCCGGTTATTCGCCGCCTCGCAATCGAAGCTGGTGCGAAGATCATGGACATTTACAACTCCGACGATTTTGACATTAAGGTTAAGTCAGACGACAGCCCGGTAACGGCTGCGGATGAGGCGGCAGACGCGATCATCTCTGCCGGACTTCGCGCATCATTTGGCGATGTAATGTTGGTGACCGAAGAGCAGGCGGAAAGCCACAAGGCAAAAGGCGATACCTTCCTGATTGTTGATCCGCTGGATGGGACCAAGGAATTCATCCACCGCCGCGGAGATTTTACCGTCAACATCGCCTATGTCGAAAACGGTGTGCCGCAGCGTGGTGTCGTTTATGCGCCCGCCAAGAACCGCATGTTCTTTACCCGCGCTGATGGTCAGGCGGTCGAGGAAACCGGCGATTTCGCGCTGGACGTCATTGGAGAGACCCGTGAAATTAACGTCGCAGACAGTGACAATGCGGCGTTGTTCGTGGTGGCGTCAAAGTCGCATCGCGATCAGGCTACTGACGACTACATCAGCAAATACAGCGTCAAAGACATGAAAAGTGCGGGCTCGTCACTCAAGTTCTGTCTGGTTGCGACGGGCGAGGCGGATATCTACCCTCGCGTTGGTCGCACGATGGAGTGGGACACCGCAGCGGGTCATGCCGTTTTGTTGGGTGCTGGTGGCGACGTCGTGCGCTTTGATGACCATACGCCGCTAAAATACGGCAAGGAAGATTTCGCCAACCCATTCTTCATTGCCTATGCGCCCAAAGTGGATCTGAAAGGGGCCTGATGTCCGTACTGATTGCGATCCCTGCGCGGTTTGCGTCGACCCGCTATCCCGGCAAACCGCTGGCAACCCTCAAAGGGGCGACAGGGGAGGTCAAAAGCCTCATTCAACGCTCTTGGGAGGCAGCCTGTGAAGTGAACGGAGTGGATCGCGTTGTTGTGGCTACTGACGATGACCGTATTCGCGAAGCCTCAGAGGCCTTTGGCGCCGAAGTGGTCATGACGTCTGAAAACTGTTCAAACGGAACAGAGAGATGCGCCGAGGCATTTGACAATCTTGGTGGTGGTTTTGATATCGTCGTGAACTTGCAGGGTGACGCACCCTTGACCCCTGCTTGGTTTGTCGAGGAACTGGTCGAAGGATTGAAGCGTGACCCGGTTGCCGAAGTGGCGACACCTGTCTTGCGTTGCGATGGTCGGGCATTGAATGGCTTTCTCGAAGACCGCAAGGCAGACCGCGTCGGTGGAACGACGGCCGTATTCACCAAAGAACATCACGCTTTATACTTCTCAAAGGAAGTGGTTCCATTCACGTCCGAGACCTATGCCGATGATGCCGAAACGCCTGTGTTTCACCATGTCGGTGTCTATGCCTATCGTCCGTCTGCTCTGGGCGCTTACCCGCGCTGGAAAGCCGGACCACTGGAACAGCTGGAAGGGCTAGAGCAGCTTCGTTTTATGGAGCATGGTCATAAAGTTCTGTGCGTTGAAGTAGAGGCGCGTGGACGGCAGTTCTGGGAGTTGAACAATCCCGAAGATGTCCCGCGGATCGAAGCGATGATGGCTGAGATGGGGACGCCATGAGCCAAGACCCCGTCAGCGTCATTGTGGTAAGCCGGGGCAGACCCGATGCCTTGCGACGTTGTCTTTTGGGCTTGTCTCAGCAGTTCTATTCCAACTTCGAAGTTGTCGTTGTGGCTGATCCAGAAGGGATCGCTGCCGTGAAACAGAGCGACTTTGCCGACCCCACAAAGTTGCTGGAATTTGACGAAGCAAATATCTCCGCTGCCCGAAATCTTGGTCTGGCTCACGCGGCTGGTGAACTGGTGGCCTTTGTCGATGATGATGCAGTCCCTGAACCTACGTGGCTGACCAATCTTGTTGCCCCTTTTGAGGCCGACCCGGACGTTAAGGCGGCCGGTGGTTTCGTTCGTGGTCGCAATGGCATCTCCTTCCAATGGAAGGCGCAGAGTGTTGATGCCACAGGAGCAACCGAAGATTTGGCCGTTGATGATGTACGCCCTTCGGTTCTGTATCCAACCGCGCGTCGCGCGATTAAGACCGAGGGAACCAACATGGCGTTTCGCCGTGAGACACTTGCCGAAATTGGCGGGTTCGATCCGGCGTTTCACTATTTCCTAGATGAAACTGATTTGAATCTACGGCTGGCGGCACAGGGCCACGCCACGGCAATTGTGCCATTGGCCGAGGTGCATCACGGCTATCTGCCAAATGCAACGCGGCGTGCGAACCGGGCACCGACCGACCTGTTTCAGATCGGGGCCAGCCTGGCAGTCTTTCTACGAAAACACTGCCCCGCGGATCGTCACCAAGAGGTACTGAGAGACATTACAGTGATGCAGCGAAAGCGGGCCTTGCATCATTTGCAAAACGGAACTCTGGAGCCGCGAGATGTCCGGCGTCTTTTGTCTGGTCTGGCAAAAGGCTACGAGGCAGGCCAAAGCAGACCAATTGGCGCCTTGCCCAGAATTGCGCGATCTGCAGATGGCCTGCGCCCGTTTCCATCACGCGCCGGCTCAACGATAGCAGTCATTGCCGGTCGCCAATGGAATGCCAAGCGGCTAAGGCATCAGGCGCGTGACCTTGTTAAACGCGGTCAGACAGTTTCGCTGTTTTTGTTCTCGCCGACGGCCTTGTTTCACAAGGTCCGCTTTCACGAAGATGGATACTGGGAACAAGCGGGTGGTATCTTTGGTCGTTCCGAGCGCAAGCAACCCTTGTTTCGAATGACCAGTTTTGCCGCACGCCTCAAAGGCGAAAAGTCACGCGTTGCGGAACAACGCAGACTGTTTGAAGTTTGATGGAGGATTCCATGTCTCACCCCCCGCGTACTGCTTTGGTCACTGGTTCGGCCGGGTTCATCGGATTTCATACTGCTGAGCGCCTGTTGCAAGAAGGGTGGATCGTCATCGGGTTGGACGCGATGACCGAATATTATGATGTCGCGCTCAAGGAAAAGCGGCATGAAAATCTGGCAAAATTCCCATCATTCTCATCCGTGATCGGGCGCCTCGAAGATCCGGGTTTGGTGATGTCATTGTTCGACACACACAGACCCGATGCCGTGGTTCACCTCGCGGCTCAGGCAGGTGTTCGCTATTCTATTGATGCGCCGCGTTCTTACGTTGAATCTAATTTGATCGGCACCTTCGAAATTCTCGAAGCCGCCCGCGCCTTTCCACCCAAGCATATGCTCTTAGCCTCAACGTCTTCTGCCTATGGCGCTAACACCGAGATGCCTTATGCAGAGACACATAAAGCTGACAGCCAGATGTCGTTTTATGCCGCGACCAAGAAAGCCAATGAATCGATGGCGCATTCCTATGCCCATCTCTACAAGCTACCAACCACGATGTTTCGGTTCTTTACGGTTTATGGTCCTTGGGGCCGCCCGGATATGGCCCTGTTTAAATTTACCAAGGCCATTCTCGAAGGCGCGCCGATCGATGTTTACAATCACGGCAACATGCAGCGCGACTTTACCTATATCGATGACTTGGTCTCGGGGATTGTCGCATTGATCGACGCTGTTCCTGAGCAGGTTGAGGGGCGCGACGGTAACATTCCCGAGTTTGAAAGCCTCAGCACAGTAGCGCCCTGGCGGGTTGTGAACATTGGCAATGGGGCGCCGGTTCAGTTGATGGAATTCATTGAAGCCATCGAAGGCGCGATAGGTATAGAAGCTCAAAAGAACTTAATGCCAATGCAGCCTGGGGATGTTCCCGCAACATGGGCTGCGGCTGACCTCTTGCATCATCTCACAGGTGAGCGGCCAAGTACGTCTGTTCAGGATGGTGTTCGCAAGTTTGTGGAATGGTACAGAGAATACTACGCGGTTTGATTAGGCGACAATGTTCTTGGAGTTGTCTGGTAGACGATAGTCTTCAACCCACTTGCAGAGCATGTTGATTGCGGCTTCCTGATCGCGATGCTCAATTGAGCGCCTCAGATCATTCAGTGCATTGGCGATCTCAATTTCCGAGAGGTTGGTTTCTTGCGCCCGGAGGATTTTGGGGTGTGGCGTCGTCAGCATATCAGAGCCGATCAACAGCTCTTCCTGCATCTTTTCGCCTGCACTTAGCCCGGTGAATTCGATCGAGATATCGCCTGATGGGTTTTGCTGATCGCGGACGGTGTATTCAGACCCTTCAATGACTTTTCGGGCCAGATCAGGATTGAGACAAAAAGTTTTCAAGCCCCACATAATCTTGATTTGGGCACAATTTGAGGTTGAAATGCAGTTCGAGAAGAAGTCTTGAAAGAACGCTAAAGATCAATTTTTGGGATCGAAAATCCGAATGGTTCTTGATCTATTTCATAACAAAAGATCCCAAAGTCAGGTTCAGGTTGGTAACGCGGAGCACGACTTCAAACATTGGCCCTCTTCGATGAGAGGGCCACTCCCTAAGTCCTCTTGGTCCTCGAAATACATGAAACAGGACAAATTCGAAATGGCGTTAAGGGTTCGGCAAAAATTGTGAGGTGTTTACAATTGAACGACCGTCGACCTATAGCTTGTTTTGTGTAGGAAAACTGTTGATACGTCCGGGCGACATCGTGGTTGCAACCGAGTCGGCTGTGAAACCTGCTCAGGCTGTCATCGCATTGTTGGGATCTGCCTTCGCGATTGCCAACGTGTTCTAAGTTATAGCGATAGGCGTTCACGCGTCAGCCAAGACATTTAGGAAGGCTCCACCCGTGACCCAAGGCGCGCGCCTGTTTGAATTGACGAGAACACTTGGTCTGATGAGCCGTCATCCTTCCGGCGTCGACCGCGTTTGTCTTGCATATCTCAGAGCTTTGTGTGCCGCGCCAGAACCTCTTTTTGGCCTATATAGATCGTCAATCGGGTATTTGCTTCTGGATCGATCAGGCGTTGAAACCTTGCTGGCCAAAGTCGAGAGGCAGGAACCGTGGGGCGGGCCGGATCTTTGGACGCGCTTGGTCCACAAACGGACAAAGCACCATTATATTACCGAGGCCGAATGCCGGCGGCTCTGTATTGCCCGAAGTCGACCAGCCCGACTTAAGCAGATGCTTATGCGGCATTTGCCCGAAGGCACCGTTTACATCAACGTCGATCAGGGCAATATGCCCGCCCGTTTACTTTCCGCGGTCAAAGCTTTGCCAGGTGGTCGGGTGGCTGCCTTTGTGCACGACACAATTCCGTTGGACCACCCCGAGGTGTCCACACACAAATCACGGGTCAAGTTTGAACGGCTGTTACACCGGGTTCGCCAACATGCGGACGTGATTTTAACCAATTCTCACGTGTCGGCTCGGGACATTGAGCGGCATCTGTCGGCCTGGGGTCCGGTCGGGCGAATTCACGTCGCCCATCTTGGTGTTGAACCTGATTTTTTCCAAAACGAAGACAATCGTGAAGCGCCGCCATTCACAAATCCGTTCTTTTTGATGGTCGGAACCATAGAGCCGCGAAAGAATCACAAACTTATTCTGGACGTTTGGGATCAGCTTTCGCGGGAAATTGCCCCAGAAAAAACGCCTCATTTGGTAATTTGCGGGCGCCGTGGGTGGTTGAATGAAGAGGTGTTTGATCGGTTGAATTCCAGCCCTCTGCGCGGCACTTATCTACATGAATTCAACAACATCAGTGACGCTGAAATTCGGACTTACCTAAACCATTGTACCGCCGCTCTGTTCCCCTCGATTGTTGAGGGATTTGGGCTGCCTCCGGTTGAAGCCGCGGCGGCTGGCGCCCCTGTGATCTGCAGCGATCTGGAAGTCTTCCACGAAACTCTTGGTGATATTCCCATTTACGCAAGCGTTACAGACAGTTATGCATGGAAAAACGCAATAATCGACCTGACACAACAGGCGCAGGGCAAGGGCATTGCTGATCGCGATGGGGGCTATACGCCGCCGAGCTGGGAAGCACACTTCAACACTGTCTTAAAGATGGTGTGATAGCCCTGACATCGACCTGTCGGATTTGGTCAGGGCGCTAAGGGGGCAAATTGGGCTTTTGGACTTCATATCGTCTGAGGCTACAGCGACGTAGATGGCTTGTTCGGGCCATTCGAAAACGTCGTGAGTTGAACGGTATTGCCGACCGCACTAGCGCCATCAAGAAAAGCGACATTCTGCTGTTCTCGACGCTGAGAAATGAGCATGTCCGGCTCCCATTCTTTCTAAAGTACTATCGCGACCAAGGGGTCGATCATTTCCTAATCGTGGACAATGACAGCAATGACGGCTCTCTTGAGTATCTTGCCGATCAGCCGGATGTATCCGTCTGGCATACACGGAAAGGGTACAAACGCTCGCGTTTCGGTGTGGATTGGCTCAACTGGCTCCAGCTAAGATATGCGCATGGCCACTGGTGCCTGACCGTCGATCCTGACGAGTTCCTGATTTACCCATTCTGCGACACGCGTCCTTTGCGTGCTTTGACGGACTGGCTGGACGCATCGTCGATTAAATCGTTTAGCGCAATGCTACTGGATATGTACCCAAAGGGGCGTATCGACGAACAGCCATATCAGCCGGGTCAAAACCCATTGGAGATCGCCAGTTGGTTCGACTCCGGAAACTACACGATGGATCGCAATCCGCTTTATGGAAACCTTTGGATCCAAGGCGGCCCAAGATCGCGTGTGTTCTTCCCAAGCGAGCCTGAGAAAGCGCCTGCGCTCAACAAGATTCCGCTGGTTAAATGGAACCGGCGGTATGCCTATGTCAGCTCGACGCACATGCTTTTGCCGCGCGGCTTGAATCAGGTTTATGACGAATGGGGTGGTGAAAAAGCTTCGGGCATTCTCTTGCACACCAAGTTTCTGGACACCTTCACCGACAAGGCCGCAGAAGAGTTGCACCGCAAGCAGCACTATGCCGCGAGTGTTGAGTATGTGGCCTATGCAGAGGCACTGAAAGACGACCCGGAACTTTGGTGCAAGTGGTCTGAAAAGTACATCAACTGGCGCCAGCTTGAGATTCTTGGCCTGATGTCCAAGGGGAACTGGGCATGAGTGTTGGGATCGTCATGCTGGTACACACAGCGCTGGATCGCGCCGAACAGGTGGCGCGCCATTGGTCGGTGGCTGGCTGTCCTGTGGTTATCCATGTTGATTCAAACGTGCGACGCAGCACGTACAATGACTTTGTCCGTGCCTTGTCGGACATTGAAACCGTAAAATTTTGCGCGCGTCATCGGTGTGACTGGGGGGCGTGGGGTCTGGTTGCAGGGTCGCAATCCGCGTCTGAACTGATGCTGAGTGAGTTTCCTGAGGTCCGGCACGTCTATCTGTCGTCTGGTTCCTGTGTGCCACTTCGCCCGGTTCAGGAACTGATCGACTATCTGGCCGCGCGGCCAAGAACGGATTTCATAGAATCTGCGACGACCGCGGATGTTCCCTGGACTGTCGGGGGGCTTAGCGACGAACGGTTTACGCTGCGGTTCCCATTCTCGTGGAAAAAGCAGCGTTATCTCTTTGACCGTTATGTAGAATTTCAGCGGTTTTTGGGTCTCAAACGCAAAATCCCACCAGGAATTGTACCGCATATGGGGTCGCAATGGTGGTGCCTGACACGCCAGACGCTCTCTGCAATTCTTCAGGACCCAGAGCGTGAGACCTATGACACCTATTTCAGAAGAGTTTGGATTCCGGACGAGAGCTATTTCCAAAGCTTGGCACGGCTTTATTCAACCAATATTGAAAGTCGGTCTCTCACCCTGTCCAAGTTCGACTTTCAGGGCAAGCCGCACATTTTTTACGACGATCACCTCCAGCTGTTGCGGCGATCAGATTGCTTTGTCGCGCGGAAGTTTTGGCCCCGAGCGGACAAGCTTTACCGTGCATTTCTGTCAGACCCCGACGGGGCCGTAAAAATGGCCGAGCCTAATCCGGCCAAGATTGACAGGATTTTTGCAAAAGCCGTTGAACGGCGAACACGTGGTCGACCGGGCCTGTTCATGCAGAGCCGCTTTCCAAATGATGGTTGGGAGAATGGTGTGACCTGCGGAAGATATTCAGTTTTTCAGGGTTTCTCGGACGTATTTGAGGACTTTGAAACCTGGCTTGCTAAAGCCACCGGGACACAAGTGCATGGGCATCTGTTTCACCCGGCGCATGCCGAGTATGCCGATGGTCAAAAGGTTATCAACGGGGCGATGCAGGACAGTGCTGCCAGCCGCGACTATAACCCGATTGCATTTTTGGCGAACCTCGTCTGGAACACACGTGGCGAGCGTCAGTGTTTTCAGTTGGGTCCGGACGATGAAACCGCGCCGATGTGGTTTCTGTCACGAGATCCGAACGCACAGATTTCGGTGATCTCTGGCGCCTGGTCGGTGCCTCTCTTCAAGTCGAACTGTAACTTCGCAGAACTGCGCAGCGAAGCTGCCAGATTGCAAAAGCTGGAAGCCGATCAACTTGACGTGCTGCGCTCACCTTATACCAAAGCGCGTATTCGTATTTGGACAATGGCCGAGTTCATTGAAGCACCAATGGAACCCTTACAATCCATCATTGATGAAATGGGTCAGCATTCCCTGCGTCGCCTGAGCGAAGCGCCTAAGATGGCCGATCTCACGGGTTTTGGCCAATTCCTGCAGAACCTTAAAAACCAAGGCATGCACCCATATCTGATGGGTGATTTCCCTGTTAGTCCTCCGGGCATGAACCAGCAAAACCCACCTCGAAAACCCTATTTGGTGCAATAACTCACGATGACATCCGCATTTGATTACTTTGTAGTGTTTGCCGATATGCGGACGGGTTCGAATTTCCTTGAGGCGAACCTCAATGCGATGCCGCATGTGGCCTGCCACGGCGAGGCCTTTAATCCGCATTTCATAGGATACCCCAACAAAACTGAGATTTTGGGCGTTTCACTTGAGCAGCGAACTCAGGATCCAATGCAATTGATCAATGTGATCCGGGCAGAAGACGGCGTGTTGCGGGGCTTTCGGTTCTTTCACGATCATGACCTGCGCGCGCTCGATTTTGTTCTGTCTGACCCTCGTTGCGCCAAAATTATTCTGACGCGAAATCCGGTCGACAGCTATGTCTCTCTAAAAATCGCGCGCTCAACCGGGCAGTGGAAGCTCACAGATGTCCGCCGCCGCAAGGATGGCGGCAAAGTGCATTTTGACGGGGCTGAGTTTCGCCAACATGTCGAAGACCTGCAGTCGTTTCAGCTGCGCCTGATGCAGTCTTTACAAAGGTCGGGGCAAACGGCCTTTTACGTTGCTTACGAAGATTTGCAGGATCTCAGGGTAATGAATGGGTTGGCGCGGTATCTTGGGGTGCCAGAAGACCTCGAGGCACTGGATTCATCCCTAAAGCGACAAAACCCCAGTCCTGTGTCAGAGAAAGTTTCAAACTTTTCTGATGTATCAGCTGCGCTTGCCGAACTCGATCGTTTCAATCTGACACGAACGCCTAACTTTGAACCGCGGCGTGGCGCAGCGGTGCCGACCTATGTGACCGCAGACCAGGCGCCCCTGTTGTACATGCCCATTCGATCTGGTCCCGAGGCAGAGGTGTTGAACTGGCTTGCAGCATTTGATGATGGCGCGCCCGATGACCTGCCTCGAAAGCACAATCAGAAATCTTTGCGACAGTGGCGCCGGAACAACGAAGGCAACAGGTCCTTTACAGTCGTACGTCACCCGGTTGCCCGTGCGCACCACGCGTTTTGCGAGCGAATTTTGTCCAAATCGCCCGGCAGTTACACCCAGATCCACAAGACGCTCCGCAAGGTCTATAAATTGCCGCTGCCTCCCCAAGGTGTGTTCAAGGATTACGACGCAGTTGGTCACCGAGCGGCCTTTGTCGCATTTTTGGAATTCCTCAGAGCGAATCTGGCGGGTCAGACCAGCATCCGAATTGATGCGCATTGGGCAAGTCAGTCTGAGATTTTGCGCGGGTTTGCCGATTTGGCGGTCCCGGACATGATCATTCGCGAAGAGGAGATGGAGAGCTATCTACCCGCGCTGGCCATGCAGGTCGGGCGTATGGATGCTCCAGAACCACAGGTGGCACCAGAGGACCTGCCCTATGGTTTGGCCACAATCTATGATGCCGAGATCGAGACCTTGGTCAGGGACATCTATCCACGCGACTATCTGAATTTTGGATTTAGCGACTGGGCCTAGCGCCCAGCCAGATCACGCAGCCTGAACGCTGTGGCCTTCGGTCAGAATTGAGTACAGCGTTGATGCATCCTGATTGGCGCGGATTTTTGTGCGCAGTGTTGTATCGCGCAGCGTACGGGACACCAGCGCCAGAGCCTTCAAGTGTTCAACTCCGGCCTCTTCTGGTGCGAACAGTGCAAATGCAATGTCGACGGGCTGGCGATCCACGGCGCTAAAATCGACAGGCTTTTCCAACAGGATAAACGTGCCAACGACCGTCTCAAGGCCATCAAGACGTGCGTGCGGCAAGGCCACACCATGTCCAACGCCTGTCGGGCCCAGATTTTCGCGATCCATCAACGCTTCGACAACGCGAGGCGCGTCGAGATTGTATGCCGACTCGGCCAGATCGCCGATGGCATGAAGCAAACGCTTTTTGCTGGAGGCGGCCGAAACAACTTTGACCGCCTCTGGCTTCAGGATTGTAGAAAGGTCCATCTTGCCTGTAACTCCAGACAGAACCCAATGGGCCTGCCGTCTTATCCTTGAGGATCAACCCAGCCGATATTGCCGTCTTCACGGCGATAGACCACATTCAATCCGTTTTTGCTCTCATTACGGAAGACCAGTACTGGCGCGCCTGCGAGTTCCATCTGCATCACGGCCTCGCCAACGCTTAGAGATGGAATCTTTGATTCCATTTCCGCGATGATCATCGGCTGTAACGACTCAGGCTCAGCCGCTTCGGTCTCCCCTTCTGAGGCGAGGATATAAGAGGACGCGCCAAAGAGTTCAACCGGTTCTGCACGTTCACGGTGATGGTCCTTCAGGCGACGCTTGTAACGACGTAGTTGTTTTTCCATTTTTGCGCTGCAATCGTCGAATGCAGCATAGATTTCGGTTGCGTGTGCCTTGGCTTGCGCCGTGAGACCGGTCGAGAGATGAACGGTGGCTTCGCATACATATTCATGTGCGCTTTTGGAAAAAATGATATTAGCGTCCGTCGGGCGCTCAGCATATTTGCCGACAACCGCACCTAGTTCGTCCTTCACATGAGTTTGAAGGGCATCGCCAACGTCGATATGTTTTCCGGTGATTTGGTAGCGCATCCTGTCTCCTTTGCGATGACATGTCGAAACCCGGACCGGTGGTGCCAAAAGCACCAAAAGTCGATCAGGTTCGAATGCTGAAATTGGACATTTCCGATGCTTGCTCGGGACCGTGCCTTGTCGGAAAGGCTGCACAGGTCACCAAGGCAGAATCCAGAAATGTCATAAACATATTTGAGAACAGAGCGCCGGAGGTGTCAATGATCTCGGGCAAAAAAACGGCGCCAATTCGCGCAATCAGTTCTTTGCGGATCAGGAAATCTTAAAGTTATCACCCAGATAGACGCGACGCACATTTTCGTTGTCCACAACGTCTTCGGGTGTTCCAGACATCAATACTTTGCCGTCATGAAGGATATAAGCGCGATCAACGATCTCTAGTGTCTCCCGCACATTGTGGTCGGTAATCAGAACCCCGATCCCACGTTTTTTCAGATCAGCAACGAGATGACGAATGTCTCCGACCGAGATCGGATCAACCCCGGCAAAGGGCTCGTCCAGCAGAAGGTATTTGGGATTGGCTGCAAGACAGCGGGCAATCTCTACACGACGACGTTCACCACCAGAAAGTGCCAATGCCGGTGCGCGGCGCAAATGCTCTATTGAGAATTCCGACAACAGCTCTTCCAGCCGTTCACGGCGCTTGTGGCGGTCTTTCTCAGTGATATCGAGGATCGCCATGATGTTGTCTTCTACACTCAATCCACGAAAAATGGACATCTCCTGAGGAAGATAGCCGATCCCCAGTTTCGCGCGCCGATACATTGGCAAGCGCGTCGCGTCGCGTCCGTCAATTTTTACATGACCGCCTTCGGGCATGATCAGACCCGCGATGGCGTAGAAAGTTGTCGTTTTACCCGAGCCGTTTGGCCCCAAAAGCGCAACAACCTCGCCTCGGTTTAGCTCCATGCTAAAGTCGCGGATCACCACACGTTTGCGATAGCTCTTGCGGAGGTTCTCGACCTGAAGGCCGCTGCTGCCTTCGGTCACCTCAAGTTTAGGTCCAGCCATCACTCGTCCTCGGTCTTGAGAATGGTCTTGACCCGACCTTCCATCTGCGCGGTGCCATTGTTGAGGTCTGCTGTCATGCGGTTCGAGTTCAAAGTGTTGTTACCTTGGGTCAAAAGAACATCGCCGGTCATAACCACAATACCATCTTCAATGTTGTAATTCGCGACATCCGCCTCGGCTGCGTCACCGTCTTTGACGATCAACACGCGGCCACCATCTGTTTCCAGCCTGGAAATTCCGCTGGTGTCTTCGTTGTAGAATACTAGGACTTCGGGCGCTGTCATGCGCATTGTACCCTGAATGATCAGGACATTGCCTTGAAAAAGAGCGGTCCCATCCGTCTGGTTAAGCGACAGTGAATCAGCCGTTATTTCCACAGGTTGATCCGAGTCTTGCTGTAGACTTCCAAAGCCAATCTGCATCCCTTGCGCAAATACCAGGGATGGCAACATCAAGGATAATGTCAGAGCAGCCAGTTTGGGGAGCTTCACGATAAACCTCAATCACTTAGTAGGCGTGTATATCAGTTTCACACCATTTGTGAAAAATAAAGTTGCTTCATCTGAATCTTGTTGCGCTTCGATGATCATCTTACCCGCTTCGAAATCTCCAGCGGGTCCCGATCCGGTCACACGCCCCGGCGTTTGAGCGAACAGTTCTCGCATAGCTGCGTCCAGTTCGGCGGTCTCAATTGTATAGCCATTTGAACTCACAATGGTCACATCGCCAAGCAACTTTGCCATATGGGTTCGGTTGTCGATATGGGCGGAATTTGAGGTCAGGGTAATGTAAGAGCCACCAGTCAGGTCTATCCTAGCATCCATATCGACAGCGGATGATTTTTCGGGGTCTTGTTGATCCGGTCGTGCGGTTTCTGCAGCGAACCGAACCAAATGACCAGAAGATGTTTTTCCCGAAAAGAAAGGTGATGTGACCTGTTGTTCGCGCGCACGCTGTTCCAGATCCAATTGTGCAAAAGGAATGTAGTCGGACGTTGAGCTGCCTCGCGACAGCAGGAACAGCGTTGACAGCAAAGCTAAGGCAACAAGAGGAAGCAGCACCTTAAGAAAGGCAACAATGCGAGAGTATGTGATGCCTTTGTCGGCCATATCAGCCCAACCCAGCCCTCAGACAATCGTGGATGTGCAAAAGGCCAATCACAACGTTGGGGTTTTTGGGATCCGACACGAGCAGGCAGGTGATCTTGCGATCGTTCATAATGCTCACGGCTGTTTCGGCCAGCGCATCGGGTTCGATCATAACGGGATTGCGGGTCATCACTTCTTTGGCGGTCAGCGAGCCGAGGCCTTCGATGTGGCGACTTATGTCACCGTTGGTGATGATCCCTTGAAGCACGCCCTCATCGTCAGTCACTGCAACAACACCAAACCCTTTGTGGCCGATCTGCGTCAACGCATCGGTCATGGGGACGTCCTGAGTGACCAGAGGCAACGCTTCTCCGGTGTGCATGAGATCGTCCACCCGGCTGAGCTGTGCGCCGAGCTTGCCGCCTGGGTGGAACTCGCGGAAATGTTCTGGGGTGAATCGGCGGTGTTCCATCAATGCGACGGCAAGCGCATCGCCAAGGGCCAGCGTCATGGTTGTTGAAGACGTTGGCACGATTCCAGTGCCACAAGCTTCTTCAGCACGGGGCAGGACGAGTGACACATCAGACTGTTTCAGCAGGGTTGAGTCTGGGCGGCTGGCGACACCGATCATGGGAATGCTGAATCGGCGCGTATAGGCAATCATGTCCGCCAGTTCAGGTGTTTCCCCGGAATTCGACAAGACCAGCGCGACGTCACCTTGGGCCATCATGCCTAAGTCACCATGGCTGGCTTCGGCTGGGTGCACAAAATGGGCAGGTGTTCCCGTGCTGGCCAGCGTCGCTGCAATTTTTCGTGCGATATGACCGGACTTACCCATGCCAGAAATGATGATGCGGCCCGATGCGGACAGCATGATTTCGACAGCCTTATCGAACTCATCCCCAAGCCCGTCTGCAAGCTGATCCAGCGCGCGAGCCTCTGTTGAGATGACGCGACGTGCGGTGTCGAGATATGAAACTGAGTCACCCATCAGTGTGCAAAGATATCTATTTCTGGCCAGCCTGCGAGATCCAGACGCGCGCGCATTGGCAGAAAATCAAAACAGGCCTGGGCCATTTCTGTGCGACCCTCGCGATCCAGACGCGTGTTCAATTCATCACGCAGGCGGTGCAGATACAAAACGTCTGAGGCCGCATAGTCCAGTTGCGCGTCACTCAGGGTTTCGGTGCCCCAATCGCTCATCTGTTGCTGTTTTGAAATGTCGACGCCGAGCAATTCTTGCAGCAGGTTCTTGAGGCCATGGCGGTCTGTATAGGTGCGGATCAGTTTTGACGCGATCTTGGTGCAATAGACCGGCGCGGTCACGGCACCAAAAGCATTGTACATGGCTGCGATGTCAAAACGGCCAAAATGAAAGAGCTTGAGCACGTTGGGGTCTTCCAACATGCGGCACAGGTTCGGAGCCTCAGTTTGACCTTTGGCAACTTGCACCAGATGCGCGTTCCCGTCGCCAGACGACATCTGAATAACGCAAAGCCGATCACGATGTGGATTCAACCCCATCGTCTCACAATCGATGGCCACGACAGGACCAAGATCCAGATCGTCGGGCAGGTCATTTTGATAAAGGTGGTTCGCCATTGTCGCCTCGGAAAAAACTGTTGTTTTGCACTTACGGGTTCTGCGGCCCTGTTTCAATGATAGCGCCAGCGCCATCTACCGCCAAATGTTGCGGCATAATTGCCTTTATGCGCAAGGGGAAGCGATTTGAGCAGCCGCAGCCTCGCGCATTAGAGACTAAAGCTTGTTGGCCATGCGGCTACGGCCTGAGTGAGACTCTTCCAACCTGACAGTGGCGGTGCGTACGGCCCAATGCAGCAGGATCGACAAAACCCCCAGTGTCAGCATCGCTGCAAACATCAGATCCGTTTTGGCGCGGCCATTGGCCAATAGCATGAGATAGCCCAGCCCTTTTGATGCGCCGACCCATTCGCCGATCACCGCTCCGATGGGCGCATATACGGCCGCCAGCCTCAGACCCGAAGCCAGCGATGGCAGGGCAGAAGGGATACGAATTTTCCAGAGAACCGAACGTGGGGTGGCCTGCATTGTTTTGGCAAGATCGAGATATCCGGGTGGAGTCCGCATCAGCCCGTCAAAAAAGGACGAGGTGACCGGGAAGTAGATAATCAGAACAGCCATCGCCACTTTGGACCAGAGGCCATAGCCCAGCCAAAGCGTCAGGATCGGAGCCAACGCGAAAACGGGCAAAGCTTGCGTAAAGACCAGCATGGGCTGAACCAGCATCCGGGCAAGCCGTGAAGTGGCAAGTTGGATGGCCGTGAGTGCTCCCAGAAGGGCGCCAATCACGAGACCGATCATCACCTCGATAAACGTAATCCAGGTATGTTCGGCGATCACGGCGCGATTGGTCCACCAGGTCTCGGCCACCAGTGCCGGGCCGGGCAGGATAAACTTGGGCAGGCCGCTGAGGCTGACGATAGCTTGCCAGACGGTTACAGCAAAAACGGTGGCGATCAGGGCAGGGAGATAGCGGGTCATACGCTTTGCTCCCTCAGAAGTTTCAAAAGCGCGCCTTGTGTCTCAAGCGTCTCGCGGTCATCGACGCTACGGGGCGCGGGGGCGCTGGGCGTGGCGCAGGCGGTAAGGCCCAGGGGCGACATGACCTCAATGGCGTGCCCCAGACGGGCGGCTTCGGCCGGGTCATGGGTCACGAGAAGCACTGTCTTGCCTTGCAGAAGTTCCGCTGCAAGGTCCTGCATGTCTGCCCGGGTCTGAGCGTCCAGTGCCGAAAAGGGTTCATCCAAAAGGATAACGTCTTTGTCTTCCATCAGCGTGCGGGCGAGGGCGACGCGCTGCCGTTGTCCGCCAGATAACTCGGCGGGTTTCTTGGAGATGTGATCGGTCAATCGCACACGGCCCAGGAGAGCTGCGAGGCGCGCGCCATCCTGCTTTTCACCACGCAAGCGCGCGCCCAACGTCACGTTTTGGGCCACAGTTGCCCATGGAAGAAGCAGATCTTCCTGAGCCATGTAAGCAACGCGGTCTTGCACGGGTTTGCCGTCCGAAGCCGAAATCTCACCCGAGAATGCAGCACCGGTGTCCAACTCGGCAATCAGTCGAAGGATCGTGGATTTGCCAACGCCCGAGCCACCCAAAAGACAGGTCCACTGTCCCGGTCGTAGTGACAGGGACAGTGGCGCAAACAGAGCCGCGCCATCAATGGCGGCCTGTCCGGCAAAGGTGATCTCGGGCGCAGCGGTCACGGTGTCAGACCCATTTGCCAGAAATTGACCTCGAGCTCAGTTGCTGTGCGGAAGGTATGGCACAAGCGATCCCATCTGGGTGAGGCCTCAAAATCCGCCCCAATACGGCGTGTTAGAGCCGAATCCAGCAAATCTCCAACCGCCTGACAGGCACTTTGGTAGTCGCCTTCAGCGTAGGTGTCGATCCAGTCGCGGTAGGTGTCTGAGGTCGCTTCGGCCCCAAGCCGTGAGCCAATCTCGCCGTAACCCATCACGCAGGGTGCTAGGGCTGCGAGCAGGTCGAGGAGGTCTCCACTGTAACCGGCTTCGAGCACAAAGCGCGTGTAAGCAAGATTCTCTGCACGTTCCGGTGTGGCGAACAGTTCGTCCTGCGTGATACCAGCTGCTTCGCAGATGCCGACATGCAGCTGCATTTCTTCGGCGACAAGCGCGTTGACGGTGCCGACAGCGGTCAGCATCTCGTCATGGGTCTCGGACTTCACGACTGCCAACGCCCAGGCGCGGGAGAAATGGATCAGAAAGACATAGTCCTGCCGCAGATAATGCAGGAACGCTTCGCGCGGAAGCGTTCCGTCCTTGAGGCCCTCGACAAAGGCGTGGCGGGTATAGTCCCGCCACGTCTCTGCGCTCGCCTCGCGCATCAAGGCAAAGGCGCGGCCATAGTGGTGACCGCTCATTCGGCGGTCACGTCAATGGTGATTTCGTCGACCGGGTTGATTGACGGGATCATGCCGCTGTCTTTGAGGAACTTCTCAAAGCGCGAATAGCGGCCGGCGTCAAAACCAGCTGGACGCAGGGCAAAACGTGGCAAGGTGTCGACCCATGCGCGGGCGTTCAACTCATCCTGAAGTTCGGTTGAGGTGGCCGCGAAAATCTCCCAGCTTTTTTCCGGGTTGTTGACGATGTACTGGGTGGCTTTTTCCGTGGCCGCCAAGAAGCGTGCGACTTTGTCGGCATCCATGCGGTCAGGGTTGGCGACGTAAATCAACTCGTCATAAGGCGGCACACCTTCTTCTTCGATGTAAAAGCAGCGGCCCGGCACACCTTCGATGTCCATCTGGTTCAGTTCGAAATTGCGGAAGGCACCGATAACGGCGTCAACCTGACCAGACATCAGTGAGGGCGAGAGCGAGAAGTTGACGTTGATCATCTCGATATCGTCGAGCATCACGCCGTTGCCTTCAAGCATTGCCTTGAGAACGGCCTCTTCCACGCCGGCAACCGAAAAGCCGATTTTCTTACCTTTGAGGTCGGACAGCGACTTGATGGGGCCGTCTTTCAAAACCAACAGGCAGTTCAAAGGTGTCGCGACCAGTGTCCCAACCCGTTTCAACGGCAGGCCCTCATGGATTTGAAAGTGCAATTGCGGTTGATAAGACACGGCGAGATCGGCCTGACCGGCGGCAACGAGGCGCGGTGGAGCCGAGGGATCCGCCGGCGCAACGATTTCAACCTCAAGGCCTTGTTCAGCAAAATAGCCGTTTTCTTCGGCGATGATGATCGGACCGTGGTCGGGGTTGATGAACCAGTCGAGCAGGACAGTCATCTTGTCCTGCGCCATCGCCGGGGTTGCCGCGAGGAAGGCCAGGGTGACGAGTAGTTTCTTCATAGTGTGCGTTTCCTTTTTATTAAGCAGACGCCGCGACGAGGACAATCTCGCCGGGCCAAAGGGGGTGTATCTGTTCCGCTTCACGCCATGCGCGCAGGCCAGAGGCGCAACAAAGGGCGAGACGGGTGTTGGATGGAGTGAGCGCTTCAGCAACCTGTCCGGGTGCGATGCGGTGCGCGTCGGGATGCGCTGGCGTTGGCGCCTCTGTCGTGTCGCGCAGATCGACGATCACATCGCCAGCGCTAAGCTGACCGGGGGCCACAAAGGCAAATCCGTGGTCAGGTTCAGGGGTGCCGTCGAAGCGAAAGGATGTACTGCGCAGCGTGCGAGCATCAAATTGAACCACCTGACCGAGCGGCGAGGGATCAAAGCCAAGTAGGACAGCCAATGCCATTTGCGCCTGCATCGCGCCGACGACGCCGACAACCGGGCCAAGCACGCCTGCCGTGGCGCAGCTTGCGCCGCTGTCGGGAGCGTCCGGGAAAACGGCGCGCAGAGACGGGGCAGTATCGCAGAAGCCGCCAACATAGCCACCCATCCCCAGCACAGAAGCGCTGACAAGAGGGGTTTTCAGGGTTTGGCAGGTGTCACTGAGAATGTAACTCGCCGCGTAGCTGTCAGCGCAATCCAAGACGATGTCGACGTCGGACACGAGTGCCGCGGAGTTGATCGAAGTTAGAGACTGTTCCAGCCAAATCACTCCAATTTCACTGTTGAGTGCGCGGCACCTTTCCGCGGCGACCTGCGCTTTTGACTGGCCGCAATCGGCTTCAGTGAACACGGTTTGACGATGCAAGTTGGAGAGGTCCACGGTATCTCCGTCGACAATGGTGATGTGACCCACACCCGCACCCGCCAATAGCGGAAGAACAGGGGCCGCGAGCCCGCCCGCGCCAATCACCAACACACGTGCGCTGGCAAGGCGTTGCTGCCCCTTTGGCCCAACTTCTGGCAGGATCATTTGGCGGGCGTAGCGGCTCATCTCGTGGCCTCAATCCATTGACGCACACGTCCCTCTGGGTCGTCGTTTAACGTGATGTCAGTGACGGCGGCCACGATATCTGCCCCGGCCTCTAAAACGCCGTGTGCACGTTCGACACTCATGCCGCCGATGCCAACCAAGGGGATATCGCCGACTCGTTGTTTCCATTCGGTGACGCGGGGCAGGCCCTGTTGGTGCCACTTCATCTTTTTCAGAATGGTGGGGTAGACGGGACCGAGGGCGACATAATCCGGGTCCATCGCTAGCACACGCTCCAACTCGTCGTCGTCATGGGTCGATACGCCGAGTTTCAGCCCGGCCTTGCGGATGGCAGTAAGGTCGGCGTCATCAAGATCTTCTTGCCCCAGATGCAGCCAGTCACAGCCCGCATCAATGGCCTCTTGCCAGTAATCGTTCACGACCAGCACCGCATCGCGTTCGCGGCAGAGATCACGTGAGATGGCAATCTGCTCGCGCACCACGTTCAGAGGTTGGTCTTTGAGGCGCAGCTGCACCAGCTTCACGCCCAGTGGCAGCATCCGGCGCAGCCAATCGGAATGGTCGAAGATCGGATAGAAACGGTCGAGCGTCATGTCAGGAATGCCTTTCCGATCACAGGGGTTGAAGCCTCGGCCATGTCACGAGCCTCGATGGGGTCGGCTTGATGCGCTAATTGCCCGGCTTCGATTGCCAGCTTCATGGCGCGGGCCATGGTGGCGGGCTCACCCGCGCGGGCGACGGCGGTGTTGAGGAGCACGGCGTCATAGCCAAGTTCCATGGCGTGCGCCGCGTGGCTGGGCAGGCCAATGCCTGCGTCTACCACAAGTGGCGTGTCGGGGAATTCGGACCGCATGGCGCGCAGGGCGTATTCGTTATTGAGGCCGCGGCCCGAGCCTATGGGTGCACCCCAGGGCATGAGAACTTCGCAGCCAGCCTCAAGTAAGCGTTCGCCCACGATCAAGTCATCGGTGGTGTAGGGAAAGACTTGAAACCCGTCGTCGGTCAGGATGCGGGCTGCCTCGACCAGTTGGAAGACGTCCGGTTGCAGGCTGTCAGTATGGCCGATCAGTTCAAGCTTGATCCAATCGGTGCCAAAGACTTCGCGTGCCATATGGGCAGTGGTGACAGCTTCTTTAACCGTGTGACAGCCCGCAGTGTTGGGCAGGATGTGGACGTCGAGGTCTGTGATCATCTGCCAAAAGGTCTGACCCGCGCCGCCTGCGCCTTCGCGACGCAACGAGACTGTCGCAACAGCGGCGCTGCTCTCGCGGAAGGCCTGTTCCAGGATCGCGGGGCTGGGATACTGGGCGGTGCCTAGCATCAGTGGATTGGGCAATTCAGTGCCATAAAACGTGCGCATGTCAGCCCCCTTGCATCGGCGCGAGCACTTCGACCCGATCACCATCGTTGAGTGTTGTTGAGGTGCGCAAAGGCGCCGAAACAAAGTTTTCGTTCACCGCCGTGGCAACGCGACCCGAATAGCCGCATTCCTTCAGGAGGTCGGCCAGCGTTGTCGCCTGCACCTCGCGGGAGTCTCCGTTAAGCACGATCTTCATCGACCATCTCCGAATGTTTGTTCTCAAGCGCCAGATCGGCAACACCGCGCGCCAGAGCAGGGGCAAGCAGGTAGCCGTGGCGGTAAAGTCCGTTGGCATAGATTGTGTGCCCCAGCCGTCGAATACGGGGCAGGTTGTCGGGAAACGCTGGGCGCAGATCGACGCCGATTTCCAGCACCTCCGCCTCTCCAAAGGCGGGGTTCAGGGCATAGGCTGCGCTCAGCAGTTCCAGCATAGACCGCGCGGTGATGCGGCTGCTGTCTTCGCTTTCGATCATCGTCGCGCCCAGCATATAGACGCCGTCACCACGCGGCACGATGTAGAGCGGCATACGCGGGTGCAAGAGCCGAACAGGCCGGTATAGAGACACATCCGGGCAGCGCACGACCAGCATCTCACCTTTGACACCGCGCAGGTCATGCAGGATTTCGCGGGCATGCAAACCCCGACAATCGATGGCGTTTTTCAGCTGTGGGGGGGCGAGTTTCTCGTGAAACTCCACGCCCTGATCCTGAAGGCCACGATAGAGGTCTTGCAAGGCCTTACGCGGGTCGAGATGGGCCTCGTCACCAAAGAACAGCCCCTTACCGTAGGCGGCCAAATCAGGCTCTAACTTGGCGATTTTGTCTCTTTCGACATTTTCATACCCTTCGGTACGACGTGCGAAGCGGCGCAGATCCGGAAGATCGCGGCCATTGGCGACAACCAGTGTGCCACAGCGTTTGACGGGGGTGCGTTCAGCCCACCAGTCGATGGCATGTTGCCCAAGGCGCAGGACAGGTTCCTCGGCATTTTCATATTCGCACCATGGGGCAAGCATGCCGCCCGCCCACCAAGAACAGCCGTGTGGTCCGGGCGGTCCTCCGGGATCAAAGACCTGAACGTCGGCTCCGCGCGAGACAAGCTCGGAGGCCACGGCCAGACCGGCAACGCCAGCACCTATGACGGAATAGAGTGTCACGCCTGCCAGACCCGATGGAAGTGATGCACAGGGCCGTGGCCGTGGCCAACACCCAGCTTGTCGGCCTCGGCAATGGCGCCCTGCAGATAGGCGTGGGCTTCTTCTGCCGCCTGCGTAAGCGACAGTCTCTTCGCGAGACCGGCGGCGACGGAAGACGACAGGGTGCAACCTGTGCCATGGGTGTTCTTAGTTGTTCTCCGTGGAGCGGACATCTCGGCCAGAACACCTTCCGGGCCGATCAGCACATCATGGCAGATGTCGCCCGAAGCATGGCCACCCTTCATCAGGACAGCCTTGGCGCCCAGACCACACAAGGCCAACCCCTGCGCGACCATTTCCTCCCGATCTTCGGCCGCCATGCGGTCGAGCAAAACGGCGGCTTCAGGCAGGTTTGGCGTGAGCACTGTGGCACGAGGCAACAGCACATCGCGCAGGGTCTGAACGGCGTCACGCGCCAACAGGGCATCGCCGGACTTGGCGATCATCACTGGGTCGAGCACGATTGGCCCTTGGAAGTCTTTCAAGCCGTCGGCAACAGTTTGGATGATTTCTGGTGTGGCAAGCATGCCGATCTTGATCGCGCCGACATTGAGGTCAGAGAGAACCGCATCAATCTGGGCAGAGATCACGTCAAGCGGCACACCATGTACGGCCGTGACAGCCTGAGTGTTTTGGGCGGTGATCGCAGTGATCACGCTGGCGCCGTAGACGCCCAGGGCCGACATGACTTTGAGGTCAGCCTGAATGCCAGCGCCGCCGCCGCTGTCGGATCCTGCGATTGTGAGGGCAATATGCGCCATCTCATTGCTCCGGTTCTGGGGCAATGGGGGCATGGAAAACGTCTGTATCTCGAAGACCGTTCCCTACGCCGGTATTGCCCGGATCAGGTTCGATGGGTCGACGAAAACGCCTCTCAGCCAAATGGCCCCCCAACGGTATTGGAGATCGAATAACAGGCCAGTGCCCAAGGGTCAATTGGCGTTGATGAGACTTGCATGCTCATTTTCAGCCAATTCTCCTGTGGCGGCGATGCTGCGCCCTTCGCAAAGCATGCGCTCGGGCTCTAGCTGGAATGGCCCTTTGTCAGCCTCTAATCTGGTCGCTTCGGAGCAGGGCCGCGATAAACCTGGGTCAGCTCCTCAGGAACCTCGGAGCCATCTACAAGGAAAGGCAGAATGCCTTTGCGTATTGATCTGCCACGCATGGCCTTGATGTCGTCATCCGACTTCGTCACCCGTTGTGCGCAGCGTCGCGACCACTCAGCGAGATGTGCATAGCAGGCGGCGATGGCTGGATGTTCAGGATCAGTTTTGGCCAGATCGTTCAGCTCATCGGGGTCGGCCTCAAGATCGAACAACATTGGACGGAACCCGCCCTCTGCATGCATCAGCTTGAATCGCCCATCACACACCATGAAAAGGCGACAATCCTTGGGTTCAAGGCTCAGTTTGACGGCTTGCGGCGTCGCTGAGTAATCAAATTCCGAGATAGCGCAATCGCGCCAATCCGGGGTCTCTCCATGCAGCCAGGGCACAAGGGAGCGACCTTCGAGAATGTGATCAGCTACCTTGCCACCAGCGGCTTCGACAAAGGTGGGTGCGAGATCAATAGCCTCAACCAATGCATCGCATGTCGTGCCCCGTGTCGCGTCGGCCTGCGATCTGGGATCATAGATAATCATCGGGATTTTTACCGAAGGGTCATGAAACAGGTCTTTTTCGCCCAGCCAATGGTCGCCGAGATAATCGCCGTGATCTGATGTCAGCACGATCATCGTGTCCTGCATGCGCCCGGATGTTTCGAGATAGTCCAACAGACGTCCCAATTGATCATCGCATTGCTTGATCAGGCCCATATAGGCAGGGATAACCTTTTGTCGGACGTCTTCGCGTTGAAAGGCCTGTGCAATACGGTTCTCCATATAGGCACCAAAGACCGGATGGGCGTCTTCACGTTCTTCTTCATGGCGTGTCGCGGCAGGCACGTGATTGGGTCCGTACATGTTGTGATACGGCTCGGGTACGATATAGGGCCAATGCGGTTTGATATAGCTGACATGGGCGCACCATGGTGCGGTGGCCTGTTCGATGAACTCAATGGTGCGGCCTGTTAGCCAAGGCGTCTCGCTTTGCTCTTCCGCAATATTGGCAGGGCGGTCGGCATGCTGAAACATCCAGCCCGATGCCTTGTTACCGTCTTCGTCCACCCCGGCATTTGCAAAGTCTGACCAGGGGTTTGGAGAGTCATATCCCAGTGATTTCAGGTACTCATTATAGGGCGAGCGTCGTTCATCATAAAATCCGTCAGGTCCCTGACCCCAAAGCCCGTCATCACGGGTCCAGACGTCAAACCCACACTCTGACTGTCGCGCGCCGATCATACTATCCGGGGCCAAGCCCAGCCGCTTCATACCCTCGGCATCGGCCTTCATATGTGTTTTGCCGATCAACCAGCAATCCATACCGGAATCGCGCAGGTGATCGCCCATCGTCATTTCCCCGACGCGCAACGGAAACCCGTTCCAAGCCGCTCCGTGTGATGACACATAACGACCTGTATAAAAGCTCATCCTGCTGGCACCGCAAATCGGCGATTGAACATAGGCATTTGTAAAGCGCACGCCCATGCTTGCCACACGGTCAAAATGCGGGGTGTGAAGATGCGGATGCCCCGCGCAGCTCAGATAATCAAACCGAAGCTGGTCATACATAATGAAAAGTATGTTCATTTTTTCCTCTCAAGAGACGCGGCAGGCATGCGTTCTTTTTTGTCGAGTATTGGCCAATTCGTGTCGGGTTTCTACCCATCACACAAGGGCGTGTTAGGTGGGCACGTGATACCCTCGCTGCACGGCATCGCGGGCGTTCAGCGCTTGATACCAGCGTTGGACGTTTGGAAAATCTTTCAGATCAACTCTGTGCCACTCGTGGCGGGCAACCCATGGCCAACATGCCATATCGGCGATCGAATAGGTGCCGCAAATGTAATCCTGACCCTCGAGCTGACGATCCAGCACCCCATAGAGACGCTGAACTTCGGCCGCGAACCGTTCCTCGGCGTACTCTGAGACACCGGGATTGAAATGCAGGAAGTGATGCCCTTGGCCGGCGTTGGGCCCCAATCCGCCCATCTGCCACATCAGCCATTCCATGACCTTGGCGCGCTCTAACAGTGTCTCTGGCAAAAACTGCCGGTACTTTTCGGCGAGATAAATCATGATCGCGCCTGATTCCATGAGTTTCAGGCCAGTTTCGTGATCAACAATCGCCGGTATCTTGTTGTTGGGGCTGATCTCTAAAAAGTCAGGCGCATGTTGGTCGCCCGCGCCGATATTTATCGGATGGACCGTGTAAGGGACACCCAGTTCTTCCAAGAGAATAGACACCTTGCGTCCATTCGGCGTGGCCCATGTGTAAAGGTCGATCATGCGATGCTCCGAATTGAATGACTGGCCAAAACGCGAACCGTATCGTGTGTTTGGCTCTGTTAGACACTATAACTCTCGTTACCAAGTCGCCAATACCGCCGCTCGTCATGCGGGCAAAAATGCACGCTACTAAGCAAACGGCCTTGCGGTTGAGAGTTCGGATTTTGGGGGATCTTGGTGCCCAGAAGAGGACTCGAACCTCCACGTCCATACGGACACTAGCACCTGAAGCTAGCGCGTCTACCAATTCCGCCATCTGGGCACGGGTTGGTGAGGCAGGCGTTTAGACCTGTGGCGCGGCACTGTCAACGGAGATTCCGCAGAATCTTCCGAAATTCCAAATGTGATCACCAAAGCGATCATGACACCGCTGGATATTCGCGTGCATTCTTGTCGCGGCCATGCTTTCGACCTTGTTCCGCAGGCCGACGGAGAGTATTCCAAGCTAAGTGATTTAGTCAGCGGAGGCCCCGATGTCGAAACTCGTTACGATCTATGGCGGTTCAGGATTTGTAGGGCGTTACATTGCGCGCCGTATGGCGAAAGAGGGATGGCGCGTGCGCGTGGCCGTCCGTCGCCCCAATGAGGCGCTGTTCGTTAAACCCTATGGCACGGTTGGCCAGGTTGAACCCTTCCCTTGCAACGTTCGCGACGACGCTTCGGTTGCTGCCGCTTTGCAAGGTGCGGATGCGGTTGTGAATTGCGTTGGGATCTTGGGCGAGCATCGCAAGAACACGTTTGACGCTGTTCAGGCCGAAGGTGCTGGGCGGATTGCGCGTCTGGCTGCGGAAAACGGCGTGACCTCGATGGTGCATGTATCCGCCATTGGAGCTGATGCCGACTCAGAAAGCGAATACGCGCAGTCCAAAGCCGAAGGTGAAGCGGCCGTTCTGGCACATATGCCCGGCGCGATGATCCTGCGTCCGTCGGTGATTTTTGGACAGGATGATGGGTTCTTTAACCGGTTCGCCTCAATGGCTCGACTGGGTCCGGTGCTGCCAATTGTTGGCGGCGAAACCCGTTTTCAGCCCGTGTTTGTCGATGATGTTGCCGCCGCCGCGGTCAAGGGCATCAAGGGCGAAGCTTCGGGTGTTTTTGAACTTGGTGGACCTGATGCAGGCACTTTGCGCGAATTCGTGGATGAAATGCTCGAGGTGATTTATCGCAAGCGCATCGTTATCAATCTGCCGTTCTGGGTTGCCCGCATCATGGCCTTTGGCTGTGATCTGACACAGAGCATCCTGATGGGGCTGATCGAGAACAAGGTTCTGACCCGCGATCAGGTTAAGTTGCTGCAAGAAGATAATGTCGTTGCCGAAGATGCCAAAACTCTGGCTGATCTGGGTATTCGGGCCACGAGCACAGAAGCGATCCTGCCGGATTACTTGTGGCGCTATCGCCCAACAGGCCAATTCGATGACATCAAGAACTCGGCCAAGAACCTCAAGATCTGAGGGCGGCCAAGACTGACTAATTTTTAAGGCGTGCGCAGCAATGTGCGCGCCTTAACTATATGCGATGGTCAACAGGGTGATCCCCAGTAAGATGCGATAAAACACATAGGGCGTGAAGCTGACTGAACGCAGCAGCCGCATCATAAGACCCAGAGCAAACAATGCAGCGACAAACGATATCAGGGCAGCAATGGCGCCATCGCGCGCAGTTTGCATATCCGCCTGTCCGGCGACCTCAATGCCAAGAAGAACACCGCTTGCGGCAATGGTTGGAATCGACATCAGCATGGCAAGTTTTGCGGCACCGGTTCGTTCGTACCCCAAGGCCCGCGCTGCAGTGATGGTGATGCCAGAACGAGAGGTGCCCGGGATCAGAGCCACGGCTTGGGCCAGCCCCATCAGGACCGCATCGCGCCACGACCAGTCCTCGGCGGACTTGTCCGAGCTTCCCTTTTGGTCCGTTATCCAAAGCACGATACCAAACCCGAGCATTGTCCAGCCAATCAGGGTCAGAGAGCGCATGGCAGCGGTCAGACCCGTGATGTTCAGGATGAACCCGACGATCACAACTGGAATTGTTGAGACAATAAGCAGAGCGGCCAACCGACTGCCGGGTGTGTCGATCCGGCCAGTCATTGCACGTGGCAGACCGCCCAGGGCAAGCCGCACATCGCGCCAGAAAAACAAAACAACGGCCCCGAGCGTCCCGACGTGCACGGCCACGTCAATGGCAAGGCCTTGGTCCTGAAGGCCTGTAAGATTCGGCAAGAGAATCAGGTGCCCGGATGAGCTGACAGGCAGGAATTCGGTGATTCCCTGAATGATTGCGATCATCAATATGTGGAGGAAGCTCATCTGCTCATGTCTCTTTGCCTTTGCCACACAACCTATAAGGCGCTGGAAATATAAGGAAAGGCCAGATTTAGGTCCGAATCGGATTTAATTTTGAGGCCGAGTATCAAAGTTTCTCGCCTCAGCCTCTCATTTTTTCATTAATAGGTCAGCACAATTGACTTTTATCTCCTTTCAACTTTGCTTAAACACGGCGCACTGACGAAATACAGGAGGCAGCCGCCGTGGCTAAGCAACCGATGCTGAAATTCGTAACCGTAGACCGTGACATGCCCACAAAGCGTGACGCGAATACTCGGAAAGAGGATTTCAACGAAATCTATGCAGAGTATGCCGAGGCCAAGGCAGAAGAACAGTCCAGCCGCTGTTCGCAATGTGGCGTGCCTTATTGCCAATCCCACTGTCCGTTGCACAACAACATTCCGGATTGGTTGCGCATGACGGCCACTGGTCGACTGGAAGAGGCCTATGCGATCAGCCAGGCGACCAATACCTTCCCTGAGATCTGTGGCCGCATTTGCCCGCAGGACCGTCTGTGCGAAGGCAATTGCGTCATCGAACAGTCCGGCCACGGTACAGTGACGATCGGATCGGTCGAGAAATACATCACGGACACCGCTTGGGAAAAAGGTTGGGTCAAGCCGATCACCCCAATGCAGGAGCGCACGGAAAGCGTAGGCATTATCGGTGCCGGCCCCGGTGGCTTGGCGGCAGCTGATCGCCTGCGCCGCGCAGGGGTTCAGGTCACTGTTTATGACGCCCATGATCGTTCGGGTGGATTGCTGACCTATGGTATTCCCGGGTTCAAACTGGAAAAAGACATCGTGATGCGTCGCAACGAACAGCTTGAACAGGGCGGTGTGACCTTCAAGATGAACTGCCGTGTCGGCACAGACATCTCGTTCGACGACATTCGCAATGCGCATGACGCTGTCATCATCGCAACCGGTGTTTACAAATCGCGTGAACTGGCCGGACCGGGCGCAGGGGCGGCGGGTATCGTAAAAGCGATTGATTATCTGACGTGCTCTAACCGCCGCAGCTTTGGTGATTCAGTTCCCGAGTTTGATAGCGGTGAACTCAATGCCGATGGCAAAAAAGTTGTGGTCATTGGTGGCGGTGATACGGCGATGGACTGTGTCCGGACCGCGATCCGTCAGGGTGCAGAGAGCGTAAAATGTCTCTATCGTCGTGACCGGGCCAATATGCCCGGCTCGCAGCGTGAAACGCAAAATGCCGAAGAAGAAGGTGTGGTCTTTGAATGGCTCGCCGCGCCCAAAGGGTTTGCAGGTGATCCCGTTTCTGGCGTCATGGTTCAGCGAATGCGTCTGGGTCAGCCAGATGCGTCTGGTCGCCAGTCGCCCGAAGTTATCGACGGTGCGGACTATGTAGAAGAGGCTGATCTGGTCATCAAGGCGCTGGGCTTTGAACCCGAAGACCTGCCGGGACTGTGGGAGCAGCCCGATCTGGCCGTGACCCGCTGGGGAACCATCAAGGCCCAGTTCACGACAGGCGAAACTGAGATGGATGGCGTTTACGCTGTTGGAGACATCGTGCGTGGCGCATCACTGGTTGTTTGGGCAATCAAGGATGGTCGCGATTGTGCGGACGCCATCATGGCGCGCTTTGATGCCTCGGCTTCCGTGGCCGCAGAGTAAAGCCAGTTGGGCGTCATGAGTTCGCGGGACAGAGGTGCCAACCAGCCCGCAGCGAAAGGAACAAGAACATGAACAAGTATAAATTGTTGAGTGCTGCTCTGGCGACCTGTCTTGGAACCGCAAGCTTTGCTCAGGTGCAGACAGTTCCGGCCAACTGCGAGGCCATGGTCACCATTCACCGAGAAAGTTGCATGGTCTCAAATTACGTGCGCTGTGGATCCGTGGTTGAAGTGCACAGCTACGAGAATGGAAAACTGAGCGACAGTCATTATTTCGGCCCCGATTGGGACTTGCTGCGGTATCAGGCCGAGGGTGGCCGTACAGACGCTTCGGTGGTGGAGGGCAGCGCGCCCGAAGCATCGCTGACGCAGGCGCTTGAAACTGGTGAGAGTCTGGGTACGCGCGAGATGGCGTTTTCGACCGGCGTGCTCAAAGGCAACATGGTTGACCTGAAGTCAGAACTGCGTTTCGGCGACGAAGAGGTCCAGATCAGTGGCGAAACCTATCGTGTAGGCACTTTGGTGCGGGACATGACGGTACGCAAGAATGGCGTTGTGTCGCTTTGGTCTTTCCAAGTGCTTGCCGCCCCAGATGCATCACTGCTTATCGAAGGCCAAGTTGATGTGGAGCAATTCGGCAAAGTTCAAACGCTGGCATGGACGCCGACAAAGATTGTCGGGCCAGACGAAACAGGGTTCATGACAACCCAGCCTCTGCCAGGATGTAGCGGATCGTAGGATGCCGGTTTTCGGGCACTTAGAATAACTGAGAATTTTGCGCGCCGGGGCAAATCGAAAACCCCCTGAGATGCGCCTAGAAGATACCCTTGACCGGGACAGGAGACCGTCAATGACGCAATACGACGAAAATTGGGTTCGTGAAGAACAAGCCAAGCGTGACTGGATGGCCGAAAATGGCCTTTACAGCGAAGATGAAGAGCATTCGTCTTGCGGTGTCGGCCTTGTAGTCTCTCTGGATGGCAAACCCAGCCGAAAAGTTGTCGAAGCGGGCATTACTGCGCTAAAGGCGATCTGGCACCGGGGTGCCGTTGACGCTGACGGCAAAACCGGCGATGGCGCGGGTATTCACGTACAGATTCCGGTACAGTTCTTTTATGACCAGATCCGTCGCACGGGCCACGAGCCGCGTCTGGACGAATTGATGGCGGTTGGTCAGGTGTTCCTGCCGCGCACGGATCATGGCGCCCAGGAAGCCTGCCGGACGATCGTTGAGACCGAAGTGCTGCGCATGGGCTACAGCATCTACGGATGGCGCCACGTTCCCGTGGATGTGACCTGTCTGGGTGAAAAGGCCAATGCGACCCGTCCTGAGATTGAGCAGATCCTGATCTCGAACGCAAAGGGTGTCGACGAAGAGACTTTTGAGCGCGAACTGTATGTAATCCGCCGCCGCATCGAAAAAGCGGCTTTGGCGGCGAACATTCGCGATATGTACATCGCGTCGCTGTCGTGCCGATCGATCATTTACAAGGGTATGATGCTGGCCGAGCAAGTTGCCGTGTTCTACCCCGACCTTCAGGACGAACGCTTTGAGTCGGCCTTTGCCCTTTATCATCAGCGTTATTCGACCAACACCTTCCCGCAATGGTGGCTGGCACAACCTTTCCGCATGTTGGCCCATAACGGTGAGATCAACACGCTCAAGGGCAACCTCAACTGGATGAAGAGCCACGAAATTCGCATGGCGTCTTCTTTCTTTGGGGAGCTTGCCGAAGACATCAAGCCCATCGTGCAGGGTGGATCGTCAGACTCGGCCGCGCTCGATTCTGTGTTTGAAGTGATGGTGCGCGCCGGTCGTTCTGCGCCGATGGCCAAGACCATGTTGGTCCCGGAAAGCTGGGCCAAACAGGCGGTGGAACTGCCACAGGCCTGGCGCGACATGTACTCTTATTGCAACTCGGTAATGGAGCCTTGGGATGGTCCCGCAGCCTTGGCCATGACCGACGGTCGGTGGGTCTGTGCGGGCCTGGACCGCAATGGCCTGCGACCCATGCGTTATGTGGTCACCGGGGATGACCTTCTGATTGCAGGGTCCGAGGCAGGAATGGTGCCGACAGACGAAGCCACAGTTGTTGAAAAGGGCGCTCTGGGTCCAGGTCAGATGATTGCCGTCGATATGGCCGAGGGCAAGCTGTACCATGACACCGAACTAAAAGATAAGCTGGCCAATGCCCGCCCCTATGGAGAGTGGGTTGGCAAGATCCGAGATCTGGCCGATCAGCTAGGTAGCGCCTCAGAAAAACCTATGTTCTCAGGCGAAGAGCTGCGTCAGCGTCAAATTGCTGCCGGCTACACCATGGAAGAGCTAGAGCAAATCCTTGCGCCTATGGCTGAGGATGGCAAAGAAGCACTGGCCTCGATGGGGGATGACACGCCCTCAGCGGTTTTGTCGAACAAATATCGTCCGCTTAGCCATTTCTTCCGCCAGAACTTTAGTCAGGTAACCAATCCTCCGATCGACTCACTGCGTGAGTATCGGGTGATGTCGCTGAAGACGCGGTTTGGGAACCTTAAGAACGTTCTGGACGAAGACGGAAGCCAAACCGAAATCGTCATGCTCGAGAGCCCATTCGTCGGCAACACTCAGTTCGAAAAGTTGCTGGAAGCTTTCGACGACACGGTTGTGCGCATTGATTGTAGCTTTGGTGCCGCAGAAGGTGCGGGAGCCCTTCAGGCTGGTCTGGAGCGCATCCGGGCCGAAGCCGAAGACGCCGTGCGTTCCGGTGCTGGCCATATTATCTTGAGCGATGAAGGCCAGAGCGCAGATCGTGTAGCCATGCCAATGATCCTTGCGACAAGCGCTGTTCACAGCCACCTCGTGCGCAACGGACTGCGGACCTTCTGTTCGCTGAACGTGCGCTCGGCGGAATGTATCGATCCGCACTACTTCGCTGTGCTGATCGGTGCAGGCGCCACAGTGGTCAACGCCTATTTGGCCGAAGACTCGCTGGCCGACCGTATTGAGCGCGGGCTTCTGGACACAGATCTGACCACGGCTATTGCACGGTATCGCGAAGCAATTGATCAGGGTCTTTTGAAGATCATGGCCAAAATGGGCATCTCGGTGATTTCGTCCTATCGCGGCGGTCTGAACTTTGAGGCCGTGGGTCTGAGCCGCGCCATGTGCGCCGAGTACTTCCCCGGCATGACCAGCCGTATTTCGGGCATCGGTGTTAGCGGTATTCAAACCAAAGCGGCAGAAGTGCACGCCAAAGGCTGGCTGAGCGGGCAAGACGTTTTGCCTATTGGCGGCTTTTATAAGGCGCGTAAGTCTGGGGAAACCCATGCGTGGGGTGCGCAGACCATGCACATGATGCAGGCGGCCTGTGATCGTGCGTCTTACGAATTGTGGAAACTGTATTCGGCCAAGATGCGGTCGAACCCACCAATCCATTTGCGCGACCTCTTGGACATCAAGCCAATGGGCAAGGCGATCCCGATTGAAGAGGTCGAGTCGATCACCGCGATCCGCAAACGCTTCGTGACGCCGGGCATGTCTTTGGGCGCACTTAGCCCCGAGGCGCATAAAACGCTGAACGTCGCGATGAACCGCATCGGAGCCAAGTCGGATTCGGGTGAAGGCGGCGAAGATCCGGCACACTTCGTGCCTGAACCAAACGGTGACAACCCCTCGGCCAAGATCAAGCAGGTGGCTTCGGGTCGCTTCGGTGTGACGGCTGAATACCTGAACCAGTGTGAAGAGCTGGAAATCAAGGTCGCACAGGGTGCGAAACCGGGTGAAGGTGGTCAACTGCCGGGCATGAAGGTCACCGACCTGATCGCGCGCCTGCGTCACTCGACCAAAGGCGTGACTCTGATCTCACCTCCGCCGCACCACGATATCTATTCGATCGAAGACCTCGCGCAGCTGATCTATGACCTGAAGCAGATTAACCCGCGCTGTAAGGTGACGGTAAAACTGGTGGCGTCCTCGGGCGTTGGCACGATTGCCGCCGGTGTGGCCAAGGCAAAGGCGGATATCATCCTGATCTCGGGCCACAATGGTGGCACGGGTGCCTCGCCCGCAACCTCGATCAAATACGCCGGCCTGCCGTGGGAGATGGGCCTGACCGAGGCGCATCAGGTTCTCGCCATGAACAACCTGCGCGAACGTGTGACACTGCGAACCGATGGCGGCTTGCGCACCGGCCGCGACATTGTCATGGCCGCGATGCTGGGCGCCGAAGAATACGGTATCGGCACCGCCGCGCTGATCGCGATGGGCTGTATCATGGTGCGTCAGTGCCAGAGCAACACCTGTCCGGTAGGCGTCTGTACTCAGGATCCTGAGCTGCGCGCCAAGTACACCGGCTCGGCAGACAAGGTTGTGAACCTCATCACCTTCTATGCGCAAGAAGTGCGGGAAATCCTCGCCTCAATCGGTGCGCGCAGCTTGGAAGATGTCATTGGTCGCGCCGATCTGCTTGCGCAGGTTTCGCGTGGCTCGGCGCATCTGGACGATCTGGACCTGAACCCGCTGCTGATCACCGTCGATGGCGCGTCCGAGATCGTTTACAACCGCGACAAAGGCCGCAACGTTGTGCCAGATACACTGGACGCCGAGATCGTGCGCGACGCGGCCCGCTTCCTTGAGGATGGCGAAAAAATGCAGCTGTCCTATGCGGTGCAAAACACGCACCGGACCGTGGGCACGCGCACCTCGTCGCATATTGTTCGCAACTTTGGCATGCGCAATGCGCTGCAAGACGATCACCTGACGGTCAAGCTTACCGGCAGTGCGGGTCAGTCTCTGGGGGCCTTTGCGGCACCTGGCCTTAAGATCGAAGTATCGGGCGACGCCAATGACTATGTGGCCAAAGGTTTGTCGGGCGGCACAGTCGTCGTTCGTCCACCCATGTCGTCGCCTCTGGATGCCTCTGAGAACACAATCATTGGCAACACGGTCCTCTACGGCGCCACAGACGGTTACTTGTTCGCCGCTGGGCGTGCGGGTGAACGGTTTGCGGTGCGGAACTCGGGCGCCAAGGTCGTGATCGAAGGCTGTGGCGCCTGCGGGTGTGAATACATGACCGGAGGCGTTGCCGTAATCCTTGGGACCATCGGAGCCAACTTTGGCGCAGGTATGACTGGTGGCATGGCATATCTCTATGATCCAGAGGGCAAGGCCGAGAGCGTCATGAACATGGAAACCCTGGTGACATGTCCGGTGACGGTTGCCCATTGGGAAGACCAGCTGAAAGGTTTGATCGAACGCCACCTGGAAGAAACCGGCAGCCGCAAGGCCGCGGATATTTTGCAGCACTGGGATATCGAGAAAGCCAATTTCCTTCAGGTTTGCCCAAAGGAAATGCTCGTTCACATTCCGGCACCACTCAGTGAAGAAGAAGCTGCAGTTCCGGCAGAGTGATCAGAGAAAGCACATGTTTCAAAAGCCCCGCAGGTGTTTGCTTGTGGGGCTTTTCCTTTGTCACCACGGTTGATTGAAATGAACCAACCCATTAGGCCCTTGGGGACGGCAGGAATGAGTCATGGCAAAGAAAAAGACAAAAAAAACCAAGGCTGAACCCAGCCTGATGCGGCGCCAGTGGCTGCGTGTCCGTCGCTTTGTTCGTCGCGGAGCGGTGTGGGTCGTGTCGCTGACAATCTTTGCCGTTCTGATCTTTGCGGTGGTCAATCCGCCCATTACCTGGACAATGCTTTCGGAAAAGCGCCGTTTGGGCCAGATCGACCGCGAGTGGGTTGCCATTGAACAAGTCGCGCCCATTCTGTTGCGTTCGGTCGTGGCTGCCGAAGATGCGAACTTTTGCCAACATTGGGGTTTTGACATCAAAGCCATCCGGGACGCGATGGAAGACGGTGGGTCTCGCGGTGCGTCTACGCTCAGTCAGCAAACGGTCAAGAATGTCTACCTGTGGCAAGGACGCAGTTGGGTGCGCAAAGCGTTGGAGGCTTTGCTGACGCCAGTGGTGGAAATCGCATGGTCGAAACGTCGAATTCTAGAAGTCTATGTCAACATTGCCGAATTCGATGAAGGTGTGTTTGGCGTGGAAGCCGCCAGTCGCCACTATTTTGGTGTAGGTCCCGAAGATCTGAGTGCCGTGCAGGCCGCACGACTGGCAGCAATCCTGCCAGCCCCCAAATCGCGCTCGGCTTCGAAACCATCCGCGGCTATTCGGCGAAAGGCCGCTCGGATCGTCGACGGAGCGGAAACCATCCGCCGTGATGGGCGCGCGTCTTGTTTCGAGGATTGAAAAAGACGCGATCCCGGTGCATTGAGGGGAAGTATTCAAAATTGCTCGTGATGTACCAATGAACCGACTTTTTCATGTTCCGTTGTCCCCATTCTGCCGCAAGGTGCGCCTTTCGCTTGCCGAGAAGCGGATTGAGGTCGAGTTGGTGGAAGAGCGATATTGGGAGCAGGATCCGGATTTCCTGCGTCGCAACCCTGCCGCCAAAGTTCCCGTGCTAAAGATGGACGGTAAAATGATGGCGGAAAGTGCCGCCATTTGTGAATACATCGAAGAGCAATACCCCGAGCCCTCATTGATGCCGCGTGACGCAGATGGCCGGTATGAGGTTCGCCGTTTGGTGTCATGGTTTGATGACAAGTTTCACCACGAGGTCACCTCGAAACTGCTCTACGAACGCGTTAACAAGAAGATGATGTCACAGGGGTACCCCGACAGCACCAATGTCAAAGCCGGTGCGCGGGCGATCAAGTATCACCTGGACTATATGGCATGGCTTTTGGATCACCGCCGCTGGCTTGCTGGTGACGTGATGACGTTGGCCGACTTTGCTGCTGCGGCGCATCTTTCGTCACTGGATTATATTTCGGACGTCGACTGGAATCGATCCGAAGTGGTCAAGGATTGGTACGCCAAAATTAAATCACGCCCGGCGTTCCGGTCGGTTCTGGCCGACCAGGTTCCAGGCTTCTTACCCCCACAGCATTATGCCGATCTCGATTTCTGATAGCCTTTTGATTTCTGGCAGAGCGCTCTGCATTTTTGGCGACTCATGATGTCGGATGACCTCAAATCGCGATTGGTGAGAGAGGCGCAAGAGATGGGCTTCGATTTGTGTCGTATCTGCCGCCCGGATTCTGTCGGACAGGTGCCCAAGAACCTTAATGGCTTTCTCGAAAGGGAATACCACGGTCAAATGGATTGGCTGGCTGATCGCACCCATTGGCGTGGCAATCCCGCAGTCCTCTGGCCTGAAGCCAAGTCGATCATCATGTTGGGTGAAAGCTATACGCCGATGCATGATCCAACGCGGGTTCACGCAATGCCGGACCGCGGTGCGATCTCGGTCTATGCCCAAAACAAAGATTACCACGACATCGTCAAAAAACGCCTCAAGCGGCTGGCACGCTGGCTGATTGCCGAAACCGGGGATGCTACGCAGGTCAAAGTATTTGTCGATACAGCTCCGGTGCCGGAAAAGCCTCTGGGTCAGGCAGCAGGCCTTGGATGGCAGGGTAAACACACCAATCTTGTCAGTCGAGATCTGGGGTCCTGGTTCTTTATTGGATCGGTGTTTACGACCGTTCAACTAGAGACTGATCCAGCGGAAATTGACCATTGTGGGTCATGTCGGTCGTGTTTGGATGTGTGTCCGACTGATGCATTTCCTGCCCCCAATCAGATCAATGCAACACGCTGTATTTCTTATCTCACGATTGAACATCATGGGCCGGTAGATGTCGAACTACGCCCGCTGTTGGGCAACCGAATTTACGGCTGTGACGATTGCCTTGCGGCTTGTCCCTGGAACAAGTTTGCAATTGATGCGCGCGAGATCAGGTATCACGCGCGCGATGATCTGACGGCTCCGGCATTGGCGGATCTGGTAGAATTTGACGACGCCGGATTCCGAGCGCATTTCTCCGGTAGCCCAATCAAACGCATTGGCCGAAACCGATTCATACGCAATGTGCTCTATGCAATTGGGAACAGCGGGCAAGTTGCCCTGCTAAACAAAGTTGAAACACTGCTGCTCGATCCCGACGACACGGTACGTGACGCGGCGTCCTGGGCGAAAGAGCGGTTACAAGAGGTCGCAAACAGGCCTGACTGACGTAATCCTGCGTGTCAGTCAGAATGCGCGAACAGACGAGGTTTCTCATGGCATTGTCACTGGGGGTGGACACGGGCGGCACGTATACCGATGCCGTTCTGGTCCGGGACGAACAGGAAGTGATCGCAACGGCCAAGTCGTTGACGACCCGGCATGATCTGGCCGAAGGCATTGGTGCTGCCGTCAGTGCCGTCCTGACCGAGGCCGCGATTGATCCTGCCGAGATTACCTTGGCGTCGCTGTCGACCACTTTGGCCACCAATGCACTGGTTGAAGGGCAGGGTGGGCGTGTTGCCCTGATCCTGATTGGATTCCGAGAAAGTGATCTGGAACGCCACGGGCTAAACGAGGCCTTGGCCGGTGATCCTGCAATTCTTTTGTCAGGTGGACACAACCATTCGGGCGACATGAAAGAGCCGTTGGATGAGGCAGCTTTGGCCGAATGGCTGACCGCGCATGGACGTGAAGTGTCGGGCTATGCTGTTGCGGCCCAGTTCGCGACGCGCAATCCGGCTCATGAACAACGCGCGGCAGAGATGGTTCAGGATCTGACCGGGCGTCCCGTAAGCTGTTCGCACCATTTGTCGTCAAAATTAAACGGCCCCAAACGGGCAATGACCGCTGTATTGAATGCGCGGCTGATCGGCATGATCGAGCGCCTTATCCGGCAGGCAGAAACCCGGTTGGGAGAGCTCGGCATCACCGCACCGCTTATGGTCGTTCGCGGTGACGGTGCGTTGATCTCGGCAGATTTTGCGCGTGAGCGTCCTATCGAAACTATTCTCAGCGGCCCTGCGGCATCGATTGTTGGCGCGCGCTGGATGACAGGGGCGCAGGACGCTTTGGTAAGCGACATTGGCGGTACGACGACCGATGTGGCGGTTTTGAGAAATGGGCGTCCGTCGATTGACCCTGACGGGGCGCGTGTTGGCCCCTATCGCACGATGGTCGAAGCCGTTGCCATGCGGACTTCTGGTTTGGGAGGCGACAGCGAGGCGCACTTTATTTCCGAGGGACTAAAGGGCGGCGTGACGCTTGGTCCCAAGCGCGTGTTGCCTGTATCGCTCATCGCGACAGAGGCCCCTGAGATTGTCCACAAGGCTTTGGACGAACAGCTCCGGGCTGCCGCGCCGGGTGAGCATGACGGGAGGTTCGTGCGTGCTGTGCCTGGAGTTCCCCGGGACGGGGTGGAAGGGCGTGAGGCAGCGCTGTTGGATCGCATCGATGATGCTGTTCATCCGTTGGCAACGGTGCTGCGAAATCGAATTGAGATCAAAGCCCTCCGCCGATTGGTTGAACGCGGCATCGTACAAGTTGCCGGCGTGACACCGTCGGATGCAAGCCATGTTTTGGGGTCCTTGGCATCGTGGGACAAGGATGCAGCGCAGAAGGCTCTGACACTCTTTGGGCGTCGTCGCACCGGGGCCGGCAACATGCTGGCGCAAGACCCAATGGGCATGGCCAGGATCATCATCGACCAACTGACACAGCAAACGGTTTTGGCATTGTTAGAGACTGCTTTTGCAGAGGAAGAGGAGGGGTTTGACATCCCGTCTAGTCAATTGGCTCGCCATGTTTTGACCCAGCGTGCCTTGGGCGGGCATCGCGGATTGGTGCGTCTGGATGCCGGTCTGAACCTGCCAGTGATTGGTCTGGGGGCCTCAGCCTCAACCTATTACCCTGCCGTTGGAGAGCGGCTGAGTTGTCAGATGGAACTCCCTAAACATGCGGGCGTGGCAAATGCCATTGGCGCGGTTGTTGGGCGTGTGACCATCCGACGTTCTGGCGAAGTCAGCGCGCCTGCCGAGGGGCGCTTCCGCGTGCATCTGGCCAGCGGTCCCGAGGATTTTGCCGATGCCCAAGAAGCTTTGGGATATCTTGAAGACCATCTGACAGAGATGTCCCAGCGTGAGGCACAACAGGCTGGCGCCGAAGGGATTCGTGTGTCGGTTATAAAAGACATTCGCACCGCGGAAGCCGAAGGTCGCGAGATCTTTGTGCAGGCAACCCTAACCGTTGAAGCGTCAGGGCGCCCTCGCATCGCTGCAGAGTAAGACCTCGGGCACCTCAGACGTCGCGCTTTGGCAAGACCCAGCCCGGACGCACAAAGTGGCAAGTGTATCCGTTGGGGTTCTTAACCAGATAGTCCTGATGGTAATCCTCGGCTTCCCAAAAATCCCCAACGGGTTCTACTTCGGTCACGACCTTTCCCGGCCACAGACCCGACGCATCCACATCTGCGATGGTGTCCAGCGCCACGGCTTTCTGGTATTCATCGACATAGTAGATCGCCGAGCGATACGACATGCCACGGTCATTGCCCTGACGATCCGGAGTGGTCGGATCGTGAATCTGAAAGAAGAACTCCAAAAGTCGGCGATAGGTGGTCTGAGTCGGGTCAAAAGTGATCTCAATGCCTTCGGCATGGGTGCCGTGATCGCGATAGGTGGCATTGGCCACGTCGCCACCAGTATAGCCGACGCGGGTCGAGATCACGCCCTCCATCTTGCCGATCAGATCTTCCATTCCCCAGAAACACCCGCCTGCCAGAACCGCACGTTCAGTCATTTTTGATCTCCTCCACCTGGTCCAAATAGGCGCCATAGCCTTCGGCCTCCATGTCGTCGCGATGCACAAAGCGCAGGCTCGCAGAGTTTATGCAATAGCGCAGCCCGCCACGATCCACAGGGCCGTCGGGAAATACGTGCCCCAAATGGCTGTCGCCGTGCTTGGACCGCACTTCGGTGCGGACCATGCCATGCGTGTTGTCGTGGTGTTCAGTCACATGTGCGGTTTCAATCGGCTTGGTGAAACTCGGCCAGCCGCAGCCAGATTCGTATTTGTCAGAGCTTGCAAACAACGGTTCACCAGACACAACGTCGACGTAAATGCCCGGGTCCTTGTTATAGAGCAGCTTGCCCGACCCCGGGCGCTCAGTGCCGCTTTCCTGTGTCACCCAGAACTGTTCATCCGTGAGTGCGGCAACGGCGTCTGGGTCTCGATGATAGGTGGTCATGTGCGTCTCCTGAACTCCCATTTCGCTCTGGTATTAAATGGGTCTGCGGGCGGAAATACAAACAACCGTTTCAAAACCATGACAGAGAGTTGATCTGAACGCGGGTTTGGGAAGTTTTCCCCGCCAAGCGAAACGCACACATGGCAAGTCTCGTCAAAACGCGAATTGAAATGGATGTGCTGGTTGCCGAACCGCCCGGTGCCGGGAACTTGGCGGGTTGTTAGTCTAAATCAGCGCCAGAACGATCAAGACTGCTGCGACCCCAATCACGGTACCAGCAAGGCCGCCAGCTAGGGCTACAGGCCAGACACGCGAGTTTTCTTCTTCAACTGGCGTGGCCTGACGGATCAGGGCGCTTTCCACCAGTCCGGGCAAACGTGGTCCGAAGCGAGCCAGGACCCTCGCAGTCTTCATCAGGTCACGCCCCAATGCCTTGGGGCCGATGCTTTCCTTGATGTAGCCTTCGACTACCGGATGGGCGACGTCCCAGATATTGACCTCAGGGTCCAGTGACCGGGCCACTCCCTCGACCACCACCATGGTGCGCTGCAACAGAATCAGTTCGGTGCGGGTTTCCATGCCAAAGCGCTCGGTCACTTCAAAGAGATAGCTCAGCAAGCGCCCCATCGAAATCCGCGTCGCGTCCATGCCAAAGATCGGTTCACCCACGGCGCGCAAGGCGCGGGCAAATTCATCAACATTCCGGTCAGCAGGCACATAGCCCGCCTCAAAATGCACCTCGGCCACACGCTGATAGTCACGCTGGATAAACCCGAACAGAATCTCGGCATAGACCCGGCGGGTGTATTCATCGATATGGCCCATAATGCCAAAGTCATAGGCAATGATATCGCCATTGGCGGCGACCTTCAGGTTGCCCTGATGCATGTCGGCGTGGAAATATCCGTCACGCAGCGCGTGGCGCAAAAACAAGCTCAACACCCGACTGCCCAATGCGTGGCGGTTGTGGCCTGCGCGGTCCAGCGCATCGTTGTCACCCAAGGGGTCACCTTCGGCCCAGCCCAACGTCATTACGCGGCGGCCGGAATGCTCCCACAAAACGGTGGGAACACGGAACCCTTCATCCTTGGCCGTATTGGCTGCAAACTCACTGGCCGAAGCTGCCTCGAGCCGTAAATCCAACTCGCCAGCCACCACGCCGTCAAAGTGTTCAATCACGTCGCGAGGACGCAACCGGCGCGACGCGGGCGACAGGAACTCGATGGTGTCCGCCGCAAAGTAAAACGCGTCAATATCCTTGCGAAACGCGCGTTCAATGCTCGGACGCAGCACCTTGACAGCGACCTCCTCACCGGTCTCTTTGATCCGCGCCTTGTGAACCTGGGCGATCGACGCCGCCGCAACAGGTTCGGAGAACTCCGAGAACAGCTCGTCAACAGGCAGGCCCAGCTCGTCCTGCACTGATTTCTTGGCGATCTCGATGGAAAACGGCGGCAGTTTGTCCTGCAACACGCGCAGTTCGGTCGCCAGATCAGGCCCCACAACATCGGGGCGCGTTGAGAGAACCTGACCAAACTTGATATAGGCCGGTCCCAAAGCATTCAGCGCCCGCACAACAGGAGGCATCGACGGATCCCCCTTGATTCCGAGCCAACGGAACGGCCAGATCACCGTGCGCGCCACGATCCGCAGCGCTTTCGGCGCTTCCATCGCGTCCATCACCTCGCGCATGGCGCCAGTGCGTTCCATCGTGGCGCCGGTGCGGATCAACCGCCAGATATTGTGCGGTCCTCTCAAATCTTCCACCCCGAGTGCAGCGCAGCGATGCCCAGTGACAGGTTGCGATACTTGGCGTTCTCAAACCCGGCGGTTTTCACCATGTCGAGAAAGGTGTCCTGATCGGGGAAGTTGCGGATCGACTCGACCAGATACTGATAGCTGTCGCGGTCATTTGCGATCATCTGACCCATGCGCGGGATGATGTTAAAGGAATAAAGGTCGTAGGCCTTTTGCATCATGTCGTTTGGGATTTGGCTGAACTCCAGCACCATCAGACGGCCGCCCGGTTTCAAAACGCGGAACGCTTCGTTCAGCGCTTCTTGTGGCCGTGTCACGTTCCGGATGCCGAACGAGATCGTGTAGACGTCAAAGGTGTTGTTCTCAAACGGCAAGGCCATTGCGTCGCCGACCACCCAGTCCAAGCTGTCGGCCATCGCTGCCGCCTCGGCCCGCTTGCGCCCCTCAACCAGCATCGGTTCGGTCAAATCCAGCACCGTGGCATGGCCGTGGCCTGCGCGATCCAGAAAACGAAACGAGATATCACCGGTTCCACCAGCAACATCCAAAAGACGTTGGCCGGGACGTGGTGCCAGCCAATCCATCATTGCATCTTTCCAGACCCGGTGGATGCCGAGGCTCATCACGTCATTCATCACGTCATACTTCGACGCGACCGAGTTAAAGACTCCCTGAACCTTGCCGGCTTTTTCCGCCTCGGGGACAGTTGTGAACCCAAAATGGGTGGTGTTCTGATCGTTGTCGCTCATGGCCCAAACCGCAAATTAGTCCCGCTCTTCATATAGGGGGTTAAAGGGGCATACAATGCGGCGATTGTGGGGGCGGAAAAATCAAGAATCCGAAAAGGTGTTCATCTAAGAAAGCAGTTCCCCCAAGCCTGTTTGGTATGCGACACAGGACGAAGCACCAGCGAATGACGAGGCCATCAAATGCCAGAACTGCCCGAAGTTGAAACCGTCCGGCGGGGCCTCTTGCCTTCGATGGAAGGCGCGCGGTTCGCGCATGTCGCGGTGAATCGCCCTGACCTGCGCTGGCCGTTCCCGGAGCGGATGGCTGAACGGTTGACGGGCGCGCAGGTGACAACCTTACGGCGGCGATCAAAATACGTCCTCGCCGATCTCGACAGGGGAGAAACGCTCCTCATTCACCTTGGCATGTCGGGGCGCATGACCGTGTCTGGCGATCCGCTGGGCCAGTTTGTGCATGACCACCCGCAGGCCGAAAAGCATGACCACGTGGTCTTTGACCTGGACAATGGCGCGCGCGTTACGTTCAACGATCCGCGCCGGTTCGGGGCGATGGACCTGTTGGACACGGCCACCGCTGACCAGCACCCGCTCTTGGCCAGTATCGGGCCAGAGCCATTGGGAAACACCTTCGACGAAGCTTACCTCGCGGAACAACTGAAGAATCGCAATACACCGATCAAATCCGCGCTTCTGGACCAGAAGATCATCGCCGGTCTGGGCAATATTTATGTTTGCGAAGCGCTTTTTCGCGCTGGCGTGTCGCCGCGTCGCAAGGCCGCAAATGTGTCTGCAAAACGCGTCGCTGAGTTGGTTCCAATCATTCGCAAGGTGCTGTCTGATGCCATCGATGCGGGGGGGTCATCGCTGCGTGATTTCCGGCAAGCCGATGGAGAGCTTGGATATTTTCAGCATAGTTTCGATGTGTACGGTCGGGAGGGTGCGCCATGTCACACCCAAGGCTGTACCGGAACGATCGCCCGAATCACCCAATCGGGACGCTCATCCTTCTATTGTCCGCAATGCCAAAGATAGCTTGATCCGGCTCTCAGGAATGGTAAGGAATCGTCTTTGACCGGAACAAGAGAAAGCATCACTCATGGCTTTTGAGACGATCATCGTCGACGTTGAGGACCATATCGCCCTCATCAAACTAAACCGCCCCGACGCCCTGAATGCCCTGAACCAACAGTTGCTGGGAGAGCTGATGGTTGCGCTGGAAGACGCAGACGCCAACGACAAGGTGCGTTGCGTCGTGCTGACCGGCTCAGAGAAAGCCTTTGCCGCCGGAGCGGACATCAAGGAAATGTCCTCGATGAGCTTTGTCGACGTAAATGCGTCGAACCTGTTTGCTGCCTTCGGCGATGGCATTGCCCGCATCCGTAAACCTGTCATTGCTGCCGTCAGCGGTTATGCATTGGGCGGTGGTTGTGAGCTGGCGATGGCCTGTGACTTTATCATCGCCTCGGACACCGCCAAGTTTGGCCAACCCGAGATCAACCTCGGCGTTATTGCTGGTATGGGTGGATCGCAACGACTGACCCGTTACGTGGGCAAATCGAAATCCATGGATATGAACCTCACGGGCCGTTTCATGGACGCCGAAGAGGCCGAACGCGCTGGGCTTGTCAGCCGCGTTGTGCCTGCCAAGAAGTTGATGGACGAGGCCATGGGCGCGGCTCAGAAGATCGCCGAGAAATCGTTGATTACTGCGCGCACCGCCAAAGAGGCCGTGAACCGCAGCTACGAGACCACTTTGACCGAAGGTCTGCTGTTCGAACGCCGCGTGTTCCACGCACTGTTCGCCACCGAAGACCAAAAAGAGGGCATGAATGCCTTCATGGAAAAACGTCAGGCGCAGTTCCGCGACCGGTAAGCACTGATTTTGTGCCGGACGCTTGTTTGCGTCCGGACGCTACCTGGCCAGATGCCTTTGCCGCGTTTGCAGGGGCGTTTCGCCATAAGCCAGCCTGTAGTCCTGTGAGAAACGGCCATGGTGCCAGATTCCCTGCGAGGCAGCCAATTCGCCTATTGCTGTGTGTCGGTTGGGCGCCTGCTTCAACAACTTCCGTACCCGCGACAGCCTGAGCGATCTTAGAAAAGCGTAGGGTGTAATCTGAAATTTCTCACGAAAGGCGTATTGCAGAGTTCGCTTGCTGACATTGGCCTGATTGCACAGTTGCTGCATGTCCACGGATGCCAAATCAGACTGTTCAAGGAACTCCAGACAATTGCGGATGGCACGATCACGTGCCCGCAAGTTGGGGCGCTGGCGATAGCGAGTCTGGAGTTGGGCCACCCACGTAGACACCAAAAGCTCGGACAATCTCTGAACTGAAGCACCCAGCGCTGTTGTGGGGCCAGTTAGGCAGGATTCCAACTCGGCACGCACGCCTTCCAACACCCGTGCAGGCAATCGGAACACCTCGGGCAATGTCACAGGGTCCGGACAAGCGATTTTGAGCGACTCGCAAATCTCTCGAAGCCGTAAGTCATCGACGGAAATAGTGTGGACCGCAAATCCCTGACCGTTGACGCAACGTACCTCACTTCCCGGTTTATAGACCAGGACTTCGCCCTCGACCGTGTCTAGCGACCGCCACCAGATGTTCCCGACACCTGCCTTGCGCACAACGAAGGTGAACACCCCCGGCGGCGCGCTTCCGAATTGATCAAAGCTGCCATTCAGACCGCAGTAGCCGTATGCCCCGCCAGCGCAGAGTTTCTGAACAACTTGCCCGGCCAGACCCTTTTCCGGGTCAATCCTGAGCGGGCGCAGATCCAGATCCCAGAGGCGTACAGTATCGCAGAGGACATCAACATCGGGAAATCCAGCATCCAAGAGCACCGTAGGTTCATCTGCGACACGATCAATCATACATTCAATTTGCGCTTTTCGGATAAGTGGTCAAGTCTGCCTTGTCTTAAACAGTTTTATCAATCGCAAAAATCCGAGGTCGCGCATGCAACGGAATCTCCTGTCAGGATTGGCCTATTCAGCCTTTCTGTTCACCAAGTCCATACCGGCAATGGCTGATCAAAACATCATCCATGACGCTGAATACTATATTCTCGAGGCTCAGCATGGTGAGGTCTGGGCGGCTGACGATCAGACTGTGGAAGAAAAACTTGCTGCGTTCCGTGAACGCAACGAGGGCAAGCCACCGAATATTCTCTATGTTCTTGTCGACGACCTGTCTTTTGGCGAGATGGGCATTCCTGAACTCAACTATGTGCGAGGTTCGCAAACGCCACGCATCAATGAGTTTGCCGACCAGGGCCTGTCTCTGATGCGCATGTATACGGAACCCTCCTGTACGCCATCTCGCGTGGCCATGATGACAGGCCGCCATCCGGTGCGGAACGGATTGGGTGAGGTGAAGGCCACCGTCGCTGGCGAAGCTCTGGCCGCTGAAGAAGTGACCATCGCCGAGGCGCTCTCGGACAATGGCTACAACACCGTGCATATCGGCAAGTGGCACATGGGTGATATTGCCGAGGGCTATCCGCACAATCAGGGCTTTGACTATGCGTCTTTTCCCATCCACCAACAGGTTTTGCTGGGTTTCATGACTCCTGAGTCTGACCATTCCCAAGTCATGCAGGGTTGGCTGCCCGGGTCCAGCACTGACCCATTTGCCTTGGATGCCACATTCAAACCCGACGGGCTGGTCTATTCGCTTGAAGCGACCAAGGGTGAGTTGGCCCGTGAGGTCGATTTCGCGGCAGGAGAACGTTGGACGCAGGCCCATTACGACGCAATGCACGAAAAGTACCAGAGCGAGACCATCGAGCACCTTCGGCGGTTGGCAGACGAGGGCAAGCCGTTCTTCCTGCAATACTGGCCTCTGATACCGCTGGAGTTTGACAGAACCAGGTTTGACACCTTCGAGACCGCCAATGGTGGCACCGGAGTTGAAAGCCTTCGCCAGCTAGACACGTGGTTTGGCGAGATCGTCGACGAGGTGGATCGTCTCGGGATCGCAGAAAACACCCTAATTGTACTGATGGCGGACAACGGTCGTTTCCGGCAGTACGATAGCACACTGGGTTTCAGTGGCACCATCTATCGGGGCGGCAAAGTCGACACCTCGGAAGGCGCCATTCGCGTCAACGCCTTTGCCCGTTGGCCGGGTATGATCGCCGAGGATACGCTGGCAGGCGACATGATTCATATTGCCGACCTGTTTACCACCTTTGCACGTCTGGGCGGTGCCATGGACAGCGTGCCGACTGACCGGGTGATAGATGGCCTTGACCAGTCGGCACTGCTTCTGGAGGGTGAAGGCCACGGTCGCCGAGACTACGTCTTTGTCTATAGCACCAACGTACTGCGTGCGGTGGTGAAGCAAAAGTTCAAGCTCGAGCTCCCCCCTCCCGGCTCGCCAGGTGTCTCAGCCAGTGTCTATGACCTCTATCGTGACCCTCGCGAAGAGAACCCCCTGACCGCCATCGCACTCTGGGCGTCGGCCAGCTATCAGGATATTATCGCGCGCCACATGATGACGGTTCAGAAGTACCCACACGCCGAGGTTGGGCGCGACCGTCCTTACAGCGGCATTGAGAATCTGCGCCCTGAAAGTGTCCGAATGGTCGAAGAGTTCGAACGTTGGCAAGATCGCTAAAGCGAATTATGAGACGGCGTTTTTGGGCCCGCCGGTATTAAAGCTGGTGGGCCCAGTGATTCTGCCTGTCACGCAATGGGTGTGGTTGCACTGACACGATGCGGATCGGGTGTTTATGACTTGCATCCTAGCCAAAAATCGTTAGTAAGCGCCGTCATACATGCGCGTGCAGCCCGCTCAGGCTTGAATCGATTCTTCCTACGAGGAAGACGTCCTGTTCGGGAAGTGGCACGCAATATACTGAACGAACACAAGATAAGGACCTGAGATTCATGGCAAACTCACCACAGGCAAAGAAACGCGCCCGTCAGAACGAGCGTCGTTTTGAAGTCAACAAAGCCCGCCGCTCGCGCATCCGCACCCACCTGCGTAAAGTCGAAGAAGCGATCGCATCGGGTGACAAGGACGCTGCAACTGCGGCACTTCGGGCTGCTCAGCCCGAGCTGATGCGTGGCGTCACCAAAGGCGTTTACCATAAGAACACAGCGTCGCGTAAAATGTCGCGCCTGGCAGCTCGCGTTAAGGCAATCGCCTAAGTCAGACTGTCCAAGTTATTGATGTCAAAAGGCGTCCCGCCACGGGGCGCCTTTTGCTTTTTGTGACCTTGCTGCAGGCGCAAGAGATTCTTTTTCACAAAACCCCGAGTCAAGTTCGAAGATCGGTTGCTTGGTCCGCAAACTCGTTGCTAGTTTCGAACCTGCGATTCACATCGTGTTTTGGGGGGGACAGACTCCATATTGACGGGATCCATTGAGATCCTGTTGGGGTAAGACCGCAACTATTGTCTTTGCGGCGCTGCCAGTTTGGCCGAAGAAGCTGCGGCTTCCGGTCTGTCCTGAACGTCTGCGCAGCTCGCGCGAAACAAACATCACCTATTGGGCAGGCTGCCCAAGGGGCAAGGTGAGTTTTGTTTGTTTTGTATGAGTGTTGGGTACGTGCAGATCTGGAATGATGTGGTCGTTGAACGGCAGAAATTCAGAGTGGAAACACTCGCAGACGGACGGCACCAGAAACGGGGACACATGACACAGGAACAATGGGGCGCATTGAAAAAAGACATGCTTAAGACGGTTGGTCAGAACAATTTTAATACCTGGATTGAGCCCCTTGAATATGCAGAGCTGGCCGATGGTGTGATGACCTTTCACGTCCCGACCAATTTTCTGGGCAATTACGTTTCACAGAACTTCGGCGATTTGATTCTGCATAAATTGGCGAATTCGGGAACCAAGGTTCAAAGACTGCATTTTCGTGTTGCTGCGAATACGGCTGCGCGCCCCGGATCTCGTATGGCTGAGAGTGCGGCCAAGCCTTCAAAGAACGCTGAGTCCCGTGGCGAATTGCCGGGTGCCCCCCTTGATGCACGGTTCACCTTTGACAGTTTTGTCGTCGGCAAGCCGAATGAATTGGCCAATGCAGCCGCCCATCGCGTTGCCGAAGGTGGACCTGTGACCTTCAATCCATTGTTCCTCTACGGGGGCGTTGGCCTGGGCAAAACACACCTCATGCACGCCATTGCATGGGAGCTTAAGAACCGCCGCCCTGACCTCAACGTCGTATATCTCTCGGCCGAACAATTCATGTATCGATTTGTTCAGGCTTTGAGAGATCGCCGGATGATGGATTTCAAAGAGCTGTTCCGTTCGGTTGATGTTCTGATGGTGGATGACGTTCAGTTTATCGCGGGCAAAGACAGCACGCAGGAAGAGTTCTTTCATACGTTCAATGCCCTTGTGGACCAGAACAAGCAGATCATCATTTCAGCGGATCGCGCGCCTGGCGAAATCAAGGGTCTTGAGGACCGGATCAAGTCTCGCTTGCAGTGCGGCTTGGTTGTTGACCTGCATCCCACGGATTACGAACTGCGCCTTGGCATCCTGCAGTCCAAGGTCGACCAATACCGTGCCCAATACCCCGAGTTGCAATTGGCTGATGGGGTTCTTGAGTTTCTCGCGCATCGCATTTCGACGAACGTGCGCGTACTCGAAGGCGCGCTGACTCGCCTATTTGCTTTTGCATCCTTGGTTGGCCGCGAGATCACGATGGAGCTGACACAGGATTGTTTGTCAGATGTGCTGCGTGCTTCTGAGCGCAAGATTTCCGTGGAAGAGATTCAGCGCCGCGTCGCTGAGCATTACAACATTCGCCTCAGCGACATGATCGGCCCCAAGCGTGTGCGGACACTGGCGCGTCCGCGTCAAGTGGCGATGTATCTGTGCAAGCAGCTGACCAGCCGGTCGCTGCCAGAAATTGGCCGTCGTTTTGGCGGGCGGGACCACACAACGGTCATGCATGGTGTCAAGCGGATCGAAGAGTTGCGCATCCAAGACGGCCAGATCGCCGAAGATCTTGAGATGCTGCGCCGCGCACTCGAGGCCTGAGATTAGCCTCGTAGGTCGGACAAGAATGTCCGACCTGCAGACAATCACGCGTACCATTTATCGTCTACATAATGCGGCTCAGGTCGCTCGTGAAGTTGTTCCCATTTGCACAGTTGAGGTGTGGCGCCCAAAGGGATTGACGTACCGTTTCGAAAAGCCCATTCGCCCCGATCTGAATTCTCTGCTCTGACGTAGCTGGAAATCGCAAACGCCCGGTCCTGTTGCGACTCGTTTGGCAGCGAACCATGTACCGTAAGCAACCCCCAGAGGGCCATATCCCCGGGTTGCATTTCAAGCGGAACAACTGAAGCGGGATCAATGCCCTTGGCCCGCAGTTCTTCTTCAGCGGTCAGCCCCTTCATGATCTGGCCGTCGCCTTCGTCGGACAGGCCAATGTATCCCAGCTTGTGCGAGCCCGGCACAACCTGAAGACAGCCGTTTTCCAGCGTCGATGGATCAATCGCCAGCCCGGTGTTCACTGTCGATCCGGCAATATCGACATAGGCGTCTCGCGCCTCGCGAAACCTCAGATCCTGATGAAAGCGATATCCCGTCAGCCCGGCTCCGGGTGGTTTCCAGTGGATTTGCTGGGCCACCTGTTTGATGTTCTTTCCAAGAATTGGCTCGAGCAGAATTCGATAGCTTTCAGAACGACGAAAAGCCTCGAAATACTCTGACATCCAGCTCATCCAATAGGCTTGAATCACATAGCGGCTGCCAAAATCTGCCTCTGGCAGAATTTCAAAACTCAGGTTTCCGTGACGCCATGTGCGCGGATGCTCCAATCCAGCTTGGTAGATACGGTCGGTTTCCGTTTTGAGGCGGTTCAGCGCGTCCCCGTCGATGAATTGGCGGACCAGTGCAAACCCCTCTTCGCGATATTGCTCGGCGGCATCGCGGGCTTGTTGGGTGGTGATCGTCATGACGGTGCCTCCTCTTGCTCCCAAGTTTGGCACACCGATCGCCAGCCGCAAAAAGGTATCTAAAGCATGTCTTATTGCGTGCTTTCGGCTCCGCGACCTTGCCATCCCTTGACGCCCCCTCAAAACCATCGGAAAACTCAATAAAAGGCTTGAGCCGAAGGGGGAATAGGTTACGTTGCCCCTCCCGGCATCGCAAAAGGGACACGGATATGAAGATCAGCATCGAACGCGGCAACCTGCTCAAGGCAGTCAGCCAGGCCCAATCGGTTGTCGAGCGTCGCAACACCATTCCAATCCTTGCCAATGTGTTGATAGAGGCCGAAGGTGATACGGTTCAGTTCCGCGCAACCGATCTGGATATTGAGGTGGTTGACAAGACTCCGGCAATGGTCGAACGCGCGGGTGCCACGACAGTATCGGCCACGACCTTGCATGAGATCGTTAGGAAATTGCCCGATGGCGCCCTCGTGACCCTGACCGATGATGGGGCCTCGGGTCGACTGACCGTCGAAGCCGGGCGTTCGAATTTCTCGCTTGCCACGCTGCCGCGCGAAGATTTCCCCGTGATGGCGTCGTCCGAATACCAATCGAATTTCTCAGCGCCGGCTGCCGTGTTGCGCCGCCTGTTCGACAAATCGAAATTCGCCATCTCGACCGAAGAAACCCGCTATTACCTGAACGGTGTCTATATGCACGTTTCGGATGCCGAGGGCGCCAAGGTCCTGCGCTGTGTTGCCACTGATGGTCACCGTCTGGCGCGTATCGACTCTGATTTGCCCGAAGGTGCCGCGGATATGCCGGGCGTGATTGTGCCGCGCAAAACCGTGGGAGAGCTGCGCAAGCTTCTGGATGACGATGAGATGCAGATTGCTGTGTCGGTTTCCGAAACCAAGGTGCGTTTTGCCACCCCCGACATCACACTGACCTCGAAAGTGATCGATGGCACTTTCCCCGATTACACGCGTGTTATTCCACAGGGCAACACGCGCAAGCTTGAGGTGGACGCGTCTGAATTCGCGCGGGCCGTGGATCGTGTCGCCACCGTCTCGTCCGAAAGGTCCCGTGCGGTCAAGCTGCAGTTGGACGAAGACAAATTGGTCTTGTCAGTCAACGCCCCTGACAGTGGCGCGGCGGAAGAAGAACTGGCCGTAGCCTACTCTGACGAACGTCTAGAGATTGGGTTTAATGCCAAGTACCTCTTGGAAATCGCCAGCCAGGTCGATCGGGAAAACGCGGTGTTTATGTTCAATTCGGCCGGTGATCCGACCCTGATGCGCGAAGGTGGCGACACCAGCGCGGTCTATGTTGTCATGCCGATGCGGGTTTGACGGGCTGGCACCCGTGCCTGCGGCGCGCGTAATTGTGAAAAATTGAAGAGGCGGGAACATGTCTGGCCTCTTTGTTGAAACGCTCAAGCTTTCCCATTTTCGATCTCACAAAAAGGGTCGTGTCGATTGCGATGCGCGCCCTGTGGCCATTTTTGGCCCGAACGGTGCCGGGAAGACCAATATTCTTGAGGCCGTATCGCTGTTTTCCCCCGGGCGAGGACTGAGACGTTCCAGCGCCGAAGCAATGACTCGTCGACCCGAGGCGCTGGGTTGGAAGTTAAGCGGCCATATTCGGTCTCTGGGGCAATTGCACGAGGTTGAGATCTGGTCTGAAGAGGGCAGCGCCCGGCAATTGCGTCAGGATGGCAAAGCAGCCCCGCAGACAGATCTGGCGCGAATAACTCGGGTCCTGTGGCTTATTCCGGCAATGGACCGCCTGTGGATTGAAGGTGCCGAAGGGCGGCGTCGGTTTCTTGACCGTATGGCACTGTCTTTTTTCCCGCGACACGCAGAGGCCTCACTGGCCTATGAGAAATCCATGCGCGAGCGCAACCGGCTGCTTAAGGACCAAGTGCGCGATGCAGCGTGGTATGGTGCCCTTGAAGCGCAGATGGCTGAGAGCGGAGCTGTGATCCATGCCAATCGTCTGGCGGCCATCGCGCATCTTAAGGCGTCGCAGACCGAGGCGGAAACAGCATTCCCCTCGGCAGAGCTGACATTGAGCCACGCAGATATGGTGTTGCCTGATACCGCAGGCGACTTGCGTGCAGCGCTGGCTGAAAGCCGCCCGAGGGACATAATGGCAGGACGTACCCTCATTGGCCCTCATCGCGCGGATCTTGAGGCTGTTTACACCGCCAAGGATGTCCCGGCCCGCGATTGCTCCACCGGTGAGCAAAAGGCGCTTTTGATTTCGCTGATCCTCGCCAATTGCCGGGCGCTGGCTGCCGACTTTGGTGCGTCTCCAATTCTCTTGCTGGACGAGGTCGCTGCCCATCTGGATGCAGATCGTCGCGCCGCTCTCTATGATGAAATCTGTGCCCTTGGTGCGCAGGCCTGGATGACCGGGACGGAGCGGGATTTGTTTGCCGATATGGGTGATCGGGCGCAATATCTTGAGGTCACGGAAGAGGCCGGGATCTCGGCTCTTACTCAGCGCTGATTCTCGGGTTTCTCCGACACAAAAAACTTACGCCAATTGCGTGACATTCCTTGCTCAAACGCCTATTTTGTGGGGACTGAAAAAGGGAAATACCATATGTCCGAAGAGACACAGAACAATGCGGAATACGGCGCGGATTCCATTAAGGTTCTCAAGGGCTTGGAGGCTGTCCGAAAGCGTCCCGGAATGTATATCGGGGATACCGACGATGGTTCAGGCCTACACCACATGGTGTATGAAGTCGTCGACAACGGTATTGACGAGGCGCTCGCGAAACACGCGGACCATGTAAAGGTCAAAATCCACGCTGACAGCTCTGTGTCGGTTTTCGACAACGGACGCGGGATTCCGGTCGGGATTCACGAGGAAGAAGGCGTGTCAGCGGCCGAGGTCATCATGACCCAGCTGCACGCTGGCGGTAAGTTTGACTCGAACTCGTACAAGGTTTCGGGCGGTCTGCACGGTGTGGGTGTCTCGGTTGTGAACGCGCTCTCGGACTGGCTTGAGCTGCGCATCTGGCGCGAAGGCAAAGAGCATATCGCACGGTTCGAGCATGGCGATACGGTCAAGCATTTGGAAGTGGTGGGCGAGACGGATCAGACCGGTACTGAGGTGCGCTTTATGGCGTCGCTCGAAACATTTTCGAACCGCGACTACGTGTTTGAAACGTTGGAGAAGCGACTGCGCGAACTGGCTTTCCTGAACTCGGGCGTACGCATCATCCTTGAGGATGAGCGCCCTGCCGAAGCTCTCAAAACCGAGTTGTATTATGACGGCGGTGTCAAAGAATTTGTAAAGTATGTCGACCGCCACAAGACGTCGATGATGTCTGAGCCAATCTATGTCATTGGCGAGAAAGACGACATCGGCGTTGAGGTCGCGATGTGGTGGAATGACAGCTATCACGAGACGGTGCTGCCCTTTACCAACAACATCCCACAGCGTGATGGCGGAACGCACATGGCGGGCTTCCGGGGCGCTCTGACGCGGACGATCAACAACTATGCACAATCCAGCGGTATCGCCAAAAAGGAAAAGGTCAGCTTTACCGGCGACGATGCCCGGGAAGGCCTGACCTGTGTGTTGTCGGTCAAGGTGCCTGATCCTAAGTTCTCATCCCAGACCAAAGACAAGCTGGTCTCGTCCGAGGTACGCCCTGCTGTCGAAGGGTTGATGAACGAAAAATTGGCCGAGTGGTTCGAAGAGAACCCCAATGAAGCCAAAGTCATCGTCACCAAGATCATCGAAGCGGCCCATGCCCGCGAAGCCGCCCGCAAAGCGCGTGAATTGACCCGGCGCAAAACGGCGATGGACGTCAACTTCCTTGCGGGGAAGCTAAAAGATTGTTCTGAAAAAGACCCGTCCAAAACCGAAGTCTTCCTCGTCGAGGGGGATTCAGCGGGTGGATCTGCGCAAACCGGACGGGATCGTCAGACACAGGCCATCTTGCCCCTCAAGGGTAAAATCCTGAACGTAGAGCGCGCCCGGTTTGACCGAATGCTGTCCAGCCAAGAGATTGGCAACCTTGTGATGGCACTGGGTACTGGAATTGGCCGTGACGAGTTTAATCTCGACAAGCTGCGCTACCACAAGATCGTCATCATGACCGACGCGGACGTAGACGGCGCGCATATCCGCACCCTGTTGCTCACATTCTTTTATCGGCAGATGCCGGAATTGATTGAAAATGGGCATCTCTTCATTGCGCAGCCGCCGCTTTACAAAGTGGCGCGGGGCAAGTCCGAGGTGTATCTCAAGGATCAGGCCGCCATGGACGATTACCTGATTGATCAGGGCATCGACGGAGCAATCCTGCGGCTTGGCTCTGGCATGGATATGAGCGGGCAGGATTTGTTGCGCGTGGTGACAGAAGCGCGTCAGTTGAAACGCGTTCTGGACGCTTTCCCTACGCACTATCCTCGCCACATTCTGGAGCAGGCCGCTATTGCGGGTGCCTTTGTGCCCGGCGCAGTGGATGCGAACCTTCAGGGCGTTGCCGATCAGGTCGCGGCCCGTCTGGATCTGATCGCGCTGGAATACGAACGCGGTTGGCAGGGCCGGATTACGCAAGATCATGGCATCCGACTGGCGCGTATCCTGCGCGGTGTCGAAGAAGTCCGCACACTGGATGGACCGATGCTACGGTCGGGTGAGGCCCGCAAAACCGGCAGCTTCACAGCCAGCCTGCAAGAGGTTTACAACACCCCGGCAACGCTGGTTCGCAAAGACCGCAACCAGATGATCTATGGTCCGTTGGATTTGCTGAGCGCGATCCTCACCGAAGGTGAAAAAGGCTTGTCGCTGCAGCGCTACAAAGGACTGGGTGAAATGAACCCGGACCAGCTATGGGAAACCACGCTGGATCCCGACGCCCGCACGCTGTTGCAGGTCAAGGTCGAGGACATGGCCGAAGCCGACGATCTCTTTACCAAGTTGATGGGCGATGTGGTTGAGCCACGCCGTGAGTTTATTCAGAAAAACGCGTTGAGCGTTGAAAATCTGGATTTCTAACCCCGCCGGGCATTTGAAAGATCTGAGAGTGACATGCGTAAGGCATGTTCTCTCTGATCTCTTTGAGGTCAGTACTGCGTCACCATCCGATAACCGGGGTGAAAGTGCATTCTTGCGAAGGTCACGGGCCGACCTTGCAGCCAGGTGACCCTTTCTGCCGTGAACAAGGGCTCGTCCTGTTCCGCATTCAGAAATTCAGTCACATATGGCGTGGCGCGAGTTGCCTGGAACGTCAGTTCGACATTGGTAAACGGGACGGCTTGCACCAACCATTCATTTGGACCGATTTCTGAGAAATCGGCATCCAGAACGCCCGGCACACTGTCAATGACGATCCACCGGTCTTCAAATTGAAAGGGTTTGTTGTCGGCATAATGCATGCACTTTAGGTGTAATACGTCCGGAGATTGCTTGAGGTTCAGGCGCGCAGCAAGCCATTCGGGCCCAGATTGCCGCTTGGATGAGATCAGGTAATACCGGTATGCCGCGCCAGTTGCGGTGATTTCATCACGTGTCAGGGAAATCGCAATACGAGCATGGCGCACCGGCGCATTCAAAACACGCGTGCCAGTCTTGCGCTTGCGCTCCAGATATCCCTCTTCGGCGAGTTCTCGAAGCGCACGATTGACGGTTGTCCTCGTGCTGGAAAATTCAGCGGCCAAGTCGGTCTCGTTCGGCAAGAGACTATCCGGCAACCAAGTGCGGTTCTTGATACGCTCGAGGACAATTCTCTTGATGTCGCGATAGCTCAGGTTTGCCGCTGGCGTTGTCATCTTGTCTTCCAAAAGCACTGACTGCGATTAACGATTGAAACATATACACATATCAGCGGGCCATACAGGTTAAACCGCATCCAGAAGCCCCCGCATCGCGCGTTTGAACCGGCGCGTGATATGGTCCTGCGCCACATGATGTCCTGACTTTACGACATGTCGTCCTGCAGACCAGGTGTCGGTCACAACTTCATCGCCAGCAGCGAAACACAAGCCATCCAAAAGCTGTGCGTCGTTGAGGGCGAACAGGGTGGGGTGCGTGGAATCGATTGCGACAAGATCCGCCAATTGCCCAACACCTATCTCGCCCGCCTGTCGATTTAGGGCCAATGCGCCACCTTTAGCCGCTTTTGTGTAGAGTGTTTTTCCAGTTGATCCAGCCTCATCGGCCAGAACATTCCGGGCCTTGTCGCGCAGACGCTGCGAGTACTCCAACGTCCGTAGTTCTTCCGTGAGCGAAATGCGCACGTTCGAATCCGAACCCAGCCCAAAAGCACCCCCGTTGTTCAAGTACGGAACGCCGTTAAAGATCCCGTCGCCCAAATTGGCTTCGGTGATCGGGCAGAGGCCCGCCACGGCGCCGCTTTGAGCCATGGCAACGGTTTCCTCATCTGTCATATGCGTCGCGTGGATTAGGCACCAACGATTGTTAACTTCAGCATTGTCCAGCAGCCACGAAACCGGGCGCTGTCCGAGTTTGGCCTCAACATCCACAACCTCTTTAAGTTGTTCCGAGATGTGAATGTGAACGGGTCCCTCAGGTCTTTGCGTCAGGACCTCTGCAAGGTCAGCCGGAGATGTCGCGCGAAGAGAGTGGGGAGCAATCCCAATTCTGCAGTCGGCAGGCATTGATTGCAGCTGGGACTCGCAGTCTTGCACCAGCCTGAGGAAGCGGGCGACATCGTTTGAAAATCTCAGTTGCCCGCCTGTCAACGGCTCTTGGTTGACGCCACCATAGGTATAGAGAACGGGCAAGTGCGTCAGGCCAATGCCGGTTTCTTGTGCGGCGGCGAAAATGCGTTGGCTGAGTTCTGATAGCGTATCATAGGACCGCCCCCCCGGTTGATGATGGACATAGTGGAACTCGCCGACTGACGCGTATCCGGCCTTTTGCATTTCCATGAACACCAGCGCCGCAATTGCCTCGACCTGATCGGGGCTGAGGTGATCGAGAAACCGGTACATCAGGTCACGCCAGGTCCAGAAGCTTTCTTTGCCCGCTGCTCGAAACTCGGTCATTCCAGCCATGGCCCGCTGAAAGGCGTGGCTGTGAAGATTGGCCAATGCAGGCAACAACGTGTCGACCTCGGTGTCTTCGGATTGGGGAGATTGCTCCAAAAAAACGCCATCGATGCAGCCATCTGTGACTGTCACGCGAACGTTTTTTGCCCAGGTTTTGCCCAGCAGGGCGCGTTTCGCGTGAATGGTCATGACATTTCTTTTGTGTAGACAATATAAGTTTATAAATATACCAAATAAGCATCCCTATCAACGATGAAATCGAATCGACATGAGCAACAAAGTCATTCTCACAAATGCTGCGCTGGCGACGATGACCTCGGGCGCAGCCCCCTACGGACTGATCGAAAATGGCGTGATTGCTCTGCAAAATGGCCTGATCGAGTGGGTGGGGCCCGCTGATGACTTACCCGCAACCTATTCAGATTGGCCGCACGACGACCTTGCCGGGCGCCTTGTCACGCCGGGCTTGATTGATCCGCACACCCATGTCGTGTTCGCCGGAGATCGCGCAGCAGAGTTCGAAATGCGCCTGAATGGTGCCAGCTACGAAGAGGTGGCCCGCGCCGGTGGCGGGATCGTCTCCACGGTGACGGCGACCCGGAAGGCAAATGTTGAGAAATTGGTCGATTTGGCGCTTCCACGCGTCAAAACGTTGATCTCCGAAGGTGTTACGACCTTGGAGATCAAGTCGGGCTATGGGTTGGATCAAGAGGCTGAGCTAAACATGCTTCGGGCCGCGCGCAGGATTGGGGAAGTCTGCGACGTTGATGTGCAAACCACGTTCCTCGGAGCCCATGCGGTACCAGCCGAGTACTCAGGCAGAGATGACGCCTATATCGACGACGTGTGCATTCCCGCTTTGCGCGCCGCCCATGCCGAAGGCCTTGTTGATGCGGTTGACGGATTTTGTGAGGGCATTGCTTTCCAGCCCAACCAGATTGCCCGTGTCTTTGACGTGGCCGTCGAACTGGGATTGCCTGTCAAGCTACATGCCGAACAGCTGTCCAACCTAGGAGGGGCGAAGCTGGCGGCAAGTTATGGTGCGCTGTCTGCGGACCATATCGAATACCTTGACGAAGACGGGGTCAGAGCGATGGCCGAGGCTGGCACAGTTGGTGTCATCCTGCCCGGTGCATTCTATACACTCCGAGAAACCCAACACCCTCCCATCGGACAGATGCGCGCGCATGGGGTGCCGATTGCTCTGGCAACAGATTGCAATCCGGGATCTTCACCGCTGACGTCCTTGCTGTTGACCATGAATATGGCGTGCACACTGTTTCGCCTAACGCCCGAAGAGGCCTTGGCAGGTGTCACGCGCAATGCCGCGCGGGCCCTTGGGTTAAGTGATCGTGGTGCCATCGCGCCGGGCCTGAGGGCTGACCTCGCGGTTTGGGACGTCAAGACACCGGGCGAGCTTGCGTATCGCATCGGGTTCAACCCTCTCGCAAAACGGATTTTCGGAGGCGGATCGTGACAACTCTGACATTGACCCCCGGCCATGCAACCTTGGCACAACTTGAATGCGTCTACCGTGACGAGGTTGCGGTGGTGTTGGATCCGACTTGCAAGCCAAGTGTTGAAGACGCCGCTGCACGCATCGAGGCCGCTGCAAACGGAAACGAAGCGGTTTATGGCGTCAACACAGGCTTTGGCAAACTTGCCAGCATGAAGATTGCCGCCAAAGACACCGAAGCACTGCAACGAAACCTGATCCTCAGCCATTGCTGTGGGGTAGGTGACCCCATGCCGCGCCGTGTTGTGCGTCTGATGATGTCACTCAAGCTGTTGTCATTCGGGCGTGGCGCGTCGGGCGTTCGCTGGGCCCTTGTTGAGCTGATGCAAGACATGTTGGCCAAAGGTGTTGCGCCGATCGTGCCCTCACAGGGGTCTGTTGGCGCGTCGGGAGACCTGGCGCCACTGGCGCATATGACCGCGGCGATGATTGGCGAAGGTGAAGCCGAGTTCCAAGGCGCGACGCTGCCTGCCCATGAGGCGTTGGAGCGCGCCGGACTTAGCCCTGTCGTTCTCAGCGCCAAAGAGGGACTGGCCTGCATCAATGGCACGCAATTTACTACCGCCTATGCTCTGGTCGGGCTGTTTCAGGCCTGGCGGGCAACACAGAACGCTTTGGTTATTTCGGCGTTGTCCACGGATGCAATCATGGGATCGACCGCGCCCCTACAGCCTGAGATTCACACGCTGCGTGGCCACCGCGGTCAAATCGAGGCAGCCGCAGCCCTCAGAGAGATTCTGAAAGGGTCTGAGATCCGGGAAAGTCACCGCGAAGATGATACCCGCGTGCAGGACCCCTATTGCATCCGGTGCCAGCCGCAAGTGACCGGTGCCGCAATGGGAGTGATGCGCCAAGCGGCACATACGTTGCTGGTCGAAGCAAATGCCGCCACTGACAACCCTTTGGTTTTGGTCGAGTCCGGGCTGATTGTGTCTGGTGGGAACTTCCATGCTGAACCGGTTGGCTTTGCCGCGGACATCATCGCGCTGGCGATTGCCGAAGTGGGGGCGATTGCCCAAAGGCGTGTTGCCCTGATGGTGGATCCGACCCTCAGCCACGATCTTCCGCCATTCCTGACACCTGACCCCGGTTTGAATTCGGGCCTCATGATTGCCGAGGTCACCTCAGCCGCATTGATGAGTGAAAACAAGCATTTGGCAAACCCCTGTGTGACCGACAGCACACCGACATCGGCCAATCAGGAGGATCATGTCTCGATGGCAGCCCACGGCGCGCGGCGGTTGGAACGTATGGTGCGCAATCTCGACCACATTCTGGGAATTGAACTGTTATGTGCCGCGGCTGGTGTTGAATTTCGCGCCCCCCTGACAACCAGCCCGGCGCTTCAATCCGTTGTCTCGCGATTGCGTCAGGATGTCCCGATGCTCGAAGCGGATCGGTACATGGCGCCTGACCTTGCCGCCGCCTCAGAGTTGGTCAGATCCGGAGCTTTGCTATCGGGCGTTCCGGTGCCCGATCTGAAAGTGCAAAACTAATGGACGCGGTTCAGGTAAATCAGGGGAGCAGTCCCATTGTTCTTGGCCTGCCACATGTCGGAACGTTTGTGCCTGATGAGATCGCACAGAACTTCACACCGCGAGGGCGTGAATTGCCCGATACCGATTGGCATGTCGACCGGCTGTATGACGGATTGGTGCCTAGCGTGACCACGGTTCAGGCCACATTCCACCGCTATGTTGTGGATGCCAACCGCGATCCATCTGGCGTGTCTCTTTATCCCGGGCAGAACACCACTGGCCTTGTCCCCGAAACCGACTTTGACTGTGTACCGATTTGGCGGACTCCCCCGGACGCGGCCGAGGTCGAAGCCCGTCGCAAAGCTTATCATGCGGTCTATCACGAGGCTTTGCAGGCAGAGCTTGACCGGGTGCGCGCGGTGCATGGTGTTGCGATCCTCTATGATTGCCACTCGATCCGGTCCGTCATTCCGCACCTGTTCCAAGGCATCCTGCCAGATTTCAACATTGGCACGAACAATGGCGAAACCTGCGCCAAGGCCATCGAAGCAGCGGTGGTTGGCGTTTGCGCAGACGCCAAAGGCTACACGAGTGTTCTGAATGGCCGCTTCAAAGGGGGCTGGACCACCCGCCACTATGGCCGCCCACAGGATGGTGTGCATGCCATTCAAATGGAATTGGCGCAAAGCACACATTTGACTGATGAAAATGCGGGATGGGTCTATGCGCCAGAAAAAGCAGGCCGCCTGCGCCCACATTTGAAACGCATCCTTGAAACTCTGGCCGACCTGGCCCCCAAGCTAAAGGGCTGACACATGAACGATCCACGCCACAACACCCGCGACGTCTTTCCACCAACCGGGACTGAATTGACCGCCAAAAGCTGGCTCACTGAGGCACCGCTGCGGATGCTGATGAACAACCTGCATCCTGATGTGGCCGAAAACCCGCATGAGCTGGTGGTTTATGGTGGTATTGGCCGGGCGGCACGGACGTGGAAGGACTTTGACCTGATTTGCGACAGCCTCCGAGATCTTGAGATGGATGAAACGCTGTTGGTGCAGTCGGGTAAGCCGGTCGCCATCGTCAAAACCTACAAGGACGCGCCCCGTGTTTTGATCGCCAATTCAAACCTCGTGCCGCATTGGGCCAATTGGGATCACTTTAACGAGCTGGATCGGAAAGGTCTGGCCATGTACGGCCAGATGACCGCCGGCTCATGGATCTACATTGGCAGTCAGGGCATCGTTCAGGGCACCTATGAAACCTTCATGGAAGCTGGTCGCCAGCACTATGACGGCAACCTCAAGGGCCGTTGGATTCTGACTGGTGGACTTGGCGGTATGGGCGGCGCGCAGCCCCTGGCTGCCGTCATGGCCGGGGCCTGTTGTCTGGCCGTGGAATGTGACGAGCGCAGTGTCGATTTCCGCTTGCGGACCCGCTATGTCGATGAAAAGGCAGACAATCTGGATGAGGCGCTTGAGATGATCGACCGCTGGACCAAGGCGGGTGAGGCCAAGTCAGTGGGTCTGATCGGCAATGCTGCTGACATCTTCCCCGAAGTTTACGAACGTGGCGTGCGGCCGGACATCGTGACCGACCAAACCTCGGCCCATGATCCAATCAACGGGTATCTGCCCCAGGGCTGGAGCGTCGCTGAATGGCGCGCCAAGGCTGAAACGGCCCCGAAAGAGGTGGAGAAGGCCGCGCGGGCCTCCATGAAAGTGCACGTCGAGGCGATGGTTGCGTTTCACCATGCTGGCGTGCCCACAGTCGACTACGGCAACAACATCCGCCAGATGGCGCTTGAAGAGGGTCTGGAGAACGCCTTTGATTTTCCAGGTTTTGTGCCGGCCTATATTCGCCCGTTGTTCTGCAAGGGCATCGGCCCGTTCCGCTGGGCCGCGCTGTCTGGCGATCCCGAGGACATCTACAAAACCGATGCTAAGGTCAAAGAGCTGTTGCCCGACAACACGCATCTGCACAACTGGCTGGATATGGCGCGCGACCGGATTTCCTTCCAAGGCCTGCCCGCCCGGATTTGCTGGGTTGGTTTGGGTGATCGGCACCGCTTGGGGCTGGCCTTTAATGACATGGTTGCCCGTGGCGAGTTGAGTGCACCGGTGGTCATCGGCCGCGACCATCTGGACAGCGGCTCGGTGGCCTCGCCGAACCGCGAAACCGAAGCGATGAAGGATGGCTCGGACGCCGTGTCGGACTGGCCGCTCTTAAATGCGCTGACCAACACGGCATCCGGTGCAACGTGGGTGTCACTGCACCACGGCGGCGGTGTTGGCATGGGGTTCAGTCAACACGCAGGCGTGGTTATTGTCGCCGATGGCACTGAGGACGCGGCCAAACGGTTAGAGCGTGTACTTTGGAATGATCCGGCTTCTGGCGTCATGCGTCATGCGGATGCAGGCTATGAGTCCGCCAAGGAATGTGCGCGCGTGAACGGGCTGCGGTTGCCGGGAATCCTGGGGTAAAACACAATCGGTCTGAGAAAACCGTCACTTCTGGTTCGAGGGATCGGGGGTCATTCACGCGATACTCGCTCTGTTCAGGACTGCAACAGAACGACAGCGGACCCTCAAGAACCCTTGAGAAACGTGCCTGCGCCAGCTATGCCCCTGCCAAGCAAAGGAGCGCCCCATGTCGATGAACTCATTTGGACATCTTTTCCGCGTCACCACTTGGGGTGAAAGCCACGGTCCTGCTTTGGGGGCAACGGTTGACGGGTGCCCTCCGGGCGTGCCTGTGGACGAGGCGATGATCCAGCACTGGCTCGACAAGCGCCGCCCAGGTCAGAACAAGAACATGACCCAACGCAACGAACCTGATGCAGTGAAAATCCTGTCCGGCGTGTTCGAGGGTCAGACAACCGGGACGTCGATCCAGTTGATGATCGAAAACACCGACCAGCGGTCGCGTGATTATGGTGATATCTCCGAGACATTTCGTCCGGGTCACGCCGACATAACATACTGGCAAAAATACGGGATTCGCGACTATCGCGGCGGCGGCCGCTCCTCAGCCCGTGAAACGGCCGCCCGCGTGGCCGCAGGTGGTGTGGCGCGCGAGGCGATCAAAGCCATGGCCCCAAATGTTGAGATCAAGGGCTATATGACTGCGATGGGCGCGCTGGATATTGATCGCTCGACATTTGATTGGGACGCCATCGACCAGAACCCTTTCTGGATTCCTCAAAATCAAGACACCGCGCAGGAATGGGAGGACTACCTCCAGAAACTGCGCAAGGATCACAACTCAGTCGGTGCAATTGTCGAAGTGGTGGCGCGTGGCCTGCCTGCAGGTCTGGGCGCGCCGGTGTATGGCAAACTCGACACCGACTTGGCGGCTGCGATGATGTCCATCAATGCGGTCAAGGGCGTGGAAATTGGTGAGGGCATGCAGGCCGCGCGCCTGACCGGCGTCGACAATGCGGATGAGATTTTCATGGGCGCAGACGGCCCTGAGTACGGGTCAAACCATTCGGGCGGCATTTTGGGCGGTATCTCCACCGGCCAGGACATTGTCGTGCGCTTTGCCGTCAAACCGACCTCGTCGATCCTGTCTCCGCGTCGCTCCATCCGAAAAGATGGCACGCCGATCGAGGTTGTCACAAAGGGTCGTCATGACCCTTGTGTGGGCATTCGCGCCGTGCCTGTTGGCGAAGCGATGATGGCCTGTGTCATTCTGGATCATCTGTTGTTGCATCGCGGACAAGTCGGCGAAAACCGCGGCAAAATTGGCTGATAGCCCATCCGCTGGCGGTCCATTCCTGGAAATTAATTGCCTTCTTAAGTAATTTTGCGCAATGGATAATCTGTTACGGCAGGCCCGGCAGCTCAATGATTGATATTCTGACCATCACTTTTCCGATCTATGCGGCCATTGCCGTCGGGTATTTTGTCGTGCGCAAAGCATGGTTCACCTCGGCTGACATGCGCAGTTTCGGCAAATACGTCATGAACATTGCATTGCCAGCGCTGTTGTTTAACGCCGTCGCGTCGCGTGACATCGCAGAGGTTCTGCATTGGGGCTATCTGGCGGCTTACACACTCGGCGGGCTGGCAACCATTGTTGTCGCATTTCTGCTGTTCTCTCTCACGGCGTCAGACAAGCCAAGGCGCGCGATTGCGGTGTTGGGCAGCACATGTCCCAACTCGGGGTTCATCGGTTATCCGTTGATGTTGCTGACCTTTCCCGAGATCGCGGGCATTGTTCTGGCACTAAACATGCTGGTCGAGTTGATTGTTCTCATTCCAATATGCCTGATCCTGATCGACATGGCGCGTGACGGTGAACACCGCTCCGTAGCATGGCAAGTCATGGCAAACCTGATGGGGGTTGTACGGCGCCCAATGATGATCGGGTTGTTGCTTGGGCTCGTCGTGTCGGCCTTGAAGCTACCAATTCCAGGGCCGATGGATCACCTGTTTCACATCATTGCCGCGTCGGCTTCGGCGCTGTCGCTGATCGTGATCGGGGGGTCTTTGGTCGGGTTGCCTCTGAAAGGGAATCGACTGTTTGCGACACAAATCGCGGCGGCGAAATTGCTATTGCACCCGGCATTGGTCTTTGTCGCCGTGCTGGTTCTGCCGATCCTGGGATTTGCCCCCTTGGGGCCGGAAATGTTCGCCGCAGTGATCCTGTCTTCGGCGATTTCGATGTTTGGGATTTACACCGTCTTGGCACTAGACAGCGGACTAGAGGGGCTTGCCTCTATCGCCATGTTGATCGCCACAAGTGCGGCCTTTGTGACCCTGACAGTCTTGCTAGGCGCCCTGACCTAAGGCGTCCACGTTACGGGCATGGACAGCGGACCCCGAAAGGCCCAGCCGCCGAGTGCGACGTCCCCGTCCAGCGTGAGGCCTGGCAACTGCTCAAAGATCATCGGTAGAGCCACATCGGCGATCAGACTGCGCGCCGCCCAGGCCCCTGCACAGAAATGCGGCCCGGCACCAAAGGCAATGGATGGCCCGACATCCTGAGTGATGTCAAAGTCGTCAGGCCGCGTAAACTTGTCTTCGTCCCGGTTGCCAGACCCGAACATGAAGAACACCCGATCCTCGGGGTCAAACGTCACGCCACCCGCCTCAAAGCGCTGGGCCACGCGTCGCGGGGACATGCCAATGGGCGACATCCAGCGCGCGTATTCTTCAAAAGCCTGAAGCCACGTCGCATCCCCCTCTCTCACCCGTGAGAGTTGGTCTGGATGGCTGAGCAGCGCCCAAACCACGCCTGCAATGGCATCGCGAGGTTCGTTCTGCCCACCACTGATGGCAAGTTTGATATTCGCCCGAATAGCAGTGTCTGGCAGACCTGCCTGCATCTGCACCGATAACAGTGAATGGTTCGGATCTGCGGACAATGTCGGCATCATCTCGTCAATATGTCGGTCAATAGAGGCTGTGCAGTCATGGCAATTGGCTTCGACTTTCGGATCACCCGCATAGTTGGAGCATCCATCGATCATGCCCTGGCTCACACGGTCCATCTCCTGCCAGCTCATGTTGGTCAGGCCCGTGATGGATTTCAAAGCCTCGCCAGAGATACGCATCGCAATATCGCGCACCATGTCTGCCCGGCCATTGGGTTTGATTTCTGCCAGTATAGTCTCTGTTGCAGCTTGAAACTGTCCCAACCACACATCTTTGACCGTGCGCGGAGAAATGGTGGGAAAGATTGCCTTGCGCTCTGCGGCATGCGCCTCGCCATCCTTGCGCATCATGTTTTGCCCCATGAGCACCGTCATCAGGCCATCTGGTTGATCGGACGAAAACACATCAATCTTTTTCTCATTCTTAAAGATGTCGTCGCGTCGGCAGAACAGTGTCGCGTCCAGTTGCGGAACATATGCGATTGGCGCCTCGGCGCGCATGCGCTTGAGTGTGGGATAGGGATCATTCCAAAACGCCTTGGGATCGATATCAAATACCGGTGCATTGGACATTGCGAAGCTCCATGTGTTGTCATGTCAACACGCTCATGATTGCCTGAACTTGTTGTCATGTCAACAACTGGGGTTTAGTCTGTCCAGATGAGCGAACTTGATGATGCCCTTTTCCTGATAGATCCGAACGACAGTGAGTCGAGTCCTGCGCGTCGTACGTTAAGCTTTCGGCGCACGCCAACGGTGCTTTTGAACTTTGCGGCCAATCGTTTCACGCGCAATGCCGCACGGTATTATCAAAAGCAGTTCGGTATTGGTGCCATGGACTGGCGCATGCTGGTCATGCTGTCACGCGAGCCCGGCAGCAGTGTTTCACACGCCGCAAAAACTATCGGGATCGACAAGGCCGCGGTAAGCCGCAGCCTGCAAAGGCTCGAAAAAATGAATCTGGTTTCGGCCAAAGCCTCTGGGCCGGATGAGCGCCGGAAAGACTGGACCTTGACTCCCGCGGGGGCCCGGATGCACGACGAAATACTGATCGTCGCGCTTGAGCGGCAACGGCAGTTATTGACCGGGTTCAGCAAAGCCGAGGTCGAGCAATTCACAGACTATCTTGCGCGCTTCCTGTCCAATCTGGACACTCTGGCAGACGATACCACCGATGATTAACACCCCAGGCCCTGATCGAGAGATCTCAACATGAACCCAATCCGCGGTATCGCACTGAAACTGATCTCGGTTCTGCTGTTTTCGATTATGGCAAGCTGCATCAAGGCCGCTTCGGCGCATGTGCCTCCGGGTGAGGCGGTCTTCTTTCGCTCCATCTTTGCGCTGCCGGTTATTTTTGGATGGCTTTTGTTGCGCCGCGAGTTGCGCACCGGCCTCAAGACAGACAACGTCATGGGCCACTTCTGGCGTGGTGTCATTGGGACAACCGCTATGGCGCTTGGCTTTTCGGCGCTGGGCCTTTTGTCGTTGCCCGAAGTCACGGCAATAGGCTATGCCGCGCCGCTACTAGTTGTCGTATTTGCCGCGATGTTCCTCGGCGAACAGGTGCGCTTGTTCCGCCTGTCCGCTGTCGGGTTGGGTCTATTGGGCGTGATGATCGTGCTCTACCCGCGTCTTTCATCGCTGAGTGGCGAGAACCGAGACGCAGTGGCGGCACTGGGGGCCGTACTTACGCTGGGGTCTGCAACCTTCATGGCGCTGGCTCAGATTCATATTAGACGTTTGGTTCAAACCGAAAAAACCTCGGCTATTGTGTTTTACTTCACGCTTAGTTCCGCCCTGTTGTCGTTACTAACCCTGCCTTTTGGCTGGGTGATGCCTACAGGATACGAGGCGCTCTTGCTTGTTGCTGCGGGTCTCTTGGGGGGAATCGCACAAATCTTTCTGACCTCCGCCTATCGCTTTGCACCTGCGTCCACAGTGGCGCCGTTTGACTATGCCTCCATGCTGCTGGCGATTGTGATCGGGTATTTCATCTTTGCCGAAACACCAACAATTCACACGCTAGCAGGGGCTGCGCTGATCATCTGCGCAGGCGTTCTGATTATATGGCGTGAGCGCCAATTGGGCCTCAAACGCGGGGCTCGAAAGACCCTGACTCCGCAGGGTTAGAGCCGTACTACGTCCAGAACCGAACCGTCCCTGTACTCGCAGATTGCAACGATCCGCGTAGACATGTTTTCTGGATTGCACGGCGCTGCTTCTGCTGCGGCCAACGCCCTTAATTCGTCCATGGACAGGACCGGTAGGCCCGCCGCTTGAGCATGTTTTGCCAATTCGGAACGTGAGGGGTGCACAGCGATCCCTGCCTCGGTTACAACCGCGCCGATTGTTTGACCGGGTGTGGTCAAACAGGCCAGATCCTTGACGATCTTGGGAAACCCGCCAGCAGTGAGCGTTGTCGTGACAATGGGCAGTTTGGCGCCCGCTGCGGTGTCCGCATGCCCGCCTGATCCGCCAATGATACGCCCTGTGCTGGTGGTTGTGACATTGACGTTGAAGTTGATATCTACTTCGGCCGCGCCAAGGATCATCACGTCGAGCTTGTTGGCAATAGCGTCTTTGCGGGCCGGGCTGGCATAGTGCGCGGCCGACATCGCGTGATGGTCGGGATCGTTGGCATAAGACTGTACGGCTTTAAGATCAAAGGCCTGCACATCCCATATCTCGCGAAACAGGCCTTGGTCGTGCATCTGCACCAGCGGCCCCGTAACGCCGCCGGCGGCAAAACCGCCAACGACCTTGTTGGCCTGCATGATTGGCTCAAGAGCTTTGGCAACCGCCAAAGATGTAGCACCGGCGCCGGTTTGAAAAGAGAACCCATCCCGTAACAGCCCCGACGCTTCAATCAGCTGTGCCGTCAAATCCGCGATCTTTAGGCCATTGGCAGACGGCACTCGCCCGGTTGTGCCAGACACAATCTCTGAGGCGGAGCCAATGGATTTGACCCGTACGATCTTATCAACTTGGCCAGCGGGGATGCAGATACGCGGCAACCTGTCAGTCAGATGATCCGTCACGGCAATCACGTGCTCCGCATGGGCGGCATCGACCATGGCATATCCCAACGGACCACAAGCCTCTGGCCCTGCGGCACCGGTCAGGTTGCCTGCCTTGTCCACCGCAGGGACCGCAACAAAGGCCGCATCTATGGCCAGCTGCCCGCTTTCAATAGCATAGGCACGACCGCCGTGGGTTTGAAGAACTGCCGGATTGCGCAGCTTGCCCGCCTTGATGGCATCCGCTAGGGGCCCATTCATGTATGAGGTGGTGACGCGCGTGACGGTTTCATCCTCAAGAAACGGGATCAGGCTGGCATGACAGGGAAATAGCGAAGACGGTGCGATGTGAAGATTGCTCAGCCCGAGCGCTTGGCAGGCCATCAAAACCTGTCGCATGACATCATCGCCATTGCGCAGATGGTGGTGAAACGAAATCGTTGCACCGCTGCGCAGTCCAGCCTCGCGAATGGCATCCGTCAGCGTCGCTGTATGTCGCGGTTCGACGGGCGATCGGGGTCTTTTGGGCGGTATTAGAGACGAAACGGTCCCGGCGAATGCGCGCACGGGGCCGTAACCATCAATGTATGTCGGCAGGTCTGCCACTTGGCTTAGGACCGGACGAGTTTTTCGTAATCTTCCGCGATCTCACGGGTGATGTCACCGACTTCAAAAGTGTACTCACCGATCTGACCAACCGGGGTCACTTCGGCAGCGGTGCCGGTCAACCAGCACTGTTCGAAATCTGCCATTTCCTCGGGCTTGATCCGGCGTTCATTGACCGTGATGCCCTTGTCTTTCAGCATCTGGATGACAGTCTGGCGGGTGATACCGTTCAGGAAGCAATCGGCCAGAGGTGTGTGCACCTCGCCATCCTTCACAAAAAACACGTTGGCGCCCGTGGCTTCGGCAACATAGCCACGCCAGTCCATGAACAACGCGTCCGAACACCCTTTGGCTTCGGCTTTGTGCTTGGAGATGGTGCAGATCATGTAGAGGCCCGCCGCCTTGGCATGGACCGGAATAGTTTCAGGGCTGGGACGTTTCCACTCGGCGATGTCCAGCTTGGCGCCCTGCATTTTGGCGTCACCGTAATAGGCGCCCCACGGCCACACAGCGATGGCCATGCGCACGGGGTTCTTGGCCGAGGCCACGCCCATGTCTTCACCGGATCCACGCCAGACCAACGCGCGCACATAGGCGTCGGTCAGGCCGGATTCCTTGAGCGTTGCTTCTTTGGCCGCTTCGATTTCGTCTACCGAGTAAGGCATCGGCATGTCGAGCGCTTCGGCCGAAGCAATCAGGCGCTCTGAGTGTTCGCGGCTTTTGAAAATCTTGCCGTTATAGGCGCGCTCGCCCTCAAACACCGAGCTTGCGTAGTGCATGGCATGTGACAGGATGTGGACATTGGCGTCCCGCCAATTGACAAACTCTCCATCCATCCAGATCGTGCCGTCACGATCATCATATGAACCAGACATGGCTCGTCCTCCAGTATAGGTCTATTTGCATATGTTGCGCGTGATAGGGCCGAATCGGACATAATGTTGCGCAAAATCTGAGAGTCGCTATCAGTTCACGCTTGGAGTGTCAACAAAGCTGACGTATTGTGACGCTTAAACAGGCAATATGTGATTGGTACGTGTTGATGCCGGAAACGACCAGCGGCGAAAGCCTCCTCTATCTGACTGACGAACAATTGCGGCAAGGGATCGAGGCGATGTACTTTGCCTATCGCGGCTTCACCGCTGATCCTGACCGTATCCTAGCAACGATGGCCTATGGGCGCGCGCATCACAGGGCGATCCACTTTATCAAACGGGCGCCAGGTACAACCGTGACCAATCTGTTGGAAATTCTTGGGGTGACTAAGCAATCGCTCAACCGAGTTCTGCGCACGTTGATCGAAGATGGTCTGGTCGAAAGCCGGGTTGGCCCCTCGGATCGCCGCGAGCGCAACCTGTTTCTGACTGAGTCTGGAGAGGCCTTGGAAAACCGCCTGTCTGACGCTCAACGCGCCCGTATGCGCGCGGCCTATCGAGATGCTGGCCCTGAGGCCGTAGCCGGCTTCCGCCGCGTGCTCGAAGCGATGATGGATGGCGAGATGCGTCGCCGCTATGTGAGCCTGAGGGAAAGCGGCCAATGAGTGATGTCGACCCCCATCTGTTGATTGTGGATGATGACGAACGCATCCGCGAGCTTTTGAAAAAGTTTCTCGTGCGCAACGGGTTTCTCGTGACATCTGCGCGCGACGCGGCCCATGCCCGGCGTATCCTGTCGGGGCTCGATTTTGACATGATCGTTCTGGATGTGATGATGCCGGGTGAAGACGGCATGAGCCTGACCCGCGCCATTCGGGAAACCTCCACCACCCCGATCATGTTGCTTACAGCCAAAGGCGAAACCGAAGATCGGATCAAAGGACTTGAGGCGGGGGCGGATGACTATTTGCCCAAGCCGTTTGAACCCAAAGAGCTGCTTCTCAGGATCAACGCAATCTTACGGCGGATGCCTGAAGTGACCGAAACCGATGCCGTGCCAAAGGTTCTGCATCTGGGCTCCATTCGCTATGACATTGAGCGTGGCGAGATGTGGCAGGGTGATGAGATCGTGCGTCTCACGGCCACCGAAAGTCAGCTGATGAAGATCTTTTCGGCCACCCCCTCCGAGCCTGTCAGCCGGACCAAACTGGTCGAAGACCTCGGCCGGGATGGCGGTCAGGCCCAAGAGCGCGCGGTAGACGTACAGATCACACGCCTGCGTCGCAAGATCGAAGCAGACCCCAAACAACCGAGGTATCTGCAAACCGTTCGGGGTGCCGGATACATGCTGGCCCCGGATTGATTTTAATGCCTTCGGCGAGAGTATTTTAGCAAAATGAAGCAGGGGACGTCATGACCACAGCCTTGTTCACGCATTCCGATTGTTTGGCTCACAGGACACCACCGGGGCATCCCGAGCAGGTTGCCCGACTGGAGTACATTGCGTCAGCACTTTCGGACTCCAAGTTTGATCCTCTGGATCGCCGAGAGGCGCCGCTTTGTAATGATGCCGATATCTTGCTCAGCCACCCGCAATCTCATCTTGATGCAATGATCGCAGCCGAGCCAGAGTCCGGTAACCGCGCGATTGATGGCGACACACATATGTCGCCCGGATCGATTCAGGCGGTACGGCGCGCCGTAGGCGGGTGCGTGGCCGCGGTGGATGCGGTGATGTCTGGTGAAGTGAAAAACGCCTTTGTTGCCTGCCGCCCTCCGGGCCACCACGCGGAGCAATCGACACCTATGGGCTTTTGCCTGTTCGGCAATGCGGCGATCGCGGCGCGCCATGCAATGGAGCGACACGGGCTAGAGCGCGTTGCCCTTGTGGATTTCGATGTGCATCACGGTAATGGCACACAGGCGCTCTTGTGGAACGAGCCGCGTGCGCTGTTCTTCTCCAGCCATCAGAACCCCTTGTGGCCGGGCACGGGGATGCCCGAGGAAACTGGTGGCCACAACAACATTCACAACCTGCCACTGCCGCCGCAAAGCGATGGACGTCTGATGCGTGCGACCTATGACGCGCAAGTCTGGCCAGTGATCGCGGGCTTTGACCCGCAACTGATTATTATCTCGGCCGGATTTGACGCACATGAGGCTGATCCTCTGGCCAATCTCAATTGGTCGACTGAGGACTTTGCATGGCTCACGCGCAAAATCTGTGAACTGGCGGCCGAGCATTGCGAAGGCCGCGTTGTCTCGACTCTTGAGGGCGGATATGATCTGTCGGCACTGGCGGCTGCGACCGCCGCCCATGTCAGCGTATTGATGGAGAATGGCGCATGAGTGACACGCCCGTAAGCGAACTGAGCTTTGAACAGGCTATGGCCGAACTGGAAAAAGTTGTGGGCCAGCTTGAACGCGGCGACGTGGCATTGGACGAATCCATCGCGCTTTATGATCGCGGTGCCAAGTTGAAAAAGCTGTGCGAAGAAAAGCTCAAGGAAGCCGAAGAAAAGGTGGCGGCCATTACTCTGGATGGAGATGGCAACCCCGCCGGGTTGAAACCTGTCGAAGGTCTCTAAATGTTCCAGACTTGCCTGAAAGACGTTGCGGCACAGGTGCAGTCCCATCTGGACGCCACGATGGCGCCATTTGGTGCGTTACCTGTCGCGCAAGCTATGCATTATGCCAGTGCGGGTGGAAAACGGCTGCGGGCGTTTCTGGTGATGGAAAGCGCCCGTTTGCACGGCGTTGACCCATCTTTGTCGATCTGGCCCGCGACAGCGATCGAGGCCATGCATGCCTATTCGCTCGTGCATGACGACCTGCCCTGCATGGATGACGATGATCTGCGCCGCGGCCAGCCCACGGTGCATGTAAAGTGGGACGAAACCACCGCCGTTCTGGCGGGCGACGCCTTGCAGTGCTTTGCCTTTGAATGCGTGAGCCACCAAGATTGCCACCCGAACCCTGCCATTCGCGCCGAGTTGACCGTTCGGTTGGCCCGCGCCGCAGGGGTCCAGGGCATGGTTCTGGGGCAGGCGCTGGATATTGCGGCCGAAACCGCCACCACGGCTTTGACGCTCGAGGAAATCACCCGGCTTCAGGCCGGCAAAACCGGCGCACTTATCGCGTGGTCGGCCACGGCCGGAGCGGTCATGGCAGAGTCAGATACCGCCCCCCTGCAGCGCTATGCAGAAGATCTTGGTCTTGCTTTCCAGATTGCCGACGACATCTTGGATATTGAAGGCGATGCCGCCACGGTCGGCAAAGCCGTGGGAAAAGATGCTGATGCCGGCAAAGCGACCTTTGTCTCGCTCTTGGGTCTTGAGGGTGCGAAACGCCGCGCCCGCGACCTCGTGGAGGATGCCTGCACAGCGCTCGACATGTATGGTGGTCAGGCAGATACCTTGCGGGAGGCGGCCCGTTTCGTTATTGCCCGCGACAGTTAAAGACAGAAAGGGCGACAGATGTCGGCCAAACCCGAAACCCCACTGCTGGACAAAGTTGATCGCCCTGCGGATCTGAAACAGTTCAGCGATGCAGAACTGACACAGTTGGCGCATGAGCTACGCGCAGAGACCGTGTCGGCGGTGTCAGAAACTGGTGGGCATTTGGGCGCTGGTCTGGGTGTTGTCGAGCTGACCGTGGCCTTGCACGCCGTGTTTGACACGCCGCGGGATAAGATCATCTGGGATGTCGGACACCAGTGTTACCCGCACAAAATTCTAACCGGTCGGCGTGATCGTATTCGCACCCTTCGTCAAAGGGACGGGCTGTCTGGTTTCACCAAGCGCAGCGAGAGTGTCTATGACCCGTTCGGTGCCGCGCACTCTTCGACCTCAATTTCAGCCGCCCTAGGTTTTGCCGTCGCACGCGATCTGGGTGGGGAGTGCGAGGGTGGACTGGGTGACGCGATTGCCGTGATCGGTGATGGGTCGATCAGCGCTGGCATGGCCTATGAGGCGATGAACAATGCCGGACATCTCGACAAGCGGCTGTTGGTCGTTCTGAACGACAACGACATGTCGATTGCGCCGCCGGTTGGCGCGATGTCAGCTTATCTCTCGCGGCTTTATGCCGGGGACCCGTTCCAAGAGCTGAAAGCCGCCGCCAAAGGGGCTGTTTCTTTGTTGCCGGAGCCTTTCCGCGAAGGCGCCAAGCGCGCCAAGGAAATGATCAAGGGGATGGCCGTTGGCGGCACCCTGTTCGAGGAACTGGGGTTTTCTTACATCGGCCCCATCGACGGTCACGATATGGAGCAGCTTTTGCCCGTCTTGCGGACCATCCATCAACGCGCCACAGGGCCGGTGATGCTGCATATCATCACCAAAAAGGGCAAAGGCTATGCACCCGCCGAAAATGCCCGTGATCGGGGACATGCCACCGCCAAGTTTGATGTTCTGACGGGCAAACAGCACAAGGCACCGTCCAACGCGCCGTCGTATACCTCGGTCTTTGGCAATGCGCTGGTGGACGAAGCCGCCCGCGACGACAAGATTTGCGCTGTGACCGCGGCAATGCCCGACGGGACCGGGCTGAACCTCTTTGCCGAACGCTATCCCAGCCGGTGTTTTGACGTTGCGATTGCCGAGCAACATGGCGTGACCTTTGCCGCGGCTCTGGCCGCAGGCGGCATGAAACCCTTTTGCGCAATGTATTCGACCTTCCTTCAGCGCGGCTATGATCAGGTTGTACATGACGTCGCGATTCAACGCCTGCCCGTGCGCTTTGCCATCGACCGCGCTGGACTTGTTGGCGCTGATGGTGCGACCCATGCCGGATCGTTTGACATCGCTTACCTGTCTAATCTGCCCGGAATGGTCGTGATGGCCGCCGCGGACGAGGCCGAGCTGGTGCATATGGTGGCCACCGCCGCTGCCCATGATGACGGCCCCATCGCATTCCGCTATCCGCGCGGCGAAGGCGTCGGCGTTGATATGCCAGAGCGCGGCGAACCACTCGAGATCGGCAAGGGCCGCATGATCCAGAACGGCAAACGCGTTGCGCTCCTGTCACTGGGAACCCGGCTGGACGAAGTCAAAAAGGCCGGCGAAGCCTTGGCCGCCAAAGGCATTACGCCCACCATCGCCGATGCGCGATTTGCCAAGCCACTAGACCAAGAGATGATCTTGTCACTGGCCCATGACCACGAAGCGCTGATCACCATCGAAGAAGGTGCAATTGGCGGCTTTGGCAGTCACGTCGCGCAGCTTTTGGCCGAGAATGGTGTCTTTGATCAGGGGCTGAAATTCCGCTCAATGGTGCTGCCGGACATCTTTGTAGATCAGGCCAGCCCACGAGACATGTACGATGTGGCCGCAATGAATGCCGAGCAGATCGAGGCCAAGGTTCTCGACGCGCTGGGCATTGCCCAGATCGGGTCAAAGCGGGCGTAAAGCTGTTTTCTAGGCCTGTTCGGCCGCAAGCATCGCCGTCAGCGCTGCCTTATAGGTCGGGTGCTTTAGCTTCACACCCAGCTCATCTTTGATACGGTCATTGTGCACGCATTTGCTGTCCGAATAAAAGCTGCGTGCCATCGGCGACATCGTGGCCTCATCAAACGCGATTTCCGGCGGTGGGGGCATGCCCAACAACGCGGCAGCGTACTCAATCACATCCTGAGGTGGGGCCGGATCGTCATCGCAGACGTTGTAAACACGCCCTGGGTTCGGTGCTGCCATAGACGCGGCAAGCACCTGCGCGATGTCTTCAATGTGAATGCGACTAAATACTTGGTTTTTCTTGATAATACGCTGCGCCGTACCCTGTCTCAGCTTGGCGAATGGCCCCCGACCAGGGCCGTAGATTCCCGCCAACCGAAAGATGTGCACCGGCAATCCGGGCATATCCAACCATTCCTGTTCAGCCAGAACACGTCGTTGTCCGCGGATCGTTGCGGGCTCGGTCGGAGAGGTCTCATCAACCCAGCCGCCATCATGGTCACCGTAAACGCCCGTGGTCGACAGGTAGCCAACCCATTGCAGATTTGGGCAGGCCGCCAGAATTGCATCGCGATTATCACGCAGAACCGGGTCTCCGGCCTCATCCGGAGAGATGGAAGTCAACAGATGTGTGACGCCACTCAGAGCCCTCACCATATCACAAGGCCACAGAAGTGGTTCGACTCCCTCGGCACGAAAAGCATCGAATTTCTCTGGCTTTCGCGTGGTGCCGATGACGCGCCATCCTTGCGGACAGAGTTGGCGGCCCATCTCGCGCGCAGAGAACCCGTGGCCTAGTGAAAGCAGTGTCTTGGTCATGGTCGTGAAACTGCCCGCATGATGCCCGGCTTTCAAGCGAAACCCTTGATCTGGACAAAGTTACGCGGTTCACTCTGGTATGAGTGATGAAAACACAGGCAAGCCAAGCCTTGACGGGGCTTATGCCCTTCAAACGCCAGAGGATTCCCGTCGGCTCTATGCCGAGTGGGCCGAGACCTATGATCAGGGCTTTGCTGAAGCACATGATTACCTGTCACCGCGTCTGGTGGCCGAAGCCTTTTTCGCAACCGGTTGCCGTGGTCCGGTGCTTGATGTTGGCGCCGGAACCGGTCTTTGCGGACTGGAACTTGGACGTCTGGGTGTGGACCCCATTGACGCGACCGACATTTCACAGGAGATGCTGGACGTCGCCGCAACCAAGTCGATTTACCGCAACCTATTCACGGGGGACCTGACCCGGAGACTTCCGGTTCCGGATGCGTCTTATGCAGGGATCGTGAGTTCCGGCACATTCACCAATGGCCATGTCGGCCCTGAGGCCTTTGACGAGCTATTGCGCGTCGCACAGCCGGGTGGACAATTGGCCTTGTCGATCAATACCGAGCACTACGTCGCCGAGGGGTTTGAAGCAAAGTTGACCGCCCTGTCGGACAGGATCACCGACCTGCAATTGCCGGTAATCCGCTTCTATGGGGAAAATGCCACGGGTGAGCACAAGGACGACACCGGTTATGTCGCCCTGTTTCGCAAGCTTAGTGACTAAAATAAGTCTCTGGCCCGGATTACTTGCCCTTCCAGACAGGATCCCGTTTCTCGGCAAACGCGCGAGCGCCTTCAAGTTGATCCTCTGAGGCATAGAGCACATCCACACTACGCAGTTGGCGCTGGGTGATGTGGTTCATTGCGTCCTGAAACTTCTGATCCTCGGCATCACGCACAATCTCCTTGATCGCGGCATAGACCAGCGGGGGGCCGCTCGCCAGAAGGCGCGCAAGTTCCCAGGCGCGATCCATCAGTTGATCACCCGGCACGATTTCGTTCACCAGTCCCCACCGGTGCGCCTCTTCAGCATCGAACCAGCGGCCCGTCAAAAGCAACTCCATCGCGATGTGATATGGGATGCGTTTTGGCAGTTTGACACTCGCTGCATCCGCCACAGTGCCGGACCGGATTTCTGGCAGGGCAAAGCTGGCGTGATCAGCAGCCAGAATAATGTCTCCAGAGATCGCGAGTTCCAGTCCGCCGCCGCAAGCAATGCCGTTCACCGCCGAGATCACCGGCTTGTTCATGTCGCGCAATTCCTGAAGGCCGCCAAAACCACCGACACCATAGTCGCCGTCCACTTCGTCTCCGTCGGCAGCTGCCTTCAGGTCCCAACCGGGGCAAAAGAATTTGTCGCCGCCACCGGTCAGGATCGCGACGCGCAGTTCCGGGTCATCGCGATATTCTCGGAAAACCTCACCCATGACGCGGCTTGTCACCAGATCAATGGCATTGGCCTTGGGGCGATCCAGAGTGACTTCGAGAATGGCACCTTCGCGCCGGGTTTTTACGGGGGACTCGGTCATGTGTCGCTCTCCTCGAGGGCAAAAGGGTCGTTGTTAGGGTCTGTATTGGGTTCATATTCGGCCCAAAGGGCGGCGTCGCGGGCGGCATCCTTGCCCAACAGGCGTTCAATCACGGCAAGGCTCATATCCATGCCTGCAGAAACGCCGGACGAGGTGAAGAACTTGCCATCTTCGACCCAGCGGGCGGTCTGTTTCCATGTGACGGTGTCTGTTTGTGCGACGTCGCACACCCAGTCAAAGGCACGTTTGTTGGTGGTTGCAGCGCGCCCGTCAAGTGCGCCTGCGCGGGCCAAAAGGGCTGATCCGGTGCACACACTGGTCACAATCTCGGCTTCAGCACAGGCCGCACGCAGCCAGTCAAGCATCACCGGATTGTCCAGCTCTGCCCGTGTGCCCATTCCTCCGGGCACCAACAGGATGTCATAGCTGGTGCCGTCGGAGAAGGTCGCATCTGGCATGGTTCGTGGCCCGCCCGAGGCTTGCGCCCCATCCCCGTTTTGCCCAACGGCCACGATCTCAAACGCGTCGCGGTGCATGGCAAACATCTCGAGTGGCCCGTAATAGTCGAGCATCTCGAAGCCATCAAAGATCACCGCACCGATTTTGCGCATGGAGTCAGTCCTTTCGCCGCATCAGAGCATCTGCCGCCACGGCATCCGTGGGCGTGCAAAGCAGAGGGTTCACCTCAATCTCTTCCAGACCTTCTGCATTGGCAAGGACATAGGCCTCGACCGCGCGAATGGCCGTCAGGATTGCCTGCCGATCCGCAGTTGGTGCACCGCGGTAGCCCTCCAGCAGTTTCGACATGCGGAGCGATGCCAAGGCCTCGTCGATCATCGTCTCAGAGGCGGGCAAGAGGAAGCTGGCGCTGTCCTGCATCACTTCGGTCAATGTGCCACCTGCGGCCAGCGTCATCACAAAGCCATGCGCCGGATCCTTGACCACACCAACCAACAGTTCTGCTACCGTGTCTGTGATCATTTCTTCGACCAGAAAACGGTCGGTGGGCATGGCTTCGGCGGCTTCGCTGACAGCGCGACCTGACAACAGGTTGAGCGCCACGGCGCCAGCCTCGGTCTTGTGGGCAATGCCTTCGCCCTTCAAAACGACGGGCAGGCCGATATCAACGGCCGCGGCCCTTGCTTCTCCGGGCGACGAGACGCGTTTGAAATTGGGAGTACGGAGCCCGTGCCAAGCCAAGCGATCCTTGGCCTCAGCCTCGGGAATGAGGTCAGGTGTCACCGTGTCTGTCGGCAATAAAACAGGCACTAACTCAGCCAAATTCGGGTAAACGGCGGCTTCACAGGCTGCGATGGCTTCGCTCAAACCCATAAACGGCACAACACCCGCCTTGATCAGCACATCGGCAATATCTTCGGTGATCAGTTCGGGCAGCGTTGCGACCACAGCGACATTGGCGTTGCGTGCGGTTTTGGCGCCGATGGCAGCTTTGACCGCGCATTCCCAGTCACGGGGGTCACATCGGTCGGGACGGGGGAAATCCACCACAAGAAGGGTCATTGCCAGCGCGGGGTCCATCATCGCGCCCCAGGCGCGTGTCATCGCCTCGGCGTCACGCCAGATATAGGTGTGATAATCCAGCGGATTGGCCAGCGCCACCATCGGCCCCAAAGCCTCGCGCAGGTCGGTCTGTTGCTGTTCGTTCAGTGGAGGAAACTCGACACCACGACCGTGCGCTGTGTCGGCGGCAAGACTGGCTTCACCCCCGGAACATGAGATCGAGGCAATGCGGTTCGACGGCAGCCACCCCACGACGTGCAAGAGCTTCAATGTCTCCAGAAAATCCGGAATAGAAGTCAACCGCGGGATGCCCAGACGTGCCAGCAAAGCCCCGGCGCCCGAGTCTCCGCCAGCGAGCGAGGCTGTATGAGACACCGTCGCTGCCTGTGCCTGATCTGACTTGCCGACCTTCAAAGCAATGATAGGCTTGCCCAGTTCGCGAGCTTTGCGCGCGAGCGATTCAAAGGCTCGCAGATCACCAAAGCCTTCAATATGTAAGCCAAGCGCAGTGACTCGTGGATCGTCCAGCAACGCTTCGCCAATATGCGCCACGCCCGACTGCGCCTGATTGCCCGCGGTGACCACATAGGCTACTGGCAGCCCACGCATCTGCATGGTCATGTTGATCGCGATGTTTGAGCTTTGCGTGACAATCGCGACACCTTTGTCACAGGCGACGCCGCCATGCTGATCCGGCCACAACAGCGCGCCGTCCAAATAGTTCACAAAGCCATAGCAATTAGGTCCGAGAAAGGGCATGTCGCCCGCCGCTTCCAGCAGTTGGTCTTGCAGGTTGGCAGCTTCGGCGTCTTCGGCGGCGGCTTCTCGGAACCCGCTGGCAAAGCACACGGCCCCGCCCGATCCGCGGGCGGACAAGGCGGCAACCACCTGTATGGTCGCGAAACGGTTGACGCCAACAAAGGTAGCATCCGGTGCATTGGGCAATGCGTCCACATCTTTGTAAGCGGGCAATCCGCCAACCTCGGCCGCTTTGGGGTGTACTGGCCAGATTTCACCCTGGAAACCCATCTTGTGGCACTGTTCGATCACCAGTGCGCACCACGCGCCGCCGCCGACCACGGCGATGGTTTTGGGGCGGAATAGTCTCGAAAGATCGCGTATCATCTCTCACCTTGCGCTTGCGGAAACCAAGTATGCCTCCGGCGGAGTATTTTGAGCAACGCGAAATTTCGTATTGCCAGAAGTACTCCTGCCAGAGGCATGAAATCTTATGCGCCCAAGGGGCGGAGTAACTCGCGGCTGATGATGTGACGCTGGATTTCCGAGGTGCCTTCCCAGATGCGTTCCACACGGGCATCACGCCAGATGCGTTCCAAAGGCAATTCGTCCATCAGACCCATGCCGCCGTGAATCTGGATCGCTTCGTCCGCGACAAAGGCCAGCATCTCGGTCGCTTTTAGCTTGGCCATGGACATGTCGGTCTCAGTTACGGTGCCTTGATCAAATTTCCAACCGGCTTCCCAGGTCAGCAGGTTCGCGGCCTTCAGCTCCAGCGCCATATCTGCGAGCTTGAATGAGATGCCCTGGAACTTGCCGATCAGCTGGCCGAACTGCTTGCGCTCGGCAGCGTATTCGACCGAGTGTTGCAGCGCGCGTTCAGCGCGGCCCAGACAGGTGGCAGCGACTTGCAGGCGGGTTGCGCCGAGCCATGTGTTGGCAACCTCGAACCCCTTGTCGACCTCGCCCAGCACCGCCGAAGAAGGCAGGCGGCAGTCGTCGAATTCCAACACCGCGTTGGTGTAGCCACGGTGGCTGACATTCTGATAGCCCTCGCGCACCGAAAAGCCCGGTGTGCCCTTGTCGACAAAAAACGCGGTGATCTTTTTCTTAGGTCCACGCGGCGTGTCCTCTTCGCCGGTCGCCATGAAGACGATCGAGAAATCGGCGATGTCGGCATGGCTGATAAAGTGTTTGGTGCCGTTCAGGATCCAGTCATCACCATCCTTGCGGGCGCTGGCGGTCATGCCGCGCAGGTCCGATCCGGCGCCCGGCTCGGTCATCGCCAGACAATCCCATTTCTCGCCCTTCATACAAGGAAAGAGATATTTTTCCTTTTGCTCCTCGGTGCCCGCCAAAAGGATGTTCGACGGCCGTGCCACTGCCGTCCAGTGCAGCGCATAGTTTGCCCGCCCCAGTTCTTTTTCGTACATCAGCCACGACAACGTATCGAGACCAGCACCGCCCACCTCTTCGGGCATATTGGCCGCATAAAGCCCGGCCTCCATCGCTTTCTGCTGGATCTCGCGCACAAGATCCATGTCCAGTTGCCCTGTCCGTTCAATCTCCAGCTCGTGGGGATACAGCTCGTTTTCGACAAAGGCCCGCGTCGTATCGACGATCATGGCCTGTTCTTCGGTCATTCCAAATTGCATGCGCGCGCTCCATTCCAAGTTTAGGTCAGGATTACTTGGCTTGACGTGGCAAGACATGCGAAATTAGAAGATAAACATGCAAAGATGGGCTAAAACTTCCGCTGCTACGCAGCATTTCGGCATTTTGCTGTTTGACGGCTTTTCAAACCATTGTCTCGCCAACACGGTCGAGCCTTTGCGCGCGGCCAACACGCTGTCCGGCAGGGCGCTTTATGACTGGCAGTTCCTGACCATGAGTGGGCGCAACGCAGAAAGTTCCAGTGGTATGCAGGTGGCGCCTCATGGCCGATTGGCCGAAGTGTCGGGGGATATGTTGGCGGTGATGCCGTCTTATGGGTTTCAGAGTTACACCGGATGGCAGATCCAGACTGCGCTGAGGGCGGCGTCGGCACGGTTCAAGGCGATGGCCGGGCTGGACACGGGCAGCTGGTTGCTGGCTGAGGCCGGGTTGTTGGATGGGCATCAGGCGACCATCCACTGGGAGGAACTCACAGGCTTTGAGGAACGGTTTCCTGAGGTTTCGGCGCTGCGGGAACGTTTTGTGATTGATGGCAACCGCGTGACCTGCTCTGGCGCGATGGCTGCTTTTGATCTGGTGTTGCACATGATTGGTGAGGATCAGGGCCAAGCGTTGGCGTTAGAGGTCTCGCAGCTTTTCATGACTCGTGATTCAGCCCGCAGCCACGCGGGTGGGGCAGGTTCCGCCAGCCGGGTGGTAAACCGCGCGCTTGCCGTCATGCAAGAGCATCTGGAAGACCCCTTGCCCATTGTCGAGATTGCGCGCCGCGCCGGGCGAACGCAAAAAGCACTCGAGGCGCGGATGCGAGCGGATCTTGGCGCGACTCCGCAACAAGTCTATCGTCGCCTGCGTCTGAATCTGGCCCGCAAACTGGTGGTGGAAACTGATTTGACGGTTGCTGAGATTGCCTTGCGATCCGGCTATGAGACCCCGGCTGCCATGACCCGCGCCTTCAAGGCCGAGTTTGCGGTCACGCCGCGGGATCTTCGTCAAAACAGTCTCTAAGATTGGCCAAACATGCGTTTTTTGCGTGCACGGGTCTCTGAAGTTGCCTCGGTTGACCCGTCGTGGAAGGTGCCAAACCAGCGATCCCAAGGCATTTCCTGGTTGCCGTAATTGCACTCGTAATAGCGATGATGCAGCTGGTGATAGAATGTACCCAGTGCCAGTCTCCGCTTGTCTTTGATCAGCAGATCCTCGTAGCCGGTATGGGTCATCGCTGCGCCTGGCCCCTGAAACACGATGTGAAAGTAGAGGTGGATTGGGTGACTTGCCACGATCCAGTGAATGCAAAGCGTGGTGAGGTAGATAAAGTGTTCAACTGGATGCATGGAGAACCCGGACCACGGCCCGATATTGACGTTTCGGTGATGTAAGGCGTGTACCCGCTTATAAAGGAACGGCTGATGTAGCAGGCGATGCACCCAATAAAAATGAAACGCCGACCACATTGGGATGAGGATCAGGAAAGCAATGAACCAGACGGGGGCCTCGACAAAAGTGATCGTCGGTGTGTAGCCATTGGCCATCAGCCACATGGTCCCCACCTGAAACCCGGTCAACTGCGCTACACCCGACCCCAGCGACCAGAACATGTTGTCTTTGACTTGATCCGAGAAATTCCAAAGCGTGTTGTTCCTGCCCTGATCCCGACGCTCAAACTTCAGCTTCTTGCCTTGCCCTTTGCGCATGTAAAAGAACCAGTGCAGCAGCCCCGCAGACAGTCCGATCAGAAGGAAGTTCGCCACCCAAATTTGCACGATCCAGCTAAGGGCAAAGGTCTGCGCAGTTTCAATTGACGGGTAGACAAACAGCCAAAGCAAAACCGCCAACCCAACCATCATCACCCGCTCGCTGAGCGTCAGCCAGTTGCGCGCCAACCACCCCAGAAGATAGGCCGGCCTGGGCGGCCATTGAAAGATTGAAGGGTCGTGGAGCGGCAACTGGGGATGGTAATTCCACTCCCGGCTCATGTCCTCCATGGCGTCCTGATCGCTCATATCCAATCCTCCCCAACTGGACAAAATAGTCTCTATTTCGGCCTAACTTGCGTAGTTTGAGCCCTCGTCATCCAGAATGGCTTTCAACTCGGCCAGATGTCGGACGTCCTGTTCGGGGTATTCTTCAAGCTCTTGCGCCGTCTTCTCGGCGATCTCGTCGCTCAGTACCCGCAGCGGCTGGCCGGTTTGCAGCGCACGGATATAGGTCTCGGCGGCGCGCTCGAAGTAATAGAGCCGGTTAAAGGTCTCCGCGACCGTATCGCCAATCACCATAACGCCGTGGTTGCCCATAATCATGGTCTTGACCTTGGGGTCGGTCAGCATTGCGGCACAGCGCTTGCCCTCGGACTCAAACGCCAATCCGCCAAACTCTTCGTCGATGACATAGCGGTTGTAGAATGTGGCGGTGTTTTGATCGATTGGCGGCAGTCGGCTGTCTGCAAGCGAGGCTAAAACCGTTGCATGAATCGAATGTACATGCATCGCGCAACGGGCGTGGCCACAGAACCGATGAATACTACCGTGCAGCCCCCAAGCCGTGGGATCCGGCGCACCCGGCTTATCCAGCGTGTCGGGGTCGTTGGCGTCCAGTAGCAAAAGATCGCTCGCCTTGATGCGGCTGAAATGCATCTGGTTGGGGTTCATCAGGAATTTGGTGCCATCGTCATTCACCGAAAGTGAGAAATGGTTGGCAACGCCTTCATGCAGGTTCAGCCGGGCGGTCCAGCGAAAGGCGGCAGCCATGTCCACACGTTCCTGCCAGTAATCGAGGTTAGGGCGAAGGTCTGTCACGCTCATCAGGGTATCTCCTTGTTCTGTTCATGACTTGCCGTGCGACGCCGCTCTTTACCAACGAAAAAAATGAAGTTATCCCATAAGTCAAACTTATGTGCGGATTATGCACTTGCAGAATGCCTTGCCTCCCCTGAACTGGTTGCGCGCCTTTGAGGCCGCCGCGCGTCATTTGTCCTTTACCGATGCCGCTGCCGAACTTCACATGACCCAAAGTGCGGTCAGCCAGCAGATCAAGTCGCTCGAAGGTCATTTGGGGACACCGCTCTTTCATCGCCGACCGCGCACACTCGAATTGACCCGGACTGGGCTGATGTATCTGCCCGTGGTCCGTGAGGCGTTTCGCACCCTGACCCGCGGGACTCGTGCTGTGTTGGGTCCGCAGGAACAGGTGTTGCAGGTGCAAAGCAACATCACGTTTGCCATTCACTGGCTCGCTCCGCGTCTGGGCCGCTTTCATGCCCGCCACCCGGATGTGCAACTCAATATCCGCACAGAATTGTGGGAGCCGCGCGATATGGCCGAAGGGGCAGATGTGGAAATCCGCTATTCCTTGCGCCCCGCGCAGCATTTGGACGCTCAGCTGATCCGGCAGGATCATTATTACCCAGTGACTGCGCCGGACTACGCCGTGTCTATCGATGACCTCACGCAGCATCCGCTGTACGATTGCGCCAACCTGATGTGCAATTGGCCCTCGTGGGCCGAGGATCAGGCGCTAGACTGGCCGGGTCCCCATGTCACCTATTGCACCACCTATTCCGTCAGTATGGCGGTGGCTGCTGCGGGTGGCGGCGTGGCGCTGGCGCATGACACGATCGCGGCCAATCTGATTGCAGACGGCAAGCTGATCGCGCCGTTTGAACACCGCGTTGCTATGCAAGAAGCCTATTACCTGATGACCGCCCCTCACGCCCGCGACATACCCGCTGCGCAGGCGTTTTCAGACTGGCTGATCCAAGAGATAGCCGCAGAAGATCTGGTCCAAAATCGCTTCTGATCATTTCGCTAGCGACGAAAGGAGATGCGCCCTCCGCACAGGGTCACCAGCGTCCGGGCATTGGCGAGATCTGCATCAGGCGTTTGGAACAAATCCCTGCCCATGATGCAGATGTCGGCCATATAACCGGGGGAAAGCCGCCCCTTGCGGTGTTCGTTGAACTCAAGCCAGGCGTTGTCGCGTGTATAGGCGGCCAAAGTGTCAAACAGGCTCTGACGGTCGTCGACCCACGGTTCGGGCAAAGGTGTGCCATGAACGGCACCGGCGACCGTCATCATTGTGTCCACGGGAACCACGGGCCAGTCGGTTGAAAAGCACACTTTGGCACCGCTTTCCCGGAGCTTCTGCCAGGCAAAGGCATACGGAATTTGGCTGGCCGTTAGAATATCTCCGGCGGCATAGGGGGTAAACAGACCGCCTGCGGGTGAGTGTAGCGGCTGTAAGGACGCCACCACACCCATCGCTGCCAAACGCGGCACGTCCGCTGGATCGATGACCTCGATATGTTCGATGCGGTGACGCGAGTCCCGTACCCCATTCGCTTTTTGAGCTGCCTCGTACCCATTTAGCGTCCGACGCACGGCCCCGTCGCCAATCGCATGAACGCTGATCTGTAGCCCCATCGCATCGGAACGAATGCAAGCCTCGTTAAAGTGATCCGCTTCAAAAACAGCGTCACCAACGCTGTCCGGCTTGCCGGGATAGGGCGAGAGCATCAACGCCGTGTAACTGTCAAGAACACCATCCATGAACATCTTGACCCGACCCGACCACACCATGTCCGAGTTAAACCTGCGCTGCATGTCGTCGGCCTCGGCCAGCCTGTCCAGAGGATCAAAATTCTTTAGATGCATTGGTACTTGAACGCGTGCGGGCAACCGGCCTTCGGCTTCAAGTTCGCTGAGCAATTCAAGTTGGTAATAGTTGCCATCCATATTGTGCAGGCCGGTGATCCCGTGGCTGGCACAGTGGTTCAACCCACGTAGGATGACCTCTTTGTCAAAGGCACGTTCTTCGGGGGTCGCGGGCGGTTCAGGATCGGCGCCGGTCACATAACCTAGCAGGTCTCGCCCGCCAAGCGTCGAAAGCTTCAGAACCGGCCCAAAAGCTCCCGTTTCGTTGAGTTGGCCATGCGCAGTGCCATCTGCTGCCATAACAATCTCGGACCCTTCTGGCACCGGCCCGCCGTGCAGGATTCCAGCCTGTTCCAGCGCCTTTGTGTTGGCCCAAACTGTATGGTGATCTGCCGCCATAAGAGCCACCGGGCGATCCGGCAAAATCTCGTCCAGATGTTGGCGCGTTGCCGTGACATCGGGGCCAAGGATGTGATAGTCGGCCGAGACTCCCATCAGCAACGGTTCATCTGGTTTCTCAGCAGCAAAGGCGCGGATGGCATGTGTCAGCGCCTCGGTGCCCATCGTGTCATGCAGATGCAACATGTCCAGTTCTGCCGCGCCGCCAAACAAATGCACATGGCTGTCAATGAAGCCCGGCATTACCGTGCCGCCACATGCGTCAATAACTTCAGTGTTTGTCCCGGCGAGATCCCGCATTTCGGCGTTAGACCCCAACGCCATGATCCGACCATCGCGAACTGCCAAGGCCGAGGCGCCATTGGTTGCATCGTCAAATGTCAACAGTGACCCATTCAGGATGATCAGATCAGGATGTGGGCTCATGATAGGGTCTCTTTCGTTTTCTGGTTGGGCATCTGGCTCTGTCAGAGCGGTCGCGATGGCACCCAGGCATACCCATTGGGACAAAGCAAATACGCTTCCCGCAGGCCATGTGGTTTGTCTGCGGGCTCTGCCAACACATGCATGCCGGCATCCTCGCCACGTTTGACTGCTTCGTCTGGGTCCGTGTCATAGAGGTGTATCTCCAGTCCAGCGCCGCGCACCCCGGATTCAGGCAACAGACCCAGCAAAGGATGTGAATGATAGGTGCCATCGGCATGGATCTGGAATACCTGATCGCCGTAGGTCACAATGGCAAAGTCCTTCGTAATCTGATGCGCCTTCATGTCAAAAACAGTCTCTAACATTGCACAAATGGCCGGAACCTCTCGCACAAGAATGTTCAGTCCGATGCCTCTCAGAGAGGCGCCAAACTCTGCGGCGCCGACCGTTTCAAAATCCATTTGCAACACCTTTCGCAAAACCTTCATCCGTGGCGAGCTTGATCCTCGCCCTTGCACATGTCAACGTGCGCTATGGAGAGAACCTCAATCAAAACCTGGGCCGAATGTGCCCCCCGCCTTGTCGCTGTAGCTGCCGGCCGCGCGCCTGCTGACACCGTGATCCGCAAGGGCCAATGGGTCAATGTACACACACGTGAAATCCTGCCCGACTCAGATATTGCCATTGCTGAGGGCCGTATTGCATACGTCGGCCCGGATGCCAGCCATTGCATTGGTGAGAACACTGAGATCATCGAGGCCAACGGGCGTTTCATGATCCCCGGCCTGTGCGATGCACATATGCACATTGAAAGCGGCATGCTGACCCCTGCCGAGTTTGCCCGTGCGGTGATCCCCCATGGCACAACCTCAATGTTCACTGACCCGCACGAGATTGCCAACGTTCTGGGCCTCGATGGCGTGCGCATGATGCATGACGAGGCGTTGATGCAGCCGGTCAATATCTTTACCCAAATGCCATCCTGTGCGCCCTCGGCGCCGGGACTTGAGACGACTGGCTACGAGATTGGCCCGGATGACGTTACCGAGGCCATGCAATGGCCGGGTATTATTGGTCTGGGGGAAATGATGAACTTCCCTGGTGTGGTGAACGGTTCGCAGCAGATGCTGGCCGAAATCGCTGCCACGCAAAATGCTGGCAAGACCGTGGGCGGGCATTATGCGAGCCCTGACCTTGGCCCGGCCTTTCATGCTTATGCGGCCGGAGGACCGGCGGACGACCACGAGGGCACCTGCGAAGCGGATGCCATCGCTCGCGTGCGTCAGGGGATGCGGTCCATGATGCGGCTGGGCAGTGCTTGGTATGACGTGGAAACCCAAATCACCGCGGTGACGGAAAAGGGCCTCGACCCACGCAACTTTATTCTGTGTACCGACGATTGCCACTCGGGCACGCTGGTCAATGACGGCCATATGAACCGCGTTGTACGCCATGCGATTGCCTGCGGTTGTGACCCCGTGATTGCGCTGCAAATGGCGACAATCAACACCGCAACGCATTTTGGGTTAGAGCGTGAGTTAGGCTCTATTGCACCCGGAAGACGTGCCGATATCATCCTGACGTCGGACCTGACAGAGATGCCCATCGAACACGTCATCGCCCGAGGTCAGACCGTGGCGCGTGATGGAGAGATTACCGTCGAATGCCCGCATTATGACTGGCCGGACCACGCCCGAAACACTGTGCATCTGGGTAAATCCCTAACAGCTGGCGATTTTGAAATCGCTGCGCCCTCAGGCGCCGCACAAGTCACTGCGAATGTGATTGGCGTTGTGGAAAACCAGGCCCCAACCAAGGCGCTTAAAGCGCGGCTTTCGGTTCTGGATGGCATCGTTCAGGGTGAAACAGAGACTGATATCTGCCACATCGCACTGGTCGAGCGCCACCGCGCCACGGGTGATGTCACCAATGGCTTTGTCTCGGGATTTGGCTACTCCGGCAACATGGCCATAGCCTCAACCGTGGCCCATGACAGCCACCACATGATCGTCGTCGGCACAAGCCACGCCGATATGACGCTGGCTGCAAACCGATTGGGTGAGGCCGGAGGCGGCGTGACCGTCTTTAAGGATGGCCAAGAGATTTCCATGGTGGAACTGCCCATCGCGGGTCTCATGTCAGACAGCCCGGCCAAGGACGTGGCCGCCAAAGCCCAAGCCATGGTTGACGCGATGGAGGCCTGTGGCTGCACCCTCAACAACGCCTATATGCAGCATTCGCTCTTAGCGCTGGTCGTGATCCCCGAACTTCGCATTTCCGACCTTGGTATTGTCGATGTTCGCAGCTTTGAACGTATCGCCCTTTTGGAGCCCGCCGAATGACCCCACAAAAAGACAACCGTGTCGTCATCCCGACACTCCCGGCCGCCGAAGCCTTTACCGACCCCAAGGCTGCGGTTGATCGGCTCGAAGAACTTTACGAGGCCGCAACCACCTTTTTGTGTGACAAGTTTCGACTGGTGCTGGAATCCGGTCCCAAGGAAAAACGCTTCCGCGCGTTTTATCCTGAGATCCGCATAACAACGACCAGCTTTGCCCAGGTCGACTCGCGCCTCAGCTTTGGCCATGTGTCCGAACCTGGCACCCACGTCGCCACCATCACGCGGCCGGACCTGTTTCGCAATTACCTTGAGCAACAGATCGACCTCCTGGTGTGCAACCACAACGCGCCGGTCATCATCGGGCCTTCGACCACCCCGATTCCGGTGCATTTCGCGGTGTCGGGTGAGACCAATCTGACCGTCCCGCAGGAAGGCGCTACTGCGTTCACCTTGCGCGATGTGTTTGACGTGCCAGTTCTGTCGACCACCAATGACGACATCGTCAATGGCACTTTTGTTTCAGAAGATGACAGCGCGCCACTGGCGCCGTTTACCGCCCAGCGCGTTGATTACTCACTAGCACGTCTCAGCCACTATACTGCGACCGACGCTGAGCATTTCCAGAACCATGTTTTGTTCACCAACTATCAGTTCTATGTCTCCGAGTTCGAAGCCTTTGCTCGCGCGCAGCTGAATGATCCGGCCAGTGGCTACACGTCATTCGTCAGCACCGGCAATGTTGAGATCACCGATGGCGACACGCCCATTCCGCCGGTTACCAAACAGCCGCAAATGCCGACCTATCATCTGAAACGGGCGGATGGGTCCGGCATCACGCTTGTGAACATCGGCGTCGGCCCCTCGAATGCCAAAACCGCGACCGACCATATCGCTGTCTTGCGCCCGCATGCCTGGGTCATGGTTGGCCATTGTGCAGGTCTCAGAAACTCGCAATCGCTCGGTGATTTTGTACTGGCGCATGCTTACCTGCGCGAAGATCACGTGTTGGATGATGACCTGCCGGTCTGGGTGCCGATCCCGGCCTTGGCCGAAGTACAGATCGCACTGGAGCAGGCGGTGGCCGACGTCACCGATCTCAAAGGCTATGATCTGAAACGCGTGATGCGGACGGGCACGGTCGCCACCATCGACAACCGCAACTGGGAACTGCGGGACCAATCCGGCCCCGTCCAGCGCCTGTCACAATCCCGCGCCATCGCACTGGATATGGAAAGCGCCACGATTGCCGCAAACGGCTTTCGATTCCGCGTTCCCTACGGCACGCTTTTGTGTGTGTCCGACAAACCGCTGCATGGCGAATTGAAGCTGCCGGGCATGGCATCGGATTTCTATCAAACACAGGTTGCACGCCACCTTATGATCGGCATAAGAGCGATGGAGGCCCTGCGAGAAATGCCTCTGGAGCGCTTACATTCACGTAAACTACGCAGCTTCGATGAGACTGCTTTCCTGTAGTTTCCTTAGAGTCAGTCGCGATATTTGGCCCAAATGGTCAAAAAATCGGTGGAAATCCGCAAAAAAAAGGGGTTTGGCAACCACTATTCGTTGTGTTCAACCACCATATCCCGTTAAATGCCCGACACGAGGCCCTACAAATCGGGCAGACTAAGGAGACCTGAAAATGGCAAAACCGATGACCAAGACCCAACTCGTTGCCGCACTGGCCGAAGATATGGGCACCGACAAGAAATCCGCTGCTGCCGCATTGGAAGCCGTTTGCGCTCTGATCACCCGCGAAGTGTCGGGTGGTGGCGCAGTGACCCTGCCGGGCGTTGGCAAAATCTACTGCCGTGAACGCCCCGAGCGCATGGTTCGCAACCCGGCCACCGGTGAGCAAATCAAGAAAGACGCCGACAAGGTGGTCAAAATGACCATCGCGAAGGCTCTGAAAGACAGCGTCAACGGCTAAGCATTCGCTTATCAGTTACGAAAAGGGTCGCCTTTGGGCGGCCCTTTTTGGTTTGTGCCTGGTGAGCTCAGTTCTGGCCCGCCATCAGATGCGCGCCATGCGGGTCATCAATCACCATCTTCCACGCGCCATCCGCCTGCCTGCGCAAGACCGCGACTGACAGGCCGGACTGCGCGATGGCCTGCCCATCCGGGGCCTGACCCGTCATCGACCACGGCGCGATGTGAATTGCGGTGTCCCCGGCGACGAACACCTCGTGCCCGGTGTAGGTGAAAACAGGATTGACCTCTGCCATCGCCGTGAACATCGCCCGCAGCTGGTCACCGTCCTGAACCGGTGACCCCGGCTCGAACACCACTGTGGCACCGGGTTCATAGGTTTGCATTACGGCGTCAATATCTCCCGCCTGAAAGGCCAAAGTCATCGTCTCTACGGCGGTTAGAACGTTCTGTTGGTCTTGGGTCATGGTTTCTCCTGTTGCGATGGTTGGATTTGTGAAAAAGGCGCAGGTCATCACCCACGCAATTGCGTGTCTCATGTTGGTCTCCGTTTGCTTGGGATTGGGTGTTGTGCCGGGGTCAGCCCGGCGGATCGACAAGCCGCATGACGTGTCTTGCAATATCTTCTGTGGACATCAGCGGCCCCGTTGCCCGTTGCAGCTTGGCCGCAACCAGCCGGGCCTCGGTTTGGGCGGCTTGTACACGGACCTCGCCATAAGTTGGGGCATCCGCGAAATGCGCCGAAGGTTCGGCAGGCACCCGCCCCATCGCCATCGCGGTGGGCAATCGCCGCGAACAGCGACAGGCGGCGTCTTTTGCTGCCAGCCCGCAGGACCGCGCGGTGAACGCCTGCACATCCGCCCGCGCTCGGCTCAGGCGTTTGCGATAGGTGTCAGGGGACACATCCAACACCGCTGTCGCCTCGCTCTGCGACATCTCCATGATCTCGCCCAGCACGTAGGCCACCCGGTGATCGCGATCCAGACACAAAAGCATCGCCATCGTGCAGCGGATCCGTAGTTCGTTCAGCATCACGTGGTCTTCTGCCGAAGCCTGCAAGTCATCGACCAGCCCGGTTTCAAGATCAGCGCCAAAGACGTCAAACGTCAGCCGCGGATCACGCGCCCGCACCTTTTTTGCGGTCAGCAGGTAATTCGTCGCCACCCGGTACACCCACGTGTCAAACCGGCTTTCCCCGCGAAACGACGACAGTTTAGTTACCACACGTATAAGGATTTCCTGTGTTGCGTCCTGCGCCGGGTCCGGATCGCCCAGCATGCGCACGGCCAGTGGGTATACCCGTGTCTGCGCATGCCGCGCCAAGGCTTCGAGCGCCCGCGCGTCGCCAGAACGCGCCTGTTCTATGAGTTCCGCTGTAACCTGCATTGATGATGGCTCCCTTTGGCCTCCTGATACTTATTAGACAGGGGCGACGGGCGATCTGTGACTAAAAAAATGAAGAATGACAGAGCTATTTAGAGAAACGTTTGTATTTCAACCAGATAGCCATTGGGGTCCTCGCAGAATAAACTGTAAATCCCGAACTGTTCCAGCGTTTCCGGCGGTCCCTTGAGCCTTGCACCGGCCGCAATCAAGCGATCATACCAGCCATCCACATCCTCGCTCAGCAGCGTGATCATGCTGCCCTTGGGCTCGACCACGCGCCCGTCAAACGCGGTGCACACGCCGATCCGAGCACCGGGCAGGGGCTCAAAAATCACCGCCGCCCCGGCATCACGCCAGACAGGCAATCCCAGCACATCGCGGTAAAACACGACCGACGCCTCAAGGTCATTCGTATAGACCCATGTAATCTGTCCCGTGATCTGCATCACATCGCCTCCTGAGGCAGAGTTTTCGCGGCCCGTGTCACGCCCCATCGCAACAACAGCGTGCTCGCCACAAAGTATATTGCCACGCCGATATATTGCGGTCCCAGATCAATGCCGATGTCAATCAGCACGCCGGTCAGCCCTGGACCGATGGCTGACCCCAGCACCATTACGGCCGCGGCCAAGGCCTTGATGGCGCCGATGTTGGCTGTGCCATAAAACTCGGCCCAGAATGCGTTGGGCAGGGTCGCATTGGCCCCCGCTGAAAGGGCAAAAAAGAACAATCCAAAAAATAGCCCGACCGGCCCGCCTGTCATCGCAAAAATCAGGAAGCCCATCGCAACTGGCGCGAGGTAGAACGGGATCAGCCGTGCAGTGCCCAGCTTGTCCAGCGCCCAGCCCGTCGCCACCATCGACCCGATCGACATCGCCGTGAACAATGGAAAGAACGCCACCAATTGTACGTGACTCATCCCCTTCAGCGCCGCGTAGTGCACTTGGTGAAAGAAAAACGCTGTGCCAAAGGCGGACATGCCCAGGATGGATGGTACCATGACCCAGAACAGCGGATGGCGCAGGGCGTCGGCCCGCGTCCAGTGCTTGCCGCTCATGCCAAGGCTGCTCTCGCTTTCGGCAAACTTGCCCGGCGTGCGCTCTTTGCCCAAAAGACTCGCCAGCACCGGAATGCCCAACAGGCACACCCCCGCAGCCGCCACCCAGAGATAGCGCCAATCAACAACGGCCATCAGGGCAACAAACAGCAGTGGTAGGATCGCCTCGCCAAAGGCATACCCCAGCGAGGCCACGGACAAGGCCCGCCCCCGCGTGGCCACGAACCAGCGCGCCATGGCAACAACGGCGATATGCGTACTCATGCCTTGGCCAAAGAACCGCAAGGCAAAGATCACAAAGGGCAAGGCCCAGGCCCAGCGGTTCGTCGCCATCGCCAAGCACGCACAGGCCAATCCAAACAGGATCACCGGCCCCAGCACCCGCACCCGGAAATGATCGGTCAGAACGCCGGCCCAGATCATCACCACCGCCGACGCCGTGGTGCCGATCATATAGATGCCGCCCCATTCCCCGTGGCTCAGGCCGAATTCCGCGCGAATTTCCCCGGCAAAGATCGAGATGAAAAACGTCTGCCCGTAACTGGACATGAACGTCATCAAAGCGCCTGCCGCCAGAAACGGTGCATTGGCGCGAAGGAAACCATCTGCTCTCATGCTTCTGGCTTGCCTGCGCTTGTCACACACCGCAAGTATATTCGCGACATGCGCGTTGCAGATACCCGCGGAATCGGCTTACATCCCCCGAAACTTAACATGTGAGGCAGGTAATGGATTTCCGCGCAATTGGGATGGGGCTCTTGTTTGCCTTCATCTGGTCCTCTGCCTTTACCTCGGCGCGGATCATCGTGGCGGATGCACCACCTTTTGCCATCTCTGCCATCCGCTTCACCATTGCCGGGATCATCGGGGTCATTATTGCCCGCGCCCTGGGCCAGACATGGCACCTGACCCGCGACCAATGGCGGGCCACGTTGATCTTTGGCCTCTGTCAGAACGCGCTCTACCTCGGACTCAACTTCCTCGCCATGACCACAATCGAAGCGTCGCTCGCATCAATCGTTGCATCGACCATGCCGCTGATTGTGGCCTTTATAGGTTGGGCCGTGCTGCGCGAACGCCTGCGCCCGCTGGCGGCTTTTGGCCTGGCGCTGGGATTTGGCGGCGTGTTGATGATCATGGGCGCGCGCATGGGCACAGGGATTGATCCGATTGGTCTTGTCTATTGTGTCATTGCCGCCATTGCCTTGGCCATTGCCACGTTGATGGTGCGTGGCGCGTCATCGGGCGGCAATATGATGATGATTGTTGGCCTGCAGATGTTTGTCGGTGCGGCCGTGCTGTTCGTGGCCTCGCTGATCTTTGAGACTTGGACGTTCAACTGGAACGCCAAGATGTTGACTGCGCTGACCTATACGATCTTTGCGCCTGGCCTTTTGGCGACATGGATCTGGTTCGCGCTGGTCGCCCGTATCGGCGCGGTCAAAGCCGCAACGTTCCACTTCCTGAACCCGTTCTTTGGCGTCGCCGTTGCGGCGGTTGTTTTGGGGGAATCCCTGCGCGTGATGGACGTTGTCGGAGTTGTGATCATCGCCGCCGGTATCCTCGCTGTTCAGCTTTCGAAACAATCCCACACGCCCAAGTGATCGTCTGTCAGCCGTCAAAGGGCTGACAACACATGCCAGACACGGCAGATATGGGGCATGGAACTCGTCTTTGCCTATCTCGCGGGGCTTCTGACCCTGATTAACCCCTGCGTTTTGCCGGTGCTGCCCGTTGTTCTGGCCACTGCGTTGCAGGCCAGCCGCCATGGACCTTTGGTGCTGGCCGCCGGCATGAGCCTTTCATTTGTGTTCCTCGGCATGGCTGTGACCACTTTTGGCTATGCCGTGGGTCTCAACGAACAAGACATCGCCCGCGCAGGCGCCGTGTTGATGATTGGCTTTGGCCTGATCCTGTTGGTGCCGCGTTTCTCGGCGGCATTCTCAACTGCCACCGCCGGAGTTGCGGCCAGCGCCGACGCGGGGCTTGATAATGTCAACCGCAACACGCTGCGCGGTCAGTTTCTTGGCGGGATGCTTTTGGGCGCAGTCTGGAGCCCCTGCGTCGGCCCCACCCTTGGGGGCGCTATTTCGCTGGCCAGTCAGGGTCAAAGCCTTGGTTGGGCCGCCGCGATCATGGTGTTCTTTGCGCTTGGCGTTTCGACAATCATCCTCGTTCTGGGCTATGGTGCACGCTCGGCGCTGATGCAGCGTCAGGCGCTGATGCGCCGTATTGCTGTGGCCGCACGCCCCGTGATGGGGGTCGTCTTTGTCGCCGTGGGTCTCATGCTTTTCTTCAACATTCACCACATCATCGAAGCCTGGCTGATTTCCATCATGCCTGCATGGCTGCTTGATCTATCCGTATCCGTCTAAACAGGAGATACCAAAATGAACCGTCGTGACTTTATCCTTCTTTCCACCGCCGCTGCTGTTGCACTTCCGGGTTTGGCGATTGCCGCAGCCGAGTATGAACCCGGCCTGGTCCAGAAACACCTCGACGCCGGTGACACCGTGTTCCTTGATTTCAAGGCCAGCTGGTGCGGCACCTGCGCGGCACAGGAACGGGTCATCAATGCCCTAAAATCCGAGAACCCGGACTATGAAAAGAACATTGTCTTCGTGAACGTCGACTGGGATCAACACGCCAAGTCCGACCTTGCCATGTTCCTTAACATTCCACGCCGCTCGACCCTTGTTGTTCTCAAAGGTGAGGATGAGTTGGGCCGCATTGTGGCTGGCACGTCAAAGGACGACATCAAATCGCTGATGGACACAGCCCTGACCGCCGCGATGAGCGCCTAAAGTCGTTCATCTTTCTTTAGGCAAGATTGTACGAAACGGTTGGTTCTTTGCTGAGAGGCGGCCTTCCTAGGAATGTCTTGCCAGCTTGTCTCGGGCCGCTACTCTAAAGGTATGGCCCGAGAAAACCCCCACCGCCCCTTCACACCTGACCCCGAACAGATGGCTGTGTTTCCAGATGTATCGGGGAATGACGTTAACGGATTGGGTGAGGAAACACCCCGGCGCGCCCGCATGATATACTGGGCACCAAACCCTTTTGATATTCCGCATGGACAGCTTCAGCTCTACTTTTATGGCCAAAGCGATAAAGCCCCTGAGTTCGCCTTAGCCCGCGCCAAGCGTCAGAAAACGCTAGATGCACCCCTGCCCGAGATCGCGTCAGACGCGGTTCAAAACTCCCCCGACGTATGGACCAACTCTCTGAATCAATTCATTGAATCAGGAGATTGCGAACTCACCGGTGTCGCCGAGATGTGCGAAGATTGGATCATGGAGGGCCACAACGTCACGCAATCCCGCGTCATCATCCTGGGGGTGGTGCACGATTACGGCGAAATATCGCAAGCGCCTGACAAGGCCGCGGGTCTGGAAGTCATGGAGCAATATGGCCGCGCGGCAGCGGCGGCCAAGACAGTGGCAGGATGGCTGCGCGAGCAGGGCTGGGAGGCCGAGCCCATCACCGGCCCAATGTCTGGTGCGCTTCTGATGATCCCTGCCGCCCTGGCGGCTGGATTTGGCGAACTCGGCAAACACGGGTCCATCATCAACCCCACTTATGGCTCCTCCTTCCGCCTCTCCGCCGTCCTCACCAACGCCCCTTTTGCTCCGACCCCAGCCGTGGATGCGGGCATTGATGGCTTCTGTGCAAGCTGTAAGATTTGCGAAGACGCCTGCCCGCCAGAGGCAATATTTCATGAAAAACAAACTGTTAGGGGGGAATCAAAGTGGTACGTCAACTTTGACAAATGTTTGCCCTTCTTCAATCAGACCCATGGTTGCGCGATCTGCATCGCGGTCTGTCCGTGGTCTCGCCCCGGGGTAGGTCCCAACCTTGCGGCTAAGCTCGCGCGCCGCGCGGAGCGGCGAGACGCCGAAAACTAACGGGCGGCGTCTGCTGCAGGTCGCCCGGCCTGAATCGTGCGCACCATGCGTTGCATGCGCTCGCCGGCATGGCGAAAAAACATCGTATAGCTTTCGCAGAAGTAATTGTGTCCTGCCTCGCCATCCTTTGAGGTGGCAAAACGTTGTTTAGGGCAGCCACCATTACAGGCAAACCGGAACGAACAGGACTGACATTGCTTGGTGAGATCGGTCTTTTTGGCCTGACCAAACTCGTCCATCCGATCTGTCCAGACCATCTCGCGCACTGGTTTTTCTGTAATATTTCCAAGGCGATACTCGGGGTACACGAAGTGATCGCAGGCAAATAAACTACCGTCATGCTCCACCGCCAGCCCATTGCCACAGGTTTCTGCATAGACGCATAGCGTGCTGGGCATGCCCATCCACAGGCCCAGCTGGACATCAAAGTATTGAACGTAAATCTTGCCGATATCGTTGTTCCACCAGGTGTCAAAGACGTCGCAGAGAAACTTGCCATAGGCGCGTGGGCTGACGCTCCATTTGGTCACTGTGTTGCCGGGGTCCATATCGACCTGCGGCGCGGCAGCCAGCCCGTCACCCGACGCAGCGTTGCGCTCGGCAATCGGGATGAATTGGATAAAGTCGATCCCTAAGCTTTTAATAAACTTGTAGACTTCTTTGCCTTTGCCACCATTGCCCCGGTTCACCACAGTCAAAGCATTGTGCTCAACCTCGTGACGTTGCAGCACGTCAAGCCCGCGCATCACGGAGTCAAACGTGGGTCGCTGTTGCCGGTCCACACGATAGCGATCGTGCACCTTTTTAGGCCCATCAATGCTGATCCCGACCAGAAAGTTGTTCTCTTTCAGGAACGTGCCCCAGTCATCATCCAGCAAAATGCCGTTGGTCTGAAAGGCATTGGTGACCTTCACGCCCTTGGGCGTGTGTTTTTCTTGAAGGGCCACGATCTTGCGAAAATGGTCGACACCGAGCATGGTCGGCTCACCACCCTGCCAGGCAAAGGGAACCTCGGCCATGCCGCCCTCAAGCGAGGCCTCGATCAGCTGCCGGATGTAGGTTTCCAGCACGTCGTCGGCCATTTTGAACTTTTTTTCCTGAGGGAATTGCTTTTCCTTTTCAAGGTAATAGCAGTATTCGCAGGCAATGTTGCAGCGTGGTCCCATGGGCTTGGCCATGATGTGAAAGGGTTTCGGCTGCATAAGGTCCTCGGGTTGGCGTGCCTGATACATCTAGGGTCAAATCTACATTCAGGCAAAAGAAAAAGGCCCGCGTAGTGCGAGCCTTTCAATTCATCTTTTAAGTCTGCTCTCAGACCAGACTGGCATGTGACATGGCAGCATCGACCTGGGCTTTGACGCCGTCGCTCAGGCCAACCAGCGGCAGGCGGACCTCTTCGTTGCACAGGCCAAGCTTCGACATGGCGTATTTCGCGCCCACAAGACCCGGCTCGGCAAAGATCGCCATATGCAACGGCATCAGCTTGTCCTGATACTCCAGAGCCAATGCGTAGTCTCCGGCCAGAGTCGCCGCCTGGAATTCGGCACACAGTTTGGGGGCGACGTTCGCTGTGACCGAGATACAGCCAACACCGCCATGAGCGTTGAACCCCAGTGCCGTCGCGTCTTCGCCCGAAAGCTGAACAAAGTCGGTCCCGCAAGTGATGCGTTGCTGCGGCACACGGCTCAGATCACCGGTGGCGTCTTTTACGCCCGTGATACGCGGAAGTTTGGCCAGTTCGCCCATCGTTTGAGGGCTCATGTCCACGATCGACCGACCGGGGATATTGTAGATGATTATGGGTAGGTTGCAGCAATCATGGATCGCGGTGAAATGCGCCACAAGGCCCCTCTGAGTGGGCTTGTTATAGTACGGCGTGACCACAAGCGCGGCGTCGGCGCCAGATTTCTCAGCAGCCTGTGCCAGACGCATGGATTCCAATGTGTTGTTAGAGCCAGCGCCCGCGATCACGGGAACGCGGCCTGCAGCGGCGCGCACAACCGTATCGACAACGGCATCATGCTCTTCGTGCGTCAGCGTTGGGCTTTCGCCGGTGGTGCCAACGGGCACAAACCCGTTTGATCCTTCGCCGGTATGCCACTCAACCAGCTTCTTGAGCGTTTCCAAATCCAGCTCGCCGTTCGTGAACGGCGTGACGAGTGCGGGAATAGACCCTTTAAACATGACACGCTCCTTTTCTATGCGGTGCTGGGCAGGACGCCCGGTTGGTTTTGTCGCGCGGACCCTAGCGATTGCAGGGCGGCTTGCCAAGTTTGTGAATTGTCGGCAGGCCTTTGCGCCTTTATGGATGGGTCTATCCTGTTTCATATTGGAAAATGCAAGACATGTTGCGCGGCTTAATTGGGTTTCTTTTAGTGTTTTTGTGGACATGCGTTGCTGTAGCGCAGTCCGATACCGCCGTTGGGCGTGCGATGGACGATGTGCGCGCCAAGAATTGGGGACAGGCGGCGGCCGAAGTCCGCTCATCGGGGCCCGTGGCGCGCGACATTGTCGAATGGCATCGCTTGCGTGCTGGCGAAGGCTCGGCAGACGAGGTTCTGGCCTTTCTAAAACGGCGACCGGACTGGCCCGGATTGGCCTATCTGCGAAAGCAGTCAGAGGATGCGTTTTCCGGACTGCCCGCAGGCAGAGTTATTGAGTTCTACGAATTCGGGGACGCGCAAACACCTCAAGGGGTATTGGATCAGGCCTATGTGAAAATCAAAGGCGGTAACAAGGACGCTGGTGAGGCGTTGGTGATCAATGCCTGGAAAACCATGGCGATCGGACCGCGAACGCATCAAAAATTTTTGGATGTGCATGGCAAGCTGCTGAAAAAGCACCACACCGCGCGCATGGACATGGTTCTATGGAACGGTTGGGAGAGTAACACCGCCCGCATGATGCCACTGGTAAGCGGCGACTGGCAAAAGCTGACCAAGGCTCGGGCCGGGTTGCGCCAACGCGTCAACGGTGTTGATGCCTTGATCGAGGCCGTGCCCGCCAGCCTTCAGTCGGATCCTGGGCTTGCTTATGAAAGGTTTGTCTGGCGCGCGCGCAAGGATCGGGATGCTTCGGCCATAGAATTGTTGTTGGAACGCAGTGAGGCGCAAACCTTGGGCCAAGCCAAGAACTGGTCTCAACGGCGCAGGTCTTTGGCGCGTAGCCAGATGCGGGCCGGAAACTATGGAACCGCCTATCGCATCGCCGCAGAACACGGCATGTCACAGGAAGATGGCTATGCTTATTCGGATTGCGAATGGCTTGCGGGTTACATCGCGATGCGCTTTTTGAACAAGCCCGGTGTTGCCGCGCAGCACTTCCTGCGGTTTGAACGCTCTGTAGAGACTCCGATCTCTCTGGGGCGTGCGGGCTATTGGCGGGGCCGCGCCTATGAAGCTATGGGTGATAGCACGAAAGCGCAGAACTCTTATCTTGCAGGTGGCGCGCATCAGACCAGTTTTTATGGCCTTTTGGCCGCTGAAAAGGCTGGCATGGCGCCAGATCCCTCTCTGAGCGGCGATGAAGCCTTCCCCGATTGGCGTAACGCAGCGTTTACTCAGTCTTCGGTACATCAGGCGGCCAGGTTACTGCTGGACGCCGGGGAGTTATCGCTGGCTGAGCGGTTCTGGGTGCATCTGTCTGAAACCCAAGATCGCACAACGCTGGGTCAAATGGGCACAATGGTTCAGGACCTCGGAGCGCCGCATGTCGCGGTGATGCTGGGCAAGAAAATGGTGCGTCGTGGCATCGTGTTGCCTGGGCCGTACTACCCGCTGCATCCAATGGCGAAATCACGTCACCCTGTACCAACAGAAATGGCTCTGGCCATTGCTCGCCGTGAAAGCGAATTTGATCCGGTGGTGGTTTCTGGCGCTGGCGCGCGGGGACTGATGCAGGTGATGCCGGGAACGGCGCGGCAAGTGGCTGGCGCCATCGGCGAGGTTTACAGCCACGAATGGCTGACATCCAAACCCGACTATAACATCAAGCTTGGAACCGCCTATCTGGAGGGTCTGGCCGATCAGTTTAATGGCAATGTCATCATGATGTCTGCGGGCTACAATGCTGGTCCCGGACGTCCCGAGCGTTGGATGCGGGATCGGGGTGATCCCCGCCGAGGTGGCATGGATATCATCGACTGGATCGAACACATTCCATTCAACGAGACCCGCAACTACGTGATGCGTGTGTCCGAGAGCCTGCCGGTTTATCGCGCTCGCATGGGGCGCAATCCGCATCCGGTGCCGTTCAGCAAGGAACTCGTTGGCAGTACAGTCAAGGCCACCAACTAAGGGGATACATCGCAAAGCCTTGTGAACGGTGATCAGCACAGTGTTTAACTGAGGTCAGATACACATCTCAAAGAGGGCCGTGATGTGCTTTTCAGCGACAGCAAGTTTCGCACTGGGCGGGGTTTTGGTTCCAATCGGAGTGGTGGCGCTGGTGAAGGCGCGCCAATCGGGATGGCAGTGGCTGCCATTTGCGCTATACCCGTTGGCGTTTGGATTGCAGCAAATCTGCGAGGGGTTCGTCTGGATTGCCATGCAAAACAGCGATCCGGACATGTTGTTCTGTTCATCGCGCGGCTTCCTGTTCTACTCGCATTTCTTTTGGCCCGCCCTTGCGCCAATTTCCGTTTGGGCCTGCGAGCCTGATCAAAAGCGCAAGCGATGGTTGGGATGGCTGAGTGTGATTGGCGTGCTTTATGGTCTGTTGATCTATCTGCCGTCAGTCCTGATCCCGGGATGGACCATTGTCGAAATTGCCGAGCGGTCTTTGGTCTATAAAACGCCTGAACTCTACGATTATCCCATAACACGGTTGATGACCCGAGTTGTCTATGCGGCGATCGTTTTGGGCGCCTTGTTTTCATCGACGCGAAACGCTGTCCGAGTGTTCGCTCTGTTGATCGCGGTGTCCTTGGGCCTGACGTTCGCGTTTTTTGCCTATGCGTTCATTTCTGTCTGGTGTTTCTTTGCGGCAATTCTCTCGATCTATCTCTTGGGCATGATCCTGAGAAAGGCCGGACGCGCGGCGCCCTCTTAACCCTTTGTGGCACGCTCGCGCCAAAGGGTGAACAACCCTGCCCCGACGACTATCAGGGCGCCAATTGCCACATTCACCCTCAAGGTTTCGCCAAAGGCCAAAATACCCAGCGAGGCCGCGAACGGCAGTTGCAAATAAGCAAAAGGTTGCACAGCGCTGGCTTCGGCAAACTCATAGGTCTTGATCAGTAACCAATGCCCCAGAACCCCTGTAAAACAGAGCGTGATCATCCAGATCCAGTTCTGCCCGCTGATCGGCTCCCAATACCAAATGCCGATTGCCGTCATGACAACCATGCCGACGGTGCCTGTATAGAAAAAGCTGACGGCTGATCCGTCGGCACGAGCCACATAGCGTGTGAGCAAGCCGTAGACCGCGAACATCAAAGCCCCGACCAGAGGAATGATGGCGGCGGGCGAAAATACGCCATATCCGGGCTGAAGAATAATCAGCACGCCGATCATGCCGATCCCAATCGCACTCCAACGCCGCCAGCCCACAGCCTCGCCCAGAACAGGGCCAGACAGGGCCGCGATGATCAAGGGGTAGCAGATAAAGATCGCATGGGTCTCGGTCAGACCAAGGATGGTGAACGCAACGACCGTGACAACAATCTCGAGCGCCAAAAGAGCACCGCGAATACACTGTAGGACAGGATGCTTGGTGTTGATGGCCTTGCGCAATCCGCCGGTTCGCCGCGCCGAGAGGGCAATGACAAAGGCGGCAAAGAACCAATACCGGATCATCACGACCAGATAGACGTTGTACTCTGACGCCAGGTGGCGCGAGATACCGTCCTGCATCGCGAACACAAACGTCGTCGCGATCATCAACAGGATGCCAAGGCGATTGTTGCTGCCGCTCATGCCAATTTCCTGGCGATTGTCATGTGGCGTTTGCGGCCAAACCCGGGAACGCGTGTGACTTCAAAACCGGCGTCTGTGAGATTGCGGCGCACAAATCCCGCAGCCGTGTAAGTCGCCGCCGTACCGCCCGCTTTCGTATGTGCACCGACTTGCGTCATAAGATCGGCGCCCCACAACTCGGGATTTTTGGCAGGAGAAAATCCATCCAAAAACCAAGCGTCGACAATGAACTTTTCCCCAGCAAGTGTCTGTCGCGCATCCCCGGTGACGACCCGCGCTGTCACGCCCTCCAGCGTGCTGAGTGATGTGTCCTCTGCCCACGCAGCAACCAGTCGTTCGGCGTAGCCTGCCAGTTCGGGAAAGACCTCCAGTGCGCGAGCCATGTCAGGTGCGGTCATCGGAAAGGCTTCAAAACTGGTGAACTGCAGCGGAGTCGTCATGCCTGCGGTGTCCCATGCCGCCCATGTGGTCAACAGGTTGAGCCCGGTGCCAAAGCCAAGTTCGCCAATGTGAAAACCCGGGACAAACCTTGCTGGCAAGTCATTGCCTTGCAAAAAGACATGACGTGTCTCGGCCAACCCGTTTTCGAGGCTGAAATACGGGTCATCAAACCGGGTTGAGACCGGGACCGCGCCGTCGCGCCACTCCAGATTTGCCTGCTGGTCGCTCATGGTTGGATGCCTTAGAACTGAACGGAACGAGCTTTGAGGCAAGGCAGGTGATTTGGCAATGGTCGATGTGACGGTTATCGGGGCCGGGATCTTTGGCCTTGCAACGGCCTGGGCCTGCACCAAACGCGGTGCAACCGTCCGGGTTATCGACCGTACCGGCGTTGCGGCGGGCTGCAGCGGTGGTGTTGTCGGTATGCTCGCCCCCCACGCGCCAGAACGTTGGAACGACATCAAAGAGTTTCAATTCCAAAGCCTGATTGGCGCAGAAGCCTTTTGGCGAGAGATTGAGAGCGTGTCGGGTTTTGGCAGCGGCTATGACAGGGTTGGTCGTCTGCAGCCTATCGATACCGATCGTGCGTTGGGTCTCGCGCGTGACCGCGCAGACACTGCCACAGTGCATTGGCGCGGACAGGCTGATTGGCAGGTCATCAATGCAGTCGAGGCTGGAGACTGGTGTCCTGCAACGGCAACAGGCTTGGTGATTCATGAGACACTCAGCGCCCGAATTCATCCCCGTCAGGCCTGTAACGCATTAGCCAGTGCGATCCGGGCCAAGGGGGGCGAGATCTTGATTGGGGAAGCCTCACAGCGGGAAGGCAAGACCGTCTGGGCCACCGGAGTCTCGGACCTGCAAGAGATCAGCAAGGCCCTTGGCAAACAAGTCGGCAACGGTGTCAAAGGACAGGCCGCAATTCTGGGGCTGGATGCGCGGGGTGCGCCGATCACGTCCGCCGGTGATGTTCTGGTTGTGCCACATGCCGATGGCACCGTCGCAGTTGGGTCCACCTCCGAACGCGAGTATGCCTCGCCCGACCGGACGGATGAGCAGCTCGAAGATCTGATCCAGCGCGCCTGTTCCGTGTTTCCGATGCTGGCCGCTGCGCCCATCGTTGAACGTTGGGCCGGGCTGCGTCCCCGCGCAAAGAGCCGTGCGCCGATGCTTGGCCTGCATCCAACCCGCGAAGGGGACTATGTTGCCAACGGTGGATTCAAAATCGGGTTTGGCATGGCGCCAAAGGCTGGAGAGGTGTTGGCGGATTTGGTGCTTGAAGGGCAGGACAACATTCCCGAGAGGTTCAGGCCGTATCAGAGCCTGTAAGGTGGGATGCCTCCGGCGGGAGTATTTTTGGCAATACGAAAACTGGGGTTAACCAGCTTCGGCTATCATGTTTTGCCGACCATCCGGACCACGCACCCAGCAAGTGCCGTCACCTCCCCAACACAGGACCGCCTCTTCAAAATGCATGAGCGGTGCCGTGGCACGAAAAGAAAACCGCTTTAACCCTCCTAACTGTTGTTCGGCCATCAACATCAACAACTGCGCCAGCAGTGGTCCATGCAAAACCAGACCATCATACCCCTCAACGGATTTTGAGTAATCGAGATCATAGTGAATGCGATGCCCGTTGAAAGTGAGCGCCGAGTAACGGAACAGCTTGGTCGTGTCGAAATGCGCGGTCTCGCTGTGTATCTCGTCTGTGCGGGCCACTGGGGGCATCGGTTTTGGGGCATCCGGGGCGGGATCCTCGCGGTACACTAGATCCTGAAATTCGGTCACGCAAGTTACGCCATTTTGCGAGATGTCGTGGTGCAGTTTTACAAAGCCCAATGGCCCCGTGCGCCCTTCCTTTTGCTGAGCTGAAGCGACGGTTGTCGTCCTTGTTGCCATGATCCCGGCGCGCAAGGGGGCGTGAAACTCAAGTTGACCACCCGCCCACATGCGCCGGGGCAAGCCCATATCAGGGATCAGCCCGCCGACCTTGGGATGTCCGTCGCGGCCGAGTTGTCCCGGTGGCTGCGCATCCCAGAAATAGAGATAGTGAAAGAACGGCGGAAGTGCGTCACCCGGAGCGATGTCGGCGGGCAAGTCCAGCGTCGTGAGACAGGCCGCGGCGCGCGCCGGGTCCATGACGTCGCTTTGACTGTGAGCTTGAGACAGGTCATTCTGCATGTGGTGACGCTATTCCCACGTCCTGACAGGAGCAAGCCCCATGACACCCCATGTGACATCGCTGGACCATCTCGTTCTGACTGTGGCTGATGTTGAGGTTTCCATCGGGTTTTATGTTGGCATACTCGGCATGACGGCCGATCGATTTACGCCCGCAGATGGCAGTACGCGCTGGGCGTTGAACTTTGGTGGACAAAAGATCAACCTGCATGCGTCAGGGGCTGAATTTGAGCCCAAGGCCGGCAGCGTGATGCCAGGCTCGGCTGATTTGTGTTTTCTCAGCGATGCCCCGATAGAAGACTGGCAAAATCATCTTGCCGCCAAGGGTGTTGCGGTCGAGGAAGGGCCGGTTCACCGCACTGGCGCAACAGGTCCCATCCTGTCGATTTACCTGCGTGATCCGGATGGAAACCTGTTGGAGATTAGCAACCGGGTTTAAGAACCGGCCTCTTGCTTCAGGGCTGTCACTAGATCTTTCAGCGACGTCTCGTAGCGCGGTGCCAGGCGGCCATCTTCGCTGAACTGGTTGTTGCAGTCGGCCACGGCGAGTTCCGGCCCTGCGATAACCTTGGCACGAAAAGGCACCATGCACGACCGCAACATGGTCAGTGCCCGCACCCCGCCTGCACGACCCGCGGCAGCCGATGTGAGGATCACCGGTTTGCCGGCCCAGGGTTTTTCTGAGGATCGGCTGATCCAGTCGAGCGCATTCTTGAGAACGCCGGAAATGCCTGAATTGTACTCTGGGGTCGAGATTGCGACCGCATCGGCCTCATCAATCTGTCGAACCAGCCGTTCAACCGCATCTGGCAAGCCCTGCGCATTTTCAACATCGTTGTCGTATAGCGGCAGGTGCAGGTCAGCCTCGGTATAGGTCGCACACGAAAGCCGCGCCGCCTCTAGCAACAATTTGCGATTTGCTGACCCTTGCCGGAGTGACCCGGACAAACCGAGAAGAGTGAATGATGTCATGGCATACTCCTTTGTCTCGAGTCCAAGCTATGGGCTTTAGAGCTCGTTACAATGACAAGCGCCGCACAGGGGCTGCGCGGCGTTGCGGGTTTGACTCAAAAGGGGTCGCGGGTCAGCCGTTTGGCAGGATGACAATTTCCACGCGGCGGTTCTGTGCTTTCCCCTCTTCGGTCAGATTTGACGCGACAGGTTGGTCTTCGCCCCTGCCGACGGTCTCAATCCGCTCAAACGCGACGCCCGCATCCATCAGTTTGTCTGCAACAGCGTTGGCGCGATCTTCCGAGAGAGTTTGGTTATGCTCAGCCGACCCAGAGCTGTCTGTGTGGCCGATCACCTGCACAACAGAATTCGGATATTTCTTCAGGCTGTTTGCCACAGCCCCCAAATCATCAACCAATCCGGGACGGACCGCGTAGCTGTCCGAGGCAAATGTGATGTCTTGGGGCAAGGTCACGATCAGCTTGTCGCCAGTGTTTTCGATGGTGACATCTTCGTTGTCGATGTCGTCTCGCAACTCAGCAGCCTGTTTGTCCAGATCATTGCCGATAATTGCGCCGACACCCGCACCCACGGCAGCCCCGGCCAAAGCACTGCCGCCTGTGGCTTTGCCTATGCCTGCACCCAGCAAACCGCCAACGACGGCGCCAGTTTTGGTGTTTTTGTATTCATCGCGCGTTTCCGCATCGCCCGTCACATAGGCGGGGTCCGTACAAGCGCCAAGCGCGACAACGGAAAGCACGAGTACTGGGAGTGTAAATCTGGTCATAACTGCTGCCTCTGGATCGTTTGGCCGGTTTTCCGGCTCTGTTCCTGCCTTACATATAAGGTAGAACAACCGCCATTCCAAAGGGGTGAAACCCAGTTTTAGGCAATTTCCCGCGATTTTGGGGTGTCATCGGCCTCAGCACGGGCGGCTTCCCATGCCAAAAGGGCCCGTTTGACTGGCAATCCCCAGTGATATCCCCCCAATGCGCCCGACTTCCGCAATGCGCGATGACACGGGATCAGCCAGCTGACCGGGTTGCGCCCGACGGCCGTTCCAACGGCGCGGACCGCTCGCGGCATCCCAATGGATTGGGCGATTTCAGAATAGGTCGAGACCTGCCCCGAGGGGATACGCATCAGCGCCTCCCAAACTTTGATCTGCAAAGGTGAGCCGATCATGTAGACAGGTGTCTTTCCCAGCTCGCCCGTCGTTTCATTAAAGGCAGACAACACCCAAGGCCGCAGAAACATCGGGTCTTCGACAAATGTCGCTTTGGGCCACCGCGAGACCAGGTCAAGCATCGCGTCTTCTTCTCCGGTTTCCGAGGCGAATCCGATGCCACAAATCCCTTTGTCCGTCCCCATCACAAGACTCAAACCAAACGGGCTGTCGAACCATCCCCAATAGATCGTGAGCCCAGCGCCTTTTTGCGCGAAATCACCGGGGCTCATGGCCTCCCAACGCAGAAACAAGTCATGCAACCGCCCCGACCCCGACAGGCCGACAGCGTTTGATGTCTCAAGCGTGGTGAAATGATCGTGCAGCAAGGCCTTGGCGTGACCCAATGTCAGATATTGCTGGTACTTTTTCGGCGATACCCCGGCCCATTTTGTAAACAGCCGCTGAAAATGCGCAGGACTCATGTCCATGGCCCGTGCAAGATCTTCCAGCGCAAGGTTCTCGTCGCTTTGATCGATCAAGTCGATCGCGCGCCGCATCACTTTGAAATGGTATCCTTGTTCCATGTCACTCATGGATATCTCTCCCGTTTCGTTACCCAAAGGATAAGAGACGAGAGAGGGTCATGCGACCCGATTCTTGTGCTTTATCGTGGTTTAAAACCGGAAGGTTGCGGCCATCATCACGCGGTCGGCGTCAAATTCTACGCCATCGCCTTGTTTGCGCGTACCGGTATAGAATTCAGCGGAAAGCTGAACACTATCCGACACATCGTAAAAGGCCGACAGGTGCAGCGTGGTCAAACGTTGGGTATCCGTCCCGAAAGCCACTTCAAGGTCGGTCAGACCCGTTGTGGCCGCCAGCGTGAGTTTGTCGCCAATTTTCTGGTGAACACCCAGCGAGAGTGCATTGACGCCAACTTCATTGCCACCAACCGTCAGCGCATTGCCATCTAGACCAAAGGTCAGGATGTCGGAAATGGCTTCACCGGTGGTGAAAATGCCCGTCAAGCGACCGCCCTCCCACGCATCTATCCAACCGCCGATGCTGACACCCCAGCCCTGAACTTCTGTCCCGCTGATCACAGTGTCGCGGTAAATTCCAGCGACGCGCAGCATCGCATTTTCATAGCCACGTCGCGCGGCAAAGGTGAATTGAACGTCATCTTCGTTTGATTTATCTTCTTCGATTGAACCAGACAGAGTCCATTGGTCATTAGGTTTATACGTGTAACGGATTTGCGGTAGGCGCGCGAACGGGACACCGGCGGGTCCCTGAAAGTCGACAGTCTTTCCTAGGTTCTCGAGCGACATGAAGTTGGTCCAGTATTGACCAACCATCAGACCGTTCCAGGAAATCATGGCGTGACGTGTGCGGAAATCGATGCTGTTGGTGCCGAAAAAGTCACCTTCGTATTTGACCAGAACATCTCCGAGATAAAGATCAGCCCCCAAGCGCGTTTCCTTGAGGTGCGCGCGTGCTGAGTCCCCTGCCACGGGGCCTCCTGGCAGGCCAATTGAACTCAGCCCGCTGGTGGTATCGCCAAGGTCATAGTCAAAGTCCTTGATGAAACTTGCCTTGATGTATCCGTAGAACGTCAGGCTGTTGCCGCTGCCCAGATTGAAACTCAGAGGATTGTCTTCCTCTGCCAAAGCGGGTGACAGGCCGAAGCCCGCCGCACAAGACAGGCCAAGAAGGAATTTAGGAAAGGTCATGTCAGCCTCCACGCCGTCTATGTGCCGAAAAGCGAGTTTTACCGATCGGGACTCGATACAAAACCACGCTGCAACAGTGCCATTGTTGGGCGCTTCAGCCAATGCACTTCCAAAACCTGAAAGACTTTTGTTGCGAAATAGCGTCAAGGACGGCCTTTGACGGTAACCTGCACGTCGCAAAGACTTTGACGAAGATGAGATTTTGGTCCTACTGCCGGTTATGGATCACAAAGCGTTTTTGAAATCCTTGCCAACGGACACGCAAACCCGGCTGACGCAGCGCAGCGATGCGGCCGGGATAAAACATCTTCTGGGGCACGTTGCCCTCATACTGGTGTGCGGCGGGTGGATTGCTTTTGGCCTCCCGCTTTGGTGGGTCGTGGTGCCCATTCAGGGCATCGCCATTGTCTTTCTCTTTACGCTAGAGCACGAGGCTACGCACAAAACGCCCTTCGCCAATGAAGCGCTTAACGAATGGGTTGGCCGAGCGTGTGGCCTGCTGCTGGTCTTGCCGTTTGAGTGGTTTCGGTATTTTCACTTTGCCCACCATCGCTACACCAATATCCCCGGCAAAGATCCTGAGCTGGCCGCCGGGCAAAAGCACTATGAAGGTTGGGGGCCGTTTCTATGGCATGTCACCGGATTGCCCTTTTGGGTGTCCATGGCGCGGCAAGTCTGGGTGAACGCGACTGGACGGGTTGAGGCCGACTATTTGCCCGAGAGGGTGCGGCCCCGATTGAAAACTGAGGCGCGCTGGATGGTGTTGATTTACCTGCTCGCTTTGCTCAGCCTTTTCGCATCTTCCTTGCTATTCTGGGTATGGATACTGCCTGTTTTGGTGGGACAGCCCTTCTTGCGATTGTATTTGCTGGCAGAACATGGGCGCTGTCCCCAAGTGGCAAACATGTTTGACAATTCGCGCACCACTTACACCACGGCAATTGTTCGGTTCTTGGCGTGGAATATGCCCTATCATACAGAACATCACGTTTATCCGGCGGTGCCGTTTTTTCGACTGGCAGACCTACACGAGGAAATGCAGTCCCATTTGCTACATGAACAAGAGGGTTACGTAAATTTCACGAAGGAAACCATCGTGAGGCTTTAGTCGGTTGCTGATGACGTCCCATCGCCCCATATAGCGCTGCATGACACAAACATCCGCACCTGCTCCATTTTCATTTCGCGACCGGCTTGCTGCGATCTTGGATCGCCCGGTTGTCCGCAACACCATTTTGGGTGTGATCCTGTTCAACGCCATTATTCTGGGGTTGGAAACCTCACCTACGGTTATGGAAGCAGCGGGGCCTCTGATCCTGTTGCTAGACGGGCTGTGTCTGGCAATCTTTGTCGTCGAGATCGTCGCCAAGCTGTTTGTGCAACGTGCCCAGTTTTGGCGGGATGGTTGGAACATTTTTGACTTTGTCATCGTTGCCATTTCCTTGGTACCTTCCGCGCAAGGTTTGTCTGTGCTGCGTGCCCTCCGTATCCTGCGATTGCTGCGGGTCGTCTCAGTCGCGCCCAGCCTGCGCCGCGTGATCGAAGGTCTGATCAATGCGTTGCCCGGTATGGGGTCGGTTTTCCTGCTGATGGGGCTGGTGTTTTATATCGGCGCCGTGATGGCGACCAAGCTTTTTGGTGCGATGTTCCCGGATTGGTTCGGCACACTTGGCGCGTCGATGTATTCGCTGTTCCAGATCATGACGCTCGAAAGCTGGTCTATGGGCATCGTGCGCCCGGTGATGGAACAGGCGCCCTATGCGTGGATGTTCTTTGTCCCGTTCATCCTGCTCACGACATTCATCATTCTCAACCTTGTTGTCGGTTTGGTGGTGAATTCGATGCAGGATGCGCACCATCAGGAAGCGGACGAGAGAACCGACACATATCGCGATGAAGTGCTCAATCGGCTGACCGATATTGAAGCAGCGTTGCGTGAGCAGACGCTCAATTCCGACAAAAAGTAAGATTAGAAATCAAATAGTTAAGGCCGCCAAGCGCGGCCCTTATTGTACCTTCTATTGATATTAATGTCTCAAATGAGACATTAATGTATCATGACTGATAAAACTGAAACCGCCATTCTGAACGCCGCATTTGCCACTTTTGCGGCGAAACCCACAGCAACGCTCGCCGAAGTGGCCACGGCGGCAGGCATCGGCCGGGCGACCCTGCACCGGCATTTCAAAGGAAGAGAGGATCTCATGACTGCCCTTGCCCTGAAAGCTATCAAAGACATCGACACGGCCTTTGATAAAGCAACCCGCGACGCAGAGAGCTATACCGACGCGATGCGTCTGGGACTGGATGCGATGGTGGCGCTGGCCGACCGTCAGACTTTTCTGGAAACTGAGCCGCTGGAGCACGTACCGGAAGTCGCGAAGGAATATGAGCGGCAGCGCGAAGAGCTGACAGCAGCCATGGAAGAAGTTCGCAAAGAAGGCAGCATCGCCGCCAACATCCCCACCGCATGGGCGGTTAAAACCTACGAAGCAATGACCTATACTGCATGGTCCATGGTCAAGGACGGTGAGGCGACGCCCAAACAGGCTTCGGCCCTCGCGTGGCAGACGCTGTCAAGCGGTCTGGCCGGTGACACCTGATGCTGCCCGAAGCCTTTTTTGCGCTCGCCGAACAGATTGATGAAGTTTTCTTTCTGATTGGTGCTGCGATCCTTTTGATCGAAATCGCTGAGGTGCTGTTCAAGGGAACCGCGCGCGGAAAGACCATTCTTGAGATGATCGCGAGCGCGTCGACCCAGATCCCATCGATTGCGGTTGAGGTGTTCATCATGACCGCCGCCTACAGCGGTCTTTATGTCATCGGCTACGAGTTGATCAGCTGGGAAATCCCGACAACGGCGTGGACAATCGTACTTGCCCTCATACTGGCGGATTTCACCTACTACTGGGAGCATCGGATCGCCCATCAAGTTCGGCTACTGTGGACCCAGCACGCGGTGCACCATTCATCTCGGGACTATAACATCGTGACTGCGGTTCGCTTTGGGCCCTTTGAAGGAATCTGGGCCTTTATCATCCACATCCCGATGGTCCTGATCGGTTTCAGCCCTGAGGTGGTGTTTGGTTGCGCGCTTGTGGTGCTGGGTTACCAGACTTGGTTGCACACCGAGTTGATCGGCAAGCTGGGGCCGTTGGAGTGGGTGCTGAACACGCCTTCGCATCATCGGGTGCACCACGGCAGCGATGATAAATACCTGGACCGCAACTATGCCGGCATCCTGATCATCTGGGACCGGATGTTCGGCACGTTCCAGAAAGAAGAAGAACGCCCGCGCTATGGTTTGACGACGGATTTTGACAGCCAGAACCCAATCAAGGTTTGGTTCTCGGAGATTCCTGCGCTGGTCAAGGACCTGAGAAAGGCCAAATCCGGGCGTGAGTTTTGGGGCTATCTCTTCGAAGGTCCCGGTTGGAAACCCTGACTTGTGAGCAAACGTGAGTGAATTGACCCTAGGCCCCGGACAATCCGTGGCCTAGGGTTTACGCATGAGATTCCTGATCCCCTTGCTGATCGCCGCCGCTCCGGCCCTGGCAGATGCTCCTGTTGTCGAAGACGTCCGCGCCAGCCAGTCTGGCAACTCATGGCGTTTTGATGTGACCCTGTCCCACCCTGATACGGGTTGGGATCATTACGCCGATGGTTGGCAAGTCGAATTGCCTTCCGGCAAGGTTCTGGGTTTTCGCGAACTTCTGCACCCGCATGTGAACGAGCAACCCTTTACCCGGTCGCTCTCAGGCGTCGCGATCCCAGCAGATGCCAAAATCCTGCATATTCGCGCGCGCGATAATGTGGATGGCTGGGCCGAGGACGTGTTCATCCTGCAACTGGACTAGGCTCTGTGTGCCAAGGGCTTTACCCCCGCACGGCTTCGCGGCATTAGGGGGCTATGGCCAAGCAACTCGACTATCACACCATCCGCGAGATTTTCACCCGCTTTCAGGCGTCAGAAGCCGAGCCTAAGGGCGAGCTGGATCATGTGAATGCCTATACGCTGGTTGTCGCCGTGGCGCTGTCCGCCCAGGCGACGGATGTGGGTGTGAACCGGGCCACCAAAGAACTGTTCAAGATCGCTGACACCCCTCAGAAGATGCTGGACCTCGGCGAAGAGAAACTGATCGAGCACATCAAGACCATTGGCCTTTATCGCAACAAGGCCAAGAACGTCATGAAACTCAGCCGCATTCTGGTGGATGACTATGGCGGCGAGGTGCCCAATTCCCGCGCCGCTTTGGAAGGGCTGCCCGGCGTAGGCCGTAAGACCGCCAATGTCGTATTGAACATGTGGTGGTCTTATCCGGCGCAGGCCGTGGACACCCATATCTATCGCTTTGGTAACCGCTCGGGTGTTTGCCCCGGCAAAGATGTTGTCGCGGTAGAGCGCGCCATCGAAGACAATATTCCCGTGGATTTTCAACACCACGCCCATCACTGGATGATCCTGCACGGACGCTATGTCTGTAAAGCGCGCAAGCCCATATGCGGCAACTGCCTGATCCGGGACCTTTGTATGTTTGAGGACAAAAACCTATGAGCAAGAATTATCAGGTTGTCGGTATCGGCAACGCCATCGTGGACGTGATCTCGCAGTCGGATGACTCGTTTCTGGACCTGATGGGCATCCAGAAAGGCATCATGCAACTCGTCGAACGTGAGCGTGGCGAGATGCTTTATGCAGGCATGACCAACCGCACACAGGCGCCGGGTGGCTCGGTGGCGAACACCATTGCGGGCCTTGGATCACTGGGTCTATCGACAGGGTTTATTGGCCGGGTTCATGACGATGCGCTGGGCAAGTTCTATGCCGCAGAAATGCAGGCCGATGGCACCGATTTCGTGAACCCGCCTGTGCCGGGTGGTGAGTTGCCGACCTCGCGGTCGATGATCTTTGTTTCTCCCGACGGTGAGCGATCGATGAACACCTATCTGGGGATATCCGCAGAATTGGGCCCCGAGGACGTCTCGGACGATGTGGCGGGTCAGGCGCAAATTCTGTTCCTCGAGGGCTACCTCTATGACAAGCCCAAAGGCAAAGAGGCCTTTGAAGCTGCTGTAAAACACTGTCACAACGCTGGTGGTAAGGCAGGTATTGCTCTGTCTGATCCGTTCTGTGTTGAGCGTCACCGTGATGACTTTCGTCGGCTTGTGAAAGAACTCGACTATGTGATCGGAAACGAACACGAGTGGTCTTCGCTGTATCATACTGACCTGTCCACTGCGCTGGAACAGGCGGCGCAGGACGCAGGCATGGTTGTCTGCACGCGCTCTGGGCATGACGTGGTGCTGGTGCGCGGCGAAGAAGAAGCCGTGGTTCCGGTCAACGAGATTGTTCCCGTTGATGCCACAGGTGCAGGCGATCAGTTCGCGGCTGGGTTCCTATATGGATATGCCACTGGGCAATCACTTGAAGTGTCTGGTCGGATGGGATGTATCGCCGCGACCGAAGTCATCAGCCATTATGGAGCACGGCCAGAACAAGACGTTAAGGCGCTGTTCCGTCAGGAAGGTTTGATCGGCTAATCCGGCATCCAACCGACGCGTCCGGCGCGTGTGTTTCTGGCAACACGATGCCCCGTTTTTGTCAGTAGCAACTGGAGTTCAGACTAAGTAGGGTGGGCGCGATTTGATTAAGTTGGAGCGCGCCCATGTCCTTTACTCTTGCCACCTGGAACATCAACTCTGTGCGCCTGCGCGAGCCTATCGTGCTGAAATTGCTTGAAGAAGAGGCGCCGGATGTGTTGTGCCTTCAGGAGTGCAAGAGCCCAGTTGAGAAGATTCCGACCGAAGGCTTTGCAGCGCTAGGCTATACCCACATGGTGGCACGGGGACAGAAAGGCTACAACGGCGTTGCGATCCTGTCGAAGATTCCAATGGTTGAGGCGGGCGCCGAGGATTTTGCATCGCTGAACCATGCACGCCACATCGCGGGCAAGCTGGAAAACGGCGTCACGGTTCACAATTTCTATGTTCCAGCGGGGGGCGACAAGCCTGACCGCGAGGTGAACGAAAAGTTTGGCCAGAAACTGGATTACCTGACCGAGATGCGCGACTGGTTTCACGGCAACAAGCCGGAAAAGTCCATTCTTGTTGGGGATTTGAATATTGCGCCGCGCGAAGATGACGTTTGGGATCACAAGAAACTTTTGAAAATCGTCAGTCACACGCCGATCGAAGTTGAACATCTGGCCGAGACGCAAGACTCAGGCAATTGGGTAGACATCACCCGTCAGGATATTCCCGACGGACGCCTTTACAGTTGGTGGTCATACCGCGCCCGCGATTGGGATGCTGCGGACAAAGGCCGTCGCCTTGATCACATCTGGGCCACACCCGATATCTCAAACGCAGGGCATGGCAGTCGCGTTTTGCGTGATGCACGTGGCTGGGAAAAGCCCAGCGACCACGCGCCGGTGTTTGCCAGCTTTGATCTGTAATGCGGCGAGATCGCAAAAAGCCGCTGTATCGAAAAGTGAACACTCGCACGCATGGCGTGCGTCACGGTTGTGGTCGATTGAAAGAAAGTGCTGACCCTGACACCAAGAAAGGCATGCGCAAAGGTCTTCGCCACGGGTTGGATTACACGCCGCTGTACAAATACCTTCTGTCAAAGGTTGGGAAACCTTGGGCCGAAGTTTATTCCGAGGCGACCTCTCGATTGGACAGCGAAGAGCCCATCTGGGACATCGTTGCGCGCTCTGAATTGGATCAACAGGCGTTGGTTCGTGGCGGAGAGTCGTCTTATTACAATGGTTTATACGTTGATGACGATGGCTATCTGGTTAAGGTCGATCCCGCGTTGAACGCAGCCAACCTGCGCCCATTTTGTTCCTGTTGCACGCATACGTTCAACGGCGAACCCTTTGGGTTGCCTTTTCTTGATGCTTGGGATGAAAATCCTGACTGATTAATTGGCGTTGGCCCTTTGAAACGTCAGTGAACATCGTCATATAGAGGCCAACTGATAATTCGAGGACACGAACCATGCTGGAACTTGGACAAGGCGCAGCACCTGCGGCAGATTTGATCAAGGACGTTACAGAAGCGGACTTTATGGCAGATGTTGTCGAAGCATCCCAAACTGTTCCCGTCATCGTGGATTTCTGGGCACCCTGGTGTGGCCCATGTAAGACCTTGGGTCCGGCGCTCGAGGCGGCGGTGACTGCTGCTGGTGGGGCGGTCAAGATGGCTAAAGTCAATGTTGACGAAAACCAGATGATCGCAGGGCAATTGCGGGTTCAGTCGATTCCGACTGTTTTTGCCTTTTGGCAGGGGCAGCCCATTGATGGGTTTCAGGGAGCGTTGCCGCCAAGCGAGATCACCGCGTTTGTAGACCGGGTCATAGAGGCCTCTGGGGGTGCTGCGGATGGCGGGCTGGAAGAAGCCGTTGAAGCCGCAGAAGAGATGCTCGCCGCAGGCGATGCACAGTCCGCTGGTGAAACCTTTGCTGCAATCCTTGAACAGGATCAGTCGAACGTCGCTGCTTTTGGTGGCTTGGCGCGGGCGAACATCGCGATGGGCGCTTTGGATCAGGCCGAGGCCGTGCTGAATGGCGCGCCTGCCGAAATGGCGGAAGCTCCCGAGATCGAAGCGGCCCATGCGCAGTTGGAACTCGCGCGTCAGGCCGAGAATGCGGGTCCCGTTGCTGAGTTGCGTGCGGCTGTGGAGGCCGATCCGGGCAATCATCAATTGCGCCTTGATCTGGCACAGGCGCTTCACGCCGCCGGGGAAACCGAAGCGGCTGTTGACGAACTGTTGGATTTGTTCCGCCGCGACCGAGAATGGAACGATGGCGCGGCCAAGGCGCAGCTGTTCACAATCTTCGATTCGCTCAAGCCAAATGATCCTGTGGTGTTGAACGGTCGTCGCAAGCTGAGTTCAATCATATTTGCCTGAGAGCGCGAATGCGCTACCATTTGGACTATGTTCAAAGTCGCTGATCTGCCGGATACACTGGCCATTTTTCCGTTGCCCGGGGCGCTTCTATTGCCCCGTTCACGCTTGCCGTTGCACATCTTTGAACCGCGCTACCTGACCATGCTTGATGATGCGTTGAAAACTCCGGAGCGGCTTATTGGCATGGTTCAGCCCAATGATGTGCCGGGTCGCGATGGTGCTGGGCTGCACATGATCGGCTGTGCTGGACGTATCACTCAGTTCTCTGAAACCGAGGATCATCGGTACTTGATCACGCTGTCGGGCGTATCACGTTTTCGGGTGCTTCGAGAGGTCGAAGGGTTTCAGCCCTATCGCCGTTGCGATGTCAGTTGGGAGGGCTTCGAACGTGATCTTGGCCCTTCGGAAAAAGACGAGGTGTTTGCACGCGCCGATTTTATGGCGCTCTTGGAAAAATACTTTGGCGCCATGGATCTGTCGACGGACTGGGATACGCTCAAAGATGCAAATGACGAGTTGCTGATAAACTCTCTGTCGATGCTGCTGGACCTCGCGCCAGAGGATAAGCAGGCCTTGTTAGAGGCCCCTAGCTTGGCAACCCGACGGGAAACGCTTATCACTCTGATCGAATTTGCGCTGCTGGGCGGCGCCGGAGAGGATTTGATGCAATGAGCGACGCGAAAACCGGCTTGGACCGACGTATGTTAGAGGCGTTGATCTGTCCCGAGACCCGCAACACACTGAAATACGATGCGGAAGCTCAGGAACTGATTTCGGAAACCGCCAAGTTGGCTTTTCCTATCCGCAACGGTATCCCGGTCATGCTGGTGGATGAGGCGCGAAAGATCGACTAACGCCGGTCAGCGCATCAAGTTCGGCAGTTCTCCGGTTAGTCCAGCTGCTTCTCTCATAAAGGTACGGCGCAGGGCAGGGGAGGCATTGACCAAACCCATGCCAATGTCGCGCCCCAGTCGTAGCAACGGATTGTCGTTTGAAAACAATTTGTTGGTAAGGTCTGTCGCCGCCACTAGAGCATGCGTGTCAAAGCGACGCCATTCCTGAAAACGCTCAAGAACGTCAATACTGGAAAAATCTTCGCCGCGTTTTTTCGCCTCGTCCAGGATTTGCACCAACGCCCCGACATCGCGCAGACCGGCGTTCAGGCCTTGCCCGGCGATGGGGTGCATACCGTGGGCGGCATCCCCAACCAGGGCGACACGCTCTGCCACGAATTCGTTCGCAACAGTCAAATTCAGCGGATAAGTGAACCGTGCCCCGGCCAGCTCAATCTCACCAAGGAAATCTCCGAAACGAGGGCGTAGCATGGCCATATAATCTTCGTCTGAAAGAGCGTGAATACGGCGGGCATTCTCGTCGGTTTCGCTCCAGACAATTGAGGACATGTTACCGGGGAGTGGCAGGATCGCGAGTGGTCCGGGAGGCATAAAGAACTGATGGGCAATCCCGTTGTGCGGCTTTTCGTGTGCAATGGCGCAAACCAAGGCCGTTTGGCCGTAACCCCAGCCCGTGCGTTTGATGCCAGCCCGTTTTGCCACACCGCTTTGACGCCCGTCGCATCCAACCAAAAGACGTGCACGCAGCGTTTTGCCAGTGGCCAAAGTGACCGTCACACCCGTCGTGTCGATCTCTTGCCCGACAACGCTGTCTTCGGTGATCTTGGTAATGCGCTCTTGTTCCTGCATAGCATCCAGAAAAGCACGGTACAGAAAGCGGTCTTCGAGCATAAAGCCCATTGGGCCTTCTTCGATTTCTGTGTGGTCGAAATGCAGGAAGAACGGCGATGGGCCCTCACCCGAGCGGCCATCGGACACCTTGATTTCGTTCATGGGCTGGGCGCTTTCAGCGACACGTTGCCAGACGCCAATGGCGCTCAGCAGTCGTTTTGAGGCCAAGGCCAAGGCATAGCCGCGCCCATCGAAATTGTCGCCTGCACGCGCGGTTTCCGGGCGGGCGTCCACAACGGTCACGTTGAACCCGGCCCGTGCCAGCCCCAGCGCCAAGGCCGGGCCATTAAGGCCACCGCCAGAGATCAGAATATCGGTGTCATAGCTCATGGACATCAATATGCGCGAGTCTGTGGGATTGTCCATGCTACCCAAGGCCGCTACCGTCATATTCACGGGGATAAGGCGAGGGAATTGCAATGTTTGATTGGTTAGAGATGAGCGCGGCCGATCTGGGGCGTGGAATTGGAGATGGGTCAATTGACCCTGTGGCACTGACACAGGCCTTTCTTGGGGCCATCGACAGTCATGATGCCCGTGACAGGATATACTCAGTCGTGACCTATGATCGGGCTCTGGCCGAGGCTGAGGCGGCGGCAGAACGCGCCCGCGCCGGTCAACGTCTATCTCTGCTGGATGGCGTCCCGATCAGTTGGAAAGACCTGTTTGACAGTGCGGGCGTAGCAACCGAAGCCGGATCGCGCCTTTTGAAGGGGCGGGTGCCTGAGCAAGACGCGCAGGTACTCATCAATGCGACCGCAATGGGTTTGGTCTGCCTTGGGAAAACACATATGTCCGAATTGGCGTTCTCTGGTCTTGGATTGAACCCGATGACGGCGACGCCACCTTGCATCAACGATCCACGGGCGGTTCCCGGCGGGTCATCTTCTGGGGCCGCAGCGTCAGTGGCTTTTGGGTTGGCGGCGGTTGGTGTCGGGTCAGACACCGGCGGGTCGGTTCGCATCCCGTCGGCTTGGAACGATCTCGTCGGTCTGAAAACGACCGAAGGTCGGGTGTCGGCAGACGGTGTTGTTCCGTTGTGCGAGCGGTTTGATACGGTCGGGCCCCTGTGCCGCACGGTTGAAGACGCGGCCATGATGCTGGCTATGCTCGAAGGGGGGCAAGTGGCTGATCTTCGCGGCGCAAGCCTTCAGGGTAAGCGGTTTGCGGTTCTTCAGACTGCGGCCTTTGACGACGTTCGCGAGGCGCCTTTGGCGGCCTTTCAAGACGCCGTTGCGCGCTTGGGTGATATGGGCGCCGAAATTGAAGAGATCGATGCCCCAGAAGTGGCCAATGCCCTTCAGCTCAGTGCACCACTGTTCACTGCAGAAGCCTATGGATTGTGGCGGGACGTGATCGAAGCCTCACCGGACTTGATGTTTGATCAGGTTTTGGAACGTTTCCGGGCTGGAGCCGGCTTTGATGGTCCAACCTATGTCGCCGCATGGAAATCTCTTGAGGCTTTGCGGCTCGAATGGGACCAACGCGTCGCCAGCTATGATGCAGTTCTCTTGCCAACAGCCCCTATTCTGCCACCGGACGCAGATCGTCTTATGAATGATCACGAGTATTACGTGGTCGAGAACCTTCTGGCGCTGCGAAACACCCGGATCGGCAATCTGATGGGGCTATGTGGGGTTTCCCTGCCAACCAACGCGCCTAGTTGTGGGTTGATGATGCTGGGTGCGCCGATGGAAGAAGAGCGCCTGTTGCGTGTGGCTGCAGCCGTAGAACCGGTGATCCGCACCTAAGCGCCAAAGTGCGGCTGACTCAAAAGACACAACTGTCGGAAACGCAGGCATTTTTCTGGACGTAGAGGGCTTGCTTGGGTAATTTGGGGTCAAACGGGGCGCAATGACCCCGAACCTTGAGGCAGTTGAAGATGTTTCCCGAGCGGTTCTCGAACCTACCGGCTTATGCGTTCCCGCGTTTGCGCGCGCTGTTGGATCACCATCAGCCCGGCGGCGACGTTGTGCATATGACCATCGGAGAGCCGAAACATAAGTTTCCGGCTTGGGTTACGGATGTCATCGCCGAACACGCCGAAGGATTTAACCGCTATCCCCCGAACGAGGGCGCGCCCGAATTGCTGGACGCGATCTCTGATTGGATCATGCAGAGGTATGATGTTTCTGTGCCGGAGAGCCAGATCATGGCTTTGAACGGCACACGCGAAGGGCTTTACAACGCGGCAATGGCGCTGTGTCCCGAAACCAAGAACGGCCACCGCCCTGTCGTTTTGACGCCAAACCCGTTTTACCAAGTCTATGCCGTTGCCGCGATTTCCGTCGGGGCCGAACCGGTGTTCGTCAACACCACCGCCGAGACCGGGTTTCTGCCAGATTACGCAGGCCTGCCGGCCGATGCCCTGGATCGCACCGCAATCGCCTATATCTGTACACCCTCCAACCCGCAGGGGGCGGTGGCGGATCGAGCGTATTGGTCAACGTTGTTTGCGCTGGCCGAAAAACACGATTTCAAGATTTTTGCTGACGAATGCTACTCCGAGATTTACCGGACCACACCGCCTGTGGGCGCTCTGGAGATGGCGGCCGAACTGGGCGCCGATCCAGAGCGCGTGGTGGTGTTTCACTCGCTGTCCAAACGCTCGAACCTTCCAGGATTGCGCTCGGGGTTCGTTGCAGGCGGGCCAGAGAGCATTCGCCGTATTCGTCAGCTGCGGGCCTATTCCGGGGCGCCGTTGCCTTTGCCGTTGCAGATGGCGGCGGCAAAGGTTTGGGCCGACGAGGCGCATGTTGTCGAAAACCGCGCGCTCTATGCCGAGAAGTTTGAGGCTGCGGATGATATCCTGTCGGGGGTTCCCGGCTATGTCAGCCCGCCAGCAGGGTTTTTCCTGTGGTTACCTGTCGACAAGGGCGAAGCTGCTGCGATGAAAGCATGGACTGAGACTGGCATCCGGGTTTTGCCCGGAGCCTATCTCAGCCGCGATACAGAAGCCGGAAACCCCGGCGAAAAATTTATTCGAGTCGCCTTGGTGGCTCCAAAAACCGAGGTACAGCGCGCGCTGACGACATTGCGCGACTGTCTCTACGGATAAGAACGAGGGAACGAGTATGGCATATCAGGCAAGGGGCCGAGATCCACTTTTGGATAGCACGACACAAGCCGCTATTGAGAAACGCGGCAAGGAACTGGTTGGCATTGCGCTGATCGTCCTGGGATGTATGGCCGCGGCCATGATCACGTCATATGACCCCAATGATCCCAGCTGGATCTCTGCAACGGATGCCCCTGTCAAAAACTGGATGGGTGGTTTGGGCGCCTCGATCGCCGCACCCTTGTTCATGATTGTCGGCTGGGGCAGCTGGGGTTTGCCCATGTTGTTTGGAGCCTGGGGTCTTCGGTTCGTCCTGCATGTCGGAGAAGACCGGGCCCTCAGCCGCGTTATTTTTGCACCCATTATGATCGCCTTGGCGTCTGTCTATGCCTCTACTCTCGTTCCCGGATCAAGCTGGACACATAGTTTTGGTCTGGGCGGCCTGTTTGGCGACACCGTTCTGGGCGCTGTCCTGACAATCCTTCCAATTGGTGCTGCGACCGGGCTCAAAGTGATGTCTTTGGTCGTCGGCCTCGCCTTTGTAACCTTGGCAGCCTTTGTCCTTGGCTTCACGCGCCCCGAACTGAAACAGATTGTACGTTTTCTGATTGTTGGCGTGATCCTGAGCTATGCACAGATCATGACCCTTTTGGGCAAAGGAATGGGCGGTGCGGCGCTAGCAGCACAAAACGCCAAGCAACGCCGGGCAGAACGCAAAGCGGACGCCGAAGCAGAAATGCAAGCCGCGGCCCAGACCGGTTGGGATGACGTGGTTCTCGAAGCCGAGCCAAAGCTGAGAGCTCCGGTTGAGCCTGAAGCGCCTGCCAAGGTTGGTCTGTTGGCTCGCATGCCCGCGCTGATCAAGCGCACAGACCCCATGCCCGAACCCGAGTTGGTCGAAAACGTCTTTGCCGATGATTTCGACGATGCACCCGGAGAAGACCGTATCCGCGCCAAGATCGCCGACGTGATCCGCACGCGCAAGGAACAGTCGGAGTATCCGCAGGAACCGCCAGTCGAGGAAGTAGCGCCCCTAACCCAGGGACGTGGTCCGGATCCCTTGATACTAAACGCAGCACCGCATAACGGTTTGCCTCCTGAGCCTCCGCTGACAGCATCCCCGGCCGCAATGGATGCCGAGTCATCAATGGACGTATTGCCCTTGCAACACGAGCCGGTCGCGACGCCACAGGCGCCTGTCATTCCTACGGCAGAACCTCGCAAGGTCGTACAGCCACGTCAAAACAAGGCGGTGCAACCGTCGACGCGTGCCAAAGCCGAAGCGCAGCCCTCGCTCGCGTTCGAGGACAATAAGGCCGAGTTTGAATTGCCTCCGCTCAACCTGTTGGCCAACCCTATGGACATTCAACGGCATCACCTGAGCGATGAGGCCTTGGAAGAAAACGCTCGGATGCTTGAGGCGGTTCTGGACGACTACGGCGTCAAAGGCGAGATTGTCAGTGTGCGTCCGGGCCCCGTGGTCACGATGTACGAGCTTGAGCCCGCGCCGGGTCTTAAAGCGTCGCGCGTAATTGGCCTGTCCGATGACATTGCACGTTCCATGTCGGCCCTCTCTGCCCGTGTGTCCACGGTGCCGGGCCGCAGCGTGATTGGTATCGAACTGCCAAATGAAAACCGCGAAAAAGTGGTCCTGCGCGAGATTCTGTCTAGCCGTGATTTCGATGACACCAACATGAAACTACCACTGGCTCTGGGTAAGGATATCGGCGGCGACTCGGTTGTCGCAAACCTTGCCAAGATGCCTCACCTGCTGATCGCAGGGACAACCGGCTCGGGTAAATCCGTGGCGATCAACACAATGATCCTGTCACTGCTCTATCGCCTGACCCCGGAAGAGTGTCGCATGATCATGATCGATCCCAAGATGCTGGAACTCAGCGTCTATGATGGCATTCCCCACTTGCTCAGCCCCGTTGTGACGGACCCCAAAAAGGCGGTTGTTGCCCTGAAATGGGTCGTCGGCGAGATGGAAGAGCGTTATCGCAAGATGTCCAAAATGGGCGTTCGCAATATCGACGGATACAACGGCCGTGTCGCGGATGCGCTAGGCAAGGGCGAGATGTTCAGCCGTACGGTCCAGACGGGTTTTGACGACGATACCGGCGAACCAGTGTTCGAGACTGAAGAGTTGATGCCAGAAAAGATGCCATACATCGTGGTTATCGTCGACGAGATGGCTGACCTGATGATGGTCGCGGGTAAAGAGATCGAAGCCTGTATCCAGCGTCTGGCGCAGATGGCGCGAGCCTCAGGTATTCACATCATCATGGCAACTCAGCGCCCCTCGGTCGACGTGATCACCGGTACGATCAAGGCGAACTTCCCCACCCGAATTTCTTTCCAGGTGACCTCGAAAATCGATAGCCGCACCATTCTGGGTGAAATGGGTGCCGAACAACTGTTGGGAATGGGCGACATGCTCTACATGGCGGGTGGCGCCAAGATCACGCGCTGCCATGGCCCCTTTGTCAGTGATGAAGAGGTCGAAGAGATAGTAAACCATCTCAAGAGCTTTGGAGAGCCAGAGTATGTTGGCGGTGTTGTCGAGGGGCCTGAAGAAGGTGCCGCTGACAATATTGATGCAGTTCTTGGGCTGGGTGGCAACACGGATGGCGAAGATGCGCTCTACGATCAGGCCGTGGCGATTGTTATCAAGGATCGCAAGTGCTCGACCTCGTACATCCAGCGCAAATTGGCGATTGGCTACAACAAAGCGGCCCGATTGGTCGAACAGATGGAAGATCAGAATTTGGTCAGCGCTGCCAACCATGTCGGAAAGCGCGAAATTCTGGTGCCCGAGCAGTAATCGGCGGAAACGCGCAAATGTGATCGTGCCGGGGTGTATCTGGCACGATCCAATGACTACCTATGAGGCATGAAGATGTTGCGTATCCTCACCGCGCCCGCCGCGTTTCTGGCAATGGCATTGCCCACGATGGCCGAAATCCTACCGCTGCAGGATATTTCGGACTATCTCAACGATCTCAAAACGGCCAAGACTGCCTTTACGCAGGTCAACGATGACGGATCAATTTCGACCGGCCAGTTTTACTTAAAACGACCTGGCCGCGTGCGATTTGAGTATGATCCCCCTGCCGAGGCAATGGTCTTGGCCAGTGCCAACACAGTCGCGATTTTTGACGGGCGATCGAACCAACCCCCGGAAACCTATCCGCTGAAACGTACGCCGCTGTCGGTGATCCTTGCGCGCAAGGTAGATCTGGACAAAGCCAACATGGTGGTCGGCCATTCGTTTGACGGCACAGCCACGGTGGTTACGGCGCAAGATCCGGAGCATCCGGAATATGGCAACATTCAGCTAATGTTTACCGCCGACCCGGTGCAATTGCGTCAGTGGATCATCAATGACGGGTCTGGTGGCAAAACCACTGTCATTCTGGGTGACATGGATGTTGGGCTTAACCTGAAGAACACGCTCTTCAACATTGAGCTTCATATGGGCCGCACGCAGTAAATCGCGCGACCCATGTTTGCGTCAGCGAATACGCGCGCATTTCTCTAGCTGGAACTGGTACATCACGGCCCGATCCTGGACCTCTTGCGCAATGCGCATCAGCCAGGACTTGTTTTTGTACGTCCCGCGGGCAAAGCCGGTATGGCCGTCGTGATAGGCCAGATACTGATTGCGCGCGTCGCTCAGAGATATGCCGTTACGCTCTTTGGTTTCGTTCATGTACCAGCCCATGAAATCTGTCGCATCGCGGATGTTGTCGCGACGGGCAGACCGGCTGCCGGTTTCGCGGCGGTACTGATCCCAAGTTGCGTCCAGCGCTTGCGAATAGCCAAAGGCGCTGCTCTGGCGGCCCATCGGTAGCACGCCCAACACGTATTTATAGGGCGTTCGCGCATCAGCGTCGAACTTGCTCTCTTGATAGATGATGGCCATTTGCACGTTGACCGGGACCCCCCACTTGCGCTGGGTGGCCTTGAACGCCTTGATGAATTGCGGGCGCTGTTTCAGGATTGAACAGGCATCATCCAGATTACGCGGCGGAGTATCATACCCTCCTCCGCCACAGGATGCGACCAGCACAAAGATCATCAGCGCGCGAAAGAATCTGCTCATCTGCCTCTCGCTATGTTTTTGTATTTTTTTGCAGTCTACCCGATTGCTGCGGATGGGGAAATCACAAAGCCGCGTTTAGACCAGAAGTGCGATCAAAAGAGGCAGACCGGCAACGGACGTTAGGGTCGAGACAACGACAAAACCGGCCACGGCCTCGCTGTCCGCACCATACTTCTCGGCCAAAAGATATGCGGTGACCGCGACAGGCGTCGCCAGTTGCAGCACCAGCACCCCAAAAGAAATTTCATCAAGCTGAAAGGCCAACCCAACACCCCAGGCAATCGCAGCGCAAAGCACCAGCTTGACAAGGGACAATCCAATCGCAATTCCAACGCGGCCTGGTGTAAGCCTCGCCACCGCGACGCCCAATGTGATCAGCATCATCGGAATGGCCATCTGGCCAACCAGTTCAAGTGTATTTGTAAGGAAACGAGGCGTTTCCCAGCCCTGCCACAGGAACACGGCCCCCAACAAGGTGGCGCCAATCATGGGCTCTTTCAGGATCTTCAGAAACGACCCGCGCCCTGCCACAAGCCAGATCCCGATTGTAAATGACAGCACGGCACTGACCGCGAGCAGAACGACCGCGCGCTCTAGTCCTGGCTGTCCAAATGCAAACAATGCCAACGGCAACCCAAGATTTCCGGTGTTGCCAAAGATAAAGGGCGCCAGATAGGTGCGTTGATTTAGGCGTAAAATCGCCAAAATCAGGCCCCCAGCGGCGCCAACCAGCCCATAGGCCACGACCGAAGCAAGCGTCAGCTGGCCCAAAGCGGCCAAATCCACCTTGGTTTTCATCAGGGCGACAAAAATCAGAGCGGGCACAGCTAGCGTCATCGCCAAGCGCGTAACAAACTGAATTCTATATTCAAACCCGGCTTTGACCCATGCAAAGCCAATGCCCGCCAACAGGAATACCGGCGAAACGATCTCGAGGACTGTTAAGGCAAGGTTCACAGACTGTTTCCCTAAAAAAGGCTCCGAGCGTTGGACAAATGGCCCTTGAAAGGTCTACCTTTGAGGGGTAGGGGCTGCAAGTAATGTTGAAGACACGTGCAAGATATCATCTCGGGCAGATTGTCCGTCACCGAAAGTATCCCTTTCGGGGGGTCGTGTTTGATGTAGACCCAGAGTTTTCCAATACCGATGAATGGTATGACGCGATCCCCGAGGACGTACGTCCGGTCAAGGATCAGCCGTTTTATCACCTTTTGGCGGAAAATGATCAGACCTACTATGTCGCCTATGTGTCCGAGCAGAACCTGATCGCCGACTATTCCGGCGAGCCTGTCAGCCATCCGGATATCGGTGACCTTTTTGGCCCGTTTGAAGACGGCGCTTATCCGCTGCACTTCCAGCTGAACTAATCCAGATTTCCAGGGCAGCGTTACGCAGTGTCGATCGGGGCACCGCGTGATTTCCACGCGCTGAAACCGCCTTCCATCTCGGCCACATTTTCGGCGCCCATGTCTTGCAGGGTCTTCACAGCCAACGCGGATCGCCAGGCGCTTGCACAAAACAGAATAAGCTTTTTGTCCGTTGCAAACTCGACCTTGTGGTAGGGGCTGGCCGGATCCATCCAAAACTCAAGCATGCCGCGCGGCGCATGCATTGCATCCGTGATACGGCCTTCGCGCTTCAGTTCGCGGATGTCTCGGATGTCGACAAACCGCGCCTTGCCTGCGGCCACGAGTGCTTGGGCATCTTCTTGCGACAGGGTTTCAATCTCTTCTTTTGCCTTGGCAACGAGTGATTTTACAGGGGTGATCGCCATTGTTCAGTATCCTATTGCACAGCCGTCTTTGCGGGGGTCTGATGCGCCTTCCAAGACGCCATTTTCGTGAAGTCGGATCGCCTGAGCACCGCCAATAGGGCCCGGGGGTATCGACACGTTGTGTCCCATATCTGCAAGCTCTTGGCGCACGTGGTCAGAGTATCCGCGTTCAACTTTCATCTCGCCATTTTCCGAGAAGCATCGCGGCGCGTCGATAGCGCCCTGTGGGTCCATGCCGAAATCAACCATATTTGACAGGAACCGGGCGTGGCCATTCGGTTGGTACGCGCCGCCCATCACGCCAAATGGCATCACGACCTGTCCGTCTTGGCGAAGCATTCCGGGAATGATGGTGTGCATGGGGCGCTTGCCGCCCGCCAACTCATTTGGATGCCCTTCCTCAAGGGTAAAGCCCGCACCACGGTTCTGCATCAGAATGCCGAATTTCTCCGACGCAATGCCCGAGCCGAAGCCATAAAAGATCGAATAGATCAGTGACACGGCCATCCGGTCGCGATCCACGACTGTAATGTAGACAGTGTCTTTGTGAACCGTCTCGCTCAGCGGTTTAGCCGCTTTCATAGCGCGTTTGGGATCGATCAATGCGGCCAGTTTCGCCGCCGTTTCGGCAGCCAACATGTGATCCAGCCGCGTTGTATGATCGGGGTCTGTGATGAACCGGTTTCGTGCATCATATGCCAGCTTTGAAGCTTCGGCTTCGATATGGGCGCGCTCCGCTCCGAACGGATCCATGCTGGCGATGTCGAAATGCTTGAGGATGTTGAGCAAGAGGATCGCCGTCGCGCCTTGTCCGTTTGGTGGGTGCTCAATCAACTCCATATCCTTGTAAAGGCCACTCACGGGATCAGTGGCATTGCCCCGAGTAGCAGCAAAGTCCGCCATGTCGTGGACGCCACCGGCCGCGCGCAGGGCCGCGACCATGTCCTCGGCAATTTCGCCCTCGTAAAATGCGTCACGCCCTTTGGCGGCGATGCGGCGCAAGACTTCGGCTTGACCCGGCGAGCGGAACATCTGGCCAATGCGGGGCGCTTCTCCGTCGATCAGGTAATGGTCGCGGGCTGCGCCTTTGAGGATACTGGCACCTTGCTCATAATCAAATGCGACCCGGGGCGAGATTGGAACACCTGCATCGGCGTAGTGGATGGCAGGTTGCAGAATACGATCAATGCCAAGCTTGCCAAAGGTCTGGCTGAGCTGGCAGAATCCGTCGATGGCGCCCGGCAATGAGACAGCTTCAGCACTGAACAACGGGATTGCTTTCATTCCTTTGGCACGCAAATCCGCTGCCGAGGCTGCCGCAGGTGCGCGCCCCGAGCCATTGAAGGCCAAAACATCTTCATTGCCAGCCGGCGACACCAGGGCAAAGCAGTCTCCGCCAATGCCCGTGCTTTGAGGTTCGCAGATACCCAGCAAAACTGCGCCCGCGATGGCGGCATCCATCGCATTTCCGCCCTGCTTTAGAATATCAAGAGCGGATTGCGCGGCCAACGGATGGGATGTGGCACATATCCCGTTTTCTGCAAACACTCCGGACCGACCCGGTAATTGAAAGTCTCGCATGTACTGTCCCCTCGCGTGGTAAAAGTGACAGTAGGGCCGGGGTTTCAAATTGCCAATTCCCAAGTCAGTGAAATGGGATAAGAAAGCTCAGGCTATTGCGGCCTGATCTGCGCTGATAGGTCAGGTCGCGGGCCAGCATGTGCACCATTGCCCATCCGAATCCTCCTTCGGGAAGATCCTGAAGCGGGGTGTTGATCCTTGGCAGGGCTTTGCCGGGTATCTTACCGTCGGGCAGTGGGCATCCATTATCGATGACACTGAACTGCCAACCGGTCTTGACCGCTTCCCCTTTGGCTTCGACCAGACCGGGGTGTTTGTCGTCCAGGGCGTGTTCAACCACGTTGTTCAGCACTTCGGCTAAAACGGTTTCCGCGCGTCCCAACAAGTCATTGTCCACCTCGGCAGATTTGATTTCGGCGCGAATGATCAAGAGCGCCCTGCGCACCCCTCTGGGAGAGCCAGGAAAGCGAACTGAAAAGCATTTCTTTTCCTGAGGCATGACCACTGGTCCCGGTTGAGATGAGGGCCGACAGCGTGCTGGCAGCAGTTTACCCCGCAAGTGCTTCCCCGAGCGAGGAATGGATTTTGAAAACGGTATCCATGCGTGTCAGTCGAAAGACCCTCTCCACGTTTTCATTTAATCCCGCCAGATCCAGCCGACGGTCACTGCCCAGTTGCTTCATGGCAGCTACGATGGCTCCCAGTCCGCTCGAATCGATGAAATCCACCTGGGCAAGGTTCAACACGACCCGGTTTGATGCATCTTCGGTTTCTTCGCGCATCTTGTCCTTGAACTGGATGGCGACGGCCGCATCAATGCGGGTTTCATTCACAGTAACCACCAACGCCCCGTTTTCGGCCTTACTCGACAGGTTCATTGCCAACCCTTTCCTGAATAGTGTTGCGCTCACCCTAGGGGCCAAATCTTACCAATCGGTGTGTGCCTCCCGTATTTTTGCGGAATGGACCTTGGTCACAGATGTGGCCAAAATGGCCTGAAACATCCTCGCAATGATTTGGCTTCAGGAACGGGCCAAAGACGCAGGTCGTTATAGGAGATCCGAAATGAAAACTGTTGTGATTGCCGGGGCCGCCCGGACTCCGATGGGTGGCTTTCAAGGCGCCTTTGATGGTGTTGAGGCCGCTGCGCTGGGTGGGGCTGCGATTAAAGCGGCGCTGGCAGATGCCAAGACCGATACCGTGGACGAGGTGCTGATGGGCTGCGTTCTGCCTGCGGGTCAAGGTCAGGCACCCGCACGGCAGGCCGGATTTGCTGGCGGCTTGGGCGAAGACGTGCCGGCCACCACGCTCAACAAGATGTGTGGTTCTGGCATGAAGGCCGCGATGATGGGCTTTGACGCCATTGCGCTTGGCGACCGTGACGTGATGATTGCGGGTGGTATGGAGAGCATGACCAACGCGCCGTATGTCCTGCCCAAAATGCGCGGCGGGGCTCGGATCGGCCACCAACAGGTTCAGGATCATATGTTCCTCGACGGGCTGGAAGACGCCTATGACAAGGGCCGCCTGATGGGCACCTTTGCCGAGGATTGCGCTGAGTCGTTCCAATTCACCCGCGAAGCACAGGACGAATACGCCCTGAAATCGTTGTCCAACGCCTTGGAAGCGCAGAGTTCCGGCGCGTTTGAGGGTGAGATTGCTCCCGTCACTCTCGCCACTCGCAAAGGCGATGTAGTTGTTGGTGAAGATGAACAGCCCGGTAATGCCCGGCCTGAAAAGATCCCACAACTGAAACCGGCCTTTCGTAAAGAAGGCACCGTCACGGCGGCCAATTCGTCGTCGATTTCGGATGGGGCGGCGGCTTTGGTGATGGCGTCCGAAGACGTCGCTGCCGCACAGGGTCTAAACATTCGCGCACGCGTTATCGGTCATGCAAGTCACGCCCAGGCACCGGGCTTGTTCACCACGGCACCGGTTCCCGCGGCGCAGAAACTCTTGAAGAAAATCGGCTGGTCCAAAGATGACGTCGACCTTTGGGAGGTGAACGAAGCCTTTGCCGTTGTGCCCATGGCCTTCATGCATGAAATGGGTCTGTCGCGCGACATTGTGAACGTGAATGGCGGCGCTTGTGCGCTAGGCCACCCGATCGGGGCCTCGGGCGCGAGGATCATGGTCACACTGCTAAACGCACTTGAGAAACGCGGCCTGAAACGCGGCGTTGCAGCCATCTGCATCGGCGGTGGCGAAGGCACGGCCATCGCGATCGAACGTGTCTGACCTATGCGCGTAGATTATGACGACTTACGCCGCACCATGGACGCTCTGACCGAGGGCGAAACAGACGCTGTGTCCCTCATGGCAACCGTGGCCTGCGAAGTTCATCACGCCGATGACCGGTTTGATTGGACCGGGTTCTACCGTGTCGTCGCTCCGGATTTGCTCAAAGTGGGGCCGTATCAAGGAGGGCACGGCTGTCTGGTTATTCCCTTTTCGCGCGGGGTTTGTGGAGCGGCAGCGCGAACGCAAGAGGTGCAGCTGGTCCCCGACGTCGAGGCCTTTGCGGACCATATTGCCTGTTCCACAAGTACGCGTTCAGAACTGGTTCTGCCCGTGATGAACGGAGACGGCCAGCTATTGGGCGTCTTCGATATCGACAGCAATCAGGTTGATGCGTTTCGCGAAGAAGACGCTGAGAACATGTCGGAAATCCTCGCAAAGGTGTTTCGGACTGTTCCTCTCGCCTGAATAGGCCTTTCTTCGATTCATGATTTTGCACGAACGGCGGGTCAATTGGCCCGTCGAATGCAATGGGAATTGCTGCGCTGCGTCATGAAAAAAGTCTTGGAAATTTCACGGAAATGAAGCATCGTGAAAATCTACGAACTTTTTTCATGGGCGAATCGCGCTATGTTGCATCAAATGCCGGACGATCTGGGAACGCTTGGCGCCGACATGCGGGCGCTGCGCAAGTCGCGCGGACTGACGCTGTCTGACATGGCCGAACAGCTTGGCCGCTCTATCGGATGGGTTAGTCAGGTTGAGCGTGACAAGTCCGAGCCTTCGATCTCCGACCTGCGCCAGATTGCCGAAGTACTGGGCGTTCCTATGTCGATGCTGTTTGGCCACTTCAACGCTCCGGCTGAAGAACAAGGTTACGTCGTGCGTGTGGGCTCGCGCCGCCCGATGGGTTCGCATACTGAAGGCCTGATCGAAGAGCTTTTGTCGCCGGACCTGACGGATGATTTTGAAATGGTGCATTCCACCTTTCAGGCCCATTCAGAAATGCAGGTCCCAGCTCAGCGACCCACGCAAGAGGTGGGGTACATCATCTCGGGTCGTCTGGACCTGACCATCGGAGACCGCAGTTTCACTGTTGGACCCGGTGACAGTTTCCGCCTGCGGGGCGAGGTCTATCGCTGGGCCAACCCTTACGACGAAGCAGCTGTTGCGATCTGGGTGATCGCACCACCGGTTTACTGAGGGCGCGCGCATGTTGAATGGATCCTGCCTTTGCGGCGACGTGAAATTTTCCGTTCAGGGCGCCCCTCAAGGCCCCTCGTTCTGCCATTGTGGGCAGTGCCGCAAGCAATCCGGTGGCGTATGGTCTTCAGCCTTTGTCCCCGAAACCGATCTGACGATTTCCGGCGATGTGATCTGGTTCGAAGCCAGCGACGTTGCCAAGCGCGGCTCGTGCACGCGGTGTGGGGCATTTTTGTTCTGGAAGGCCCACGCAGAAGACACGATCAGCTTTGCCCTTGGTGCCATTGATGGCCCCACGGGGATGAAACTCGAGAAACACATCTTTGTCTCTGACAAGGGTGATTACTACGACATCGCGGACGGTGTGCCGCAGAAGGACTGATAAGGAGAAACCATGTCCGATTTCCCAACCCAGGCACGTGTGGTCATTATTGGCGGCGGCGTCGTCGGCACCTCAACGCTTTACCATCTGGCCAAGGCTGGCTGGACTGATTGTGTGCTGTTGGAAAAGAACGAGCTGACCGCGGGTTCAACCTGGCACGCGGCAGGCAACGTGCCGAACTTTGCAGGCAGCTGGGCCGTGATGAACATGCAGCGCTATTCGGCGGCCATGTATCGCACGCTGGCTGAAGACGTCGATTATCCGATGAACTACCACGTCACCGGCGCGATCCGTCTGGCGCATACCAAAGAGCGGATGCAGGAGTTCGAACGGGTGGCGGGCATGGGTCGCTATCAGGGCCTGCAGATGGATATCTGCACGCCGGATGAGCTGAAAGAGCACAACCCCTTTATCGAAACACACGATCTGGCTGGTGGTCTCTGGGATCCGCTGGATGGCGACATTGACCCTGCGCAGCTCACTCAGGCGCTGGCCAAGGGCGCCCGTGACGCCGGTGGCCGTATCGAACGCTTCTGCCCGGTCTCTGGTATCGAGCGTGACGGCGACGAATGGATCGTGAAGACTGAAAAAGGTGATATCCGTTGTGAATATGTCGCCAACTGTGCGGGCTATTACGCGCAGCGCGTCGGTGAGATGTTCAAGCCGTTCGGCGGCCGGACCGTGCCAATGGTCGTCATGAGCCACCAATACTTCCTTACCGAAGAAATCCCCGAGCTGGCCGCATGGACCAAGGAACAGGGCCACAAGATGCCGATGATCCGCGACGTGGACACGTCCTATTATCTGCGTCAGGACAAGAACGGTCTGAACCTCGGGCCCTACGAGCGGAACTGTAAGGCGCACTGGGTCACACCCGAAGATCCGATGCCGCATGACTTCTCGTTCCAGCTCTACCCGGACGATCTTGAACGTCTGGAATGGTACATTGAAGACGCTATGGAGCGCCTGCCGCTCTTGGGCACCGCTGGTGTTGGCCGCAACATCAATGGCCCAATACCCTATGCACCCGACGGCTTGCCAATGATCGGCCCGATGCCCGGTGTGAAGAACGCGTTCGAGGCGCACTCCTTCACCTTTGGTATCGCTCAGGGTGGCGGCGCAGGTAAGACTTTGTCGGAGTGGATCATGCACGGCGAAACCGAGTTGGACATGTGGGCCGTCGATCCACGTCGTTACACTGATTACGCGGATCATGACTATTGCCTGTCCAAGGCGCTTGAGACCTATGGCCACGAATATGCGATGCACTTCCCGCATCACGAATGGCCTGCCGGTCGCGACAAGAAACTGTCGGCCAACCATGATCGCCTGATCGCCGATGGTGGCCAGATGGGTGCCTATAACGGTTGGGAACGCGCCAACTGGTTTGCCAAGGACGGCGATGACACCTCGGAAGAGGGCACCCACACATGGGATCGTGAAGGTCCGTGGGCCATCCGCGTCAAGGAAGAGGTTGAGGCCGTCCGTGACAACGTGGCAGTGCTCGATATGCCCGGTTTCTCGCGCTACACGCTCAAAGGGGCGGGGGCTGCCGAATGGCTGCGCACTCAGATTGCTGGCGCCCTTCCTAAAGCAGGCCGCATGAACCTCGGCTACTTTGCTGACAGCCGTGGCCGGATCATCACCGAGGTGACGATCATACGCTTTGACGAAGACGAATTCATGCTGATGACCGCCGCCGTGGCGCAATGGCACGATTTTGAGTTCCTCAAAAAGGCGCTGCCTGCCGATGGTTCTCTCGAATTGGTGGACGTGACCCGCGAATGGAGCACGATGCTGGTTGCTGGGCCAAAATCGCGTGAATTGTTGTCGGGCCTTACCGACGCCGACCTCACCACAGGCTGGCTGACCCATCAAGACGCAACCTTTGCTGGCAAGCCTGCCAAGTTGATGCGCATCTTCTTTGGCGGCGAACTGGGCTGGGAAGTTCACACCAGCTTTGAAGACAGCGCTGCGGTCTATGAGGCCGTGCGTGCCGCCGGGGCCTCGCCCTTTGGCATGTATGCGCTGGACTCGATGCGGATCGAGAAAGGCTATCGGACCTGGAAAGGCGATCTATCGAGCGACTACACCCTGCTCGAAGGTGGTCTGGAACGCTTCGTGCGTCTGGGCAAGGAACAGGACTTCCCCGGCAAAGCAGCACTTCAGGCCGAAAAACAGGCTGGTGCGAAGAAGGGCTTTGTCACCCTGATCGTTGACGCTGGAAATGCCGACGCCCCCTATATGTCGACCATCTGGTATGACGACAAAGTTGTGGGTGAAACCACTTCAGGGAACTTTGGCTACCGGATCAACAAGTCGGTCGCTCTGGGCATGGTCCGCGCCGATCTGGCCGCACCTGGCACTGAGCTCGAAGTCGAAATCTACGGCACACGTTGCAAAGCCGTCGTGCAGCCTGACCAGCCGCTCTGGGATCCGGAGAACGAACGTATCCGCGCCTGATCGCGGGAGATTCAAAAAAAACCTCACCGGGGCCAATTCGGCCCCGGTGGTACACGGGAGATGCTGATATGACCAAGATAACGCTTTTGGATGGCTCCATCGGCCAGGAACTGGTCAAACGCTCAGGTGACCGGGCGACTCCGTTGTGGTCAACTTCCGTGATGATCGACCACCCTGATCTGGTGCGCGAGGTCCACGACGCCTATTTCAAGGCGGGCGCAACCGTTGCAACAACCAATACCTATGCAGTGTTGCGCGACCGACTGAGCCGTCTCGCTGACATTGCCGACAAAATCGAAGAGCTGACCGACACCGCCGCGACCGCCGCCAAAAGCGCGCGACAGTCCCACGGGTCGGGCCGTGTCGCCGGGTCGCTCGGGCCTCTGATGGCCAGCTATCGCCCTGATATTTGCCCTCCTCCCGCCGAAGCCGAGCAGAGGTATGAAGAGCCTGTGCGTCTCTTGTCACCGCATGTCGATATCTTGCTGATTGAGACAATGTCCTCAGTTGACCAATCCGAAGGTGCGCTGCGGGCGGCGGTGAAATCCGACAAACCTGTCTGGCTCGCCGTGTCGGTCGATGATGATGATGGCACGCGCCTGCGGTCAGGTGAGCCCGTGGGCGATCTTGGGCCACTTGTGGCCAAATACAATCCCGCCGCCGTTCTGGTGAACTGTTCACGCCCAGAGGCGGTGCAGGCTGCGCTCGAGATCATCAAGGATTTTGGCAAGCCCTTTGGTGCCTATGCGAACGGGTTCACCCGAATCTCCGCAGGGTTTCTTGAGGATGCGCCAACTGTAGACGCGCTTGAGCAGCGCAGCGATTTGGATCCTGCCGCCTATGCCGAGTTCGTAATGGGTTGGGTCGACCAGGGCGCCACGATCGTCGGCGGCTGTTGCGAGGTTGGTCCCGACCATATCTCGGAATTGTCCAAGCGCTTGCGCGCGTACGGACATGAGGTGGTTTAAACTATGACTTTTGAAAACCGACAAAGCCAATTCCTCGCCTCGACGAAACGTTGGCATTTTGACGTTCTTGTGGCTGACGATTTTGTGCTGACAGAGCTGGCCGGTGTCGTCGATGTACTGATGATCGCCAATCGTGTCAGCGTTCGTCCGTTGTTTGAGTGGACCTATCGTTCGCTGACTGGTGGGTTTGTCCGTAGCAGAACCGGTGCATTGGTCGAGACCAAGCCTTTGCCAGACCGTCCGGATGCGGATTACCTATTTGTTTTGGGCAATTCCAACCCGGACAACCCGGCGTTGGCCGTGGGGTCGAAACTGTCGAGATACACGCACCGCGACGCTCAGGTGTTCCTCCTGTCCGAGGCCGCCAGCCGTTATATCTCGGAACATGGTGACAAACACGCAGCCCTGACGACGCACTGGGAAAACACCACGTTGCAGCGCGAACGGCATGTCGCGTTTAGATCAGGCGCCACACTGGCCGCGCAGGACGGCCAGATTGCAACCTGCGCCGGAATGGAAGCCACTGTGGACATTCTATTGGCCTTGATCGGTCGCCACGTCTCTGCAGCCATTCGCAACACAGTGGCAGACATCCTGCTGCACGAGCGCATTCGGGACTTTTCCACCCAGCAACCGTTTAGCGGCACGCGAGGGACACAGACCGGCGACAGTGAGCTGGACGAGTGCATCGAACTCATGAGCGCCAACATCGAAGAGCCCCTTCCGATCAATGAAATCGTGCGGGTTCTTGAGATTTCAAATCGCTCTCTTGAGCGCAAATTCCGCATGTATTTGGACACGACGCCCAATACCTACTACCGCGAATTGCGGTTGGCCAAGGCCAACAATCTGTTGATGAACACAACGATGAGCGTGCGGGAAATTGGCCTGGCCTGCGGCTTTGGAAGCGGTTTCAGCGGGCTCTACAAAACCTTTTTCGGAATCACCCCGCTGGCCATGCGCAAGCAACGTAGACAGGCGCGTATATGAGCGCGGTGTTTCCCCATTATCCCGTGACGCATTCGGCACATTTTCTGTCGCGTGAAAATGGCATTGTTTGCCCGACTCAAGATCGTTGGAGAACCTGATGGCTGATCTTCCTAACAAGGCCCGTGTGGTCATTATCGGTGGCGGTGTTATTGGCTGCTCGGTGGCGTACCACCTGACAAAACTCGGCTGGAAGGACGTTGTACTGCTCGAGCGCAAGCAGCTGACCTCTGGCACCACATGGCATGCCGCTGGCCTGATCGCTCAGTTGCGGGCAACAGCGAACATGACCAAACTCGCCAAGTACTCGCAAGAGCTTTACGGCAACCTCGAAGCAGAAACCGGTGTCGCCACTGGATTTAAACGCTGTGGATCGATCACGGTGGCTCTGACGGAAGAGCGCAAGGAAGAAATCTATCGCCAGGCCGCTATGGCCCGCGCCTTTGGCGTCGAAGTCGAAGAGATTTCCAACGAGCGTGTGCAAGAGCTTTATCCGCACATCAATCTTGATGGCGTCAAAGGCGCTGTCTATCTGCCGCTCGACGGTCAGGGCGACCCGGCCAATATCGCGTTGGCGCTGGCCAAAGGTGCCCGTCTTGGCGGTGCCATCGTCAAGGAACGCACCAAGGTCACTGGGATCGCCAAAGAAGGCCGCTTTGTGCGTGGCGTCGATTGGGAATCCGACGACGGAACAGCCTCGGGCCACATCGAATGCGATATGGTGGTGAACTGTGGTGGTATGTGGGGCCATGAGGTCGGCAAGATGGCCGACGTCAGCGTGCCGCTTCAGGCTTGCGAACACTTCTACATCGTGACCGAAAACATCGACGGCATGAAGCAGCTACCAGTGCTGCGCGTGCCCGATGAATATGCCTATTACAAGGAAGACGCAGGCAAGATCCTTTTGGGCGCGTTTGAGCCCGAGTCCAAGCCATGGGCCAATGACGGCATCCCCAAGGACTTTGAATTCGATCAGCTGCCCGAAGATTTCGACCACTTTGAGCCGATCCTCGAGATGGCAGTCGAGCGCGTGCCGCTGCTGGCCGAGGCCGGTATTCACACCTTCTTTAACGGTCCCGAAAGCTTCACGCCGGATGACGCCTATCACCTTGGCCTTGCGCCGGAACTGAACAACTTCTGGGTCGCCGCGGGCTTTAACTCGGTCGGCATTCAGTCGGCTGGTGGCGCAGGCATGGCGCTGGCGCAGTGGATGGACACAGGCGAAAAGCCGTTTGATCTGGGTGATGTGGACATCAGCCGCATGCAACCTTTCCAAGGCAACAAGAAGTACCTTTACGAACGCTCCAAGGAAACGCTGGGTCTGCTTTATGCCGATCACTATCCCTTCCGTCAGAAAGAGACCGCGCGAGGCATTCGTCGCACGCCATTCCACTATCACCTGAAAGAGCGTGGCGCGGTGTTTGGTGAACTGGCCGGTTGGGAACGTGCCAACTGGTTCGCCCGCGACAATCAAGAGGCGGAATACCAGTACACTTGGAAGCGTCAGAACTTTTTCGACAACGTGCGCGAAGAGCACATGGCGATCCGCCAGAACGTCGGCATGTATGACATGTCGTCCTTTGGCAAACTGCGCGTCGAAGGACCAGATGCCACCCGCTACCTGAACTATATCGCGGGCGGCGAATACGACGTGCCACATGGCAAGATTGTCTATTCGCAGTTCCTCAACCACTCCGGCGGTATCGAGGCAGACGTCACCATCACCCGGATTTCGACCAACACCTATCTGGTCGTGACCCCGGCCGCGACGCGCTATCACGATCAGGTCTGGATGGAGCGGAACAAGGGCGATTTCAACGTCTCGATCACCGACATCACTGCGGCCGAGGCCACGCTGGCGGTCATGGGGCCACGGTCACGCGCGCTGCTTGAAGCGGTGTCGCCGAACACTTTCACCAATGACGTGAATCCCTTTGGCACCGCACAGGAAATTGAGATCGGCATGGGCCTGGCCCGTGTGCACCGTGTGACTTATGTGGGTGAGCTGGGATGGGAGGTCTATATCTCCTCGGACATGGCCGGCCATGTGTTTGAGACCCTCTACGAGGCGGGTCAGGACATGGGTCTGAAGCTGTGCGGCATGCACATGATGGACACTTGCCGCATCGAAAAAGGTTTCCGTCACTTCGGTCACGACATCACCAGCGAAGATCACGTTGTTGACGCCGGCCTTGGCTTTGCAGTCAAGGCGACCAAGCCGGACTTTATCGGCCGCGAGGCCGTGTTGAAACGCAAGGAAACCGGCCCGCAGAACCGAATGCTGCAGTTCAAGCTGACGGATCCGGAACCGCTGCTCTACCACAACGAGCCGATCATCCGTGACGGTGAGTACGTGGGTTACCTGTCGTCTGGGTCCTATGGCCACCATCTGGGTGGCGCGATGGGTCTGGGCTATGTGCCATGTGCTGGCGAAAAAGCAGCGGACGTTCTGGCCTCGACCTATGAGATTGACGTTATGGGCACCAAGGTGCGTGCCGAAGCGTCGCTCAAGCCGATGTATGATCCCACATCGGAACGCGTAAAGGTCTGAGTGACCTAATCACGAAACCAAAAAACGCGGCGCCTATGGGAGCCGCGTTTTTTTGTGGGTCAGTCGATCTGAAAGAGTATATCAAACGCGCCTTCGGTGCCGGGATCGCCGTTGTAGAACACTTCGACCACGTGATCGCCGCTCTCATAAAGCTGGCCTCGATACTTGTACCCGCCCTGGCTGGATTCAAACAGGATGTCGCCGCTTGGGACATAGATAATGTAGTTCAAGAAGTCGCTGTTACCACGCAACTCCACGTTCAGGAACTGCTCAGAGCGGGCGCCCAGAACATAACGTACGGCGTCCGATGACCCCAGTGCATTGGATAGCGTTGCCCCGCTGGTTCCCTTGGCAAATTTGACCTGCACGTCTCCGGTTTGGTTGCTCATGCCCGCCGCTGATCCGGCCATTGCACCCTGTCCGTCATCGGCCGCCTCAACGACGCGTAGATCGCCGACCGCACCGTCCTCGTATCCAATGCACTCCCACACCGTTCCACCGGCATCGCGCAACTTCACCAGTGTTCCTGCCTGGGAATACTGCTGGCTCAAGACTTCACCGCCATTACGGGCGTCTGGCCCCCCAACCTTGCGTAGCTGGTCGATACAGCCATCAACCGCCGGCGACATATCTGCGAGTGCGGGTGAGCCTAACAACAGCCCCGCAACGATCAACAAAAATCTCATCAGCCAAACTCCTCAAATTCCAGATAGGAGAGGACATAGATTTTTTGCCGATTGGGTCAATTGGCGGCGAATGACTCCGAACTCGCTAATCGAGCCACTTCAAGGCGAGGGTCCAGGTTGTTTTTGTCCATTGTCTGAACCAACATCGCAGCCCATTCGGCATAGGCCGCCTCCGAAGGGTGATAGCCATCCTCGGCTACGAAACGCGGCTCATAAGGCAAGTTCAGTGCGAGGTGATCGCAGTCGGGTCTCATAGCTGCCAATCCAACCAACACCCTGTCTAACCGCGCGGCATGGCACCCTAACACCCAGCGCAATGGCTGAGGCAACAGCGGAAAGTGATGCATGGGCGGCAGGCCGGACAGAATGAAATGCCTGATCCCGTGGGTCGACTTCAGCTGCTCAATCAGCTTGGTTTGTTGGGCTAGGAACCTTTTTTTCGACCGAAATCGGGTGGTGTCATTCACCCCGTGTACCAGCAAAGCGATGTCAAAAGGGATTTGAGGCAATTGCCCGAGTTTCGACAAAGAGGTTTTGGTGGTTGCGCCGGTTTCGGCTTCCAAATGCCAGGTCAGTGGGCCATTCGTGCCTAGGGCCTCGCTTAGCTGTCCACTGAGGGCAGTGGCCTGAGATGTGGCCCCGACCCCGGCAGCGGAACTGTCGCCAAGGATCAGGAGCCGTAGCCCTTCGCCCGTGCCACCAGCGCGCGGTCCTGGAGGTTCTGGCAATTGAAGGGAGCGCCACCGCACCCAAAGCCCCTGCGCCAGCAAAAGAGATGCCAGCAGAAGTCGTAAGATTTGGTCTGACGCAATCACAGTTAGCTCAAAGCATCCTGAAACTTCAGGAGCCGCGGGTCTGTCGTTACCCGGGCCATCATCTCGTCCCGCAGAACGCCCACAGATTTGTAAGGCCGCATTACGACTTCAAATTTTGAAACCAGCCCCTCGTCATTCAGCGTAATGAGATCAACCCCCACTGCGTCGAGATCGCCGATCTTGCATTGAAACTCCAAGGCCCAGTCATTGCCGTCCCCCATGAAGCGGCGATACCTAAAGTCGGAAAAAATCTGCCCCACATGACCAAGGATCGCCGCACAGGGTTCGCGCCCTGTCCAGGTTTTCCAATAGGTTGGTGGGAGGAATTGTACATCCTCAGCAAGAAATTCGATGATCTTGGCGTTGTCGCCTGAGGCGATGACATCGGTCATGCGTTGAATGGTTGGGTGCATGGAACGTCCTCCGTGGTTGAACCAAGCCTGCCGAAATTCATCGCTCTATCAAGGCTGACGTTGGGTTGCCCCGCGTCGCGCCACACTCTAAAGCGGGCGCATGGCCGTTTCATCTGAATACACCCCCCCGCAAGACCCCCTGGACGTCCTGCATGAAGATCACGAAATTCTAGTGGTGAACAAACCAGCGGGCTTGTTGTCAGTACCGGGTAAGGGCGAGCATTTGTCCGATTGTCTGTTGTCCCGTGTGCAATTGGTCTTTCCGACCGCGCTTTTGGTGCATCGCCTGGATCGGGACACGTCGGGTGTCATGGTGTTTGGCCTGACGCCGCACGCCCAACGGCACTTGGGACTGCAGTTCGAAAAACGCTATACCAAGAAAACCTACGTTGCACGACTGGCTGGAAAGCTGGAGCCCAAGACCGGCACCGCGGACTTGCCGTTGATCGTGGATTGGCCTAATCGCCCCCGGCAGATGGTGGATCATGAAAATGGCAAGGCAGCGTCTACAGATTGGCGCGTGCTAAGACAGACGGATACCGAAACCCGCGTGCGCCTGATGCCCAAGACAGGTCGCAGCCATCAGTTGCGTGTGCATATGCTGGCGTTGGGCCATCCCATTCTGGGTGATCCGCTTTATGCCGAAGGCGCAGCACGTGAAGACTATGATCGACTCATGTTGCATTCAGAAGAGTTGCGTCTGAAGCACCCTGATGGCGGTCGCGGCATGAGTTTTCGCGCCAAAGCCCCGTTCTGAGCCAATTCAAATCGGTGTATTTGTGGCCATGCGAAGCATCGATAAAAACAGAAACGCCGGGGATACTACCCCGGCGTCTTTGATGTTTCCTCGTGTCAGCCTATTTCCAGGGGCAGCCCGAGATCGCTTTAACTTCGCAGAACTCTTCGATACCCCAGACACCGCCCTCACGGCCGTTGCCCGATTGGCCGTAGCCGCCAAAAGGTGAGCCCAACTGGCGGCCGACGCCATTGGTTTCCACCATACCTGAGCGTACGGCGCGCGCCATGCGCAGACGTTTTGCCGGATCTTCGGTCTGGATGTAGTTCGTCAGGCCGTAAACCGTGTCATTGGCCATCTCAACCGCCTGCTCTTCGCTGTCAAACGGGGTCATTGCCAGAACCGGGCCAAAAATCTCTTCGCGATAGATGGTCATTTCGGGGGTTACGTCGGCAAAAACCGTTGGGCGCACATAATAACCTTTGTTCACGCCTTCGGGGCGGCCCAGGCCACCTGCCAGGAGGGTTGCGCCCTCTTTGATACCAGTTTCAATTAGCCCTTGGATTTTGTTGTATTGCAGCTCGCTGACCACGGGACCGATATGACGGCCACTTTCCGTGGTTGGCCCGACTGTGGTCGCCTCAGCCGCGGCTTTGGCTTGTTCCACGGCCTCGTCGTAACGCGAGCGTTCGACCAGCATCCGGGTTGGCGCGTTACATGACTGGCCCGTGTTGTTCATGCAGTGTATCACGCCGCGTTTGACAGCCTTTTCGTCCGCATCAGCAAACACCACATTGGCGCCTTTGCCGCCCAGCTCTAGGCTGACGCGTTTCAGGGAATCTGCGGCAGCTTTGGTGATTGCTGTTCCCGCACGGGTCGACCCGGTGAACGAGATCATGTCAACGTCTGGATGCGCCGACAGTTGCGAACCGACGCCCACACCATCGCCATTCACCATGTTAAACACGCCTGCCGGGAAGCCGGCTTTGTCGACCATTTCGGCAAACAGAATAGAAGACAGGGGCGCGATCTCGGATGGCTTCAGGACCATCGTGCAGCCCACGGCCATCGCCGGGACGGCCTTGAGGAACACTTGGTTCATTGGCCAGTTCCAAGGTGTAATCATGCCGCAAACGCCGATTGGCTCAAGCCGGATACGGTCGACGTCTTTATAGGCTCTTTCGAACTCGAACCCTTCCAGCGCGTCGAGAAACCCGTCGATATGCCACGTGCCAGTGCCCCACTGGCTGGTGCGAGCCAGATCGATCGGCGCACCCATTTCGGCGCGCATGGCTTCGGCCATGTCGTCACGGCCTGCCTTGTAAACTTCACCCAGCTTGCGGATTAGCGCGATGCGCTCTTCTAGCGGCGTGGCCGCCCAGCTTGGGAATGCCGCCTTGGCCGCGGCGACAGCGGCGTCTGTATCCGCTCGGTCGCCGATGGAAATCACGGCGCAGACTTCTTCGGTGGCCGGGTCGATGACATCCATGTCGCGGGGGGACACCGGGTCAACCCAAGCGCCGTTGATGTAGAACTGACGTTTCTCAATCATGGTAATCCTCCAAGAATTTGCAGGCACTCTGTCAGGGGCCATGAACCCTCGCAAGTGCATTTGCCGTAGCGTCACGAAAAATTTGATCAAATTTTTGAAGTTTGCAAGGATTCGCTCACTTGCCTGAAGCAAATGGCTGCCAGAAGCCCCTATACAAAGCTGCTGTGCATCGTATCTACTTCGTCTCAACCTATCAGGGAGAATCAATATGGGTTTGCGGATAAACGACACGGTGCCGAATTTCACAGCTGAAACAGATCAGGGAACCATCACGTTTCACGATTGGATCGGCGACAGCTGGGCGATCCTGTTTTCACATCCCAAGGATTACACGCCGGTCTGCACGACCGAGTTTGGCGCGGTTGCGCAACTTGCAGATGAATGGGCTGCCCGGGGATGCAAGGTGATCGGTGTATCGGTCGACACGGTCGAGGATCACAAGGGCTGGAAAGAGCATATCGAAAGCTATGCAGGGACTGCCGCTGGTTTCCCAATCATCGCGGACGAAGGGCTGGCTGTGTCCAAGGCTTTCGACATGTTGCCGGCCGATGCTTATATGCCTGACGGGCGGACGCCTGCGGACAGTGCGACAGTGCGGTCTGTCTTTATCGTTGGCCCGGACAAGCAATTGAAGCTGTCGATGACCTACCCGATGAACGTGGGCCGCAACTTTGCCGAGGTCCTGCGTGCCTTGGATGGCCTGCAAACCACTGCAGCCGAGAACGTGGCGACTCCGGCCAACTGGACACCTGGCGGAGACGTCGTGATTCCGGTCGCAGTCAGCGATGAGGACGCCACGGCCAAGTACGGCGATTTCACCACGCATTTCCCGTATTTGCGGACGACAAAACTTCCTGGATAAGTCTGTGGTGGTCGCTCGCGGGCGACCACTGCCCTATTTTGGGCCGCGCCGAAACCAACCAAGGGCCCTTTGAAAGGCCTTTGCCTGTTTCGGATATGAGACGCTTCTACGGCCAATATGGTGGCAGGCGCCTGGATCCAGATAGGCAGCAAACCGTCCTTCGGATAGAAGCTTTCGAGAAAGATAACTTTCTCGTTTGAAGTTCCCGTATCCTCCCAGGTCCTGCCATAGCGTCAGGGGGGCAATGTGCGGGTTGAATGTGAATTCATGACATTTGTCATCCGGCGTATCGAGCCGCGCAAAGCGGATGCTGTCGCTCTGGTCGAAGGGGATTTTTGCAAGTTTTTCTTTGGTCAGATCAAAATCTGAAAGCTTAAGCACACAAACTGTCCCAATAGATGCGTTTGCCCGAAGCAGTTTGATCGCGTCTGGCAGGAAATCAGAGCGTGAGAAGACCCAATCGTCTTCCAAGTGTAGCACATAAGGTGTGGTCACGTGTTGATACATTGCGTCAACGGCGCGATGATGACCCACTTGTTGGCCAAGATCGATCCGAACCCCATCCGAGCATAGACTGTCGAAAACGGCGTTTGTCGGCGCGTCGCCAAAGTCATTGATACTGATTATCGGAAGATCGAGAAGCTCGGGGCCAAGACTTTGCAGCGTGCGGCGCAGGTTTTTGGGACGCAAACCCATCGTAATGCAAATCGTCACTTGCTCACTTAGCGTCATACCAACACCATGAGAACTGTCGCATCGAATGTGCTGCGGGCCAAATCATGGCCCGCAGCGAATTTCTTTGACGGCTGGATCAGTCGTCTTTCTTTTCACGCGGCTGAGGTGCGATCTCTTCGCCGGTTTCCTGATCGACGATTTTCATCGACAGGCGAACCTTGCCACGGTCGTCAAAGCCCAGAAGTTTGACTTTGACGTCCTGACCTTCTTTCAGAACATCCGACGGATGGTTCAGGCGGCGGTTTTCGATCTGGGACACGTGTACCAGACCATCGCGCTTGCCAAAGAAGTTCACGAAGGCCCCAAAGTCGACGATCTTCACAACTTTACCGTTGTAGATCTCGCCCACTTCAGGCTCAGCCACGATCGCGTGGATCATGTCATAGGCTTTTTGGATGGCTTCCCCGTTCGGCGAAGCAATCTTGATGATGCCATCGTCGTTGATGTCGACCTTGGCGCCCGATACTTCGACGATCTCGCGGATCACTTTACCACCCGAACCGATCACTTCACGGATCTTGTCGGTTGGAACCTGCATGGTCTCGATGCGCGGTGCGTGAACCGAGAATTCCTGTGCACCGGTGATGGATTTCGCCATCTCGCCCAGGATGTGCAAACGACCGTCCTTGGCTTGGGCCAGGGCTTTTTCCATGATCTCAGGTGTGATGCCTGCAACCTTGATGTCCATCTGCAGCGAGGTGATGCCGTTTTCGGTCCCTGCCACTTTGAAGTCCATGTCGCCAAGGTGGTCTTCGTCACCCAGGATGTCCGACAGGATCGCGTAAGATCCGTCTTCTTCCAGGATCAGGCCCATGGCAACGCCAGCGACGGCCGATGTCAGCGGAACGCCTGCGTCCATCATAGACAGCGAGCCACCACAGACCGACGCCATCGAAGACGACCCGTTGGACTCAGTGATTTCCGACACAACACGAATTGTGTAGGGGAAGTCGGTTGCCGCAGGCAGAACAGCCTGAAGTGCCCGCCATGCCAGTTTGCCGTGACCAATTTCACGACGGCCTGGGCCCATCACACGTCCAACTTCACCAACCGAGTAGGGGGGGAAGTTATAGTGCAAGAGGAAGTTCGAACGATAGGTGCCGTTCAGCGCGTCGATCATTTGCTCGTCGTCGCCGGTGCCCAGCGTAGTCACAACCAGGCCTTGGGTTTCGCCGCGTGTGAACAGGGCCGACCCGTGAGTTCGTGGCAAGAGGCCGGTTTGGCTTACGATGTCACGAATCTCTGTGGTGCTACGTCCGTCAATACGCTTGCCGGTTTTCACAACGTCGCCGCGCAGGATGCTGGCTTCGAGCTTTTTCATGGCCGAGCCAAGGTTGGCATCGTCCAGTTGCTCTTCGGTCAGGGCAGCCTTGATTGCATCACGGGCCGCAGAAACAGCCGTGGTACGCTCTTGCTTGTCGGTGATTGCGAACGCCGCGCGCATCTGCTCTTCGCCAGCCGCTTTGACTGCCTCAAACAGATCAGCATAGTCTGGCGCTTGGAAGTCAAACGGCTCTTTGGCAGCATCTTCGGCCAGCGAGATGATCAGGTCGATCACAGGTTGGATCGCGTCGTGAGCAAACTTCACTGCACCCAGCATTTCTGCTTCGGTCAGTTCGTAAGCTTCCGATTCCACCATCATCACGGCGTCTTTGGTGCCTGCGACAACCAGATCAAGGCGTTGATCAGGGTTGTTGCGCAGCATGTGCATGTCATCAACCGTTGGGTTCAGAACATAGTCACCATCTTCAAAGCCAACGCGGGCTGCCGCGATTGGGCCCATGAACGGAGCACCCGAAAGTGTCAGCGCAGCCGAGGCGGCGATCATCGCTACCATATCGGGGTCGTTGACAAGGTCGTGGCTCAGCACGGTGCACATCACCAGAACTTCGTTTTTGAAGCCTGGAACAAACAGCGGGCGGATCGGACGGTCGATCAGACGCGCGGTCAGAGTTTCCTTCTCGGTGGGGCGGGCCTCACGCTTGAAGAAGCCACCCGGTACTTTACCGGCGGCATAGTATTTTTCTTGGTAGTGAACGGTCAGCGGGAAAAAGTCCTGACCGGGTTTTGGTGCCTTCGCAAAGGTCACTGCGGCCATAACCGAGGTTTCGCCCAAAGTGGCGATCACACAGCCGTCGGCCTGACGGGCAACCTTGCCCGTTTCCAGAGTGAGGGTTTCTTCACCCCACTGCATAGATTTCGTCGTTACGTCAAACATATATCGTTTCCTAGTTGGAGGCGCTCCCGGGCGTTCCCGGGTCCTCCGTTTCAATGGCGGCCCCTGCCGCCGATCCCTTTTCATCCTAGTTTCGGGTGCCGGGATCAGGGCACCACGTCTCAGATGGAGCGGCCATATAGGAAAACAAGCCATTTGGAAACTGGAAATTGCGAGGGGCGCCGCTTAGGGTGGTCATGAAAAATCCATAGTTCCAACCGATTGTTGCTCTTACTGAAATTGTAGACCGCGTTATTATCAAAACGACTCTCTGACAAACTTAGGCCTAACCCTGATGAAGAACCCAGCGATACTGATCTTTGTTGTTTTCAGCATGTTCGCGACCGCGTTGTCGGCGGAACCCGCCAAGCCGCGCATTCTGGCGATGGGTGACAGCATGATGGCGTGGCATGGTATATCGGGGCGTTCTATCAGCCACGCGATCTCGAATGAGCTGGAAGAGCCTGTTTTGAACAAATCCATTGGCGGCGCGCGGATTATTTATGCCCTGCCGCTCAGCGGGGCCTTGGGTATGAAGATCGCCAATCAATACGCCAAAGGCGATTGGGATTGGATTGTCATCAATGGCGGCGGCAATGATCTTTGGTTCGGATGCGGATGCACCGCGTGTGACAAACGCATTGAGCGGATGGTCTCAGAAGACGGCCGCAAGGGCGCAGTTCCTGACCTGATCCGAAAGCTTCGCAAAACTGGAGCACGTGTCGTCTATGTCGGCTATCTGCGCAGTCCGGGTGTGGGCTCACCCATAGATGATTGTCGCGAAGCCGGAGATGAATTCGAGGCCCGTATCAACGCCATGTCGAAGCTCGACAAAGGTCTGTTCTTTGTCTCAATCGCCGACCTCGTCCCACACGGCGACCGCAGTTATCACGGCATCGACATGATCCACCCGTCGGTGAAAGCCAGCCGCGAGATTGGCAAACGGGTGGCTCAGACAATTCGCAAGCACGACTAGAGGCGGGACTCCGACCCGAATTCTATTGGTTGTTTCAAAGAGCAGCCGTAGCGCTGGCACTAGGGTCATTTGAGCCGTAGATAAATGCCACCGCTATTTGCTTGCTAAAAGGCTCACATGGTGTTTGCCTTTGTAAACCTCTGTTATCGAGCCGTATCGGCTAAGTGCGTCCTCACCACCGCGCCCATTTCGGACATCCAGAAGGATAGCCTTGCGAACCTGCGTGTCGAAAAATTGGTCATAGGTTTCAACTGGGTAATGAAACCCGCAGGATATGAGGCTTAGCGCAAGATCCACTTTTCCAGCCGCCGACAGGTCTTTGGTCTTGGGGTTCAGCGTGATAATTTTTTCTGCACTGACACCATTTACTTCGAGAAATTCGCGCGCTTTGCCGAGGCTTGCGTAACCCGCACCATTGTCCTTGAAACCAAAATGGATGGAGTCGCTTTCCTCGATGTCAATCTAAAGAAGGTCAGCGTTAGTGTCGCGATGTATCAACAAGTCAACAAAGGCCTGTCCGCAACCAATATCTGCCACGCGCTTCGGTGCAATCTTCTGAATTGTAGGGCAAATTCATTGTAGATACTTTTAATTTCTTGCCAAAATTGCTCGACAATTTCCGCTTTCCTTTTAGCGGCGATGTCGAGGTAAACCTCACGCCAGTCTTCTGGGTGATCTTTTCTACTTGTAGCTTGCGGGTTTCGCGGACGCCGACAGTGGGGCCAAGGTGGGTCATATGGGCCTTGGCAAAGCCGGGAATGTCCGAGCGAAGGAACGTCGCCATCTGGACGGCGCGCCGGCGGCCCTCTTGCGTCGCTCTGCTCACGGCTTGCGGATCCGTGCCATCGACGTTGCGGATTACCACCGAGTTGCAAAACACAGTGTCCTTGTGAAACCCCTTCATCAAATAGAGTTTGGCCAGATCTTCGTGCAGGCGCCTTTGGGCAATGCCTTTGGCAGCGTACTGGGTGAAATAGGGGTCATCGCCTGCAAAGACCTGATCCCAATCTGCGTTTTCCATCATGAAAGACAGCGTCACGCCCATCATGCTGCCTTTGGCATCGCCAAGCTCAATGGGAACGCCGGCCTTGGCCGAGATATCTCCGTCGCCAGAACAATCAATGACGATCTTGGCTGTGATCTCATGAGGGCCATGCCGGTCGTGGAATTGAACCTTGCCAATCGTGTTGCCAATCATGATCGGCTCGTGCGCGATGCCGCCAAGATGCACCCTGACACCGGCCTCTTGCAGCATGTCGAACATTGTGGTGATGGCGACGTCATGGTCATAGATGATTTCCGCGCCAAAATTCTCGAGAGTGCTGGGGCGTTTTTCGGCCATGAGTGGAGTCATGTCGTATAGGCGAAGTGCCAATTCCTCCATGAGACCACCGATAGATGTGTCATCGGGATAGGCTGCGCCCCATGGCATGCCGGGGCAAAAGGCCATCACGCCGCCGACCTTGCTGCCTGCCTCGAGCAACACAACATCCAGGTCTTGCCGTCCCGCGGCGACAGCGGCGCCAAATCCAGCGGTGCCTCCGCCGATCACCAAAACATCCGCTGTCATTTCAGACATATCGAGCCTCATCCTGTTGCGCGTTCATTAAGAACGCGCGCATTGCGTCGGTGCAACTCTGTTAACGACTTTCCTAAAGGCAAAGTCTCGAGCAGGGGAAGTTGGGGGAGTTGCGCCGGTCCATAGGCTAAGGCGCAGTGAAATTTGACGTACATTTCACAAAAAAACGCCCTCTCCGAAGAGCGGGCGTTTCTCGTGATCCAGAAGGATCGAAATCTTAGCGGCGCAGGCCGAGACGTTTGATGAGGTCCGCATAGCGCGCCTCGTCAACACCCTTCAGGTAGTCCAGCAACTTACGGCGCAGGGCAACCATTTTCAAAAGGCCACGGCGACCGTGGTTGTCCTTTTTATGGGTTTTGAAGTGCTCGGTCAGTGTCGCGATGCGCGAGGACAGGATTGCAACCTGAACTTCGGGCGAACCAGTGTCGCCTTCTTTGGTTGCGAATTCCGACATAACGCGGGCTTTTTCTTCTGCAGTAATCGACATCGGGGTCTCCTATCGTTGAAGGTTAGGGGCGCAAGCCGGGATGTCGTCCAGCAAGGTCCACAAAGAGAATCCCCTCTAATTCAGAAGGGATGGGCGCGTATAGGGCAATTCTGGGTCAATGAAAAGGGGGGATAGCTTCCCGTGCTGTTCCTGCTTCAGGGTAGGGCTATGCCGTTGGTCGCAGCATTGCTTTGCGCCAACAAGATAATATCAGCAATTTCCACACCGCTACCCGCCTGAATGGTCGCGACGACCTGTCCATCCACTACAATTTCGGTGGGCGCACCCGCCAAGGAAGAAGCGCGAAGTTCGATGTCGGGCTCGTTGCCCGCGGACTCATCATACAAGAGCACAAGGCTGTCCTCGCTGCCGCTAAAGTCCGTGATTGTGACGACGCCGGTTTCAAGCTGCCAATCATTTAGGACAATTTGATCCGACCCTTCGCCACCCGAGACCCAGTCGCCTTGGTCAGCAAAGATCGTGTCATTGCCATCACCGCCGTTGAGAAAGTCAGACCCGTTTTCGCTATCGGCTTCGGCCCCGGAAATGAGATCATTTCCGTCGCCACCAAAGAGAGTGTCGGCGCCCAAGCCTGCGATCAGAATGTCGTTGTCCGCTCCACCATGCAGCGCGTTGTCACCGTCGCCACCACTGAGATAGTCTTCGCCGAAACCGCCAACCAGAGAGTCGTTACCAGCGCCACCATCCAGAACATCCGTCCCCATATGCCCAAACAACGTGTCATACCCGGCATCTCCAGACAGGCTATCGTCGCCCGCCTCTCCGTGCAGAAGGTCGTTGTCCTCCCCTCCAGAAAGACTGTCGTCGCCATCGCTGCCATAAAGGTGATCTGACCCGGCATCCCCCAAAAGGGTATCATCGCCCTCGTATCCGTTGATTTGATCGTTTCCAGCACTTCCAGTCAGCGTCTCCGATGCTTCGGACCCGGAAATGATTTGATCCTCTGGCGCCCCATCAGCCCCTGGATTCGTTGGGTCGGGGCCCTCAATCAGGTCTGCCGGTGGGTCTGTCTCTGGATCCGTTTCGATCTCGTCTTTGGGGATATCTTCTGTTTCGGTTTCGATACCTGTGTCAAAGGTCACCATTGCCGCCGTACCGGCAGCCATTAGCCCTAGAAGACCTACAAAAAGAAACATCGGCCCAAAACCTACTCAAAACCCCTTGGGGATTTTTGCCGAACATACGGCGTCAGTAAACGCTCATTACAGAATTTGGTTAACCAGAGGTTAACGTGTGCCAGTTTTTCCTGGCAGCCAAAGTGCGGGTTCTTGAGTGTAGGCAATATACAACGGATGTCGTGGGTGACCGGCCTTGGTCAGCCCAAGGCAGTGAATGTCACGCTCTGTCGCCAGCAACACATCTTGCGTGGCGCGTCCTTGGCCGAGGTGCTCACCATGGGCGCCCCATCCGGCGATGATGGTGTCGGCCCAAAGACAGGCTGCGGTAACGGCATCATCATTTTCGGGCCCTTGGGGCGCATCGTTCGTGCGCATCTTTTTGGGATCGGTCTCGCGCAGTGCAAAGATGTTTACCGCACAAAATCCACCAAATCCCAGCGCCCGAGCTCGGCGTTCGCAGCGTTCGATTGTGGGGTCATTTTGAACCTCGGTCGCCTTTGACGGGTTGAGCATGATAAACGTGACCTTTGGTCCGGTCTCATCCCAGACTCGCGTCAAAGCATAGCGGTATGTCTCGCAGTCGGAATACTTTGCGATTGAGGCCGCGTCGCCCTTTTGGTGGTGCCGCGTGATCATGCTTCGGGCCAGACAAACACCCGGTTCGGGTGCAATTCACCGGCCTTGTAGACACCTACGGCCAGCGGCTTGCCGTCATGTGAGGCCCAGGCCTCATCGCCATAATCCACGTCATTGGCCATGACCATTCCAGCGTTGCCGTTGCGCAGACGCGTCGCGCCTTCGGGCGTGGCCTTGACCTCGGGCAGGTCGCAAAGGGCTGTTTCCAAAGGTAGCAGGTAAGTGTCGAGGTCTGGCGTCTTGGCCATTGCCTCGATTTGTTCGAGTCCCAACCCATCTTCGACGCGAAAGGGGCCTGACCAGATGCGGCGCAATTCACGGACGTGGCCGTGGCACCCCAAAGCCTCGCCCAAATCCCGTGCGATTGAGCGGACATAGCCACCCTTTCCGCAGGTCATTTCCAGCGTGACATGATCAGCGTCGGGTCTATCGGTCATCACCAGTTCTTCGACCCAAAGAGGGCGTGCGGCAATTTCAACGTCTTCCCCTTCACGGGCCAGCTTATAGGCGCGTTCCCCGTCTATTTTTACGGCTGAAAACTTTGGGGGGATTTGCATGATGTCACCAACAAAGGCGCCAAGTGCAGACTTGATTTCTTCGTCCAAAGGCCGTGCGTCGCTCTTGGCAACAACCTCACCCTCTGCGTCATCAGTGTTGGTCGCCTGACCCAGACGGACGGTGAAGGTGTAGCACTTTAGATTGTCGGTAATATAGGGAACGGTTTTGGTCGCCTCACCCAAAGCAACGGCCAGAACACCGGTGGCATCCGGGTCCAATGTGCCTGCGTGACCTGCCTTCTTAGCATCCATAGCCCAGCGCACTTTGTTCACAAGCGAGGTCGAGGTGATCCCGGCGGGTTTGTCCACCACCAGCCATCCCGAAATATCGCGTCCCTTGCGTCTGCGTCCCATGGTCTTGTCCGATCTGTATGCGTAAGGGCGGCGGCGTAGCCCAAGCCTCTGGTTCTGTCAATTTCGGATTGTAGCTAGCACAATGTCCCGAGCGCAGCGAGGCCACACCCAACATCTGGCAAGAGGCCTTCAAGTGTATGAAGATGGCGGGAGTCGCACTAGTCGACAGTCACCACCCCTACAATAGGTCCCATCCAGAAACCGGGGTCTGAACGATCCAGCTGTGGCGCGTGAAGTCGGCTGATCTTGCCGTCGAAATAGAGGGCGTTGGGCGTGCTCAGATGGTCACGGAACAGGCTGCCAAACTCGTGGAACGTGACGGCGTTGTTTGAAATGGCAAAGATCGCGCGGGTGCCATTCGCACTGGTCCCTACGCCATTGCGCAGGTGGCGGGACGTGCTGTCCGGCAAAAAACGTGGGTGCAAGGCCCCGTCGATCACCAGCATCGGGCCGGATTGCGTCGCGTGGGTGCAATCCGGGGCTGTTTCCTCAAACGTCAGACTTTCAATGACATCGGCGCGGGTTTCACGAATACAAAACACGCCGTTGGGAAGCAGGCCAAAGTTACCCTTACTAGCGCCCGTCAGCAAACGACCTTCGGCCACACCGTCCTCCACATACAAGCCGACAGGGCGGCGGTCAGAGTGGTACATGCCAGCATTCATCGCAAACGACAGCGCTTGGCCGTCCGGCAACGTCCGGTCAATGGTTGAGAATTGTCCATAGGGTGCGCCTTGGTCGTCGCGCAGAAACAATCGCAGGTCTTCCGTGCTCACATCAACTTCACAGATGGTGTAGCGATTGCCCTCATAACTGAGGTTGCGACATTCGACGGCACTCGCTGTCGATGCCACCAGCGCCAGGACCATGGCACACAGGGCGGCGTATCGGCTCATTCGTCTGGCTCGAGGTCCTGCCGCACAGTGTCTTGATTCAGCATACGGCGGGTCTCGTCCATCTGGTCAAAGGTCTGGTCCAGCTGAAACCGCAGATCGGGTGTGAACTTGAGCCCCGTCTTTTTGCCAATCGCACGACGCAGTTCGTGTTTGTTCTGGGCCAGCAGTTTCAGAACGTCCTCTTGCCCCTTGCCACCCAGCGGCAACACATAGGCTGTCGCAATCTTGAGGTCGGGCGACGTGCGCACCTCGCCAACAGTGATCGACATCCGGTTCAGGTCGGGGTCATGGATGTCTCCGCGTGCCAGCACTTCGGCCAACGTACGACGGATCAACTCGCCAACACGAAGCTGACGTTGCGAGGGGCCGGGGCCATCATGAAACTTGTTCTTTGCCATGGCCTCCACTTAGGCGTTTCCCAAGGCTTTGCCAAGCGCTGCTGCATTGGGTAAAGGGAACAGACGCAAACAACAGCCGATAAGGGGCATTCAGATGGACAACCTGCCAGGGATCGTCATTACCGGAGCATCGGGTCGCATGGGCCAGATGCTGGTCAAGACCGTGATGGACAGCCCCAAGGCCAAACTGGTGGGGGCCATTGAGCGGTCTGGCCATCCGTGGGTTGGGATGGACATCGGCGAAGCGATGGGCGGGCAGCCGCTGGGAGTGGCTGTGACCGATGAACCGCTAGAGGCCTTTGCTAAAGCGCAGGCCGTGATCGACTTTACGGCCCCTGCCGCGACGCTGCAGTTTGCCAAGCTCGCCGCCCAGGCGCGGGCTGTGCATGTGATCGGGACCACCGGCATGACGGATGAGGACATCGCCAAACTGGGGCCATGCGGCCGTCATGCGGTGATCGTGCGCGCAGGCAACATGTCGCTGGGCGTGAACCTCTTGACGCAACTCACCAAAAAGGTCGCCGCCGCGCTGGACGATGATTTCGACATCGAGATCATCGAATCGCACCACAACCAAAAGGTCGATGCGCCCTCGGGCACGGCACTGATGCTGGGCGAAGCTGCTGCCGAAGGGCGCGGTGTCACTCTGTCGGATGTGGCCGACCGGGGTCGTGACGGCATCACCGGCGCGCGCAAACCCGGCGATATAGGTTTTGTCGCCATCCGCGGCGGTGACATTGTTGGTGAGCATGACGTGATGTTTGCCGCCCCCGGCGAGCGAATCGTGCTGCGCCATCTGGCCAGCGACCGCGCGGTCTTTGCCCGTGGCGCGCTAAAGGCCGCCCTGTGGGGGCAGGACAAGAAACCCGGCGAATATGACATGCTGGATGTGCTGGGGCTCTAGGTCTTACAGCTCGGACGGTTCGTCAAACCCCTGGAAACCTCCGGTGGTCTCGACAACCGAGGCCTCGAAGCTTTCGATCATTGGCATGACGATGGGCTCGATCTAGGCCCAGACCGGCCCGTTGTAAAACGCCTCTTTGACGGTCTCGCGATGCTCGAGGCTCTCAAAGGCGCGGGCCCAGTGCACGACATCGGGGTCCTCAAGGTCGCGCATGGGGCCAAACACCTTCATGCCCGCATCGCGCAGAACCCTGCGGTTGGTGGTCTCAAAGAACTGAATGAAATCCTCGCGGCGCCCGGGTTTCAGGCGGTATTTGCGGAGTTCAATGATCATATTGGGTGCCCGCCACATCAAAAGTCGATAGCGATGCCCTTTTTCTCCCAGTCGCCATAGCGCACAGGTTCCGGGCCGTCGCGCCCACCCAACTCGGTCGGCATCTCAAGCGCTTTCGCCTTTTTGCGACGTTCTTCGGCCTCGGCCAGCGCGCGTTGCGCGGCGGGGGGCAGGTCTGACTGTGGCTGCTGCGGATTGTCACTCATGGGCAGGGTTCCTTTCGGGCCATGCCCTTGATATACGCGCCCGTCCCTTGTGGACAAGGTATTAAGGAGCGTCTTCATGTCCCAGAGCGGAATTCAGGCCCGTCGCAGTGCGGTGTACCTACTGGATCAAGTGTTGGGAGAGGGGCGTCTTTTGTCGGAACTCATCGGCAGTGGTGCGTTGGAAAAGCTGCAGCCCGAAGATCGCGCCCGCGCCCAAAGGCTGGCGACCGACACGTTGCGCGGCCTCGAGCGTGCCGATCGTATTCTTCAAAAACACTTACAGAAGTACCCGCCACTGACTGTGCGCAATACGTTGCGGTTGGCCACTATCGAGCTTTGCTCTGGCGGCGCCGCGCATGGTGTTGTGAATGCCGCCGTCGAGATTGTTGGCCGCAACAAACGCACAGCGGCAATGAAGGGGCTGGTTAACGCTGTTTTGCGAAAGGTCGTCGTTACCGGGCCGGAAACCTGGCCCATCCTGCGCACGCCGCGCCTGCCAAAATGGCTGCGCGGTCCATTGGTTGCAGCCTACGGCCCCGAGACTGTAGCCGCCATGGAAGTCGCGCATTTTGCCGGGGCGCCGCTAGACCTCACGGCCAAAGGCGACAAAGGCGCGCTGCATCGCTCGCTTGGGGGCACCTTTCTGCCCACGGGCAGTGTGAGATTGGACAATCCCGGCCAAGTGTCGGAACTCCCCGGATTCAAAAAAGGCAGCTGGTGGGTGCAAGACGCTGCCGCTGCCATTCCAGTGCAAATTCTAAACCCACAGCCCGACGAAAAGGTTCTCGACCTATGTGCCGCGCCCGGTGGCAAGACAATGCAGATCGCGGCCTCTGGGGCCGAAGTCACTGCGGTGGACGATTCTGCCTCGCGTATGACTCGGGTACAGCAGAACCTCAAACGCACGAAACTCAAAGCAGAATGCATTGTCGGGGATGTGATGGCGCAAAGCGGACAGTGGGACGCGATCCTGCTGGATGCCCCATGTTCAGCCACCGGAACCATCCGGCGCCATCCTGACCTGCCACATGCCAAAGATGGTAGCGAGTTCGGCGGCTTGATCGAATTGCAGGCCGTCATGCTGGACCATGCACTGTCGCTGCTGAAACCCGGCGGGCGTTTGGTGTTTTGTACCTGCTCGTTGCTGCCCGACGAAGGTGAATGCCAGGTCGAAGATGCGTTGGCGCGTCACAAGGGATTAACCGTGGATCGCGAGGCATTGGCCATTGAAGGTATTGATCCAGAATGGATCACCGAAGAAGGTGGCTTGCGCCTGCGCCCGGACTTTTGGTCAGACAAAGGCGGCATGGACGGTTTTTACGTGGCCTGCCTTCGCAAGGCCTGAGCGAAAGGCATTTCCACGCCGTTCAGCCTTTTGTCCTTAACGGTCGTCGCCGCCATCGTCGTCCATTTCTTCTTCTTCGATCGCGGCTTGGACAGCCCCAGCTACAGCTTCACGTTGTTTCGGGGTCATGTCTTCTGCCTCGCCATCGGCCAGTCGAACCGTAACCTCACGGTGTGCAAAGTGAATGCCTTCGCGCTCAAAGAGATCGCGAATCTCCTGGAAGACTTTCTTGCGCACCAGCCACTGATCACCCGGTTTGGTCATGAATTTGACCCGGATAATCATCGCTGAGTCCTGCATCTGGATCACGCCCTGTGATTTCAGAGGCTGGATAAAGTTGCTGCCAATCACCGGATCATCCAATAGTTCGACACCCAGTTTCTTGATCAGCTTACGCACTTTTTCGACGTCCGTGTCATAGGTCACGCGCAAGGGCAGTTTCATGATGACCCAGTCACGCGAATAGTTGGTGAGATGCTGGATTTCGCCAAAAGGTACGGTGTGCAGAGGGCCAAGGTGGTGGCGCAACTGGAAGGACCGAACCGAGATTTTCTCGACCGTGCCTTTGACGCCGCCAATATCGATGTATTCGCCTTTGCGGAAGGCATCGTCGAACAGGAAGAACGCACCCGAAAAGATGTCTCGCACCAGAGTTTGCGCACCAAAACCAACGGCCAGACCAACAACACCAGCACCGGCAAACAGCGGGCTGACATTCACGCCAAGTTCCATCAATGCGATCAAGACGATGGTCACGAAAATGATGATCAGAATGAAATTGCGGAACAAGGGCAACAGGGTCGCCAACCGGCTGGCACCGCCTTCGCCGCCCTCGTCACCCAACTCGGCCTCTTCCTCGGGAGCTTCCCCTTGCTCTTCGCGTATTTTGCTGTCGATCCAGATGCGGAAGGCATTAAAGACGATGTAGCCGATAAAGAGGATAACGATGACATCGGTGGCTCTTTCAATGCCACTGTCTTCACCGAGCATGCTTTGTCCGCCCCAAATACGAAGGCAGGCCACGATACCAGCAACAAGGGCCAGAATCCCTGAGACCCGGCGGGCCAGTTCTTCGAACGTTTCAAGCCGCTTGGGCCTGTGCTGCTCAAAGAAGGAATCAACCGTTTCAGCATCGTGTTCGGACATGTCCTCGCCAGCGGCCAAAGCATCCGCCGCTTCGTTCAATTCACGAATGGTGCGTGTGCGATCAAAATAGCGCTCAATGGCAAAGTTGATCGTTGCATAAACCACGATGATGGACGTGAAGATGATGTAGGCGCCCGCGATCAAAGGGATCGAACGCGGCAGGTCCAGCATGACCTGATAGCTCAGCTGCGCCCAGCCAAACAGCACGTAAATAGCAAGAAGCGGTGCCCAAAGCTGGCTGGCCAATCGGGTTGCCAAGAGAACCTCATCCGGCTCTTTTCCATTGCGAATTGCTTGCGAGATTGCGCGGCGATTAACCAAGATCATCGCAAAATTCATAATCGCGAACAACGTGGTCAGCCCGGTCACCATGACGGCAAACACGTCATAGTTCAGGCCAAGCTCACTCAGCCAGATGCCGAACATCGCTGTGCAAATATCGAATACGGCCAACAAAAAGAGCCAATAGTGCAGCTTTTTCGCGTCCGGTGTCGAAAAGGCCGGGATCCGATATTGTTCGAGATAGGGCGAAAGGATCATCCGCCAGACCAGAGAAACAACCCGCACTAGAATATAGGCCACTGTGACAGTGAAATAGGTGAATTCGATCGCAGAATCGCCGCTAGAACCAAACAAAACTAGGCTGAGCAATACGGCAACCACGACCGAGACTGCGATGCCAATCAGTCCCGCGAACAGCCGGAAAGTCAGGAAAGGCAGCTTTTCAGAATAGCCTTGCGGATTTTCCTTCACCTTTGACACAACGTAGTTGCGCATCATGCGTTTGCCAAAGATTTCGCGTTCGAAAAGGTGGCCCAGCAGCAGCAGGCCAATCGTCCAAAGGGCTGTTTCAACAAACGCCCAAACCTGTCCGGTCGGGCTGGACGCACGCAGGATGAACTCGACTTCGTTTAGCGCCGCAGGGAGCGCTTCCAGTCGCTGACGCAACAACTCTCTAAAGCCCCCCATCGTTGTCTGCGCCTTCATGAGCGATGACATGCGGTCTTCGGGTTCATCTTCGGGAGCGGTTTCTTCCGCCGCCGTCGCATCATCCAGCGGCGGGCCCAGCACGTTTCCGAGACTGTCGACGACCACAACGCTGACACCATTCTCGGCAGCCTGTTTCATGATCTCAGCCAGGTTACCGGTCTGTTCGGCGGTGCTTTGGGCATTCGCAGCAGGGTGCGCGAATGTTAGGACAAGCGTCGCAACAAGAAAAATACACAGACGTTTGATAAACATGCCGGATGCCCTGACTGAAAACCGTTCGATAACTGGTCTAATGCATCCTTGGGGTGCGGGCAAACCCACAGTTCTTGCATCATGCGCCAATCATTGGGTTTTTAGGGTTGAGCAGGCTTTCGAAGGGCTTTGGGGGTGACATTGACCGGCTTTTTCGCTAGCGCAAGTTTCAGATGAAACCCAACGCAATAGCCCAGGTCGGATTCCGTGACAGACAGCATGAAAGAAAAGATCGCAGTTCTTGGATTAGGCTACGTGGGACTGCCGCTGGCGCTTAGGTTGTCGCGTTGCGGCTTTGATGTTTTGGGCTTCGACATCGATGTAGATCACGTCGCAGCTCTTAAGAAGGGGAACGACCGTAGTGCTGAGGTGTCACAAGATAAGTTGAACTCAACAAAGATGCAGTTTTCGGCGATTTCAGAGGCGCTTGCAGGATGTACCGTTTTCATCATCTCGGTTCCAACGCCGATCAATGACGTGAACGAACCAGATCTATCGCCTGTTCGGTCAGCTTGTCAGACGATCGCGCCCTATCTTGCAGACCAGAGTTTGGTGATCTTGGAGTCGACTGTCTATCCCGGTGTGACCGAAGATATCTGCGGCCCCCTGCTAGAAGAACTCAGCGGATTGGTCTCCGGTCAGGACTTTAAGCTTGGGTATTCACCTGAAAGAGCTAACCCAGGTGACGCCGAACACTCGCTCGAGAACGTCGTCAAGGTGATTGCGGCGCAGGATTCCGAAACACTGGATCGCGTTGAGGCGATTTACAAACCAGCGATCCCGGCGGGTTTGCATCGCGCACCTTCGATTAAGACTGCCGAGGCGGCCAAGGTGATCGAGAACACCCAACGTGATCTGAACATCGCGCTGGTGAACGAATTTGCGCTAATCTTTGATCGGATGGGGCTGGACACTCTGGAAGTGCTTGAAGCCGCTGGGACCAAATGGAATTTCCTGCCGTTTCGCCCCGGCTTGGTTGGCGGCCACTGCATAGGCGTTGACCCCTATTACCTGACCTACCGGGCTGAGCAGTTGGGATATCATCCCGAGGTGATCCTGGCCGGGCGTCGTATCAATGACCAGATGGGTCGTCACGTTGCCCAAAAAATGGTCAAGGGACTTCTGGAAAAGGGCAGTAACCCAGCAGAGGCGCGCGTGCTGGTCATGGGCTTTACGTTCAAAGAGAACTGTCCCGATATCCGCAATACCCGCGTCGCTGATATTGTTGATGAACTCAAGGGATATTCAATTGCCGTCGACATCTGGGATCCATGGGCTGACGTTGACTCAATGGCACGAGCCTATGGCCTGAGCACCGTCACAGAGCCTGAAAATGAGGCATATGATGGTATTGTGATTGCCGTGGCGCATTCACAGTTTACCTCTATGGGAAGTCAGGCAATAAGAGCACTCGGAAAGCCTAACGCTTTGCTTTACGATATCAAAGGGGTGCTGGCGAAATCTGAGTCGGACCTGAGGCTCTGAGGCCGTATCATTTGAGGCAGGGGAGTTGCCTGACGTGACAAAGAAACCGGGACAAGGCGCGGGCTCTGGTTCGCCACGTGTGCTGTTTTACAGCCACGATACCTTTGGCTTGGGTCATTTACGTCGTTCGCGGGCCTTGGCCAGTGCGATCACCTCAGCAGATGATCGGATTTCGGCAATCATTCTCACGGGGTCGCCGGTTGCTGGCCGATTTACCTTTCCCAAGCACGTCGACCACATTCGTCTGCCGGGTGTCACCAAGAACCCAGATGGGTCTTATGCCTCTGAGACACTGGCATTGGATATTGATGAGACGACCGAGCTGCGCGCCGGGCTGATCAAGTCTGCGGCCATGCACTTTAACCCCGACATCCTTGTTGTGGACAAAGAGCCGACGGGTTTTCGGGGTGAGCTGATCCCGGCACTCGATTGGCTTAGAAACAAGCGCAAGGCGCGTTTGGTGCTGGGCCTACGAGATGTTTTGGACGAACCAGACGTTTTGGCCGCAGAATGGGAGCGCAAGGGCGCTTTGGAAGCGGCTGAAAAATACTATGACGAGGCGTGGGTCTACGGGTTGCGGTCGATTTATGATCCAACGGCTGGTCTGAACCTGTCCCCGGCATTCCGCTCTCGCATGAAGTACACCGGATATCTGCGCCGTGAAGAGCTGCAAGAGGGGGTTGTCCCTCACGAGGACTACATTCTTGTGACGCCGGGTGGTGGGGGCGACGGCGCAAGCATGGTCAACCTTGTCCTGTCTGCGTATGAGCAAGACCCCAACCTGAAGCCGAACGCCAAACTGGTCTACGGGCCGTTCCTGACCGGTGAAGAGCGCGCCGAATTCGAATCCCGCGTAGCCGCCTTGGACGGTCGCGTTGAAACGACCGGATTTGACAGCCGCATCGAAAATTTGATTGCTGGCGCCAAAGGCATCGTCTCAATGGGCGGCTACAATACGTTTTGCGAGGTGCTGTCCTTCGACAAACCCGCCGTTATTGTGCCGCGCACCAAACCTCGTCTCGAGCAATACATCCGCGCCCATCGGGCCGAAGAAATTGGTCTGGTTCGGGTATTGGATGAATACCGCGATGGTCTGACGGTTGAAACCATGAGTCAGGCGATCCGGGGTTTGCCTGCGCAACCAAAGCCTTCGGCGGCCTTCATACCGGGCTTGATGGATGGGTTGGACGTTGTTTCCAGCCGCACGTTGGAGCTTTTGGGCTTGCGAGACGCGCAAGGGGTTGCATGACCGCTAAAAACCCAAGGCTGGCAGTGGTTGTCAAAGGGTGGCCACGCCTTTCAGAGACTTTTATTGCACAAGAATTGGTGGCCCTCGAAGAAAAGGGCTATCAGCTTGAGATTTGGTCGTTACGGTTTCCTACGGACAAGAAACGTCACCCATTGCATGATCGCCTGAAGGCACCTGTACGGTACTTGCCAGAATATCTGCACCAAGAACCCTTGCGCGTAATGCGCGGTGTCATGCGCAACACGGTCCGTAGCGGATTTTGGCGTGCGCTGGGCTTGTGGGCGCGCGACTTTGCTCGCGACCGCAGCCGCAACCGGATACGCCGCTTTGGACAGGCCTGTGTGTTGGCGGCAGAGATGCCATGCGACACCTCGGCCCTGTATGCCCACTTCATGCACACACCGGCCTCGGTCGCACGGTATTCGGCCGTGATGCGCGGGGTGCGCTGGGGCGTATCTGCCCATGCCAAAGACATCTGGACATCGCCGGACTGGGAAAAGCGTGAAAAGCTGGCTGGATCCAGCGCGGGCGCGACGTTTCTGGCGACATGCACCGGGTTTGGCGCAGAGCACCTCAAAGACCTTGCAGACACGCCAGACCGCGTGGAGTTGATATATCACGGGTTGGACCTCGACCGCTTTCCCAAGCCCCCCGAGACGCGCAGTGATGACGGCCTCGTTCGGTTCCTGTCAGTCGGCCGGCTGGTTGAGAAAAAGGGTTTCGACAACCTGATCGAAGCTCTGGCGATGCTACCTGCCGATTTGGACTGGCAGTGGGACCACATTGGCGGTGGCGGATTGGGTGATCAATTCAAGGCACGCGCCGATGCCTTGGGGATTGCAGATCGGATCACTTGGCATGGGGCCTGCGATCAGCCCGAAGTGATTGAGGCCATGCGAACGGCGGATGTCTTTGTGTTGCCCAGCCGGATTGCCAGCGACGGTGACAGAGACGGGTTGCCCAACGTCTTGATGGAAGCCGCTTCTCAAAAGCTGTGCATTCTGTCGACCCCTGTGTCGGCAATTCCAGAGTTCATCGAAAGTGGGGTGCATGGATTGTTATCCAGCGACGCGCCAAAGGCACTGGCGGGCGCGATGACTGATTTGGCCCGCGCACCAGACATGCGCAAGGCCATGGCTGACGCCGCCTATGAGCGACTGACCCGCGACTTTCTGATGGCGCCGGGCATTGATGTTCTAGATCGCCGCCTAGCGACCCTATTCATGGACTAAGCCATGACCAAGATTGCTTTTTACGCGCCGATGAAGTCTCCCAATCATCCAGTTCCGTCCGGGGATCGAGAGATGGCGCGTGGTCTGATGGCGGCTTTGCAGGATGAAACGCAGGATGCCAGTGTTTCACTGGTCTCTGAGTTCCGAAGCTACGAAGGGCGCGGCAATACGGACACTCAAAAAGAGCTTTTTGCAACAGCAGAGCAAGAGGTCGCGCGCCTGAGTGCTGTTGGCGGGTGGGACGCCTGGGTCACCTATCACAACTACTACAAAGCCCCTGATTTGATTGGCCCGGTCGTCGCGAAGGCGCTGGGCATTCCCTACCTTCTGATTGAGGCAACCCGCGCGGCCAAAAGGCTGGGTGGACCTTGGGATCAATTTGCGCGCGCGGCGGACGTGGCGAGCGACGCGGCAGACGCGATATTTTATATGACGGCGTTGGATCTGGAAGGGCTCAGCCCATACCGCAGAAACGGTCAGCCCTTGGTTCACCTCCCACCCTTCATAAGAGCAGAGGCTCTGCCCGAAACCCCGGCTGCGAGATCAGAAACGCTCCTGAGTGTGGCCATGATGCGCTCGGGCGATAAACTGGCCTCTTACGCCATTATTGCCGACGCGTTGAAGCATCTCGAAGGTGACTGGGTATATGAAATCGCGGGCGATGGCCCGGCAAGACCCGAGATCGAAGCAATGTTTGCCGCCTTTGGTGACCGCGTGCAGTTTTTGGGTCAACTTGATGCCGAGGCATTGATGTCAGCCTATGCCCGCGCTCGCGCATTCCTGTGGCCGGGCGTGAACGAAGCTTTTGGCATGGTGTATCTTGAAGCACAGGCCTCTGGCCTGCCGGTGGTTGCGCAGGACCGCCCGGGTGTTCGCGATGTGGTTCCTGCGTCGGGGTTGGTGCCAGTTGATGATGCATCCGCATTGGCGCGCCGAATCGGCGCTCTGATGAGTGATCCATCGCATTGGCAGGCTCGGTGTGGCGAAGCCAAAGATATGATCGCGCAACATCATCTTCTCACTTCCGCACGCAACAGGTTATGGTCCGTTCTGGGGCCATTATTGGAGGACCGCGAATGATACGATTTGCCATGCTGAGACACGGCCATACGGATTGGAACCGTGCTGGACGCATCCAAGGGCGTACAGACATCCCTTTGGACGACGAGGCCCGCGACGTGTTGCGCGGCTTTCGCCTGCCCGAAGGCTGGCGCGACGCCGACCTCTATTCCAGCCCGCTGTTGCGTGCTTTTGAGACCGGACAGATCGTGTCTGGTCGTGATCCGCACACGGTGGATGAATTGATCGAAATGGATTGGGGGCAATGGGAAGGGCTCAAAGGCGTCGATCTCAAGGCCGACCCTGATAGCGGGTTTCGGGATATTGAATACTGGGGCTGGGACTATCGCCCACCCGAAGGGGAAAGCCCGGCGGATGTCTGGGAGCGGATTGCCACATGGCTGCGCACTCTTGAACGGGACAGCATCGCGGTTTGCCACATCGGGATCATGCGGATGGTTCTGGCTCGTGCGCACGGCTGGAACTTTTCGGGGCCGGCGCCCTTCGCTGTGAAACGCAACCGTCTGTTTGTTCTCGAAGTTGATGGTGACAATGTCCGAGTTGCAGAGCCGGACATTGTTCGATTGGAGGCTGTCGCGTGAAGGCCCTGATCGCTGTGACCCATTTGTTGGGGACGGGGCATTTGTCCCGTGCTTTGACCTTGGGTCGCGCGTTCAATGCCGAAGGGCATGAAGTTTCTGTTCTCTCAGGGGGGCAAGCCGCACCGCAGTTGAATTACGCTGGCGTGCAATTGATCCAAATGCCCCCGATTGCGTCGGATGGTACCAATTTTACCCGGCTGCTGACCCGGGACGGGCAAGAGGCCGATGCGGCGTATCGTCAAACGCGCATCGCTGCCGCCCTGAGCGCGTTGCAAGACATTCGACCGGACGTTCTGATTGTCGAATTGTTCCCCTTTGGGCGCCGGTCACTGGCCGAAGAATTTCTGGCTGTGTTGGACGCGGCTTCGTCCATGTCGCCCCGGCCAAAGATCCTGTGTTCGATCCGAGATATTCTGGCGCCGCCGTCCAAACCGTCCAAGGCCGAAAAGGCCGAGGCCATCCTTGACCAGTACTTCGACGCCGTACTTGTGCATTCGGACCCTCAAATCATCACATTGGCTGACAGCTGGCCGGTCACGCCACGTCTTGACGCCCTCCTGAAATACACTGGTTTTGTTGCGCCAGATCCTGCCGTGCCTCACCCGGATGCAGGCGGTGCAAATGAGGTCCTGGTCAGCGCCGGTGGCGGTTCCGTTGGCCAGGCGCTGTTCGAATGCGCGATTGAGGCGGCACGCGACAGTGCGTATCACTGGAGACTTCTGGTTGGTGGCAAAGATCGCAGCGCTCGAATCGACGCATTACAAGCGCTGGCGGGATCGCTGGACATCACCATTGAGCCTGTGCGCCCTGACTTTCGCCAGATGCTGCACCATGCGGCCTGTTCGGTAAGCATGTGCGGCTACAACACCTCTCTAGATATCTTGCAAAGCGGTATTCCATCGGTGTTGGTGCCGTTTGATGATGGCGGCGAGGTTGAGCAGACCCTGCGGGCGCGGTCTTTGGCGCATCAGCCTGCAATGGAGGTGCTTTTAACCTCTGAGGCGACGCCAGAACGCCTGAGAGCACGGGTTGCCAAGGCAATTGGCGAGGGGCGGCGCAATGACGAAAGTCTGAAGATGGACGGAGCCATTGAGTCCGTTAGGATTGCAGGTCAAATGGTCAGGGTCATTGCATGAACATTGATTGGCAGCCACTGCGAGAGGAATTGGCCCTTTGGCGTCGGTCAGGGTTGGAGCTGCCGTTTTGGTGGCGTGATGATGATGCCATTGAGCCTACGCCGGAGTTGGATGAGCTAACTGCGCTTGCAGGAGAGACCGGTGTGCCCGTTCACCTTGCAGTTATCCCGCGTGATGCCACCCAAACCCTTGCGTCACAGGTTAAGGCCACTCAAATGTTGATCCCTGTTGTGCATGGCTGGGCGCACGAGAACCATGCGCCGCCCAGCTTAAAAAAGGCTGAGTTTGGCGCAACCCGCGAAATGGCGGAGTGTGTGAGCGACATAGCACAAGCCCTCGAAAAGGCCAAATCCCTCTTCGGCGATCGTCTCGCGTTGATGTTTGTGCCGCCTTGGAACCGGATTGATCTCGCCTTGATGACCCCTTTGGCCGAAGCTGGGTTCAGCGCGATATCCTCCTTTCAATCGCGCCGCGAGCCTGATACCGCGCCGGGATTGGCTCAGATCAACACGCATCTCGATCCGATATTCTGGCGCGGGACACGTGGATTGGTTGAGCCGGCGCAACTTGTGGCGCTTGCGGTGGCCCTGCTCAAGGATCGCCGCCGTGCGATCACCGACAATTCAGAACCCTTTGGATACCTGACGCATCACCTTGTGCATGACGCCGATATCTGGGAGTTCTCCCGACAGTTTTTACAGGAAATGAGTGAGGGGCCGATCCGGCTCTATCGTCATGACAGGAAGGAAGAGGCATGAGCCGATTGGACAGCATGATGCGCCGCCTTGCGGCACAACGCGACGGGCTGGAATGGGGGCATGCGCTGGCGCAGGATCTCAAAGGCGACTACCTCGATATGGGGCTCGGCAATGGCCGGACCTATGACCATATTCGCGAAATCGCACCCAACCGCCGGATCTGGGTCATTGATCGGGCGTTGAACTGCCACCCGTCCTGCGTGCCGCCGAAAGAGGATTTCCTCGAAGGCGAGGCCGAAGAGATGCTGAAAAAGCTGGCGGCAAACAACGCGAAAATCGTGATGGGACACTATGACTTTGGATTTGGCGTCAAGGAAAAGGACGTGGCCGAAGCGGCCCGCTTGTCGCCGATGATCGGTGCGGTTATGGCGCCGGGGGGTGTGCTGGTGTCAGGGCAACCATTGGTTGGCTTTGAGCAGGTGCGCGGCCCGGAATCAGTCGACCCCGAGCGATATTGTTTCTATCGGACCTGATCACTCAGCCGCGGGCAGTTTCAGTTCCGCGGCCTCGGCCTTGCTGAGCATCGCGCCCTGTTTGCGCTGCAACAGAATTTCGCGTGCGTTGGCATAGATGTCGTCCTGCCAGAAGATCAGACACCCATTACAGCCTTTGCCGCAGCACCCTTCGGTGCCTTTGCGGTTGGTCTTAAACCGGCGGGTGTTTGCGTCGGCGTCAATCGCGTCAACAAGGGCATCGCGGCGGCGCCTGTAGGCGGTCTCGTTTGTTGTGTCCTTGACCTCCATCGCCAGTGCAGTCTTGTCCAATTGCAGGCGTTTCCACTGTTCCTCCGTCAAGGCACGCTCTTTACGCAAGACCGTCATGGGCGGGAAGTTGGTGCGCAGATCGGCGATGTCTTCGTGCTCAAACAATGAGAATGGTAGGCGGATCACCGACTTGGTCGAGCCATGGATCACGTCCCGGCGCTCGCCTGTCTCAGCGATCTCGTAGTCATAACCACGCAGCAGGATCGTGTTGCGGGCAATGGGGGACACGATTTCGATTACATCGCCGGGTTCCAGTTTGTTTTTGACCTCAACGAAAAACGCGTCGTCTTTGACCTCTGAGACAAAGCCGGCGTACTCCCACTGGGCAATCGCCTGAGTCTGTTCATAGCCATGTGCGAGGTTGGTCAGGCGTCCTTTGTGGAACGCCAGCGTGTAGCCACGGTTCCCAACGGTTTCCAACTCTTCCATATAGTCGGCTGCGTTCCAATTTTCCGGGTCAGCGTAGTAGTCGTCGATCGCCATCCGGTAAGCCCGCGCGACGATGGCCGCGTAGTATTCTGACTTGCCGCGCCCTTCTACTTTGAGGCTGTCGACACCGATCCGCAGGTAATCATCCAGCTTGGGCATCAAGCAGAGGTCTTTTGAGTTCAGGATATAGCTGCCGCGTTCGTCTTCCTGAATCGGCAGGAATTCCCCTGGACGGACGCCTTCTTCCAGCAGGAACTCAAACATATCGTGGTTGTCTTCGTCGACGATCAATTCCTGAACCGTGCCGTCCTTAAGCCGCATGTGGAACTTGTAATTCCAGCGGCAAGAATTGGCACAGTTGCCTTGGTTGGCGCCGCGTTCGGCCATAAAGTTCGACAGCAAACAGCGACCGGAATAGGTCATGCACATGGCGCCGTGGACAAAGGCTTCGAGTTTGATGTCAGGGCATTCAGAACGGATTTCTTCCAACTCAGGGAAAGAGACTTCGCGGGCTAGAACAACCAGATCAGCGCCTTGGCCTTCCCAGAATTTTACCGTCAGCCAAGATGCGATATTGGCCTGTGTGGAGACGTGCAAGGGAATCTCCGGAGCCCGTTCGCGTACATACTGGAACACACCCGGGTCCGAGATGATCAGCCCATCCGGCTGCACCTTGCGCACGGTTTCAATGTATTCCGCCAGTTTGGGTATATCTTTGTTGTGCGAGAACAGGTTCAGCGTGAGATAAGCGCGCCGCCCGTGCGCATGACAGAACTTCACCCCTTCGATCACATCTTCCAGAGAGAACTCTGATTTGGTTCTCAGACTAAGATCAGGAGTCCCTAGATAAACAGCGTCCGCCCCATAAAGGACAGCCATTTTCAGTTTCCGAAGATTGCCCGCAGGCATCAGCAATTCAGATCTATGCTTGGTCATGTGTCGCGCTTTTCTATTCAGAACGCCCCCCAATACAGTAGATTTGGGTCTTGGGCAAAGTGCCTGGAATCACATCTTTGAAATCCGTGTCCCAATGCAGAGTGTCTGGCAGATATTGGTGATACAACAAAACTCTGGTCACGGCACGTGATCTGTTCGACCAATGCTTTACAGTCTATTGCATCTTAGAGAATTTGGTGGAGCCTAGGAGGATCGAACTCCTGACCTCTACAATGCCATTGTAGCGCTCTCCCAGCTGAGCTAAGGCCCCAAAAATCAACAAGCATCTCTGCTTGTGCGCGCCTATTTAGGCGTATGCCGGGGCGGGATCAAGCGAAAAATCCCGCCCTCTGGCATTAATTTTCTTCGTCTTCTGCAGGCACGTCCGCGATGTCGTCGAGCGAGACACTATCGTCATCGTCATCGTCATCCAGCACATCATCTTCCAGTTCCAGATCGACGGAATCGTCATCAACCAGAAGCTCGTCATCGCCCGATGTCTCGGCCGCTTTTGCTTTCAGCGTCGCCGCATCTTCGGCATCCGCTTCGATCATGCGGCTCTTACCGCTGTGGATTTCGATCTTGTCGCCGGTATAGGGGCTTACGATCGGGTCTTTGTTCAGGTCGTAGAAACGTTTGCCGGTTGTTGGGCAGACGCGCTTGACGCCCCATTCTTCTTTGGGCATGGGAGATCCCCTTTAGATTCTCATGAGTCTTGTCGACGGTTCGGGCCAACTGCCATAAGTGTTGCGGCGTGTCAAAGGGTATCGCACCGCGACTCAGTCAGGAGAGCATATGACGCAACACTTCTTGCCGGGTGAGCCACCAATTCAGGTGGTATTGCGCCGTTCGGCTCGCGCAAGGCGAATTTCGCTTCGTGTGTCGCGTTTGGATGGCCGTGTTTCTCTGACTCTGCCAAATGGAGTGCCAGAGCGCGAGGGCATGGCGTTTGTGCGGGAAAAAGAAGATTGGGTCAGGGGGCAGCTGACAAAGCGTCCGGACCGGGTGCATGTGGCTTTAGGAGAGGACATCGCCCTAGAGGGGCGCCTCTTGCGGATTGCGGCGGGCTCAGGACGTCTTGTGCGCGTTGAAGACGGATGTTTGCTCGTGCCTGGCAAGCCCGAACGTATGTCTGCGAGGGTTCAGGCCTTTCTCAAGCAGATTGCCCGCGAAAGATTGGTTGCTGCGTCGGACCGCTATGCCGAACGGCTCGGCCGTCCATACACGCGCATTACGCTGCGTGATACGCGCTCGCGCTGGGGCTCGTGCTCATCCAAGGGGGCCTTGATGTACAGCTGGCGGTTGGTGATGGCGCCGGCTGCGGTTCTGGAATACGTCGCAGCGCATGAAGCCGCACATCTTGCCGAGATGAACCATTCCCCCGCGTTCTGGGCCAAAGTGGAAGCCATTCACGGCCCCTATCGAGAACAGCGCAATTGGCTGCGGCAAAACGGCGAAACCCTGCATCGCTTTCGATTTGGCGATTGACCGCCAGGAGATTTGTGATCACATTTGACGTATGCTGACACAAACACGCCCCCAAGACCTCTCAAGCTCTGCCCATGATCGTGTTTATCGCCGTTTGCGCACGCGGATCATGCATGGCGAAATTGCACCGGGTCAGGCACTGACCTTACGGGGCATTGGCAAAGAATTTGATGTGTCCATGACGCCTGCCCGCGAAGCCGTTCGCCGCCTTGTAGCCGAAGGGGCGTTGTTTTTGTCGAACTCCGGACGTGTGTCCACGCCAGAATTGAGCAGCGAGCGTATCGAAGAGTTGGCGGCGCTCAGAGCGTTGTTGGAAGTTGAGCTGGCGAGCCGGGCCCTGCCACGGGCGCATATTGCCTTGATTGAACGTTTACAGACCATCAATGGCAACGTCACAGAGGCGGTCGAAAATCGCGATGCCGTCAGTTACATTCGAACCAACCTTGAATTTCACAGAACCCTGTATCTTCGTGCGCAAGCTCCGGCCATGCTTGCGATGGCTGAAACTGTCTGGTTGCAACTTGGCCCCACCATGCGTGCGCTCTATGGCCGGTTCCGCAAAAGCGAACCGCCGCACTTTCACCGCCTGATCATCGCGGCCCTCAAGGCCGGAGATGAACCGGGATTGCGGTTGGCTGTGCGATCCGATGTGACCCAGGGCCTCAAGATGTTGGCGCGCTGATCACCCTTGGGTTGGCCAGACGCGGTGCTCATCATCAATCACAATTTCATGGGTATGGCGCCGCTGACCGTCATGCGCGCGCAAATGAGGATGCTCAGGTGGCAGGTCAGGATGACTGTGGGTTAGATCCTGATGCGCGGGGTCTTTCCAGACCACCATGCCAACCACGGTCGCTATCACCGCCAGTGCCCCTAGTAAGATCAGAGCAAATGGCAGCGACACCAATTCCGCAGCCCATCCGGCCAGTGGGTACGTCACAAGCCAACAAGCATGGCTCAGTGCAAACTGTGCGGTGAATAGTGCTGGGCGGTCCTCAGGATGGGCGGACCGGCGCAACAGTCGCCCTGACGGGGTCAGGATGGCCGAATAAAGCACGCCTGATGCGAACCAGAAGCCCAAGAACACTTCCCACCGCATCGGCCCGAACGTCGCAAACAACACCCCGTGGACCAGGGTCACGCAGGCCAGCATCAGAGCGGCAAGTCTCATGACACTGCGATCTGTCGCTCGATCCAGCAAGCTTGGGATAAGTAGAGCAGAGAGCATGGAGCCGCCGCCAAACGTCGCCATCGCATAGGCCAGATGTGTCTCGCCCAGGCCAAACACCCCGCGGATCATGACGACCGTGTTGACCAGAACAAAGGCGCCTGCTGCTGCGGCGGCAAAGTTAAAGGCCAGCAACCCTCTGAGCCGAGGCGTGGAGAGGTAAATCCATGTGCCACGCGTCACGCGTTCAACGAAGGGCCGGGGCGGCTCTGAGCGTTGCGATGGCAGGCGTGTGACTTGAATAAGGGCGGTCGACCACAGGAACCCTGCCACGGTTCCGGCAAAGAGCCAGTGAAAGTCCATCATCATCAGCAAAAGGCCTGCTAGCGCTGGGGAAACAAGATTCTCGATGTCATAGGCCAGCCGCGACAGCGACAGAGCGCGGGTATAATCTCGTTCGTCGGTTAGAATGTCGGGTATCACGGCCTGAAACGCAGGCGTGAATGTCGCCGAGGCCGATTGCAGCAAAAAGATCAGGACGTAGATTTGCCAGACCGCATCGACGAAAGGCAGACTCAGCGCTACTGCCGCTCGTAACAGATCCATCGCAACCAACACCTGCTTGCGTGGCAGGCGCGAGGCTATGGCAGCCGCCACGGGGGACAGGCCCACATAGGCGATCATCTTGATCGTATAGGCAGTGCCCAAAACGGCGCCTGCAGAATTGCCCGCGAGGTCATAGGCCAAGAGTCCAAGTGCCACGGTCAGCAGGCCGGTGCCCATCAGGGCAACGACTTGCGCCAAGAATAATCGTCGAAATGTCGTGTTGCTTAGAATGCCCAACATGCTTGCAGCTTAGACGCGCGCGGGCCGTCGGGAAAGATCAGGCCGCGAGGCCTTTGTCCCCGAGTTTCAGGAATTTCTCGCGACGCGACTTAATCAGTTCCCTGGGTCCCTGATTGTCCATCTCTTTGAGCATGCCGCTGATTGCGTTGCCAACGGATTTGATCGTCGTCTGGCGATCCCTGTGCGCCCCCCCGCTGGGCTCTTCGATGATGACATCTGCAACACCCAGCTTGTTGAGATCTTGCGCAGTCAACCGCAGCGCCTCAGCCGCTTCGCGCATCTTTTCGGCGTCTTTCCAGAGAATCGAAGCGCAGCCCTCGGGAGAAATCACCGAATAGACCGAATGCTCTAGCATGGCGACGCGATTGGCCGTGGCAAAGGCCACAGCGCCGCCAGAACCACCCTCGCCGATCACGATCGACACCAGTGGTACGCCAATCTGCAGGCATTTTTCAGTAGACCGCGCGATGGCTTCAGATTGTCCACGCTCTTCGGCGCCTTTGCCGGGGTAGGCGCCGGGCGTGTCGACCAATGTCACCACTGGCAGGCCGAACTTGTCAGCCATTTCCATCAAGCGGATCGCCTTGCGATACCCTTCGGGGCGGGCCATGCCAAAGTTGCGTTCAATCCGCGACTTGGTGTCGGTGCCTTTCTCATGGCCGATGACCATGACCGGTTTACCTTCGAACCGTGCGAGACCGCCCATGACAGCATGGTCATCGGCGAAGTTCCTGTCGCCGGCAAGCGGTGTGTATTCCGTGAACAGCGCCTCAATGTAGTCTTTGCAATGCGGACGCTCGGGGTGACGAGCGACCTGGCATTTTCGCCAGGGCGTCAGGTCTTTGTAAAGGTCGTTCAGGAGGTCGGCGGCCTTGCGATCCAGCGCCGCGGCCTCATCGGCAACGTCCATCTCTTCGTTCTGCCGTGCCAGCGCACGCAGTTCCTCGGCTTTGCCTTCGATTTCAGCCAGCGGTTTTTCAAAGTCGAGATAGTTTGTCATAGTCCGGTCCCGGGCAAATCTTGTGTCTCGTTATATGACTGTGACGCTGGGTAATTGCAAGAATGCGCGATAGGGGGAAAGTCATTTCTGTTTGCGCATTGCTGACAGTTTTGGACAGGAAGGTGTGATAATCGTGAGATGTCCTACGCAAGGAGCGATGGCATGACCAAACTGGATTTCAAAAAGACCGACAAACCTCTGTATTCCGGCAAGGTGGACCAATGGGTTCGGCTGAGTGTTCCTGAGATCAGTTTTGTCGCGATTGAGGGGGCTGGTGATCCAAATGGTCCGGGCTATGCCGCCGCACTGGCTGCGCTTTACCCGACTGCCTATGGGCTCAAATTCATGGCCAAGGCGCAGGGTGCGGATTTTGTTGTGCCACCGCTGGAAGCCTTATGGTGGGCAGAGGATCCAACGGTGTTTGTGTCCGGTGCGCGTGAAGACTGGCGATGGCAGGTGCAACTGCGTGTTCCCGATACGATTGATGAAAGTGACTTTCAGCAGGCTTGCGAGACTGTGCGCGCAAGGCTGACAAAAAAGGAGGCAGACACCTCACGGCTCTCCGATCTATTTTTTCATACGGTGACCGAAGGTGACAGCCTGCAGACCTTGCACGTCGGGCCATATACGGATGAGGCAGAGAAACTGGCTGATCTCCACCAACGTATCATGCCTGATTTGGGTCTTACGTTTAACGGGCTGCATCACGAGATTTACCTGTCTGACCCACGCAGAACCGCGCCGGAAAAACTGCGGACGATCTTGCGTCAGCCTGTCAAAAGCACTGGATAAAGTGACGCCACCAACAGGGCGGCCATAACCCAATTGAATGCGATCAACAGTTTGGGGCGTGTTAAGAGCCTTCGCATTTGTTGTCCCAGAACGGTCCAGCTGCTGACACAGGGCAAGTTGATGGCCCCAAATGTCGCCGCAACCAAAAGCACCGCCAAGAAAGAGCGATCCGGCGCATATAGCGTGATCGCCGTGAGGGCCATCGTCCAAGCCTTGGGATTCACCCATTGAAACAGCGCGGCCTGTATGAACGTCATTGGACGCCCTTCGCCTTTGCGCCCTTCCGGTGCGCCGGCGTTGGCGATCCGCCATGCCAGCCACAGCAGATAGGCGACGCTAAAGACCTTTAGGATCGTGTGCGTGATCGGAAATCGGTCGAACACACTCATCAGGCCCACACCCACCAGAACCACCATGATCGTAAAACCGATGCCGATGCCCAGCATATGGGGGATCGTTCGGCGAAATCCGAAATTCGCACCCGATGCCATGAGCATCAGGTTGTTGGGTCCAGGGGTGATGGACGACACGAAGGCAAATGTCGCCAAGGCGGTGAGGATTTCTATGTTCATAAGCGCAATAGAGACCAGATTTGAAGAAACGGGGTTGCGTTCTTGCGAATTTTTGTGAAAATCTTGCAATGAATGGCTAAGATGGACCAAATAAACGAGCAAATATTGCAAGAATTGTCACGTGATGGGCGCATCAGCAATCTTGAGCTTGCAGATCGTGTTGGGTTGTCTCCCTCTGCCTGTTTGCGTCGGGTACAAGAGCTGGAGCGCGCTGGCATCATCAAAGGCTATCGCGCGGTTCTGGATCGCACGGCTTTGGGCGGTGGCTTTGCAGCCTATGTCACGGTTGGGTTGAATTCGCATACCAAAGCCTCGCAAGAAGCGTTTGAACGTGCCATTTCCCGCGCACCCGAAGTCCGCGAGTGTCACAATATCACCGGGGCTGTTGAGTATCTTTTGCGTGTTGAGGCAGAGTCTCTTGAGGCCTACAAAGCCTTTCATACGGACGTTTTGGGCACCTTGCCGCAAGTCCATGCGATCACGTCATATGTGGTGATGGGATCTCCAAAAGACGAACGTGCCTGAGACCAGTCGCTGCCCGGAGTAATCGACGTCTGTCACGGTGATGTCCTATGGCTGTCGGGTTGCTGGCGTGGTGCCAGCGGGCGATCTGCCCCACATAGGAGGCCAATGCAAATGGGTAAGGACCTCATGTCGATCAGAGAAAAACGGCTGGCCCTCGGGTGGTCGCAGGAACAACTGGCGACCATTGCTGGGCTGTCGCCTCGCACCATTCAAAGGATTGAGAATGGCCAGACACCGGGACTGGAGACCGTCAAAAGCCTCGCCACTGCATTTGAAACCGATGTGGAAACGCTGACGAGGGGCAAAGATATGGGTCTTGAAACGACACAAACGCGCGAAATGACCAAGGCCCATGTGAAAGAGATTAAAGGGCTTCACCTTCACTTGTGGGTTTTTGCGCTCGTCTTTCCGGTTCTGTTGATGATGAACCTGTTCGTGACTGGCGGGCCGATGTGGGTGCAGTGGGTTCTGGTGTTCTGGCTATTGGGGATTGTGCTTCACGCGGTAACAGTTCGGGTGATGCATGGCAGTTTGAGATTGCCCCCGGAATAGAAAAAGGGCGGCACAATTGCGCCGCCCCAAATCGATTATCGCTAACCAATTACTCGCCTGCGGCCAGCTCGGCCTGCGCCACGATCACTTCGGCTTGTTTCATCGACGCCTGGTCGATCAGCTTGCCTTTGTAGGTCACGGCACCCATGCCTGCAGCATTTGCCTTTTCCATTTCAGCCAGGATTTCCCGGGCTTCCGCAACGGCCTCAGCTGAGGGCGTAAAGACCTCGTTGGCCAGTTTCACCTGTTTGGGGTGGATCGCCCATTTGCCGACCATGCCCAGTGTGGCCGACCGGCGGGCTTGTGCGACAAAAGCTTCATCGTCCGAAAAGTCGCCAAACGGCCCATCGACAGGCAAGACGCCGTGCGTGCGGCAAGCGGCGACAATCGCGGCCTGCGCCCAATGCCACGGGTTGGTGTAGTGCTTTTCACCTTCATTGATCATGTAGTAGTTGGTCTGCGTGCCGCCGATTCCAGTGGTCTGCATGCCCATCGAGGCGGCAAAGTCCGCGTACCCAAGGCTGATGGCCTGCATCCGCGGGCTGGCGGCGGCAATCTCTTCCACATGGGCGATACCTGCGGCAGTTTCGATGATGGCTTCAAAGCCGACCGGCTTGGTGCGTCCCTTGGCCTTTTCCACTGCCGCGACCAGCGCCTCCAGCGCATAAACATCTTCCGCACATCCGGCCATCGGCAGCATGATCAGGTCAAGGCGATCTGACGCCCCTTCCAGCAACTCAACGACGTCCTTGTACCAATGCTCGGTGTCCAACCCGTTGATCCGAACCGACAGGGTTTTGTTGCCCCAGTCGACTTCGTGGGTGGCCTGAATGATGTTCTTGCGAGCGATGTCCTTGTCGCCCGGTGCGACACTGTCTTCGAGATCAAGGTTGATCACGTCAGCCGCTGATTTGGCCATTTTTTCAAACAGCTCTGTACGCGAACCGGGGCCAAACAATTGACAGCGGTTAGGGCGGGCTGGGGCGGCGGGCTGTGGGCGAAAGCTCATGTCGTTCGAGGCCTCTTGGTAAGGAAATTACGAATTTGATGTGCGAAGCGATATTAAATTGCGCACCCCTTCGCAAGCAAATTCTGCGATTGCAGCATTCACGCGCTGCAATGCGGCGGTGATTGTATAGCAGACTGCAGGAAACGGTAGAATAACGTCAGCCGTGCTGTCGGATTCAGGAGGGCGCCCGCTGCGCCTCGCCAATTCAGGGGGAATTCTGAGTTGAGAGAGCTCTTGTTTGCAATCTACAGTCCGATCGTCTGCCGTCATGGGGTGCTCAGAGTAGGGGATTCGGGTTGAGCGACCCCCAAGGGTCGATTCTGAGCTGATAGCGCAAGAAAGTAAGTCAGATTTCCTGTCCTTATGGGAGGAAACTCCAAGAAATCCCCATTTCTCACAAGAAATTTGAGATTCTGTGGTGAAAATCGCCGTATTTCGTACCTCTTTGCGCCCAAAGATGTGGAAATTGACGTGAATCTTTGCGTTGAGGGGAATGTGCGCCATGTCGATGATCGAAACTCCGTATCTGCTATTTTTGGGCGACGCGCCCGACCAACTGGCTGCCAAGGTCGCCATCGGGATCAAGGACTGGCGTCCTGAGAACGCCGTTGGCCAATTCCGCATGGAAGGGTGTGGCGCCGATCTGGGCCTGACCGACATGTCACTGGTTGAGGGCCGCAAGGCAGGCGCTAAGACACTGGTCATTGGCGTGGCCAACCGCGGCGGCGTGATCAGCCAAGAGTGGAAGAAGGTTTTGGTGATGGCGCTGGAAGAAGGCTATGACCTTGCCTCCGGCCTGCACAACTTGCTGCGTGACGAACCTGATCTCGTCGCCGTTGCTGAGGCGTGTGGTCGTACATTGCACGACGTGCGCGTGCCTGAGGTCGACTATCCCATCGCCAATGGCGTCAAGCGCAAGGGCAAACGTTGCCTTGCCGTCGGAACCGATTGTTCCGTGGGTAAGATGTACACCGCGCTCTGCATGGATGCCGAGATGCGCGCACGTGGTATGAAGTCAACGTTCCGCGCCACCGGTCAAACCGGCATCTTGGTGACCGGCGATGGCGTGCCTTTGGACGCAGTCGTGGCGGATTTCATGGCGGGGTCCGTTGAATGGCTGACTCCCGACAATGACGAAGATCACTGGGATCATATCGAAGGTCAGGGCAGCTTGTTCCACGTGTCTTATTCAGGCGTGACGATGGCTCTGATCCATGGCGGTCAACCCGATGCACTGGTCTTGGCGCATGAGCCAACCCGTGACCACATGCGTGGTTTGCCCGGCTATTCATTGCCATCGCTTACCGCATTGCGCGATACGGCTCTGCCCCTTGCTAAAGTGGCGAACCCAAACTGCGAAGTGATCGGCATTTCGGTCAACACGCAGCACATGGGTGAAGACGAAGCCAAGGCCTATCTTGCCGAGCTTGAGGCCGAAATGAACCTACCGGCAACCGATCCGTTCCGCTTTGGCGCGGGCAAGCTGGTGGACGCGCTGGCGGCACTCTAAACTGGCAAGCGACTCGATTGGGAGCATCCGATGGATGCTTCCAGCGAAGGAATTTTGACAAGAAAAAGGGGCAAGCCTGTGGAGATTTCCGTCACCCGTGACGTGTTCAAATTGGCGCAGGTGTTCACCATCTCGCGCGGAAGCCGAACCGAAGCCAATGTGCTAACAGTGCGTGTGAGCGAGGATGGAGTGACCGGGTGGGGCGAGTGTGTGCCCTATGCGCGTTACGGCGAAACCCTTGAAAACGTGACCGACCTGATCGAAGGCGTCAAAGGCCCGGTGTCTCGCGCAGGTCTCTACACGTTGCCTGCGGGTGCCGCGCGTAATGCGCTGGACTGTGCACTGTGGGATCTTGAGGCCAAGAAGGCAGGCAAGCGTGTTTGGGAACTGGCCGGATTGCCAAAGCCGAGCCCCGAGATCACTGCCTATACCTTGTCACTGGACACACCCGAGGCAATGCAGGCTCAGGCTGCCAAGAATGCCTTTCGCCCCTTGCTCAAGATCAAGCTGGGCACGCCTGATGACATGGCCCGTTTAGAAGCCGTGCGCGCTGGTGCACCCAAATCCACGATCATTGTAGACGCCAACGAAGGCTGGAGCGCCGAGGTTTATGCCGATCTCGCCCCGCATCTGGTTCGGCTTGGTGTTGCTTTGGTTGAACAGCCTTTGCCAGCTGGTGAAGACGAAGCGCTGATCGGAATGGATCGACCGGTGCCTGTGTGCGCCGACGAAAGCTGTCATGACCGCCAAAGCCTGTCCAAACTCAAGGGCAAGTACGATGTTGTGAACATCAAACTCGACAAGACCGGTGGGCTGACCGAAGCGCTTTCACTGCGCGACGCGGCGCTGGCCGAAGGCTACAAAGTCATGGTCGGGTGCATGGTCGGGTCATCGCTAGCCATGGCCCCGGCAACACTTGTTGCGCAGGGTGCGATGGTAACGGACCTTGACGGACCGCTTCTGTTGGCCGAAGACCGCGACCAACCATTGATTTTTGACGATTCCGGAGTGCATCCGCCCGCAGCGGCGCTCTGGGGCTAAGGAGACCAACATGACACGCACCGTTTACGTAAATGGCGAATACCTGCCTGAAACCGAAGCCACGATTTCGATATTTGACCGTGGGTTCCTGATGGCTGATGCGGTTTACGAAGTGACCTCGGTGCTGGGCGGTAAGCTGATCGACTTTGAAGGTCACGCAGTGCGGCTCAAGCGATCACTGGACGAATTGGACATGGCCGAACCCTGCACTAAGGATGAACTGCTGGACATTCACCGCAAGCTGGTTGAGGTGAACGACATCGATGAAGGTCTGATCTATCTGCAGGTCACGCGCGGCTCAGATGGTGATCGGGATTTTGTGTTCCCGTCTGCAGACACCAAGCCGACCATCGTTCTGTTCACGCAAAACAAACCGGGTCTTGCCGATAGCCCTGCGGCCCAAAAAGGCGCCAAGGTTATCTCGATTGAAGACATCCGTTGGGGGCGTCGCGATATCAAGACGGTTCAATTGCTCTACCCTTCAATGGGCAAGATGATGGCCAAGGCAGCCGGAGCTGATGACGCGTGGATGATCGAAGACGGCTATGTGACCGAAGGCACCTCAAACAACGCTTATATCGTCAAATACGGTAAAATCATCACCCGTCCGCTGTCCAACGACATCCTACACGGCATTACCCGCAAGGCCGTGCTGCGCTTGGCAGAAGAAGCGCAGATGGAAATCGAAGAGCGCCTGTTTACCATCGACGAGGCCAAGGACGCAGATGAAGCATTTACGACTTCGGCCTCGGCGTTCGTGATGCCAGTTGTTGAGATTGACGGCGCACAGTTGGGCAACGGCACGCCGGGCACCATCGCCAAACGTCTGCGCGAGATTTACCTCGATGAAAGCCTGAAAGCGGCGATCTGATCGACCCGGTGGGCAAAACTCCCGGTTTGTGGAAATTTCGGAGCTGTTACGGCGTTAAGGTTTGAGGTTCTCGAAAGGCCCCGGTGCACAGCCGGGGCCTTCTTTTTGTTCTCTTACGGCTCTTGGGTACTTTAAGAGGGGTTGCTGCGTCGCAGATGGAGCCCAGATTACCAAGTTTCTGTGGAACAGCTGAAGACCACTTTCGGTATCAAAGTAGAATCCGGATTCGCAGTTTGCCGCCACGCATCGTTTGCCGCCCCCCAGGTGTTGCGCCCTACAGTTTATTCAAATCGAGCATATCTATATGCTGTTCGAATTGCCCCTACCAAGTAACCGTCGGTAAGGGCAGGCAATATAGTGTACTTAGACACCGGCCATTAGAATGAAATGTCCTTGAAAGCTTTGGTTTGAGCGACAAGAGCCACTTCTGTCGGCAAACGTTCCATTGACGATGCCCCGTAGAAGCCGTGGCATGTTTTTGTGCGTTTCAAGACATATTCAGCATCCTCAGGCATGGCGATTGGGCCGCCGTGGCACAGGATGATTGTGTCTGGATTGACGGCCAGCGCCGCTGCAGACCAAACATCAATTTTGTCGACACAATCATCGAGCGTGACAGCTGTTTCCGCGCCGATATTTCCACCTGTGGTCAGACCCAGGTGGCAAACGATGATGTCCGCACCAGCTTTGGCCATTGCAGCCGCATCTTCTTCGCCAAACACGTAAGGCGTGGTGAACATGCCTTTCTCAGAGGCGAGGCGAATGACTTCGACTTCCTGCGCATAGGACATGCCGGTCTCTTCGAGGTTGGCACGGAATGTACCGTCGATCAGACCAACAGTCGGGAAGTTCTGAATACCAGAAAACCCAAGTCGCTGGAGGTCATCAAGAAACATATCAAAGTTGCAGAACGGATCAGTGCCATTCACCCCTGCCAATACCGGCGTATGCTTGGTGACGGGGATAACCTCTGACGCCATTTCTTTGACGATCTCATTGGCGTTGCCATAAGCCAGAAGGCCCGACAAAGACCCGCGCCCCGCCATACGATATCGGCCTGAGTTGTAGATAACGATGAGGTCAATCCCACCATCCTCTTCACATTTCGCGGACAAACCTGTTCCAGCACCGCCACCAACGATTGGGATGCCTTTGTCCCGCATATCGCGGAACTTTTTCAGAAGTTCTTCTCTTTCGAATTTTGGCATTGTCTTGGTCCTTTAGTTCGATATCTCGCGCAGCGCTGCCACGGCAGCATTGGCGAATTCAGGTGTATTCAGATTGTGGGGAACTGTGATCAGCTTGCGATTTTCTGTTGCGACAAATGTCTCTTGGATTGCCGCAAACAAGCTTGCGAGCGCTTCGGGGTCGTAAAAAGGCATGCCTTCTGCATCCAGCGCTGAAACGCCGCCTTCAGGCAGCAAGAACCTCACGGGTCCCTCCATTTCGTTCAATCGGGGTGCGATCCACGCCCCCATCTGTGCGTTTTCCTCAGGTGTTGTTCGCATCAGGGTTACTTGCGGGTTATGCTCATAGAAAAGACGATCTTTGTGCTGCTCAGGCACAGTGCCGGGTGCGCCAAAGTTCACCATATCAAGTGCGCCGACTGATCCGACATAAGGCATTTTCTGACGGATCACTGCACCAAACCGGTCTTGGGTTGCTGGGAAAACGCCGCCAAACAACATGTCACACACTTCAGTTGTGGTAAGATCAATCACAGCGTCGAAAAACCCACCGTCTGCGAGTTTTTCCATGGACCGCCCTCCCACACCCGTGGCATGGAACACAAACGGTTCATAGTCTGGCTCGATATGATTTATCACGGATTGAACCGCGTTTGTTGTCACCCCAAACATGGTCAGGCCGACGCCCGGCTTTTCGTCGGCTTGAGGCGCCGTCTCGCTGCCAAACTTTGCCATGCCTGCAATTGCAGAGGCCGCATTTCCCAGCACTTTCCGCGAAATCGCGTTGACACCCTGAACGTCGGTGACCGAATACAGCATCATGATATCGCTGGGGCCGACATAGGGCTCTACATTGCCTGAGGCGACAGTAGACACCATGACCTTTGGTGTCCCAATCGGAAGAACCTGCATTGCTGGCGTTGCGAGCGCTGTTCCACCCGACCCACCAGCCGAGATGACGCCGCCAATCGTTTCACCTTGTTCTTTGGCCCAACAGGCAAACGCCTGCGCCATGCCGGACACAGCCGTTCCGCGGTCCCCTGTGAAAACAGCATTTGCCCCATCGGGATGACACGCCGCAATGTCCTGAGCGGTGACTTCCGCCGTGCTGACATGTCCGGTTGAAGCCGATAGATCGACTGTTTTCACGGCTACACCTACAGCTTTTATCTGATCCGCAATGAAATTCAGCTCCGTCGACTTCGTATCAAACGTGCCTGCAACATGTATTGCTTTGTCTGTCATGTTGTCCCCTCTCCCCTTTTTGTAGTCACGCTAAAAGTTGCGTAGACCAAAGCCTTAGCTCCCCAGACAATGGTCGTTTCAACCCTAGCTGTACGAAAACAAGAAAGCCAAGGCCGTGCTAACGTTTTTCGATCTCAAGGGTGAAACTGGCGGTTACTCGTCGACGCATTTTCTGCGAGTGAAGTAATCTCAGAACAGCCGTTGATCCTGCCAAAGAGGAGGACAGGCTCGTCCGCATAACTGACATTCAGCGACTCTTGAAATGTGTCTTTGCGATGAACTGCCTAAGCTCGCCACACGGCAAACCTCACCCAATCACCGGGCAACCCAGCGTGCGTTGTAGTGCCGCCACCAATTCGTCGACAGTCTGGGTTGTGACGAACAGGCCTCCGGTCTCGTCGGCGAGGCAGCGGGCGACCGTGGTGGAGTTCAGGGCGTCCTGTTCGGGGTTGTTCCAGGCAAAAAAGTCGACAACAGCGCGAAAGCCGATGACGTGGACGGTCAGATCACGGGCAGAGGCGCGCAATGTTTGGGCCATCTCGCAGGGGCGCCCGCCGCAGGTTTCATTGCCATCGGTGACAAGAACGACGACGCTCGGTTCATTCTGGTAGTTCAGGGCCTCGGCCGCTTGTTTGACGGCCTCGGTCAATGGGGTCAGGCCGTCGGGTTGCAAAGTATCGATGGCGTCGGTCACCGGACCTGCCGCCCTGTCTATCGGGCCAAATCGAAGATCGAGGTTCTCGCAGGCCCCATAGGGGCCGGGGCCGTAAATCAAAAGCCCCACGCGGCGATAGGGTTCAATGTTGGGCATGGCCTGACGGATGGCCCGCCGGGCCTCGGTGATGCGGGTGTTGGGGCCGGTTTCAAAGGTGATCTCGTCCATCGAGGTTGAGCCATCAAAGACCAGCATGGCATCGACTGAACATTCGCTGATCTGAGCCTTGGGGACAGTGTGGCCGAGGGTGAGGGCAGAGGCCGCAATCAGGCCGGTGAGAAGAAGACGTTTCATGGCCGCAGTCTGGCAGGCCGTTGCGTCCGTGTCCAATCTTGCGGATGAGTCAGCGGTCCCTTCCGGGATCGTCCGGATTGCTTGAGAACAGGGCAATTTTGTTGCCGTGTGGATCGCGCAGGTAACCCACAAAGAATTGCGGGCCATAGGCCTCGCGAAAGCCTGGCGCGCCTTCGTCAAAACCACCCGCAGCAAGCGCAGCAGCGTAAAGGTCACGAACCTGTTGCTGATCGCGCGCCTGAAACGCAACCATCGCCCCGTTTCCGGCCGAGGTTGGCTCCCCGTCAAAGGGGCGCTTAACGTAGAAGTCGGGCGAAACAGAAGGTTGTCCCGGCGTGCCGGGCGGCAGGTAACTCAGGTCACCGTGATAGCGCTCCAGTGTATAGCCAAGGGATGGCAGGAACGATGAATAGAACCGTTCAGCGCTGACCATATCATCGGCTCCAACGGTGACATAGGCGATCATGCGATGTGGACCCCTCTCAAGGTATTGCTCATGGCTCCGACTACTGCAGCTGCAGGATATCCGGCACGCAGGCCTTTCGCTGTGCGGGCATCGTGTCTGCACCATCCTTGCGTTTAAGGCGCTTTGGGCCGTCTTTCACTTTGACCTTGGGCTTGTTGAGCGATCCGGACAAAGAAAATGGCCATGGGCTGCGTGACAGCGGCTCACCAATTTTTCGGGGCTGGCCGTAGATGTCTATCGTGCGCCCATTCAGATCAACGTCGCCGTAGACGACAATCTGCACCTGATTGGTTTCCACGGCAGTTCTTTGGGTCGAGACTCGGCCATTGGAAATCGCAAAGGGTGCCCGCAAGCAGCTGATTGGTGCGGCCTGGTCTTTGTGTTTTGTGAACAGCCACGGCAGGACGCCAAGCCCGGCAAGGTCTAGCAGCTGTGTGTCAATGCTGCCGTCCTTCATTGAGACTGTTGCGTTGCCATTCATGCCAGACAGAAACGCACGGGCCGAGGTAATTGGGCCACTAATGTCAAAGTTGGAGTAAAGGGTTCCACTTGCTGATTTTTTAAAGTGGATCAGCTCAAGCACTTCGTGCAGGCGCCAACCGCCCGTCGACCCCTTAAGCTCAAGTACATGCTCGCTTTGGGTCAGGTCGATTCGCCCAGTTACATCTGCGTGGATGCTGTCATATTGAAACTCGACCGGACCTGCCGTCAGTTCCTTTTCGTTAAGCTGCAATTCACTGTGAAGTGAACTGAGCCCTCTAGAACCCTCGATCTTACGCAGATCGATTTCGAGGTCGGCGTTAATACCGGAAACCAAGGCAGCCTGACCGATAGGCAATAGTGAAACATCGCTGAATGGCCCGGATACGGGTACGTCGTCCGGTATCTCGTCCTGCTGGGGGTCCACATCGTCATTGGGCATCAGTTTGCGTAGTTGCAACACCACATCAAAGATATGACGCAGGTGGTCGATCTGGATCATGTCGCTTTCGACGAGCCCCTGAACGATAGGTTCGGCAGTGGCCTCATCGAGATCGAGTTTCAGGTCAAGGTTCGACTCGGCAATTTGGACCGAAGCGGTTGCGTTCCATTCGTCGCCCTGACTGGCAAGATCCATCTTAAGAAGGACAGGCTCAATCTCAATTGGCTCCAAAGTCATGGCTTCGAGTAATTCTTTGCTCGAAGGGACATCGACTTCGATATTCAGCGCCACGTCCTGAAAGCGCATGACGTTCTTGACTGAGCCTGTAACACTCAGTGTCCAGAGGTCGGTGTCTTGGCTGGTGGTCTTGAGATCGGAAAGGGCAAGTTCCTGAATGTTACCGCGCAGTTTGAACCCGCCTGCGAGATGCCCAAGGTGGTCAGAGTCTTGAAACGCAAGTGGTGACAGCAGAGTAGCGGTCGTAAGTTTAAGTGTACCTGTGCCATCTACTTCAGCCAACTTTAGCGCGTCGCCGACCGCTCCATCCAGGATCAGAAAGGGGTTTTCCGGTTGGCCGATACGCAAATTGACATTGCCCAGCCGCAGTTTGCCGTCTGGAGAGCGCGACAGTTTTCTGACAGTGATGGGGGCCGGTCCCACGCCTTGAGTATCAATGGTGAAGCCATTGGTAACGATCTTCATGCTGCGCTGCGCGATCTGCCCCGGAACACTGTCGATCACCATGTCCACAGCAATCAGTTTCAATTCTCGTCGGGACTTGGTCTTTGGCGGCTCAGCATCTTCCGGATAGAGGCGGATGCGGGTGGTGAGCGAGACGTCCTCGGGATTCCCTAACTCGCCAATATTTCCGGTCACAACGACGCTTTGCCCAGTGTCGAGGTCGACCACAACGTTGAGTTTGTCGATGCGGGCCGGACCGTCGCCGCTGGTGAAGATGGCCGAGACCTGCCCGGTGCCTTCTATGGGTTTTTGCAGTTTCACGATGTCGAGGAATTGCGAGAGTTTGTGAATGTTTGCGGAGAGGGCGATAGAGCGTTTGCCGGGCGTGTCCGTCGAGATCGGTGTGCCGGATGCTGTGAGTTTGACCTGATCAAAACTCACTTCGGCTGTGAGTGGCGCGTCCTTGGGCAGGTTGGCAGCAAGAGTCAGGGCCTCACCATTGAGGTCGCCAGAACCTTCCAACACGAGCGGAGCGTCAGCCGCATCGCGTTGCACAACAAGGGTCTCCAAGGTGAGGTCCAGGTCCAACCCAGTGACTGCATTCAGATACAGCAGCTTTGTGTTTGCTAGGCCAATCTTACGATCGGCAAACAGCGACCACGGATCCAGAGCGGGCTTGGAGCCGCTTGCCGAATGCGCCTTGGCCGGTTTTTCTTTTGTGGACTGCCATGAGTTAGTGCCGGACTCGTCCACGATCAGAGAGAAGACCGCGCCGTCGGCCTCGAGATTGCTCAGGGTCAGCTTTCCCCCGACCAGATCGCTCAGCGACAGATCAAAGGCCAGTCTTCCCAGCCGCGCGAGATCGGTGTCGGGCATCGAGGTACTGGGCAGGACAACATCTTCGGCAATGACGCCAACCGTGCTACCCGGGCTGATCCGAAGATCACCGGCCACCTGGACCTCACGTCCCAGCTGTTTTGTCAGGATGCCTTCGGTCAACGTCGTGCGCAGTCCGGAGAACAAGGCTGAGCTGAGCACCAGCCAGCCAAGCAAAAAGAGAAATGTCAGTAGGCTGGCAATTGAAATCAGAACTTTTTTAAATGACACCCGGCGTGCTCCTGAAAAGGGATATTGCAAATCAAACGTGGCAACAGGAGCAAGCTTAGATTACGCGGCGCGACCGGTCCAATGAAACCGACCCAAGGTAATTCTCGAGGACCACAGGTACGCCACGCGCATGAACGGGTCATAGGTAGGTCGGACAAGTTTGCCCGACCTACAAGGGTATCAGGATTTATCCTCTTCGACGTTTTCGGCAAAAGCAACCTTGAAGGCTGCCTGTTTCTCCGGACCGGCGTCGGTCTGATAATTGGCCTTCCATTCGTCCATTGTCATACCGTAGTAGATTTCCCGCGCTTGAGTTTTGTCCATCTCGATGCCGCGTTCATTGGCGGCTTCCTGATACCAGCGCGACAGACAATTGCGGCAGAAACCGGCGAGGTTCATCATGTCGATGTTCTGCACATCGGTGCGTTTTTCCATCAGGTGTTCGCGAAGAGTGCGGAAGGCGGCGGCCTCCAGTTCGATCTGGGTTTGCGGGTCGATGTCCATGATGTCCTCTTGGAAAGTCAGATGTTGGGCGTGGTTGTAGGAGTCTGGGGGTTACCCGGCAAGCCGCAGGGCAAGATAGGGGGTCAACGCAAAGACAATTGTCAGGATCTTCCATTGTGCAAGAAAGCGGTACCATTCCATGCTGACGTCTGTTGCGTCGAGGTTGAACATGCGTGCATGAAGCCTCGTGGCCCAGCCACGTGCGCCCAGCATGCCCAACCCAGCCAGGGCCAGAAAACCAAAGTTCAACACGGTCATCCAGCCAAAGAAGGCCGTCAGAGACTCGTAAGTCATGGATCTATCCTTTCGACGATTTCAGTGCCTCTCTCCCCCAAATATGGGGTCTCAGACCGTGAGGAACAAGGAAATCCGGATCGAAATCGTCCGGGTCAGAGCGTGCGCTTGGTATAGGTGTTGCGGTCCATCTCGACCGGCTCGACACTCAGACTACCAATACTGGGCAGCTGATCTGCCAGCACGGCAAGCATGGCCTCGGCCACATCCTTTTTTTGTTCTGTGCTGCGGCCCGTCAGCATGCGGATCGTGAGATGGGCGTAGCTTTCAGGGCTGACACCGCTGCGGCCATTGTCAAAAAGAAGGGTGCGAACCTTGACGGCCTTGGGCGCTGAAGCAAAGACCGGGTGGGCGCAGGCCGCGTCGAACAGGGCTTGTGAGAGCGCAGCAAGATCGTGCGTCTTGGCCAAAGCAACGTCATGTTCCAGAATCAAATGCGGCATATCTCAGAGCCCCGAGCTTTTCAGCACCTCGGTAAAGATCGGCGCAAGCCGTTCCGCCCAAGCGAGCTGTTTGGTTTCCGTGTCAATCTCGTCATGGCGCAGTTCGATCAGTGCATTCAGGCGTTCATCGTGAAAGGCATGCTGATCCACCGAGTCTCCGGGCAAGTGGCCAGCATAGGGTTCGTTGTCCCCCACAGTCAGATCGCCCTCTTGTTCCAGCCGATCAATCAGCGCGAGACCAAACCGATCCTCTTGTGGCGCATGCAATACGCCAATCTCCCACGGGCGCGGAGACCGGCCATTGAGCTTGGGAGAAAAGCTGTGCATGGCGACCAGGATCACATCGACACGCGAAGCGGCGAGGTTCTCCAGCGCCGCGTGATAGGGCCGGTAGTAGGCAGTCTTGCGACGCTCAATCTCGGTTTCATCAATGTGGCGGTTCGCCGGAATGATGGTCCCGTCATAAAGATGCATGACCAAAGTGGGATCGTCTTCACCCCGGTTGGGGTCAATCACCAGCCGTGAAAAGTTCGATGCAATCACCGGCGCGTCCAGGAGTTCGCCAAGCCGCAAGGAACAGCCAAGCGCGCCGATGTCATACGCGATGTGGCGTTCCATGTCGGCAGGGTCCAGTCCCAGATCGCCGCCGTTGATCTCGGCTGGAACGCGGTTGGACGCGTGGTCGACGGTGATTAGCCAGCGCGATTTGCGCTCTGCGCCATGGATGTGAAATGGTTGCTGTGTCATATGCCTGTTAAGTCCTTCCGCAAGAGACTTAGGACAGTTGCTTCGGAAAGGGAATTGCGCCATAAGCGCCGAAGGCAATGTTAGCGTTAACAATTCGGCGTGTAGACGGATGATGGATGGATGAGACGACTTAGAAACGTGAAAATCGTGGCCACACTGGGCCCAGCAAGTGAAACCTACGACATGATCCGTGCACTGCACGAGGCTGGGGCCGATGTGTTTCGGCTAAACATGAGCCACGGCTCGCATGACGAAATCCGCGAAAAGCATCGTATTATTCGTCAGGTCGAAAAAGACTTGAACAGCCCGATCGCCATTCTGGCCGACCTTCAGGGCCCCAAGCTGCGTGTTGGCGTCTTTGCCAACGAGTCTGAAGAGCTGGAAGAAGGGGCGTCATTCCGTCTGGATCTGAACCCGGCAGACGGAGACGCAAAGCGCGTCTGCCTGCCTCACCCCGAGATTTTTGAGGCACTAGAAGTCGGCGCTTCCCTGTTGGTGAACGATGGGAAAATCCGCTTGAAGGTCACAGACTGTGGGCCTGATTTTGCCGACTGCGTTGTGGTGGCGGGCGGAACGATTTCCAACCGCAAGGGCGTCAATGTCCCCGATGTGATGCTGCCTTTGGCGGCGCTTTCAGAAAAAGATCGCGATGATCTGGAGTTTGTTTGTGGCCTGGGCGTAGATTGGCTGGCGCTGAGTTTTGTTCAGCGCCCCGAAGATGTGAACGACGCGCGAGAACTGGCGCAGGGGCGCGCTGCGATCCTGTCAAAGATCGAAAAACCTTCTGCAGTCGAGCGCTTTGACGCGATTCTTGCGGCTTCCGATGGGATCATGGTGGCGCGCGGCGACCTTGGTGTTGAATTGCCAGTCGCCAGTGTGCCGCCAATCCAGAAACGTCTGGTTCGCAAATGCCGCTTTGCCGCCAAGCCCGTGATCGTGGCCACCCAGATGCTCGAAAGCATGATCGAAAGCCCGATGCCGACACGGGCCGAGGTCAGTGATGTGTCTGGTGCCATCTACGAAGGAGCGGACGCGGTGATGTTGTCAGCGGAATCCGCCGCAGGCCAATACCCGATCGAAGCGGTTTCAACCATGAACGACGTCGCCGTTGAGGTCGAGCAAGACGCAACCTATCGTCAGGTTATCGAAGCCTCCCGTAGTGCACCGCGCCACAGTGTTGCCGACGCGATTGTCGCGGCCGCCCGTGAAGTGGCCGAAACCACGCCGATCAAAGCAATCTGCTGTTTCACCGAATCGGGCACGACAGCGCTTTTGACTGCACGTGAGCGTCCACGGGTGCCGATCATCGCTCTGACCTCTCTGCGCGGAACAGCGCGCCGCCTGTCACTGAGCTGGGGAACCAACTGTGTGATCGCGGATGACGTGCATCGCTTTAAGATCGCGGTTGTCGCTGCAGCGCGCGCTGCCACGGGTGGCGGGTTTGCGGGCCCGGACGATCAGATCGTGGTGACAGCGGGTCTGCCATTCAATGTTCCGGGCACAACCAACATCCTTCGGGTTGCCCCGTGCGATGAACGTTTGATTTTTAACATGGAAAACGAGTAACTTGACCCTGTAAGGCATGGGGCAAGGCAGGAATGCAACCGGACTATTTGTTGACGATCGGCTTGGTGCTGGGGCTGTTTTCGATCCCCGCAATGTTGTCGGCCTATGCCGATCAGCGTGCGCCGCGGGCATCTATGGCCTCTTTCATTCTGGCCGCGGCGATCATTGCGTTTGCCTATGTTCGTCACCCCGGTGGATATGAGCTTGCTGACGTGCCGAATGTTGTGGTCGCTGTGATCGCTGATATCCTTAAATAACCCCTTGCTCCCTACGGTTTTCAGACGTATACGGCGCCTCTGTACGCGCGACCGGCCTGAGAGGCATGCCGAGTCGCGTTAAGAACCGACTACTTAAGGAGACGGAAATGCCCAAGATGAAGACAAAGTCGAGCGCTAAGAAGCGCTTTAAAGTGACTGCCACTGGCAAAGTCATGGCTGGTCAGGCCGGCAAACGCCACGGCATGATCAAACGCACCCGCAAATTCATTCGTGATGCACGCGGCACCACCACCCTGTCTGCCCCCGACGCGAAAATCGTCAAGGGCTTCATGCCCTACGACCGCTAATAGACGCTAGAGGAGATCAGATATGTCCCGAGTTAAAGGTGGTACCGTCACCCACGCCCGTCACAAAAAAGTCGTCAAGGCCGCAAAAGGCTTTTATGGCCGCCGCAAGAACACCTTTAAGGTAGCGCGTCAGGCCGTCGACAAGGCAAACCAGTACGCAACCCGCGACCGTAAGAACCGCAAGCGCAATTTCCGCGCGCTGTGGATTCAGCGTATCAACGCGGCCGTCCGTTCGCACGACGAAGCGCTGACATACTCGCGCTTCATCAACGGCCTGAACATGGCCGGTATCGAAGTGGACCGCAAAGTTCTGGCCGACCTGGCCGTTCACGAGCCCGAAGCCTTTGGTGCCATCGTGAAACAAGCGCAGGACGCGCTGGCCGCTTAAGCCGAACGTCCAACAGGATTGGGAGACCCCGTCAGCGCAGGCTGGCGGGGTTTTTCTTTTAGAGGGGCGTGGGTTTTGTTTCGAAGTGTCTGCCAGGCGGACAAAAGGGCGGTTCAAAACTCAGTTAACGCGAGATCTTTGCAATTAACGGGTCAAGAAAGCCTCCGCCAATTCAGACAAAGCCAGAAACTGGCGCACTATGACTGAAGATCGGGCGTCGTGCTATTGCCGTTCGGTGTGCCTCTTGAGCATGTCCGGATCTCAACAGCAGGTTCAAGTAAGTCAACTCTAGTAAGTCACGCTGCGCTCGGCTGCCTCCGAGGCGAGCGTGATCCGCCATAACCGGCGTTAGGTGTTGCAGTGCAGCCGTCCAATCCTGCCGCGCGATCGCACCCCAAGTTTGTGCCACGGGGCGGACAAGGTCTGCCGCAAAACCCGACTGCGTTTCGGTCAGAAACGCAAGTCGTTCTCCATCTCCAGCCATGGCATGGGCCAGCGCACTGTGAATGTCCGCAAAACTCATGCCCGGATTTGGGAAAAATCTTGATGCGTAATCGCTCAGATTTCTCCAACGTTCGGGTGCCACTTTGAAACCTGCAATCTCAGAACGATACAGAAGAGCAGCAGCATCGGTCAGAACATTAATTGGCAGCGAATAGGACGCATTCGGGGCTATCGCTCCGTCGTAAATCGACCAAAGCTCCGTTTCATCCTCCTGCTCCAATGCCCACAAAGCGCGATGCCAGCTCAAATGGCCATGCAACAAGGAGCGCGTATCATAGTTCGAAATCCACTCGGCAAGGTAGGTGCGACCAGCTTCCCCAAACCCCTGTTCGTAGAGTGTATGCGCCTTGAAATGCGAGGCATTCGCATTGGCATTGTTCAACGCAAGAGAACGGTCCATTACAGCCATTGCCTCGTCGAGTCGTCCCACCTCGCACAGCGCCTGACCGTGCACGCTCATTATCCACCAATCCTCGCCCAAGGCGTCAAACAGTTTGGTGGTATAAGCAAGTTGTATGCTTTCGCGACCTGGTTCGCCCGACATCCCAATCAAACCAAAAATATTGGTGCAAATCTGTGCGACCAAGACATCGCGCGGGTGTTTTTCAGAGTGTTCCAGAACTGCGACTCGGGCTTCGGGCACACGGCCCTGAAACAAGAGGTCAAAAACCGCGAGATGGCTCTGCTCACGTTTGGTTAACCCTGATGCGCAGGAGAGTGCCGAAGCAATTGCCTCTTTGGCGCCAGGCATGTCGCCCTCGTACATTCGCGCTCGCGCAAGACCAACATGACCGAGGGCAAATCCAGGATCGGCGGCTACAGATGCAGAGAAAGCCTCACTAGCGCCAAATGTCGCTGCAAGAATGTGATCAAGCCCTTCAACATATGCGTCCCGCGCCTCGGGTAGACTTGTCGTCAGTGTCAGTCCGTATCTATCAGCCAGCATCATCACTACTCCATTTTGTCAGTGCATCCGAACAGGCCTGCTCGCAATTGGACGATGCTAGCACGAAAACTGAAACTCTAAGCATGGATGTGAACGATCGACCGCTTCGGGCTCTTTCCGGATGTTTGCCGCCGTGAGCTATTGCCGAAGTTGTTGTTCAAGAGGCCGCTGCAGCAGCGCAATAGCAGCGCCGCTCAGCAAGACGCCAGCAGCAATCAAAAGGCCGACGCCGATGTTGCCGGTGAGGTCCCCGACCCAGCCTGCCGCATAAGGCCCAATGGTCTGGGCGATGGCAAAGACCACAGTAAAGACACTGATGGCCGCGCCCCAGCTTTCCGGCCGCAGATTCTGGCGCGCGAAATTGGTGACGGCGCCGGGTGCCATGAACACAGAAAGCCCAAATACAATGGCAGAGATCAGAAGCATCGGGCCGTTAGGCAAGACAACAGGCAGGGCCGAGCCGATCGCGATGCCTGTCAAAATCATTGCCAGCGGAACGCCCGAGGCAAAGCGTGCCAGTATAGGTCGCCAGATGAAGGGGGACATGCATATGCACACGCCGAGCACCACCCAGGTCAGCGAAATGAAACCCGGGCTGGCAGCCTGTTCGGTCATCCATGCAGACAAAAAGGTTAGGTAGACAATATAGCCCAGCCCGAACCCGGCATACCCGCCGAATTCAGGCAACATGCGCCGGATGGGCAGTTTGACATGGCCCGAGGTAGTTTGTTGGGGGTCGTCAAGTTGTGCCGCGGCCCAAAGACCAAGTGGTGCACAGGCCAGACTTGCGATGCCGATCAATACCCAACCCCAAGGCCAGCTGCCGTCTCCCCAGTGGCCCAGCATTGTCGGCAACACGGCGCCGGCCAGAACGATACCCAATCCGCCGCCCGAGCCAAAAAGAATGGCAATGGCCAGCGCATTGCGGCGAGGATCGTCTCGGAACAACTGTGCGGTCAGTGCTCCTGCAGTTGAAAAGGACATCGCCCCGAAAATGCCTGCCAGAACGCGCCAGGTTGATTGCCACCAAAGATCCGCGTTCAATCCGGTGGCCAGCAATGCGAGTGTGGTTGTAACCAGCCCAAACAGAAACAAGCGCGTTGGCCCAACACGGCGGATCAGCACCATCGTGGCGACCGCGCCGATGATATAGCCAATGGCGTTGGCGGTGTTGAGCCACCCAGCCTGAGCGTAAGTCCAGCCCATTTCGGACTTCATCGCGGGCAAAAGCAATCCATAGGCAAAGCGCGCGAACCCGTTGGTCACGGTGACCCCCAAAGCGAGGCCTGCGAGGACAAGCCAGGGGCGGGCTGGGTCTTGGGGGCTCATGCGGTTCCTTGCTGTGTTGAGGGCATGTTGCGCCGGAGAGATGTCTGGCGCAATCCAATTGTGCGCCTTGCGGCGCGCAGGACGTCTCGGAGCTGGGGCTCCTCTGGGTGCCTCTGGCGGGAGTATTTTGGGCAATACGAAGTGTTGGCGACCTGATCGGGCTGGGATGATCGGGAGTTGTTCTGTTAGGGCCTCTGTGACAGGCTCGGGTGATCTTTATAGGACATCCCATGACCGACCCATTTCGTCATCACCCCAGCCTACGAAGCCTCATCACTCCTCCGGAGGAGTCTGAGCTGCGCGACTTTGACCCGGCGTCTATCGAAGAGATTGTGCTGGCGAACGGGGCGTCCAAGACATGGAAGCTGAGTGATGAGGCACGTGAGGCCGACCGGGTGCAGGCGCTGAAAGGACGCGAGGAACAGGATATCTGGGTCTTTGCCTATGGCAGCCTGATCTGGAACCCAGCCTTTCGGTTTGCCGAGGTGCGTCGTGCTTTTGCCCCCGAGGTCGAACGTAAGTTCATTCTGCGCGACATCTATGGCGGGCGGGGCACGCGGGACGTTCCCGGCGTCATGGCAGCACTAGAGCATGGCCACGGCTGTCACGGGTTGGTTTTTCGCATCCGCGCGGAAGAACAAGTGGAAGAAACGCGTATCCTGTGGCGTCGTGAGAGGGTGGGGGATGCCTATATTCCAAGCTTTCTTCGGGCTGGAACGGATCATGGCCCAGTCGAGGCGCTGGCCTTTATGGCCAATCACGACGCCGAGCTGATTGCGCCCGATCTCAGCCATGACGATCAGGTCAGGTTTTGCGCGACGGGACAGGGGTGGCTGGGCAGCAGCTTTGACTATGTTGCCAATCTGGCCACGCATTTCGAAGAATTGCGGATCGAAGATCAGGGGGTCACCCGCCTTTTGGCAGATGCCCGGGCATGGAAGGGGCGTCATGTGCTGTGACACGGGCCCGGGGTTGCTTTCAGCCGCCCATGTGATAGCAGAGCGCAAGCTAATTTCGAGGGCCGGACATGGAAGACCTGCGCAACAAATACATCGAGGCGATTGCCGCTGCCGCTGACGAGCCCGCACTGGAAGAACTGCGGGTTCAAGCCGTGGGTAAAAAGGGCGAAGTCAGCCTGAAGATGCGCGAACTGGGCAAGATGACACCAGAAGAGCGTCAGGTCGCGGGTCCGGCGCTGAACGCGTTAAAGGATGAGATCAACTCGGCCCTTGCCGCCAAGAAGGCCGCGCTTGCCGACGCCGCGCTGGATGCACGCCTGAAAACCGAATGGCTGGACGTGACACTGCCCGGCCGCAACCGCCGTCAGGGCACCATTCACCCTGTCAGCCAGGTCATGGATGAGGTTACCGCGATTTTTGCCGATATGGGCTTTGCCGTGGCCGAGGGGCCGCAGATCGAAACCGATTGGTACAACTTCGACGCGCTGAATATCCCGGGTCACCACCCCGCGCGGGCCGAAATGGACACGTTCTACACGCATCGTGCTGAGGGCGACAATCGCCCCCCGCACGTGCTGCGCACACACACCTCGCCGGTCCAAATCCGGACCATGGAAAAGACCGGTGCGCCGATCCGCATCATCTGCCCGGGTCGCGTCTATCGCGCCGATTATGACCAGACGCACACGCCGATGTTCCATCAGGTCGAAGGTCTGGCGCTGGGCAAGGATATCTCAATGGCGAACCTGAAATGGGTGCTGGAAGAGTTCTTTTCAGCCTTCTTCGGCACGCACGTGGAAACCCGTTTCCGCGCCTCGCATTTCCCGTTCACTGAGCCTTCGGCCGAGGTCGATATCCAGTGTTCTTGGGAGGGTGGAACCGTGAAGGTTGGTGAAGGTGACGACTGGCTCGAGGTTCTTGGCTCGGGCATGGTTCATCCCAAGGTTTTGGAAGCCGGTGGCATTGATCCCAACGAATATCAGGGCTTTGCCTTTGGCATGGGCATCGACCGGATTGCCATGCTGAAATACGGCATTCCGGACCTGCGCGCCTTCTTTGACAGTGATCTGCGCTGGCTGCGTCACTATGGGTTTGCCCCGCTGGATCAGCCGACATTGCATGGTGGTTTGTCGAGATAACTCGGGTTCTAGATTAGATGTAGGGCGGGGTTTTACCCCGCCCTTTCTTTTTGGGGTGACGGGAACAAGCCAGCCTGGCGTGCACAGCTAAGGCCGCCTTCTGACTATCTGATGTCGGGGATGGCTGTGAAATTGCGCAGACCCGGGTTATCCTAAAACACCGAACAGGGAGCGCTGCCATGACCACAATTCTGATAGTCGAAAGCAATTCGTCTGACCTCTTGGCGCGGGGCAAATCTGCCGCGAGCTTGTTTGTCAGGACCTTTCAAATGCTGGACCCTTCCCTGACGCTCAAGGTGGCTTGCCCCTACGCCGGGCCTTTGTCCAAAGACGTCTATGATGGCGTAGATGGCGTGGTGTATACCGGGTCCGGGGTCGACTGGGCCACCAACGCGCCCGAAGCCGCGCCACTCCGCGCGGAAATGGAGCGCACGTTTCAACAAAACCGCCCGGTCTGGGGCTCGTGCAACGGTTTGCAGCTGGCGGCTGTCGTTTTGGGTGGGGATGTTGGCGCCTCGCCCAATGGGTTTGAGATTGGCCCGGCCAAAAACATTACCCGGTCAGAACTGGGTGCAGCACATGCGATGATGGCAGGGCGTTCAGATGGCTGGGCGGTCCCGTGCGTCCACCGTGACGAGGTGCAAAAACTGCCCGAAGGCGCAACGCTGATAGCGGGCAATCCGCATTCGCCGGTGCAGGCGATGGTCTACGAGGCGAACGGCGTGGAATTCTGGGGTACGCAGTACCACCCTGAGATGAGCATGGCGGATGTTGCGGCCTCGACTGGCGGGCGCGGGGTGTTTAGCGGCGGGCAAGACCTGACCGCAGATCTAGCCATTGCCGACACAGATGAAGATGCGGCCCAAAGGCTGGGAACGTCTACCTCAGACCTTGCGCTGGATACTCGTGCTCGCGAGCTGATAAACTGGTTGAACCACGTGAAGGCGCAAGGTTAGGCCGCGGCGGCCTTAGTGTTTTCGGCTGCTATTTTTTCGCCCAACGCTTTGATCCTGGTGATCCGGTTATCTTTGTCCGGCACGATGATGCTTTTCAGCTTTTTCTGCACCATGCCGTTCATGATCTTACCCATCAACTTGGCCGATTTCGGTTTTTCAAATCGCAACTTGATCATGGTGCCATCGCCTGCTTCGACCAGTTCCATAGTTTCCAGCATCGACAGACCCATCGGCAGGTTGTATCGGCCGGTCACATAGTCGCCATGGTTCCAGTCGACAATCTCGTAGGGAAATATGTCGTCGCCGTGGTGGCAATGATAGGTCGTGCCAGGTTCGATCTTGCCCTTGTTGGTGTCCAATAAGTCAACCTGATCTGCGCCAATCCATTCCGCTCGCAAGTCAGGGCGTGTGCAGATGGTAAAGGCAATCTCGGGTGAAACTGGAACCGGTATGATCCATTCCTCCATCAACAAATCATCACCCGGCTGTACAAATGTCCGCTCTGACCCGCGGCGACGCTCCCACGCGGCACGCATGTCGCGCACGACAAACTCAACCTCGCCAATGTGTTCGATGTCCTCGGTGTGAAACTCTTTCTCATCAAAATACTCAGCCATATCCATCGCCCGGATCGCGTCGCAGGTGATCAGCGTATAGGCGTTGAGACCGGTGTTCTTTTTTACGTCGTTCTTGAGAAGGCGGAACGAGGTTATGACGTCTTGCCCGGCCAGCTCCTGACGGCCTCCGGTGTCTTGGATAACGCAATCACCATGATGCACCACGATTTTCAGTTCTAGCGCGTCTACTTTCGAGCAGGCATCGCACGGGCAGCTGGTGTTGATCAGCATTTTTTCCTTTGCACGGGCAAAAACACAGTAAAGCTGTTCGGAAAAGTCGAGGATGAACTGTTTGGTCATCACGTCGGTCTCAAAGGCATAGGCAAAGACTGCGTCGCCTTGAAGCCCGGACACCGAAAGCGGCGCTCGGATCGCCGGCACAAGATCGCCAAACAGCGATTCCAGTATTCCCTTGGCGTGTTCAATCGGCGTCTCCGCCATGAATTTTGTATAACCTGAAATATCCGCAATAACGAAAAATGCGGATTTCACACCGCTGTCTTGCTTAGCCATTTTTCCATCCCTGTCGCTTATTCTGAAAACACTATGCGTCAGAACGGGTTAGAATCATAGCAAACCGTTTCAGGACCGGGCAAACCGCAAAAGGGCCGCGCCAAACAAGGTGACAAAGGTTGCGACAACCTTGGACAAATCCAACCGTTCTTTCAGGAAGAAAACGCCGATCAGCAGTGCAAAGACAATGCTGGTTTCACGCAGTGCCGTGACCAGTGCAATCGGGGCCTGCGTAAAAGACCAAGTTACCAGTGCATAGGCGGTGAAAGATGCGCTGCCTCCGATCAGGAACATCTTGCGGCCTTGGCGGACCAAGCCGACAAAGGTGACCGGTCGAACCACTGCAAGATAAGCGATTGTCAAAAGTGCGTTGCCGATAGCCAGCCACGCGTAATAGCCGACCGACGTGCCTGCCAGCCGGGCGCCGATGCCGTCCACTAATGAATAAGAAGCAATGAAAACCCCTGTGCCTAAGGCAAAGAGCGCGGCTTTGCTGTTGCGCAACCCATCCGCGCGGCGCGTCAGTGCAAGGCTCAAGATGCCACAGCCGATGATCAGAATGGCGGTGATTTCCATCGGTGCCAGAGCAACTCCTAATATCGTAACCGAAATCAGCGCGACAATCAGGGGGGCGACACCGCGGGCAATCGGATACACTTGGGTCAGGTCACCGACGCGATAGGATTGCAACAAGAACAACTGATACCCGGCATGTAGCAGAATGCCTGCCATCAGATATCCGTAGCTTTGCGGGTCCGGGGACGGCACAAAGATCAGGGCAAGGATCGACAGAGGTAAATGGCCCAGCACAACCGCGGACATGCTGACATATTTATCGGCCCCGCCTTTGACCAGCGCGTTCCAGGCCGCATGAAGGATGGCGGCCCCTATTACGGCAAGAATGACGGTGGCGGACATAACGACCTCGCGGTGTGTTTCCCGGAAGCTAGCCCAAGGACTGGGGCGCATCAATTCCCTATTCTGACGGCCATGCGGGCATTGCACCCTTTCCCCCCTGCGCCATATCCGTTAAACGCCTGTCTGACCCAAGTTTGACTGGCGGAATGACGCGATGAAATTCACTCTCTCCTGGCTGAAAGATCACCTCGATACCGAGGCGAGCCTTGACGATATCCTCTATGCCCTGACCGATCTCGGTCTTGAGGTGGAAGAGGTCTCGAATCCTGCTGAGCGACTGAAAGACTTTACCATCGGCAAGGTGCTGCATGCCGAAAAGCACCCCGACGCGGATAAGCTGCGCGTCTGCAAGGTTGCGACGGATGAGGGCGAGCTGCAGATCATCTGTGGTGCGCCGAATGCGCGAGAAGGCATCACCGTGGTGGTTGCTAAGCCGGGCGTTTACGTGCCGGGCATCGACACGACCATCGGCGTGGGCAAGATCCGGGGCATCGAGAGCTTTGGCATGATGGCCTCCGAGCGCGAGATGGAGCTGTCGGACGAACATGATGGCATAATCGAATTGCCCTCGGGTGAAGTGGGTGACCGGTTTGTTGACTGGCTGGCTGAACACGATCCGGCCAAGGTGGATGCGGTGATCGAGATTGCCATTACCCCCAATCGCCCTGATGCGCTGGGCGTGCGCGGCATTGCACTAGACCTTGCGGCACGCGGTCTGGGCACGATGAAACCTGCGCCAGTGGAAAAGGTTGACGGCACCTTCCCCAGCCCGATCAACATCACCATTGACGAGGACACCCGCGAGAACGGCTGCGAAGTTTTTGCCGGGCGTCTGATCAAAGGCGTGCAAAACGGCCCAAGCCCCGAGTGGTTGCAGGATCGTCTTCGCGCCATCGGCTTGCGCCCGATCTCAAAGCTGGTGGACATCACCAACTTCTTCACCTTTGACCGCAATCGCCCGCTGCACGTCTTTGACGCTGACAAGGTGAACGGCAATCTGCGGGTACACCGCGCCAAGGGCGGCGAAACCCTCGTGGGATTGGACGAAAAAGAATACACCTTCGGCGCAGGTCAGGTCGTGATTTCCGATGACAAGGCCATTGAATCCATTGCGGGAGTCATGGGTGGGCTGGCGACAGGTTGCACCGAGGAAACCACGAACGTCTTTCTCGAGGCCGCCGTCTGGGACATGATCCAAATCGCCTATACGGGCCGGGCGCTTAAGATCAACTCGGATGCGCGCTATCGCAACGAACGCGGCATCGATCCCGGTTTCAACATGGACGCCATCGAACTGGCGACCAAGATGATCATCGACCTTTGCGGTGGTGAGCCTTCGGATGTGGTTGTTGCGGGCGAAGTGCCCGACACCGCGCGCGCCTACAAGCTCGATACCGACCGCGTGCAATCGCTGGTCGGCATGGAGATCCCCGCGGAAGAGCAGGTGAAAACACTCACAGCGCTTGGTTTTGTTGTTGAGGGCGACATGGCGCACGTGCCGAGCTGGCGTCCTGACGTGCAGGGGTCTGCCGATCTCGTGGAAGAAGTCGCGCGTGTGGCCTCGCTCACCAAACTGCAGGGCAAACCGATGGCGCGCGCGCAGGCTGGCGTACCCGAGGTGATCCTGTCGCCGATGCAAAAGCGCGAGCAGATCGCGCGGCGCACCACGGCGGCGCTGGGGTACAACGAATGTGTCACCTACAGCTTTATCGACCGCAAATCGGCGGAATTGTTTGGCGGTGGCTCTGACGCGACCATGCTGGAGAACCCGATCTCGTCGGAAATGTCCCACATGCGCCCGTCGCTGCTGCCGGGTCTGTTGCAGGCTGCTGCCCGCAACCAAGCCCGCGGTTTCATGGACATGGCGCTGTTTGAATGTGGCGCGGTATTCCACGGCGGTGAGCCGGGTGAACAGGAAAACATCCTGACCGGCATCCTTGTGGGCCGCACATTGGCCAAGGACATTCACGGGGAGAGCCGTGGCGTGGACCTCTATGACGCCAAGGCCGACATGGAAGCGGTGATGAACGCGCTGGGTGCGCCGACCAAGCTGACCTATAACCGTGGCACCAACGGCTGGTGGCATCCGGGGCGTAGCGCCAAAGTGGGTCTGGGTCCGAAAAAGGTTTTGGGCGCCTTTGGCGAGCTGCATCCCAAGGTTCTGGCCGCGATGGACGTCAAGGGACCGGTTGTGGCCTTTGCCATCCACACCGCTGAGATCCCGATGCCACGCAAGAAGTCGGCGAGCCGGGGCGCAGTCACCATGAACGATCTGCAGGCGGTCGAGCGCGACTTTGCCTTTGTTGTCGACAAAGATGTTGAGGCGATCAACCTTGTGAACGCCGCAGCAGGCGCCGACAAAGCGCTGATCGAAGACGTCCGCGTGTTTGACGAATTTATTGGTGGTAGCTTGGGCGAAGACAAGAAGTCCATCGCCGTCACCGTACGTCTGCAACCGACCGAGGCAACGCTGAAAGAAGCAGATATCGAGGCGGTTGCCACCAAGATTGTCGAAAAAGTCAGCAAGGCGACCGGCGGCGAGCTGCGCGGCTGATCCAGTGACCGGATTTGAGACAAGAAGGGCCGTTCCTGCCGAGGGAGCGGCCCTTTGTGCTTTGCTGGATGCCTCTTACGAACCCTACCGTGACCGCGGCATTGCTATACCGGATGTGACCGAAGGGTTGGACGCGGAAATCGCCGTTGGGCGTGTCTGGGTCGCGACCCAAAACAGGGATATCCTCGGCCTGTTGAACCTCTCCGTGACTCCGCCAAACGCACATCTGATCAACGTCGCTGTGTCGGCCAATGCCAAGGGGCAGGGGGTTGGTGGGGCTTTGATACGCCACGCCATAGCCCAAGCAGAAAGGGCCGGGTGTACCACTCTCGACCTTGGAACACATGCGGATCTGTCCGAAAATATCTCACTCTATCAGCACCTTGGGTGGGGGATCATCAAACAGGATGCGCAGCGCGTGCGCATGCGCCTCGCCCTCAACCGTGGCGGTTGAACAACACCTTTCCTGAGCCTGAGTAACTAGGGGCTTGAGGCGACTCGGGTCCGTCTCGTATGTCAGCCCCCCGCAACGACCCCAACTCCGGGGTGGAGAAAACACATGATGTTCACACCGATACCACAACTGGTCGCCTGCAGTTTACGCATCCCCGCTCTCTAGTTGCCCGTGGTTGACCCGCGGGCGTTGACGCCTGTTGGGACAATCACAATGAAATCGACTGAAATTACCCACATCCGGCAGATGTTGCCGGAGACCATCCATTTCCCGTATTACGCGGACCGTGAAAGCCCCTGGTTGCTTGCGCAGATGATGACGCGACGCGCTCGGGTGGCGGACTTGCGGGCCGGGCCGGCAGGCAAGTTGCTCGGGCGTCCGTTGGTCAAGCCCTTGGTCGCCAGATGCGGTGGCGAGTTGCGTCAGCGCGACGTGATTTCGCTCGCCTATGCGCAAGAGGCCATCGGCTTTCAGGACATGTCGCGCCCCGCGCGCGCCAAGCTTGACGAGATCTATGGCGCCGACTGGCTTGGCTTTACCTTGACCTTTACGGCCTGGGGCATGCACGACCCGGCACACTGGATGCAGATGTCGCGGGACGGGGGCAACCTTGTGGTTCAGCTTGGCTTTCCGGCGGATCATGCCGAGGTCATGGGCAAGTATCTCAAGGCCGACACACGCCACAAGTTCGAGGAATGGGATCACCCGGTGCGGTCGACCGGATCGCCAACGCTTGCTTGGGCACGGCTCGATATCGACAAGGACGAAGGGGTCGCTTTGATCGAAGAGGTGCAGTGTGACTGGTTGCGCAATGTTCAGCTTGAGGTGCTCAAACTTGACCGCGAACCGTTGCGCAGCCGCGAGGCGCGCTCGACACGCCTTTACGATGCCCACTTGCGCGAACGCTATGGTCGCGGATGGTCGCGGGCGATGCTCTTGTCGGTGTTGTTAGTGCTTCGGGACTACCTTGGTATTCGCGACGTGTTCATGCACCGGTTTGAGCCGGGCAATGTACTCAAGGGCATGGAGTGGGATTTCCCGCCGGTCTCGCTCTATCGCGATTTGCCCAAGGCGTTCTGCTTTGCGCCGACCGACGAAGCGCCGGAGTTCCTCGAACGCCTTCGCCGCCGTGACTTGGCCATCTTGCGCGAGGCTGGGCCAGTGTTCTGGCGGTTGCAAATATGACAACAGGGCGCGCCCTTCCGGGGCGCGCTCTACCTCGCTGACAGGTAATCCGCCAACAAATCCCAGACCAACCGAATGCGGCGGCTTGTGTGCAATTCGCGGTGGGTGGTCAGCCACACCGGATAAGTGAAGGGGTCAACATCCGGCAGCACTTTCTGGACGTCAGGAAAGGCGGATGCGATGCGATCATCCATGACGCCAATACCAAACCCCTGCCGGACGTATTCCCAAGCGGCCACGCCATTTGAACAGCCCAGCCTGAAATTGCGCCGATCTATCGGCAGGCCAAGCGGCGTCAGATATGCCAGCATCTGGTCTGGATCCCCAAAGCTGATGAAATCATGCGCGGCCAGATCGGCGATTGATTGCGGCGCACCTCGACGCGCTAGGTAGTCTTTGGAAGCATAGTAATGCCCCGTCGACTCTTGGATCAGCCGCGCGATCAGGTCGGGTTGTTCGGGGCGCACATGGCGGATAGCGATATCCGCATCGCGGCGCAGGATGTCTTTGATATCATCCGAGGCGACGATCTCGATCTCAAGTTTCGGTGCCTGTTCGCGCAACTGGCTCAGAAACCCCGCCAGCCCATAGGTCGACATCACGTCGCTTGCGGTGATTTTGACGCGCCCCTCGATGGATTGCGACAGCCCAGCCGCCATCAGCGAGATTTGTCCTGCCGCCTCACCCATCTGGCGGGCATGTTCCAGCAACTCTGCCCCGGTCTGGGTCAGTTGCAACCTTCGCCCGACGCGCTCAAACAACAGGATGCCCAGTTCCTGCTCAAGTGCGGCCACCTGTCGTCCGATCGTGGGTTGTGTCATGCCGAGGGCGCGGGCTGCACCTGACAAGCTGCCTGCCTCTGCCGTCGCCAAAAAGGCGCGGAGCTTGGCCCAATCGGCCTGATCTTTGGTGGTAATCATGCAAATATGTATAATTAAACACCGGAATTAGGCAATTTATATCGGTAAAGTGCATGGTTAAACTTAGTGCAAAGGAGACACACCATGCGCACCGATGCAGAATTTTGGACCAAGAATGCCCTCAGATACGCCGGCAACAAGATTAAGGACATGGAGTCCTATGAGTACACACTGGGCCGAACCCGGTCCTATCTGAAGCCCGAGGAAAAAGTGCTCGAGGTAGGGTGTGGCACCGGATCGACCGCCTTGTTGCTGGCGCCGTCTGTGGCCCATATCACTGCCAGCGATTTTGCCGAAGGCATGCTGGACATTGGCCGTGAAAAGGCCCGTGACCAGGGCGTTACGAACATCACGTTCGCCAACGTCGATGTCGCGGCACCAGAGCACGAACAGACCTATGACGCGATCCTTGGATTTAATCTCTTCCACCTTGTGAAGGACACCGACCGAGCTTTTGCGGACATCCACAAAAACCTGAAACCCGGCGGGATGTTCATCTCGAAAACACCCTGTCTGGCGCAGCGAGGGTTGGGGCTGAAATTTGGCCTGCTGAAATTGGTGATCCCGCTGATGCAGCTTGTTGGCCAAGCACCTTTTGTCAAAATGCTGACCATCGAAGAGCTTGAAGCCGCAGTAACCGCAGCAGGGTTTGAGATCATCGAAAGCGGCAACTTCCCGGCGACGCCCCCGGCGCGTTACCTTGTGGCCCGCCGCGTCTGAGGCATTCTCAAACAAATCCAGAAAGCCCTGCAATCACGGTCGGGCTTTCCTTTGACCCGGCAGCCCATTACTCAGGACCCAACGTGAGAAACAGGAGGTCCCCATGGGTCTGAACATCTATCTTTCCGGCGAGATTCACACCGACTGGCGCGAGCAGATCATTGAGGGCTCCAAGGGGCTAGACGTCACCTTCAATGCCCCGGTGACCGATCACGATGCCAGTGATGATTGTGGAGTCGCGGTTCTTGGAGCGGAGCCGAACAAGTTCTGGCATGATCACAAGGGTGCCAAGGTGAACGCCATCCGCACCCGCAAAGGCATCGAAGATGCCGATGTCGTCGTTGTGCGCTTTGGAGAGAAATACAAACAGTGGAACACGGCCTTTGACGCCGGATATGCGGCTGCTCTGGGCAAGTCGATTATTGTGCTGAACCCGCCCGAGCATCAGCACGCGTTGAAAGAGGTGCATGCCGCAGCGCTCGCCGTGGCCGAAGAGCCCCGGCAAGTTGTCGAAATCCTGCGCTATGTTTTGACCGGCGCACTGCCATCCCGCTGACAAGGGTGGCGTTGCGTCACGCTTGCGAGACGCCCACTTGGGATTAGGCTCCATCGCAAGGAGTAGTGCGATGGAGTATGACTATGTGATCGCCGGCGGAGGGTCCGCGGGTTGCGTTCTGGCCGCAAGGCTTAGCGAAGATCCTGATGTGAGCGTATGCCTTGTTGAGGCAGGTGGTGACGGAAACAGCCTGCTGGTCCGCGTGCCTGTGTTGGGGGCTGCGATGATCTCGGGGCGGCCCAAGATCAACAATTGGGCCTACCATACGGTTCCGCAGGGTGGACTCAACAATCGCAAAGGTTACCAGCCCCGAGGCAAGGCTCTTGGCGGGTCGTCGGCCATCAACGCAATGCTGTATGTTCGCGGACACCCCAGCGACTATGATGATTGGGCCAACCTCGGTTGTGAGGGATGGGACTGGAATTCAGTCCTGCCGTATTTCAAGCGATCCGAAGGAAATGCCCGTGGCGCGGATGCGCTGCATGGCGACCAGGGGCCGCTACAGGTCCGCGATCAAGCCACGCCCCGCGCGATTTCGAATGCGTTTGTCGACGCCTGCGCAACGCAACAAATCCGTAAGAATTCTGATTTTAACGGTGAAAATCAAGAAGGTGCGGGACTTTTCCAAGTCACGCAATTCCACAAGGGAAAGCGGTTGGGACAACGCTGCTCGGCCGCAGCCGCATATCTGCGGTTGATCCAGAAGCGATCCAATTTGACGATCCTCACCCGAAGCACTGTTGAAAGGATTGTGCTTGATGGCAAACGCGCCACAGGCCTTATGATACGTCGCAAGGGCCGCAGGGAGGTTCTGAAAGCGCGCCGTGAGGTGATCCTGTCAGCCGGTGCATTCGGTTCGCCTCAACTACTGTTGCTGTCCGGAATTGGCGCCAGAGATGAGCTGGCAGAACACGGGATTGCGGTACAGCACGAGCTTCCGGGCGTGGGCCAAAATCTTCAGGACCATTTGGACTATACGATAGCGTATCGCTCTCCGCGCAAAGATATGTTGGCGGTAAATCCTCGTGGAGTCTGGGATATTACCCGGGCCGCATTCAGGTGGCGCAGCCAAAAGGGTGGTGATCTCGCTTCGCCCTTTGCCGAAGGAGGAGCCTTTTTCAAGTCGGACCCATCTCAACCACGCCCGGATATGCAATTACACTTTGTGATAGGTATTCTGGACCAGCATCTTCGTAAAATTCACGTCCACCACGGGTATTCGTGCCATGTCTGCGTGCTCCGCCCCAAAAGCCGAGGGCATGTTGGCCTGCAATCCGCACATATCAAGGATGCGCCGCGAATTGATCCGGCGTTCCTGTCCGACTCGTGCGATCTGGAGGATCTTAAGAAAGGCGCCCGCATCCTCGAAGACATCATGACGTCTGACCCTCTCACGCCGTGGCGCGGCAAACGGCTCTATCCGCATGATGGCAGCGATGCCGCGCTTGAGGCGGACATCCGAGCGCGATCCGACACGATCTATCACCCGGTGGGCACCTGCAAGATGGGCCAAGACGACACGGCCGTCACCGACACACAGGGGCGGGTTCATGGAATGGATGGATTGCGGGTTGTAGATGCATCGTTGATGCCGACCCTCGTCGGGGGCAATACCAATGCGCCAACGATTATGATGGCAGAAAAGATCGCGGACCATATCCGCGACCTTTGTTAACGTTCAGGCTCTTATGGCCGAGGAGGGACATCCATTCCCTTTTGAACTGCGGGGCGTGCCCGGAACCGTTCAAGGTAAGCAAGGATGTTGGGCATCCCGTTCAGCCCGACAACTTCGGTTGCTCCATAGAAATCAAGCGCACCAATCCAGGGTGCCAAGGCGATGTCGGCAATTGAGTACTCGCCGGCTATCCAGTCCTGACCCTCAAGCTGTTTTTCCATGACATTCAGCAGGCGCTTGGCCTCACCGATGTACCTCTCGCGGGGGCGTGGGTCTTCGATGTCTGCGCCCGCGAATTTATAGAAGAAGCCAAGCTGGCCCAACATCGGGCCAACGCCGCCCATCTGGAACATCAACCACTGGATCACCCGCGCCTTATCGGCGGCCGACTTGCCAATAAGCTTGCCGGATTTCTCGGCCAGATAAATCAGGATCGCGCCGCTTTCAAACAAGGCGACGCCTTCGCCGTCTGGTCCGTTCGGGTCAAGGATTGCTGGGATTTTGTTGTTGGGATTCAGCGCCAGAAACTCGGGGCTTTTTACTTCGGCGTCGGACAGACCCACCAAATGCGCTTCGTATGGCAAGCCAATCTCCTCCAGCATGATTGACACTTTCACACCGTTGGGTGTGGGAAAGGCATAGAGTTGTAGAACGTCTGGGTTCTCAGCTTGGTATTTTCCATTGATCGGGTGGTCGGTCACAAAGCTCATTGCGGGTCTCCTCATTCCTGCGTTGTGGGAAAGATAAGGGCTTTTTCCCATCAAACTAGAGGGCGTTTCCGTGCAATGGACAACATGGTACTCTGCATTTACGCAGGGTGAGACACGAGCTTGCGCGAAAAAGGGGAGAGCAGAATGCTTCAGGAATTCAAGGATTTCATTGCCAAGGGCAATGTCATGGACATGGCCGTCGGGATCATTATTGGTGCAGCGTTTACCGCGATTGTTAAGTCGATGGTTGGGGATCTTATCAATCCGTTTGTTGGCCTGTTTATGGGGGGTGCGGATTTCACAAACATGTTTGTGGTTCTGGCGGGTGATGTCGCAGAAGGCGCCAGCCTGGAAGCCGCACGCGAGGCCGGCGCAGCCGTGTTCGCTTATGGGGCCTTTATCATGGCAGTGATCAATTTCCTGATTATCGCTTTTGTGGTTTTCATGTTGGTGCGCTATGTCAACAAAGTGAAAGAGGCGGCCGCCAAAGCCGAAGAAGAAGCGCCAGCGCCAGAAGAACCCGCAGGACCCAGTGAGCTGGATGTGCTCTTGGAGATCCGGGACTCTTTGAAGAAATAAGCGTACGGCACCGTATCGTTTTGGCAGCCCTTGTTTCGCACAAGGGCTGTTTTTTATCGCAACGTCCATAAAATAGGAAAGACTAATGGATCAACTCATTGAACAAGCTGGCGCATTGGGGCCGCTGATGATTGCCACGGCCAAGGCGTTGGTCGTTCTGATCATCGGTTGGATGGTCGCTGGCTTTGTCAGTCGCACAGTGCGTAAGCGCGTCAACGCAAAACCCGAGATTGACAATACGCTCGGCAATTTCGCCGCGTCGATCGTGCGCTGGGTCATTCTTTTGATGGTGCTGGTCGCCGTCTTGTCGATCTTTGGGATCGAGGCGACCTCTCTCGTGGCCATGATGGGCGCCGCCACTTTGGCAATTGGTCTCGCTTTGCAGGGAACACTTTCGGACTTGGCCGCCGGATTTATGCTGATCCTGTTTCGCCCTTACAAGCTGGGCCAATATGTTGACATCGGTGGGACCGCAGGAACGGTCAAAGACCTGAACCTGTTCGTCACCGAGTTGGTGACGCCGGACAATGTGCAGATCATCATTCCAAACGGTCAGGCTTGGGGCGCCATCATCACCAACTATTCCGCCCATGACACGCGCCGCGTCGATCTGGTGTTCGGAATTGACTATGGCGACAACTCGGACAAGGCGATGGAAATCATTTTGGCCGAAGCCAAAGCCGATAGCCGCGTGCTGACAGACCCCGAGCCGTGGCTGCGGGTGACAAACCTTGGCGACAGCTCGGTGGATATCACCGCGCGTGTTTGGTGCAGCGCCGCCGACTATTGGGACCTGAGGTTTGACCTGACCAAGGCCGTGAAAGAGGCCTTTGATCGCGATGGCATCTCGATCCCGTATCCGCATACGGTCATGGTACAACCCTGATCCAGATCACGACCCCGGACCCGCGTGGTTCGGGGGCTACTCTGTCCGGATTACGTCGCTGTAGGATTCGCCGGGTTGTATGGCTTGTGCCTTGGCGCTGATCGTGGCGCGGGTACGATAATCGCCCAAGGGTTCCTCCCACGCCAACATGCCCTCTTCCACAAGAAACTCGGGCAATCCCCCGGACAGGATGAACCTTGGGTCAAAGCCTAGGTCTGGGTTAAAGCTGCGCACCAATCGATAGATCACCGACGTACAGTTGGCCGTGATCGTGTTGTACCAATAGGGCTCTTCAGCCAGTTGATTGGCCAGCTGAACATAGGACATGAACAGGGCTTCACGCGCCGGTGGGCTGACGTTGATCGGGTAAAGATACACGTCTTCTCGCGGATCACGGGCATTGGTGCGCAGGAACAGAATATCGTCTTCGGTGGCGGCGATCAAAGACAACTCAAACTGTTTGAAAAGTCCCCCGAGTTCAGAGAAAGACTCGCCCAGTTCCTTGCGGATCTCGACTGAAAACACCACGTGTTCGCCATCTTCGAAGCCGAAACTGATCAGAACGTGCGCGATCTTGTCGATGCCCCAATAGGACAGGGCGACGTCAAGACTGTTCATTTTCTTGAGGTCATAGCTGTGTGTTTCCCAATTCTCGTCAAAATCCGTCTGACTGCGCCAGGTAAAGTCCCGCACATTGTGCAGCGTCACGACTGATCCCGAAATGTCAGCGGAAACGCTCCGTGCCAGTTCTGGAGCCCAGATCCGGTCGTTGCTTGGCGCGATCCCATTCCACCATATCAGCGTCGCGACCAAGGGCAAAAGCACCGCACCGGTAGATAGCAACCTTTGGGTGTGCGTCACCAGCGCCGCAACAAGCAAGGCTATTCCCAACACGCTCAGAAGTATGGCCGGACCCATGCCGACCTGAAACTTCAGCGCCATGCTGGCCAAAAGGTACGCGACTGCCAGCGCCAATATGAGCAGGCCAATCAAGGAAAACTTTAGGAACTTCAATAGGTCACATTCTCATTAGGAATTCGTACATACAAATGAACTTGTCTCATTGTGTAGGCCAAAGATGTGCGCAAAGCAAAGCAATCAAGGGCGAGCTCAAACAACAAAGGCCGCCCGTTAGGCGGCCTTTGCGAGATCGTGATTATGGGCTAAAGGGATTAGCTTTTCAGTGCCAATGCTGGCGACAGAACATCCATGCCCAAGGCTTTGCCGACCGCATAGTAGGTCAGCTGACCGGCGTGCACGTTCAGGCCGTTCAACAGGTGCGGATCGTCTTCGCATGCCTGACGCCAGCCTTTGTCGGCCAAGGCCAACAGGAAGGGCAGGGTGGCGTTGCCCAAGGCAATGGTCGAAGTGCGCGCTACGGCGCCCGGCATGTTGGCGACGCAATAGTGCATCACATTGTCGACTTCATAGATTGGGTCCGCGTGGGTTGTCGCCTTGGAGGTTTCAAAACACCCGCCTTGATCGATCGCGACGTCCACCAGTGCTGCACCGGGCTTCATGGTCGACAGCTGCTCGCGGCTGATGAGTTTCGGAGCTGCGGCGCCGGGGATCAGAACCGCACCGATCACCATGTCGGCTGTCTGGATCAATTCTGCAGTGGCGCCAGCGGTCGAATACTGGTTCTTGAAAGTGCCGCCAAAGACATCATCAAGATACCGCAGACGGGGCAGCGAACGATCAAGAACAGTCACATCCGCACCCATGCCAGCAGCGATCTTGGCCGCGTGGGTGCCGACGACACCGCCACCAATAACAAGTACCTTGGCAGGGGCCACGCCGGGCACGCCGCCCATCAGAACGCCACGACCGCCATTGGCCTTTTGCAGGGTCCAGGCGCCGACCTGCGGCGCCAGACGACCCGCAACCTCGGACATCGGCGCCAGCAGCGGCAGGCCGCCGCGGTCATCAGTCACGGTTTCATAGGCAATCGCCGTACAGCCAGAAGCCAAAAGGTCATTGGTTTGATCGGGATCGGGTGCGAGGTGCAGGTATGTGAACAGCAACTGGCCTTCGCGCAGCATCTTGCGCTCACCGGCCTGTGGTTCCTTGACCTTTACGATCATGTCCGCAGTGGCAAAGATCTCTTCTGCGGTGTCGATGATCACGGCGCCAGCAGCGACGTAATCTTCGTCCGTAAAGCCAGATCCCATCCCGGCACCGGCCTGAACGACAACGTCGTGGCCATGTGCGACAGCTTCTTGTGCCGCATTCGGGGTCATGCCGACGCGGAATTCTTGTGGTTTGATTTCAGTGGGGCATCCGATCTTCATCGCGCTTCCTCCCGTTAAAGATTACCTGCGCTCACTTTGGCGGAGCCGTGACGAAATGTGCTACATTTTTGAGCAAAATAAAAACATGCAATTCGAAGAATCTTCGAGTATTTTGCACAAATAAGCAAAAGGATACTAACAAATGGCTCTGGACCAAACGGATCGTCGCATTCTGGGGGCGCTTCAAAAGCGCGGACGAATCTCTAACGCGGATCTTTCAGAGCAGGTGAACCTGTCCCAGTCTGCCTGTCACCGTCGTGTACAGAGGCTGGAAGCCGAAGGTTACATTCGCGACTACGTGGCCTTGTTGGACGCCCGCAAAATGAGTGTGCCAACGACGGTCTTTGTTGAGATCACGCTCTCGGGTCAAGCGGACGAAGTGTTGGACGCTTTTGAAAAGGCCGTGTCGCGCATCCCGGATGTTCTTGAGTGTCACCTGATGGCAGGCTCAGCCGACTACATCCTGAAGGTGGTTGCAGAAAACACTGATGATTTTGCCCGTATCCATCGCCAGTATCTGGCACGGCTGCCAGGTGTGGCCCAAATGCAGTCGTCCTTTGCTTTGCGCACGGTGTTCAAGACCACGGCGCTACCGGTTTAGGGTCCAGCCCCTCTTGGCCGCGCGCGGCCAATTCACCTCGGGATTTTTAAGGCCAAAAGAAGCAGGCGTGATTACCTGAAGGTGGGCACTGTATCGGTCGGGGCCGGTGTGGCGTGCCAGACAGCCCGGGCAATAGCGCGCGCAAGACAGGTCGCCGCCGCGTGCCCCAGCCAGAGCGTCTCTTCGACAGGGTTGGCCATAGGTTTGGCGCCGGTTGAGACACCATAGATCAAATCCCCGTCCATCGGCGTGTGAGAGGGTACCAGCGCCCGCGCCATCCCGTCATGAGCGGCTGTGGCAAACCGGGTGCATTGGCTTTGGTCCAACGTTGCGTCGGTGGCGACGATTGCAATCGTCGTGTTGGTGTTGTGACTGGCGAGCTTGGTTGGTGGCAAGCCCGGCGGCACCTGACCGGCAATGCCAAGCCCTCCAAACTCGTCGTCGATTTCAAACGGCGCGGCCCAGAAATGTCCGTCATCTACGGTTGCGTCCCCAAGCGCATTCACAGCGACAAGCGCCCCGACGACATGTCCCGAGGGCAAAACCGCCGAGGCCGATCCCAATCCGCCCTTGAAGCTTGCAAGCGTGGCACCTGCGCCTGCGCCGACTGTGCCCAACTCAAAAGTGTCTGATGCGGCGTCCAGGGCTGCTTGGCCCAATTCCTTGTAAGGGTTCGAGGCCCAGGCCTTGTCGCCGCCGTTCAACAGGTCAAACAGAATAGCACCGGGTACAATTGGAACCGTTTGATCCCCGACTGCGAAACCGCGCCCCCGCACTCGCAATCCGTCCGCCACGCCCGAGGCCGCATCCAACCCAAAGGCAGACCCGCCCGACAGGACCAGCGCATCAACCTGTTGCACGGTCTTGTCCGGTGCTAAAAGATCGCTTTCGCGGGTGCCCGGAGCGCCACCCATGACGTGCAGGCCCGCAGTAAAGGGGGCATCCGCCAGCAACACCGTCGCTCCGGTTTTGATCTGCGTGTCCGACGCGTTGCCCACGCGCAGCCCTTGCACATCTGTGATCAGGTTCTTGGGGCCGGTTTTCATATCAGTTTCCCCGCAGGCTCACAGCCGGATGACATAGTCCTTGGTGGTGGTCTCAACGACTTCCCACGTTCCACGAAACCCTGGTCGGAGGATAAAGGCATCGCCAGCCTTTAACCGTGTTTCCTGACCATCGGCATCAGTGAGGATCGACACTCCGCTTAGCATTCGAAAATACTCCCACTCATCATAACTCACGTGCCATTTCCCCGGCGTGGATTGCCAGATCCCTGCGTAAAGACCGTCGCGCTCCTCCAGATTCCATGTGGTGAACCGGGGGGCGCCGGAAATCAGTTTTTCCTCAGATGGGGTCTCGTGTTCAGGTTCCACATCTGGGGCGACGGGAAGGAAAAGGTCAGACATGGGCGCTCCGAAGTTGGGTCAGCCTTTTAGACACCCGGCAGCCAATCAACGCAAGCCTTGGACGTGCACGCGACACCTTGGGCCTTTTTTTGTCTGTGCGCATTTGCAACACTCGACGTGATTTAAATTTCCTTCCTGATGTAAAACATATTCACATTACCCATATCAGGTGCAAGAGCTTGAAAATATAGGAGAGTTTATGGCCGATTTTGACGCACAGGTGCGCGAATCCCAAGCGCAGGTAGAAGAGGCGCAATCAAAAATTGCAGAACTGACCAGCCGGATCGACGCGGCGCGCGCACGTATGAAGACTGGTGACGACGTTTCCATTGATATCGAAAACGCCACGCTGGACGACGTACACGCCCATACCGAGGTCATGAACGCCAACATCGCGGAACTCATCATGGGCCTCGACGATGTCACTGCAGCCTTTTCAAAAGACTTTGACCAGATGCGGGACAAGACCGGCTGGGAAAGCTTTGTCGGCATCTTTGCCCGAGGCAAGGCCGAGTCTATGCGTCAGGAACGTATCAAGACCGCCAATATCGACGATAAACTCCAGGATCTGATCGCCAAATCCGACGTCATAACCCAACTGCTCGAAGGGCAGCTGGCGGTGCTGAACGAGCAGAAAACCAAAGTCGAAACCAACCTCACCGAAACGCTGGACGAACGCGAAGCGACCGTTGGTGCGCTCGAGGCCGTCAAGACTGAGATCAAGGGCATGGATCCCAAGATCATCGAGCTTGAGAACAAGATTTCCGTTGAGCAAGACGCCGCCACCCGCACCCAGCTGGAAAGCGAACTGGCCGCGCTGAACAACAAGTACAACGAACTGGTTCAGGACGAGCAGGTCAAAGTGGCCAAATCCCAGACGCTTGAACGCTATATTGAAAAGGGCAAAACCTGGATCGATTCACTGCAAAACCAGGCCGCGACACAGATGGTCCTGATCAACAAGCTGCAGACCGACACCAAACAGCGCGTGGTGCTCTATGATGCGCTGACCAAATCGTTGAAGACGGCGCAGCAGCAGGACGTGGCCCACCGGATTAACGAGATCGGTGTGGAGACCGACAAGGAAGCGCAGGCCTCGATGGCGGCCATAGGCACGGCAACCAACCAGCGCATGGCCGAGATGATGGAAGCGCATGAGGATCACATGGTCTTTGCCCGCGAGGTGCTGGAAGCCAAGGCCAAGGCCGACGAACGCTTTGCCCGCCGGTTCGAGAAGATCGTCGAGAAGCACGACAAGAACCTGTATGGGGCGTGATGCGGATGCATCCCCATCTTGCGGTACTGTTAGGTGTGCTGTGGTTGTTGATGTTCGGTGCCGTACTGCAACTTTTAAATGTTGCCTTCCTTGGAAACTCTTTCTGGTATTGGCTGCTTGGCGTTCCAGTCTTTGGGGGAGGGGTTTTGATCATGTCGATGGGCAGGCGAGCCTCACAAGATGGAAAACCTAGTCCAAATGACTGACACCCAAACCGCCGACCACAAAGCCCTGCGGGACACCTATGCCTCGCGGCGGTACTTCAAGAAGTTCGACGCGATCACGGATCATCTCACTCGTGTCGCGGCGGCTCGTGTGGCCGATGGCGCGATCAGCAATGAAGATGTGCGCATCCTTACGCGATATCTCGCGCAGCTCTCTTACACCTTCCGTGCGCTCAGCATGAAATACCTCCTGGTGGGGCGCGAGACCGGGCAGTTCTTTGGCTCGCTTTCCTTCGATGCGGTCGAGAGCGGTTTCCCGATCTTTAACGAGCTTCTGGTTATGGCCAATGACGCGCAACAGGCCGAAACGCATCTGCGCAACATGCCCTCTGTCGCAGAGCTGAAAGACCAGATGCTGCGCGTCATCATCGGTGACCGCGAGGTGCCCACCAAACTGCAATTCGCGCTTTCGCAGCGGCTCTATTACGAGGAACTGCTTAAGGGCGATATCTTTTGGGCTCAGAACCACCCCGAGATCCAGTGGATCGGCAATATCGGCGAGGACCGGCGTAAATTCGTGCTGCACTGGGCCGTCTATGACAGCCAGATCAACTTGCCGACGATCTACCTCATGGACCTTGAAGATTCGGGCCGCACAGCGCTGCCGAAAGACGAACGCCGCTGGCCCGAGGTGCAGGCCCATCTGATGGGTCAATCGCTTGGCGCGCTGAAACTGGTGACCATCGCCAAGGGCTTCGACGAGAGCTTTGACGACCTCCACCCCAAACGCCTGCGCCGCTATCATGTCGGGCCGATGTATTCTTCGGCCTACACACAGCAGTCCGGCCCGATCCGCGAAGTGCTGGAGCAGGCCCGCGCGCCCGACGGTGAAGACTGGGCACTGGCATGGACGGTTGAGGCGCTTGAGAGCGAACGGGTGGAGCAGGAAAAGTCTGGTTGGTTCTCAAAAGTTGACCGCGAAGTTTTCGCGCTCGACCCCTTCTCGGGGCGTGGCGTGGATACCGGGGCGACCACAACCGAACGCGCCATCATCTTGCCGCAGCGCCCCTATCAGGCGCTGGAAGAGTTGAACCCACCGGGGTTTGCGTCTGTGCGGAAATATGTAGTCAGTCCACAAGGACGGGTGCTGAGTTATTAGGAGGCCTGCGCGCGGGTGAAACTTGCGACGCGTGTATTTTTGGCAATACGAAGAACGGGTTTGAGAGATGAGTTTGACCAGCGATCAAATGGAACTGCGTGAAGAGGATATTCAGAAGCACTATACGGCAGCGTATGGCTTTCTGGACGGGTTCGATCACACCCCTCGTATTGCCAAGGCCAAGACGTCCGACAGGGCAGAAGAACGCTCGCCCGGCATCGCGTCGCGCCGGCGGTTCCGTTCAACCACACCGGGGTTGGTGACACGCTCAACCGCGAGACCCGAAGGCGTGCACCTGGTCGAAAGCATCGAAGGTGCGGACGGCGACGATCCCCTGATCTCGCCCGCACAGGCGAACGTCCTGAACGGGTTGCGCCGCGCTCTGGCGATTGCGCTGGCGACAGGAGAGAACTTTGCCGATGCCTCTGGCCTTTCCGACCTCAAACGCGCCAACCTTGCGGGCAGCTTAGGCGCTGATAATAAAGCGGAGTTTTCCGAACTCCTGACTGCCGAAGCGCTCACTGTTCTGTATGTTTTTGCCAATTCTACTGCCTATCTCCTCGCGTCACATCAGGGTGAGGTTCAGGTTGAAGTCGGAGAGGTCGAAGAGGTTCTGACCGACAACGCCCAGTTGGCTTTGCATGGCGCCCTGTGGGAGTTGGATCAGGACATCACCACACTGGCCACGGACGAACAACGCCTTGTCACCACGGTCTGCGCCTTTGCCGAACAGCTCATGGAAAAGGTTGCCCTGCGCGCCCAATCTGCCCCTCGTCTTGCCGCCTTTACCGGTGCCAGTTGGCGGGTTGAGGCGGATGACCTGACGATCAACGGCTTCACCCCCGCCCGCGCCGCCAAGGGCACCACGCTGACCATGACCTTCAAGAAACCGAACGAGGTCGTCGGTAACCACATCGCCAAGTATCAGGCAATGAAGCTCGCCAAAATGCTGATGGCCTATGATTTTGACCGCAAGCTGAACCCCTTTGCCGAACTGGGCGGTTTCATCTTCACCTTTATGGGTGACGGCATGCCCGGCACGGGGAAAACCACGCTGATCCAGATGATGGCGGGGCTGATCAATGACTACTGTCAGGTCGCAGGCTATCCGTTCCGCTATCAGAACCTCTCGACCGACAATATCGACAGCTATCAGGGCAAGTCGGGGCAGAACGCCAAGGCGTTCATCAACAACATCATCGACCCGATGGCGATTGGGTTTGGCACCATTGATGACATCGACCAACTGGCGGGCAAACGCGGCGACCGACAGTCCTCGGCGGGGCAGTTGGAGATCACCGCCGTGTTGATGGAGAGCTTTGCCGGGGCCAATACGGTGGTACGCGGCAACTGCACCTTTGGCATGTTCTCGAACTATCCCGAGAATGTTGACGATGCCCTGCGCCAACGCGCCGGGGCACGATTCCTTGTCGATGGCCCCAAGATGCGCGAAGACTATATCGACATCCTCGCGCTGTTGATGGGCAAGAACCACGATATCCCCTTAGGCGATCATGACTTGTACGAGGCACAAGCGATCCAGAAAGCCGTCGCCGCATCGTTTGAATCGCATTCCCGCCCGCATGAGGCCGGGCTGATGAATGTCTTTGACAAGGTGCACGATCAGATCGGCGGGCTGGACACGATTGCCAAGCTCGGCACCTATCTGAAAGCCATCCAAGAGGCCGACCCGCGCTTTACCGGCCGCGCGATCAAGAACATCACCGACGCGGTCAAGGTCCGCGCCATGGACTTTGAATTGCCGGATGAGTGGATGGAGAATCCGGAGTTGTTCTTGTTCCAATCCTATGAGCGGAAAAAGGATATGATCTCAGCGCTCCGCGTGCCGATTACGGTCGAGATGGTGGTGCAGGAGATCAACCGCTACGCCGATTCCGAGTTCCGCTATTCCGACAAGTCGGACGAGGTGGCGATTGAAGAGGCCGTGCGGGACATGCGCCGGATGGAAGAGGCGAAGCGGCGGTATTTGGAGGGGAAGGAAAGTTGAGAGGAGCTTTTCTGCTACTGTTTGGAGTTGTATTAACCGTTGGGTTTGGCTGGTATGTTTTTGACCTTTCGGGCCAACACATCTGTTTTGTTGAAAACGAGGTGTTGAGATGCAAGACAAACTACCAGAAGTTCCTAGAATCTCCTCCGAATGAAAAAGGAGACACGTTGGCTGGACTGGCTGGTTCTTTGGCCTTTTTGTGGATTATTGTGACGGTGCTTTTGCAGAGCAACGAGCTTTCGCTTCAACGAAAGGAGTTGAAGCGAATGACTGAAACGCAAGCAGAACAAACCGCCCTACTGTATCGCCAAGACAAGCGGGAGAGCCGCGCAATAGAGCAAGGTGCCCAAGAAGAAAAAGTCCGCGCCATGCTAAAGACGCTGTCCTCTTCCCTTCCAAAACTTGGGTTTGCTTCTTTCGAACTTCGGCAAAACGGCGATCATAGCAAAACTAAACGTGTGTACTTCCTTTCATCCGGGGCGGCGCTTCCAAAAGGAGAAGCAGCTTCAGTCGAGTGGGCAAGTCTGATTGAGAGAGTGCATCGTGTGGTCATCCGACATGTCGAAGAAAACGACAACGTCGTTCTCTCACCTCGCCTTCCAAAGTCATGGATTGCAGTTCATTCACAAGCGAAAGCCATCAATGCGGAAGTGCAAGGTGCCCCTGATGGAGTCGTTGAGGATGTCTATTACCGCATGAAAATTCCGCTGCTAGAAAGAGTTCTGCGTGAAGCGATCAATGAAGAGCGCTTATGGCAAAGTAACGGAGGTCCCCATGCACCGACTGATTAAACGCGGCCTGATGTTTGGGAACCTGATCGAGGTGGCCTCGCCGGTATTGGTCGAGCGTTACAACCGTGCGCTCAAGCATCTGACGGGCAAGACCACGGCGCTCACAGATTTTCACATCGACATCTCGGGCTTTTCCCCAGAGATCGGGGATGAGCTGAACGACCACCTCTACCTCAACCAAGGCGGCTGTAACCGGCAGTTCATCCTGCTCACGACCGAGCAGAAAACCGCGCCGCTCTTGAACGCGCAGTTCTCGACCAGTCGGGGCATTCTGAAACAGTTCATCACTGAGAACGAACCGCAGCTCTTTGCCCTCACCGCCCGCGATTGCGTGGCCGGAGAGCTGGTGAACTCGGTTTTTTCCGTCACCGACCCCGCCCGTCTGTTCGACATCCGCAAGGTCTTGGTCGAGGCGGACACCACCGAGGGCACGCTGCGCGATGCGGACAAGCTGGCCGAGATGGTGGACATCTTCAAAGGGGATGAGGACGCCTGGTTTGACGACGTGCTGATCGCCGATATGATCTCAGTCGTCAAGCGCACCGGCGATGTGACGCGCAACCCCGTGCGGCTGAAACATATGGAGTTTCAGCAAGATACCTTTTGGACGGCGCATTTTGACGGGGTGTACCTGTTCCGCGATCTTGACCACCCGGCGGCGATTGCGGCTGGGGATAAGGCGGCCCTGGGTGACCTGCCGATCAAGCATGTGTTCGATTTCCGCGACCGCAACCAGATCGCCAAGTTCTTTGACTACAACGATCTGGTCGAACCGATTGTCAAAGCGCGCGGCATCGACGCCAGCGCGATCCTGCGGCAAAAGATGGACTTTATTGTTGTCGACGCGGCGCAGGATGCGGGCGTCGATCTCAGCAACGCCACCCGCCGCGATATTCGCAGCCTCGCGCGCAACAATGCGGATCGTCTGCCCGAGGAATTTCACGCCCTGCAACGGCTGGTGAACTGGGCCGAAAACGAAGGCCCGTGGCCGCGCATCACCAGCGACCACCCGGCCTATTTCTACACGCTGCGCGCGGCTGATACAGAGCATAAAGATCTGGTCAACATGCTGTTGTCAGAGCTGGCACCCAAGGACATCCGACAGCTGTTCATCTGCCACAAAGAAGCGTTTTACCGTGCCTATGCGGGCTGGTCTGAGACCAAGAAATCTTATGTGGCAGACTTTCTGGATCGCGAGTATCAGGCAGACAAGGCTGGTGCACGTGCCGCATTATTCGGGCATGATGCCCCCATGGAAGAACCCAAACCCCAAAGCCCACGTGACGACATGATCGCCCGCGTCGGCCCCTGGGGCGCGGTCAGGAGGTAGCCCATGTTTGCACTCGCTCGGTTAATGGTCGTCGGGTTCATCGTTCTGACGGTGATCTACGTTTGCCTGTCGTTCTATTCCCGCTCGGTCCGCAAGGGTAAACTCGAAACGGAATGGGACGAAGAGGGCATGACCGGCGACCGAGACGCCTGGATCGACAAAGGGCTGAAAGATTATGACGGGTCTTTGCGTCGTAAACTGATCCTGGGTGTCTATATCATTCCGGTGATCTTGATGATCACCATCATCTACCTGATGAATTTCAGTTAAGGGGGCCACAATGGTCTATGTAAAATGGGTATTCTGGGGCACGTTCTGGGTGCTGGTAGCGGCGTTCTTTCACTATACTTTGCCGCATAACGATATCGTTCGTATCGCAGATACCTATGAAAAGCGCATCGACTTTGGCGAGAACTCGTTGTTCTGGGCCAAAGAGGATTCAGGTAATGCGACCGGAAATGTGAACCGCGACGTGTTTTTCATTCAGGCGTTTTATGAAAACAACCGTCCAATGGTGTACCGCAACGAGGACACCAGTTGGGGCTGGCCACCCTATTTCAAGTTCGACACGGCAAACCTGCAGGCCGAGGCAACGGATTTGAAATCCACTCAAGACTCGCCTCGCTGGGTAGCGGTGAAGCACTACGGCTGGCGCAACGAGTTTTTCTCGATCTACCCCAACGCTGTGGGGGTGAAGCCGGTTCAAGGGCCGGATGCCACGATTATCCCATGGCTCAATATCATCATCCTGACCGTGTTCTTTGCCTTCGTTTGGGCAATCTACGTGCGCTGGCGTCGGTTCCGGCAGGCGCGCATTGATCCGGTGCTGGAGGATATGGGGGATAGCTTGGATGCGGCTGGCGATCGCATGGCCGAAGGGCGAGGGCGATTCCGCAATTGGCTGGACAGCTGGAAGTCTAAGTAACCAAGCCGGGCTGTCCCGCCTTACATCCACTCGTCACTTGCTTTCAAAGCATTCGCTATCCGGGCCACACCGTCCGGAATGCGCCGCACGGGTATCGATGAGTAGGCCAGGCGGTAATAGTTACGTGGCCGGTTTGTGCCATTGAAGAATACCCGACCGGGCTCAATCAACACACCCTGCGCCCTGAGGTGCAGGGCGAGTTTCTCCGTATCCACGCCGTCATCCGCCCGCATCCAAAAACTTGATCCGCCGTGCACACCCTGGCCGACCACTTCCATCTGGTGATGGTCCAGTGCCTCGCGCATGACTTCACTGCGCTCTCTCAGGGCTTCTCGGATACGCCGAATGAGCGCGTCGTAATGGCCCAAAGACAGGAAATAGGCCGCCGTGCGTTGGATGTGGCCGGGGGGATGCCTCAGCACTGAGCCGCGCAATGCGCGCGCCTCGCGGATAAAGGCCTCGGACCCGACGAGGTAGCCCAGGCGAAGACCAGGAAAGATCGACTTGGAAAAGCTGCCCACATAGATCACGCGGCCATCCGTATCGAGTGACTTCAACGCCGGGGACGGGGCATCTCGAAAGGACATTTCAAATTCATAGTCGTCCTCGACGATAAGTGCGTCCAGCTCGCGTGCTTTCCGCAAGAGTTCGTGTCGACGTGACATTGGCATGGTCGCCGTAGTTGGGCATTGATGACTGGGAGTCGTGAACACCACGTCTGCTTCTGGCGGAATGGCGTCTGGCGGAAGGCCATCGCGGTCAACAGGGACTGGTGCAAGGTGACAACGCGATTGGCTTAGGATGTCGTGCAACGCGTGATAGCAAGGGTCTTCGATCGCCGCCGTTCGCCGCTGAGTCAACAAGACCTGTGCGGCCAACCACAGTGCATTTTGGGCGCCAAGAGTGATGAGGATTTCTTCGGGTCGTGCCAGAATTCCCCGGCGCGGCAAAGTGTTTCGGGCGATAAACTCAACAAGTCTGGGATCATCCTGATCGTAGTAATCAGTGGTCAGAGAGGAAAAGTCTTTTTGCCCTAGGGCTTGCAGCGCGCACAACCGCCAATTGGCGTGATCAAACAGGGTTGGATCCGTTTGACCATAGATGAACGGATACTTGTACTGCGCCCAGTCATGGGGTTTCTCGTGGGTGTTGCCGCCAGAGTAATGGCGCCCGATTGCGCGGGTCCAGTCCACGCGGTCTTCGCGGCGCTGAACGGGTTTGAAGCTTGGTGGAACGGGAGCGTTCTCTGAAACGTAATACCCGGACCGTCCGCGCGATGAGAGGTAATCGTTTGCCAGAAGCTCAGTGTATGCCAATGTCACGGTGATCCTGCTGATCCCCAAATGCGACGCCAGCTTGCGTGTGGACGGCAAGCGTTCCCCACGTCGAAACCGACCTGACAGAATGCCTTCGGCAATCATTTGTTGAATCTGAGATTGCAGGGTGCCTTGAAACTGCGGATTCAGAAAGAAGGTTTCGACTGATATCGCCATGCAAACAGCATAGGCTGGACTTAATGCTGGTGCAATCTGGTATGGTGTTATCCTTCGCCTTTACCGTTCAATATGCAAAGGCTGCCATTCAGGCGGCGCTACCCTGCGGCCATGCGGTGCTCGAGATTGGCCCGGACGGCAGGCCATTCGGTTGCGATGATCGAATAGACAGCCGTGTCACGCAGCGTGCCATTGGGCATGATCATGTGATTGCGCAATATCCCGTCCTGCTGCGCGCCCAACCGCTCGATGGCACGGCGCGACTGCATGTTCAGCCGGTGGGTGCGAAACTCAACCGCGATACAGTCCAGCGTCTCGAAGGCGTGACGCAGCATCAGGAACTTACATTCGGTGTTCATCGGCCCGCGCTGGACCGACTTGCGATACCAGGTTGAGCCGATCTCAAGCCGCCGGTTTGGCGCGTCGATGTTCATATAGGTGGTCATGCCGACCGCTTTGCCGCTGGGATCAAGAATGGCAAAGGGCAGCATAGAGCCCGCGTGTTGTTGCGCCAGCCGGTTGTCGATCTCATCTGTGATCCCGTCAGGGGCAGGCACAAAAGTGTACCAAAGCGTGCTCAGGTCCCCATCCGCCGAGGCCTCGGCCAGATCGCCGGCATGGGCCTGGCTCAAGGGGGCGACTGATACGTGGGTGCCGGTCAGGGTCACGGGATCGGGCCACATGGGAGAGTCCTTTAATTAGAAAAGGCCGGAGCATCTCTGCCCCGGCCCCATCATTCAGGTTCAGCGCAAGGCTTAGCCAAACACTTTGGTCAGCGCGTTGTCCACCGCTGTGGTGATCGCGTCGATGTCTTCAGCTGTTGCAATCAGCGCCGGCGAGAAGCACAGCGTGTTGTTACGGCCCGGGATCGAACGGTTGGTCATGCCGATGATGACGCCTTGAGCGCCACAATCCGCCACAACCTGCGCGCAGATCTTTTCGTCTACCGGCTCTTTGGTCTCACGATCCACGACCAGCTCGGCACCCAGGAACAAGCCCTTGCCGCGCACGTCGCCGATGACGCTGTGTTTCTCTTTCAGAGCTTCGAGGTTTGCGATCATGCGCGCGCCCATGGCGTTGCAGTTTTCAAGAAGATTCTCTTCTTCGATGATGCGCATGTTTTCCAGTGCCGCAGCCGGACCGGCAGTGCAGCCACCAAAGGTCGAGATGTCACGGAAATAGTTCAGATGGTCCGATGCGTCATCTTTGAACATCTCAAAGACTTCCTCGGTTGTGACCATGCAGGCAATCGCCGCATAGCCCGAGGCCACGCCTTTGGCCATGGTCACAAAGTCAGGCTTGATGCCATAGTGCTGATAGCCGAACCAAGTGCCGGTACGGCCAACACCACAGACCACTTCGTCGATGTGCAGCAGTACTTCGTACTTTTTACAGATTTCCTGAACGCGCTCCCAATAGCCTTCGGGCGCTTCGATCACTCCACCACCTGCGGTGATCGGCTCAAGACAGAGGGCGCCAACGGTCTCGGGGCCTTCGCGAAGAATGACCTCTTCGATGGCGTCTGCCGCAGCACGGCCAAACTCGGCACCTGAAAGGTGCTCAAGACCCAGCTCGTGCTTGCGGTATTCCATGCAATGCGGCACGCGGACAAAGTCAGGTGCAAAAGGACCGTACTGCGCGGTGCGCTCATCCTGACCACCTGCCGACATCGTCGCCAGTGTTGAGCCGTGATAGTCACGGTCGCGGTACAGGATCTTGGTTTTCTTGCCGCCGTACTTTTTGTGCGCAATCTGGCGCACCAGCTTAAAGGCCTTCTCATTCGCCTCCGAACCAGAGTTCGTGTAGTACACGCGGCTCATGCCCGGCATTTTTTCGATCAGCTTTTCAGCGAACAACGAGCCCGGGATCGACCCTGCGGTTTGCGCAAAGTAGCAAATCTTCATCAGCTGTTCGCGAACAGCATCCGCGATGGCTTCGCGGCCATAGCCAACGTTGACGGTCCAAACGGCCCCGGACACAGCATCAAGATATTCTTTGCCGTTCTGGTCCCAGACACGCATGCCTTTGCCTTCGATGATGATCCGGGGATCGCCAGTCTCAAAGGGCTTATGCTGAGTCAGATGGTGCCAGACATGTGCCTTGTCTGCGGAGACGACCTTTTCAAGGTCGTTTTCTTTGAAATTGCCGTCCATTTCGGCCTCCTCGCTAGAGATGGCATTGGGCGAAACCATGTCGTCCGTTGCGCGTGTGAAATTGGCCGAAGAAACGACCGACTCGATGGATCATCCTCACTGCATATTCACACAGACCGATAGGGCCAGAGTCGTGTCTCAGTTATGGCCAACAGAATCTAATATTTGCGACGTTATCAGAAATGAGGGCTCAGGTCTCATCCGCAAGTGACTTTGACGATGACGCCATTGTCGTCGAAGAAGACATTCAATCGATCAGGACGGTGATCCATCGTCATCGCAGCACTTTCGCCAAGAACCCGCACTGTTTCCGGCGTCGTTACGCCATCAACGGCTGATTTATCTTGCCCAATCAGGAATTCAAAGGCTGCCGGATCACAGGTTTCGCTACCTTTCATCTCCGCCGTCTCCTCTTCTTCATTGATGCAGGCGGCCAAAGCGACAAAAGCGACCAGTCCGATCCATTTCATATCTGTACTCCATTTCGGGTTCGCTGGAAATCTGGGGTCTTGGTCGCATTGGCACAAGCCAAGGTCGTAACTTCTATTGAAAACCGGCGCTGTTTCGCTCACCCTCTGCTCAAACATTACGGGAGATATGATGATGCGCACGAAAGCCGCCGTGGCTCTTGAAGCCGGCAAACCGCTTGAGATTATGGAAGTGAACCTCGAAGGCCCCAAGGCGGGTGAGGTTCTGATTGAGGTGAAGGCAACAGGAATTTGCCACACGGATGAGTTTACCCGGTCCGGTGCCGATCCCGAGGGCCTGTTCCCGTCGATCCTTGGACACGAAGGCGCGGGCGTCGTGATGGAAGTCGGTGAGGGTGTTACCACTCTGAAACCCGGCGATCACGTCATCCCGCTCTACACGCCAGAGTGCCGTGAGTGTCATTCGTGTCTCTCTGGTAAAACCAATCTCTGCACTGCCATTCGCGGCACCCAAGGCCAGGGTCTTATGCCCGATGGAACCACGCGCTTTTCCATGCTGGATGGTACGCCGATCTTTCACTACATGGGTTGCTCGACATTTGCCAACCACACCGTTCTGCCCGAGATCGCACTGGCCAAAGTGCGCGAAGACGCGCCTTTTGACAAGATCTGCTACATCGGCTGCGGCGTGACAACCGGCATCGGCGCGGTAATCAACACGGCGGGTGTTGAGATCGGCTCAACGGCCGCGGTCTTTGGCCTTGGTGGCATTGGCCTCAACGTCATACAGGGCCTGCGTCTGGCTGGCGCTGACAAGATCATTGGTGTTGATTTGAACCCGTCCAAGGTCGAGATGGCGACCAAGTTCGGCATGACCGACTTCGTCAACCCTGCCGACCTGCCCGAGGGCCAGTCGGTCACCGACGCCATCGTCGAGATGACCAAAACTGAGAAAGATCCCTTTGGCGGTGTGGATTACTCGTTTGACGCCACAGGCAACGTTCAGGTCATGCGCGACGCGCTGGAATGCTCGCATCGGGGCTGGGGTGTGTCGGTGATTATCGGTGTCGCCCCCGCGGGCGCTGAAATCTCCACCCGTCCGTTCCAACTGGTCACAGGTCGCGTCTGGAAAGGCACTGCCTTTGGTGGTGCCAAGGGCCGGACGGATGTACCCCGTATCGTGGATTGGTACATGGACGGCAAAATTGAGATCGACGACATGATCACGCACAAACTGACCCTGGACCAGATTAACGAAGGCTTTGATCTTATGCACGAGGGAAAGTCGATCCGCGCGGTTGTTGAGTTCTAAATCGCTGACTGAATTTGAAGATCTGAAACAAGGGCGTGCCGCTGGCGCGCCCTTCTTCTTTTGCTAAGGGGCACCCTTTCTGCCGGGTCGCTTTCTGCAATCACACTTCGGTATTCAGCAAGTTGGCGCAGCACCTTGCAGGGCATTCTGATCCCTGAAGCAAGGAGACTGCGATGACCGATCTATCCCCCCCGCGCCGTCGTGGCGGAGGCCGTGCCGCCCGCCGCGCTGTGCGTACCGCCCCGAATTTCGACATGTTGCCCGGGCTGGAAAATGCCCTGCCGCTGACCGAGATCATGGATGGGTCACAGGTTGAACGCATCGACAATGCCTCGATGGATATTCTTGAAAACGTTGGCGTTCAGTTCCGCGATGCGATTGCACTGGAGGATTGGAAAAAAGCCGGCGCCAAAGTGGTCGGAGAGATGGTCTATCTTGACCGCCATCTTGTGCGCGACCTGATCTCGACCATCCCTGAAACCTTTACTTACCACGCGCGAGACCCGAACAAGAACGTGGCGCTGGGTGGTCGCAACTCGGTCTTTGTGCCCATGACAGGCGCGCCGTTCCTGCGCGACCTCGAAGACAAACGACGCAACCCGATGCTGGAAGATCTGGCGATGTTCCATAAGCTCAGCCATATGATGCCGGGACTGCACTCATCGGCGCACCATATCGTCGAACCCTACGATCATCCGATCAGCCAGCGGCATCTGCGCATTACCTATTCGTCGATGAAGCACTCCGACAAGATGTTCATGGGCATGACTACGTCGCCAAAGAACGCCGAAGATGTTCTCGATATGTGTGCCATCCTGTTTGGCGAAGACTTCCTCGAAACCCACCCCGTGACGACCGGCAATTGCAACGGCAATTCCCCCCTAGTCTGGGATGAGACCATGCTGGGCGCCATGCGCGCCTTTTGTCGACGCAACCAGCCGGTGCTGTGTTCTCCCTTCGTGCTTGGCGGGGCAAACACCCCCGCCAGTGTGCCTGCCGCTGTCGCGCAACTAAACGCCGAGGCGCTCTCGGCGCTGGCCTATACACAGGTCATTCGCCGCGGCGCACCTGCAATCTACGGCCACTATCTGTCCACGGTTAGCATGAAGTCTGGCGCGCCTATGGCCGGGACGCCCGAGATCAGCCAGATGAACTTTATGATTGGCCAGATGGCACGGTACTACGGCGTGCCTTGGCGGACCTCAAACACGCTGGGAGGGGCCAAAACCTTTGACGCGCAAGCGGGTTACGAAAGCGCCACGACTCTGTCGGCGGTTCTACATGCCGGGGCCAACTATATTTGGCATTCCGCAGGCTGGAACGAAGCGGGCATGCATTGTTCTGTTGCCAAATTCGTGGTCGATGCAGAGCAATGCGCCATGGGCTACCGAATGGCGCAAGGCCTCAAATGGGATGACTTTGATCAGGCGCTTGCCGCAGTTGGTGACATCGGACCAGGAGGTCACTACCTTGGCCACCCCCACACGCAAGACAACTTCCAAGAAGCATTCTTTATGCCCGACTTGTTAGACAACAATTCGATCGAGCAATGGGTGGCCGAAGGGTCTGTTGAAATCACCGAGCGCGCGCTCAATCACGCCAAAAAACTGCTGAGCGAGTACCAGGAACCCAAGCTGGACGAGGCCAAGAACGAGGAACTGCTGGAATACATTGCAAAGCGCGAGCGAGAAATCCCGGCTGCCGACGAATTGAACCAGAGCTACTGATTTCTTTTGGCCCTAAATATCCCGGGGAGTCCCCATTGGCCGGCCAATGGGGGCGGGGCAGCGCCCCAGACACCAGGCGCAAGGCGGCTCTATTCCAATCCGGCACGCCATTCTTTCCAGCGCAACAGCGCGTTGGCGCCAATCTGCTGGAACGGCTGAGGCGGCAGGCGTTTCGGCATGTCCTGAGCCTCAAAGAAATCGGCAATTTCCGAAGATGCGCCCAAGCACCGCTCTGCGGCCGCGATCCCTGTCAGCGTGCCGCGCGCGATACCAAGGCCGTTTTGTACGCAGCCAGAAAATACACCTTGGTGCACTTCCCGCGCCACACTCACACCATTGAGCGACAGGCAAAGATGCCCCGCCCATGTGTGTTCCATGTCAATGCCCTTAAGCATCGGGAACCGTGCATCAAACTTCTTCTGCATCACTGTCGCGGCGCGTTCCAAATCGCTGGTTGAAGTCCTCATATTCGGGCGCAAAGCCGCGCAACTGCGGGTCACGATCCGGTTGCCGCCTAATGGCCCGTCGATTCGACGCACTGTGGTACCCATTGGATCAGAAGGCGTAACGCCCCAGCGCGATTGCCCCCCAAGGGTGGCCACTTGTTCCGCAGTCAGTTCCGGTGTCATCACGGCAAATAGGAACAATTGCATCAAGCGTCCACGCTCAAATCCGAAACTCTCAAGGTGGCCGTTCACTGTCAGAATGATGCGCGCACAAGACACCGTGCCTTTTGCGGTCTCAACTTTCCAGCCTGTCCCTTGCCGAGAAAATCCGGTCACACCACTGTCTTCACAGATGCTGACGCCGTCCCTCTGAAGCCCTGCCGCCAGTCCACGTACATAACCCGCGGGCTGCACCATCACTGTGCCGGGCGTGAACAGCCCTGAGCGATAGAACTCTGATCCGGTGATCCTGCGCATGCTCTGCACATCGAGCATTTCATAGGGTTCGCCAAGTGCGGTCAGATGTTTCGCCAAGCTTTGATTGTGGGCGTCTGCCACAGCGCTGCCTGCGCCGTTGATCTTCCCAGTTTTTTCGAAGAAGTCCGGCGTGATGCCGTAGTCGGCCACCGCCTCGGCGCCAAAAGCCTGCGCCTGCCGGTTCAATACCATTATGTGTTTGTCGTCGCCGGTGCCGGCGTAATCTTCGCTGGTCAGCTCGTGGGGAATGTCGATCATGAAACCCGAATTACGCCCTGCCGCGCCTTCGGCAATATGCCCCGCTTCCAGCACCACAACATCCAGATCTGGATCGATCTGTTTCAACCGACGGGCCGCGGACAGCCCGGCAAAGCCCGCGCCAATCACCACCACATCTGTGGAGCGATCCCCGTCCAGAGGGGAGGGCGCAGGCGCCGGACCCAGCACCGCGTTCCAAGCTGCGCGGCCCTGTTGAACCGGCAGGCGTCGGGCGCGGTATCTGGTCAATCCACAGCCTCGTCATCGTCGTCGGCGAGATCAATCCAGATGGTTTTCAGCTGGGTATACTGGTCATGCGCATGCACACCATTGTCTCGCCCACCAAACCCCGATTGTTTGAAGCCGCCGAAGGGGGTTGAAATGTCGCCTTCGCCAAAGCTGTTCACCGTCACTGTCCCTGCGCGCAGCATCCGAGCGCCGCGAATGGCGCGCTTGGCGTTGGCGGTGAAAATCGAGGCGCAGAGGCCATAGTCAGTGTCATTGGCGATGTTGATCGCCTCATCGAAGCCGCTCACTTCAAGCACGCTGAGCACGGGCCCAAAAATCTCTTCTCGCGCCAATGGGTGATCGTTCCCAGACACTTCGACGACCGTCGCGTCGACAAAACCATCTTTAGCCTTGCCGCCAATCACTACGTTTTCAGCCTGTTCCAGATACCCACAGACTTTGCCGAAATGCGCCTCGGAAACCAACGCACCAAGCCGGGTTTCAGGGTCCAAAGGTTCGCCGACGTTCCATTGTTCAGCGTGATGGCGGATGCGCTCCAGCAGTTCCGCTTTGACGTCCTTGTGCACGATGAGGCGCGAGGAGGCCGAGCAGTTCTCGCCCATGTTATAGAACGCACCATTCACCACATGGGCCGCCACCCGGTCGAGGTTCTCGGCGTCGTCCATCACAACGGCGGGGTTTTTGCCGCCCATCTCGAGAACCACTTCCTTGGCGTTGCTCGCAGCGGCGTAGCTGAGGAACCGTTTGCCGGTCACGGTTGATCCGGTGAAAGACACCATGTCGATGTCCATGTGGCGGCCAATCGGTTCGCCCACCTCAGCGCCACCTCCCGGCACCACATTCAGCACGCCCCGCGGCAGGCCTGCTTCGTCTGCGAGTTCCGCGACGCGTAGGGCGGTCAGAGATGTTTCGACAGCGGGTTTCACCACGAGGGAACACCCTGCGGCCAGCGCAGGACCGATTTTCCACGCAAGCATCAAGAGCGGGAAGTTCCACGGGAGAACTAGGCCAACCACGCCAACAGGCTCACGCACCACCATTGCGATGTGATCGTCCGAGGCTGGGGCCACCTGATCGTAAATCTTGTCGATCGCCTCGGCGTGCCATTTTAGACAATGAATAGTCTCGGGGATGTCCACGCTTTCGCAGTCATAGATGGTCTTGCCACTATCAAGGCTCTCCATCACGGCGAGTTCCCGCGCGTTGCGAGTGATCAGTTTGCAGAGTCGGATCAGCACACCCTTGCGCTCGGACGGGTGCATGCGTGACCAGCGCCCGTCGTCAAACGCCTCGCGGGCTTTCTCGACAGCAAAGTCCACATCGGCAGTACCGCATGCTGCAACCTCGGCCAAAACGGCGCCAGTAGCCGGGTTTGTTGTGGTGAACGTCTCGCCTGAGATGGCAGGGCGATAGGCCCCGTCAATAAAGGCCGATGTCGGGAAGTCCAGATCGGCAGCGATGGCCTCGTATTCCTGTTTGGTCAGCAGTTCCATGGCTCAGCCCTCCGCCTCAATACCGGCAATTGTTGTTTTCAAAACCCGCATCACCTGTTCCAGCGCGCGTTTGTCGTCTTTGTTCAGACCTTTTAGCGGCGCACGCACGTCCTCAGCCGGAATGCCGTTCAACGTGACGCCATACTTGATGGTCTGAATGAATTTCCCGCCTTGCTCGAGGACCCGCATCAGCGGCATCATCGCCGACATGATGCGGCGGCCCTTGTCAAAGTTCCCCTCAACCACGCAGGCATTGTAAAGCGCGATGTGTTCCTTGGGCAGGAAGTTTGAGCCACCGCAGACCCAGAACGGCGCGCCCCATGCGAAGAACTCGAGCGCCTGATCGTCCATGCCGCAACCGAGTTGGATGTGCGGATAGTCACGCGCCAAAAGGTGCACGCGGTTGATATCACCCGAGCTTTCCTTGATGCCACAAAAGTTACGGCTGCGGCCCACGCGATCGAGGAACTCTTCACCCATCATGGTGCCTGTGCGGTGGGGATAGTTGTAGAGCATGATCGGCAGGCCAGCGGCTTTGTCGATGGCCAATGCATTCAACGCGTTCTCGCGGTCGGTTGGTACAGAATAGGGTGGTGAGGCCAAGAGGATTGCCTCGGCTCCGATGTCTCGTGCGGCGGTCGCCAACGCTGTGGAATCCTCGGTCAACATGGCGCCAGTGCCGACAACCATGGGCACACGGCCTTTGATCTGTTTGTGGGTAAAGGCAGCAATCTCCACCCGTTCAACAACTGTCTGAGCATAGTTCTCGCCCGTAGAGCCGCCTGAGATCAGCCCGTGCACACCAGCGTCGATCAGGTAATCAATTACATTGGCCAAAGCGTCCCAGTTAACGGTGCCATCCGGCATGTAGGGGGTCACAACGGGCGTGTAGATCCCGTCAAATCGAAAAATCGGTGTCATGCGGATTTCTTCTCTGAATAGAGGCCCAATTGGGCGTCCAGCCCGTCGGGCATTACGAAACTTTCAATCTGGCTGCGCGACAGCTGCCAGTGCTCCATGGCGAGCCGACCGGCGGCTTCGCCGTTACGGGATTCAATCGCTTCGATGATGGCATCGTGGTGGCTGCTCGCGGTGCCAAGGTTGTTGCTCATCTCTTGCGTTTGCGGTCGGTAAAACGTCATTCCGATCCGTGCGTGGTCAATCAACAAGCGCTGCATCGAGGGCAAGAGATAGAGATTGCCTGACATCTCGCCGGTGATCTCGTGAAACCGGTAGTTTGCCAGCGATCGTTCAGCGACCGAGCCGCTTTTCAGCGCTTGTAAAAAACGTGCCTGCACTTCTTTTAAAGCGTCGATCTGTGCAGCCGTGGCATTCAGTGCCGCCAATTGCAAAACCGCGCTGTAGATCATTGGTGCCGCCTGAAAGAAGGCCCGCAGCGTTGTGTGAGACAGCTCCGAGACACGCACCCCGCGATTGGCGCGATGGCTAAGGTACCCTTCACCTGCGAGGTCGCGAAATACCTCGCGTAATGGCGTGCGTGACAGTGCAAACTGTTCGCTCAACCGCACTTCATCCAGATCTGATCCCGGCATCAGTTCGAGCGTCAGAATCGACTTTCTGAGATGTGTCGCCAGCCTCTCTTTGCGGGATCTGGTGGAATCGGTCATGCGTTCTCCCTCTTGACTTGTGCGAAGTTTTTGCATGAATACAATATGTATACAATAAAAATCCCGACCCGAATGATACAACAACCGACATGACCCAGCACTTCTGTTTCCTGCTTGTGGAAGATTTCACGCATATCGCGTTCGGATGCGCGATTGATCCGTTGCGCATTGCCAATCTTGTGAGCGGTGAAGAGCTTTATACATGGTCTTTGGCGTCGGCTGATGGCGACCGTGCCATGTGCTCCAACGGCTCGATTACTCTGGTTGAGCATGGGGTTTCGAACCTGCCAATCAGCGATCAATTGTTTGTCCTTTCAGGCATCAATATGCGTGAGCACATCACGCCGGCACTGCTTGGCGCTCTGCGAAAGGCTAGCCGGCACGGAATGCAGATCGGTGCCCTGTGTTCAGGGGGGTGGGTTTTGGCTGCGGCTGGGATGCTCGACAACATGAAGGCAGCGATCCACTGGGAGTACCACGACAGCTTTATGGAGGAGTTCCCTAACGTGAACCTCGTTCGCAATGTCTTTGTGTCTGACGAAAAACACATGACTGCCTCGGGTGGGACGGCTACTGCCGATCTTATGCTGCATCTGATCGAACGTGACCACGGCGCGGACCTCTCTATCGCAGTGGCAGACCAGATGGTTTACAATGCAGTTCGGGAATCCACGGCGGAACAAAAGGTCTCGTTGCAATCGCGCAGCGGCATGCGTAACCCGCATCTGGTCAAGGCGATTGCTCGCATGCAAGAGACCATCGAAAGCCCATTGAGTGGCGCCGAAATTGCGGATGAAATCGGGATTTCGACGCGGCAACTTGAACGGCTCTTTGGTCGTTACCTGAACACATCGCCCAAAAAGTACTTCATGGAGTTGCGCCTTGAACGCGCCCGTCATCTCTTGGTGCAGACAGAGTCATCAGTGATTGATGTCGCGCTGGCTTGTGGCTTCGAAAGCGCGGGGCATTTCTCGCGAGTCTACCGCGCAACGTTTGGCGTCACACCAATGAACCAGCGCCGGACGTTAACCTGAAAGAGGTGGCCCAACGCAATCCGCCCCACACAATGTGCGGGGCGGATTCGAGGTTTAGAAGCACCGTTCAGTGCGTGTACTTCTTGATCTCCCCACTGTCGAGACGCGCCAGATAGTTGGTCATCTCACGTTTGACGATGGGTGCCAGGAAGTAGAGGCCCAGGATGTTTGGCACACAAATCAGGAAGACCAGTGCATCCGAGATATCCAGGATTGGTCCAAGCTGAACCATGCAACCCAAGGCAACAAAGGCGCAGAACATCAGCTTGTAGATGGTCTGACCCATTTGGCCTTCGCCAAACAGATAGGTCCAACCCTTAAGCCCATAGTAGGACCACGAAATCATGGTCGAGAAGGCAAAAAGCAGCGCACCAAATGCCAATGGCAGTGGGAACCAACCGATTTGGCGTTCAAAGGCAGCCGAAGTCATGGCCACGCCTGTTGCATCACCGGCAAAGTTGGGGTCGGCGACCTGAGATGTGCCAATGACCAGAGCGGTGATGGTACAGATTACGATAGTGTCGATGAAAGGTTCCAACAGTGAAACGTATCCTTCAGTCACCGGCTCCGGTGTGCGCACCGCTGCGTGTGCGATTGAGGCAGAGCCAATACCCGCTTCGTTTGAGAACACGGCCCGTTGGAAACCAATGATCAGCGCCCCGATTGCACCGCCTTGTACGCCTGCGCCTGTAAAGGCACCTGCGAATATGTTGCCGATGGCTGCGGGGATCGAGGTGAAGTTCATCAGGATCACGACAATCGCGAAGAAGCAGTAGAAGACCGCCATAAAGGGCACGATCTTTTCAGTCACACGTGCAATGGATTTGATACCACCGATGATCACTGCAAACACGACGGCCGCAAGAATCAGACCAACAAGCCACCCCATTCCGTCAAGGGCTCCACCCGCGACCGTATTTAGCTGAACATAGGCCTGGTTGGATTGGAACATGTTGCCGATACCCAAGGCGCCAACAAAGATGCCGATCGCGTAGAATGTCCCCATGAACTTGCCGAAGCCGCTCATGCCGCGCTCTTCAAAGCCTTTTTTCATGTAGTACATCGGACCACCTGAAACGGACCCATCCGGGTTTTCCTGGCGGTACTTTACCCCGAGCGTACATTCCACGAACTTGGTCGACATGCCGAGGAACCCTGCAACGATCAGCCAAAAGGTTGCACCTGCGCCACCGATAGTTACAGCAACGGCAACACCGCCAATGTTACCAATCCCAACGGTGCCCGAAACGGCAGTGGCCAAAGCTTGAAAGTGGGAAACCTCACCAGGGCTGTCGGGGTCTGCATAGTCGCCGCGAACCAGTTGGATCGCATGTTTGAAACCGCGAACGTTCACGAACCCCATGTAAAAGGTGAAAAACACAGCGCCAATGACCAGCCAAAGAACAACAAGTGGAAGCTGCGCTCCAAAGACCTGAATTTTGAAGAATACAAACGCACCAATTGCGCTGGCAATAGGTGCCGTGGCGGCGTTGATAGTCTCGTCAAAACCTGCATGAGCGGGTAATGCGAGAAGTGTCATGGCAAGAACTGCCCAAATAAATCTAATCATTTCTGTCCCCGATTTTTTTGGTTGTGGGTGAATGCCGTTCTTAGGGAACAACGACGACCGGTACCGGTGATGTCTGAATTAGGTTCCCAGCCACACTACCGAACAACAGTGCTTTGATGCCGGACTGACCGCGACGACCAATGACGATCTGCGCGACGCCATGTTTTTCGGCCAGCCGAATGATGGTCTCAGCGGGCGGCCCGTGGGTCACGATGGTTTCGCAGTCAATTCCAGCCGCATTCAGTTTGTCAGCGGCAGGCTGCACAATTGTGTCTGTCGCCCTCGAGATTTCCTGTTCACGGCGTTTATGCCGTTCAGCATTTTCTTCTGGCGTGTTGAACGAGTACTGGGACCATTCGATGACGTATGCCACGATCAGTTTAGCCCCTCCCAGCTTAGCGCGTTCCATCGCGTAGCTGAGTGCTCGTTCCCCGCCTGGACTGCCATCAATGGCCAGTAATACGGAGTTCGACATTGCTGTTCCTTTCTCACTGTTGGTTTTTGTTTTCTGGGGTGACCTTACGGCAGGTTGCGCAAATTTGCGACGATTTGCTTAATAAAGCAGCAGTTTGAAATTCCAAATTGGGCCAATTCCTGCGAAATTGGGTTCCTTGAAAAGGGGCAGGAAGGGTCGGGTGTTCGCCAATAACGCGCTCTGTTTGTTGGGCAATATCCCCAGAGTACACTGAAGAACTGAACGCAACTTTTACGATAAACTGGTCCTATTTACTTTTTCATATGGACTTAATTTTAGGCCGTTATCTTCAAAAAAGTTGCGGCTTTTTCGTCTATATCTGCCGCTTTTCGAATGTTTTTGTGCGAAATTTCACGAATTTTTCGATCGTCACACGAACAAGAGTGTCCAACAGTTTTGCGCCAAAAGATGGTCTATCTTGCGGGCTACACACGGCAAAGGGCGCATGCGAAGATCGCAGGGCTTGCTTCTTGTCTTATGCCACGATCCCGCCTTTTAAGAGGGATGAGCGCCTCGTGGTTAGAAAAGCAGAGCTATACATTCCATTTCAATTGGTCTAGGAGCGGCCCCTACTTCTCTTATGCGGCACAAGGATGGTGGGTCTTTCCCGTCGAACCCCTTAGGTGTCGGTACTTAATCCGAAAAGAAGACATCGCTTTGAAACAAGCTCTCCGTGACGCGCTGGATGCACGTGGATATGAAAAACTGACACCTGTCCAAGAGGCGGTGCTGAATCCTGAATACGAGGGGGCGGACCTTTTGGTGTCGGCTCAGACCGGGTCAGGCAAAACTGTGGGCTTCGGCCTCAGCATCGCTCCGACCCTCTTGCAAGATGGGGACACGTTTGATCCGGCCGGTGCACCTTTGGCTCTGGTTATCGCGCCGACGCGCGAATTGGCATTGCAGGTGAAGCGTGAGCTTGCCTGGCTTTACGCCAAGGCTGGTGCGCATCTGGCGTCCTGCGTCGGTGGTATGGACATGCGTGATGAACGCCGCGCTCTAGCGCGGGGTGCGCACATTGTCGTCGCCACACCAGGCCGTTTGCGCGACCACATCATGCGTGGCTCAATCGATCTGAGTGGGTTGCGGGCGGTCGTTCTGGATGAAGCAGATGAGATGCTTGACCTTGGGTTTCGCGAAGACCTTGAGTTCATCCTCGGCGAGGCACCGGAAGATCGCCAAACCTTGCTGTTTTCTGCAACTGTTCCGAAATCCATTACACATCTTGCCAAGAACTATCAGCGCGACGCCATTCGGGTTGTCACCAAGTCGGAAGAGGGTCAGCACGCCGACATTGAATATCGGGCGATGATGGTTGCCGACCGGGATGTCGACAATGCGGTTATCAACACGCTGCGGTTTTATGAGGCCCCGAACGCCATTGTCTTTGGCAACACGCGCGCGATGGTCAATCGCTTGACGACACGGCTGTCGAACCGAGGCTTTCAAGTCGTTGCGCTGTCCGGGGAATTGTCTCAGGCAGAACGCACCCACGCACTTCAGGCGATGCGGGATGGGCGCGCGCAGGTTTGTGTTGCGACCGACGTGGCCGCGCGCGGGATCGACCTGCCGAACCTGGATCTGGTGGTGCATGCTGAGCTGCCATCGAACCACGAAACACTGCTGCACCGTTCCGGACGCACCGGACGGGCGGGCCGCAAAGGTGTTAGCGCCTTGATTGTCACCAAAAAGGTGCGTCGCAAGGCCGAGCGCATCCTGACTGGGGCAAAACTAAAGGCCGAATGGACAGGCGGTCCTTCGGCTGAGGACGTCAAGGCGCGCGACGAAGAGCGCATGCTGGCTGACCCCGTCTGGACAGCGATTTCTCCGGAAACCGAAGGGTCGACTGTTCAAAAACTGGTTGAAAGTTTCAGTGCGGAGCAACTTGCCACGGCATACCTCGCTCTCTACCGCAATGCGCATACCGCCCCGGAAGAGTTGCAGGACGTAGATGCCAAGCCGGCGCCCCGCAAAGAATTTGGTCCCAGTGTCTGGTTCTCAATCGCTGGAGGCCGCAAGGCTGAAGCCGTTCCCGGCCGCCTATTACCAATGCTCTGCAAGGCGGGTAACCTGAACAAAGATGACATCGGTGCGATCCGCATTCAGTATGATCAGTCATACGTTGAAATCAAAAAATCCAGTGTGCCCGGCTTCCTGAATGCGATTGGTGAAGGCATGAAGGTTGAAGGCGGGGCCGCCTTGACCCAACTGGATAAAGCACCGGTTCTGGACCGTCCTGCGCGCCCTGAGTTCAAAGGCAAAGGTAAACCAAAATCCCATCGCGGGCAGCGTTCAGATGAAGGCGATTCACCGAAGAAACGCGCAGCTAAGTCGAAATCAAGCGCGCCGATTGATTGGAACGATGCCCCCGAGCCACGCACCAAAAAGCCAAAGCCATCGGACAAGCCAAAAGATAAAAAGCCGTACAAAAAGACGTCGACATATGCACCGGCTGGCGATGGTGGTCATGGTCCTGCACGTCGTCGTAGCGATGATGGCAAGCCGGCACAATCGGGATCACCGAGCGGTAAACCAGGTGGCAAGCCAAAAGGCCCACCTCCACCCAAGGGCAAAGCCAACAGCAAAAAGAACCGCGCCCGTGCCGAAGCTAAAGCCAAAGAGCGCAAAGCTGCAAAACGCGGTGGTGGACGCCCATCCTAACTCTCTAGTTCGGGGTCCCAAAAACGACAAACCCCCGAGGCTGGGCCACGGGGGTCGTCTAACTTTGGTGTCCAAAGCTGAAGGTGCTTAGAGCATACCTTCGCGCTGGGCTTTCTTACGTGCCAGTTTACGGGCACGGCGGATCGCTTCAGCTTTCTCACGTGCTTTTTTCTCGGATGGCTTCTCGAAATGCTGCTTGAGCTTCATTTCACGGAAGACACCTTCACGCTGTAGCTTTTTCTTCAGGGCACGAAGCGCCTGATCGACGTTGTTGTCGCGAACACTAACCTGCATGTGGTTTTCACCACCTTTCTAAGTTGAGTTGCAAGGATTTGCAGGAAGGCGCCGTATAGCAAAGCCCGAATTGTTTGTCTAGTATGCAGGGCAACGCAAGGAGAGTCGCATGACCACGTCTGACCCAAAGGAAAAACTGCTGGATGCTGCGCTTTCGTATGTGGTTTTTGATGGCTGGTCCGAGACCACATTCAAGGCGGCGATTGCCGAATCGGGCGTGTCTGATGTCTTGGCGCAAGCAGTCTGCCCCAGAGGGGCTGTGGATCTGGCGGTGGCCTATCACAAACGTGGCGATGCGGCGATGTTGGCTCGGTTTGAAACCGAAGATGTCTCGGAGTTGCGCTATTCCGAGAAGGTCGCAGCATTGGTCAGGTTTCGCCTTGAGGCGGTTGAGGACAAGGAAACTGTGCGTCGGGGGTCGGCGCTTTTTGCTTTGCCTCAATATGCCGGCACAGGAGCTGAACTGATCTGGGGTACATGTGACGCGATCTGGACAGCCTTGGGTGACACGTCTGAGGACTTCAATTGGTATACCAAACGCGCAACGCTGTCCGGTGTGTATGGCTCGACCGTGCTCTATTGGTTGGGCGACGTCAGTGAAGACAGCCAAGCCACTTGGGAATTCCTGGATCGGCGCATCGAGAATGTCATGCAGTTTGAAAAGGCCAAGGCGCAGTTCAAGGCAAGCCCCATGGGCAAGTTGATGCAAGGGCCGCTGTCGGCGCTTGAGCGTATCAAGAAACCGGGGCCACGTGGCGACATGCCCGGTAGCTGGCGGGGGTAGCTCTCCCACCTCGATCGCATCGGAGATGCGAAACGGCCTCGTTGGGCATGGCTCAGCAGAGCTGAGCCTGACAGGGGCGTTGCCCCTCTGAGGGCCGATGGCGCTCATTCACCCCAAAGTATTTCTGCAAGATGAAGCGATGTGGTTTGCGCCCGTTGCAGCGGGTGCTAAGTGTGAGCCGACGATAGTTCAGGGAGACAGGTCATGAGCCAGACCATGCGCGCAGTTGAAATCACCGAACATGGTGGGCCGGATGTTTTGAAAATCGCGGAACGGCCCATGCCGCAGCCCGGTGTTGGCGAAGTCGTGATCAAGGTCGCTTATGCCGGGGTCAATCGCCCGGACGCACTGCAACGTGCCGGCGCTTATGCTCCGCCGCCAACGGCCAGTGATTTGCCGGGGCTTGAGGCGTCTGGACAGATTGCCGCCGTAGGGCCGGGCGTTACGGAATGGGCCGAGGGGGATGAGGTCTGTGCACTGTTGCCAGGTGGTGGCTATGCAGAATACGTTCTGACGCCCGCAGCGCATTGTCTGCCGATCCCGGAAGGAATGGGGCTGAAAGAGGCCGCCTGTCTTCCCGAAACCTATTTCACGGTCTGGTCCAACGTGTTTTCCCGCGGTCGCTTGCAAGCCGGAGAACGATTTCTGGTTCATGGCGGGTCAAGCGGGATTGGCACAACCGCTATTCAACTGGCCAATGTCTTTGGCGCGCGCGTCTTTGCAACTGCCGGGTCGGATGAGAAATGTGCGGCCTGTCTGGAGCTGGGCGCGGAGCGTGCGATTAACTACCGTGATGAAGATTTTGTCGACGTGTTGCGGGCTGAGGGTGGCGCCAATCTGATCCTAGACATGGTCGGCGGTCCCTATATTCCGCGCAATATCAAAGCGCTGGCAGATGATGGCCGATTGGTTCAGATCGCGTTTCTGTCGGGGCCGAAGGTTGAGTTGAACTTTGCCCAGATCATGACACGGCGATTGACAGTGACCGGCTCAACCTTGCGTCCACAAAGTGATCTGGCCAAGGCGCGCATTGCGGCGGAACTTCATGAACGGGTTTGGCCAATGCTCGACTCCGGTCGCATCGCTCCGGTGATGGACAGCGAGTTTCCCTTGGAGATGGCCGCCGCAGCACATTCGCGGATGGAATCCAGCGGGCACATCGGCAAGATCGTTCTGAAAGTGGACTAATCTGGGCCTCTCAGGCCCTAACGACGTTGTTCGTGTTCAAACCTTTGGCGCGCGATGGCCTCGTTACGTTCCGCAGTTTTGTGGTCTGACAAATTGCTTTCGACATAGTCGAGGTGGGTAATCACGGCGGCGCGCGCGGCCTCTGCGTCTCGGTTTTGAAGTGCGGCGTTGATCGCACGGTGTTGATCCAAGAGATCGCTGCGCGTGGTGCGTTGTTTGAACATGATTGAGCGATTGTAGAACACGCCCTCGCGCAGCAGCTGGTACATGGACCGCATCATGTGCAGCATGATCACATTGTGGCTGGCCTCGATAATGGCGAGGTGGAAATCCGCATCCAAGCGCGCCTCGTCAGCTGGGTTACGTTTGGGGTGGGCGGCTTCCATCTTTTCAAACACGGCTTGGATGACCTTCAAATCGGTGTCCGAGGCAAAGCGCGCCGCGCGTTCCGCAGCAAGCCCTTCCATGTCACGCCGAAAAGAGATGTAGTCAAAAACGGCTTCGTCATGACTGGAAAACAGACGGATCAGGCTTTCAGAAAATGCATTGCCAAGAACATCAGCCACAAAAATCCCGGCGCCAGCTTTAGAGGCCAGCAGGCCTCGGTCTTGCAGTTCAGAAATGGCTTCACGCAGCGATGGGCGCGACACGCCAAGCCTCTCCGACAGTTCTCGTTCAGAAGGCAGCCGTTCACCCGGGCGCAAGATTCCACGCAGGATCAAGAGTTCGATCTGTTTGATGACCGATGTTGAAAGTTTTTCGGTCTGAACCTTTTGGAATGGCATGAGTTCCTCGCCTGAATTGGTAAGATGATATGACCACGCTGCTTGGCCGGGGGCAAGGGGACAGGGCGTGTTCACGAAAATTGTTTCAATGGGTCATATTTATTGACTTAAATTTCTTACTGCACCTTAAATGTCATAGATTCTGACCTATGAGGGCCGATATGAGCCTTAAAGACATTTTTGCCGCGCGTACCCAACGGATGAAGGCTTCGGAGATTCGAGAACTGCTGAAGCTGCTCGACCAACCGGGGATCCTGTCCTTTGCGGGGGGTATTCCGGATCCCGAGTTGTTTCCGTCCGGCGCTTTTGCTGAGGCAATGGCAGATATCATGGAGACTGACAGTGATGTGGCTTTGCAGTATTCGGTCAGCGAAGGATATTTGCCTCTGCGCCAGTGGATTGCGGATCACATGGCCACGATTGGTGTTCCTTGCGAGGCGCAGAGTGTTCTGATCACCTCGGGGTCGCAACAGGCATTGGATTATCTGGGAAAGCTGTTCCTGTCACCGGGAGATACGGCACTGGTCAACTGGCCGACCTATATGGGCGCGCTTGGGGCTTTTAACCCTTATGAGCCACGCTACGGACAGCTGAGTGTTAACGGCAATCGCTCTGCGAGTGACTATGCCGCTGAGGCGGAGGCGTCCAATGGGCGTGTGAAATTTGCGTATCTGTCGGCTGATTTTTCAAATCCCACAGGTGAAACTGTGGACCAACGGGGTCGCGAAGCGTTGTTGGCCATGGCGGACGAATTGGACTGTGCCGTGATCGAAGACGCCGCCTATCAGGCGTTGCGTTACGAGGGTCAGGACGTTCCGCCAATTCTGGCGTTGGAATTGGCGCGTAAAGGGCACATCGACAGTTGCCGAACGATCTATTGCGGCAGTTTTTCCAAAACCCTGTCACCCGGATTGAGAGTAGGGTGGGTGGTTGCCGCTCAATCTGTAATCCAGCAGCTCGTGTTGATGAAACAGGCAGCTGACCTTCATTCCTCAACCTTCAATCAGATGGCTGTTCACCGTGTTGCCGAAAAGTGCTTTGAGGACCATGTTCACTCATTACGAACCGTGTACGGGCAGCGACGTGGAGCCATGTTGAAGGCGTTAGACGCGTACATGCCCGAAGGAGTGAGTTGGACGCGGCCCGAAGGCGGTATGTTTGTTTGGGTGACGTTACCGCGTGGAATAGATGGGGCAGGATTGTTGACCACGGCGCTGGACAAGTATCAGTTGGCCTTTGTCCCGGGTCGTGCGTTCTTTGCCGATGGATCTGGCGGCAATACGCTGCGCCTAAGTTTTTCATGTGCTGATGAGGCGATGATCGACGAGGGGATGCAGCGGTTAGGACAGGCGATCCGTACTCAATTGACGTGACACCGAGTCCATCTAAGCCTGTCGGAAGACCTACGCAACTTAGCGCTGGTTTTGTGGAACTCGCGGTGCTGGCCGAAAAGTAGGTCGGACAAATATGTCCGACCTACCAGAGGGACGACCTATTCTGCAGGGACAGCGCTGCCCGCGGCAGGTTTTCCAAAGTGCTGTCGGTTGAGGCGCAATACCAATGCAATCATTGCAGCTTGCGACATCAAGGCAATGGCGGTCACGGACCAAAACGCGGGCCCGAATTTGTCGATGATGCCGGCACCAACGAGACCCTTGTTGACAAAAAAGTGCAGCATCACGGATAGGGCGACACCGGGACACACTAGGGCATAAGAGCCGGGCGAGGTCTTGGAGCCGAAGACAAAGTCGGTGAAGTATCCCTGTCGACGCAGCACCAGCATTCCGAGCAGGATAAAGACCACTTGTATGGACAGAAGGCGTGCGAGGAAGACCATGGTTTCGGCACTCGACCCATGCACATCAAAAGTCGCATGCAATCCATGGTTCTGTCGCAGGAACATGATGCCCAGAACGGTCATGATCGGCACGACAACCATCAGGGTCGGGCCAGCTTCTTTTGCCGTGCCATGATGCAGCATGGAATTGAACGCAGTGAAAATCGCGATCAAGGCGTAAACGATGGCGGCTGTCCCAATGAATGTCGACAAGATCAACGAGATACCAACAGTGGTGGTGTTGAGGCTCATTGCGGCGGGTGCCGAAAAGCCGACAGCAATCATGGAAAGGGCAAAGGCGGGTAGCATCTGCGCAAAGCTGTTGTTGGCGGTGACGTCAAAGATGCCGCCTTGGCTCAGGATGCGACCGAGAAACGCGGCGAGAATGCGGAATGCCAACACGGCAATCAAGCCAAAAGCGATAAGCGCCAGTGGGAACAGGACTTCGATGATGCTCCAAAGGCCCGGTACGAAAACAAGGCCGACAATGAACAGAGCGTTTACCGTCATGGCGAGTGCCAGTGGCATTGCCATGATGGTGGATTCTGCATTCGACTTGACCAGTTTCTGATAGTTTTCAGTTTTCTTGAAAGCTGAAAATGCAGAGAGATTCCAGATCAGGGATTTGACGTTCAGTATGACCATGGCCGCGATGCCCAAAACGGCGATGATGATGGCGGTCTGCATACCCATGCTGCCGGTTTGAAAGGCGGCCGAGATGTCTTCGAACGTTGGGACGGGCTTGCCGGGGTGTGGCACCCAGAACATCAGATACATGAAAAACGTAACCGCAAGGCCGCCGGCGCCAAGCGAAGCGAGGAAATATAGCGGCGAATAGCTGTCTGATGGCCGTTTAGTGGTATGGGGCATGTTATCTCTCCCTAAATATTCCAATTTCAATATATATAAACATTCCAAACTTGGAATATAAATGCGACATGCGCGCACAGGCCATGGAAAGGGTTTGTTAACCAAGAACGCGGCACTGTCTGAGAATGAGAAACTATGTTCTTTTTGCGCTGGGCCTGCTGGTTGGTTGCAACAGTCCATCCATGCATTTTGCCGGGATCGAACCAACTCGTGTCACGGTGATGCAAAGCACGTTTGATCTTCGGCGCAGGCAGGATCGCCATGACATGGTTCAGGTGATCCGGGTTAGTGCAGAATATGCGCCGCGTCTGAGCCAACAGCTTGGGCGGCGGGCAGAGATTGCGGTCGAGCGCACCTATGGTTGCCCGGTTGACCGCATCCGTGGGGATGCGGCCATGATGGTGGCTTATCTAAAATGTGGCGAGCCAGACGATCTGGCCCGCATTGGCAATGGCCCTTAATCGCGGCCATGTGGTTCTGCGTAGTCCAGTACCGGATTGATAGGTATGATGCGGTTCGGATTTACACTTTCGTGACTGTAATGATAGTGGCGCACGATATGCTCAAAATGCACGGTCGGCGCGACACCCGGAACCTGGTAAAGCTCGCGTGCATAGGCCCAGAGGTTTGGGTAATCGATCAACCGCTTTCGGTTGCATTTGAAATGCAGGTGATAGACCGGATCAAAGCGGATCAGCGTGGTAAAAAGCCGCCAATCAGCCTCGGTCAACACGTCTCCCATCAGATAGCGGTTCTGAGACAGGCGCTCTTCCAGCCAATCCAACGTGTCGAACAACGGGTGTACGGCAGCATCATAAGCTTCCTGGGTTGAGGCAAAGCCAGACTTGTAAACACCATTGTTCAGTGTGTGATAGATGCGCTCGTTGACCTCTTCAATGGCATCGCGCATCTCTTCGGGCCAGTAGTCTGTCGTGTTTCCTGTTACGCCATCAAAGGCGGAATTGAGCATACGGATGATCTCGGCGCTCTCGTTCGAGACGATGGTTTCCCGTTTCTTGTCCCACAGGATTGGCACGGTTACGCGGCCAGAATAAGCCGGGTCGGCGCGGGTATAGATCTGGTGGGTATATTCGAACCCAAAGAGGTCATCGCCGGTTGCACCATAGTCACCTGCCTCAAATGTCCAGCCTTGAGACAACATATCAGGGTGTACCACCGAGACCGAGATATGGTCTGTCAGGTCTTTCAATTCACGAAAGATCAAAGTTCGATGCGCCCATGGGCATGCATAGGAGACATAGAGATGATAGCGTCCGGAGTCCGCGGCAAAGCCCGCTTTTCCGGAAGGGCCCGCGCTGCCGTCAGCAGTGATCCAATTGCGAAATGCGGCCGCGGACCTAACGAACTTTCCCCCGGTTGCTTTGGTGTCAATTGGGTGTTCTGTCCAGTTTCCGTCGACCAAATGGCCCATGGTTCGTGCTCCTGATTGCGGTGTCAAAGACTAACTTAGTGCGACACGGGTGCGGTGAAAACGCAACAGACCGCAAAGGACTTGCGCGCAGGTGCACAAATCGACCCGTGTCATAGAAACGTCGCTTGACCGAAACAGGGGGCAGCCCCACCTTTTAACCAAGGATGGAGCGCGACACATGACAACTTTTTTGCCCAAAGAGGTTCAGCAGGGATTAGAAGCAGCCCAGAAAAAGAGCCTGAGGAAAAGCAATCGCCTGAGGGTGGTGGTTGAGGATCGATCTTTCAAAGTTCTGAAATTCCGCGAAGACGGGTTCAGCCTTGATGTCGAGGATGCGCCTCATCTGCGTGGGCTGGTGGATCTCTATGACGGTGGCAAGCACTTGTCGCAATGCCTTGTCATTGCTTCGGAGGAAGAAGGCCATTTGATGCACTACGAGTTCAAATGGGCAACCCCTGTCGCCGACAAACCTCCGGTCGATTTCTACCGTGGTGAAAACGCGCCCGTCGCATTGATTTCTGACGACCGCTAAACACGGTCGCCAAGAGGCGCGTCAGCCTTACTGCAAATCCGAAAACGCCGTTGTCAGCCGCTCGCAGGCTTGTTCGACCAGCGCGCGTGGTGTGGCGATGTTGAAGCGCAGGAAGTTTTCTCCGCCGGTTCCAAACGTGTCACCGTGGTTCGGGGCGATGTGCGCGGTTTTCTGTACGCGTTCAATGAATTCGGGTGGGGCCATGCCGGTATCGGTGAAATCGACCCAGCTGAGGTAGGTGGATTCGAGTGGCATCGATCTGAGCCCCGGTATGGCGTTCACGGCCGCATCAAACAGGCGTCGGTTGCCATCGAGGTATTGCACCAACTCATCCACCCACGCAGCCCCGGCAGGGCTATAGGCGGCCTCGGCCATGAATAGGCCAAATGAGTTTGGTGACAGCCCAAGTGCCGCCATACGCGCAGCGAATTTCGCACGCAGCGCATCATCGGGAATAATGACGTTGCCCGAATGCGAGCCTGCGATATTGAAGGTTTTTGTCGTGGCTGTCATCATCACCAGCCGATCCATGATACTGTCATCGACATTCGTCATCGGGATATGCGTGTTTCCGGGAAAGACGAGGTCATGGTGAATCTCGTCCGAGACCAGGATCAAATCGTGGCGCTTACAGAAATCTGCAACACCTTGCAGCTCCTCGCGGCTCCAGACACGTCCACCAGGGTTGTGCGGTGAGCACAGGATGACCAATTTCTCGTTGCCGGTGATCATGGCATCATAGGCGTCAAAGTCCATTTCGTAGCGGCTGTCGTTGTTGACCAGTTGGCATTCAACAACTTCACGACCAGCCGCCGCGATCACGCGGGCAAAGGCGTGGTAAACCGGCGTAAACAGGATCACGCCGTCGCCTGGGTTGGTGTAGGTCTCGACACACATGCCGGTGCCGTTAACCAGCCCGTGAGTGGTGAAAATATGATCCGGATTCACTGACCAGACGTGGCGGTTCTCCATCCACCAGCAGATCGCGGCGCGATAGTCGCCTTCGTCACCGTAGTACCCATAAATGCCATGATCATGCATGCCTTTGATGGCGTCGGCGATACACTGTGGTGGGCGGAAGTCCATATCGGCCACCCACATGGACAGACCATCCTCTTTCGGGACGCCATAGAGCTTTTCCATCATGTCCCATTTCACGGAATGGGTGCCGTAGCGGTTGATGATATCGTCGAAGCTCATTGTTGGATTTCCCTTGGCTGAAGAACGCGCTGACGCTAGCGGATTATTCGCGACGTGCAAGGGGGGCGTTGCACTGTGCGCGAGCTTGTCCTAGATGGGGGCCATGCTAAAATCGATCCTCATCCACCCCGATCCACGCCTTAAGAAAACCTGTGCGCCAGTTGCCGATCTGTCAGACGATCTGCGCGATCTGGCGGCGGATATGCTGGAGACCATGTATGACGCGCCAGGTATCGGTCTGGCGGCACCGCAGGTGGGGGTGCTCAATCGGTTGATCGTGATGGATTGCATCAAGGATGGTGACCCTGAGCCGACGGTCATGTTCAACCCCGAGGTTCTGGCATCGTCTGATGATCTAAACACCTATGAAGAAGGGTGCTTGTCCATCCCTGAACAATTTGCTGATGTGACTCGCCCTGCCGAAGTCCGTGTGGGCTGGGTCGATATGAACGGCAATCCGCAGGAAAAGGATTTTGACGGGCTCTGGGCGACCTGCGTGCAGCACGAGATCGACCATCTGAACGGCAAGTTGTTCATCGATTATCTCGGGCCGATGAAGCGTCAGATGATGACCCGGCGCTCCGCCAAGATGAAGCGCGAGCGGGCCCGCGGATGAGTGTGCTGCCAATCCTGCGCTGGCCTGATGCGCGATTGGCGACGGTATGCGAGCCTGTGACGGATTTCAAAGCAGTCACGGCGTTGGCACAGAACATGCTTGAGACCATGTACGCCGCACCGGGCAGGGGTCTCGCTGCCCCACAGGTCGGCGTTCTGGCGCGGATGTTCGTAATGGACGCCTCATGGAAAGACGGCCCTGCAACGCCGATTGTCTGTATCAATCCCGAAATCGTCGCGGCATCTGATACGCGTACTTGCGGCGAAGAGGCGTGCCTGTCGATCCCCGATGTCAGTGCGGAAGTTGAGCGGCATTCCACCATAACGCTGCGCTGGCAGGATGTGGACGCCACGTGGCACCAGGCCGAGTTGAGTGGTTTTGAATCTATCTGTGCGCAGCATGAGTATGACCATCTGGATGGGCTGGTGATTTTTGACAGGCTCGAAGGTGAGGCGCGTCTGAAACTAGAGAAAGATTATGAGGCGGTGGCATGACAGTTCAGAAATGCATCCTCTGGCCGGACAAGCGATTGCGAACAGCGGCTGCCGAAGTTGACGAGTTGACCGACGAAGACCGTCAGGTCTGGGACGATCTGATCGACACGATGGAGGCGATGCCGGGAGTCGGTATGGGCGCCAATCAAATCGGTGTTTTGCGGCGATTGATCGTGGTCGATGCCAGCGAAGAACGCGGCAAAGTCGTGCGAATGGCTAACCCCGAAATTCTGCACTCGAGTGTACAATTGCGCGAACATGACGAGGCCAGCCCAAACCTGCCCGGCGTCTCGGCAGTGATCAAACGCCCGCGCGCGGTGACTGTTCGTTACATGGATGAAAACGGCTTCATCACCCGCAAGGATTTTGTGAGCCTTTGGGCGACCAGCGTTCAGCACCAGATCGATCACATCAATGGCAAGATGTACTTCGATCATCTGAGCCGCACCAAGCGGGACATGCTGATCAAACGCGCGAGGAAGCAGCGATGAGAGTAATCTTCATGGGCACGCCGGAGTTCTCGGTGCCGGTGCTGGACGCGTTAGTTGACGCGGGTCATCAGATTGCCGCCGTTTACTGCCAGCCGCCGCGACCGGCGGGGCGGGGCAAAAAGGATCGCCCAACACCAGTGCATGCGCGCGCCGCAGAATTGGGTTTCATTGTACGCCACCCGGTGTCTCTGAAAGGCGCCGAGGAACAGGCAGAGTTTGCCGCCCTGAATGCCGATATTGCCGTTGTTGTGGCTTATGGGCTGATCCTGCCGCAGGCCGTTTTGGATGCGCCCGCCAAGGGGTGTCTCAACATCCATGCCAGCTTATTGCCGCGCTGGCGTGGGGCGGCACCGATCCATCGGGCGATCATGGCGGGTGATGCCGAGACGGGCGTCTGCATTATGCAGATGGAAGCGGGGCTCGACACGGGGCCTGTTTTACTGCGGTCGAAGACCCCCATTGGGGCTGAAGAGACGACCGCTGAGCTGCATGATCGCCTGTCGGTTATTGGGTCCAACGCCATCGTTGAGGCGCTGGCGACCCTCGATACGTTAGTGCCAGAGGTGCAGCCGGAAGAGGGCGAGACCTATGCCGAGAAGATCGACAAATCCGAGGCGCGTGTAGACTGGTCCGCACCAGCGGTCGACGTGGACCGCAAGATCCGCGGACTGTCACCTTTTCCCGGTGGCTGGTGCGAGATTGAGGGGCAGCGAGTAAAGGTGCTGGCCTCCCGTCTGGCCGAAGGCCAGGGTACGCCCGGTGAGGTGTTGGACGATGCGCTCACTGTGGCCTGTGGCGAGGGCGCTGTATCTCTCTTGCGCTTGCAACGGGCTGGCAAGGGTGCGCAGGATGCAGATGTGTTTCAGCGCGGGTTTCCCGTGGCCAAGGGTACGCAGCTGTAACTCGGGAGTGCGGAGATGTTCTTTAGCTTTTTTGGAACGGTCATCATCGCTGGCATTATAGGATATGCCTCAGAGAGATCCCGTTTTACGCACAACGGCTATGTCCCTTCGATCATCATTTGCGTCGGCGGAGCCTTCGTATTCTTTATGATCAGCCGGATGTTCAACATCGGTTTCGGCAGCCCCGGAATGAACGCGATCGTGTCATCCGTCGGGGCGCTCATTATCGTGCCGACCCATTTTCGAAAATGACAGGCTGACGACTGGCTCTGCTTTTGAGGCTCGCTATGGTCAAGCCGTTTCGAAACCCTTTTTGAGATCGGGGCTTTAGCCCTTGAAAGGGGCCATGCCTGCGCGAGCCAACTCATCCGCGCGCTCGTTTTCCGGATGTCCAGCGTGTCCCTTAACCCATTCCCATGTAACGGTGTGGCGCGCTTGGGCTGCATCCAGGCGCTGCCACAGCTCGACGTTTTTCAGGCCGCCTTTTTTCTTCCAACCGTTGCGTTTCCAGCCATGTATCCACTTGGTGATGCCGTCTTTGACATAAGAGCTGTCGGTGACCACAGTCAGGGTGCTGGCGCGCTCAAGGGTTTCCAGCGCCATGATCGCAGCCATCAACTCCATCTGGTTGTTGGTCGTCTCAGCTGCCCCGCCGGACAATTCGCGTTCCTTGGCGATCTCGTCGCCGTTCATCGCGCGCAAGAGTACGCCCCAGCCTCCAGGCCCGGGATTTCCAGAACAGGCACCGTCGGTATAGGCATAAAGATCAGGCATGAGCAGTCACGATAATGTAGGTGTCTGGGACGCCTGAGAGGCCTGAACCGTGGCCACGGCGCGTTGTTTGAACGTGGAAACCGGCGGCTTCGACGAGGGTGCAGAGTTCGTTTTCCTGATAATAGGTGAAGAGGCGTCCGAGGTCGTCGCGTTTCTCACCCTTGCCCAGTTTCATGCCCAGGTGCAGGCGTCCACCGGGGACCGTTTCCTGATGCAGGCGTTTCAGATGCCCTGCCATGTCGGCGCGGGGGGCGTGCAAAAGGCTGAAGTTGGCCCAAACGCCGTCATAGGGGCCGTTCAGTGTGAGGGTGTCGAAGGTTTCAATCCGCACATCAACGCCGAATTCAGACTTGGCCAGCGCAGCCATTTCAGGTGAGGCATCCACGGCGTCGGTGATCAGCCCAGCCTCGATCATCCTGGCCGACCAATGGCCGGGGCCGCAGCCCAGATCAAGCACGCGGCTTCCCGCAGGCAGGGCGTCGACCATACCCGTGAGATCAATTTCCTCGTCAGCACTTTTGGCGCGTGCCACGCCGCTGACATAGCGTTCTGCAGCCTCTGCATAGACGGCCATGGTCTCTGGATCGCTCATGCCCGCTCCAGTGCCAGTCGACCTGCGAGTGCCACAAAAATAGCGGCAAAGCCGCGGTTCAGCCAGCGCATGACATGGGCACTGCCAAGCAGCAGGTCACGCGCCTTGGCGGCAAAAAGGCCGTAGAGCACGAAGACACCAAAAGTCATCGCCATGAAGACGCCGCCCAAAAGGGTCATTTCCATTGTGGCCGTGGCAGAGTTGCCGGACAGGAAGGGTGGCAGCAGGGCGAGGAAGAAGACTGAAAGCTTGGGATTGAGGATGTTGATCAGCGCAGCGCGGCGCGCAATGACCAGACCGGGTTGCGATTGACGTTCGGCGCTGACCGAAAAGGCTCCACCGGACTTGAGCGCCTGCCAAGCGAGATAGAGGAGATAGGCAACGCCTGCGAATTTCATGACGTTGAAGAGGAGTGCAGATGTGTGCATCACGGCGGCGAGGCCGAGCGTCGCAGCCAAAAGCGCGGGCACGATGCCAACGGTGCATCCTAAGGCTGACCAGAGCGCGGCGTTGCGACCCTGACCCAACCCCATGGCGAGGGTGAAGATGACGCCGGTGCCGGGAGCCAGGACCACGACCAAAGCGGTCAAAAGAAACTGGGCAGAGATCACTTTATGCCTCCAGTTCGATATCCCGCAGAACGCGCGGTACTTTGAAGTTCACGGTTTCAATGGCGGTTTCTACGGTCTCTACGGTCACATCAAAGCGGCCACGAAAAGCGTCGATCACTTCGTTGACCAGCACTTCGGGAGCCGAAGCGCCCGCGGTAATGGCAAGGTTGCGAATGCCTTCGAGGGCGCGCCAGTCAATCTCGCCTGCACGCTGCACCAGTTGGGCATAGTTGCAACCGTTGTTGGCGCCAACTTCGACCAATCGGCGCGAGTTCGACGAGTTTGGTGCGCCAACAACCAACAGGGCATCGACGCGAGGTGCCACCTCTTTCACCGCTTCCTGACGGTTGGTGGTGGCATAGCAGATGTCTTCCTTGTGGGGCCCGACAATCGCCGGGAACCGTGCCTGAAGGGCAGCGACGATACCGATAGTGTCATCGACCGACAGGGTGGTCTGGGTGACAAAGGCCAATTGTTCGGGGTCGCGCACATTGATTGTTGAGACGTCAGCCTCGGTCTCGACCAGCAACACCTCGCCATCAGGCAATTGCCCCATGGTTCCAATGGTTTCTGGATGACCTGCGTGGCCGATCATGATAATCTGTAGCCCGGCAGCCGAGTGGCGTTCGGCCTCGATGTGCACTTTGGAGACCAGTGGACAAGTTGCGTCGACATAGATCATTTCGCGCCGTTCGGCCTCGGCGGGCACCGATTTGGCGACACCGTGAGCTGAAAAGATCACTGGGCGGTCATCTGGGCAATCCGTGAGTTCTTCGACAAACACGGCCCCCTTGGCGCGCAACCCATCGACGACAAACTTGTTATGAACGATCTCGTGGCGCACATAGACCGGAGCGCCCCATTTCTGTAGTGCCATTTCCACGATCTTGATCGCGCGGTCCACACCCGCACAAAAGCCGCGTGGCGCGGCAAGGTAAATGGTCAGGGGCGGCTTGGTCATGGCGTGTCCTCAATACTTGGAAACAGAGGTAAGGCTTTGCGTCTGGCAGGGCAAGCGGGCTATGCAGCTCATGTTTTTGTGAATTGCCTTCCTCTTGCTGGAACCACGTAACCGGGGTGAAGTTCACATAGGAGTACGACGTGAAAAAACTGGTGTTGGTCGGTGCTGCGGCGCTTTTGGCGGGTTTAGGGGCATGGGCCTTGCTTGCGCCCGGGGTGCCCGAAGGTATCCCATACGAAGACTCAGCCAGCGTGGCGCGGGGCGAGGACATTTATGCTGAGACCTGTGCCTCCTGCCATGGGGACAACCTGGAAGGGGCCGAAAACTGGCGCGTGCCAGACGACGACGGTCGTTTGCCCGCACCGCCGCATGACGAGACAGGGCATACGTGGCACCACCCGGATCAGCAGCTGTTTCAACTGACCAAGCTTGGGCCGGCGGCCATTGTCGGTCAGGGCTATGAAAGCAACATGCCGGGATACGAGGGTGTGCTGAGCGATCAGGACATCTGGGATGTGCTGGCCTATATCAAAAGTACATGGCCAAGACGCATCATCGAGATTCACAATCAGCGCAATGGCTGACCGCAAATGAAAACCGGGGCACATGGCCCCGGCTTGAATTACTTGGCAGTGAACTCTGCTTCGCGGTCCCGCTCGGGCATCGGATCGCGAGGTGGGCGCCCGATCACATCACGAAGACCATCAAGTTCAATGAAGTTGTCGGCCTGACGGCGCAATTCATCGGAAATCATCGGTGGTTGGCTGCGGATGGTGGATACCACCGATACACGCACGCCCTGACGTTGCAAACTTTCTACCAATGGGCGGAAATCCCCATCTCCGGAAAACAAAACAATATGGTCAACATGCGGTGCCAGTTCCATCGCATTAACTGCCAGCTCAATGTCCATGTTTCCCTTAACCTTACGGCGGCCTTGCGAGTCTGTGTACTCTTTGGCCGGCTTGGTCACCATGGCGAAGCCGTTGTAATGTAACCAATCAACTAACGGGCGGATCGGGGAATACTCTTCATTCTCCAAAAGCGCCGTATAGTAGAAAGCCCGCAAAAGCTTACCACGGCGCATAAATTCTTGCCGTAAAAGCTTATAGTCGATGTCAAAATCCAGCGACTTGGCGGCCGCATAAAGATTCGAACCATCGATGAACAGCGCGAGCCGTTCGTCTTTGTAAAACATTAATTGTCCTTTCAGGTATCGACACGCCCAGTAATTCCGTGAGTGTTTAAATGCAGGCATGTCAGCCAAGCTAAAGTAGGGAAAAACTATTTTGTCGCAAGAGCAACCAGAGTCGGGTCAGGCTCAAGATGAGTTTGGCCGTGAAAAGGGAAGTAATTTCTGGATGTTAGCTTTGGGCGGCAACTTGCCATCAAAAAATGGACCGCCGGAAGAGACGCTAAAAAGCGCCTTGCTGGCGCTAAGTGACGTCAATTTGCCGGTCAAAAAAGTGAGTCGCTTTTATAAAACTCCCTGCTTTCCAGCTGGCGCAGGTCCCGACTATGTCAATGCGGCAGCTGTGGTCGAAAGCGAAATGTCGGCGGCCGAGGTCTTGGCACAGCTCCATGCTGTCGAAGCGTTGTTGGGGCGAGAGCGTGCAGGTCGTTGGGTTGGTCGCACTCTGGATATCGACTTGATCGGGAGCGCAGACAAGATACTGCCCGACCGGCAGACCTATGAACAATGGCGCGGCCTCGTGGTGGAAGAGCAATTGCAAATGACCCCCGCCGAGCTGATTCTTCCACACCCACGCATTCAGGACCGGGCCTTTGTCCTTGTGCCTCTCAATGACGTTGCACCTGACTGGATTCACCCTGTCCTGGGGGTCAGCGTGGCAGAAATGTTGGCCGCCTTGCCAGAAAGCGAGCGCGATGCGGTTGTTGCGTTGTGATTTCGGCTTGTCATCAAGGAAAAACACCCCTAAATACGCACCTTCTGATCCCTTTCGCATTGAATGGAGTGCCCGATGGCCCGCGTCACAGTTGAAGATTGCGTAGACAAGGTTCCAAACCGCTTTGAGCTGGTCATGCTCGCGTCTCACCGCGCGCGTGAAATCTCGGCAGGCGCTCCGATCACGGTCGAGCGTGACAACGACAAAAACCCGGTCGTCAGCCTGCGCGAAATTGCAGATGAAACCCAGACCGCCGATGAGCTGCGCGAACGCTTGATCGAGTCGAACCAGACTCAGATTGAAGTGGATGAGCCAGAAGAAGATCGCATGGCGTTGTTGATGGGCGCAGAATCAGATGCACCGGCCGAAGACGACATGTCTGAGGAAAAACTGCTGCGGGCTCTTATGGAAGCTCAAGGCCAGGGCTGAGGCCCTCGGGAAAAACAGGTGGGCGTAGATGTTTCCTGCTGACGATCTTGTCGATCTGATCCGCGCCTACAATCCCAAATCCAATTCAGAGTCGATTCGAGACGCCTACGAGTTCGGGCGCGACATGCACGAGGGCCAGTTTCGCCACTCAGGCGAACCCTATTTCACGCATCCGATCGACGTTGCACGCATCCTGACAGAACAGCATCTGGATGATGCGACGATCATCACCGCGCTGCTCCACGACACCATCGAAGATACCAAGGCTTCGTATTCCGCCGTTTCTGAAAAGTTCGGCGATGAGGTTGCGATGCTGGTCGACGGCGTGACCAAGCTGACCAACTTGCAATTGTCCTCGACCGAGACCAAGCAAGCCGAGAACTTTCGCAAACTGTTCATGGCAATGTCCAAGGACCTGCGGGTTATTTTGGTCAAGCTGGCCGACCGTTTGCACAATATGCGCACGATCAAAGCCATGCGGCCGGAAAAGCAGCAGATCAAGGCGCGTGAAACTATGGATATCTATGCACCGCTTGCGGGCCGCATGGGTATGCAATGGATGCGCGAAGAGCTTGAGGATCTCGCCTTTAAGGTTTTGAACCCCGAGGGACGTGCGTCGCTTATGCGCAGGTTTATCACGCTGCAGAAAGAAAGCGGTGATGTGATCGGCCGGATCACCGATGATATGCGCCACGAGTTGGACAAGGCAGATATTGACGCCAAAGTTGTCGGACGCGCCAAGAAACCCTATTCGATCTGGCGCAAGATGCAGGAAAAAGATCAGGGCTTTAGCCGGCTTTCAGACATCTACGGTTTCCGCATCATCACCGAGAGCGAGAATGACTGTTACCGGGTTCTCGGCGCTATTCACCAGCGATGGCGTGCGGTGCCGGGGCGATTCAAGGATTACATCAGTCAGCCCAAGACCAACGGATACCGGTCAATTCACACCACTGTTTCAGGTCGCGATGGCAAACGGGTCGAGGTGCAAATCCGCACCCAACAGATGCATGATGTGGCCGAAACCGGTGTGGCGGCACACTGGTCGTACAAAGATGGTGTGCGAGGCGAAAACCCTTTTGCGGTGGATCCGGTCAAATGGGTCAGCGGCCTGACCGAGCAATTTGATGCCGAGGATGACCACGAAGACTTTCTCGAGGCGGTTAAACTTGAGATGTATTCAGACCAGGTGTTCTGTTTCACGCCCAAAGGCGAAGTGGTCAAGCTGCCGCGTGGTGCGACACCCTTGGATTTCGCCTATGCCATCCATACCCGGATTGGGAACGCTTGCGTGGGAGCCAAGATCGACCATATGCGCGTTCCTCTGTGGACACGAATTAAGAACGGGCAATCGGTCGAGATCATCACGGCCGAGGGGCAAATGCCTCAGGCGACATGGTTGGATATTGCCTCTACCGGTAAGGCGAAGACGGCTATCCGGCGTGCACTGCGCGAAGTGGATCGGGAACGGTTTGTGAAACTGGGTCGCGAACTGGCAAGAGCTGGCTTCGAGCATGTTGGGAAGAAGTCGACGGACCGCGTTCTGGATCTTGCGTCCAAGCAATTGCGCCTCAAGGATCGCGATGAAGTTTTGGCCCGGATGGGCAGCGCTGAACTGACAGCTCATGAAGTAGTTCAGGCAGTCTATCCTGATTTGGCGCCGGACGAGAGTGACGAGGTGTCTTCAGAGCGCGCGGTGATCGGCTTGTCGCCAGAACAGAGTTTTCAGCGCGCGCCATGCTGCGAACCGCTTCCCGGAGAGCGAATTGTCGGCATTACATATCGCGGTGAAGGTGTTGTTGTGCATGCCATTGACTGCGATGCATTGGGCAACTACGAAGACCAGCCGCAACGCTGGTTGGATCTCAATTGGCATGCGGGAAAGCACAAAGCGATCTTTGGTGTTACCCTTGAACTGACCATCGGGAATGATGCAGGGGTACTGGGACGTATTTGCACATTGATTGGTGAGCACAAGGCCAATATTTCAGATCTTGAATTCGTGGACAGGAAACCGGACTTTTTCCGTCTGTACCTAAATGTTGAACTGCGCGACGCTGAGCATCTGCATTCACTGATGCTTGCGCTTCGGGCAGAAAACGACGTGGCGCAGATCGAAAGGCACCGCGATCCATCAAAAGCCAGACAGTCGGCCAAACCGGATAAGTAAGGACCCGCAGACGTGGTATTCAAACGTCGGGATAAGCGCACCACCATCCAAGTGATTGCGGACGGAGTCTATCCCAAGGGTGGATGGACACGGGCCTTTCACTACGTGCGCCACCGGCTGCGGCGTCTTCCGGGCACGCCCGAGTTTATCGCGCGCGGGGTTTGGGCCGGCGTCTTTACCACGTTCACGCCTTTCTACGGGCTGCATTTTCTGATTGCAGCGGTGATCACGCGGATGATCAACGGCAATGTGCTTGCCGCATTGCTCAGCACGTTTTTTGGCAATCCCCTGACCTATCTGCCGATTGGGGTGGTGTCTCTCAAAACCGGGCACTTCTTGTTGGGGACGGAATTTGAGGAAGGCGCTCAGCAGTCGCTTGCCAGCAAATTCGCCAATGCAGGTGCGGATCTCTGGCACAACTTTATTGCAGTGTTTACCGACGAAGAGATGGATTGGCACGGTCTGTCAGTGTTCTTTGACGAGGTCTTTTTTCCTTACCTCGTAGGGGGCGTACTTCCTGGGATTCTGTGTGCCTCGATCTGCTATTACCTGACGGCTCCCGTCATCCGTGCTTACCAGAAGCGCCGTGCAGCACGATTCCGTAAAAAGGTCGCCAAAGTTCGTGCCAAGGCTCGCGATCTGGCTGCCGCAAAAAAAGAAGACGACGCCCAAAGGTGAAAACGGGTTTTCTTGCCTTGTTCGGGCGACTAGTGTCCGCAGCAAGAGATAACAGGAGACTCGGATGTTGCGTCTTGGTGTGAATATTGACCATGTGGCCACGGTGCGGAATGCACGCGGTGGTGCCTATCCTGATCCGGTGCGCGCGGCCAAAGTTGCCGAACAAGCAGGTGCCGATGGTATTACCGCTCATCTGCGAGAAGATCGTCGCCACATTATGGATGAAGACATCGACGGTCTGATGGATGCGCTGAGCGTTCCTCTTAACTTTGAAATGGCAGCAACAGACGAAATGCAGGCCATCGCATTGCGCCACAAGCCACATGCAGTCTGTATCGTGCCGGAAAAGCGTGAAGAGCGCACCACCGAGGGCGGCCTTGAAGTGTCACGCGAGGAAAACAAATTGGCGCATTTCATTGCCCCATTGCGTGAGGTCGGCTGTCGGGTGTCGATCTTTATTGCAGCGGATGCGAGGCAAATCGAAGCCGCAAACCGCATCGGTGCGCAAGTGATTGAATTGCATACGGGTGCCTATTGCGATTTCCACGCAGAGGGCCGCTTTGACGAACGTGATGCAGAGCTGGAACGCCTGCGCGACATGTCGGCCTTCGCTCATTCACTGGGGCTTGAGGTTCACGCCGGACATGGCCTGACGTATGAGACGGTACAATCCGTTGCGGCATTCCCAAAAGTGAAGGAGCTGAACATCGGTCACTTTCTGATAGGCGAGGCCATATTTGCCGGGCTTGACCCTGCCATTCGCGAAATGCGGCGTCTGATGGACGAGGCGCGCGCTTGATCAGGGCTGCTCGAAACCTCGCGCGCCTTTGTTCCAGCGATGCCAGATATCAGACAGATCAACATGACCCTTGGGGTCCGGATAATTCATGTCCGCAAGCGCCTGAATGACCGACTCACGCATGATTTTCAGCGTATCTAATCGTCTCTTACTCTCGTGTTTCTTGGGCCACTTAATAACGGGATTGGTGTTCAGTTCATAGATTTCTGGCTTGCCGTCCACGAGGCCGAAATCAATGCGACCGAACTCCATTCCCGCCAGTTCAAAGACACGTTGCATGACGTCGTGATGTGGATCGCTTTGTTGTTCCGCGTGGTCTTGTTCATACTCCGATTTCGTCGCCACACCACGCTCACCCAGTTTCGCGATCCAGCGCGATTCCGACACGGTCGCGGCGCGGATTATCTTGTTGTTAACAGCGTAACTGGCGAATTTCCGAAAATGGCCGCCGTCAGGCTGGGCTTGTGCGCAGTACTCGATGAACATGAGGTCACTCATAGCTTTTCCATGTTGCAAAGCGTGCTCCATTGCTGCCTCGGTTTCGTGTCGGTCGTTCAACAGATCGCTTATGACACCGCGATGCGCATGGATGGTTCTTAGAAAGACAGGGAAACGATCGGGCCATTCACCGGCCACGGGGCGCCAACAGTTAAAGCTGTTTATGCCTTCATTGTAGAGGCGTCTAAGAAATGCATCGCGCGGCATGTATTTGCGTGGATCGTTCAAAACCACCAAGCCTTCGTTCTGCAACTTTTGCCGGATCAGCGATGCAACCTCCAGGTACCAGGGATGGACGCGGTCGAAATCTGTCAGAATATAGACGGCTCTCGGCAATCGGCGGCGCGTAAATAGCTGTTCATATGTCCAGCGCTCATGACGAATGCCGCGTTGGCGCATCAACTTCGTGACGGCCTGCAACGTGTACCGCTGACGCATTGATGTTACCGAAATCAGTCGCGGCGCATTGCGGCCAAGTGGGAGTAAATGCATTCCCGTCAAATAGGATTTCGTTGACATAGCACCTGTTGGTCCATTTACTAAGATCGGAACAATCAAAGGATACACACTGTGGCTGTAATGAAAATCGATTTCAAAAAGTTATTAGGATACCGGTTGGTTGCAGATCAGGCAAATGAGGCCGTCATGAGCGCCAAGGTCGGTGACAAACGCGGTGCTATTTCAAAGGCAGCCCTTGCAACCAAACTGGGCGAAAAAGCTGGCGACAAGGTCGGTGTAAAAGATGGAAAGAAGCCTGTTCGTTAACTAAATCTGTTGACGCGCCTCGTTGAGAACAGGGCTGAAATGTCTGCGCCTGAAAAGTCTGTTGTTGACCGCAATACACTCACGAATTTCGTGCCGTGCGCTGCTCGAGGACGTGCGCTCGATGCGCGCATGCACATTGAGCTTGCAAGTAGCCTTGGACATCTGTCCAATGCGTCCAAGGATAGTTTTCCGGAAATTTCTCGAAGGTTAGTTGAGGTTGCGGACGCCATTCGCATGGGCCGACGTGTAAGGCCGCAGGTGTTCCGTGCCTATTTTCTTCTCGTGCAAGCTCTCGTGGCCGAGGACCAACACCATGCTGAAACACTTTTACAAAAAATCGAAGCTGCGCCTGATCGCTCTGCCTCGCTGAAGCTCACCTATTTTGGAGCCTCCGAGGCAGACAGTCTTAGTCTTGATTTGATAGACGATGGGTTGCGGTTGGCGCCAATTACCGCCACTGAAGCCGCCGATTTTCAAATGCTTTTGGACGAAGGACTTGATCTACTCCGACAAAACCTGTCGGAGTTGTACGGGGAATTACGATCAATCGTCCACGAGGTGTTGCTGGCACGGGCGCCATCCGGAGACAAGATGCAGTTTGACGGGGCCTCTCACTATCAGTTTTGGGGCCTTCTGATGCTAAATCCCAAGCATCACAAGACCCCGCTCGCTATTGTTGAGGTGCTCGCGCACGAAGCCTCGCATTCGCTGTTGTTTGGCATGACCATTGAAGAACCACTGGTTCTGAACCCAGATGAAGAGCTGTTCACGTCTCCATTGCGTTTGGATTCACGGCCTATGGATGGAATTTATCACGCAACCTATGTTTCGGCGCGCATGGCATGGGCGATGGAGATGCTCGCATCCAGTGGGTGTCTGTCAGATGATGATCATGAGCGCGCTATGGCGATGGCTGCCGTGGATCGGAGCAACTATGCCAAAGGCTTGGGTGTGATCGACCAACATGGCGACCTGAGCGCGACAGGCAAGACCATACTGGATGACGCCCGGGCTTGGATTGGGCACTGAAGCTGCCTTGCCGACCACGGATTCAGGCTTGCCTATTGTGGCTGCACATAGCAAGTGAGAACAACAGTACTGGAAAGCGGCCTAGATGATCCTTGGAATTGGTACAGATCTTGCGAACATAGATCGCATCGCAAATACGTTGGACCGTTTCGGCGACCGTTTTCGCAACCGTGTGTTTACCGAAGTCGAACAGGCCAAGGCCGAGCGTCGCCGCGATACGGTTGGCACATATGCCAAGCGCTGGGCCGCGAAAGAGGCCTGTTCCAAGGCGCTGGGCACTGGTTTGCGGATGGGTATCAGCTGGAAAGATATGGCGGTGAGCAACCTGCGCACCGGCCAACCCGTAATGCATGTGACCGGTTGGGCGGCAGAGCGTTTGAAAGACATGACGCCTGCGGGTCACGAGGCGATCGTTCACGTCACACTGACAGATGACCACCCTTGGGCGCAGGCCTTTGTCGTGATCGAGGCGCGACCTGTCAGCAACCCGGACGCATTGCTTGACTCCTGACCGGTGTCACCGCATGTAACGCCCATCTTAAGAAACCCAAAGAGGCGAGCAGATGGCATCCGAAGCCAAGAAACAAAACGGTTTTGTTGAAACCATCAAAACCATTGTCTACGCGCTATTAATTGCCGGCGTGTTCCGCACTCTGTTTTTTCAGCCTTTTTGGATCCCGTCAGGGTCGATGAAAGACACGTTGCTGATTGGCGACTTCCTGTTCGTCAACAAGATGACCTATGGCTATTCCTATGCCTCGTGCCCGTCGATCCGCATGCCGCGTTTCGGGGTTAATGTAGATGCAGAAGACATCTGTGGGTTCCTCAAAGGTGATAACTCGCGCATTTGGGGGGGAGAGCCTGAGCGTGGCGATGTGGTGGTTTTCCGTCACCCGGTCACAGGTCTGGATTACATCAAGCGTCTTGTCGCGTTGCCCGGCGAAACCGTGCAAATGAAAGCGGGCGTGTTGCACATCAACGCTGAGCCAGTTGGACTTGAGGATGATGGTGTCTTTGAAGAACTTGCAGGCCCGCAAGGTCCTCAGAGACTGAGCCCACGTTGCGAAAATGGCCCTGTCGGTATTGGCGGAAGCTGCGTTAAGTCGCGCCAGATTGAAACCTTGCCGGGCGGTGTAAGCCACCCAATCCTGAACATCGGCCCGCAGCGTTCGGACAACACCGGTGTCTATACCGTACCCGCAGGACACTATTTCTTTATGGGTGACAACCGCGATAACTCGGTTGATAGCCGGGTCCCACGCGCTGCGCGCGGCGTTGGTTTCGTGCCATACGAAAATCTGATCGGTCGAGCCGACCGCATCATGTTCTCATCTGCCGGGACGTCTATGTTCTTTTTCTGGACCTGGCGCGGTGATCGTTTCTTCAAGGCGGTGAATTGAAGCTCTCGAGTGAACTAAAAGCGCTGCAAGCGCGGATGGGGTATGAGTTTTCCCGCCCTGAATTACTGGTGCGCGCTGTGACGCATTCTTCTATGTCATCTCCGACGCGGGACGACAATCAGCGGCTGGAATTTCTCGGCGATCGCGTCTTGGGCCTCGTCATGGCAGAGGCCCTTTTGGCGCAGGACCGCAAGGCGACCGAAGGCCAGCTGGCCCCCCGCTTTAATGCTCTCGTACGCAAAGAAGCCTGCGCCGACGTTGCCGTGCAAATCTCGCTTGGTGACGCTTTGAAGCTTGGCCGATCTGAAATGCTGTCCGGAGGCCGCCGCAAACAGGCCCTCTTGGGTGATGCGATGGAAGCGGTGATCGCAGCGGTCTATTTGGACGCTGGTTTCGAAACCGCCAAGGATCTGGTGATACGTCTGTGGGGGGACCGTGTCCACAAGGTAGAAGATGATGCGCGCGACCCAAAAACCAGCCTGCAGGAATGGGCACAAGCGCGTGGTCAAAAACCTCCAAATTATGAGGTCGTCTCGCGCAGCGGACCGGACCATGCACCGGTGTTTACAGTGGCCGCCAAGCTTGAAAGTGGTGAGGCTGCAGAGGCCACGGACAATTCCAAGCGCAAGGCCGAACAGGCCGCAGCTAAGGCGCTGATGGCACGGCTGGAAAGCTGACCTTCTGATGTCGGACAACCTGCGTGGCAGCCTTGCAATGATCCTTGCCATGGCGGCCTTTGCGGTTGAGGACGCCTTCTTTTAGTTTGCCACCTCCGAAATGCCTGTAAGCGTGGCACTCTTGCTGTTTGGTGTGTTTGGACTTTTGGTCTTTATCGGCCTCTCGGTACATGCGCGGGAATCCGTGTTTCACCCAGCCATCCTGATACGCGCAATGATCTTGCGGTCGGTCTTTGAGCTGGGCGGCCGTTTGTTTTTTGCGTTGGCGCTGGCCTTTACGCCGCTTTCCAGTACATCGGCGATCCTGCAGTCTGCGCCGCTGGTTGTGACACTTGGCGCTGTAATCTTTCTTGGCGCACGTGTTGGGCCAAGGCGCTGGCTTGCCATGCTGGTCGGGTTCCTTGGTGTCTTGCTGATCCTGCGCCCGACACCGGAGAGTTTTGAAGCCACGTCTATCTTTGCACTACTGGCGACCCTTGGCTTTGCTGGTCGTGATCTCGCCACCAGCATAAGCCCTCGGACCATGTCGGGCCGACAGTTGGGAAACCTTGGTTTCATGGTCCTCGTCGTGGCCGGCGTCGTGCTGATCCCGTTCTACGGACTGCCTGATCACATGCCCGGTTGGAAGCCGTTGGCGGCTGTGGTCATCGCAGCACTTGTCGGCGTGGTTGCCTACAACGCTCTGACCGTTGCAATGCGCACCGGAGACATCGCTGTTGTCACACCATTTCGCTATTCGCGCCTGCTCTTCGCTTTGGGGTTTGCGGTGGTTTGGTTTCACGAGCGCCCGGACATGCTCACATTGGCAGGCGCCGTGTTGATTGTTGGCAGCGGACTTTTCACGCTGATGAGATCCGGCGGCAAAATCCCGACTGGCCCAACACGCTAAACTCCTGTAGAGCACGGGCCTGCAACCGCAAAGGATACCCCATGACCAGCCGCGCCGGATTCGTCGCTCTTATCGGAGAGCCGAACGCAGGGAAATCGACCCTGACCAATCGCATGGTTGGGGCCAAAGTGTCGATCGTGACACACAAGGTCCAGACCACCCGCGCCCGTATCCGTGGCGTGGCGTTGGAGGGCGACAGCCAGCTTGTTTTTGTCGACACGCCCGGTCTGTTTCGCCCACGCCGCCGCTTGGATCGTGCGATGGTTGCGGCCGCATGGGGTGGTGCTGCAGATGCAGATATCATCGTTCTGCTGGTCGAGGCCCATCGCGGTGTCACCGAGGGTGTAGAACGCATTCTTGAAGGGTTGGAAGACATCGGCAAGGGCCGCAAAATTGCTCTGGCGATCAACAAAATCGACAAGGTCAAATCTGATGTGCTGCTGGGGCTGTCCAAAAAACTGAACGACAGCTTTCCTTTCGTAGAGACATTTATGATCTCTGCTGAAAAGGGTCATGGCGCAGAACATCTCAAGACGTGGCTGGCCAATGAACTGCCCGAGGGACCGTGGCTCTACCCCGAAGATCAAATTGCCGACCTGCCCATGCGGATGATTGCGGCCGAAATGACCCGCGAGAAGCTGACTCTGCGTCTGCACCAGGAGCTACCTTACCAGCTGACGGTCGAGACCGAGAACTGGGAAGAGCGCAAGGATGGCTCTGCCCGGATTGACCAGTTGGTTTACGTCATGCGGGATGGCCACAAGGGCATTGTACTTGGCAACAAAGGTGAGACGATCAAGGCGGTGTCCAAAGCCGCAAGGCTCGAACTGGAAGAGTTTCTGGGCCGCCGCGTGCACCTGTTTATCCAAGTCAAAGTGCGGCCAAACTGGCTGGAGGAGAAAGAGCGCTATTCCGAAATGGGGCTCGATTTCCGCGACGGGAACAAATGACCAGACTGACGGCTAAGTTTTGGGTTCACGCGTACAGAACCCGTCTTGAACTTAAGGGAATACCTGCATTTGTCGTCGCACATGGGGATGACATCGCAGGTGCTGTTCTGATTAAACTCGCGACACTTGATGGACAGGCGACTGCGTTTCAACGCAGTTTCGATTTGATGAGTGGTGCTCGCAAATGGATCATTCTGGCCGAAGGTGCCGAAGCTGATGTGGACGCAGCCATTGCCAAACAACGCAGTTTTGATCCTGACCTCTGGGTGATCGAAGTCGAAGATCGCCAAGGTCGCCACTTGCTGGACGAACCCGGCCTATCCGACTGACCCCCAACTTCGTATTGCCCAAAATACTCCGGCCGGAGGCATCCTAACGCGCCTCAGGACAAGCCTTGGCAATCGCCAAAAACCCACTAGTCTCTGCCCATGGACTGGCGAGATCAAGGCATTGTGCTGAGCACACGAAAGCACGGGGAAACCTCTGTGATCCTTGAGGTTTTCTCCCCGGTGCGTGGGCGTCATGCCGGGGTGGTACGTGGCGGTACAAGCCGTAAGATGACACCGATCCTGCAGCCCGGTGGGCAAGTGGATGTGACGTGGCGGGCAAGGTTAGAGGACCACATCGGCAGTTTCGTTGTTGAGCCAGTGCGCAGTCGCGCGGCCGCATTGTCAGATCGGTTTTCTCTGTCGGGTTTGAATGCGGTGACGGCCTTGTTGTCCTTTGCCCTTCCAGAACGCGAGCCACATCCGGCGCTTTATCAGCGAAGTGAGCAACTGCTGGATCTTTTGGGCCAAAACGATCTCTGGCCTTTGGCCTATCTGAGATGGGAACTGGCATTGCTGGAAGACTTGGGGTTTGGGTTGGACCTTAGCCAATGTGCTGTAACGGGTGCACGTGAGGGGTTGATCTATGTCTCGCCTCGCAGTGGTCGGGCTGTGTCCAAGGCTGGGGCCGGTGAGTGGGAAGACCGTCTGCTTCCGTTACCACCCTGCCTTGTCGGACAGGGTGAAGCATCGGATGAAGACGTCCTCGTGGCGCTTTCAACAACCGGGTATTTTATGGAGCATAAGCTCGCGCCGGAACTGGGGAACAAGCCTTTGCCTACGGCGCGTGGTCGTCTGGTGGATATGCTTAGTCGGCGTCTTTCACAGGTGTGAACGCCATCTCGCGGCCTGCGTCGTTGCTTAACAACAAGACATCTCCGGTGACTTCAGCCAACGTCATGTCTTCGAGCGCAGTGAAGAACTGTGTTTCTTTCTCAAGCTCCGGGCATGCCATGCGCGTTGAGCCGATCGCACTGATGTTTATCCACGGATAGGGTTCGGTCTGGGTGGCGAAATAGTTGTTGCAGGGGGCTTGCCCCGTTATTTTGCCGTCATCGCCAAACACAAGTGTTGCGCGCGCGTCAAAGGCTTGGCCGTCCAGCTCGATCAGAGACCAGGTTTTGCCACCATCATAGCCCGCCACGGTCTCATCCTTCTTGCAGCCGCTTACGGCCAGCAGAGTCATACATATCAGAGCAAAGTGTTTCATTGTCTTAAGAATAGAGCGCGAGGACCAGATCGACCAGTGTTCCCAAAGCATCTTCATTGTCTTGGCGATCTCGCCCGGACAACTCTGCCATTCCTAGATTGGCGGCATAAATGATGCGGGACAGCTCTGGGTTTGACAGTCCCAGCTCCTCAAGCAGGCGAGTCAACTCTTCCATGCGAAGGGCATCGACCCGTTGCACGGCGTCCGACACCTTTTCATTGCCATGTGCCCAAGCGCGAATAGCGGGCTCAAGCGCATGGACGGGATCGGTACTTTCTTCTTTTTCAACAACTTGCGCGACGTGACGCAGACGCTGTACCGGCGTGTCGTCGATTGTCAGAGCGTTCTGAAAGCGGCTGCGGCTGCATTCTTCCCAGCGTTCCAGCAAGGCCTCGTGAAAGGCAGGAACGTCTTTGAAATGCCAGTAAAACGATCCCTTGGTGGTCTTCAAGCCCCGCGCCAACGCTTCGGCCTTCAGGGCAGAAGGCCCCTGCGCGATCAGGGCGTCAAAGCCGGCTTCGATCCAGCTGTCGGGAGAGAGGCGAGTCGTGGTCATGACTGAAGAGTTAGGGGTGGGATTGATTCCATGCAAGAGCCGCAATGCCGCAGTGCAGCGAAAACGACAGAAAGTGGTAAAAAGACCTTTTTGTACATCAATTTTTGGGCGGATTGATTGTTTTGTACAATTTCAACGCGGTAATATGATACCGCGTCAACGAATAAGCCCTACCAGTTTGCCGTGCGTGCCATCACGTTGGTTCCGGTTGGAGAGAGTGTGTCGCCCGCCAAGTCCTTGAGGGCGCCTGCAAAGGATTTGAAATAGTCCTGCGCCTGCACGTGGGCGAGGGTTTCGGCGCTGTCCCAGCGACCCCAGTGGATGCGGGTGGTTCCATTGTCGGCAACCGCGACTTGATAGGAGAAACTTCCGGGAATCCCGTCGTCCGAGTCGAGGGCCGCGATAAAGGACTCAACCAAGGCGCGCCACGGGGCGTCGGGTCCGGCGTATTCGTAGGTGATGGTGATGCTGCGCATGGGGCACTCCTGTTTAACATATTTGTTAAATATATGCGCGATCAAGAGGCGTGCAAGGGGTGCCGCAAGCGATACGCCCTGCGGCACCATTTGAAGGTGCTTGGATGGGCGGAAGAGGAAGGGCGGTCTCTGGACAGTTTCAATAACATATGTTATGTTACGTAGAATCAACAGTGCATATGAGGTTCCCATGTTCGATCCCTTATTTGTCGCCGGAGGTCTTTCAGCCCTTGCCGCGCTTGCGCATATCTTCATGGGCGGGACAGAGGTGGCGGCACCGCTTTTGGAGGCGCAGGATCTGGAGAAACAGCCGAAGTACATCGCCTATTACTGCTGGCATTTGGTGTCGATCTGCCTGTGTTTGATGTGCCTTTTGTTTCTGTGGCCCGCACTGTGGGGTGGGGCGAATGACCTGGCGGTGATGGGCAGTCTGATGGCAGCGGGTTTCGCCATCTGGGGCATTGGGTTGTGGCATTTTTCGCGCGCGGGGCTGACGCTCTCCGACCTGCCGCAAGGGTGGTTCTTTGTACCGATCGCGTCGCTCGGCTTTTGGGGCAGCCTGTTCTGATGGTAGGGCGGCTGAGCAAAGAGGACTGGCTGCAGGCAGGTTTGACGCAGTTGGCACGTCTGGGGCCGGATGGCCTCAAGTTGGCGCATCTGTGCAAGGTGCAAGGACGCACAACGGGGGCCTTTTATGCGCATTTCACGGATCATGCTGGGTTTGTGAAGGACCTGATCGCGCATTGGGAAAAAACCTATACCGATGATGTGATGGCGGCTTCGGGGGCCAAGGCAGATCAGCTGGCCTCGATTGTGCGCAGGCTGGATCACCGGATCGAAGTCGCCATGCGGCTGTATGGATTCCAGAACCCCGTTGTCGCGGCCAAGCTGGCCGAGGTTGACGAAAAGCGGATCGGGTTTCTGGCCTGGCTTTATGGCAAGTCGGGCGCTCTGGAGGCCACAGAGGCGCGGGCCTTTGCAGAGTTGGAATATGCGGCTTTTGTCGGGACGCAGATGGTCTGGCAAGGGGAGCCGATCGAGCGCAGCATTGCCGTATCAGCCACCTTTGACAGGCTGGTGGCGGCACATTTGGAAAAGGGTGAAGACAGATGAAACGCATTCGGGAACGCGAGGTGCCTCGGGCCAGCCTGTTGCAACAGTTTGTCGAGATGCCGGGGTGTCATGCGGATGCCTTTGCGGTGCCTGCGGACGCGGCGACCGAGCTTGCAGATTACATCCGCGCTATGTTTGACTCGCCGGTCTTTCGGGCTGAGCGGATGGTTCTGGCAGCGTTTGGGAAAAAGTCGAGTTCTGCAGAAGAAGTGGCGGCGCTGGCGGCTGGCGAGGGCCAGACCATGGCGCTGTGGTCGACACTGCAGCGCAACGGGCATGAGCTGTTATTGGAGGTGCGGCGCGGCGCAGTGCGAACGTGGCTGATGGTGGAACCGAGGCCCGGAAGCGATGCGCATCTGTGGTTCGGGACGGCGATTGTGCCGGAACCTGCAAAGGGCGACGCGCCGCCGCAGATTGCCTTGGGGTTTCGCGCGTTCATGGGGGTGCACAAGTTATATTCCCGCGTTCTGTTATGGGCCGCTGTGCGCGGATTGAAACATCAGCTCAAAAGCGAGGGCAGGTAAATTGAAAAGCCCCGAGGCGCGGTGCGCATCGGGGCTTTGCAGGTTTGGTTGATTTTGCGCTTAGCCCAGCAGGCGGCGTGCGATCACCTGAGCTTGGATCTCTGCGGCGCCTTCAAAGATGTTGAGGATGCGGGCGTCGCACAGGATACGGCTGACCTGATACTCGATTGCAAAACCGTTGCCGCCGTGGATTTGCAACGCGTTGTCAGCCGAGGCCCAGGCAACACGCGCGCCAAGGAGTTTGGCCATGCCTGCCTCAAGGTCGCAGCGCTGGTCGTGGTCTTTTTCCCATGCCGAGAAGTAGGTCAGCTGACGGGCGACCATGATCTCTACCGCCATCATCGCCAGCTTGCCCGAGACACGCGGGAAGTTGATCAGGGATTTGCCAAACTGCTTGCGGTCTTCGGCATATTGCATGCCGACCTCAAGCGCGTTTTGCGCGACACCAATGGCACGGGCGGCGGTCTGAATGCGGGCCGCTTCAAAGGTCTTCATCAGTTGCTTAAAACCCTGACCTTCTTCGCCACCCAGCAGGTTTTCACCTTTGACTTTGAAACCGTCAAAGCCCAGCTCAAACTCTTTCATGCCGCGATAGCCGAGCACTTCAATCTCGCCGCCGGTCATGCCTTCGGTGGGGAAGGGGTTCTCGTCATCACCAGGGGTTTTCTCGGCCAAGAACATCGACAGGCCACGGTGATCTGTGGTGTCCGGGTTGGTGCGGGCCAACAGGGTCATGACATGCGTCCGGGCGGCGTGGGTGATCCAGGTTTTGTTGCCGGTAATCTCCCAGTCACCATCCGCGTTCTTGACCGCGCGGGTGCGCAATGAACCTAGGTCAGAGCCCGTGTTCGGTTCTGTAAACACAGCCGTCGGCAGGATTTCAGCGGATGAAATCTTGGGCAGCCACTGTTCTTTTTGCTCGTCTGTGCCGCCTGCCAGAATCAGTTCAGCAGCAATCTCGGAGCGGGTGCCAAGGGACCCAACGCCGATGTAACCACGCGACAATTCTTCGGACACCACGACCATCGAGGCTTTGCTGAGGCCCAATCCGCCGTATTCCTCGGGAATGGTCAGGCCAAAGACGCCCATTTCACCAAGCTCTTCGAGGATTTCCATGGGGATGTAGTCATCTTTAAGGTGCCACTCGTGTGCGTTCGGCACGACCCGCTCGTCCGCGTACCGGCGGAATTGTTCGCGGATCATCTCAAGCTCTTCATCCAGCCCCGAGGTGCCAAAAGTAGCGTGGCCCGCGTTGTCCTGCATCAGTTCAATCAGGCGCGTGCGAGCCGCTTGTGTGTTGCCCGACTGTGTCAGGGCCATCACAGCAGGCTCCAACAGGCCGCGCATGTCGTCCTGGCTCAGGCCAAGGTCTTGCAGGCGCATCATCTCGTTTTGGGACATCGGAATGCCGCCATAGACCTGCCAGAGGTATTCGCCAAAGGCGATCTGGTGGATCAACTGCTCCATCTCGCCGAACTTGCCTTCGTCCTGCATGCGGGTGGCCCAGTTCTGCATTTGGCGCAGGGCTTCGACGTAGGTGGCAAGCCACGACAACCCATGTGCAGCGGTTTGATTCTCTTCCAGCTTTCCGCCGGAAACGCGTCCGTCGACGCTGACCATGTCGCGCACAGAGGTTTTGGCTGTGTCCAGAAGCGCCTCAAGCGGGGGCAAGGCCGCCCCGGTCAGAGAAAGCAGATCGGGGAGAATAACGGTGTGTGTCATTGTCAGGTCCTGTCCGTCGTGGGCCATGAATCATATCCTGTCTTTTGCTGCATTGTGACATAATTCTTTTGCACCTGCAGCGCAACTATAATGCTTGTGCAGAATATCATTTGTTCGTTTGTTGCGCGACCAACCTTTGCCACCGCCCGCCAATACCCCTATCACTCTGGCATGGACTCCCTGTTCTCGATCCTCAGCCCGTCGCTTTTTGCCGTAGCTATTGCCGTGGCCGTTTTGTCAGGAGTCGTGAAAGGTATTGTCGGGTTTGGCATGCCGATGATCCTGATTTCGGGGCTGACAACGTTCTTGTCGCCTGAACTGGCCTTGGCTGGATTGATTGCCCCCACTGTAGGGAGCAATCTTATGCAAGCCACACGTAACGGACCTAGTGCCGCTCTCGCTTCGGTCAAACAGTTTCGCGTGTTCCTGATTGCCGGCTTTTGCACGATGGTCTTGTCAGCGCAATTGGTGCGAGTCATTCCGCAGGACGTATTCCTGTTGATCATTGGCATCCCCGTTGCCAGTTTTGCCCTGATCCAACTTGTCGGATACGAGTTGCGCCTGCCACGCCCCAGTTTCCGGTTGGAGGCTGCGATTGGAGCCTTTGCTGGAGCAATCGGTGGGCTCTCTGGCATGTGGGGGCCGCCGACGGTGATGTATCTAACGTCGCTGGGTACCGAAAAGACCGAGCAGATCCGCGTGCAGGGCGTGATCTATGGTCTGGGCGCTTTGACTTTGGTTGGCGCACATATCGGTTCGGGCATTCTGAATGCAAAGACTGTGCCGCTGACCATGGCTTTGTTGATCCCGGCTCTGGTGGGCATGTGGATTGGTGGGCGTATTCAGGATCGGATCGATCAGGCCACGTTTCGTAAGGTCACGTTGATCGTTCTCTGTGTCGCTGCGCTCAACATCGTTCGCAAAGGCATTGTCGGTTAGTCCGTCAGAACCGAGAGGCACCCTTGAAGCGCTGCGTCATCGGCTGTGATCAGTGACACAGGGGGATACACGGCGCTCTGTGGCAGTGCTTGAGAGAGACCATCGTTAAAAGCCGCTCCGCTGTCCATCGTCAGAACTGCTCGTGCCACTCCGCCTGCGAGGTACAAGCCGCCAAGCGGCAGGAATTGCATCGAAAGGGCGGCACAGAGTTGCCCCAGCCAATTCGCAAAAGTGGCTTCTTCAACGCCTTGATCCCGGCATTCCGCAAAGCCACGACCGCTAAAAAGATGTTCAACGCTTGTGAAATTCGATGGCGACAGGCCTTGTTTTTGAAGGGCGCCCATGAGTGAGGCCGAAAGAGGCGAGTGGCCGTATTCGCACGACCAAACCGCGACGTCAGATCCTTCAACTGCTTTAACGGCGCAGGCGTTCATGCCGGTGCCAACGCCCACGGCCAGCATCTGCCCATTACTCGTGCCGGTGGCGGTTGTCAGGTTCAGAACATCAGCAGCCGCCAGAACCGGCAATGCGCGCCCCATGGCTTCGAGGTCATTCAGCAACCGAACAGGCGCGCCGATTTTTTGCTGGAGTTTGTCGGCATCAATGGCCCAATCCAGATTCGTAAGCCGTGGTGATCGCCCGCTTAAGGGGCCGGCGAAGGCAAACGCGCAGGCGCGAATGGATTGATGCGGCTGGTTTGACAAATACCGGCTGACCACAGAATCGAAGCTGTCAAAGTCGGCATTTCGAAAACTCTGAGCCGTCCCCCTTTGCACGCCGGACTCATCGCCAAGTGCAATACGTGTATTTGTGCCCCCGGTGTCCGTCAAAAGGAACATATGGTCCATCCCTATCAGTGCGTGCGTGACTCGCGTTGGAACATGTGCCCGCAGTCCTGCGGGTGACCCATCGCAACCCCCTTTGTGTTCCAAGAGACCATATCGGCATTTAATGCGAGTGTCGAATTAAATGACTCCTATGAAGTTTCTTTTCATAGTGTCATACCTCCTGCACCGTCAGAGGCACCTGTCAGAGTGTTGCAAAGCATTTGACAGTGGAGACTGGAACGGGTTTTTGTGTTTGGGGCCTCGATAGGTAAAAAGCCAATGGATACAGAGAATTATCTCAGAACAATCTCAGTATGCCTCGTGATTGTTGCGACAATAGCGGTGGGATGGCTGTTTGCAGCAGCCGAAGCGCTGTTGGTGCCTGTTGTTTTGGGGGCCTTGTTGGCGTTTCTCATGGATGGGATTTCGCGCGAGCTGTCACGTATTCCGTTCTATGCCCGCATCGTGCCGCCTTGGATGCGGCTGGCCATGACCTGCATCGTTCTTTTTGCAATTCTGTTGCTGGGGGTCGGGTTCTTTGCACGGAACCTGGACGCGGTTGTGCGGGCCTTGCCGCAATACATCGAGACCTTTTCCGTCATTGTTTCAGATGTTGCCCGACAGTTTGACGTAGAGGTCGAGCTAACGTGGCATTCCGTTAATAACCTGATTGCAAACTCGATCAGCCTTCAGGATGTCATCCGATACTCACTCAATTCGCTGAGCTATTCGGCAGGGTATATGATCTTGGTGTTCATCTATGCGATCCTGTTCTTGTTCGAAAAAGCCACGATGCATCGCAAAGTTGCGGCTCTGGTGCCCGACGAACAGAAACGCGCGAATGTCTGGGTGGCGATTGAATCGATAATTTCCCAGATCGGCACCTATTTTACCACAAAGACCATGATCAACGCTGTTCTGGGTGGCATCTGCTACGCGATATTTCTGGTCTTCGGACTAGAGTTCGCCGCGTTCTTTGCCGTACTGACCGCGATCTTCAATTACATACCCTATGTCGGGAGCTGGGTGGCGATGGCGCTGCCGATGCTGTTTGCGCTGGGCCAGTTTGGGCTGAGCTACGACGTGTTGCTGATTGCCTTGGCGCTCTGTGCCGCTCAGATGACGATCGGCTATTTTTGGGAGCCTCGCCTGATGGGGCGCACGTTGAACGTCAGCCCGGTCGTGATCATGTTATCGCTGGCACTTTGGACATCTATCTGGGGTCTAGTCGGGGCGATCTTGTCGGTAATTCTGACGTCAGGTGTCATGACAGTTATGGGCCTTTTCCCGGCAACCCGTCCAATAGCGATCCTCTTGACGAACACTGGGGATGTGGCAGACGAGGACGCTGAAGGCACACCCTAGACCTGACCGGCTAGTCGCCTTCGGGGGCTTCAAACCACGCCAGCAAAGCCTCGGGTGTTGGGTCAACTCGCTCAGCAAGGCCGCCAGAAAACGCTTCAAAACGTTGTGTGTTGAGTCCGTTTGTCCCGGCGATCACGGCAGCACCCTGATCAAGGGCAGCCGCGATCAGGTCACGGAACCCGCCGCCATCTGCCTCTTGCTTGCCGAACTTGTTCAGAATGAAAATGTCAAAGTCGCTTTGCATTTGCACGGCGACATCCGCGACGGCCTGAGTCAGGGCGGATGCGTCCAGCCGGCATCCAGTTGAATCACGGCCCAGCTGTTGCGAGATCCGGATTCGAGCGCCATCGGGCAGGACCTGTACGTCCATGTCGCAGCGATAGCCGCTGTCACAATCCGTGTTGATCTGGACGATCCCACACGTGCGCACGCCGCGAGTCGCCAGCGTGTCGGCAAAGTCAGCGAGCAGGCGATCCAGCTCGCCTTTGCCTTCGGTCATAGTATAGGCGATTTTGGTCATGGCTTCTCTTGATCTTCTGAACCCTGAGGGATGTCCTTTGGTTCTTTCGCCAGAAACCGACTGAGCATGGCCACCAGCATGGCCGTGCTCACGCCAAGGCTGAGGACACCACTGACCCCGGCGAAGGTGCCAAAAATTCGGGTGCCGGGCCCAAGTGTCAGGTCGCCGTAACCGACCGTGGAATAGGTCGCGAGGGCGAAGTAGAGCGAGCTGTTCATGTCCGAAATCACACCCATCCCCAAAAAGGCGATGGCCCAGATCCATACTTGAACAGTGTGAGAGAAGGTAATGATTCCAAAGCCGACACTCACAAGGCCAAACACGCGGGCAAAGCGACCGTGCCTGTACAGGGAATTGTTGGCCCAGATCATGCTGTTTGCACAAAAGCCGATCAGCAATACGTGCACTAACGAACACAGCCCAAGAAAAATGGACCCCCATATCAATTGGTGCAAAAGTGTCACGGCCGGCCTCAAACGATGGTTATCTGGCGACAGTATTCTGTGCTGTCCTGCGGTTTGCAAGCTGTGCTGGAATGGTGTGCCGCATTGTTTCTTTGAAAAATAGCCTAATCTGATTATTTTGCTTAAAAACAATTACTTCCAAATGGACAAATTATCACTAGGTGGGGTGATCTAATGAAACTGACTGGCATTCTTGCTGTATGTGCTGCGGCACTTGGATTTGGGACGGCGCAGGCTCAGACCGCGTTGACAGTTTATTCAGCGATCGAAGCTGAAGATCTGACGCGATATGCTGCGGCATTTCAGGCCCACCACCCCGACATTCAAATCAACTGGGTGCGGGATTCCACTGGGATCATTACCGCCAAGTTGCTGGCAGAAAAGAACAACCCACAAGCTGACGTCGTGTGGGGTCTCGCGGCAACATCGCTCTTGCTGCTGAAATCCGAAGGCATGTTGGAACCCTATGCGCCTCCTGGGTTGGAAAAATTGGATCCAAAATTTGTGGATGCCGACACCCCTCCGCATTGGACCGGCATGGACGCCTGGGTCGCGTCGATCTGCTACAACACTGTGGAAGCGGAAAAACTGGGCCTGACGCCACCGACCTCGTGGAAGGATCTATTGGATGCGCAGTACAAGGGCCATCTGATCATGCCGAACCCGAATTCCTCCGGCACCGGCTTCCTCGACGTGTCGAGTTGGTTGCAGATGTTTGGCGAAGAGGAAGGCTGGGAGTACATGGACGGGCTGCATCAGAACATTGCTCGCTATACGCACTCTGGGTCCAAGCCTTGCAAGCTGGCCGCGGCGGGTGAAATTCCGATTGGTATTTCCTTTGCTTTCCGGGGCGCCAAATCGAAAGCTGCCGGCGCGCCGCTGGAGATTATCCTGCCAAGCGAAGGCGTGGGCTGGGACATGGAAGCGACGGGCATTGTCGCGGGGACGGACAAACTGGACGCAGCCAAGAAGCTGGTTGATTTCGCGGTCACCGAAGAGGCCAACGGTTTGTACAATGGCGGCTACGCCGTTTTGGCGATCCCGTCGGTGGCCAAGCCCGTGCCGCATTTCCCCGAAGGGCTGCAAGAGGCGATGATCGACAATGACTTTGAGTTTGCTGCCAACAACCGCAAGGCAATCTTGAAGGAATGGCAGCGTCGGTTTGATGGGAAATCTGAGCCGAAGAGTTAATGCACTGAGGGGACGGAGGGGCGCGACGCCTCTTAGCTGCAAGCCGCCAATTCACCCCGAGTATTTTCGCCAAATGAAGGGGCGGGCAGTGGCCTGCCCCTTTTGCATTAGGTTTTGACCGTGCCTTCTGCGACCCAGCCATCGAAGATCGCGAGTATTGTCTCGCAGAATTCGGCATCGTTGATGTGGCAGTCGATCGGGCGGTAGTCGACGTTGGCGGGGATGGTGTTTGCCATTTCGTCAATGAAGGCCGCGAGGCCATCCGCGTCATGCAAGGGCGCGCCGGGCCGGTCCCATTCGTTGCAGCCGCCCTTGGGCATGACGAAGGTCGTTGGGCCTTTGGCTTGGCTTAGCTTTTCGGCATGGGCGCGAGCCACTTCCCGACGTTCATCTGCATCCAGGACCACAGACTTTAACAGGCGATTGTGGTCATGTGCGGGATTGTCCCCCATGCGCTCGGGCAAGGATTTCCAACCGACAAAATCGACAAGGTCATAGCAGGCGGGCGCAACGATTTGAGGTGTGGCCGTAGCGCCTGCGTTGGTGAGGCGATCCGCGCCCGCGCTGAGGCCGCCCATGAGGTGGTTGCCGACCTCTTGCGTGGCGAAGTCCATCACGCAGGCAAAGGCGCCTTCGGCGGCAAGGCTCTCGAAAGCCCGACCGCCCATGCCGGTCGCGTGGAAGACGGCGACTTCAAAGCCGCGCTCTTCGAGTGCAGGCTTAAGCGTGACCATATAGTGCAAGATGGTCTTGCCAAAGGAGGTCATACCGATCAGCGGTTTGTCCTTGGCGGGCTTTTCGACCGCGCGGGCCGCGCCAAGCACGGCACCTGCGGCTTGGCTGAGGGAGGATTTACAGACCGAGTTCAACCCGTAGAGACCCCCCGCCCAGAGGATCATCTGGATGTCCGCAGCGAGGCGTTCAGGTGGCAGAAGGTGCGAAAAGGAAACGGTCGAGACAATGTACTTTGGCACGCCGAGCGGTAGCGCCTGACAGATATCCAGAGCCACGTCAGTGCCCATGGTTCCGCCAAGAACGACAACACCGTCAATTTTGCCTTCACGATAAAGGCGCAAGGCCAGCCGGGCGCCCCCCTGTGCCATGATCTGCATGGCGTGGTTTTCGTCACCGCTGTCAATGGCTTCCTGAATGGACGACCCGCCCTCTTCGGCGACTGCGTGTTTGGAATAGTCGGTGGGTTCCGAAGGATCCCCCAGCACGCTGATATCCATCGAGAGGACCTTGCCGCCCTGTCCGCAAATGCTGTCACGCATGTAGTTCAGTTCATCGTCCTTGGTGTCATAAGTGCCAACGACGAGGATGGTTTTGTCCTGTGTCATAGGGGTCTCCGGTTCAGATAGGTTCGCGCCAGCCGGGTGGCGCGCGCAATCATGCGTTTGGATCGGGTGACTCCGCCGGGTTCACTGCGGCGGGGGATGATCCACCCCACGTAAGTCAGTGCGCGCAGCAAGAGGGCGAGGGTGAGTTCGTCGTGTTCAATACGCCTGCGTTTGGCGTAGCCATCGGTCAAGGCGGCGCAGAGGTCAACAAAGTCCGCTCGTTCGCTGTAGCGCAGGAGGAAAGTGGCGAGTTCAAAGGCACGGTAACCGGTCGCGCTGTCATCGAAGTCAAGCAGGCGCAGGTGATCCCCGTCCAGCAGCAGGTTCTCGGCAAGTATGTCGGCGTGAATAAGGCCGGTGTCTTCTGACACCAGCGCCATGTCGCGGCGCGCGGCGGTGCGAGCGTCTTGCAGCAGCGCAACCTCGTCAGGCGACAGGTCCGGGTGTTCCCAGAAAGGACCCCAAAGCGGCGTGTCGCCAACCAGTGCCTCGCACGTCCAGTCGGGCCGGGTAAATGTGGGAGGGCGTTGCCATTGGTCCGTGAGGTCATGCAGGCGCGCCATCTCGTGCCCCACGCGAAAGGTCATCGCATTTGCGTCTCTGGTGATCTCGGTTCCCTCGCCGATTGGCGTGCCGGACAACCACGGCAGAAGGCTGACATAGGTGTCGCCGACCTTTGGCAGAGAATTGGCGGCGCAATCCGGTTCGGGGCGCGGAACATGCAGGCCATGCCCGGCGAGGTAATGGCACCAGTCCAGCTCAGAGCGCAGCTCGGCCTCGGTGCGATAGCCGGGGCGGTGGAAACGCAGTGCGTAGGTTCGCGGGCCATGGTCCACGCGATAGACATGGTTTTCACGTTGGGCGACGAGTGAGGCCGTTGCCCCTGTCATGCTCCAAAGAGACAGAGCCTGTGCGACGCGGGACTCCATCAGGGTTCCAGCGGGGTTTCTGTCAGGGCCTCATCAAGGCGTTCGAGCATCATATCGGCGTTCTCGCGGGAAAACGGTAGCGGTGGGCGTATCTTTAAAGCGTTGTAATGGATGCCGAGAAAGTTCAGCAAAACGCCTTTTTGGCGCATGGCGTTGGCGATCTTCTTGGTAAAGGTAGACGCGGGGGTTTTGGCATTTTGATCCAGCACCATTTCGGCACCAAAGAACAGGCCCGAGCCGCGCACGTCGCCGAAACAGCTGTGGGTCTGTGCCAGCTGGCGCAACCCTTCGCGGGCATAGTCCCCTGTGATGCGGGCGTTTTCCATCAGGCCTTCGTCTTGCACCACCTTTAGTGTGGCAAGGGCAGCAGCGGCCGAAACGGGGTTGCCGCCGAAGGTGTTGAAGTAGCGGAAGTCTTTGCGGAAGGCTGTCATGGTGTCGAGGCTGGTGACAACACCGCCGACCGGGTGGCCGTTGGCCATGGGTTTGCCGATGGTCACGATATCCGGCAGGAAACCTGCTTTTTGATGGCCCCAGAAGTCGGTCCCGAGGCGGCCAAAGCCGGGTTGCACCTCGTCGGCGATGATGATGCCTCCGGCTTTGCGCACGGCATCGATGGCAGGTTGCAGGAAGCCTTTTTCGAGGGTGGGGAAACCTTCGTTAGCGAAGTAGGGGCAGATGATGAGGGCAGAGAGGCCGTGGCCACGTTCTGCCAACTCTGTGATGGCCTGGTCCACCGCGGCAGCAAAAGCCTGTGCATGAGCCGCACCGCTTTCTCCGCCTAAGGGTCGATAACTGTCAGGAGCGGGGACATAGGCGGTGTTATCCCAACGGTTGGGCGGTGGGTTGGTGCAGCTGAGTTGTGACACGGCCATGGTGTTGCCGTGATAGGTGTGGTCTGTCGCGATGACGCCGGTATTGCCAGTTACCGCTTGTGCCATGCGTAGGGCGATGTCGTTAGCCTCGGATCCTGTGCAGGTCATGATCGCTGTGTTCAGCGGACTGGAAAATGTGTCGGTCAGCGCCTCAACATAGTTCAGGATGCCTTCGTGCAGGTAGCGTGTGTGGGTGTTGAGTGTTGCGGCCTGCTTGCAGATGGCCTCGACTACTTTGGGGTGGCAATGGCCGACGTGCGGAACATTGTTATAGCAGTCGAGGTACTTGCGTCCGTCCGCGTCCCAGACCCAGACGCCATCACCCTTCACCATATGGATCGGGTCCTCGTAGAAGGTCGAGACATTGGGGCCGAGCAGTTGGGCTCGCCGGTCGATCAGAGTTTGAGTATTGGTCACAGCTTGATCCAGGCGGTTTTGAGGTCGACGTATTTTTCAAGCGCGTGCAGGGATTTGTCGTGACCGTTGCCGGACTGTTTGACCCCACCCAACGGCACCGTATTGTCAGGTCCGCCATAGGTGTTGACATGCACGACGCCGGTTCTGATGCCCCGGATCATCTTGTGCGCGCGGCTGAGGTTCGAGGTCCAGACACCGCCCGCCAGCCCGTAGATCGAGTTATTGGCTAGCGCGATGGCCTCGTCATCGGATTTGAACGGCAGAACACCAAGGACGGGGCCAAAGACCTCTTCTTGAGCTAGTCTGTCACTTGGTTTCACGTCCGTCACGATGGTGGGCTCCATGTAGAAGCCGCCGGTGTCCTCGAGAATACGATTGCCGCCGAGATAAATGGTGTTGCCGTCGGCGCGGGCGCTGTCGACAAAGCCAAGGTTGCCCTGCAACTGGGTGAGGGAGTTTACCGCGCCGACATCGTTGGATAGGTCTAGGGGGTCGCCGACCTTGAGCTCGGCGGCGTATTTGGCGACTTGGGCAACAAAGTCATCGTGGATGCTGTCTTCGACCAGCAGGCGTGAGCCGGAGACACAGACCTGACCGGAGTTGCGGAAGATGCCCATGGCCGAGACCTTGGCAGCTTCATCAAGGTTGGGAGCGTCGGCAAAGACAAGGTTTGCGGATTTGCCGCCGAGTTCCAGATAGCAGCGTTTCATGTTGGAACGCGCGGAGTATTCCAAGAGACGACGACCGACGCCGCCGGAGCCGGTGAAGACCAGCACGTCTACATCCATCGACAGTGCGATGGCTTCGCCGACGACGGACCCTTGCCCGGTGACGACGTTCAGAACGCCATCGGGCAGGCCAGCCTCAGACGCGAGTTCCGCCAGTTTCAGCAGGGAGAGAGAGGCAGTTTCTGCTGGCTTTAGTACCACCGAGTTGCCCATGGCCAGCGCGGGCGCGAGCTTCCAAGAGCCGATCATCAGCGGGAAGTTCCATGGCACGATGGCGCCGACCACGCCGACAGGTTCCTTGTGGATCAGGCCGAGGAAATTGGGGTCGGTGGGGGCGACCTCACCATACACCTTATCCAGCGCCTCGGCGTAGTAGCGGAAGGTGCCGGCTGCCGAGCCGCTTTCAGCCTTGATCGCCATGCCCAACTCGGTGCCGTTGTCGCGCACGCCAAGCACCGCCAGTTCCAGCGCGTGTTTTTCGATCAGATCGGCCAGCTTGTGCAGAACCTTTTTGCGACCTGCAGGTGCCATGCGGCTCCAGCGACCATCGTCAAAGGCCGCACGGGCCGAGGCAATGGCACGCTCTGCGTCCGCAGGGGTCGCACGCGGGATCGTGGTTAGCGTTTGCCCGTCGATCGGGGATTGTACGTCAAGTGTTTCCCCCGAACCTTGCGACCACGCTCCCTCAATAAATAATCCTTGCGGCGGGACAGGTGCATTCCGAAGTTCGTTGACGCGTGTTTGGTCGACCATTTGGCCTCCTTGAGTTCTTTGCGATCCAGCCAGACGCGGCGGAAATGGATGAGCAGGACACCGATAATCATGATGAACAGGATCACGGCAATCGGGCGAATACTGTTGGTGTCACCCCGGCCATCGATGAAGAAGTCGGGGAAAGATTTCACCCGCGCCATACCGGCGCGCAGTTTGACTTCCATAATGCCGCCAAGGACCATGCCAAGGATGATCGGGACGGCGGGGATGGAAAGCCGTTTCAGAACGAAGCCGAAGATGCCGAAACAGGCGGCGATCAGGCAGTCGGTGAAGGAATTGCGCAAGCTGTAGACGCCGACGAAAGAGAGGACGAGGATCGCCGCGCCGAGGAATCGGTTTGGGATCTTGACCACTTTGATGAGCTGGTTGGTGGCGAACAAGAGGAAGACCAGAACCAGAATATTCAACAACAATAGCGCGAGGTACAGCGCGACGACAAAGTCCATGTCGTTCTGAAAGAGCTGCGGGCCGGGCACGACGTTGTGCACATAAAAGACCGAGAGCATCATGGCTGTCAGCGCTTCGCCCGGGATGCCGAGCGCGAGGAGCGGCACCATTGCGGCGGCGGGCACGGCGTTGTTGGCAGTTTCTGCGGCAATTAGGCCTTCGGAAGAGCCGTGGCCAAAATCCTGCGGGCGTTTCGACGTCTTCTGCGCATAGGTGTAGCTGAGGAACTGGGCGGTGAATTCGCCGACGCCGGGGATCATGCCCATCAGGACGCCAAAGGTGCCGGATACCCCGGCCACACGGGGGTGGCGGGCCAGCTCGCGCAAGCCCTGAAAGAGGCCACCGCGGAGTTTGGTCATGCGGACTTTTTCGTCTTCGCCGGTGAGCAGATAGAAGGCTTGAGACAGAGCAAAGAGGCCCAACACGACGACGATCAAATTCACGCCACCCGAAAGCCAGCTTTGGTCAAAGGTGAAACGCTTGGTGTATTTCACCGGCTCAAGGCCGACGGTGTTGAGGAAAATGCCGAAACAGGCCAGTGCCGCGGCGATGAGCGCCTGGCCGCGATGGGCGACCACGACAAGGATCAGGCCCAGAAGGGCGGCAAGGAAAATCTCTCGGCTGCCGAACATGGGCGCGATCTTGGCAAGGATCGGTGCAAAGAGGATCAGGCAGACCACCGAAAAGATGCCGCCAAAAAAGGACGCGGAATAAGCCAGAGACAGGGCGCGCCGAGCCTCGCCCCGCGTGGTCATCGGGTAGCCGTCATAGGTGGTCAGCGCGTTCACCGCAGTACCCGGCGTGTTGATGAGGATCGCGGGGATCGAGCCGCCGTACATGGACGAGCCGTAAATGCCCAGGAGCACGGTCAGGCCGACAATCGGATCCATCGAAAAGGTGGCGGGCAAGAGGATCGCGATGGCCACGGCGGGACCAACCCCGGGGATGGCCCCAATGAGTACGCCGCCGATGGACCCGGCCAGCAGGGCGAGCAGTACATCCCAGCGGGCGAGGATCTCGATGGAAGAGAAAATGAGGTCCATTGGACGCCCCTTAGAAGTTCAGGATGAAGAAACTGCGCAAGCTGCCCGGCAGGTATTCATAAATTGCGGCGCCGGGAATCTTCACGTCGAGGAAAGCCTTGAAAAACAAGACGACGGCGACGCCAAAGGCCACGGAAACCCACATTATCAGCTTGTCGCGATAGCCCATGCGCCACACGAGGATGGGCATGAAGATCATAGTGACGGGCAGGTATCCTATGATGGGCACAAGGATCACATAGAGCAGGAACCACAGTACCCATTCGATGGCGAAGAACCAAACCTTCCACTCGACAACATCGGCACGCACGAACTTGCGCCGAGGAAGTTTCCAAAGGTGTAGCCCGCCGAACAGGACCATGCCTGCAATAGAGACCATCGGCCAGAAACGGGGTTGGGCGAAGAATTTGGTGCGCTTCATCCACTTGGTTTGCTCGCCGAGCTGCGAGAGCAGAAGAACAGCAGCCACGAGAAAGACGATGGCAAACAGGATCTGGCCGCGCAGGGGGCCGGGGAACCGTTTTTCTTCAAGAGAACTCATCTGTGCCTCGCTCTGGATAGAGAACGGGCCGGGGGTTTGTGCACCTCCGGCCCGATTATTGAGTGCAGATTACTCGAGGATACCCGAGATGACGGCGCCAGTGGCCTTGTCCTTGGCGATGATCTCCGCCGAGGCTGCAGCGTCTGCCCAATAGACTTGAGCGCCGGTTTCCGCGGCAATTGCCTGAGCGCGGTCGCTCATCACTGTTTTCATGGCCACAGCAGCGATTTTCTCGCGGACATCTGCCGGTGTGTCCTTGTGCACAAACAGACCGTTCCACAGCGCGATGTCGAGCGAGGAGTCCAACTCGCCGATGGTCGGCGTGTCGGGTGTCAGCGAAATGCGGTCACCGGTGATCGAGGCCAGAACCTTGACGCTGTCGAGGCAGGGCAGGATCAGCTGAAGGGTGGTGTTGATGACATCGGCATCACCCGAGGCCAGCGTGTTGCAGTCCAACGCGTCAAAGGCCGCATCAGAGCCCCACTCAAAACCCGCGTTCGCCGCATAAGCCATGGTGACCTGTGTTGGTGTCAGAACCTGACCGAAGTGACCAAGCGCCACGTCGTTGGACTTGGCGTGTTCTGCCAATTCAGCCATCGAAGAGTAAGGCGCATCGCCCGAGGTCGCGATGACAAAGGGGTAGGTGAGGAAGATGCCAATTGGTTCGAACACTTCGTCCGCCAGTTCGTCGATGCCGATCTCGTGACCGATCACTGGCACGGCAGGCACGAACGAGCCGATGGTGTAGCCGTCAGCCGGAGCAGTTGCTACGTCGATGGCACCGGGGAAGGGGCCACCGCCGCCACCAGGTTTGTTAACAACGGCCGCCGACACTCCGTAGGCCTTTTGAAAATCTTCTGCGATCATGCGGGTCAGAACGTCTTCGAGGTCGCCCGGAGGCCAAGGCACGATGAAGCTGACAGGCTTTTCCGGATACTCGGCCAGAGCAGCACCGGAAATGGCCGACAAGGAAAGGGCAAGTGCGCTGCCCAGGATCATTTTGGAATTCATGTTGCTTTCTCCCTAATAAAGCGAACGGTTCATTATTTAAACCAAAGGTTCGAAAATAGATTGACAGGTTAAGTATATTTCTGTCAACACTTTTAACAGAAGACAGGCGAACCATTCGTCTGTCACGCCTAATTTTTAGACGAGAAGCCTGCGCCGCACCTATGGGAACTGTATCGAAAGCACTGTCTTTATTAAGTTTTTTCTCTCGCACTACACCGGAGATTGGCTTGAGTGAAATGACCAGGTTGTCCGGCCTGAACAAGGCGACTGTGTACCGCTTGATGACAGAATTGGCGGAACAGGGATTCGTTGAACAGCTTGGAAGTGGTCGACAATACCGGCTTGGACCCATCTATCTGCGTCTCGCAGCGCTGCGCGAAGCGGCGGTTCCAACCCGTGAGGTGGCACAAAAAGTGCTGAAAGATCTGAGCGAGGCAACCGGAGAAACGGCCCATATGTCGGTGCTGCAGGGGCAGGTTCTGTCGACCTTGGCCTATGTGTACAGCGTTCAGCACGGTACCCGGGTGACCATGGAAGACGCCGAACAGATCAACTTTCATTCGACCAGTTCAGGGTTGGTTGTGCTGGCCTTCAATGGCGCGGAACTTGTGGATCGCGTGCTCTCAGAGCCGCTGGAGCGGCGCACGCCCCAAACGGAAACCAATCCGGACATTATTCGCCAGCAGGTGGCTCAAACCCGCCAACTTGGCCTGGCCGAGGTGGTCAGCGGGTTTGAGGAAGATGTGCATTCCCACGCCTGCCCGGTCTTTGATGCCCGTCAGTCTTGTTTCGGGGCAGTGGCCGTCGCCGCCCCCGTTGCCCGCATGACTCCCGAGCTGCGCAGTACCATTCGCCGCGAAGTCACGCGCGCCTCGTTACATATGACCCGCCTATTGGGCGGATTTGTTCCTGATGAATTCAAACTAAAATCTGAGGCTCTGCTGGCAGAGCCCGACTGACTCCAATGTCGAAAGGTCCGAACCGATGAAAGACAGCAATTTCCTGAAAGAGAAAAACGCCAAATCCTTGTGGCATCCGATGGCGCATCCGGCGGACCATCTGGCCAACCCACCGGTTATCGTGACCGGCGCACAAGGCGTGCGGATCAGCGACATCGACGGGCACGAGGTTGTCGACGGGGTTGGCGGTTTGTGGAATGTGAACCTCGGATTCTCGTGCCAACCGGTAAAGGACGCGATTGCCAAGCAACTGGACGTGCTTCCTTACTACTCAATTTTTCGGGGTACGACGAATGACGCGATCATCGAGCTTTCGGAAGTATTGCGCGACTTTTACGCGCCCGACGGGCTAAGCCGGGCGTTCTACACCTCGGGCGGATCAGATTCGGTGGAGTCGGCGCTACGCTTGGCGCGGCAGTATCACAAGATCCGTGGTGAGGAAGGGCGCACCAAGTATTTGAGCCTGAAAAAAGGCTATCACGGAACCCACACAGGCGGCGCCTCGGTCAATGGCAATGCCAATTTCCGCACTATGTATGAGCCGCTGTTGCCGGGCTGTTTCCACATCCCTGCACCCTATACCTATCGCAATCCGTTCAATGAAACCGACCCGGAAAAGCTGGCGGGTCTGTGTCTGGAAGCGCTTGAAGCAGAGATCGCCTTTCAAGGAGCAGGCACGATTGCCGCAATGATCATGGAGCCGATCCTCGGGGCTGGTGGCGTGATCCCGCCGCATGAGAGCTTTATGCCCGGTGTGCGTGAGATCTGTAGCAAAAACGGGATCTTGCTGATTGCGGACGAGGTTATCACAGCCTTTGGGCGAACTGGTAGCTGGACTGGGTCACGCCATTGGGGCGTGCAGCCCGACATGATGGCCACCGCCAAGGCGATCACCAATGGGTATTTCCCGTTTGGCGCGGTGATGATTGCGGACCATATGACCGAGACCTTTGAGAAAGACACTTCGGGCAAAGGCGCGATCGGGCATGGTTACACCTACTCGGGTCATCCGGTGGGGGCGGCTGCCGCGTTGGCCTGTGTCGAGGAAACCCTGCGACTGAACGTAAAGGACAACGCTGCCGCCCGTGGTGCCGAGATGATGGCGGGTTTGTTGGCCTTGCAGGAAAAGTACGAGAGCATTGGCGATGTGCGCGGTGGTCATGGGCTGATGAACGCCATCGAACTGGTCAGCGACCGTGAAACCAAAGCGCCAATCGACAAGCAATCCATCGGCACTATCCAAGAGGTGGCCTATAAGTCCGGCGCAATGGTGCGGGTCTCAGGCAACAATATCATCCTGTCGCCTCCGCTGGTGCTAACTTCGGAGGATGTGCAGGTGATCCTGTCGTCGCTGGACGCGGGGTTTGCTGCGGTTTCGTAAAGGCAGCGTACGGTGTGATTTGACCGGTTCCGCGCGATTCGTGGGTTAAGGGCCAAAAAAACAAGGCCAAACCGCGCTCGGTATAACGTCGGTATTGCGTCGGTGCCGTACCGTGTGTTCAGCACGCCCGTCCCGGGATTAACGGGGCGGGCGTTGGTGTGTCTGGGGGGCGGCAAATAGGGCCTGAGCGGAACTTTCCCGTTGACCAGACCGGTCCGAGTGCCTGGTGGGCAGCCAGAAAGGCCCGGACCAGCCTGAAAACCAAGGCCGTGCCGGGACGCGGGCCAGCCCGTTAAAAGCATTGCGATTCCGGACCCTTACGTCACTTTGATTGTTCTGGACCAAACATCTAAATTCAATACATATTCAGGAATAAGAAACTTCTCAACTGTACCAGTTGGGTAAAAGGAAAGGACACACTTTGAAGATCAGTTTATTATTGGCAACTGGGCTAAGCCTTGTGGTTTCGGCGGCCATGGCACAAGACATTGAACGACCAAACATCCTTGTCATCATGGCGGATGACGTGGGTTGGGCAAGTCTGGGGAGCTACCACGGCGGTGTCAAAAGCATTGAAACACCAAACCTGGATGCGCTGGCTGCGCAGGGCGCGCGGCTGACGGATTATTATGCCGAGCCCAGCTGCACCGCGGGCCGGTCCGCCTTTATGACCGGGCAGATGCCGATCAGGACCGGGATGCATACCGTTGGGTTGCCCGGCGACCCGGTTGGCTTGCACCCGGATGATCCGACGCTTCCGATGCTATTGAAGTCCATGGGCTATACGACCGGCCAGTTTGGCAAGAACCACCTGGGCGACCTGAACCAGTTTCTACCCACCGCAAAGGGTTTTGACGAGTATTGGGGATGGCTTTATCACCTGAACGCCATGGAATATACGTCGGACCCGGATTGGCCGGATGATCCCGAGTTCGAGGCCACCTTTGGCCCGCGCAACATCATCCACGCGTTTGCGACCGAAGAAGAGGACGAGACCGTCGATCCCCGTTGGGGCAAAGTGGGCAAGCAGCGCATTGTCGACGATGGTCCGGCCCCTCCGGAACGGCAGAAGACCCTCGACAACGAGGTCACGGCCCACACCACGGATTTCATGTCGCGGGCCGTCGAGTCCGAGACGCCGTTTTTCGTGTGGATGGCACCGGCGCGGGCGCATGTTTGGACTCACCTCAGCCCCGAATACGAAGCGATGCTGGGCAATGGGCGCGGTCTTCAGGACGTGATCATGAAAGAGCTGGACGACAATGTCGGCAAGGTGCTGGCGCATCTTGACGCGCTGGGGGTGGCGGACAACACGATCGTAATGTTCACCTCGGACAATGGTCCCGAAACCATGACATGGCCTGATGGTGGCACCACTCCGTTTCACGGTGAAAAGGGCACGACCTGGGAAGGTGGATTTCGGGTTCCCGCGATCATCCGCTGGCCGGGAAAGGTTGCCGAGGGACAGGTGCTGAACGGTATTTTCAGCGGCATGGACTGGATGCCGACCTTTGTGGCAGCTGCGGGCGGTCCCGAGGATCTGCCATCACAGCTGTTGGCAGGCTACGAAGGGTTCAAGGTGCATCTGGATGGGTACAACCAGTTGCCCTATCTGACCGGCGCGGCTGACAAGAGCAGCCGTAAAGAGCTGATCTATTATCAGGGGACGGATCTTCAGGCTGTGCGTTACAACGACTGGAAAGCGCATTTTGTTGTTCAGAACCACGGCTGGTCCGGCCCGAAAGAAGAGCTGACTGCGCCGCTTCTGTATAACCTGCGTCGCGATCCCTATGAGAAAGCCGCGGATGAAAGCGGCATGTATGTCCGTTGGATGGGCACCAAGATGTGGGCGTTTGGTCCTGCCGCGCGTCTAATCCAGGGGCATCTGGCGACGTTCCAGGAGTTCCCACCACGCGGCAAGGCGCTGACCAATCAGGCCCACGTGGAAGAGCAGGTGTCCTCGGAAGGCGGCGTGTCGCAATAGGGAAGATCGAGCAAGCTGGCGAGACGCTTTGTCCGTCGACAAAAAGATCAACGCCCGCCTCGGAGATCGGGGCGGGCGCTTATTTTTGTTAAGCCTTGTCAGCCGGCGTCCGGCAGAGGTGGGATCGTGCGAAGGTAAAGGATGATCGCGTCGATGTCGTCTTCGTTGGTGGCCGCATAGTGGTGGTAGCCCATGGGAGGCAACATGCGATTGCCATCAGGCCGGGTGCCCGTGGTGATCATCTGTTTCAAATCGGCATCTGAATATCCCGCAAGACCATCTTCGTGCGAGGTTATGTTAGGTGCCACTGATACACCCCAAGGGCCGTGAAACTCAAAACCTCCTGCGCCGAGATGCGTGTCGAACATCGGACCCTTGGGGCCAAACGTGGTGTGGCACTCGGTGCAGTGTGCGACCGGCCCGGCGAGGTAGGCCCCATAATCGACTGTCACGCCACGCGGAGGAGCGGTGACACTGTCGACAGGCGGGCCGTAAGCGGGCGGTAGCGGGATGTTGTAGGTGGAAAACGGCGTGGTGTTGTCGCTGGGTGCCACCGTGCGCAGAAAGGCAACGATGGACATCAGATCGTCATCACCAAGACCGCGATAGAGGCTGATGGGCATCGGTGGCCCAATGACCGTGCCGTCTGGCCGGATGCCTTCCCGAATGGCCCGCGCCAGTTCCGCGTCAGACCAGTCGGCCACGCGACTGGCGGGCGTTATGTTGACGGCCCAGGCTTCGAATTGTGGGTTCTTTTCGACCATGAACCCACCAAACTCGTTGGCCATATCAGGGCCGTTTGGCCCCATGGGTGTATGGCAGTTGCCGCAGCCCGCCGGGCCGCGAACCAGATATTCGCCACGCTCGACCGAGACTTCTGCGGACGTAATGGTTGCAAGGCCGAGCATAAGCACGGCCGTAAAAAAGGCTTTCATGAAGCATTCCCCCTGTTCGCGATGAACAAAGGCTATCACGAAACCGTGAAGATTCCTAATGGGGCGCTTAGGGCTGCGGTACTATCAGTACCAGACCATCCAAAGCGTCGCTGGCCTCGATCTGGCAGGAAAGGCGCGAGGAGTCGGTGCGTTCAGCTTCGGCCACGTCCAGCATGGCGTCTTCGAAATCATCCGCAGTGCCGGTTTTGCCGACCCAGTCCGCGTCTACATAAACATGGCAGGTGGCGCAGCTGAGGCATCCGCCGCACTCGCCAATAACGCCTGGGACGTTGTTGTCGACCGCAGCTTGCATCATGTTGGTGCCATTGGTGATGTCGGCCGTAATCTCTGATCCGTCGGCGAGTTTCCAGGTGGCTTTCATGGGATGAGTTCCTTGTTCGGCTGTTCCGTTCGGAGGCCCCGTGGGATGCCTCCGGCGGGAGTATTTCTGGCAATACGAAAAGCGGGGTCAGACGAAGTAGACGTAGAAGTCGCGCAGGGCGTCGCCTTCGAGGTCTTTGGTTTTCCTGACCTCTTTTTCCTTCATGAAAATATGGTTGTCGACGAGCAGGCGACCCACAGCGTCACCAAGGACGGTGTCGGCCTTGAGGTCAGCCACGGCACCCTTGAGGTCCATCGCAGTGCTTTCCTTGGCGTCGTTTTTTTCAAAACCGTCGCCGGTCTCAATCGGTTGCAGAGGATAGTTGTTTTCGACACCCAGAAGCGAGGCGCTCAAGACGGCGGCCACGGCGGTATAGGGGTTGGCGGTGCCGTCAGCCATGCGGTGTTCAAGCCGCGATTTCGGTCCACCTTCCGAGCTGATACGGGTGGTCACATTGCGGTGGTCACCGCCCCAGTTCTTCCAAAAACCACTGAGAGAGCCAGGTTGCAGGCGCTGGTAGCTGTTGGCGGTGGGGGCGATCAGCCCAGCCAAGGCTTTGTGGTGATGCAACAAACCTGCGAGGCACCCTTTGGATAGATCGTTGATCGTGTCGGGGTGATTGCGTTCGCCGGAAGAGAGCGCGTTGCCGCCCGAGACATCAGAAAAGGAAAAGTTGATGTGCATGCCAGACCCGCCAGCTCCGGCAATGGGTTTCGGCATAAAGGACAGGATGATGCCGTATTCCAGCGCGATCTCTTTCGCCATGAGGCGGAACAAAACGATGTCATCCACGGCCTGCACCGCGTTGTCGAAGGTCAGCGTGTATTCGAATTGGGGCGCGTCAAACTCGGCGGTGATCATGTCGAGGCGAAAGCCCAACTCGTCCGCTTTTTCCCAGATCGCATCGTTAAAGCGCATCGGGTCGGTCATGGGGCCAGTGCCGTAGACCACCGCGCCCGGCGTGTCGTAGGGGCGCAGGTTGCCATCGGCGTCGGCCTGCAGCGCAAAGGCTTCGAGCTCAATTCCCACCTTGGGGGTCAGGCCCTTGGCCTCCCATTTGGCGACGGCACGTTTCAGGGTGCCGCGGGGGCAGAGCTCCAGCGGAACACCCGCGTCGTCGTAGAGATCGCCTAGAACGATCTTGGTATGAGGATCCCAGCTGTCGCGGATGTCGTCATGTTTCCAGCGCAGCTCCATATCGGGCAGGCCTTCCATCATCATCGCGCCGGGGGCAGGCAGAAGGTCTTTGTCGTAATGCACTCCAAAGGTGGAACGGCAAAAACGGGTTTCACTGTCGGCCAGTTTCGAGCCGGGCAGGTACTTGCCTCGCATGATCGACAGGTGGTCACAGTATACGGCGCGCAGACGGTCTCTCATTGCTAGCCCTCCTTATTGCAGGTGTACGCGGACGGGCAGTTCTTTGATGCCGCCGACAAAGTTCGAGCGCAGGAATTTGTGCGCACCGTTAGGTTCTATCTTTTTCAGCCGTTTGGAAAGCTCTTGGAACAAGACACGCACTTCCAGACGCGCCAGCCACATGCCAAGGCAGACGTGGGGACCGGATTGGCCAAAGGACATGTGTTTGTTGGGCGAGCGCGTGAGGTTTACCCGGAAAGGGTCGTCGATGACGGTCTCGTCGCGGTTGGCCGACGCCCACCAGAACAGCACCTTGTCGCCCTCTTTCATCTGCTTGCCATGTGCTTCGAAATCCTGCGTCAGCGTGCGGCGGAAATAGAGCGCAGGCGTGGCCCAGCGGATGATTTCATCCGGCGCCAGATCCCAAAAAGCATCATCTCCGGTCTGCATCTGACCCAAGAGTTCGGGTTGATGGCACATAGCCTGAATGCCAGCCGCAATGGAATAGCGGGTGGTGTCGTTGCCTGCGGCGACGGCGAGACAGAAGAAGTTACGGAATTCTTCGTCCGAGATCACGCTGCCGTCTTTACCCGGCGCTCGAATCAAATGCAGGATACCCGAGGTGTCGCCCGACGCGTCTTTTTCCGCCATCAGGGTTTTTGCGTAATCCGCGAGATCGGCGCCCGCCGGGGAGTTGAAGGGCATCTTACGGTACTCATCGGTCTCCATCTTGTCCAACACGTGGTCAGTAAAGTCCGGGTCGGTGTTGGCAATCAACGCGTCACCCTTTTCGACAAGCCAGGGCAGGTCCTTGTCCGGCAAGCCAAGGATGCGGCCAAGCATGCGCATGGGCAGCTGTCGGGCGATGTCCTTGGTGGCGTCAAAGCTGTCGTTGGCCAGCGCCTGATCAAGGATTTCGGCACAGAGATCGCGGATGTCTTCTTCGAACTGGGCGACCACGGGTTTGGAAAATGCTTTGGCCAGTTTCACGCGGGTGTGCATGTGTTCGGGCGGGTCGATTTCCTGAAAGGTGCGCCGCGCGAGGTATTCCTCGTAAGACTGGTCTTCCATGCGGATGCCGCGGGCCGAGGAGAACACTTTGAAGTTCCGGTTCATCTCGGTGATGTCTTGGTTGCGGGTGATCGACCAGAAGCCCTCGCCCTGATCGTAATCGGTCCAGCTGATCGGGTCTTCATCGCGCAGGCGCTTGAAGGTGTTGTGTGGCGCGCCGTTGGCGAATGTGTCGTGGTTGGTCAGATCGGCAAATCCGTCGTCCTTGGGTGTCCAGACAGTCATACGAGCCGCCTCCCTTTCTGGCTTGTTTACTTGCTTTGTTATGTATATATATGGAACTCATAAATATGCAAAACGAAAAATGCGCGGACCAGAAAAATGAAACTTGCGATCCTGATGACCAATACGGATGAGAGTGATTTCGCCAATGCCCGACCCAAGGATGGGGAGAAATTCACTGTGCTGGTGCAAGAGCAGCGCCTGGAGTGGTCCTGCGAAGTGTTCTCGGTAAAGGATGATGAATTTCCTGAAAATATTCAGTCGTTTGACGGGGTGATGATCACCGGAAGCCCGGCCTCGGTGCATGATGATGAAGCGTGGGTCCAGCGGCTGTTTGACCTGATCCGAGAGATGGATGCGGCAGAGATGCCGGTTTTTGCAGCATGCTTCGGGCATCAGGCAATTGCCAAGGCGCTGGGCGGTGCCGTGGAGCGCAATCCGGAAGGCTGGGTGCATGGGTTTGCGATGACCGATTCGGTCGGGGAGTTGCCGTTTGGAGATCGGCCCGCGCAGGTGGGGCTCTACGCGAGCCACATTGAGCAGGTTACGAAGCTGCCGGAGGGGACCGAGATTGTGGCCTCGGGGCCAGGGTGTGCCGTCGGTGGTTATATGAAAGGCCGCCACATCTTCACGACGCAGTATCATCCGGAGATGACGGATGCGTTTATCGCGGACCTTGTGGAGTTCACCGCGGACTATGTGGGGTATGAAGTCACGGCAGCGGCGCGGGAGTCCTTAAAGAGCCGCGCTGATCGGGATGCGTTTGGGCGACAGATTGTAGAGTTTTTTGAGTGGGCGGTGGGGTAAAGGAGGCGTCTGCTACGCTTACGAAGCACACACTCATCGCATTGTTAGTTACGAGCGATCTCTAACAAAACATCAGCAACGATTTCCTTTGTCGTACTTACTTCCATCAACTGATGCTGGCCTTCGACCGCGAGCAGAGCCCTTCCGCGTTTTTCGACGCGGGCAGGAGCCTCGACATGGAGCTTTTACTGAAGGAATGGGTTGTTATCGATAGCTACGACAATGGTAATCTGAAAGTTCGGTGTTCCCTTTGGAAAGGTCTGCCGTACAGCTTAGGACTAAAATGGATGTAGTCTCATTGTTTGCAACGCCTTGCGAAGCCCGTTCTTTGGAATAGGCCAACCATCTCCCCTTTTCTCAACCACTTCAGGTACATCATCCTTTTTGGCCTCGGCAAGAAGGCTAGTCTTCAAGCGTTCTACGTCACCTAGGCCTACGGGAGTTAACTCGAACAACTTCATACCTTCGTCCCTAAGAAGCACGCTTAGGGGCCAATGCTGGCTGGTCCACTGAAACGTTCCATGCATCATAGCAAAAAAGGTTTGCTTATGTTCGTTTCACTTGTCGCGTTTTGGGCCAAAGCCAGAGGGTAGAAAGAAAGCTATGCATTTCAAATCAGCAAAAAATGTAGCAAGGGTTTTTCTGAAAATAAGCATAAAGCGCACGAATTGAACATGTTCGAGTTTTGTGCCATCTTGTCGGCGAGCAAGGTTTTGGTACAGACCTTTGTGCTTTCTGAAATTGGTCCATCCAGATTGTCTCCTTTGGTCAGCAAGCTGTCGTTTCTGGCGATTACGCACTGATCTGTGGGGCGGTCCACCAGGTTTTGCCATAGGGTTCTGTCAGCGCGGCCATGCGATCCCGGTGAGTTCGGTCATTGGACTTCATGAGATAGAAGCTTCCTCATAGAGAAAATGCAGCGGATTCCTCGTCGTTCATGTAAATCGCCGTTCGTTCGTGTGCGGTGATGAAAAGAGCACGAAGACAAATTTCAAAAAAGCTACGAAAAAATGCTTTTTAGAAATGAGCACCATTCTACTCACGTTTGCTCAACGAGCCATCTGCGCAAGACAGAAACCACTCTGGCGTTACGTGGTTCTCTTGGCGCGACCACAAAGTAACCTTCCTCGGCAGTGACCGAAAAAGGGAAAGGCTGGCAGAGGCGGTTGGATGCAAGATCTTCCTCTACGAATGCCCGAATGGTCAGCGCGACGCCCTGGCGCGCGACGGCTGCATCTATGGCCAAAGAAGTTTGGCTGAAATTCATCGTTCGCATGTCAGAGATTTGCCCGCCGCCCAGAGCGCTTTCCAGAAATAGGGGCCATTGGCCGTGGGCATCTTCAAGCAGAACGTGGTTCAGCAAATCGCCGGGAGATGAGATTGGCGTTTTGCCGATTGCCAATTCCGGATGGCAGACCGCGATCAACTCAGACGCAAACAGCGGTTCTGCAGTCAGACCGGGCCCAAAAGGTGGTTTGCCCTGTCGGATTGCAACATCAACACCATCCGATTGGAAGTTAGAAAGAGCGTTTGAGGCGTCAAGGCGCAACCGAACCTCGGGGTGATCTTTCGCAAAAGCACCAAGCCTGGGAACCAGCCACCGCGTAGCGAACGACGGTGTAGAACTAATGGTTGCTACGACATCTTTGGGTGCAAGGTTCTCACTTGCTTCGGCGATCATGTCAAAGGCGCGTCGGATTGGCGGAAGATACCTGCGCCCCTCGTCTGACAGCTCAAGTCCTCGCGCGTGCCGGCGGAAAAGTTTGACTTTCAAAAGGGCCTCTAACGCCCGCACTTGCTGTGCAACAGCGCCTTGAGTGACCCCCAATTCTTCGGCGGCAATCCTGAAGTTCAAGTGTCGCCCCGAAGCCTCAAAGGCCTTGAGAGAGTTCAATGGCGGCAGGTTTCGCAATGGAATTCCCCGCAAGGTAATAGATTTTCTACAGTGTTATGGCAGAAATACTGATTAGTCAAACCGCGTACTAAGCGCCATGTTGATTTCAAAGGAAATCCGACGACTGCAGGGAGACGAACAATGGCTGACAAAAAAGTGGCAATCATCATGGGTGGTGGCAGTGGTATGGGCGCAGACAGTGCGCGCCGTCTGGCTGCAGACGGGTTCAATGTCGCCATTCTGTCCTCATCCGGCAAGGGAGAGGCATTGGCCAATGAACTAGGCGGCATCGGTATGACCGGCACCAATAAATCCAGCGACGACATGCAAAAGCTTGTCGATGCGGTTTTGAAAAAATGGGGCCGCGTGGATGTTCTGGTCAATTCGGCGGGCCATGGTCCACGCGCTCCGATCCTTGAGATCAGCGATGACGATTGGCACGAAGGTATGGAGGTGTACTTCCTCAATGCCGTGCGCGCCACGCGCATCGTTGCGCCGATCATGATCAAACAGAAATCTGGCACGATCATCAATATTTCGACCTTCGCCGCCTTTGAGCCGGATCCGGTCTTCCCGACTTCGGGTGTGATGCGGGCCGGTCTGGCGGCCTATAGCAAGCTGTTTGCAGACAACTATGCCTCTGACAACGTGCGTATGAACAATGTGCTGCCCGGCTTTATCGACAGCCTGCCGGAAAACCCGGACTTTATGGCCAAGATCCCGATGGAGCGCTACGGCAAGTCCTTTGACGAGATTGCAGCCACAGTCGGCTTCCTCGCCTCTGAAGGTGGCGCCTATATCACCGGTCAGAACATTCGTGTTGACGGTGGCATCACCCGCTCGGTCTGATCCTGAGTTTAGTAGAAGAAGAGACGACATCATGAAACCGACATCCAAAGACTCCTCTTGGGAAATGGATCTCCCCGGGTTTTCCGCAAAGCCAAAGCACGGCGCTTATGATGTCGTGATTATCGGCGGCGCCACCATGGGGGCCTGCACCGCATGGTTCCTTGCATCGAACCCTGACTTCAAAGGCAAAGTGCTGGTGGTCGAGCCCGATCCGACCTTCGCCAAGGCGCAGACTGGCGCGTCCAACAACTGCATGCGCCAGCAATTTGCCAACCCGATCAACGTCAAGATCGGCCAATATGCAGCAGAGTTCATTGGGGACTTCCGCAACAACCTGGGTGGTGACCCAGAGGTGCCGAACCTAGATATTCGCAACTTTGGGTATCTCTATCTGTCCGATAACGCCGAACTGACCAAGGTTCTGCACCGGGACCAGAGCGTGCAGGAAGACTGTGGCGCGGGCACCAAGATGGTGACATCCAAGGAAATCGCCGCGGCCTATCCGTTCTACAAACTCGATGACATCGAAGCGGGCAGCCTCAACACGGTTGATGAGGGCTATTACAACGCGCCCTTGATGGTTGAATGGCTGATTAAGAAATCGATCGCAAACGGTGTCGACTATGTTCAAAATACGGTCACGGCGATTGGTCGCGATGGCGACAAGGTGACCAGTGTGACCCTTGCTTCGGGCGAAACCATCGAGGCCGGCGCCATCGTCAATGCCTCGGGCACCCGGGCCGGGATTGTCGCCGACATGGCCGGCCTCAAACTCGATATTCAATCCAAGCGGCGCTATACTTTCATCTTCCGCGCCAAGGAACCACTTGACCGCGATCTGCCGTTGACGATCGACCCGACGGGTGTTCATTTCCGCCAGTTCGGTGATGATTACCTTGTCGGCTGCCCGCCGCTGGGTGAGGACGCAACGGTCGATGTCGATGATTTCTCAGCCGAGGAAACCATCTGGGAAGACAAGGTCCACCCAATCATCGCCAACCGCATTCCACAGTTCAAAGATGTCGAGATCATCGACTTTTGGATTGGACACTACGACTTCAACACCTTTGATTTCAACGTGGTGATTGGCCCGCATGACGAGGTGTCGAATTTTCACTTCACCAACGGTTCTTCGGGTCATGGCTCACAACAGGGCCCGGCCGTTGGGCGTGGCGTGGCCGAGCAGATCATCTATGGCGAGTTTCGCTCGATGGACCTGTCACCGTTCCTGTATGAGCGTTTTGCCAAGGGCGAGCGCGTTATTGAACGGGCTGTTATCTGACTGTTTTCCGGAAGCCCCGGTTTCCGTTTCCCTCCAACACTAGGATCATCAAAATGAGTTACAATGTGAAACTCTCCGGCGTCATGCCAGCTCTTGTTACGCCTTTTGATGCGAACGACAAGATCGACTTCAATGCATTTGAAAAGCTGTTGACCCATTTCCGTGAGGCTGGCGTGACCGGCTGGGTGCCAAACGGATCAACAGGTGAGTATTTCTCGCAATCAACCGAGGAGCGCCGCGCGGTTCTGGAGTTCGTCAAGGATTTTGCCAACGACGATGAAATCCTGATCGCTGGTACCAACGCCATGGCAACCCGCGAAGTGATCGAACAGAGCGCCATCGCCAAGGAGATTGGTTATGACAACGTGCTGCTGGCGCCGCCAGTTTACACCCGGCCCACGCAGGACGAGTTGATAAAGCACTACGAAACCGTTCTGGATGCGGTTGATGTGAACCTGGTGCTCTACAGCTATCCGGCCAAGGATGGTGCGGACATTTCTTTCGAATTGATGGACCATTTCGCCGACAACCCACGTGTGATCGGGATTAAGGAAAGCTCGGGCGTGTTGCAACGCGCGGTCGATATCTCCACCCGATACGAGGGCAAAATCCAGCTGATTTCCGGCTCGGATGACATCGCCTTGGATTTCATGTTCTGGGGCGCGGAAAGCTGGATTTGCGGACCATCAAATTTCCTGGCCAAGGCTTGTTGTGATCTGGATCGGGCTTACAAAGCCGGGGAATTGGTCAAGGCCAAGGACATCATGACCAAGCTCTACCGGGCAATGAACATCCTTGAATCAGGCAAGTTCGTGCAGAAGATTAAGTATGGCTGTGAGTTGCAGGGCCTGCCGGTGGGCGAATGCCGGGCGCCGCTTGGTCCGCTGACCGATGCCGAAAAAGCCGACCTGAAAGACGCGATGGCCCCGATCCTGGCCATGTAACCTATGAGGCCGGGGCTTTGACTGTCTCCGGCTTCCTTGCCGTAAGGGGCGAACTGTGAGCGCATCGTCTCCCACATCCACTGTTGTGATCGGTGCCGGAGCAATAGGGGCCGCTATCGCCCATGAGCTGCAAAAGCGTGGGCGTTCAGTGACGTTGATCGACCGTGATGCCCCTGGATCAGGGGCGTCTTTTGGCAACATGGCCTCGATTGCAGTGACCGAGTTTATGCCTGTTGCGCGCCCATCAACATGGAAGCAGATTCCCGGCTGGATGATGGACCCCGAAGGACCAATCCGGGTCAGCCCGCGTTACATGCCCCGCTTGGTTCCTTGGTTTGCACGATTTCTGGCTGCCAGCCGCCCATCGGTCGTGCGCCGATTGGAAACCGCGGGCGCAGCGCTTTGCGACCGCGCGCTAGCCGACACGAAGGCCTTGATGAATGAAATCGGTATTGGTGAACAACTCTCAAAGACAGGCTGCTTGTCGCTTTACGCCAACGAAGTCGAGTTCCAAGCCGACCGGGAACGCATCGACATGCTGGATCGGTTCGGATTTGACTACGACGTGTTGGACACCGCCGCCATCCGTAGGCTTGAGCCGGAAATCACCAAGGACATCACCAAGGCGGTTTTGCTGCCTGACAACCGCACCCTAGCCGATCCAGAGCAGTTCGTGTTGCGTCTGGTTGACCGGTTTTTAGCTCTGGGCGGAAGTGTTCGCCGGGCCAATGTAACCGGGTTCTCCCGTTCTGATCGAATCTCCGTGGTTCGACTAAACAATGATGAGGTACTTCAGGCCGACGATGTGGTCCTGTGCGCCGGGGCTTACACGGCACGGCTCTCCCAACAGCTGGACGAACCCATGCCGCTTGAAACTGAACGCGGCTATCATACTCAGATTGCGGCACCTGGTATCTCGTTGGCCCATTCGATCATTTGGCCAGCTAAGGCATTCATGGTCAGCCCCACGGCGGGCGGCATTCGCGTGGGTGGCACAGTTGAAATGGCAGGCTTGGACGCCACCCCGGATTACCGGCGCGCCAAGATCACAGTGCGCCGCGCCTTAGAGGCATTGCCAAATCTGAAAGTCGCAGATTCCTCCGAATGGATGGGACACCGCCCTGCTTTCCCTGACACCATCCCTGTCATGTCAGCCTCAGCCAAAACACCTGGTGTGTTTTATGCTACCGGACACGGCCATCTGGGTCTGACCTATGCCGCGACCTGCGCCCATCTGATGGGGGATCTTATCATTGGTGGCGAACCAGCTGTCGACATGAAACCCTATCGTGTTGACCGATTTTGAGGAGTTGAACGATGCGCTGGAAACGCACCTTGCAAACCGTTGACGTGCATTGCGCCGGCGAGATCGGCCGGGTCATCACCGGTGGGGTGCTCGATATCCCAGGTGATACGATGGCGGCCAAGCTGGCTCATATCAACGAGGTGGACGACAGCCTGCGCCGCTGGCTTTGCTCCGAACCACGCGGCGCTGCAAACCATTCGTTCGTGCTGATCCCACCAGCCTGTCATCCAGACGCCGACTTTGGCATGATCGTGCTGCAGACCGATCAGGCTCACGCCATGTCAGGCTCAAACTCAATGTGTGCCGTCACCGCAATTCTGGAAACCGGCATGATGGAAATGGTCGAGCCGGAAACAGTGGTCACCCTTGATACGGCCTCGGGCCTCGTACGCGCCTGCGCGACCTGCAAGGACGGTAAGGTCACCAGCGTTAGCCTGGATATGCCTCCATCCTTTGTGGCACTCTCGGGTGGCACGATCGAAACGATCGATTGGGGAGAAGTGACCTATGATCTGTGCTATGGCGGTGTGTTTTATGCGTTGGTGGATGTCGATCAGATTGACCTGAAAATCGCTCCGGAAAATGCCCGTGAACTGGCGGATAAGGGTGTCGTGCTGCGCGACTTGATTGCCGCTCAAACCGACATCACGCATCCAGAGATCCCGCAGGTGCATGGGCTGGCCTATGTTATGTTCCGATCCCGTGACGATGATGGTGCAATGCGCCATTGCACGACGCTCAAGCCAGCACGCGCCGATCGCTCTCCTTGCGGTACTGGCACCAACTCGACCGTCGCAGTCTTACATGCGCAAGGTGAACTCCGTCCCGGAGACACGCTTATCACCCGCTCGATCATCGGCGGTGAGTTTAAGGCCGAACTGTTGGGAGAGGCTCAAGTTGGGGACCATCAGGGCAGCCGCGTTCGCGTTTCAGGTCAATGTTGGATTTACGGTGTTTCGCAAATTGGTCTGGACCCAAGCGACCCATTCCCAAGCGGGTTTATCCTATCGGATACTTGGTGAGCGTAGTCGCGAAAGGCCATTTTCGATGCTTCATTAGCATAAAAAGCATCACAGATTTGGTGAAAAGCGTTCAAAGACGCGCTTTGCGAATTCAAGCGATGATCGGCGCGGCGACCCACCAAAGGTTGCAGCAGGGGTCTGTCAGCCCGGCCATGCGATCCCCGTGAGGTCTGTCGTTGGGCTGCATGATCGAGGTTGCGCCAAGCGCCAATGCGGTGGCGTGTGTGGTGTCTACGTCGTCGACATAGAGGTGCATCTGGGACGTGTTGGGCGGATAATCTGACGAGCTTTGGTTCAGCATCAGCACCGAGTCTCCCATTTGCAGGCGAGCATGTTGCACGTGCCCGTCCTCATAGCGGTTTTCCCTGATGATGCGCGCATTGAATGCCTGCGTCAGAAAAGCGATTAGAAGATCTGCGTCCTTCACCGTGAAGTAGGGGGTGATGCTGTGAAGCTGGGTTGTGCCCATCCCGGGGACTTTGGGCGTCAACTCAACACCGCCAGCAAATCCATTGCCGTGACCTGATCGAACTGCACGTGGCGGGCCATGCGCTGTTCGGCGGCCTCGGCGTCGCGGGCGGTGATCAGCGTGGCGATCTCGCGATGGTCTTTGGCGCTGTCGGCGATGGCGCCGACATATTGATAGCGGGCGCGGTAGTAGGCCATGAGCTTGCGGGCGTTTGTCTTGATCATTTCGAGCAAGAACGGATTTCCGGCGGCGATGGCGATGATGCGGTGAAAGTCGAGGTTCAGCTGGTAATAGCCGTCGGGGTCGGCGTCGCCCTTGGTGGCGGCGTGGTGTTCGCAGGCTACGACGATGCGTTCCAGTTCCTTGGCGTGATCGGTCGAAAGGCGGCGCGCCGCGAGGCCTGCGGCCTGACCTTCGAGCTTGGCGTGGACTTCGAGGATGGCGAGGAACTCTTCCAGCGAAGGTTTGAAGACCACAGCACCCTTGCGGGGTTGGCGGGTGATAAGGCCAGCGGTTTCCAGTTGGATCATGGCCTCGCGCAAGGGCGTGCGCGAGACGCCGAGGCGGGTGGCCAGCGCAGTTTCGTCAATCCCGTCGCCGGGATTGAGCGTGCCGCTTTCGATGTCGCCAAGGATGGCGTCGATGATGGTGTCGGTCTGGCCTGCCATGCGCTCTTTATCCGCCGGAGTGGAAACTAGAGCAAGCCCTTGGCGTCGGTGGCGAGTTGGCGGATGGCCTTGGCGAAGATCACTGTGTCGATCCCTACGGCGACGAATGTTGCGCCCATGTCGAGGTATTTCTGAGCTGACCCGAGGTCCTGCACGAGGATGCCCGCGGCTTTGTCGCTGGCGGCGATCTTTTTGATCGTGGCGGCGATGGTCTCTTGCACTTCAGGTGCACCGGCGTTGCCGGGGTAGCCCATGTCGGCGGAGAGGTCAGCGGGGCCAATAAATACGCCGTCGACACCGTCCACGGTCAGCATCTCTTCGAGATTACTCAACGCGGCGCGGCTCTCGGCCTGAACCAGAAGGCAGACTTGATCGTTGGCGGTCTGCACATAGTCGGCCATCTTGCCAAAATGCGAGACACGCCCGCCGCTGGCGCCCATGCCGCGAATGCCCAAGGGCGGGTAGCGCATGGCGCTGGCCATGTCCCGCGCCTGATCCGCGGTGTCGACCATGGGGACAAGGATTGTCTGGGCGCCGGCATCCAGCGCCTGTTTGACCATCCATGCTTCGCCAAAGGGTATGCGCACCACGCCGTGGGCCGAGGCGGGTTCCACCACCATCAACTGATCGCGCAAAGAGCGCAGGTCGTTCGGGGCATGTTCACCATCCAGCACCAGCCAGTCGAAATCGGCGGTTGCAATCATTTCGGTCACAGCAGCTTCGCCGTTTGAGACCCAGAGGCCGATTTGAGGCTGCTTCGCGGCGAGGGCGGCTTTGAATGAGTTGTGGGGTGCGGGCATGGGGGTGTCTTTCGTCTGTTTTCCGGCGCATCAAATCGCCGGACCGGGCGTTTGTCCAGAGGGTCAGGGGGCGATGATCGGTTGCGACTTGAGATCGCTGTCGCGGGTTTTGGCCCCTTCAAAGGTTGAGCCGTGTTCAAACCAGCTGCGGGGTGCGGCGGCCCCCCAGAGGGTTTGGCGCTGCGGGTCTTTGAGATCCCACTTGATCGGTTCAAGGTCTGGGTCGACGGTCTGGTAGTCCGAGCAGTAAATCTCAATCCGGTGGCCGTCGGGGTCGAGGACATAGAGGAAGAAGGCGTTAGAGATGCCGTGGCGACCGGGGCCGCGTTCGATGTTGTCGACCCAACCGGTGGTGGCCATGAGATCAAGCAGGTCGATGATGTTCAAAGGCGTCGGCACCCAAAAGGCGGTGTGGTGCAAGCGGGGGCCATGTCCATTGGTGAAGGCCACATCGTGCACGCCGCCCTTGCGGTGCATCCATGCTGCCCAGACCCGGCCAGTTTCTGCGTCTTCGGTGTACTCGGTCGCGCGAAAGCCCATGCTGTTATAAAAGGCGACGCTGGCGTCGACGTCCGCCGAAAACATGTTGAAATGGTCGATGCGCAGGGGTTTGACGCCGTTGTAGCGTTTGTATTCCTGATGGATCGGCGCGAGGCGGTCCATCTTGACGTAGAACTCGAGCGGAATGCCCCAAGGGTCGCGGGTGCGCAGGGTGCGACCCATATGGGGACGGTCTACCCATTCAACTGGCAGATCGCGGGCTGCAAACCACTCCGCCGCCTTGTCGAGGTCCGGCTCATCAAAAAGTTTAAAGCCCAGCACGCCCACTTCGGCGGTCTCTGCCTGAACCAGTACAATACAATGGTGTCCGCGCTCTTCCATCGCGCGCAGATAGATGTGGCTGTCATCCTCGAAAGTGACCTGCAAACCCAGCGTGTCGACATAAAAGGCCCGGCTGCGCGCAAGGTCGGTCACGCGATACTCCACATGGCTGAGCCGCACGATGTTGAAGTCGGGATAAAGGTTCGGGGCTGGGACTGGCATTGTCGCACTCCTCTGTTTCGCGCTTTAATTAGATAACATGTTAATCATTTTGTGTAACTTAAGCAAGCGTTCAAAAAAGGGTCATGTGCGAGACCCCTATACAAAGCTCACAAACTCCGGCCTTCAAAGTCGCGCCCGCTCGGCAAGAAATTGTTGCGCATCGAACCATTGCCGGGGGGATTTGCCATACATACGTTTGAACTCGCGGCTGAACTGAGAGGTGCTGACATATCCAACGTCCATTGCGGCCTGGGTCACTGTCAAGCCGCTGGCGATTTTCATTGCCGCCTTGTTGAGGCGCATGGATTTCACAAACTGGATTGGTGACATGGTGGTTGCCTCTTTGAACCTGCGGTGAAAAACAGCACGACTCATGCCGACTTGGGCTGCCATTTCGTCAATAGAGATCGTTTCATCGAGCCGGGAGGACAGAAGGTCGATCGTGCGGGCGATATCGTTACTGGTACCAAAGGCGCGTCGCGCGGCGAGACCTGCTTCGCCCTTGAGGATTGCATAGTGCAACTCTTTCAGCCTGCCCCTGCCAAGAACGGCGGCATCGGTGGCATTTTCGCTTACCTGCAACAGTCTCAGGAGGGCGTCGGTAAAATCATCGCTCCATCGGGCTAAAGACAACGCTTGCGGGCGCCGACCAACTCTGGGCTGTCGCGCTATACCGGCATCAATGTCCATTTCGATGGCGAGTTCGGTTATCGCGCGCGTATCGAGCGAGATATATACACCCAGCAAGGGGTTATCGGGAGAAGCCTTGGGCGTGCCAGCCTCGACTGGCATGGACATTGGACAACACAAGTACTTTTGGCTGTCATACTTGTATCGCTGCCCGTCCAAGAGCGCCTCTTTCGTACCGCTAACGATGGCGATAACGCAGGGGTCATAGACTGCCGGCGCGCAGCGTACGGGCTCCGTCATCCGGAAAATCTGAATACCGCTGATACCGGTTTCGATCATGCCATCGTTGTGCATCCTGCTTTCGATAAGGTGCAGGATTTGTTGTTTGCTCATGCCGAGTTCCAGAGATAATGAATGCAATTTGTACTCTATTGATATGAATAGGCAAGTATTTGCCAGAAATTCATCTGTTTTGTGGTGGCTTTGAGAGATATTTGTCATTTCAAGTTGGCCGCCAAGAGCACCGAATGATGCAGGTAGGCGGAGTAAAGGAGCATAGAATTGGTACGCGAAACACTTGGGCAGCAAGGTTGGACGCCTGCACGACTTGGCTCGTTGAAGGGCAAAACTTATGTCATCACCGGAACCACTGCAGGGGCAGGATTTGAAGCCAGTCGTATCCTTTTATCAAAAGGGGCAAGGGTCGTGATGCTGAACCGTAATGCCGACAAATCGGCGGCGGCTATTAACCTGCTGACAAAAGAGTTTGGCGCCGGCGCGGATGTGAGTTTTGTATTGATGGATCTTGCCGTGCTGGCGAGCGTCCGAGAGGCAGCGGCAGAGGTGCTGAAAACGGTGCCGCGTATTGACGGGCTCATCTGCAATGCTGCCATTGCGCAGGTGCCGAAACAGGTGCTTACAGTTGACGGATTTGAAAGCCAGCTAGGGACCAATCACTACGGCCATTTTGTTTTGTGCGGTGCGCTTTTTAATCGCATCGAGGAAACGCAGGGCAGGATCGTTGTCGTCGCGAGCCTGGGCTACAAAATGGGGCTGAAGACGATACAGTTCGAGGATATGAACTGGGACGCGAATTACCACCAGAACCGCACCTATTGCCATAGCAAGCTGGCGCAGATGATGTTTGCCTATGAATTGCAGGACCGGGTTAAAGCGGCCGGTAAAAACGTTGAGGTTTATGTCTGCCATCCCGGTGCCTCCAGGACGTCGCTGGTCAAGACGAGTGGCAACCTGATTACGCGCGTCATGTTCTGGTTCATGGCCAAATTGCCGATCGCACAGTCAGCTGAAAAGGGGGCCTACCCTGAGGTCATGTGCGCGACTGAGAATGCATTGGAGCAAAGGGCCATTTATGGCCCGACCGGGCGCATGGAAATGGTTGGACCGGTTGGGAAGGGAACTCTGGAACCGTATGCCCATGATAAGATGGTCATGCAGAAGTTGTGGGAGCGGTCGGAAAAGGACACGGGGTTTAGCTGGAGCCTTTAAGCATCCGGCGTTCCCGCCAACAAAAAGGGCGGCCCAATGGACCGCCCTTTTGTATTAATCGATGTGGACTTTAGCCCAGAAGCTTCGCCTCGTGCGCTTTCAGCGTCAGGCGGGCCGAGGTGTAGTTGTCGAGGCCCTTGTGATCCTGCAACTCGGGGAACAGGTCATAGATTTCCGAGCGTTGCGCGTCATCCATGCTGCCCATCGAGAAGGCGCCGGGCTGGAAGCTTTCGCTCCATGTGCCGTTGGCCAGCACGACCTCGTGGTTGTCACAGAGGAAGTGGACGTACTCAACACCACCAACCTGCACCTGATGCACACCATCCAAGTGGGTCATGTGCTTGGCCGCCGTCAGGACTTCGCTTTCTGCAAACAAAAGCTGTGCCTGATGGCTGACCATCAGCATGCGGTGGTTGGGCGAGACCATCATGTCGCGCTCTGGCAGGTTCGGTCCCAGCGAGCCTTTGCGGATCATCACCGGACGCAGATTTGGACGCTGAAGCAAGTTGCGGCCTGACAGGGCCTTGCTGCCTACCCAACGGATGGTCTGCAGGCCGTTGTCGCGGGTCACAACCTGATCACCTGCCTTGAGCTGTTCCACCGGAACTTCGCCCGACGTGGTCAGGATCACAGTGCCGGGGGTGAAGCAGACGATATTCTCGATCTGGCCAAAGGTGATCGTGCCAGCGGGATCGCCGTTCGAATCGAGCAGCGTGATCGTGCCGCTTTCACTCTTGCCAGTGACCGGATCAAAGGTCGGGTCGCCCGCGTCGTAGTTTACGACGTAAGACCCACCCGGCGGGATTGAGCCGTCCAGATTGATCGTGTCAAAGTCATCGCCACCTTCGCCACCTATAACAGTGTCGCCACCGCCAAGGTTCTGGAAAGTGTCCTGGTCATTGTTACCAAAGGCCAGGTCGATGTCGCCATCGTCACCACCAAGCTCGATGGTATCGTCACCCGCGCCACCAACGACCAGATCGCTGCCATCGCCGCCATCCAGGAAGTCATCGCCGGTATTGCCGTAAAGACCATCATTGCCGGTGCCGCCGGTGATCGAGTCGTCGCCGTCGCCGCCGTCCAGAACATCCGAGTCGGCGCCACCATCAATAGTGTCGTTGTCGTCGCCACCCGAGATCTGGTCGAAACCATCACCGCCTTCGAGGCTGTCGTTGCCCCCTTCGCCACGGATAATGTCGTTGTCGTCGCCGCCATCGACCACGTCGTCACCATCGCCTGCAATGATATCATCATCGCCTGCCAGACCCTCGATGGTGTCATTGCCGTCGAAACCCAAGATCGTGTCGTCGCCTGGGCCAACGACATCTCCATCCGGATCGCCGGCGTAGAACTCGTCAATCAGGTCAGGTCCAGGGGTGCCTTCGACAACGCCGGGGCCGCTGGTGGGTTCAAACACATCTGAAGCAGAGGTTGCGAGAACCGTGGGGACATCGTCGCCAGACGTCAGAGACTGCAGGAACTCTTCCGGGTTCGGAAGGTCTTCGACGTAGATGACATTCTCGACATTCTCAAAGGTCGAAGATCCAATCGTAATCAACGTCGTCAGATCAAAGTAGGTGATCGTGCCGCTTTCGCTGGTAACGCCATCCCAGGTCGGATCGCTCTCATCATATTCGATGATCGCGTTGCCGTTGATGACCAGCGTGTCGTAGTCGTCACCACCTTCGCCGCCGTCCACATGGTCGCCCACGCCAACTTCGACAAAGACGTCGCGATCATCGCCACCGCTCATGTCATCGGCGTCAGCGCCGCCAACAAGGATGTCGTCGCCCGAGCCACCGACGAGGGTATCTTCGCCTTCGCCACCGAACAAGAGGTCAGCTGCGCCGCCAGCGGTGTTGCCTTCGTCCGTGGTGCCGTCGCCATAGATCTCGTCGTCACCTTCGCCGCCAGCAACAACATCGCTGCCGTCGCCACCAATTACGCTGTCCGCGCCGTCGCCGCCGTAGACAAAGTCGCTGTCCGTACCGGCGTCGACGGTGTCGCTGCCTTCGCCACCACCAAGGATGTCACGACCGGCGTCACCGCTGATGTCGTCGTCGCCGATACCACCAAGGACAAGGTCGGTGTCGTCGCCGCCGGACAGGGTGTCGTCGCCGTGGTCGCCAGAAATGATATCAACGCCCGAGCCGCCATCGACACTGTCGTCGTCGATACCCGCATCGATCCAGTCATTGCCGGTGCCACCAAAGATGGTGTCATCGTCGTCCTGACCAAAGATGGTGTCGTTACCGGCGCCACCGTCGATCAGGTCGCGGCCATTGTCAGGCTCGGGATCGGGTCCAAAGGTATCGTCGTCATCTTTGATGTTCAACGAGTCAGGGAAGATGGGGTCGAGACCGCCATAGATCAGGTCGTCGTCGTCGCCGCCGTCGATGGTGTCTGAACCTTCGCCACCAATGATGGTGTCGTCGCCTTCACCGCCGTCGATATCATCGGCGTCAACGCCGCCATCGATCTCATCGTTGCCGGTGCCGCCCAGAATTGTGTCGGCATCATCACCGGTCGAGATGGTGTCATTGCCAGCGCCGCCGTCGACATAATCGCGGTCATCATCGGGATCACTGTCCGCTGCAATTGGCGGGACAGGACCGTAACCCGGGAAACCGAGGTCGGGCAGTTGATCCGCAAGATCGCCCGTTCCCGACTCGATGAGATCATTGCCTTCGCCGCCTTCAATCGAGTCAGAGCCGTCGCCACCTTCAATGGTGTCGTCTCCGCCTTCGCCGTAGATCGAGTCATCGCCATCACCGCCAACCAGCGAGTCACCTGCGCCGTCATCGGTGTCGGTCACAATTGTTGTCACGTCAAAGGTGATGTCCGTCACGGTGACGCCGGAATTGTTTCCGCCGTCCTGTTCGTGCTGAACTTCCCAACGGGAAACCGGGCCAGGAATGGTCACAAGGACCGAATGCTCGGGGTTGTCGTTATCGGTATAGTCGTTGTCGATGCTGGTAGCGGTTTCCGCTCCGGCAACGCCATCGGCATCCGAAAGTGCAAGGCCAGAACCCGCGTCAGTAAGCACGACTTCGATTGGGTTGTCGTTCTCGTCCCATGCACGCACAACAACCCGGCCATCGCCGTCGATGTCGTTGATGCGGAATTCAACATTCTCGATGGGAGTGTCAGATGCCCAAGCGTAAGTCGCTGAATTTGCATCATCATTCAGAACGGACACCAAGGAAGAGTTGGCGCCAACTTCGGCGTCAAGCTCGCTTACGTCCTGCGTGGAGGTGTCGTATTCGGTGTCAACGCCAGAGCTTTGGCTCACGGTTGAGAACGTGATATTGGCGCTGCCAGTGTCTTGGGTAAAGCCCGACACATCCTGACCATCGGCAAAGTCGGTTTCCTCTGACCACTCAAAGATCTCATGAGAGGTTGTCGGGATGCCGTCGCCGCTGCCGCCATAGATGATGTCATCACCGTCTTGACCTTCGACAGTGTCAGATCCGTCTTGGCCATAGATGGTGTCATCACCCTCTTCGCCAAAGATCAAGTCGTCGCCTTCGCCGCCGAGGATCAGATCCCCTTCGTCCAACCCATCAAGAGACACAACCGGCGTGTCATAGAAGACGTCGGTGATATTGACGTTGCTATTATCGCCACCATCATTTTCGTGAATGATCTGGATGGTCGCGACTGGTCCGGCAATTTCAACCAGGATGGAGTTGTCGTCCTCGGTGTTTGAGCCAGAATTGCCTGTTGCGCGCGCTGTATCGTCTCCTGCAACGCTATCTGTATCTTCCAGATCAAGGTCGGTGTTGCCGCTTGCGGTCAATGTGACCGGAATTGCATTCCCGTCCGCGTCAAACGCCAGAATGGTGACCACAGAGTCGTGGTCGATGTCGTTCACACGGAAGTCGACGTTCGAAACTGCACTAGAAAACTCAAGCTGAACAACGTCTTTGTCACCGTCATCATCTGTCCGCGATTCCAATGAGCTAGAGGAATCAATGGTTTCGGATCCGTCGTCAATTCCGCCGACGTTCTGTGTGTCGTCTTCGAAACGAGGTTTCCCGTGATCGTATTCAAGGACAGTATATGTGACCTCGACGGAGCCTGTATCCTGAGTCTGACCGCTGGTCGGATCATCCCCATCTGAAACCGTTGAACCACCTTCGGTCAGTTCGCTCCAATTGAAGCTTTCGCGTGTTCCGCCAGCTTCCTGGTCGCCGTAACCACCATAGATCGTATCGTCACCGGTTCCGCCGTCGATGGTATCGCTGCCGCCCTCACCATAGATCAGGTCTTCGCCGCCTTCGCCAAAGATCACGTCGTCACCGAAATCACCTGGGCCCGAGGGCGCATCGCTGGTGTATGTCAGGTTGTCGATCGCTCCCGAGCTTTTCATCTCAACGACCATTTTGCTGACACCCGTCATGTCATAGTCTTGGATGATCTGGGAATTGTCGTCGCCACCGTAAGTTTTGACTTCGCCGATTTTGTCGCCGTTGGCGTCGTAAAACTTAACCTTTACATAGTCTTCGTCGATGTCGAGGAAGGTCAGCTGGTTCACGTCGACCGGATCGTCGAAATTGAAAACCATCTTGCCGCCATCAGAATTGTCATCCGGATCCGAGCTGTCGCCGTCTTCTGACAGGATCAAAACTCCGCCCAGATTGTTTGTGGCCAGATCTGTGTCGCCGCCAGTCGGGTTCGACGTGTCAAAGATCATCGTCGGCGTGCCGGAGTGGTAGGATTCGATCGAAACGCCAGCATACTGATCAGACACCAGAGTGCCCGCAGCGAGGTCGTTGAAGTCGATTACTTTGGTCGAAGAGCCCGACCCAGAGGCCCCGCTGTCACCATGAATGGTATCGTTACCGTCTCCAGCTTCGATGGAATCATCTCCACCAAGGCCAAAAACAACATCATTTCCGCTTGTTACGGAATCACCATCACCATCGGTGTATCCGCCGTTGATGGTATCGTCGTTCTCAGTGCCCGCGACAACACCAGGACCACTAAGATCAGCCATAGTAACCTCTTCTCAAGCGCGTGCCGCATTCGGCGCACCCGCAAAACCGACGGACAAGGTGTCCGCAGCTCGCAATTCGTACGATTGCACCACGCAGATGCATCAAATTTTTGGTTGGCCGCCCCGAGCCACATGTCGCCCCCCAGTTAGGCGTGACCTAAACATGCTTCAATCGCGCCTTTAACAAAACCCAAAGATGCCACATTTCGCCTTTTTTTGTACTTAATGATCTACTTTTGATCTGTCCAAGAGAGATCTCGATCAATCTGAATCGTGGCATTGTTTCCGAATTTGGAAAAAAGAAGAGGAGTAACCATCTGGATTTAAGTGAAGAAATTTGGTTGAAGGGTTGCTTCACCTGTTTACAAGTGGTGAGCGGGCGACTTTTAAGTCGTGCAACGTTTCCAATCCGGAACCATTAATCCTTGACCTTACGTCAGCCTTCTGTGGCAACAATAATCCCGAGGTTATTGCTATTCGGGAAACAGTCATGCCGAGAACCGATAAATGTCCCCAGCTTCGGAACAAATTGATTCGTGCGTATGGCATGTATGTCTTAATCTGCCGTCCAAATCGGTCAAATGTGACGGGAATGTGGCTAATACGTCAGCATCAAACGGTCGCGTACAACCTCGGTTTCGAGGGTTTGACCATCCATCTGAAACCGCTTCAGCATCGACCGTCCGATATTGACGAAATGCTCACTTTCGAAAAGATTTTTCGGGTAAGGAATGTCGCAATAGGTGTTCCCTGACTTTTTTGTGCCGTCAATGCTAAGTGCGACATAGACACCGCGGTTTTTGGCCTCGGCTATGGCCTGCATCAGATGCTCTAACCGGAAGCGCTGAGCGCCATAGAGAATGCTTTGAGAATGGGCATAAGGCGGGTCGCAATAAACCAGATCACCGGCCTGAGCCTGATCAAATGCCTGAAGATAGTCGAGGCATTCAAACCGGGTGCCCGCGACGCGGGGCTTCCACATTTCGACCCGCCGCGCGAATTTCTCGGGCTTGATGACAGGGTGGCTGCCCATTGGAGTCGACATCAGGCCGTCTTTTTTGCGAAACCGCACAACCCCGCCATAGCAAGCACGGCTCAGATACAAGAGGTCGGCGCCATTTGGATTGGCGTTGTAGGTGGCTTTGATCTGCTCGTAGCGCTCTAGTGGGTCGCCTTTTTGAACCCACTCCCAGCGTGTTGCGTACCAGTCTTTTAGTTCGTCCGGGGTGTCGGCCAGACATTGCCAGATGTCCATCAACGGACGGAAAACGTCCGAGGCCACGGCCCGCGCAGGTGCAAGGTTTGCCAGCACGCCGGCGGATCCCAGGAACGGTTCAAAATAAGTGCCATAAGTGCGCGGGAAATGCGAAATGATCTGATCTGCATAACGCTGCTTGTTGCCAACCCATTTGATGAGCTGGGTTTTAAACGGTGTTATGGTGCCGGTTTCGCTGTCGCGCAGATCTTTCAGGTCTGAAAACAGCGAAGGTTGCATCAGGCATTTCTCATGTCATTTGACGTTCGGACCAGCATCGCGTCCCGCATCATTGGCTGCAAGGGAAAACGTCTGTTGCCGAGGTTAGGCAATGCTCTGGTTCGCCACGAACTTGTCCTCGTGACATCGCCCGATCCTGTGCTAAGCAAGCGGTATAACGACAGGACAGACAGATGGCGATCCAGCTTTCGCTTCGGGAAATCGTAAAAGACCTCAAAGATCAGCACGTGCTTGAGGAATGGCGGGGTGAATGGGCTATTGCGTTTCTGTTCCGCGTACCAAGCCAGCTGTTTGTGTGGGTATTCCTGCGGCTTGGTTGGACACCGTTGATGGTTACAGGGCTGGGATTTGTCTTGTCACTCATTATGCCTGCACTTGCGGTTTGGCTCCCATTGACCTTGGCGGTTTGGTCCGTTGTCATTCTGGGCGCGCTGTTTCAAATTCTGGATTGCGCAGACGGGACATTGGCCCGCGCCACTGGGCGGTCTTCCGTGTTTGGGGCCGATATGGATTACCTCGTCGGTATGTTCCACTATATCTGTATCTATGCGTCGGTTGGGTTGATTGCCGACAGGTATCTTGAAACCGGAACGTTCTGGGCGCTGATGGGCGTGGTTGCTGTCGCGGGTCGCTTGCTTGCGCGTCTGGTACGAGAGCAGATCAAAAAGCGCATTGGCGAAGGCCCGCCCGGTCCTTTCAGAATGTCTGATCTGCCCGGTGCCTTTGTCTCGGGGCTGTCTGGCTTGATCCCTTTTGGCGTCTTGGCGGGGTCATATACCAGCTGGGTGATTGTGGCACTGCTCGTGTATTCCGTGATGGATATCGTCGACGCCTTTGTACCCATGCGCCATTCCCCTTACCGAGACCTTTAGCGCGCGGATTGGTCACCGTCATGAGTTTGTCAAACGCGACATTTGCACGCCGCGTCTGGGCCAGATTTACGCGTTCGTGATCCGGCATCTTCAGACAACAGCTTAATCAGGGCAGGGTTATGAACAAAAAAGTCATTCTCGTTATCATGGACGGCAGCGGATATGACGCGGCCACGTCGCAATGCGGATATCTGGAAGGGGCCGTCGAACTGGGGCAGGCCCGTCGTTGGAAAATGATCACCGCGACCCCCAGCCTGTCGGGGCCGATGTACGAAAGCATCCATACCGGCCTGTGGCCGCATGAGCATGGCATCGTGTCGAACGAAGGCATGCGCGCATCGACCAGCGCCAACATCTTTTCGGTGGCCCGCGCGGCCGGAAAGACCACGGCGGCCGTGGCGCAAGAGTACTTTCACAAGCTTTATGTCGACCGTCCGTGGGATCGGTTGCGATCGGTCGAACACAGTGACCCGGACACGGATATTCAACACGCCCGGTTTTATTCGATGGAGGGCTATGGCCCGGTCAATGCGATGGCGCCAGCTGAGATCGACCTCTGTGCGCAGGTGACCATTCTGGCCGAGACGCATCAGCCCGACTATCTTTTGTTGCACAGCTGTGCCGCCGACACATTGGGTCATACCTTTGGCGGAGACAGCGCCGAATATCGTTGGCAGGTCTGGATGATCGACAACGCCTTGTCCCGTGCGATCCCCACGTGGCGCGATCTGGGGTATGAGGTGATTGTGACCGCAGATCATGGGATGAACGCTGAAAAACATCACGGCGGCATGGAAAAGATCATGCGCGAGGTGCCGTTCTATTACTTCGGTGAGGCCGAGAGCTTGCCGGAAGACGGCAAGGAACTCAGCCAGCTCGGGATTGCCGCGACGGTGCTGAGACGGCTCGAGGTTACGCCAGCGGACACGATGCGTCCGGCGCTGTTCTGACCCGACTTAGCAGCCCGGGCGGTGGTAGATTTCAAAGTCGCCGACCTGCCCGACCTGTTGATAGTCGCGCCAAGCCTCAAGAAAAGCGTCATCCTCGCTGAAAAAGTCGATGTAGTCGAAGTCAATGTCGCCGAAATAGAATTTTTCCTTGCTTACGTCGACCAACACCAGTTGCGGCCGGGCCCGGAAAAAATCGGCCAGAACTGTGTCTTTTGCATAGGCCAAAATCTCTTCATACTTAGAGCGAGCGTCGTCGGTGGCCTGGCTGAGATTGTATGTCGCCCCTGGTATTAACCAAAGGGTCGGCGCGCGGTTCGACGGCGTTGCCTGCGCATAGTTGGCCAACGGATAGCCCGAGGAAACCACCGAGCTAAAGGCCTGAAAGCTTCGTTCTCCAGGCGCACAAGCAAAGTGGCGTTCGACCTTTTGGGCAAAGCTGATGTCGTAAGGCCCGCTTGCGATTGCTGGCACCAAAATCGACAGAGATCCCAGTACCGCAAGGGCGGCGGGCATCCAGTGTTGTCGCGTCCGCGCCAAAGAAGTGCCAACCCAGACCAGCGCCAGAACGGTGTAAACGTCTGCAGGGACACGGTGATAGCTCCACCCCTTGGCCTGGATGAAAAACACAAGAATCCCGCCAAGGGCGGTCAGCACCGCCACCAGCGCTGCACGGCGATCAGGATGGACCAGTCCGGCCATGATCAGAGGCCAGAGGAACAAGAACAGCACCGGGGCAGCCTTGCCCAAGAGGATGTCAATCGGCAGGCTCGAAGTGCCATAGACCGCGAGTGTCAGCGGAATGATCTTGTCGAAATAGGCCGGGTGCACAACCCAGGATGCGCCGACATAGCCGATCAGCAAGGCTGCTGGCAGCAAGGTTTCGATGCGCAGGATCGGACGCCAACTGCGTTCAGCGATCAGGCGGTAGATCAACAGCAAGAGCGGCATCAAAACAAAATAGTGTTTCAGCGCAACACCCAATGTCGCCCAGAGGCTGATCCAGCCACGCTGGCGGCGGGTGCGCTGGGTGCTGCTCATCGACATGGCGACAAAGGGCAAATAGAAAATTGCAAAAAGATGCTCGCGTTCAGCGAAGTCTTTCATTGGAACCCAGACCAGAGCGGCGGCGGCTGCAGCCAGCCAAATGCGGCGCGTCAGATCGGGAATGCTGGCATCACCGCGCAGAATATGACCTGCCATCCAGATCGACGCAACGATCAAGGCCAACGTGTAAATCTGAAAACTTGTGGTTGCCGAGATGCCGAGCGTTTTTGCGGCCCAAACCGGCGGAGCCGCCAGATAGAACGACCAGGGTGGGTTCAGTTCAAGGATCTCTTCATAGATCGGCAGCCCGTCGAGCCACCATCCGGTCGAAATCAAGTACCAACTGGTGTCGTGGTTCAGCATCGTGCCGCTCAGCATGATGGCCCCGGCAACAAGGATTGCCAGCGGTGCAATCAGATCTTTTGTCATGTGCGGAATACGAAGAACTTCATCATCACGAATGAGCACGCGGGCACGATCAGAAACACCATAAAGAAAGACAACACAGGCGTGTGGTTGTGCAGCATCATCGGTACAATCAGCGAAATTGTGACTCCAACGCCGGTGGCGGCAAAGAAGCGTGTGACCTCTTGGTGCACAGCGCCGTCGCTCACAAAGGTCACGCGGCGATGTGCCGTGTAACCAAAGATTGCCGACAGCAAATAGGCTAGAAATGAGGCGCTGATTGTGTCCAGCCCAAGCAAGCTGTTCAAGCCAGTTGCCAGCACGAAATACATCACCGAACACGTAACACCGACGCCGGCAAAGCGTATGATTTGTCCGAAAGGTGCGAAACTGCTCATGATGAACCGTCCGTTTGTTATGATTGAACCTAAGGTAGCAACTTAGCCGTGTGCTTGATAGGGCGTGCGAAACACGTGACGAGTTTCGGGACGCTGGTCAGGCAAACGTACAACATCCGTCAGGCCGATGCTTTCTGACACAAAGTACAAAGGCCGCTGTTTGGCCTCGGTATAAATGCGGCCGACGAACAGCCCAATCACGCCAGAAATCAGTAGGTTCATGCCCGACAGGAAAGACAAGATCACGATGGTCGAGGCCCAGCCATCCACGAGACGGTCTGTGAACAGCGCGAGCGAGAAAATGTAGGCGCCATAGAGCATCGCGCCAAGCGACACCAATGCCCCCAGCCATAAGGCCATGCGCAGCGGGGCATCTGAAAAGCTGATGACACCATCCATCGCCAGGCGCAGCATCTTTTTCAGGGGATACTTGGTTTCCCCTGCCTGACGCTCTGGACGATCGAATTGAACCAGGCATTGGCGGAATCCTACCCAGGCGAACATGCCACGCAGAAAGCGGTCGCGCTCGGGCATGGCGCGAATGGCCCGAACCACGCGGGCGTCCACAAGGCGGAAGTCGCCAACATCGCGCGGAATATCAACCGACGAGAGTTTGGCCAGCATGCGATAGTAGAGGTTCGCCGACATTTTCTTAAACATGGTCTCGCCATCGCGGCGGCGGCGCTGGGCGTGGACGATTTCATAGCCTTCTTGCCACTTGGCAATCAGATCATGCGCCACTTCTGGCGGATCCTGCAGGTCAGCATCCATGATAATCACCGCATCACCCGAGGCTTCGTTCAGGCCTGCGGTCACGGCGATCTGGTGGCCGAAATTGCGCGACAGACGGATTATCTTGAAACGTCCGTCCTGACGGGCGCGTTCCGCAACAAGTGCGGCGCTGTTGTCGCGGCTGCCGTCATCAATAAAGACCACTTCGGCGGCGCCATCAAGATCGGCCATAAAGCCGTCCAGACGGTCCATCAACAGAGGCAGAACCTCTTCTTCATTCATGAATGGAATGACCAGACTGTATTTTGTCGTTGCGTTCATGTTCCCACCTACTTTTTTCGCATTTCCTGTTGCGGATGTTCTTGCCTAGACCCGAATTCACTGGACCGAATGGCCCGATTTCAGATGATGATCGCGGGGCAGTGAGGCGAAATTAAGACCAGGGAATGACTAGACAGGGGAGATTAAGGGCAAACAAACAGACAATTTGCGCTGTTTGTAGCGCGTTTCATTGTGGGTAATTTGAGGGTAAGATTGTGCTATCAGCACAGCATTGAACTACTATATCAGGTAGTCTCAGGCTGTGTCGTATTTTTTGAAAAATGCGCAATTTTTAAGGATATTCCCTTTTCAATCTGTTTCAATATGTCTTGTCTGATATCATATATTGAGGGTAGATAACTGGGGAATAAGAATTGAATACATTGGACAAGCGTACCCATGCCACAATCAAGAATTCTGCTTTTGGAAAGTATTCAGATGGTGGCGGTTTATGGCTCCTCAATCGTGATGATGGCGGAACGCAGTGGGTACTCCGAGTATCGGTTTGTGGACGTAGACGCGAGAAGGGCTTTGGTGGACATGATCCAATCGTAAAGCGTGGTGTATCTCTCAAAGTGGCCCGTGAGGAAGCAATCCAATGGCAAGCGCTGGCACGGTAGGGCCGAGCACCTATCAAAGAATGGGAACGCCTCCGACGAGAAGAGTGGAAATCAAACCACACATTGTGAACGATTCCCGAAGAAGCATTCGGAGCGGGCAAGGCCTAATTGAAAGGTAATAGTCAGTCGGACGCTGGTTTTCTTCTCTTGAGCAGCTTGTTTTGCCTAAGCCGGGAAGGTGCCTTTCAAGGATATCGACCAAAGAGCCATTGCTGACAACTCGGCACCGATTTGGCATACGAACGCCGATCCACTACACAAAGTCATGAACCCGTTGGTTATTGTTCGGAAGCATGCTGCGGCCATGGATGTGGATCTGCAGGCAGCTCAATAGGCGAAGGCATTGCTAAGAAAGTCTCGTCACCAGATCCAGCACATTCCAGTGTCGCTGTGGAGAGAGGTACCGCCTTCAATCAAAGCCTGAACGAAGGAACGATCACGTAACTTGCGCTGTGCTTGTTGATTTTAACGGCCTCCGCTCCAAACCGATCCGATTCTGTTGACTGGAACAAGTCTTGGGCGGCGTTTGGACTATTGCTGCTGAGAAAATGAAATCGCGCATAGATACCGTCAACGAGTTTCGAAGTGAGCACCTCCGCAAGCCGTGCGGTCGAAGCGGGCTCTAATCTACTCGACAACTTGGGGAGGAAGAACTGCATATACCGTTCCAATCGATGCTGGAGCTGGCGCTGTGTCCTCAATTGTCGAAGCCTCTTAAGAGGCGATGATCGCTTCGTAACATGAAGTCAAAATCAACGCTACACATTCTGACATTTGGTCAACCTACTTTAAGATATCTGCAATCTACGGACTGCATACATGCTCTGCAGTTGCCGACCGCGAATTGTTAGAGCAAGAAAGGGAAATACTCCATGCAATGAAGAGAATAATAGTTCTACTGACCGAAATTTGTCTCCCAAGATTGAAATTTGGAGCGCTACAATTAGCCCTAACAATCGCATATACGACGAACAGCGTACGAAAAGGCTTCAGTTTCTACTCCGGCTCTGAGTCCTCCACTTGTTAAAGTCCCTGTAGGATAGCTGATCGAAACCGGAGATCGGAAGATTTGGGAAGTAGAGTTTTAGCCCACTCCAAACATGCGCGCAAAAGAGTTAAGATAAATATAAGTCGGGCTTTCCTCAGGTGGTGCGCACGGCGAACGTCTTGACACCAAACCAATAACAATCCTTTGGCAACCGTTGAATCACAAAAAGTGGGTTAGCTTTGAGGCTGGATTTAGCCAGTTTCGTGTACTTCGGTCTGCATCGCCGATCGAACAAGACACGTCCTTTTTGGGCGGGCTGGGAAACTGCACATGTTGGAGCCAGCGGCCGAGTGTAAGACTACGTCACGTGCCAAAGGGGGAAAGTCGTGAAAGTCGAAAATGACGGGAAAGTACATTTTTCCCAAACTAATGGTGGCACTGATTACTGAACTTCCAGTGGCCCATATCTGAACCCTGAAGTACAGGAAGCTCCAACCAATTCTGAAGCAATTACCCTCGTCGGGAGAAACGCTTCGACTAGTCGAGTACAGTTTAGCCATGCTGTTAAAAGTCCAATCATGGTCATCGTATCGATGAGCAACCATGACGCACCTGTAACTTACTCTTTCAACTTTCCATTCCGAGTTTTAAGTTCAGGAGTTAAGTTTTGGGGAGATGGGGATTTCGAAACTTCTGGTTCATCGCTGAGTCGCTACGAAGCGCACGCAGTCATTCCGTTTCAGGGTATGTCTCGAAAATTATGTGGAGCACACCGGAACCTGAGGGCTAGCACGGATTTACGATTGGGGTGCCAAACTAGGACACCAATTACGCTTTTTCGTAGGCTCGACATTGCTCGCTTTGCCTGTCGCAGCGTTCAATTCACACCGGTCTTCCCGCAAACTTTTGCCCCAAAACTCTGCAAGTGTTGCTGAGGGGGGATAGGAAACGTCCAATGTTTGCACTATTTGCATTAATGAGCCTCCCCATCTGAATGGGTCCACCGTTAAGGTTAGGAAACGGAGGACTAAGAATGGCAAACAAGCGACTGAAGCCGGAAGAGATTGTCTCAAAGTTACGACAGGTTGAAGTTCTGACGGGGCAAGGAATGCCGCGTCTGGATGCGATCCGACAGATTGGAGTTGTTGAACAAACCTATTACCGCTGGCGCAAGCAATACGGCGGAATGGGTGTAGATCAACTGAAAGAACTGAAACGCCTCCAAAAAGAAAATGATCGGCTGAGGCGTGCGGTGTCTGACCTGACGCTCGACAAACTCATCTTGAAGGAAGCCGCACGGGGAAACTTCTGAGCCCCGCTCGTCGCCGTGCT